>CAWBHC010000001.1:0-848031 GCA_963788595.1 uncultured Thermoleophilaceae bacterium
CGCGACCCGCACCGCGATTCATTCGCTCAGGCTACCCAACCGGGCCGGGTGTGCCCGCAAGGGGAAACGCCGCCCCACCGTCGTGGTCAGGCGTCGTCCCCGGCGAACTTCTCCTCGAGGTCCTTCATCACACCCGGTTCGCGGAGCGTCGTCACGTCGGCCGCTTGCGCCCCTCGGCGATGTCGCGCAGCAGCCGGCGCATGATCTTTCCGGAGCGGGTCTTCGGAACGTCGGCGGTCCAGATGATCCGCTTGGCGGCGCCGGCTGCCGATCCGCTGCGCCACGCGCTCGCGGATCTCGCCCTCGAGAGCCTCGTCGCCCTCGTCGGTCTCGCCCTCGAGGATCACGAAGGCCGAGATCGCCTGGCCCGTGTCCTCGTCCTCTTGGCCGATCACGGCCGCCTCGGCGACCTTCGGCTGGTAGACGATCGCCGACTCCACCTCGGCCGTGGTAGAGCAGATGGCCGGACACGTTCACGGCGTCGTCGGCTCGGCCGATCACCCAGATGTAGCCGTCCTTGTCCTTGCGCGCCGCGTCGCCCACGTAGTAGCGGGACTCGTCCACCTTCGTAGAAGGTGTCTCCTCGAAGCGCTCCGGGTCGCGGTAGAGCGTCCGCAGCATGCCGGGCCAGGGCTTGACGAGGGCGAGCAGGCCCTGCTCACCGTCCTCGACCTCGTCGCCGTTGAGCACCACGGCGTCCACCCCCGGCAGTGGCTTCGTGGCGGAGCCGGGCTTCGCCGGCGTGAGGCCCGGGAAGCGGCGAGACCAGCGCGCCCCGTCTTCGTCTGCCACCAGGCGTCGATCATCGGCAGACGTCATCACCTTCCAGTACCAGAGCCAGGCCTTCGGCGTCGATCGCTTCACCACGGTCTCCCGAGGAGCCTCAGCTTCGAGAGGTCGTGCGACTGCGGGTGCTCGTCGCACTTTCACGCGCGGATCGCCGTCGGCGCCGGAACTCACGCTGTAGCGCTCGCACAGTCCACCAGATGTCCTTCTGCGGGTAGTCCGGCGCGCCCTCGTACATCACCGACGTCATGCCGTTCATGAGCCGCCCATAGACGATGTAGGAGTGGCCGGTAACCCAGCCGACGTCGGCCGAGCACCACCACAGGTCCTCGTCCGGCTTCAGGTCGAAGACGTGCTTCGTCGTCCAGGCGACCCCGGTCAGGTAGCCCCCCGTTGTGTGAAGGATCCCCTTCGGCTTCTGGTGGAGCCGCTCGTGTAGAGGACGAACAGCGGGGTGCTCTGCGTCGAGGGGCTCCGGCTCGCACTCGTCCGAGGCAGCCTCGATCGCCTCGTCGTAGAAGATGTCGCGGCCGTCCGTCATCGGAACCTCGGCGCCGGTGTTTCGCACCACGACGACCGTCTCGATCGACGGCACCTCGTCCATGAAGAACTCGTCCACCGCCGGCTTGATGTCGGCCGCCTTGCCCTTGCGGCGCGCCTGGTCGACCGTGATCAGCGCCTTGGCTTCCGCGAACTGCATGCGCTCCTTCACCGCGTCCGCGGAGAAGGCGATGGCCAGGTTGTGGGGGGAGCGCCGATGCGCGCGCAGGCGAGCATCGCGACGGCCACCTCGGGGATCATCGGAGGTAGATGCCGACCACGTCGCCGGGCTCCACGCCGCGCTCCTTGAGCGCGTTCGCGAGCCGTTTGACGTCGTGGAAGCAGGCCGGCGTAGGTGACGTCGCGCTCCTCGCCCTCCTCGCCGCGCCAGTGGTAGGCCAGCGCGGTCGCCGCGGCCGGCCTCGACGTGCCGGTCGAGCGCGTTGTGCGACGCGTTCAGCTTCCCGCCCGTGAACCACTTGTGGAGGCGCTGGACTTGTCCAGCACGGTGTCCCAGGGCTCGAACCAGTCGAGCGCCTCGGCCTGCTTCGCCCACCAAGCCTCCGGGTCCTGGGCCTCCTCGTGCACCGACTCGTCTGAGATCAGTGCGTGCTCCACGAATTCCTGCGGCGGTCGAAGACCTCCTGGTCGAGGAGCTCCGCAATCTCGTTCTCTACCTGTTCGGATGCGTTTCCGGTGCTCGCTTCCATAACGGCTTTCTACCCGACCGCCCGCCCCGGCACACCGACGGCGTGCTCGAGCCAGCGCCCGAACAGCGAGCGGGCGAGCGGCAGCGTCGCGGGCGCTCGCCTCCACGTCGGCGAGGAAGCCGGCCAACGCGCCCGGGCCGAGCACGCGCTCGAGGCTCTTGCGCGTACGCCGGCACCTCCGCCCACTCTCGCGCCAGCTCGGGTGGGACCTCGATGTGGAACTCAAGCGCGTGGGCGTTGCGGTAGGCAAACGCCTGGTTCCGGTAGGCGGGCGAGCTCGCCAGGAGAGTGGCTCCCTCCGGCAGGTCGAAGGTGTCGCCGTGCCATTGCAGCGCCGGGAAGTTGCGCGGCGCCCCGGCTCGAAGACGGGATCGGCAGCGGCCGCGTCGGTCAGCTCGACGGGCAGCACGCCGACCTCGGCGGCGGCTCGGGCACGGCGGCGCCGAGCGCGGCGGCGAAGCAGGCCGGCGCTCTGAGGCACATGCCCCAGACCGAGTGGCCTGAGCGGGCTGCTTCCGCGATCGCTCGCTTCTCGTCGGCCAGCCATGGATGCTTCTCGTCCTGGTAAGGCGCCGATCGGCCCGCCCATGACGATCAGGCCGTCGAACTCGCGCCAGTCGGGCTGGGCCCGCTCGCCCTCGTCGAGCTCGACCCGGCACGAGCCCCACGCCGCGGGCGCGCCTCGTCCTCGAACGCCGCGGGCGGCTCGCAGGCGACGTGCTGGAGTGCCAGCAGGGCGTCGGGCTGAGCGGGTACCCCCGCCGCCGCGCGCATCGCTGGCCTCGGAGCGGTTCGCCCGGTAGGCGCTCCTGTCGGAGCTGAACGTCGAGGGGCGCGCGTACGAGAGCCACACGCGCAGCGGCTCATGCTGCAGCTGCCACACGTGGCAGAGCTCGTGCGGTAACGAGCCGCTCGTCGAGCACCGCCCGCTTCAGCCAGATGTTGCGCCGCGTGGCATAGCCGCGAAAGCGCCTGAAACCGGGAATGCGGAACAGCCACGGGGCGGTCGACTTGCACGCCCGCGATCCGGACCGGCTCGGGGTAGAGCAGGAGCGGGTCGAGGCGCTCCTTGGCCCTGCGCAGAGCGTCGATCTCAGCCTTTGTTCGCAGGCGCCGGATTGTGGTAGATCGCGGAGGGGCGCGCGCTCGCCCCTCCACGCTTGGAAGCCGCTACGGGTGCGGCAAGGTGGTCGTGGCGGCCGCGGCTGTACGGCGACCGGTTGACCGGCCGGTGAGCGTGAGGCCGGTGCCGACCTCGGCGCTGAGGCCCGTCTCGGAGCGCACGTACAGCTCGTTGAAGCTGCGCTCCTCGACCTGCTTTGGACAGCACGGTGCCCAGGAACAGCCGATGGAGCCGAGCGGGATCAGACGATGCCCGGGTTCGCGAGATCGTAGAAACCGAGCGCGCCGCCCTCGGCAGTCAGCGCCCGGCCACACGGTCGGGCTGATGATCACGAGCGCGATCGAGCTGAACACGCCGACGAGCACGCCGGTGACCGCGCCGGTCGTGTTGAGGCGCCGCCACGTCAGCGCGAGCAGGAGCGCCGGAAGATCGCGCTCGCCGCCACCGCGAACGCGAGGCCCACCATGAACGAGACGTTCAGGCCCTCTCCGCCGATCACGGCGATCGTGATCGCGATCGCGCCGATCGCCACGGTGCGATCTTCGCGACCCATACCTCCTCCTTCTCGGAGTCGTGACCCTTGCGCACTCAATTCGACCAGATGTCGCGGGCGACGGCCCCGGATGGCTCATGAACGCCGCCACCACCGCGAGGATCGTCGCAAAGGCGACCGCGGCGATGATCGCCAGGAACAGGTCGCCGCCGACGGTGCCGGCGCCTCCGCCGACCTCCTCCGCGAGCAGCGGCGCCGCGAGGTTGCCGCCGGAGCCGACGGCCTCCTCCGCCCCGCTCCCGAGGATCGCCCGTGCGCCGAAGCCGAGCGCCGTCGTCATCACGAAGAACGCGCCGATCAGGACGACGGCCCACATGACCGACCCGCGCGCCGCCTTGGCGTCCGGCACCGTGAAGAAGCGCATCAGGATGTGCGGCAGGCCGGCCGTGCCGAGCACTCAGCGCGAGGCCGAGCGACACGGTGTCGATCGGGCTCGAGGAAGCAGGCCGGGCTTGAGTATAGGCCTTGGCCCTCGGGCGACTCGGCGCGCGCCTCCTTGAACAGGTTGATCGGGTTCCAGCCGACCTCGCCGAGCACGAACAGCGTGAGCAGGATCGTCGCCGTCATCAGCAGGACGGCCTCGACGATCTGGATCAGCTCGTTGCGAGCATGCCGCCCATGACGATGTAAAAGAGCATGAAGGCCCCCTGGTGCAGATCACGGACAGCGTGAAGTCGATGCCGACGAGCGCCTGGATCAGGACGCCCGCGCCGACCATCTGCGCGATCAGGTAGAGAAGCCCGCCACGCTCAGCGTGCCGAGGGCTGCCGCCGAGCGCGCCGGGCGCTCGTTCATACGGAACGAGAGCACGTCCGCGATCGCGTACTTGCCCGAGTTGCGCATCCGCTCGCCGAGCAGGAACAGCACGGTGAGGAAGGCGACCAGGAACCCGACGGAGTACAGGAAGCCGTCGAACCCGAACAGGAAGATCAGGCCGGCGCTCGAGGGGGCATCGGCCGACCCGAGGCGGCCGTTACCTGCGCCGTCCACCTCGAGCGCCTTGTCCGCCGCCCGCTTGGCGAGCGGGTCGAACACGCGGTCGGACCTGCGCAGGTACCAGGCGGCGAGGCCCCAGGTCATGACGAACTGGCTGAGTGCCAGCATGTAGCCGACCGTCAGGCCGTCGACGAGGAACTCCTCGCCCATGAAGTCCGGCGCGTACCCGGCCAGGATCACGAAGCCGAAGTACCAGGTGAGGAAGAAGATCGTGCACGGAACGACGAATGCCTTCTTCTTCGTCACAAGCTCTCTGAACTCGGGCGAGCGCTCGGCGGCGACCCAGTCGATCTCGGGGTGGTGCTCGGAACTCGGCGTCCACCCGTCGCCTCGTCCTCCGCGCGCCCGGCACCATTGCCGTGCGGCTCCGTCATGGCGTCAGTCCCCTCTCCTCTCGGGCTTTCGTCTCGCCTGATACCCGCACCGGTGCACGCCTATGCAGGCGTGGCCATGCAGGGGGACCTGGGCTAACCCGCGGGTGCGAGCTCGACGCCCTCGTCGGCCTCCGCCGCGGCCGCCCCGGCCGTGCGGCACGCCGAGCACCGCGACCACGAAGGCGAGGGCCATCACGCCCGCCATGAGGTAGAAGACGGTCTGGACGGAGCTGGGCGAAGTCGAGCTGCACGGCGTCCGGAAGCGCTGCCGCCCGGCTCCCGGAGCGGCGAAGCCGGCGTCGCTGCCGCCGGAGGACGTGATCGCGTGGGCCATCCGGTCGCGCCCTCCGGTCGGCACCCCGGCCCTCCAGCGTCGACTCGACGTTGCGTCTTGTTGCGCGACGATCAGGATGGTGCCGAGCACGGCCAGGCCGAGGCTGGCGCCGAAGTTGCGCGCGGTCTGGGTGATGCCCGGTGACCTCGCTGTAGCTCGATGCGTCGGCGCGCGGTTGACCGCGTCGGTGCTGGCCGGGCCGAGCATGCAGGCCGATGCCGGCGCCGGCGAGCACGATGTACGGCCACTGCGCGCTGAGCGACAGGTCGGTGAGCTTGCCGGCCCAGCAGGAAGAAGCCGACCGCGCCGATCACGCAGCCCGAGCACCACGGACGGCCGGGCGCCCGCGCGGTCGAGGATGCGCCCGCCGATCTGCGCGGCGATCACGAAGCCGACGAAGAAGAACAGGAGGTAGAGCCCGGCGCTGGACGGCGTTCTCGCCGAGCGACGACCTGCGCGTAGACGCTGGCGAAGAAGAAGAACGGGACGAAGGCGACCATCGATCAGGAACAGCACGCACGTTGTCGACGGCGAAGCCGCGGTCGCGGAAGATCTGCAGCCGGATCAGCGGGCTCTCGGCTGCGCAGCTCGAAGCAGCACGAACGCGACCAGCAGCGCGAGCCCGCCGACGATGCAGCGCCCAGGTGCCGACGCTCGCCCCAGCCCCAGGTGCGTCGACTGCTGGAGCCCGAGCACGATCAGCCCCATGCCGGCGGCGATCAGCACCGTGCCGCGGTAGTCGAGCGGCGCCGGGCTGCGGCTCGTCGTCGGGCTTGCGATCGCGATCAGGATGCAGCGCGATGATCGCGACCGGGATGTTGATCCAGAAGATCGCGCGCCAGGTCCACTGGGTGAGGTAGCCGCCGGCGATCGGGCCGATCGCGGTCAGCCCGCCGGTGATCCCGAAGAAGATCGCCATCGCCTTGCCGCGCTCGCGCAGCGGGAACGCCGCGACCACGATCGCCACCGCGGCCGGGAACATGAGCGCGGCGGACGCGCCCTGGAGGACCCGGAAGATGATGATCCACGCCTCGGCGATGCCGCCCTTGGGCGTGGCGCCGCAGAGCGCGGAGGCGACCGCGAAGCCCGATCACGCCGATGACCACCATCCGCCGGCGCCCGAGCACGTCGCCGAGCCGGCCGCCGAAGGCGAACAGCGCCGACAGCGCCAGCAGGTAGCCGTTGATGATCCACTGCACGCCGGTCGCCGACAGCGACAGCTCCTTCTGCGAGGTTGGGGATCGCGATCGCGACGATCGTCTGGTCGATGAACGTCATCGCGACCGCGAACACCATCGCGGCCAGGACCAGGTTCTTGTTGGAGCCGCGAGCCACGGCGCGTGAGGCTACCGAGGAGGCCAGTCAGCGGCAGCGAACGACACCGGCGTCACCGGCCGGCCGATCTCGGCGCTGCTGAGCCCGAGCAGCTCATCGAGGATCGCCTCGGTGTGCTCGCCGAGCAGCGGGGCCCGGCGAACGGGGACGCGCTCGGCGTTGGAGAAGCCGAGCGGCGAGCCCGGCATCCGGTAGGTCCCGACATCGGGATGCTCGATCGCCTCCCAGATCGGGTTGTTGGTCGTGACGCGCGGATCCTCGGCGACGAGCTGCGTGAAGGTCTGGTACGGGCCCCACGAGACGGTCGTGCCCGCGAACTGCTCCCGGATCTCGGCCAGTGTGCGCGCGCCGAACCAGGGACGCAGGACCGCGGCGATGAAGTCGCGTGCCTCGAAGCGCTCCGTCTCGGTGTCGAGATCGAAGCCGGTCGCCTCCGCGACCTTGGCGATCTGCTCGTGCAGCTCGGTGGCGTCGACCAGCGCCTTCCACTGACGCCGCGTGAGGGCCACGACCATCACCCGCCGGCCGTCGCTCGTCTCGAAGTCGTGGCCGAAGGCGCCGTATAGGTAGTTCCCGTCCCGGCGCATGTCCTGGCCCCCGAGCTCCGCCTCGGCGACGCGGCCGAGGTGGCCGACCATCGCGAAAGCGACGTCCGAGAGCGCGAGCGAGATCAGGTTGCCCTCCCCGGTGCGCGCGCGGTGGCGGTCGGCTGCCAGCAGGCCAGTCGCGGCAAGACCGCCCATGACGGCGTCCCAGGCCGGCAGGACGCTGTTGAGCGGACCGGCGAAGTCGCGCGGGCCGGTGGCGAACGGGAAGCCGGTGGCCGGGTTGACGGTGTAGTCCACCTCGCTCGTCCCGTCCGGGTTGCCGGTGAGGGCGACCATCACGAGATCGTCGCGGCGGGCCCGCAGAGCGTCGTAGGCGAGCCAGCCGCGCGCGGGGAAGTTCGTGACGGGTCCCGGCCGCGGCCACGAGCTCCGTGACGAGGTCCCGCCCCTCGTCCTTGTGCAGATCGACCTCGATCGATCGCTTGCCCTTGTTGAGGCCCGCCCAGAAGAGGCTCTGCCCGCCCGCCGCCAGCGGCCAGCGGTCGCGGTCGAGGCCGCCGCCGATCTGGTCGAAGCGGATCACGTCCGCGCCGAGCTGCGCGAGCGTCATGCCGCCGAGCGGAGCCGCCACGAAGGCGGAGCCCTCGATCACGGTCAGGTCGCTGAGGATCCCGGCGGTCATGCGGCGTACAGCACGGCCGGTCGCCAGTCGAGCACGTCGCCTCCCTCGTTCGACAGGACGATCTTCAGGTCGACCACGGGCCCCTCGACGCCCACGACCTCGATCCGCGAGGTGAGCCGGTCCTCCTCGAACACGGGACCGAGGTGATCGCATGAGCGCCAGGCGAGCACGGTCACGAGGCCCGGCAGGGCGCGGCACGCGTGGGCGAGCGCGATGCCGATCGCATGGCCGCCGTAGACGAGCCGGCGTCCGTGGGCTCCCGCCTGGGCATCCGTGTGGGTCATGGCGAGGTTCAGCGTCGCACGTGCCAGCTCCGGCGCGAGCGTGACGGTCTCGTGGCTCTCGACGTCGAAGCTGTCGCCGGCCACGAGCGGCTCGCCGCGCGGATGCGCGTCGAGGTCCCAGTCGGGCACGGTGAGGTCGAGCGGCGCGTCGGGCACCGTGCCCGCCGCCTCGACGGTCGTGCGCGCGGGCAACAGCGGGCAGCGCAGGTAGGAGGCGATCAGCTTCCCGGCGCGTCGGTCGTGGTGGCACGGAGGGTGACCTTCGCGCGCGCGCCGTCTCGGGTCGGCTCGATCGCGACGACCTCGGTCTTCGTCCGGAGGGTCGTGCCGAGCGGCAGCGGGGCGAGCGCCATCCCGCGGTAGAAGAGGTTGCCGAGGACCCGCCCGCTCGGCTGCGTGGACTGGCCGATGATGACGTCGGCGACCATGGCCGGGTGGGCCAGCAGCCCGGGGGCGCCCGTCACCCGTTCCGCCAGGTCGGCATCGAGCGCGAGCGGCAGGCGATCTCCGCACGCCGCGCGATGCAGCGTGGCGAGCCCGGTGTCGAGTGTCAGCCCCGGGGCGTCGAACACCTGCCCGACCTCGAGCTCGTCCGCGTACGGGGCGGCGAGCGCCGTCGTCCGGGGGGCACGCTCTGCGTCGGCTGTGCGCGGCGGCGCCGGGCGCGGCGGCTCTCGACGGCCAGGATCCGCCGCGCCTGGCGCCTGTGCGCCTCGTCGATCATCTTGCCGTCGAGCACCGCGACGCCCGCGCTGTTCGCGAGCGCATCCTCGATTGCCTGCGCCTCGGCGCGCTCGGCCGCCGTCGGCCGGAGGACGCTCGCGATCACGTCCACCTGGCGCGGGTGAATCGCCCATTTGCCGTCGAAGCCGAGCTCGCGCGCGGCCCGCGCCGACGCGCGCAGGCCGGCCTCGTCGGCGACGTCGAGGAACGGGCCGTCGAGCGCCTGCACGCCCGCCATGCGGGCCGCGCCCAGCACCCTCTCCTGATGCACGAGCCAGCGGCGCGGGTCGCGCTCGGCCCCGCGGCGACCCAGCTCCGCGCCGAGGTCCGCGTAGCCGATCAGGAGCGCGACGAGCGAGTCGTCCGCAGCCGCGATCTCGTGCGCCGCCAGCGAGCCCGCGGGGGTCTCGATCAGCGCCTGGAGGCCGATCCCGGTGCCGGCCAGCCGCTCGGCGGCCTCCGTTGACCTGCTCGGGGCGCTCGACCTTCGGCAGCATCACCGTCAGCCCGTCGAGGCCGGCGACGGCGGCCACGGCTTCGAGATCCGCCTCGCTGCCGGCGTTGATGCGCACGGCCACGGTCCGGGACGCCCAGCGCCGGGTCGGAGAGCGTGCGCACGACGGTCGCCCGCGCCTCGTCCTTGTGCTCGGCGGCCACCGCGTCCTCGAGGTCGAGGACCACCTCGTCACAGGGGAGGCCGAGCGCCTTGACGTGCCGGTCGGCCCGCGTCCCGGGGACGCACAGCGACGTCAGGCGCGAGCGCATGCGTGATGTCGTTGAACCGGCGACTGGCCATGTCAATCGAGCACTGCGCGCGCCAGTCTGCCAGGCCGGTCGCGGAGCCCGCGGCTAGTTCGAGCAGCTCCCGCCCGCGCCGTCGTCCGGGGCGATGGGCGCGTCTGTGCCTGCGTCCCGGTTCCCGTTGAACTCGGTTACCGTCACGCCGAGCCGGACGCAGGCCGTGTAGCCATACCGGGCCCTGAGCATTCGGTTGCGGTTGATCTTGTTCCCGGCGCGGCCTGTTTCCCTTGGCGCGTAGATGGTGTAGTTCGTCCCGCGCCCGTCGAGGTAGTTGTCCTCGATCACGTAGTTGTTCGACCCGCCGGGCGCGAAGATGCACCGCATTGGCATCGTCGCCGGGAGTCGGGTCGATCCAGTTGCGGCTGACGGTGACGTTGCTGCCGTTGCCCTGGATGCCGTCCGTGTGCGGCGAGTCGCCCCACACGTAGCTCGGCCCGTCGGTGTCGAGGTCGTGGACGTAGTTGTCCGCGAAGACGACGTTGCCCTCGCCGACGTCGGCCGCGTTCTCGCAGCCGCTTATCTCCGTGCGACGGACGGCGAACCCGCCGAATCCGATGCCGTTGTGGCAGTTGTTCTGCCCGGTGTCCGGTCCGTCGAGGATCTCGCTGTCCTCCACCACCAGGCCGGTGCTGTTCGACCGGATCGCCATGAAGTCGTTACTCACGATCCGCGAGTTGCGGATCGTCACATTCGGTGCGTCGACCGTGATCGACCCGGTGACCTCGCGGGCGTTGACCACCGCGCCCGGGGTCGAGATCGTCATGGCTCCCGAGGGCGTCAACGTCGTGCCCGGAGGCACGCCTATGTTGGGCGCATCCGGCACGCCACCCGGTGGCTTCGGGGAGTCGCCGGGGGGCGTGGGAGCCGGCTGCCTCGGCGGCGTCTCTGGCGAACTCGAGCATCGACGCTCGGGGCGGCTCCGGCGTTTACGCGGGTTCGTTCCCCTGCGCAGCTCGCACCGGTCTCGGAACCCGTCGCCGTCGGTGTCCCGCTTGCGTGGGTTCGTGTGGAAGCGGCGGACCTCGGCGCCGTCGCGCAGGCGGTCTCGATCCGTGTCAGGGCGTCGCGGATGGGTCCCCAGCCGCAGCTCCCGCCGGTTGCGCAGGTGGTCGCCGTCCGGGTCGTTGCCGGCGGAGGGGGCGGAAGTAGAGAGATGGTGCTTCCTTTCCCAGCGATCGGGCAGCCGATCGTGATCACGATCGCGAGACGGCGCTCGCGCTCACCGTCGCGGCGAGGCACGCGAACGCGACCACCGGCAGAACCAGCCATCTCAACATCGACATTCTCTCCTCGAGCGGCCGCGCCGCTGGGGCTCATGCAGATCGAAGGGCAGTGCCACCCGTTCTTCCCCCGTCGGACGTGCGGCCCTTCGGAAACCGCCGCAGGGAACAGTCACTCCGATGCGGCGGCGAGGACTATATCCCCGTTGTTGAGAACGCCAGAGGCGCCGACCGGAATCGAACCGGTGTACACGGCTTTGCAGGCCGCTGCGTAGCCACTCCGCCACGGCGCCGGAGCGCGATTAGCCTAGCGCCGGAGGCGGGGACTTCGATGCGTCCCGCCGCCCGTTCGTGCAAGGCTGTTCAGAGCACTTTCGACCGATGCCGACCACCGCTGTGAAAACCCTTTCGTTCTCGGTCCCCGGCGGCGACCGCGCCGCCGGGCTGGCGCGCCGGTCCGTGCTCTCGGCGGAGGCGGACCTCCCCCACGCGATCCGCCATCGCCTCGCGCTGCTCCTCAGCGAGCTGGTCACGAACGCGATCCAGCACGGCGGAGCGGGCCCCAGCGAGACGGTGCGAGTGAAGGTCGCGTCCTCCAGCAAGCGCGTGCGCGTGGAGGTGCTCGACCCGGGCTCGAACGGCGCTCCCCCGCGCAACCGGATCGAGGATGGCGGCGGCTACGGCCTCCTGCTGGTCGACCGGCTCTCTGACGGCTGGGGCCGCAAGGCCGCCACCGGCGGCGGCAGCCTCGCCTGGTTCGAGCTCGCCCTCGCAGAGGCAGACCTCCTCTGAGCTCGATGGGAGCTACGCCCACCGCCGGCCCTGCCGCCGGCCTCAATCCCACCGAGCGCGCGCTGCGGCTGCTGCGCTGGATCGTGATCGTCTCGATCGTCGACTTCATCCTGCTGATCCCGCTCCTGGTGGGCGTGATCGTCGACTACCACGGGCTGGCGCCCGTTATCGGCCCGATCCACGGATTCGGCTTCCTGGTCGAGCTCTACCTCGTGGCCCGCGGCGCCGCCCTGGGCTGGTGGGGCTGGTGGTATCCCGCCGTCACGCTCGTCACCGGCGGGCCCGCCCGGCGCCCTCCTGGGGCACAACCGCGCACGCCGCCAGGCCCTCGAGCGGACCGCCTGAGCGCGGCTATACTCACGCCCTCTGCGGCTGTAGCTCAGTTGGCTAGAGCGTCTGCTTGCCATGCAGAAGGTCGAGGGTTCGAATCCCTTCAGCCGCTTCCGGAAAGCCCCGCATTTGCGGGGCTTTCCGCGTTCGTGAGGCCGGACCTTCCGCGCCCGCCGTCGGCCATTTCCGGCGCCTATTGTCCTTCATTGTCTAAATCCGCGGGTTTCGTCGCACCACCTGGGAGGGCGCTCCCGCAGCAGTGCGTGCGATCCTGCTTCGAAACGGCTTCGACTCGGCGCCCGGGACAGCGCGGCTCGCAGCGCCGGGCGATGGGGACCGTTCAGCGGCGGGAGAGCGGCGGCGGCGCGCGCCGCTGCCGAGCGGGGGTGCGGGCTCGCGCCCCGAAAGGAGCCAGAAGGCCTCGTCGGCAGTGCAACCCAGCACCAGCTCGAGCTGCTCGGAGTGCTGCTCCGCCGAGGTCGAGGACCTGCTGGTAGACGCGCATCGTGAACTTCGGATCCGTGTGCCCGAGCAGGTACATCGCGCGTCGGGGCTCACGCCGATCTCCGCCAGCAGCGACGCGAACGTGCGCCGCAGTGTGTGTGGCGTCATATGGGCGATCGGCTGCTCATCGCGATCGGCGAGCAGCGTGTTGGCCCGCTCCAGGACGCCGGCCAGGAGACGCGCGCGGATGTTGTCCGGATGCTGCCGCGTGCCGTTGCGGGTCAGGAAGGCCGGGGCTCTTCCGCGAGCGCCGCTCGGCGCTCTGGGTCAGCAGGATCTCGTGCAGGCTCGGCAGCATCGGCACGCTTCGCTCCGACGCGTCCGTCTTTACTCGCGGCATCCGTATCTGGCGCGCGGCCAGGTCGAGGTCCGAGCGGTCGAGCTTCGACAGCTCGAGAATCCGCGGCCCCGCCAGCAGCAGCGTCGCGACCACCGGAAGGCGGCCGGCCTCGCGCGGACGCTCCTCGGTCCAGATCTCGCCGCGGCGGATGCGGCGAATGAGTGTGTCGATACCCCGTACCTCGCGGCGAGGTGTGTGGCCGGCTCGTCGGCGCTCCGGATCGCGCGCACGTCGCGCCAGTCGAGCGCCCGCTGTTCGCGATCGAGCTGGCGTGCGGCGTCGAGGACCGCGGCAGTGATCTGCGGGAGCTCGAGGAATGACCGGAGCGGCGCGCCGGGACCGCAGGTAGCACTCGCGATCCTCCATGGGGTTGTGGTCGATCAGTCGTCGGCGCTTCGCCTCCTTGAGCACCTGCCGCACCGCGGCCAAGCACCTTGTTGATCGAGTCGTTCGACAGCGGACGTCGGCGACGTGGTGGGTTCTCCCGGTGCGCGAGTCGGTGTAGCTCTCGAGTAGCGGCCGCCCGGCGGCGGCGGCCTTCTCGATCGCTCGCGCTCGACCAGCTTCTGCTCCACGAAGTCGTCCGCGACACCCGCGTCGATGTCGTCCACCCGGTAGCTGCCGAAGTGATCCATCGCCGTCGTGAGTCGCCACTTCGAGGTCCTTGTCGGTCTTCTCGGCGACCCGCCGCCTCTTGCGGGCGAGCACGATCGACGCGAACACCTGGAACGTCGGAAGCTCGTCTCGCGCCGGTGGGGGCGCTGCGGCGGGCTGCGGCGGCACGTACTCGCCGCGCTGCCACCTGGCCCATCACGTAGTCACGCTCGGCTTCGACCCGCTCCTCGGTCCAGCCCTCCCAGGAACCGCCGATGTGGTGGTAGACCTCGCTCGCCGCGGTAGCTGAACCGAAGGCCGTAGCTGGTGCCCAGGCTCGTCGGGGTACGCACGATCGTCCGGTCGCTGGCCGCGGCATCGACCGCATCGTATTGCGCCTCGCCCGCTCACGCGCGACCCGTCGCCTGCAGCAGCTCTCACGCCGGCCGGCAGCCCACGACTTGCGCGGTCGCCCGCGGCGCCGCGAGGCTCGGTCGGCGGCGCATGTGCGCGTTCCGAGCGCTTGCGCCACACGCTCGAGGTCGAAGCGCAGCCTCGCCTTCGGCCCGTCGCCGAGCAGGACCGCGCCAAGGCGCCGCTTGTTCGCGTATACCCAGCTGACGCTAACGCCGTAGCAGCTCGGCGACGTCTGCCGCTGTCGCCAGACCGATGCGCGCGCGTGGCCCGATCTCGTGAGTCAGACGCTCGACGACTCGCTCGGCGATCGCCTCGATGTCGTCGGGCTCGAGCTGCATGTCACGCGGCCGCGCTGCGGTGCGCGATCGCTGCCAGCCGGCCGACGGTCGGATCCCGTCCGCCTGTCGGCTGGCACCGGGCTATCCCCACCGGTCGCGCTGCCGGTAGTCGCACGCCCCGCACCTCGGCATCGTGGTCTCGTCGCGCGGGATGCCCGGCGGGTAACGGCGGCAGTCGGCGGGCAGTGGCACTGGGCCAGGTGGACGTCGTGTTCGTCGCAGAAGAGGATTCGGCGTCGACCGACGTATTCGTGCTGATCGATCGGTGCTCGAGGGGTGCCAGCGGTGGCCGGTGAGTTCCGGGTGCGAGGGCTGGCCGGTCGGTCCATCGGCCTCTATCTCTAGAGGCGGAGATAGCCACGGTTTGGCCCCCCCTAATGCGGGCCGCGATCGGTCGGTACACGACCCGTCGACCGGGGTGCGGCGCGGCGCCGATGCTCGGGGCCCGCGGCGCGGGGACCGCCGGGGCCGACCCGTTGCCGTTCAGCGGGCCACCCCGCTCCGAGCCGACAACAACTCCCCCAGCAACAATCACCCCCACCCCCCGAGCATCCATCCCCGTCCAGTCGACTCCCCCGCTTGCGCGCCGCCGCCGCCCCGACCAACCACTTCCGCCTCCGCACCCCGCCCCGCACCCCCAACCCCCCCACGCCCGACCTCGACGTCTTGATCGAACACCTCCCTCTGGATGCCACCCTTGAGTCCTCTTGTCTTGTCGCTGATCTGCTTTCTGCCGCCGCCCCGCCTCCGGCCTCACACTCTCCGCCTGGGCTGCCCTGCCCAGGTTTATCTGGCAGGTCGAGGAAGGGGGGTCCAGCGCGAAGCGGTGGACCCCCCTTCCTCGAAAGCCCAGGCGTAGAGCCAGGATCAGGGCCGGAGGCGGGGCGGCGGCCTGTTCGCCTCTAGGACGAACACCTAGAGACGAACACCCAGAGACGAACACCTACCGCAGCCGCGAACACGCGAAGGGAGCAGGTGCGGAGCGGGGCTGGGTTTCGCGGAGGCCGGATTGGTTGGTTCCCCCTTTTCACTTGACCGAGGCCGCGATCGTCGAGGTCGCCGAGCAGCAACCCGACCGACGGCTACCGCATGGTCACGGCGCTGGGTGCGCCGCGAGCTCGGGCGGCGCGGTGAACCGCAAGCGCGTGCTGCGCGTGATGCGCGAGCGCGGCTGATCCAGCGCCGGCGCGCGTCGAGCGGCGCCGGCGCCGGCCCGGGTTCTTCCGCGTCGAACGGCCCGGACGAGCTCTGGCACCTCGACATGACCTCGGTCTGGGTCGCCGAGCACGGCTGGGTCTACCTGAAGGCCGTGATCGACTGCTGCACCCGCGAGATCGTCGGCTGGCACCTCGAACTGCGCTGCCGCGCCGCACGAGGCGATCGCGCGTGATCGAGCAGGCCGTCGCCGAGCGCGGCATCCCGCCCGGGACGCTCACGCTCGGCACCGACAACGGCTCGGCGTTCACCGCCCGCGCGTTCCGAGCTCGCTCGCCGGCCTCGGCGATCACGCACCGCCGCGGCGGCTACCGCGACCCCGAGAGCCAGGCGTTCATCGAGTCCTGGTTCGGCAAGCTCAAGGAACGCTGCGTCTGGCGCGACGAGTTCGAGACCCTCGACCAGGCCCGGGAGGTGATCGCCGCCTACATCGACCACTACCACCACCGGCCCCACAGCCGGGACTCGACTACCGAACACCCGCCGAGGTCGCGGCCACCTGGGACGATGCACAAGGAACCACCTAATCACCGCGGCCTGAACCGTCAACAGCGGCCGGGAGCAGGCCATAGCCGGCCAGCGTGACGTGGGTCACCGGTGGGCCTAGCTTCTGAGGCCGTACGCCCAGAGGCTGAAGATGACCAGCATGTCGATGGTCATCACGATGATCGACAAGAGTGGATGGGCGAGGATCGAGAGCAGCGCCAGCGTGCCGCTCAGCATCGCGACCAGGATGCCCAGGAGGGCGCCAACGGGGTTCCGGGCGAAGATCATCAGAGCAACGATGGCCTTGATCGCTGCGGCGATCAGGAAGAGGACCCCCCAGGTGGTGAGGTCGCCGAAGAGCAGCTCGTCGTCGGAGAAGGAGTCGTCGTTCGCGAGCGCTGCGATCCCGAAGACGGCATCGGCCGTGGCCGCGGCCAGGACCATCGTGCCGGCGAACACCAGCCAGCCGCGGCCGGCCGGCTCACGACGCCGGCCCGCCGGTCCGACGGGTACCCGCATCAGTCCTAGCTCGGAGTGTTCTTTCTGGTCTGCCATCGCGTCCTACGCCTGTCCGTCCGCGTGGCGGGCGCGGGGGTCAGGATCTCAGCCTTCTGGACTCGAACTCGGACGCGTCGATCACGCCCGTCTCGCGTAGCCTGCCGAGGCGCTCGAGCTGCTCGAGCGGTCGTCTTCGAGCCGCTCGTTCGCGCGTGCGAGGTGCGGGCGTCGCATCGCCGCCGCGACGCTCTGCGGCTCACGTCGGGGAACTCGCGCGCGGTCTGGCGCCTGAGGACCTCGAGCCCGAGCGCGAGCAGCGGCGACCAGGACGCAGCGCCGGGATCACGCGACGCAGTCGCGGGGGTCGGTCCCCAGGCAACGAAGGACCAGGACGATGACCGCCAGCGCCCCGTAGGCGTAGCGCGGCTGCGCGCAGGTAGGGGGCGAGGCCGCGCCGTGCCGCCACGGCCCAGCGGGTGGGACCTGCAAGCCACGCGGCGCCGACGATGACTACGCCGAAGGCGATCGCAGCGGCAGCGGCCTCGACCAGCAGCGAGGTGGAGATCGACCAGGCCGCATCGGCGGCGGGCCGGATCGCCTCGGTGGTGGCGAGCGCGTCGACGACCGCGTCGCCGGCCAGCGAGCGCGCCACGAGCGCCGCGGCGCCGGCGACGAGGAAACCGATGCCGCATGCCCTGAGCGCCTCCCGGCGCCAGCCCCTGGCGACATAGACGGCGAGCGCGAAGAGGCCGAGCGCCATGATCACCAGCACGAGCGCCAGTGCACGTAGGAGGCGCACCGCGTCCTGGGCGAGCTCGAGCTCATCAGCGTGCAGGATCGTGATCTGCGCGGCGTCGTCAGGGATTTGCGCCTCGCGCCCGCCCGCCGACACCGAACCGCTCGGCCGTCTGTCCGAGCAGCGCCTTGAGGTCGAGCGTCACGTCGCCACCCTCGGTCGAGACGCTCTCGCCACCGCCCTCGATCAGGTCCACGAAACGGCCGTGCGCCCGGCGGTTCGCCTCTTCCCAGAGCGCCTGCGGCCGCGGCCGCCCAAGCAGCTCTTCGGCTCCGCTCACGGCGAGCTCTTTCAGTCCGACGGCAGCGGGCCCAGCGAGCGGCTGTGCACGCGGCGGCAGGGCCTGCTCCAGCTGGCCCTGCACATCGCGATTCGTATAGAGCCGGTCCGCCAGGGCGACCGCGATCTGGCCCTGAATCGCCTCATCCTCGAGCAGCTCGCTGCTCGTCTCGGTCCAATTCTCGGTGTCGAGCAGCTGCCGATTCGCCCATAGCGCGAAGATCGCCAACAAGGCCAGTAGCGAGGCGAGCGTGATCAGAACGAGTGGCAGGCGCCGCCGCCGCACCGCGGGCTCGACCGCCGGCCGCGGAGCTCGGGCGGTGAAGGGACGGCGTCAGCCACGCCGGGCCTCGCGCGCCTCGGCCCAGCCCCAACCTGCGCCCATCTGAGTCGAGCGAGAGTGAGTGGCGTTTGACGGACGGTCACCGCTCGCCACCGTACCGGCGCGTCTTTCGCCCGTCGTCATCCAATCGGCATGAACTTCGGCCGTGCGTCGCGGCGGAAGGCCGAGTTGGTCGAGATCGTCCCATCTGGGCGATGACCAAACCGCCGGGGAGCGTCAATCTCGGAGAAGAGGCATCCGCGTGACCCGCTCAGCTCTCGACACCGCTCCAGCGAGGCTGATCGCCCCGCAGCCGGGCGTCTGGCATTGCCGCGGCGGCGCCCCTTCGGCGCGCCTGGTCAGTGCCCGTGCGCGTGGAGGAGCACCGTCTCCGGACGGGCGTCACATGTGCGGAGTGGCGCCGGCGGCGCCAGCGTCTCGCGGACGGGCGCTGGACCTCTTGCTGTTGACAGGCCCAACAGGGCAATCAAGTCAAGGAGGATGGGAGATGGGACGAGACAGACGCCAGCGCAGGCGACGCGCCGCGGTCGTTGGAGGGGCCGCCGTGGCCGCCAAGAAGCACCATGACGCCAAGGAAGCAGCAGCAGCAGGAAGCGGCGGCGGCCCAGCAGGCTGCGCCTGCTGAGCCCGCCCAGGCCGCCCCGCCTGCCGCGGCAGGGGGACTGACCCCCGAGGCGATGGAGGAGCTCAAACAGCTGGGCGAGCTCCACGAGCAGAACGTGCTGACGGACGAGGAGTTCGAGCGCGAGAAGGCAAAGCTGCTCGGTTGCGGCTGAGCCACACCGCCGTCTCCCGCCGCGATGCCGACTACACTCCATTCAGAGGAGCAACCCATGGCTGAAGTGAATGCACCCGTCCTCGACACCCTCATGAAGATGAATGAGGGGGTACCGGAGCGTTCCGGTCTCGATGCCGAGACCTTCATGCTCGTGCGGATCGCCGCGTTGGCGTCCACCGGCGCTCCGCCGGCCTCCTATCTCCTGAACCTCGAGGCGGCGTCGGAGGTCGGATTGACGGTCGAGCAGGTTCAAGGCGTGCTGATCGCTGTCGCTCCGGTGGTGGGGAGCGCCCGTGTGGCGAGCGCCGGCAGCTCGATTGCAGAGGCCCTTGGACTTGCCACAGCGATCGCCCGCTAGCCGGAGTCGAGCGGGCCGAGAAAGGAGTGACAGATGAGAGGTGCGGGTCGAGTCGTGTTCGCAGGAGTTCTGCTGTTGATCGTGGGCACGCTCAACATCATCTATGGCATCGGCGCGCTCGACGGCGCGAATGCGTTCGTGAACGACACGCGGTACGTCTTCACGAACCTGAACACGCTGGGCTGGGTTCTGATCATCCTCGGGATGATCCAGCTCACCGGAGGCTTCTCGCTGCTGGCCGGTAACACCTACGGCCGGGTAATCGGCATCATCGGCGGTAGCCTCGGCGCGATCGGTGCTCTGCTGTCGGTCGGCGGGAGCTATCCGTGGTGGTCGCTGGGCATCTTCGCCCTCTGCGTCTCGTCGTGCACGGCATCATTGTCTTGGGAGAGGACGAAGAGGACCGGGTCGCGGGAGCCTGAGCTTGGGATCGCGGGAGCCCTGGCCGCGGCCGGGCTCCCGCGTGCAGGCTCGAGGGCGGGGACTCGAGTGATCTGCGCCTGTCGGGCCGCGTTTCCTAGCCGCGGTCCGGATGCCCACCCCGCTCGTCGCTGCCTCGGCCGTAACGGTCGAGGAGCTGGCGCGCCCTCGGCGCCGCGCGAGAGGCGACCCACGCGCCGGTTCTGCGCTCCTGCGCGAGCCGGCCAGCGGCGGACGTGAAGCAGATCCAAGAGTGCATCCGCCCCGAGGCAAACGCGACTGCGTCTCAAGGTGCTCGTTGGCCTGACTGCGTCTCAAGTGCTCGTTGGCTTGACCGAGCAACCTCGAAGCCGCAGCCTTGTTCGCCGAACCGTCAGAGGCCGGTCTCGGCCGCGACGCGGCCGGACGTCGACGGCCTCTTGCAGAGCGTGGTAGTCGCGCTCGTTCTGGTCGGCGTAGGCCTCTGCGAACGAGGCCAGCGCACGGTCGAAGCTGTCGCCCGCGCCGAGATAGCTGCCGATCGCGATCGCGTCCCCGGAGCGGGCGTGCGCCTTCGCGAGCGCGTGGCCGCAGAGCTCCGCGTACACGGTCATCGCCGTCGGGTTCATCAGCTCGACGAGTGCCGAGCCCTTGCCGTCCCAGAGCTGGCGCATGTAGAAGTCGCGGCTCACGCCGTCGAAGGCCGTGACCCGGATCCAGCCGAGCATGATGTCGCTGGCGGCCTGCGTCAGCCGCTGGCCCTCGACGACGCGCTGGCCGTGGTTGGCGAACGCGCTCTTGCCCAGGAACGGCTCGAGCACCGACGCCTGCGCCTCCTTGAGCTGCAGGAACAGCGGGTCGTCTCGTCGCGGCCGAGCATCAGCACGATCCAGGCGCGCGTGCCGACGCTGCCGACGCCGACCACCTTGCGCGCCGCGTGGACGTAGCGAAAGCGCTCGAGCAGCTGCCGGCGGTCAGCGCGTCAGGGTGCGCCGGTAGGAGCGGATGACGCCCCGCACGAACTCCTCGAGCTCGGCCGCTCGACGCCGGAGACCAGCTCCTCGATCGGGCACGATCAGCGGCGGGTCGCTCGACGATCCTGGGCTCGCCGTCGACGACCTCGGTGAGCTTCGAGAACGCCCTCAGGCTGTCCTTGCGAGCGCGCCTTGGCCACGTTGCGCTCGAACCGCTTCCGCTGCTTTCCGGTGCCCTGCCGAGCCGCCAGCGCGGCGATCTCGTCCACGTCGATGCGGGAGTACCAGAGCTCGAGGTTGGACATCGCGGCGAAGCTCCTGATCGCCTCCCGGTACGAACGCGTCACAGCCCGATTGATCGACCGCCGCTGTTTGGCGTCGAAGCCGCGATCCCGGCCGGCCACGGCGAAGCTCGCCACCAGCCGCTTCACGTCCCACTCGAACGGGCCCGGCAGCGTCTCGTCGAAGTCGTTGATGCTGAACACGAGCCGCCGATCGGGCCCGGCGAAACCACCGAAGTTGGACAGATGCGCGTCGCCACAGAGCTGCACGTCAAGCCCGCTCCGGGGCGCGCCGGCCAGATCGGCCGCCATCGGATAGGCCGCGCCGCGGAAGAACGTGAACGGCGACACCAGCATCCGCCCGTAACGGATCGGCACCAGCTCCTGCACCCGGGAGGCAGCCTGCTCCTCCAGCAGCTCGACCGGATCACGCCGATCAGACGCAGGCTCCCATTCGCCCTGCCCGGAGCGCGGCGCCACCGCCCGCGCCGCCTTGCCCCTCGCCGCCCGCTCCCGGGTCGTGGGGTGCGGTATCGCCGTCGGCTTGGGTTCCCGACTGTCCCGCTCGCGCGTCCCGTCCGCCTCCGAACCATCAATGGGGGTCTGAACGTCAGCCATGGTGTCGCTCCTCTTCGCCGCCCGGCGAAATATCGAATGCCTACCGTGCCGTCGAGCCCATGGAACCGCGGCTCAGCCGCTGCGTCATCGCCCAATCGGCATGAGATCCCGCCGGCGCGTGCTCGGCGTCCTTGCGTCCGCCCGGTCTACCCCAGTACGGTTTCGGGCTGGGCGCGCTGTAGGAAAGGGAGCCCTCCTGTCCAAGCGAAGTCATGGCCCAAGTGGTGAGTTCGCCGCTCGCTGAGCCGTCGCCGGCTCGCGCGGAGGGATCTGCCATGCACGGGCCGGCGTTCGAACTGCTGGAGTCGAAGCTGCGCCCGCCGCACGGTCGCGCCGGGACCGTGCCACGCAGCCAGCTGATCGATTTGCTGGAGCCGGAGTCGGACGCGGTCCCCGTCATATTTATCTCCGCCGGACCCGGTTGGGGCAAGACGACGCTGCTCACTCAGTGGGCCGCGCGGTCACAACGACCGTTCGCATGGGTTTCGGTCGATGCGAACGACAATGATCCGATCGTCCTGCTGACGTACGTCGCGACCGCTCTCGACCGGGTCTCGCGACTCGACTCGAGCGTGTTCGAGGCACTGACGTCACCCGGCGCCTCGATCGAGGGAACGGTCGTCCCGCGCCTCGGGATGGCCCTGGCGACGATGGACGAGGCAGTCGTCCTCGTCCTCGACGATCTGCATCTGCTCGACAGCCAGCCGTGCTTGGACGCCATCGCCGCGCTCACGAGGCATGTGCCCGAGGGCTCGCAGCTGGCGCTCTCGGCGCGAGGGCCAGCCCGCCTTGCCGCTGGGGGCGCTGCGGGCGCGGGGCCTCGCGCTGGAGATCGGGCCAGACGAGCTGCGCATGGACGAGACCGAGGCGCGCCAGCTGCTGCAGCGCGGCCGGCCTGGACCTGGCGGACCATGAGATCGCCGAGCTCACCGAGCATACGGAGGGCTGGTCCGCCGGTCTGTACCTGGCGGCGCTGTCCGCCAAGGCGAGCGGCCCCGGGATCAAGGGCGTGACCGCGTTCAGGGGGGACGACCGTTTCTTGGCCGACTACCTCCGCTCGGAGCTCCTCTCGCGCCTGCCGCCCGACGAGCTGCGCTTCCTGACCCGGACCTCGGTTCTCGAGCGCATGTCGGGCCCGCTCTGCGACGCCGTGCTCGAGTCGAGCGGCTCGGCGGCGGCGCTGGAGTCGCTCGAGCACTCCAACCTGTTCCTGGTGCCGCTTGACCGCACCGGCGAGTGGTATCGCTACCACCATCTCTTCCAGGAGCTGCTGCGGGCGGAGCTCGGGCGAGTCGAACCGGATCTCGTGCCGCGGCTGCTCGCACGTGCGGCCGACTGGTGCGAAGCGAACGGGCAGCCGGAGGCCGCGATCGGGTACGCGCAGGCGGCCGACGACGTCGACCGGACCGCGCGACTGTTCGTGCGGAACTATCTCGACACGTACAACAGTGGCCGTGCCGCGACCGTCGAACGCTGGCTCGGCTGGCTGGACGCGCACGGGGCAATCGAGACGAACGCGGCGGTCGCTGTGATCGGCGGACTGACCGCCGCGCTCTGGGGCCGGCCGGCGGAGGCGGAGCGTTGCGCCGATGCCGCCGAACGCGCGAGCTACGACGGCACGCTTTACGACGGCAGCGCTTCGATCGACTCGTGGCACGCCCTCATGCGTGCGCAGCATTGTCGGCGAGGGGTCGCGAGGATGCGCACAGATGCGGAGCTCGCGGTGGCGACCCTTGCCCGTGGGAGCCGGTTGAGACCGAGCGCCATGGTGCTGCTCGCGATTTCGCACTGGCTGGCCGGCGACATCGACCAGGCCGACGACCTCTTCGCCGACGTCGCCGAGGAGGGGGTCGCGTTGGGGGCGCGGGCGCCCGGTGACCTTCGCCCTGGGCGAGCGCGGCGCGATCGCGATCGAACGAGGGGCGTGGGTCCACGCGGAGGAGCTCGCGGACCGGGCGCTTCGCTACATCCGGCGGTCACTGATGGAGGAGTACCCCACGAGCGCGCTCGCCTATTCCGCGGCGGCGCGTGTCGCGCTCCACCGCGGAGACCGCCCCGGCGCCGAGGAGCTCCTGACGCGGGCGCAGCGCCTGCGGCCGCGGCTCACCTACGCGCTGCCGCACTTCGCGATCCAGACCCGCTTGGAGCTCGCACGGGTCTACCTGGCGCTCGCCGACGCGGCCGGCGCCGCCACGATGCTGCGCGAGATCGAGTCGATCCTGCGCCGACGACCGGACCTCGGGACGCTCCTGGTCCAGGTGGACGAGTTGCGCGCCAGCCTGAAGACGATGCACACACAGGCCCCCGGCGCCTCGACCCTGACCGAGGCGGAGCTGCGCCTGCTGCCCTACCTCGCCACGCACCTCTCCTTCCGCGAGATCGGCGAGCGTCTGTACCTGTCCCGCCACACGGTGAAATCACACGCCATGGCCATCTACCGCAAGCTCAACGTCACCTCCCGCAACGCCGCCGTCGAACGCTCCCGCGAGCTCGGATTGCTCTAGTTCGGGATGCCTGACGGATCCGCCGACTCGCTACGTCACGAGCGCTCATCAGGCGCGACGCGCCTCAGGCCGATCGCACGGAGTGAGCGCTCCGTGATCTGGGTGCTGGCCGTGGGTGCGCTCGACCTCGGGCTCGAGCAGTTCATCGTCATCCCGATCCTGCCGGCGGTCCAAGAGAAGTACGCGGCCTCGCTCACGTCGGCCACATGGCTGCTGACCGGTTTCCTGCTCGCAGCGGTCGTCGCGGCACCGATCGTCGGCCGTCTGGGGGACATATACGGAAAACGTCGTCTTCTGCTCGTCTCGCTCGGCGCGTTCGCCATCGGCTCGCTCGTCTGCGCCCTGGCTGGATCGATGACAGCGCTGATCGCCGGCCGAGTGCTGCAAGGCATGGGCGCGGCGTTGGGACCGCTGGCCATCGGGCTGGCCCGTGATCGAGCTTCCAAGGAGCAGGCGCCCGTCTGGATCGCGTTGCTCGTGGCCGCGGCCGGGACCGGCGCCGCCGTCGGCCTGCTGCTCGGCGGCGTGCTTGTCGACGCCGTATCGGTGGCTGCGGTTTTCTGGTTCTTGCTCGCGGTCGCGGTCGGTCTGTTCCTTGCCATCCTGGTATTCGTTCCAGAGACGCCCGTGCGCGAGTCGGTGCGACCCGACTGGGCAGGCGGTCTGCTCCTGGCGACTGCGCTCCTAGCCGCGCTGCTGGCGGTCTCGCAGGGCAACACCTGGGGGTGGGACTCCGTGCGAGTCGTGACCCTGGTCGCCGTCTCAGCGATCGTCTTCGCCGGATTCGTCGTCGTCGAACGCGCGGTCTCCGCGCCACTCGTCGACATGCGGCTCATGGCACGCCGTCCCGTATGGAGCGCGAACCTCGTCGCGTTCGCAATGGGGTTCGCTCTGTTCATCGCCGGGGTCGTCGTGCCGCAGATCGCGAGGCTTCCCACCGCCTCCGGATACGGACTCGGCTTGACGTTCGCCGAGACAGGCCTCGTTCTCCTGCCGGGCGCGCTCGGGATCATGGCCGGTGGTTGGGCGAGCGGCGCGCTGGCACGCAAGGTCGGAGCGCGGAACCTCGTCGGCGCCGGCGCTGTCGCGGCCGCCGTCGGGTACGCCTGGCTCGCGCTCGACCACGGATCCGTCGGCTCAGTCGTCGCCGCCAACGTGCCGCTGGGGTTCGGCATCGGACTCGCGTTCGCCGCACTCGTGAATCTGGTCGCGCACTCGGTCAGCGAGCAGCGTACGGCCGGCTTCGTGGCGATGACCCTGGTTTGCCGCATTACCGGGTCCGCGCTCGGCGCTCAGGTCGCCGCCGCGATAGTCATCGGCGGCGGCATCGTGGAGCCCGGCTTCCCGGCCGAAAGCGGGTTCACGGGAGCGTTCGTCCTCGGGCTTGGCGCCGCCCTCGTCGCGCTCGGAGCAACCGTCGCGATCCCCGGCCGCGCGGACGATCCGCTCCTGGAGAACGCACCGCACAACGGCACCGTCGCTGCATCCTGAGTCACCCCGAGGTCGCGAGGTGCGCGCCGGACGCGCGCGGACTTTCATGCCATCGGGACGATGACGGCGCGCCCTCCCGTGGTGTCTAGTTCGAGGTGCACGCGGGCACGACCCGCGGAGCGCCACAGAGAACCGCGAAGGAGGACATGGCCGAGTACGAGGAGACCCTGCGCAGGCTCGCGCTCAACGACGAGAGCTTCGTCGAATCGGTGCTCGGGATGGGACGCGACACCGTGGAGGTGTCCCGGCTGGATCCCGAAGACGCACGCGCTGGTGCGGCTGGCGGCGTCGCTGGCAATCGACGCGGCGCCCAGCTCCTACCAGTCGAACGCCGAGCGGGCACTGGCCGCCGGGGCCAACATCGACGAGATCGTCGGGACCCTGATCGCGGTGGCTCCTACCGTCGGGCTGACTCGTGTGGTTTCCGCTGCGCCCGAGCTGGCGCTGGCGCTCGGCTACGACGTGGACGCAGCGTTCGAAACGCCTGAGGACACTCGGTGAACACTCTCCCCGCACGACGCATTGCTCACCGGGTCGGGCGACGCACCCTACGGCGACTGGTCGAGCACCGCACACCCCTCGTCGTGGTACGAGGCCCAGATCAGAGTCGTACTCGCGCGCGCAAGCATGCGCCTGACGATCTCACTTCCGCCCGACTCAGTGGGCCGGGCCGCGCAGATCGCTACAGAGGGCCAGCTCGCCACCCCGCAACGGAGTGAGAATGGACGACCGGGACCAGACGGACTGGCAGGAGGGCGACCCGCCTCGGGACGCTGGTAACGGGGAGGACAGCAGCGACTTCGACACGGCTGACCCCCAGGATTGGCAGGAGGACGAACCCGCCCAGGGCGACGCCGATCGGGAGGACGGCGACGATTGGGTCGCGCCCGCGACGGAGGCCGGCCGGGCCAATGACGAGGCGGACCTCGACACGGATGACGCGCATGGAGCGCCGCCGAACTCGGAGCAGCACCGCTGGCGTCGGTTGCTCGCGGTCGCGCTCGCGTTTGCGGTTGTCAGCTGGCTCGATTTCAGCCGCACTGGTGTCGTTTGCCTTCGTCACGGTGGTGAAGCAGAACGACGACCACGTGGGCGCGCTGACCGACCTTCTCGAGGAGGGCCAAGCCCAGCGGGGCTCACTCCTCGGGTCAGCTGGGGAGCAGACGGAGCAACGACAGGCCGTGCTCTTGAATGAGAGAGCGAAGACACGGGCGAGCTCCGCCGAGGCTCGCGAGTCCCGAGCCTCGCGAGAGGCCGCGCTCGCCGACGCGGAGCGATCGCGATCCGAGGCGACGCGCGCGGACGCCCAGGCTCGCTCCGCGGACGTCCAGGGAGCCCTGGCGGTGGACCAACAGCGAATGGCGGAGGACCAACAGCGAACAGACGAGCTGGTCGCGGCGGCCGGGGCTCGCAACGAGGACGCGCAGGCAACGCTGGCGGCGGCCCAGGCGAAGCTGGCGGAGGCCCAGCAGCGAGCAGCCGGTCGAGCTGCGGGGGCCGATGCGAAGCTGGCAAGGGCGCAGGCGAAGCTGGCTAAGGCCCAACGGCGGGCTGCGGAGGCACTCGCGGCGCTCGCGGACGCGTGCAGGCAGGGGCGCTTGCCGGGGTGCCTCCCGGCCACCCTCGGCGTAGACGCGGACGGATCAAGGCCCCCGGTAGACCCCCGGACGGATCAAGGCCCCCGGTAGACCCCCGGACGGATCAAGGCCCCCGGACGGATCGGTAGCGCAGGAGCATCCCGCCTACGGGCGCTACCCGGGGGTGGCGGCTCCACCCGTGCCGGCGAGCCCCGGTTGTGGCCCCGGCGGCGGGCCCGGTGGTCTTTCCTCGGCCTCTGTGCGCTCCCCGTCTGTGCGCTCCTCCTCTGCGCGCGTGCGGGCGAGGTCCGCCGAGATCTTCACGGCGGCCGCGGTCAGCGGGGCCGCGAGGACCAGGCCGATCGTTCCGAACAGGCTGCCGGCCGCGATCGTGACGATGAGCACTGCGAGTGGGTGGAGGCCCAGTGTTGCCCCGTAGGCGATCGGCTGGACGATCTGCTGGAGAATTCCGTTCGCCAGCAGCACCACCACCGCCATCACGGCCGCCGTCTCCGGCCCCTCCGCCCCGAGCGCGATCAGCACGGTGAAGATGCCCGCGGTCCAGGCGCCGAGGTACGGGATATAGGCGGCCAGGAAGTTGATCACCGCGATCGATCCCGCGAGCGGCACCCCGAGTACCAGCGCGCTGAGCCCAATCACGACGGCGTTGAAAGCCGCCACCACGGTCACGCCGGCGAAGTAGCCCCGCAGCGACGTGATCACCCGTCCGGTGATCGTGTGTGCGACGCCGGGCGGTACGCCCATGTGGCGCTCCCCCCATGCTCTGATCGCAGGACCGTCCTTGAGCAGGAAGACGAGGCTGAGCGCAGCGAAGGAGAGGAACATCGCCAGCGAGGCGAGCGCGTCGATACCGGTACTGAGGCCGTCGAGCAGGGCGTGGAAGCCGTCGCTTAGCGACGAGCTCGCGTCCTCGTTGGCGCTCTCGGCCGAGCTCGCGCTCACACCCGCATCCTCCAGCCAGCCCTGGATCTCGTCCGCGGCGCCCTCGAGATTGGCGATCAGCTCGTCGGCCTGGCTCGAGATACCGGCCACCACCATCAGGAAGACCAGGGCGCCGAGCGCGACGATCAGCAGGAAGACGATCGCCGTGCCGAGCCCGCGCCGCACCCGCCGGCGCTCGAGCCATGCCACGACGGGCGAGAGCACTGCCGCCAGGATGGCGGCAGTGATCACGGGGAGCACGATGGTTTGCGTGAGGGCGAGCAGCCATACCGCGCCGGCCAGGAAGGCCGCCACCCCCACGAGCAGCCACGACAACAAGCCGAGGTCTCGCACCCACCGGGGAGCCGCAAACACGCCGGTCAGCTCGCCCGGTTCGATCTCCAGGTGCTCGGTGTCATCCCGAGGCTCGTCACCCCCACCCCGGTCGTCACCGCCGCCCTTGTGACGCCGTAGCCGTCCGTGGATCATGGAGCTCGCCCCCGAGCCGCCGGACGACCGACGTTCGCTACCCCGCCACCGCTGCGGCGCTCAGCTGCTCCACCTGCTCGTCCGTCAATTGCTGCCGGCTCACCTCACCGCTGCTGTCGACCGCTGCGATCAACTCCTCGGCGGTGGGGGTCTCGGCCGCGAGAATGAGCGCCGAACTGTTGCGCGGCAGTGCGGCCTTGACCTGGTCGACCAGTGGATCGAAAGCGCCGGCCCGGGCGGTGTCGCCGAGCGCTCCGCCGGTGACCGCACCCATGGTCCCCCAGAACAGAATCCCGAGCGGGCCCGCGATCGCACCCAGCATCAGGCCGGTCAGGCCGCCGATCGATGCTCCCGCACCAACGTGGCCCTCCTCGCCGTAGTCAGGGGTGGTGGCCTTCATCGAGAACCGTCCGCCGCGGTGGTGTTCGAGCACTGCCACCTCAGCGAGCCAGACGTCGTCTCGCGACGCTCGCAGACCGCTGAGCTGGCTCTCCGCTGTGTGGGTCCCCTCAAACGTGACAACTGCCATCTCCATCGGCATCGTTCCGCTCCTTGTTGGTGGCCCGGTGCCTGCGAGCCGCTGGGCACCGAGCCCGAGTGTCCCAGTGGGCGATCGAGCAGTCATCGTCCCGATGGCATGAATCGCGGCGGGGAGAGCGACCAGCGATCAAGCGCCGCCGGGACCGCCCCGATCAGGGCGCGACGTCGGTGGGCAGGGCTGGGTGTCCGCGAACTCGCGTCACCTCGGTCGGGGCGCTCTCCATCGGCGGAGGCTTGTCGCGCGGGTGCCGCTCGAACCAGCGGGCGTAGCGCCCCGCGAGCGGCGCCGCGCTGAGGCCGTGGGCCAAGACCGAGAGCCCCACCGTGACGTAGATGACATTCACGATCAGGTGCTCGTGCGGGAGTGCCGACTCCTCGACCACGATCACCGCGAACACGATCGATGCCAGGCCGCGGGGACCGAACCATCCCAGGAACCCGACCGTCGGCTCCCTGGCGCGCGACCCCAACATCGCGAGCGCGACCGGCAGCATCCGCACGACGGTGAGGCTGAGGACCGCGTACAGCACGAGCTCCCAGGTCAGCTCGCCGAGCGCGGGACCGAGCAGAATCGCCCCGAAGAGCACGAAGGTCGCGCCGTTGAGCACGTTCCCCACGTCCTCGCTGAGCTCGTTGAGGTCCTCGGGGTCACGCTTGAGCGCCGCGCGAAACACCATGCCCCCGACGAACGCCGCGATGAAGCCCGACCCGTGGAGCCCGACAGCGATCCCGTATGCGAGAGCCGCGCCGGCAGCGGGGATGACCTGCCGCCACTGAGGCGCGATCAGATCTCGCCGACCGGCGTGGATGACGATCGCCGCGATCAGCAGACCGGCCGCAACGCCTCCGACCACGCCGTAGCCGATCTCCTCGAGCAGAAGGGTCCCCGGGCTGCGCCCATGCGAGATCTCGGACTCCACATCGGCCACGGCCACGGCGGCGAACAGCAGCGGCACGCAGATCCCGTCGTTGAGCCCGCTCTCGACGTTCAGGCCCTGGCGAATTCGCTTTGGGACCCGCGGCTCGGTTACGACCGCCTGCCCCAGTGCGGCGTCGGTCGGCGCCAACACGATTGCGAGGATCACTGCCTCCTCCGAGGACAACTGCCCGAAGATCCCGGCCGCCGCAACGGCACCGAGCGCGATCGTCAGCGGGAGGCCCATACCGAGGAGGCGCACCGGCACACCGAGCTCTCGCCGAAGCTGCCCGAGATCGATGCGCGAGGCGTCGCAGAACAGCACCAGCGCCAAGGTCGCCTCCGCCAGCGTTCGCACGGCGGAACTCGAGCTGTCGACGTCGATCTCGCCAAGTACCTTGGGCCCGACCAGCAACCCGACGACGACGAACAGCATCGCCGTCGTGACCGGCGTCCCCGACAGCCGCCCCGAAACCGCTGCAACGCCGAGCAGCGTGAGCGCAACGATGGCAAGGGCCCAGTCCATTCGGAGCCCTCGCTAGCGGGCGACCGTCCCGACTGGATCGATCTCGGTCGCGCGCGCGAACGGACCGAGGAGCGCCGAGGCTTGCTCGGGAGCGGCAGCCACCTCTACGGTTTCGGCGTCCGCAGCCTCCAGCTTGGCGATCGCGGGCTCGTCACCGAGGCGGTGCAGCTTCTTGCGCTCCTCAGGGTCTGCTGCTCGTGGCGTGGCGGCCCTGACCCAGAGCAGCTCCTCGTTCCAAGCCGCCGGACTTCCTCGCCATGCGAAGACGTCCGAGACCCAGATCGCGTGACCGCGAGTCCAGCGCTTCTTCCCGGGCCGGCGGACGCGTACCGGAACGTTGCCGTACCGCTTGCGCAGCCTCCGGTTGTTGAAAAGCAGCATGAAGATGCCGATGGCGCAGAGCCAGAGGGGTACCCCGAGCGCTGCGAGGATTGCCCAGATCACGACTGATCTCCTCTCGGAGCTCCCAGCACCATCCGCTGCGCGGCACGTCTCCAGTCCTGAAGGTGGAACATTGAGCGACCGTATCTCCCGAGGTCGCGTCTCTCATCGTCCCGATGGGATGGTTCCGCCGACCGAGCGAGCCTTTCGGCACGAACCGGCGCCCGGGTGGGTCCAGCCAGCGACGGTGCTTGGCCGGTTCATGCCATCGGGACGATGACGGGCGGTTGTGGCCGTTGGAGGATGTCCTCTGCGACGTTGGCGGCCGCGACCTGGCTAGGCCGTGCATCGCATCTCACGACGCCGCAGCTAGAGCTCAATTACCGAGCGACGCCCACGTCGACTCGGTCCAACCCAAGGGGGTAGCAATGTCGACGTTTCTCTGGATCCTGCTCGTGGTCCTGTATCTGACGGCGCTCGTCTCGCTCGGGCTCGCAACGCTCCGCAAGGGGCACACCGTGCTGTTCTGGGTCGGGATCATCTTCCCGGTCCTCTGGATCTTCGGCGCGCTGATGCAGCCCACCGCGAAGGCAGTCGCCGCAGAGTCCAGAAGCTCGCTGCAGGGGTCCTGACGGGCACCGGCTGAGACGGCGGTCCTGGCCCTGTCACTGGAAAGGGGAGTTCGCATGAACGAACCGGCCTCAGGCCGTGCGGGCAGGGCGGCGGCGGTCGCCCGCGTAAGCCGTGAGCTGAGCCAGCGCGGTGCCCATCACCGCGCCGGCCAGCACGTCGGCCGGGTAGTGCACGTCGAGGGTCGGGGTCGCGGTGCGGGCGATGGCGGCGTAGATCGCGAGGTCGAGGCGCTCGGCGTCTTCGACCCAGCGCGGCCGCCGTGGCCGGTGGGTCGCGGGTTCGGCATTGGTACCCGAGGAGGAGGGATCCAATGAGGCGACGACAGCTCGCGGCGATCGTCGCGCTGGTGGTGGGGGTCGCCACGATCGTGCTCGGCATCGCCGTGGCCGTGAGCGAGTTCCCGCGCGGCTTGGTCCTGCTGGGCTGTGTGGTGGTGGTCGCCGCGGCGGCCTGGTACGGCGTGCTGCGGCGGGGAGCTGCGCGCGTGGTGGGGCTGACCATCGCTGCGCTGGCGCTGGCGGGGGCGCTGGTCGTGCTCATTGCGAATGGGGCGCCGTTCGTCGATCTGCTGGTCGTGGCCGGGCTGCTGGTGTCACTCGCGGCCGCGCGTGCCACGCTCGCTGTGCACGTTGATCTGCCCGACGCGCCGGCGCCCCAGCGACCGGTGCTGTTCTTCAACCCGAAGTCCGGCGGCGGCAAGGCTGAGCGCTTCGCGGTGGCCGACGAGGCCCGCGCGCGCGGGATCGAGCCGATCGAGCTCGGCCCCCCCTGGGACCTCGAGCAGCTCGTGCGCGAGGCGGTCGCCGGCGGCGCTGACGGGCTTGCGATGGCCGGCGGCGACGGGTCGCAGGCCGTCGTGGCGGCGCTCGCCGCTGAGCTCGATCTGCCCTATGCCTGCGTGCCCGCAGGTACGCGCAACCACTTCGCGCTGGACCTCGGCGTCGACCGCGACGACGTCGTCGGCGCCCTCGACGCGTTCGTCGACGGTGGCGAGCGCATCGTGGACCTGGCCGAGGTCAACGGGCGCGTGTTCGTCAACAACGTTTCGCTCGGCCTCTACGCCGAGGCCGTCCAACGAGAGGGTTATCGCGACGCGAAGCTGCGCACCCTGCTCGACACCGTGCCGGATGTGCTCGGCCCGGACGGCGGAGACCTCGACATGCGCTGGACCGGCCCGGGCGGGCACGAACACCGCTCGGGGGCGATGGTGCTCGTCTCCAACAACAAGTACCGGCTCGGCCGCGCTGTCGGCTCCGGCACGCGGCCGCGGATCGACGACGGCCTGCTCGGGATCACGGTCGCGGGCGGCCCTCCGGGCGCGGCGAGAGCGGCCGCTCGTTGCAGCGACCCGTGCGCGAGTGGTCGGCGCCCGGCTTCGAAGTCGACGCCGACCGGCCCGTTCCCGCCGGCATCGACGGCGAGGCGCTCAAGCTCGACCCGCCGCTGCGCTTTCGCATCCGGCCCGGAGTCCTGCGCGTGCGGATCGCCCGCAAGCACCCGGGCGCCTCGCCCTCGGCCCAAGCCCCCGAGGGCATCAAGGCCGGCCTCATCGAACTGACGCGAATCGCCCGCGGCCGCCCCCAGCAACCGTCAACGTCAACAACCAGGAGGCCCGAATGGACCTGATGGAGATCACCGAGAAGGAACGGCTCAGCCGCGAGGACGCCGCCGCCCGCCTGCACGCCCTCGCCGACATGCTCGCCAAACACAACGACGTCGAATTCGACCGCGGCGGCATGCACTTCAAGGTGCACGTCCCCGACGAGGTCGACTTCAAGCTCGAGATCGAGATCGAGGACGATAAGAGGGAGCTCGAGATCGAGCTCACATGGTGAGCTGACCATGCCCTCCGCGCCGATGAACCGTCTCCCCATGGCTCCCAGCGACGCCTCCGACCTGCCGAGAACCGAGCCCGAGTTTCGTGCCGAGCGACTCGGCTACGCGCTGCGCAGCCTCGCCGCCGAGCTGGTCGACGAGCGCCACAAGGTCGCCCAGCTACGCCGGGAGGTCGCGGAGCTGAGAGCGCGGCTCAAGTCATTGAACGAGCCACATCCTGTGGCAAGCGAAATCGCGAGGAGGAAGTGATGTCAGACGGCAACGGGCATGTCCCGGCGATGAATCCGTACGGGGGAGTAGGCGGAGGCGGAATCACCCTGCCGCCCTACTACAAGCCGACCGAGAGCATGGGCAGCGGGGCGACCTACTACCCGACCTCGGAGGAGCTCGGCAAGGATGAGATGCGGATCACCTTCGTCGGCAGCTGCCCGTTCCCGCCGCGGCGAAACCAGGCCGCCACCTGCATCATGGTCGAGCTCGGCAACGGCAAGCGCTTCTTCTTCGACTTCGGCCCGGGCTGCCTGCGCAACATCCTCGCGATGCAGGTGCCGTTGCAGATGGTCAACGACATCTTCCTCACTCACCTGCACGTCGACCACTACGGCGAGCTGCCGTACCTGTTTGCCTTCGCCCCCTGGGCCGCCCGCTGGAAGCCGCTGCGGGTGCACGGGCCGTCGGGCAGAACACCCGAGGACGGAACCAGCGCCATGGTCGAGGGAATGAAGAAGATGGCCCACTGGCACATCGACAGCTTCAACTCCTCACCGATCGGCGACGGCTACGAGGTCGAGGTCAACGAGTTCGACTTCCGCGACGACAACGGCATCTGCTACGACCAGGACGGGGTGACGATTCGCCACTGGCGCCGCTCCCACACCAAGGACGGGGCCTCCGCCTACCGGCTCGACTGGAACGGCCTCTCGTTCGTCTGGACCGGCGACGGCCGCCCGGACGAGCTCACCGCCGAGTTCGCAAAGGGGGTGGACGTCTTCGTCACCGAGGTGCAGCCCGACCTGGCGAACCTGCAGCAGCTGAAGATGGGGCTGCCGCCGATGATCACCAACAACACGGTCGACACCGCGCACACGGTCCACTACGCGGTCGGCTACCTGACCAAGCAGGTCAACCCGCGGCTGGCGATGGTCACCCACACCGCCTACGACGAGGACCTGCTGCCCGAGATCCTCGCCGGCATCAGGGTCCACTGGGACGGCCTGTTCCAGTTCGGCGCTCCCGACGGCGTCGTCGTCAACGTCACCAAGGAAGCGATCTGGACACGCAACGCGGCGCTCTCCGAGGCGGCCAGCCCGGCACGGCCGAGCCAATCCGAGGCCAAGGAGCTGTTCGACCTCGGTCCCACGCATCTCAGCGTCGATTTCCCCGACCCCCGTGCACAACGTCACCGACGTGCAGGAGGAGTTCGTCCGCGAGAAGGAGATCGATCCGGACCTCTACTACCCGGAGGACGTCAAGCGCGACCTCGTGCGCGTCTTCCCGAAGGGGTTCAAGATCGAGATCCCGAAGATGGTCGCCCAGAAGGTCGGCGACAAGATCAAGAGCCGCCTCGGCCGCGACTAGGGGGCGGGATGAGCCCCGGTCACGACGACGATTCCAGCGGGGCCGAGCGGACCCCGGTGACGGTGCTCACCGGGTTCCTCGGCGCCGGCAAGACGACCCTGCTCAACCGCATCCTCAACGGCGACCACGGGATGAAGGTCGGCGTCCTGGTCAACGACTTCGGCTCGATCAACATCGACGCCGATCTGGTCGTCGATGTCGAGAGCGACGTGATCAGCCTCGCCAACGGCTGCGTCTGCTGCTCGATCCGCGACGACCTCTCCGAGGCCGTGATCCAGGTCATCGAGCGGCCCGAGCGGCCCGAGTACATCCTGCTGGAGGCGAGCGGAGTGGCCGAGCCGACCGGAATCGCCCTCACCTTCGCCGACGACCCCTCGCTGATAGACCGGGTCCGCCTCGACAGCATCATCTGCGTCGTCGACGCCGAGCAGGTCTTCGCGGCTCCCGAGCAGATGGAGCTGAAGATCTGGCAGGTCGCGACGGCCGACATGCTGATCCTCAACAAGACCGACCTCGTCGGGCCGGAGCAGATCGAGACGGATCAGGGACTGGCTCGACGATCACCTGCACCGCTACAGGCTGCTCGAGGCCAGCAGGTGCGACGTCCCGCTCGAGGTCCTGCTCGGCGTCGGAAGGTTCCACCCCGGCTACCTCGAGCCCGATCGAGCCGCCCACTCCCCGGGATGCACCGATCCCGGCTGCGACCACGCAGAGCACACCGGCCATGACCATCGCTTCGAATCGTGGAGCTACGAAACCGACCGACCGCTCTCACTGGACGCCCTGCGCAAGACGGCGGCGAAGCTGCCCGCGGATATCTACCGGGCCAAGGGCGTCGTAGCCGCCTCCGAGGCACCCGAGCGCCGCGCGGTGCTGCAGGTGGTGGGAAAGAGGGTGGACGTCTCCTTCGACGGCGACTGGGGCGGACAGGCCCCGCGGACGCGGATCGTCGCGATCGGCGCGGCCGGCACCATCGGCCCCGGAGACCTCGAGACGCACTTCGCCGCCTGCCTCGACGGAAGGCGGCGCCGACGGCGCGAAACTGCGACCCACGTAGTCTGGATAACACGTGGCTGGCGTCGAGGCAGGTCCCGTGGCGCCGCCCCTCGCTAACAGCCTAAGCGCCTCATTTGCAGGGGTTCCGTCGTCAACCTCACCCGCGCTCGTCCGGCTTTGACGTTCTCGGTCCGGACTGAAAATCACGAGGTCGAACGCGTCGAAAGCCTGCGAGCCGATCGCCGCCGCCACGTCGGCCAAGGCGGCGGTTTGGGAGGAAGGCGCGCTCCATGTCGGCGGCACGCTACGTCATCAGCGCCGCCCGCGCCCCTGCATTTAGGCAATAGGACACCTGGCGAGCTGCGGCGACCTCCCTTTGCGCGACAGCCTCACGGTGAAGAGAGCGGTCCGCCCCGCTCCCGACTGTGGTTTCGAACCGCAAATGATGGCCAATTGATGCCCGCACTCTCTGTTCCAAGGCACGAGCAGAAACGAAGAAACCCCCGCACTTGCGGGGGTTTGACGTAGTAGCGGGGGCGGGATTCGAACCCGCGTGAGCCCGCGGGGTCAACGATCCCAGCCCGTTCTCATTGTCCGTTTCTTGTCTAAACCCCGGCCATTTCGGCGGAAATCTTGGAAACCCACGGTGCCCTGGGCCGGCCAGATATCCAGCGGTTTGCAGGCATTCCGTGGGGATCTGCGAGGCGGAGCTCCTGCTTGCCATGCAGAAGGTCGAGGGTTCGAATCCCTTCAGCCGCTCTCGAAAAGGTCTCTATTTGCAGCACTTTTTGGCCTCGGCAGCCGGATAGTGCGTCTGCGTCGCCGGGGACTGAACGCGGACTGACGGCCACGCCACTATGGGAGACGCTTCGAAAGACGTTCCTTTGCAGGCGTTTGTTGACGGCTCGAACCACTGACCTTTTTCCCGCCCGGAGAAGGTCGAAGACTCGAGGCGAACTCCTCGCTGGAGACCATGAGCTTTCCGGGTTCAGGCGTCTGTGACTGCCGCCCATTCGCTTCCGCTATCGGACCCATTGCAGGCGTTGGGCGGCGGGCGGCGTTGTCAGTCGAGCGTGATGACGACCTTGCCGTTGGCGCGGCCCTGCTCGACGTACGCCAGCGCCTCGAGGGTCTGGTCGAACGGGAACGTCTTGTCGATGAGCGGGCGGAGGTGGCCGGCGTCGTAGAGGGAGGCCAGCTCGCGCAGCTGGGCGCCGTTGGCCTGCATGAACAGGAACGAGTAGCTCACGCCGAGCTTCCGCGCCTGCTTGCGGACCTTGCGGCTCAGCAGCCCCATCACGACGCCGATGAACTTCGGCGCCCCGAGCTGCTTCGCGAACCCGGGGTCCGGCGGGCCGGTCACGCCGATCGCCTGTCCGCCCGGCTTGAGGACCGTGAGGGACTTCTCGAGGTTCTCGCCACCTCGCGAGTCCAACACGACGTCGTAGCCGGAGAGGACCTCGGCGAAGTCCTCCTTCGTGTAGTCCACGACGACGTCGGCGCCGAGGCTGCGCACCAGCTCGGCGTTCTCGCCGCTCGCGGTCGTCGCCACCGTGGCGCCGAGGTGCTTGGCGAGCTGGATGACGGTCGACCCCAGGCCGCCGGAGCCGGCGTGGACGAGGACCTTCTGGCCGGGCTGCACGTGGGCGCGGTCGACGAGGGCCTGCCAGGCGGCCAGTGACACCAGCGGCACCGCGGCCGCCTCGTGCAGGGTGAGCGAGGCTGGCTTGGGCGCGACGTCGTCCTGGTCGATCGCGATGTACTCCGCGAAGGTCCCGATCCGCAGGTCGCGGGGGCGAGCGTAGACCTCGTCGCCTACCTGGAAGTCGCGTACGGCCGAGCCGACCCTGGTCACCACGCCGGCGACGTCGTGGCCGAGCACGAACGGGGTCCGGTACTTCAGGAGCCGCTTGAACTCGCCGTCGCGGACCATCTTGTCCAGCGGGTTGACGCCGGCGGCGCTCACCTTGACCAGCACGTCACCGTCGCCGACCTCGGGCTCGGGTACGTCGGCGGCGCGGAGTCCGTCCTTGCCGTAGTGCTCGACGACGAATGCCTTCATGACAGGAACTCGAGAGCCCGCTTGACGAAGTCCTCGTGGAACTGGAACACCCCGCCGTGCCCGGCGTCGGGATAGACGACGAGCTGGCTGTTCGGGAGTCGTCGGTCGAGGTCGACGGTGTTCTTGGTGGGCACCATCTTGTCGCTCTCGCCGTTGATGACGAGCACCGGCTGGTGGATGCTCGCGAGGTCCGCGGGCTTCTGCTGACCCCATCGGTGGATGGCCTTGAGCTGGGCGCGGAATGAGCCTACGGAGATGGCCTTGTCGCGGTCGTTCGTACGTTCCTCGAGCCGTGCCAGGAACTCCTTCGCGGCTCGGCGCCCGTTCGGGGTCCTGGTGAAGAAGAGGAACTGCTTGGGGTCCCGGCGGGTGAGCAGTCCTCGCGCGGTGTCGAGGTAGGAGATGCGGGTCACCTTGTCGATGCCTTCGCCCCCCGCGGGGCCGGTTCCGGCGAGGATCATCTTGCGCACGAGCCGCGGCTCCTCCTGCGCGATCACCTGGGCGATCATGCCGCCCATCGAGAACCCGAACAGGTCGACCTGATCGAAGCCGAGGGCACGGATGAAGGTCACGGCGTCGCTCGCCATCTCCTCGATGGTCGTCGGCGTGGACCCACTGGAGGCACCGACACCGCGGTTGTCGAAGGTGATGACCCGATGCCTCGCGGCGATGCCGTCCACGACTCGGGGGTCCCAGTTGTCCAGGACCGCGGCCAGGTGGGTGAGGAAGACCACCGGCACCCCCGTGCTCGGGCCGAGCTGACGGTAGGCGAACTCCACGCCGCCGGCGTTGATGGTCTGCGTCGGCGCGTTCTGCCACGTCGTGTTCAAGGCCGGACTCGTAGGTGCTTCGACCGTCGTCATCCTGTCGCTCCTTGCGCGTGCTGCATTTGGCTTTGCATTACGATCATAATGCTATAGTACGATCATAATGCAATGGTGTGACGCTGCGTCACACTGAAGAGCGGTTCGGAAGAGGTCGCTATGCGCTACGGCAAGGACCAAAAGCAGGCGACCAGGCAACGCATCGTCGAAGCGGCCGGGCGGCGCTTCAAGCAGGACGGCATCGACGGCGCCGGCGTGGCGGCCGTGATGTCCGACGCCGGCCTGACCAACGGCGCCTTCTACGGCCACTTCACGTCCAAGGAGGATCTCGTCGCGAACGTCCTCGCCGACCAGCTGCGCGCCCAACGCCAAAGCTTCGACGCCCAGCCCCCGGATCGGGCGGGACTCGAGGCGTTCGTCCGCTCCTACCTGTCTCCGCAACACCGCGACCAGTGCGCCGACGGCTGCCCGTCGGCCGCGCTGCTCGACGAGATCGCCCGCCGCCCCGCCGCCACCAGAGCAGGTCTTCACCGACGAACTGATGGGCGTCATCGACGACATCGCGTCGCGCCTTGACCCGACAGACGTCGAGGCGGCTCGGACGGACGCGCTCACGGTCTTCGGACTGATGGTCGGCACCCTGCAGCTCGCCAGGGCACTGACCGACCGCGACCTGTCCGACCAGCTCCTCGCCCGCGGCGTGGAGACGGCCCTGAAGTTGCTCGACGACCGGGCATGAGGCCGACTGGCATCGGGGGCTACCGGCCGCAGGGCGCTCGGCGAGAGAAGCGGACTCCCATCATCGGGTACTCGCGCCGGTCTGCGCACCCGACCCCCTTGCGGGCCGGCGCGACCGCTTTGCCCGAGCCGCTCAGTCCGCTTTCAGTCCGCGAACCCCCGTGATCTCGCGGTGAAGACAGGGATCGCCGGCGGCTGCTCTTGACCATGAACCCGCTCACTTGCAGGGATATCTAGGCAATCGGCGTACCCCCAGGCCCTGTTTGCCATGCAGAAGGTCGAGGGTTCGAATCCCTTCAGCCGCTTCAAAAGGCCTGCGTTTGCAGGTCTTTTTGGTCTCGGCAGTCGGACAGTGCGTCTGCGTCACGGGGGACTGACTGGGGACTGACGGCCAGGCCGTCATGGGAGATGCCTCGAAAGACGCTCCTTTGCAGGCATTTGTTGACGGCTCGAACCACTGACCTTCTGCACGCGCACGAGGCCGCGCCCACGCTCGCCGAGCCACGCGCGCTGCTGCTCCGGGTCGAGCGGGACGTCGCTCGCAGGAGCGCCGGCGATGTGCGCGATGCAGGCGGCGAGGATGGAGCGCTCGGTGTGGTCGGGACCGGACGGCGGGGTTATGGCGTGAGGGCCTGTTGGAGGTCGCGCCAGAGGTCGTCGGGATGTTCGCATCCGACGCTGAGCCGTAGCAGTCCGGGCGGAACGTGGGTCTGGCCGGGAATGGCGGCTCGGCGTTCGATGGTCGATTCGACGCCGCCCAGGCTCGTGGCGTGGCGGATGATCCGCACCGATCGGCAGACGGCGTTGGCGCGTTCGGCGCCGCCCTGCACGTCGAAAGAGACGACGGCGCCGAAGCCGGACATGAAGCTGCGCGCCGTCGCGTGGGTCGGATGGTCGGGCCGACCGGGGTAGCGCACGACCGCCACCTCGGCGTGCTTTGCGAGGTTCTCGGCGAGCTCGCCGGCCGATGCGCTCGCGCGCTGTAGCCGCAACGCGAGCGTGCGCATGCCGCGGACGGCGAGGTAGGCCTCGAGCGCGCCGGGCGTGGCTCCGGCCAGCTCACGTCGCTCGCGCAGTTGGCGGGCGTGCTCGCCGGACGCCGCGACGACGGCTCCGAGCAGCAGATCGGAGTGGCCGCCGAGGTACTTCGTGGCCGAGTGCATGACCAGGTCGGCGCCCAGCTCAAGCGGCCGTTGGACCAGCGGCGTGGCCAACGTACTGTCGATCACCACTAAGGCGTCCGCCTTGCGCCGCGCGGCGCAGATGGCGGACAGGTCGGCGACCGCCAGCAGCGGGTTCGAGGGCGACTCCAGCCAAAGCAGGTCGGCGTCGGCGGCGAGCTCAAGCCAGCGCGATGTGTCCTCGACGCCGACGCGGACCACGTCCCATCGACCCTGCCCGGCACCGGCGGCGGCCAGACCCGCGACGCCCTGGTAGCAGTCGTCGCCGAGCGCCACGGTTGCGCCGACCGGCAGCAGGTCAAAGACCGCCGCGACGGCTCCCATGCCCGAGGCAAACGCCACGGCCTGGCCGCCCTCCAGGCCGCCCAGCAGCTCCTCGAACGCCTCCCAGGTCGGCGTCGCGTCGTCGCGGCTGTAGGCCCTACCCGAACCGAGCTCGAAATTCGACGCCAGCACCGGCGGAACGTTCAGCGGCGCCCCGGCACTCGGCCCCGGCCGACCCGCCATCACGGCCCACGTCTCCAGCTCTAGTTCCGAACAATGCACCACTTAAGGCACTATAGTGCACTAACGATGAGCGTCAGCCAGCAGAGCATCACGGCCGAGATCGCCACTCGCGTGCGCGCCGTGCGGGCCCAACGCCGATGGACGCTGGACGAGCTCGCGGCGCGCAGCACGGTCAGCCGCCGCCTGCTCGTCCAGATCGAGCACGGCGACGCCAATCCGAGCCTGGCCACCCTGCTCAAACTCGCCGCCGCGCTGGGCATCACGCTCACCGAGCTCCTGTCAGAGGAACCGGAGACCGAACCAGTCGCCGTCGTAGCGGGACCGGACACGATGACCCTGTGGTCCACGCGCGCCGGGAGTGTCGCGCGTCTGCTCGTCAGTCACGGAGCGATCGAGCTGTGGTCATGGACGCTCGCGCCCGGCGATCAACGCGACAGCGAAGCGCACCGCCCCGGATCGGTCGAGCTGATCACCGTCGACACCGGCACCGTCGCTCTCGACGTCGGGCACCACCACGTAGAAGTGCCAACCGGCGACAGCGCGTGGTTCGATGCGACCTTGCCCCACACGTACGCCAACCCAGGAACGAGCACCGCGACCTTCACCCTCGTCGTCCTCGAACCCGCGTGACCGCCCTCGTCCTCTCGCCGATCCGCATCATCGCCCCACCCTCGACCGCATCGAGCGCCACCTGACATGACCCATCACGACCTCATCGACTGCATCGCCGCGCTCCTACACGAACACCCGGACGAGCTCCGGAATGCCGGCATCACCGACGAGCTCAACCTTCAAGGCTGGCTCAGTGCCCGCAACCTCCGCCTGATCGCCGCCGACGCGCTCCGGCCTGAGATCTCCCCCGGCTTCTGGATCGCCGAGCACCACGACAGCCACTGTGTCGTCATGTTCGACGAAAGCCAATACGCCGCGAGCGCACCCGTCGACATCCCACCCGACAAGTTGCGCCGCGCCCTCGTGCTCGCACCACTGGACCCAAGCCGCCCGGCCGGCAGCCTGCCGCAGCAACCGGCCGGCGCCACCGGCGTCATCGACGCCCTGCTCACGGCAGCTCACGCCGAGGACACCATGCAAAGTCACAGGACCGTAGAACTGCACGCCGGCCGCGGCATCGTCGGCGACCGCTACTTCGACGGCACCGGCACCTTTTCCGCGAGCGAGAAGCAGGGCCAGCAACTCACGCTCATCGAAGCCGAAGTCCTCGACGCCCTCCGCGACGACGGCCTCCATCTCACGCCCGTCGACGCACGCCGCAACGTCGTCACCCGCGGCATCGATCTCAACGCACTCGTCGGCAAGGAGTTCCAGATCGGAGCCGTCCGCTGCATCGGCCGACGGCTATGCGAACCGTGCTCACACCTCCAACGCCTCACCGGCACCGCCCTGCTACGACCTATGGTCCACCGAGGCGGCCTCCGCGCCGACATCCTCACATCCGGCCTCGTCCACGTCGGCGACACCGTCGACGCCTGACGGACTGACGCGAAGAACGCGCGACTTCTCCGTTCGCCTGATGGGAGCCGTCTACACGCCGAACCCCGCGCAGCTGAGTTGGACGTCTCTACTCACTGGGGTGACCGCCCTTCCCCAGCAGCTCAGTCCGCTTTCAGTCCCCAAACCCCCGTGATCTCGCGGCGAAAGCCGGGCATCGTCGGCGGGCGCTATCGGCATCGAAACTGCCGATTTGCAGGGATATCGGGGCGATTGGCGTCGCCCCGGGCTCTGCTTGCCATGCAGAAGGTCGTGGGTTCGAATCCCATCAGCCGCTTCGCAGGATCCCGCTTAGGACGCGGCGTGGCGCGTGCTTGAGCGCGAACTACCCATCTCCTGAACGCCCGCCCTTCTTGAGGCGAACCTGCTTGGCTCAGGTGGACTGGGCAGTGGCGCCAGCCATCCGGGTGGTCCCGAACTGGTCGAGCCACATGCCGAGTGTGGCGTCCCAGGGAGCCTTCTCGAACGGCATCGTGCTGCCCGCGCTCAGGCGATCTCAGTAGCGGCCCGTAACCGGTCAGCGAGCATGGTCACATTGCCGCGTGCTGCCTGTTCGAGGCGATGGTTGGTGCCGCGGGTAATGCGCGCGAAGTATGCGTCGTGGCCGGGGCTGCGCGGCGGCCATTGGGCGAGGAAGCGTTCGGTCCAGCGGTCGAGGTCGAAGTCGACCGGAACGGCGTCGCAGCGAAGTGGGCCGACTCTCGTCCCGTACAGGCTGTCACGGGGAGCTTCGTCATGTCGGGAGAGCCGCGTGATAACGCCGTATGTGGAGTCGCGGAAGTTGGCCAGCCCCGCGGCGCCGTTGTTGATTACGAGGTGGCGCCGGCGGTCGAGGAGGAAGTCCTGCGCGTAGGGCAGGCCGGTGTGGCTGCTGCAGAAGACCCGCACGTCGGCGCGTCGGAACCAGTTGGCGACGTCGGAGGCCGTGGTGGGGGCTCCCCGCCAGCCGATCCCACGACGGAGCATCGGATCGCCGGGTTCCATCGCCTCCAGGGCCAGCCGCCAGCCGGCGAGCGACTCCGGATCGCCGTGCACGATCCCGACGCGCTCGCCGCCGACTTCCACGCTGATGTGGCGGGGTAGGGCCGCAAGCCGGCTGATGAGCTTCGGAAAGCGGCGGGAGCTTTCCCGCAGTCTCGCCATGATCGCGTTGGAACGGGCCACCGTGGCGTCGTCGATGTACTCCGGGTACGCACAGCCACAGCCGGCGTCGTCTGCGGAAGCGGCGAGCTCCGCCTCGACGTTTCCGCTGATGGCGTGGTGCGCCAGCACCTGTTCGGTGACCTGGAGGAACTCGTCCGCATCGACGTCGAGCCAGTGAAAGTCTCCGTTGAACACCACAGTGGCAGGAGCGTGGCGCTCCCTTCCCACCCGTTCGAGCACTCGCTCGAGTGCGACGCTGTTGCCGTAGAGGCCACCCACGACGTAGAGGGTCTCGCAGGCGAACGCTGCTTCACCCGCGAGCTCCTCGGGCCTGTAGCCGTACGCGACAGGGCATGAACGTCCGGGCATCCCGGTGCCGCTCCGTCCTCCACTCGTGACGGCCATCGCCAACGACTCTAATCGCCGCGCCGTGCTACTCGATCTCGAGCGCCAGCACCAGCGATGAGCCTCCGGGAGCGCCGACTGCCTGGCGTTAGCCGAATCGCGTCGAGCGCGCCCAATGCGACCAGGAGCGGTTAGGCCGCCCTGGCTCTGCTCGGCGGCGTGATCGACCCGGGCCGGTCAGCTCACCTCGGGCTTGCGGGCCCGGATGATGGCGGAGGTGGCGTGCTCGTGCACCCGGTGCGTCGCGTTGATGTCGATCTCCACCAGGCCGGCCTCCGCAAGGACAGCCTCGAACTCTCCCCGAGTTAGCGCGCCGGCGACGCAGCCGGTCCACTGCTCCATATCGCTGCGGGTCGCCTCGTCCATGCCGGGGTCGGCGATCACGTCGGAGACGGCGAAGCGCCCGCCCGGCCGGAGCACGCGGGCTGCTTCTGCGACCACCTCGCGCTTGTCGGCGGACAGGTTGATCACGCAGTTCGAGATGACGACGTCGACCGTGGCGTCGCCGAGCGGGATGTCCTCGATGTACCCCTTGACGAATTCGACGTTGTCGACGCCCGCCTCGGCTGCGTTGGCGCGGGCCAGATCGAGCATCTCGTCGGTCATGTCGAGCCCGATCGCCTTGCCGGACGGGCCGACCCGCCGTGCCGAGATCAGCACATCGGCTCCGGCACCCGAGCCGAGGTCGAGCACTGCCTCGCCCTCGTGCAGGTCGGCGACCGCGGTGGGGACGCCGCAGCCGAGCGAGGCCTCAACGGCTCCCTCGAGAGCTGGGTCGCCGGTGTCGTCGTAGAGGGTTGCCCCGAAGACCTCGTTGCCGTGCTTGTCGGTCGAGGAGATGTCCTGCCCGCATCCGGCGATGGCGGCCGGTGCTCCGCAACATCCGGACCCGGTGCTCTCGGTCACGGCCCTGGCGGCGGCGGCGTAGCGCTCGCGGACGCGCTCGCGGATGTCGGTGTCGGTCAACTCAGCCATGCGGCGAGGTCCTCCAGGGCGTCGGGGATGACGTAGTAGTAGGCCCACAGCCCACGGCGCTCGCTGTCAACGAGCCCGGCGGCGCGGAGCACCTTGAGGTGGTGCGACACGGTCGGCTGTGAAAGGTCGAACAGGGGGACGAGCTCGCAGACGCAGACCTTGCCGGCGTGCTTTCGGAGCACGTCCACCAGCTGGAGTCGGATCGGGTCCCCGAGCGCCTTGGCGATCGCGGCCATCTGCTCGGCCTGCTCGCGCTCGACGTCGGGATAGACGACCGGCTCGCAGCACGGCTCCCCGGCGGGGCGTTTGGTCTTGGGCGCGAGCTCGAGATCGACAGCCATCAATACACAAATATCAATTGAATTGACGACTGTCAATGCGTATCATCTGCTGGACAAGGCCGGCGAGGTAGAACGGAGCCGACTGATGGCGACCCAGTTGCGGGATCTCGACGTCGATCTGATCCCTGAAGTGCTGTTCGTGTGCGTCCACAACGCCGGGCGCAGTCAGATGGCGGCGGCTCTGCTCGATCACTACGCCGAAGGCCGGGTGCACGTCCGCTCGGCGGGCAGCGCGCCGGCCGACCAGATCAACCACGAGGTCGTGACCGCGATGTCGGAGCTGGGCATCGACGTCAGCAAAGAGTTCCCCAAGCCGATGACCGACGAGGTCGTCCAGGCCGCAGACGCGGTGATCACGATGGGCTGTGGCGACGCCTGCCCCATCTATCCCGGCAAGCGCTACGAGGACTGGGACCTCGACGACCCGGCCGACGCCGACCTCGACGGTGTGCGGCGAATCCGCGACGAAATCAGCCAGCGCGTGCGTGCGCTACTCGCGGAGCTGGCACCGCCGGACGGCGCCGCCAGCTAGCCGCGCACGCATGACTCGCTGCGTCGTCGGCCTCGGCGACTCATGTCGGAGTCGTCGGGTCGGATGCCCGGTAAACCCTGAATTCCGGAGGGCCCACTCCCCGGTTGGTTGCCCCGATTCCGCTACGGAAAGCGGAAACAGACCCCTCCTTGGACCTACCGCACCGCAACTGCTTGCCATGCAGAAGGTCGGGGGTTCGAATCCCATCAGCGGCTTGCGGACAGGCCTGCATTCGCAGGCCATTTGCCAGGCGAGTCATAGCAGTGCCACTGCGTCACCGGACAATGATTGGACAATCGTGTCCGTGACGACTCGCGGACGCGGTCCGAAGGTGCTCATTGTCCCTGCAAAGGATCGCGAGTCGACCTGGGGCTCCCCGCTAGCCGGATCCGCTGCGAAGCGGCATGACGCTTGCCTGAGCGCGATCTACCCAGTTGACTGTCGAATAGATCGCGCCATCTGTCTGAGCCCGACGAGGAGTCCGATGACGATCCCGACCGCCGTGGTATCCGAACAGGAGTGGAACTCCCAACGCGAGGCGCTGCTCGTCAAAGAGAAGGAATTGACCCGTGCACGGGACGCGCTGGCGGCCGAACGGCGCCGCCTGCCCATGGTCCGGGTGGAGAAGGAGTACCGCTTCGAGGGGCCCGAGGGCGAGTTCAGCCTCCTCGACCTGTTCGAGGGGCGCCGGCAGCTGATCGTCTACCGCTTCTTCCTGGACCCGGGGATGAAGATCGCCAACTATCCCGAGCAGGGCTGCCCGGGCTGCACCTTGTTCGCCGACAACCTGCCGAACCTCACCCACCTCAACGCGCGCGACACGACGCTGGTCTTCGTGTCGGCCGGCTCGCAGGAGGCGATCCGCAACTACCGGGCTCGCATGGGCTGGGCCGACTGGCCCTGGTACACCACGCTCGACGACTTCTCGGCCGACTTCGACGTGTCCCAGTGGTTTGGCATCAACGTCTTCCTGCGCGATACCCATGCGGCACAGGCGGGGACCAGATCTACCGCAGCTACTACACGACGTCCCGGGCCGCCGAGGAGCTCAGCAGCATCTGGGCGCTGCTGGACATCACGCCGTTCGGCCGCCAAGAGGAGTGGCAGGACGCGCCCGAGGGCGTCCCGCAGGACCGCACCGGCTCATGGACGCGCAGGCACGACGAGTACACGCCGGAGGAGCTGGCCGGCGGCAGGACGAGCTGACATCAGCGGCCGCGAGGGCTTCCCCACCCGTCAAGCGGCGGCTGCGGCGCCCTCGAGCATCGCGCTGGCGACGACGTCGAACGCGTCGGACCAGGCGCGCTCGTACTCGGGCTGCCACGCGTCGCCGGCCAGCTCGGCCATCGAAGCGATCAGCGTCACCGCGACCAAGGGGTAGTGCTCGGCCCGCGCCCCATAGGCGCCGTGGCGCCCACCGAGCTCCCGCAACTTCGGGACGAGCGCGTCCAAGTCGGGCAGCGACTTACGGAGCAAGACCAGCGTCGCGAGGAGCTTTGCCTTCTGGCGGCGGATGTCGCTCCCGGCGAAAAGTGGCCTCACAGACGGCGCAGCCGCGAACAACCGCCGATAGAAGCTGTCCACCAGCTCCTCGCCCCGGGGAGCGACCAGATCAAAACTCGTTTCGAGTGCGTCGATGTCAAGGGTCATGCCCGATAAGACGTTGAATCGACCCAGGCTATTTCCGAGCCTGGTTCGATTGAGCGAACCGCGGACGGTGGTGAGCGTACGCTCCGCCCCATCTCCGAGGACATCGCCTACGAGCTCACCCGCATCCGCCTCGGCGACGGGTGGGAGACCACCGTTTACCTGGTCCGTCACCCGATCGCGACCACCTCCGCGCGGATCGTGTGCTTCTCCGAGGCCCAGCGGCTCGATCACTGGTGCGTCGAGCACGACCGCCCGGAGGCGATCGTCGCCGGGTTCTTCCTCCGCGATCCCTGGCGTCCGCTCGGCGAGGTGCGCATCGGCGGCGCGGTCGTCGAGCATGATCCCGTCACGGCGCCTTGGGCTCCCACACGCGGGTGCGTGCAGATCGACGGCGGCGTGCGGATCGCCCGGCGAGCCGAGCTCGGCGACGATCCCCCGGGCGACCTCGTGCAGGCCGGCCCCCTGCTCGTGTCGGGTGGGCGCTCGCTGATCGACGGGGAGGATCGGGAGGGCTTCTCCGCGGGTGCCGGCCAGTTCGACTCCGACATCACCGTGGGCAGGCACCCGCGCTGCGCCCTCGGCCTGAGCGACAACGAGCTGCTCGCGGTCTGCTGCGACGGACGGCGATCCGGCGTCGACGGCGGGCTGACCCTTGCGGAGCTGGCGCGCCTCCTGATCTCGTTCGGCGCCGAGGAGGCGGTCAACCTCGACGGGGGCGGCTCCGCGACGCTCGTCCATCGCAAGCACCTCCTCAATCGCCCGTACTCGCAGCAGGACCAGCCCGCCCCCGAGTCGCGGCCGGTGGTCACCGCCCTGCTGTTCGACTCAGCCGGGCAGCCGTGAGGCGTCCGCGTACTCGAACGCATGCTGGAGAGCGAGCGCGCCGACCACGAGCGCTGAGGCCAGGACGCACGCGACGGCTCCCCGCCCCCAGGCCGAGCGGCTGGGCGTCCGCGGCGCGAGGCGGTCGATGAGCGGCGGCACGATCAGCGCGTAGAGCATGAGCACGACCGCGAACGACACGATGCTCACGGCCGTGTCGAGGAACACGAAGTCGTCCCGATTGCCGTCGATCGTCACGAACAGGCCGAACCCGAGCACGATCAGGACGAAGACGAGGCTGCGGTAGAGCGCCCTCGCAGGTAGCCAGGACCGCAGCGCGACGTAGACGAGCGCCGCGAGGATCCCGAGCACCATGCCCGTCACGAGCACGGCGATCGTCCCCGCCGAGCGTGATCTCGCCAACGAACGCCCCCGAGCCCGTGATCGCACCGAAGTCCTGCTTGTCGTCGGCGAGGGCGATCAGCCCCATGGCAAGCCTGGCCCCGCCGCCGGCGACGACGAGACCTGCCGCCGCACCGACACCCAGCGCGGCGATGACGGAGCGGAGGAGATGGGACCGCATGATCGCCGGGCGAGACTAGGCGTGACTCGCCGTTTGCGCTAGCCGGGTCCTTCCCCGGCGAAGGTGATCAGATCGACCATCGTGAACTTCTTGTCGGCGCCGAGATCGCCGAGCGCTCCGGGCTCCCAGGGCGATTTCGCATTCAGGTACGAGGTCGGATCCCCCTGAATGAGGCCGGCGAGCACCTCGGCCACAATCCGTCCGCCGACCGGCCCGAGGTGTGACCCCGCCAGGTTGACGCCCTCGACCGCAGGGGTCGTCGGGGCTTCGCAGAGGATGTAGTACCAGAGCGGGGTCGAGCGCCGCAAGACCGCATGAGACGTGCCGAGCGCTCCGGCGTCGAGATTCAGGTCGCCTTCATTGAGGACGCCCACGCGCATCCTGGTGGCCACCGCCTGTCCGGAAGGGAGCTTCAGCGCGCGCCCCCGCAACAGGTTGAGCTCTGCCAGCGCCCCCTTGCCCTCAGGCAGCTTGAAGAGCGGGCCGGTGAGCGATGTATCGACACGAAGGCTGTACTGAGGCAATTTGACGTCGTGCCCGGCGCTCCTGAAGTCGAAGAAGCGATCCCAGTGGAGTCGTTGGTCCTCTCGGAGCCGATCCAATCCCGCGAGTCCGTCGAAGAGCGGAATTGTTTTCGGGGCATCCCTCCGCAGCTGGTATCTGGCCCGCGCCATGCTGTGACCGAAGCGGTAGGCAGCACCGGAGAACTCGACCGGGATGAAAGGCTCGCGCCTCCATCTGAAGTGCCTGCGCCTGGATAGTGCCGCCTCTGCCATCCGAGGCCCGACGACCCTCGGCAGAAAGTCGTGGACGACTATCCACTGGTAATGCCAGCGGACGAGTTCCTGCGCCTTCTCGAAGAGTCCCTTTTCGTCCTCGGTCTTCCTGAGGTGATCGACAACCGCGTTGTGGAAGCGGATGAAAAGCAGGTGCAGCTGCGAGATGATCGCGTGCTCGTCGTTGCGCGGGTCGCCGATCAGCGCACGTCCCTGCTGGTTACGCGGCAGATCCTTGGCCGCGAGTCGCTGCTCCAGGGGGAGGGAGAGATCAACATCGTTCTCGCCGACCAGCAGCTTGGTGCCGCGATCCGATTCGCCCCAGTCGTACAGATAGGGCTGGTCTTGGGGGCCGGCCCCGTAGACGCTGTCGAGGTCGAGGCGCGGAGTCCGGAAGTTGACCAGCGTGTGCGGGTCGCTCGGGGGCTCGAGCTTCGACATCGGGTCGAAGGTGATGTCGTGGTCGATGAACTGGCCCAGATAGGTGAAGCCCGCTGGGACATCGGTGTTGGGCTTCGACGTGTTCCGGCGCGTGTCCATCAGCTCGAAGAGCTTTCGGAGGTCGCCGGGTTTGGCATCGCACTCCGGTAACCGCGGGAAGATCTTGCCGAAGCGGCCTCGGGGCGGATCGCGCCTTGCGCCGGTGCTTTGCCCACGCGGCAGCTTGATTCCGTGCCCGATGCCGGCACGGCGGAGCCGGGGTTGGCGCCTCGGCATGGGCTACTTGATGATCGTCACGGGCTGCGCCCACGTGAGCGTCAGGAAGTTGATCTTCCGTTGCTCGATCCCGAACGAGACCGCGGGCCCGGTGGTGAAAGCGCCGAGCGGAATCTCAGCCTGCCAGAGATCGTCGAGCGCCCCCACACGGCCGCGCCGAACCCGCCCGGCATCGTCCTCATCCCGGACGACGCCGGGCCCCTCATCCGTATTGCCGCCCTGCGCGAGGATCACGCGGATCGAGGCGAGGTCGTCGGCCTCCTCAGACACCCCTTGCACGACCACCTGGTTACCGATGATCCGGACCTCTTCGATGTTCGGTCTGAACATCACTCGCCTCCTTGCTGGTCGGCGAGCAACAGCCGTGCGCGCTCTGCCGCCGCGGCGTTGCCCTTGAGCTCATACTGCGCAAGTCCGTCCCGGATCGCACGCTCCGCCTCGTCATGGCGCTCACACGACCGGAGCACTTCGGCCAGGTCGAGCATCGCATCCCCGCGATGGGAGAGCAAGTCCGTGGATTCGACGAGCGCCACCGCTTCTCGAGCGAGGATCTCGGCCTGTTGGCACTCCCCTGCGCGGGCGCGCACCTTGGCCAGCGCGCCGCGCCAGATCGCCTGTGTGATCGTGTCATCCGCCGACGCGCGCTCCTCCGCGGTTCGGCACAGCTCGCTCGCCTCGTCGAGGCGCCCCTGCGCGTAGACGGCCTGCGCGAGCAGAGCGGTGGTCGTGGCCAGCGCGCTGCCCTCGCTCATCGTGGAGAGCAGCTCGATGTCGGCCCGCAGCTGCGGCTCGACGAGCTCCGGGCGCCCGGCGAGCAGTCTCACGAGCGCCTCGAGATGCGATACGCCTGCACCCAGCCCGCCGAGCTCCTCGAGCATCGCGCTCGCCTCTTCGAGCAGACGCTCCGACACGTCGAACTCGGCCTTCATCGCATGGAGGACCGCCAGTGGATTCAGCGTCGAGGCGGTGGCCACAGGACTTGCCCGAACCAGCCCGCGGAACTCCTCGCAACGCTCGAGCGCCTGCTCGACCGGGGTCGGGCCGAGCGCGGCCGCTAGGGCACGCCAGCCGACGAGCTCGAAGAGCTGGCGCTGATCGCCCGCTCGGCCGGCGTGCTCGGCGGCCTCGGCCCACGCTTCCTCGGCCTCGGCGACGTGGCCGGCGTTCCACGCGAGCTGGCCGCGGAGCAGACTGGCCCGGGACAACCCGGGATCGTCAGCCGCGCTCTCGAGCAGGGGGCGCACCGTCTCAACGACGTGCCGGCCTTGCTCGCTTCCCGCATCCGGATCGGCTCCGAGGCGCACGAGCTCGCGCTCCACCTCCGCACGGGCCCGCAGACGCGCGTCGGGCGCCGCGGCAATCGCCTCGTCGAGGACACGGGCGGCGTCATCAATGCGGCCGGCGTCGAAGAGCGCTGCGCCCAGGGCCGGCAACAGCTCCCCGCGCGCCGGATCGTCCGGATCCAGGAGCCCCTCGGCTCGCTCGAGCAGGCGAGCACCCGCCGGAGTATCGCCACGGAGGAGCGCGGTGCGCGCCGCGCGGGCGAGATGCTCAGCCGCCTCCGCCGCCAGGGCCCTCTCCCGCTCGCCCGCCAGGCCGAGCTCCACCAGGTTGCGATGGGCCTCCGCGAGGTGGTATCCGATGAGGCTCGTCGGGCCCGCTTTCCAGGCGGCGCGCCAGCTGCTCGTGAAGCTCCGCCCGCCGCTCCTTCGGGAGCCCTTGGTACGCAGCCTCGCGAATCAGCGCATGGGCGAACCGGAACGTGTCCTCTCCCGGCGCGCCGGAGCGATCCGGGCGAATCAGCTGCTTCTGGACGAGGGCCACGAGGTGCGTTGAGACCGTTCCCGGCGAGGGCCCTTCCAGGAGCTCCATGACAGCACCGGCCTCGAAGCTGCGCCCTTGAACCGAGGCGTGTTCGAGCACGTCGCGCTCGTCGTGCTCGAGGTGGTCGATGCGGGCGGCGAGCACGGCCTGGAGGCTCGACGGAAGCGGGCCCTCTCCCGCCTCGGCTCCCACGGCCACGAGTTGCTCGAGAAAGAGCGGGTTGCCCTCGGCAAGCTCGACGATCCGCGCTGCCGTGTCTCTTCCGAGCTCCTCCGCTCCCGTGCTCTCGACGAGTGCGCGCGCCTCAACCTGCGACAGCGCGTCCAGCACGACCATCGACCGGTTCGGCAGGGGCGTGGCCCAGCCCGGCCGTAGGTCGACGAACTCGGGCCGCGCGAGGCAGACGAGCAGGATCGGGTGGGCGCTCGCGAACGCGACGAGGTACTCGATGAGGTCGAGCAGGCTCGGCTCGGCCCAGTGAACGTCGTCGACCACGGCCACGAGCGGGCGCTCCGACGCCACGCGCTCGAAGAGCTTGCGGACGGCCCACGAGGTCTCCTCGCTCTGGGCCGGCTCGTCCGACATGCCGATCGCGCGCAGCACGAGCTGCGCGGGCTGCTCGTCGAGCAGGTCCTCGATCCACGGCCGCGGGTCGTCACCGCCCAGTTCCCGCACGATCTCGGCGAGCGGGCCGTAGCCCACGGAGTCGCCGTAGGACCGGCAGCGCCCGACCGCCATCGTGGCGTCCTCGTCGAGGCTCTCGAGGAGCTCCAGCGTCAGGCGCGACTTCCCGATGCCGGGCGGGCCGACGACGGTCAGCAGGCGGCACGCCCGCTCGTCCTGCGACCTGGCCGAATGCCGCAAGCAGCTCGCCGAGCTCCTGCTCGCGCCCCACGAAGCGGCTCCCCGGCGGCGACACCCGCACGGGATGGTCGATCTCGATCCCGAGCAGCCGCCACGGCTCGACCGTCGCGTCGCGCCCCTTCAGCGCGAGCGGCTCGAGCGGCTCGGCGCGCACGGATCCCCTGACCAGCTCGTGGGCGTTCTCGCCGAGCAGGATCTCGCCCGCCACCGCCGCGCCCTCGAGCCGGGACGCGACGTTGAAGGCGTCGCCGGCCGCGAACGAGCGGCGCCGCGCGCCCGCGCTCACGAACACCTCGCCGGACTCGACCCCGACCTTCATCGCGATCGCGACGCCGCGCTCACGCTCGAGCTCGGCGCTCAGCTCTGCGGCCGCCTCGCGCAGCTCGAGGGCCGCTGCGCACCGCTCGCAGGGCGTCGTCCTCGTGCAGCTCCGTCTGGCCGAACACGCCCACGACCGCGTCGCCCACGTACCCCTCGACGCTGCCGCCGTGCCGCTCGATCACCTCGGCGCACATATCGGTGAAGCGATCGAGCAGGCGGTGCATCGACTCGGGATCGAGGCGCTCGGCGAGCGCCGGTCGACCCCACCAGATCGGCGAACACGATGCTCACGAGGCGGCGCGCGGGCGCCGCTGCGGGGGGCTCGGGCTCCGGAGGCGCTGGGACCTCGGGCTGCAGCTTCGGGCGCCACGACGACCGCGGCCGCGGGCAGGGCAAGCGCCGGATCCTGCTCGAGGACGGCCCGCTCCAGGTCCCGCAACGGCCCGCCGGGCTCGATGCCGAGCTCATCGACCAGCTTCCTGCGCGCGTTCTGGTAGGCCTGCAGCGCATCCGCCTGGCGGTCGGAGCGGTACAGGGCGAGCATGAGCTGGCCATGCAGCCGCTCGCGGTAGGGATGCTCGGCGATGAGCGCCTCGAGCCCGGGCAGCACCTCGGCGTGGCGGCCGAGCGCCATCTTCGCGTCGTAGAGCTGCTCGAGCGCGGTCACGCGCACTTCCTCGAGCCGGGCGCTCTCGCGCTGCGCGAACGGCTCGCCCGCGAGGTCCGCGAAGGGCGGGCCGCGCCAGAGGGCGAGCGCCCGCTCCAGCACCTCGATGGCCGTCGCCGCATTACCGGCGGCAAGCTCACCTCTCCCCTGCGCGACGAGCGCCTCGAAGCGCTGCGCATCGACGTGACCGGGCTCGACCTTCAGCTCGTAGCCGTGGTCGCGGGTGAGGACGACCTCTCCGGGGCCGACGGCCAGCGGGCTCGCGAGCGCCTTTCGCAGCCGCGAGACGTGCACCTGGACCGTCTTCGCGGCCGTCGCAGGCGGGCTCTCCCCCCAGAGCTCGTCGATCAGCCGCTCGGTGCTGAGCGTCTCGTTCGAGTGGGTCACGAGCAGGGCGAGCAGCGCTCGCTGCTTCGTGCCGCCCAGCGTGAGCTCCCGGCCCTCTTCGAGGACCTCGAGCGGGCCGAGGATGCGAAATTCCATGCCAGGGGGCATGCGAGCCAGAGTCAAGGTACCGCGGCTTGCGGCCGGGCGCCATTCGTCCCTTTACCGCCCAGTTACCGGCCCGTCGCCGACCGGAAACCGTCTTCGCCGACCGTGGACGGCATGCACTCGACCACAGTCCAACACAGGATCCTCTTCACCTTGCTCGCCGCCCTGACGACGATCGCGCTCGTCGGCCTGGGGGTCATGGCGGGCGACAGCGCATGGATCGCGCCGGGAGCCAAGTAGGCCCCGTCACGACTGAACGCGCGCGGCTATCCCCCGCGCACCTCGTCCACCGCCAGCTGGAGGCTGCTCTCGCGCACGCCGTCGAAGTGCCTGCGCTGGATCTCGACGGCCCAATCGGCGAGCTGCACGGCCTCGCCGTCGCCGGCGGTCTTCGCCATCGTCTGCACGATCTCCCAGTGCCCGAGCTCGCCCGCCTCGGCCATCGTGAGGAACTCGAAGCCGTCGAGCGCCTCCTCCTCGCCTCCGAGATACGTCTTCATCATCTCCTCGGCTTCCGACCTGGTTTCCTGCGCGAGCTCGCGGATCGCGGTCTTGCGGCCCTCGAGCGAGTCGATCAGTGCGTCGGTGCGGCGCTCCGTCTCCTCCGCCTCGTCGCGCATGCGGTCGAGCTGCTCGCGAAAGCGCTCGCCGTCCTCCATCCCGGCCACATGAGCGGTGGCCTTCTGCGCGGCTTTCGCGAGGCCCAGGACCTCGCCCAGCTTCTCGTCCAGTGGTGTCAGCTCTGCCATGGCGGCTGCGTACCCGTCGCATCCGCCCGCAATCCGCGGTCGAAGAAGCCCGTGACGCGTCGCTCGTACTCCCGCGGTCGCGCCTCGAGGCCGCCGACGTGGCCCGCCTCGGGGATCTCCCAGATCGCCTTCTGCCCGCCGGCCGCCCGGTGGAAGGCGCGGTTCGCGCGCCGCTCCTCGCCCCCGGTGCCCTTCGTCGCGTAGATGAGGAACATCGGGCGCGGCGCGATCTCGTCCACGAGGTCGACCAGGTGGGGCGGCGGCGCGGAGTCCGAGAAGACTGCCGTCGCGGAGGTGATCACGGCGTTGACGGCGACCGGCCCGAGGCCGCCGCCGGGCACGCTCAGGAGCTCGCCGACCGAGCGGGAGCTCGCGCCCTCGGAGACGACGGCGGCGAGGTCCCCGTTGTGCGCCGCGGTCTGGAGGAAGGTCTCCCCGCCCACGGACAGCCCGAGCCCGCCGATCCGGCCCGGATCAACGTCGGGGCGGTCCTTCAGGAAGTCGATCGCCGCATCCAGGTCCCGCTCGCCCTCGTTCCAGGCGTACGGGTTGGGATCGCCGTCGCTCAGGCCCTCGCCGCGGCGGTCGAAGATCAGCACGCCGTAGCCGTGACGCGCGAGGTAGCGGGCGTGAGGCTGAGTGCCCTTGCGCCCGAACGCGACGATTACGGCCGCGCCGTTTCTCGACGGCACGTAGGAGCCCTCGAGCGTCAGGCCGTCGCTCGTGTGCAACTGCACCTCCTCGACGGTCGCGCGGCCGAGGTCGATGTCCTCTACGGGCGGCCGGGCGGCGTGCGTGCCGACGTAGGCATACCCGACCGGGAAGAGGAGGAAGGCAAAGACGATCAGGCCGCCGAGGGCGATGCCCGCGCGCCTCAGCGAGGTACGCACGAACCGACCGTCGCGGCGCCTGGATGTCCAGAGCGTCTGCAGGCCGAGCCCGATCAGCGCAAGGCCCGCGGGAATGGCGAGCAGGCCGGTGAAGTCGTCGCCCGACGGCCCGACGTGCATCGTGTAGTGCACGGCCTCGATGCCGACGACCACGCCGAAGAAACCGGTCAGCAGAGCGATCGCGGCGCGGCCACCGCGGCGGGCGCGCGGGTAGGCGGCCGCGGCCAGCGCAAGAGCCCCGAGCGGGACGAGGCCGCTGATCAGGTGATCGGCGGCGGAGGTGCCCGGCTGGGGCTGCAGGAACGAGTCGTCGATCACGTGCAGCGCTACGAGCGCGAGCGCTCCCAGGAAGAGCACGAGGTGTCGCGGCAGGGACCGCCGCGCCCGGGTTGGGAGCGGCTCGGCGGTCAGGTCGCGGCGGGTGGCTGTCGCGGTCGTCATCGGGCCAAGCCCGGCTGGACGCTCAGGCCGGTCGCGGTGGCGGCAACACCGGCGTTGCCGGCGAGGCTCTTGAGCCGCTCCCAGCGCGACGGCCGGCGCGGGCGGCTGCGGCGGTACTCGCCGACCGTCTGGCCCGCGGGGATCGTGGTCTCGATGTAGGCGAGCGGGATCTCGAGCTCGAACTCGTTCGTTGTGCGGGTCACGGAATCTCCACCTCTCGGATCTGAATCGCATTGGTGCGCTGCGCGACGAACCTCGGAAGGAGCGCGAGCGCCTCGGAGTGACTCGAGGCCGCCACCTGCCACCACAGCCCGTGTCCGCCGGCCAGGCAGCTCGACCGCACGCGGCGGTGTCGGAGCGGGCTGTCAAAGCCCTGCCAGGAGGCGAATACGGCGGGACATTCGTGTGCCTCGTGCTGGTGGTGAAGGAGGAAGAACGGCATGCTTCGATACTTCCGCTCGAGCACCCTCGGAACATCGGGCGAGCACCCTGAACCGGGACCCCGAAACGACCGGCGCCCGCCGAAGGGCGGGCGCCGGGATGGCTTTGTATGTCGAGCTGGATCAGGCCTGGGCGGGCACCACCTCCGGCTCCACGCGTCACCTGGGGCAGCCATCCGAGCCTGCGCGGCAGCCACCAGTTCCAGTCGCCGAGCAGCGTCATCGTCGCCGGCAGCAGCACGCCGCGGATGATCGTTGCGTCGATCAGGACGGCGGCCGCGAGGCCGATGCCCATCTGCTTCATCTGGAGCTCGGACGAGAGCGCGAACATCGAGAACACCGCGACCATCACGATCGCCGCGCTCGTCACGACGCCGGCCGTGCTCTTGATGCCCTCGGCCACCGCATCCTCGGTGCTCCTGCCGCGATCGACCAGCTCGCGGATGCGGGTGAGGATGAACACGTGGTAGTCCATCGAGAGCCCGAACAGGATCACGAACAGGAACAGCGGCAGCCAGGCTGCGATGGCCTCGCCTGCGAACGCCAGCGTCAGCAGACCGTAGGCCGACGCCACCGACAGGAGGTTCAGCAGGATCGCCTTCACCGGGATGACGATCGAGCGGAACGTGACCAGCAGGAGCATGAACGCGGCCGACAGGACGAACGCGAACACGTAGGGCAGGTGGCCGATCATGGCGTCGTTGAAGTCGCCCGTTGCGGCGGCCTCACCGGTGGTGTACGCCTCGACCCCGTCCACCTGGGCGACGGTGGCGGGCACGATCTCGTCCCGCAGGGCGTCCACGGCGCTGTTCGAGCGCTCGTCCGTGCCGGTCCCGGTAGTGGGGAGCGCCACGGTCGCGACCGTCTGGTCCGAGCTGATCTCGACCGTGCTCTGGCCCTCGAACAGCTCAGGCCGCTCGGTCGCCTTGTCCTCGAGCGAGTCGATGGCGGAGACGACGGCCGGCGACGTCACGTCATCGGCCTTGACCACGACCATCTCCATGCTGCCCTCGCTCGGGAAAGCGGCCTGGATCTTGTCGTAGGTCTGCATCACCGGCAGGTCACGCGAGTAGTCCTCGGTACCGCCGAGCGACGTCTCCATCCCGAGTGCGGGCACCGCAAGCGCGACCAGAAGGCCGGCCGACACGAGCGCCGAGAGAAGCGGGCGCCGCAGCACCCGGTCGAGCACGCGGGACCAGATGCCCGCCTGTCCAACCCTGCTCTTGATGCGCCCGACGAGCGGCACGCGGCCACGGTCCACCTTGTCGCCGAGCGTCGACAGCACGGCGGGCAGCACGGTCAGCGAGCCGACGACGGCGACTGCCACCACCAGGATCGTCCCGGTCGCGAACGAGGCGAAATTGGAGATTCCGCCGAGATACATGCCGGCCATGGCGACCATCACGGTCAGGCCGGATATGACGACCGCGCGTCCCGAGGTGGCGGCGGCGGCTTCGATTGCGGCGTCCTGCTCACGTCCCGCGGCGCGCTCCTCGCGCTCCCGCTTGAGGTAGAACAGGCTGTAGTCCACGCCCACGGCCATGCCGATGAGCAGGACGACGTGCATGACGGAGGCGTCGACGGGTGCGATCTGGCTGATGGGCCCGAGCAGGCCGAGCGTCGCCACGACGCTGGTGAGCGCGAGCAGGATCGGAAGCCCGGCGGCGATCAGCGCGCCGAACGCGAACACCAGGATGATGAGCGTGAGCGGGATCGTGAGGAGCGTGGACTTGCCCATCTCCTCATTGCTCTTCTCGAGCGTCGCCTTGTTGATGCTGGCGTCACCCGCCTCCTCGATCACGAGCTCCGGGTGGGCCTGTGCGGCGGCGTCAACCGCGGCCAGCGAGCCCACCACGGACTCCTTAGCCTGCTTCGAGTCTCCCGGCAGCTCGAACGTCACGAGCGCGGAATGCCCATCGGCGGAGACCTGTCCCCGGCCGCCGTCGTACGGACCGACGACGTTGTCCACGCCGTCCGTGCCCTGCAGGCGCTTCGTCACGTCCGCGACGGCCGTCTTGAACTGAGCATCGCCGGCCCTGAGCTCATCGCTCTGGATAAGGACCTGCTCGCCCGACTTGTCCTCGAACGCGTCGCTGAGCACCTTGGCGGCCTGTCCCGACTCGCCCGGGCCCGCGGCCTTCTGATCCATCTGCTTCTGCGGTACGACGTTGAAGCCGATCACGACGGCCACTACGACGAACGCGAGCCACCCGAAGATGGCCTTCCGACGATGCTGGACGCTCCAGCGCCCGATTCTTGCGGTGGTGTTCTCCGGCTTAGGCATGTGGCTCCCTCGATTGGTTGACCTCACAGCCGGAAGCGTCCATGTAGAGGCACCCTTCGATCATCGGGCTCGCACCCTGAACCGGGACCCTGAACCCTGAGTCCCACGGGCGTATGCTCGCGCCGTAGCGTGGACTCGTCAGCGAACAGCAGCCGCGCGCGGCTCGTGGGGCGCGAGGGCGAGCTCGGCGAGCTCGAGGCGGTTCTGGACGCCCTCGGCGGCGGCGAGCCGGCTTACCTCACGCTCGAGGGAGAGCCCGGAATCGGCAAGACGCGGCTGCTCGACGAGCTCCGGGCGCTGGCCCAGGACCGGGGGCACGTGGTGCTGTCCGGCGCGGCGGCGGAGTTCGAGCGCGAGATGCCGTTCAGCGTGTGGGTGGACGCGCTCGATGCCTACGTCGTCTCGCAGGATCTCGGGCAGCACGAGGCCTGGGACGACGTCCTCGGCGCCGAGCTCGGCCAGGTGCTCCCCTCGCTGCGGACGAACGGGGCGGGCGCGGCCGTCGCCGACGAGCGCTACCGGGTGCATCGCGCCGTCAGCCGCCTGCTCGGCGTCCTGGCCGAGGACAAGCCGCTCGTGCTGGTGCTGGACGACCTGCATTGGAGCGACGGCGCCTCGGTGGAGCTGCTCGCCGCGCTCGCCCGCCGCGAGCCCGATGCAGCGGTGCTCGTGGCGCTCGGCTTCCGTCCCGGCCCGGTCGCTCAGCGCCTGCACGCCGCCCTGGCGGGGCCGCGCGTGCGCCGGCTCCGGCTCGAGCCGCTCACGCAGGCCGAGGCGACCCAGCTGCTCGAGCACCTCGACCCCGACAGGGCCTCCGCCATCTATCGCTACGGGGGCGGCAACCCGTTCTTCCTCGAGCAGCTCGGCCGGGTGGATGGCGGCGCCGCGCCGTCACAGGCGGAGCCTGCCCCCGCGGGGGCCGATGCCGGGGTCCCCCCGGCCGTGGCGGCCGCCATCGCGGCCGAGCTCGGAACGCTCACGGACGGCTCGCGCACGCTCCTGAATGCCGCCGCCGTGGCAGGCGAGCCCTTCGAGCTCGATCTCGCCGCCGCCATCGCCGGAATGGAGGCGAGCCAGGCGCTGACGGCTCTCGACGACCTGCTCGATGCCGACCTGATCCGGCCCACCCAGGTGCCGCGGCGCTTCGTGTTCCGCCATCCGCTCGTGCGGCGCGCCGTCTACGAGTCCCAGGGGGTGGGCCGGCGCCTCGATGCACACGCGCGGGCGGCAGAGGCTCTCGCGGCGCGCGGCGCCGATGCCGGCGAGCGCGCACACCACGTCGAGCAGTCGGCGGCCCAGGGGGACGACGCCGCCATCGAGCTCCTGCTGGACGCGGGCCGTCAGGTGGCTCCGCGGGCCCCGCCCACCGCCGCGCGCTGGTTCGAGGCAGCCCTGCGCCTTCTTCCCAGCGGCGACTCGGACCGCCAGGTCTCGGTCAGGATGTCCCTCGCGTCCGCGCTGCGTTCGGTTGGCGAGCTCGAGCGCTGCCGCGCCACGCTGCTCGAGGCGATCGAGCTGCTCCCCCCGGAGTCGGCCGTACGCCGGGTCGAGATGACGACCCTCTGCGCGGCGGTCGAGCACTGGCAGGGCCGCCACCCCGAGGCGCATCAGCGCCTCGAACGCGCGTGGGAGGAGGTGCCCGATCGCTCGACCGCCGCGGCGGCGGCGCTGCAGATGGAGCTCGCCGTGGACGGGCTCTACGAGCTCGACTTCGCCCAGACACTGGAGATGGGACGCGGGGCGCTCGAGACCGCGCGCGCCCTCGGAGAGCGTGCGCTCATCGGCGCCGCGGCGTCGGCGCTCTGCCTGGGCGAGGCCGCCGCCGGAGAGATCGCGGCCGCCCGTGAGCACCGCGAGGAAGCGCTCGCGCAAGTCGACCGGCTCTCGGACGCGGAGCTGGCTCCGCGCCTCGAGGCGCTCTACTACCTCGGCTGGGCGGAGAACTACCTCGAGCACTACGAGGAGGCGATCGCCCATGTCGACCGGGGCATCGCCATAGCCCGGGCCGCCGGCGAGGGGCGGCTGCTCGTGCCGATGATGCTGGTCAAGGGCTTCCCCTTCGAGATGCAGGGGCGCATGGCCGAGGCGGTCGAGCTCTGCGAGACCGCCATCGAGGCGGCGCGGCTCGCCGCTAATCCGCATTACCTCTTCTGGGCGCTGTTCGAGCTCGGCTGGGCGCACTACTACTCGGGCGAGCTCGACGCGGCCATCGCCGCCGGCGAGGAGAGCGCCCGGGTCGGCGGGCGGCTCGCCGGCGGGACCATGCCCTCCGCCGGTGGCGGGCCCGGCTGGCAGATCGCATGCGCGCGCTTCGAGGCGGGCGACGTCGAGCGTGCGCGTGAGGAGATGCACGCGCTCGGCTCGGATGAGCTCGAGCACAAGATCCCCGTGGAGCGCTGCTTCGACTGGGAGACGCTGGCGCTCGTGGAGCTCTCGACCGGCAACGTCGACTCCGCCGACGGCTATGCGCGCCGTGCGGAGGAGAACGCCGCCCAGCTCGGGCTCCGGGTCCCCTCGGCCGTGGCCGGGCGCGCTCGTGCAGCCGTGCTGCTCGCTGAGGGCAACCCGCTCGAGGCGGCGCAGGCCGCGCGGACGTCCGCCGAGCACGCGGGCGCCGTGGGCGCAAGCCTCCAGGCCGCGTTCTCACACGGCCTGGCCGGCCGCGCCCTCGCCGCCGCCGGCGAGCGCACCGATGCGATCGCGGCGCTGCGGGAGGCCGAGGCGGTGACCGACCGCTGCGGGTCGGTGCGCTTCCGGGACGAGATGCGCCGTGACCTGCGCAAGCTCGGCGCGCGTGCGGAGGTGCGCGGGCCGGCGGCCTCCGACGAGTCGGGCATGGCCTCGCTCACGAAGCGAGAGCTCGAGATCGCCGAGCTCGTCACGGACCGGCTCACGAATCCCCAGATCGCGGACAAGCTCTTCCTCAGCAAGAAGACCGTCGAGTCGCACATCCGCAACCTGTTCGTGAAGCTCGGCGCGTCGTCGCGGGTCGAGGTCGCGCGGATCGTCGAGCGCGACAGGCGCGAGCGCACCGGGATCACGGGCGAGCCGTGAGCTCCAGCGTGGCGCGCGAAGCGGCCGACGCCGACGCCGCCCGCCTGCGCGAGCTCGGCTACACCCAGGAGCTCGAGCGGCGACTGCGGATCACCGACAACGTGGCGATGGGGTTCGCGGCGATCTCGCCCGTCGTCGGCCTGTACGCGGTCGTCTTCGTCGGGATGACCGTCGCGGGGCCGGCCTGGGTATGGGTCCTGCCCGTTGCGCTCGCGGGACAGTGCCTCCTGCTCGCCGTGTACGCCGAGCTCGCCTCGGAGTTCCCGATCGCGGGCGGCGCGTACCAGTGGACCCGCCGCCTCGTCGGCGGCTCGTACGGCTGGTTCACCGGCTGGGTGGCGGTCTGCGCCTACGCGGTCGCGAACACCACGGTCGCCTACCTCGGCGCCCCATGGGCCTTGACGCTCACCGGCATCGAGCCGACCCCCGAGGCGATCGTCATCGCGGGCATGGTGCTCGTGCTCGTCTGCGCCGCGGCGGGCGCGGTCGGAATCGGAATGCTCAGCCGGGTCGTCAAGCTGGGGATCGGCGCCGAGATCGTCGTGTCCGTCGGGATCGGCATCGCCCTGCTGCTCGTCTTCCGCGAGCACGGCCTGTCGCTGCTCACAGACACGCTCGGGGCCGAGGCACTGTCGGGCGGGTCCACGGCGGCCGGGATGCTCGCCGCGCTCGCAGTCGGCGGGTGGGTCTTCATCGGCTTCGACGCCTGCGTAGCCGCGGCGGAGGAGACGCGCGAGGCGGCGCGGCACGTGCCCGCGGCGATCTGGATCGCGCTGCTCACCGTCGGCACGTTCGTGATCCTGAACGCGGTAGCCGTGACGCTCGCGCACCCCGACCCGGCCAGCGTCGTGAGCGGCGAGGACGTCGATCCCGTGACCACCGCCGTGGTCAACTCGTTCGGCTCGTGGTCGTCCAAGCCGTTCGCGGCCGTGGTCCTCATCGCGTTCCTCGCCTGCGGCATGTCGGCGCAGGCGCTCACAGCGCGCACGATGTACTCGGTCGCGCGCGACGGGGCCCTGCCAGGGTCGCGCTTCCTCAGGCGCGTCGATCGCCGCCGCGTCCCAATCGGCGCGACCGTCACCACCGCCGTGGTCGCCTGCCTCGGGCTGCTGCTCGGCCTCGAGTCAGCCGCGGTGGGCAGCCTGATCGCCTTCGGGACCGCGGGGATCTACGTCGCGTTCCTGCTGATCGCGCTCGGCGCGCTGATCGCCCGCGTCCGAGGCACCTGGAGGCCCGCCGGCCGAATTCGGCTCGGCAGGGCCGGGCTCGTCCTCAACGTCCTGGCCGTCGCCTGGCTCGCCTTCGAGAGCGTCAACATCGCCTGGCCGCGCGAATCGCTGGCACCGCCCGGGGCGCCCGCCTACCAGGTATGGGCCGCGCCGCTCGTTCTCGCACTGATAACCGCGGTCGGGCTCGCCTATCTCGTCGTGGCGAGGCCGCAGCGACGGGTGGTCGCGGCCCCTACTGCCGCGCCATCGCGATCCGCAGCCGCTCCTCCGGGCTGATCAGGTGGTCGAGGTCCTCGGCGGCCTCGTCGATGTCGATCTGGACCCAGCGCACGCGGCCGGTGAAGACGTTGTCTGCGCCGTGGTCGTCGCTCACCGGCGTTGCGCTGTCGCGCCCGAGGTCGAGCGTCTCGTCGGCCGAGAAGACAACCGGCACCGTGTTCTCGACCCGTCCCTCGCCGACCTGCTGCCCGTCGACGTGAAGCGTCACGTCGCCGCCCTTGCCGAGGCCACCGCCGTCGTAGGTGAACTCCATGCGGACCTGGTGCTCGCCCGCCGGCACCTGCTCCTCTCCGGCGACCTTGAAGCGCTGCAGGCCGAAGAGGTTGTAGCAGTAGACGGGGCGTCCGCCGAGCAGGTAGAGGCTCCATCCGGCGTACGCGCCGCCCTGCGCGACGAGCACCCCCTCCGCCCCGCCGTCCGGCACCTCGAGCTGCGCCGTCACCGCGTGCGACTTGCACTTGATGTTCAGCACGGAGTTCTCTGACAGCCGGCCCATGCCCTCGTACAGGAGCTGCGAGCTTCCGCGGATCAGCTGCGGCCGTCCGGCCACGTCGGGGTTGAAGCGCTCGAAGCGCCGGTCGTCGAGCGGCAGAACGCCGTAGCGCGCCGCCTCGATGAGGAACAGTCGCTGAAGCTCGGCGAGCTTGTCCGGCTGGTCCGCGGACAGATCGTGCGCCTGCGTCCAGTCCTCGGGCGCGTAGAGCTCCCAGACGTCGTCGTCGTAGGCGGGCATCTCGGTCGGCATCCACGGAATGCTGTGCCGCGTGACCGCGGTCCAGCCCTTGTGGTAGATGCCGCGGTTGACGAACATCTCGAAGTACTGCGTCTCGCGGTGCTCGGGCGCATCGGCGTCGTCAAAGGTCGGGACCATGCTGCGTCCGTGCAGCGGCATCTGCTGCACGCCGTTGACGAAGGTGGGCTCGGGCAGCCCGGCCACGTCGAGCACGGTCGCGGCGACGTCGATCACGTGGCTGAACTGCGAGCGCACCTCGCCGCGCGACTCGAACCCGTTCGGCCAGTGGACGACCGTCCCGTTCCGGGTGCCGCCCCAGTGCGAGGCCACCTGCTTCGTCCACTGGTAGGGGGTGTCCATCGCGTGCGCCCAGCCGACGGCGTAGTGGTTGTTCGCGGCGATCGTGCCGAACTCGTCGATGCGCTCGACCATGAACTCGGTTGTCTCGATCCCAGCCGCGCCGTTCAGCGAGATGATCTCGTTGAAGGTGCCCTGCGGGGTGCCCTCGCCGGAGGCTCCGTTGTCCCCGACGATGTAGTAGACGAGCGTGTCGCCGAGGACCTCGAGCTCCTCGAGGGCGTCGATCAGCCGGCCGATGTGGTGGTCGGTGTGCTCGAGGAACCCTGCGTAGACCTCCATCTGGCGTGAGAGCACCGGCTTCAGGTCATCGGGCATGTCGTCCCAGCCCGGGATCTCCTCCGGGCGCTCGGTGAGCTCGGCGTCTTCCGGGATCACGCCCAGCTCCTTCTGGCGCGCGAAGCTCTCCTCGCGCAGCGCGTCCCAGCCCTGGTCGAACTTGCCCTTGTACCTGTCCGACCACTCGATCGGCACGTGGTGCGGCGCATGCGTGGCCCCGGGCGCGAAGTAGGCGAAGAACGGCTTGTCGGGCATGAGCGCCTTCTGCTGGCGGATCCAGTCGATCGCGCGGTCGGTCATGTCCTCGGTGAAGTGGTAGCCCTGCTCGGGCGTCCGGTCGGGCTCGACCGGGACCGTGCCGTCGTAGATGGCGGGCGCGTACTGGTTCGTCTCGCCGCCGATGAAGCCGTAGAAGTGCTCGAAGCCGCCGCCTCCCGAGGGCCAGGCGTCGAACGGCCCGAGCGGGCTCGTCTCCCAGACCGGCACCTCGTGGCACTTGCCGAACTGCGCAGTCGAGTAGCCGTTCAGCTTGAGCGTCTCGGCGAGCGGCGCGGCGCTGTTCGGGCGGATCGAGTTGTAGCCCGGCGCCGAGGTTGCGATCTCGGTGATGCCGCCCATGCCGACCGAGTGGTGGTTGCGGCCGGTGAGGATGGCCTGGCGCGTCGGCGAGCAGAGCGCGGTCGTGTGAAAGCGGTTGTAACGAAGGCCGGCGGCCGCGAGCCGCTCCGCCGTGGGCGTCGAGCAGGGACCGCCGAATGCGCTGGAGGCGCCGAAGCCGACGTCGTCGAGCAGAACGATCAGGACGTTCGGCGCGCCCTCCGGCGGGCGCAACGGCTCGATCGGGGGGAACGCTGTGTCCGCATCCTTCGCGTCGTACGTGACCAGACCCTGGTAGGGCCGGTCGGGGATCGGGAGCACTTCCCGCCCGAGGTTGGCCATCTCGTCCTCCACCGCGTCGTTTACGAATGCGCGTCCGCCGCCACCCTAAAGCCCATGTGCCCGGTCGTGCTATCCGGAGTGTTGCGGCTGCGGGCCGCGACCCGGTAGCGGTTGCAGTAGGACTCGTGGCAGAGGTACGAGCCGCCGCGGATCACCTTGCCGCGCCCGGCCGGGGCCGGGGGCGGTACCCGGCGCCGGGTCGAACCAGTCGGCGCACCACTCCCACGCGTTCCCCGAGGTGTTGTGGAGGCCGAAGCCGTTCGGCGAGAACGAGTCCACGGGCGCGGTGCCGTAGTGCCCGTCCTCGCAGGTGTTGCGGTCGGGGAAGCTGCCCTGCCAGATGTTGCAGCGGTGCTCGCCGCCCGGGGTCAGCTCGTCGCCCCACGGGTAGCGCCCCTGCGCGAGCCCGCCCCTTGCCGCGAACTCCCATTCGGCCTCGGTCGGGAGGCGCAGGCCGGCCCAGCGGCAGTAGGCGCGCGCGTCCGTCCAGGAGACCTGCACCACCGGGTGGTCCGCGCGGCCGTCGAGCGAGGAGCCGGGCCCCTCCGGCCGGCGCCAGTCCGAGTCCTCGACCTGGCGCCACCAGGGCGCCTGGGCGACCGCGCGCGTTGGCGGGAAGTCGTCGGGCAGCAACCCTGCGAAGACGAACGACCAGCCGAGCCGCTCCGCCGTGGTCCGGTGGCCGGTGGCCTCCACGAACGCCGCGAACTCGTCGTTCCTGACGGCGTGCGCCGCGATCCGGAACGGCTCGACGACGACCTCGCGCACGGGCCCCTCGCCGTCCGCGGGGAACCCGCCGGGGTCCTCGGAGCCCATCAGGAAGGCGCCGCCCTCGAGTTCGAGGAGGCCGGAGGTCGACACGCTCATCGTGCCCCTGAGACTATCCCCGGCCGTGAACGACCCCGGCGACGTGGACGTGACCCGCAGGACGATGCTCGCCGCCGAACGCACCTGGCTCGCCTGGTGGCGGTCCGGGATCGCGTCCGCCACGGCCGCCGTGGCAGTCGGCGGGGTCGTGCCCGAGTTCGTCGAGGGCGAGCGCTGGCCGTACGTCTGTGTCGGCATCGGCTACGCGGACCCTCGCGGTCGCGCTCTTCGTGGGCGGCTGGATTCGCCAGCGCCAGGTGCAAGCCGCACTCGCCCGCGGCGGCTACGTCGGCGTGAACCAGGCCTGGGTGCTCGTGCTGAGCCTGGTGGCCGCGCTGGTGGCTCTGGCCACGCTCGTGGTGATCATCGCGGCGGCGTAGGGCTACCCTCGCCGTGCAGCAATGCGCCTCCGCCGCGCTTCGGCCTGACGGTCGGCGAGGTCGGCCGGGCGGTCCAGCGCGTCCGCGGCCTCAGCTGCCGCTGCTGACCTCGCCGTCCCAGTAGTCGACGTTGCTGGAGCGCTTGACCATCACGTTCTCGGCGCGAATGCCGGTCCAGACGCCGACCTTGTCGCTGTCCGGATAGGCCGTCGCAGACGGGGTCACGATCGTCGACCACATCACGATCCGCGCCGGCTCGTCCGCGTCGTTGCGGACCTGGTGCGCGCCGTCGGGGCCCTTGGGGAAGAAGACCGCGTCCCACGGCTCGAGCTCCTCGGTCCCGGCCGGCGTCCGCACCGAGGGGCGGCCGCTGAGGACGAGCAGCCACTCATCCTCGCCGTACTCGTAGTGGTAGGGGCAGACCGCCTGGTGCGGTGGCAGCTCGTAGACGCTCATGCCCGTCTCGCTCGCGCCCATTCCGGGGCCCGGGCGGAACATGCCCGCTTTGAAGCCCTCGGGGTCGCTCTCGTCCCAGCCGAGCTCGGGATCGGCGATGTTGACGCGCCGCACGGCTCAGCCCCGGTCGGGGATCGCCTGCACGGCCCAGCCGTTCCCGTCCAGGTCTCGGAAGAAGACGAAATCGCCCCAGGGGAAGCTCTGGACGTCGCTCGCCTCCACGCCGCGCTCGATCAGCTCCCTGCGTGCCGCGGCGGCGTCGTCGACCACCAGCTGCAGGCCCTGTGCGGCGCCGGGCGCGGCCTCGGTGATGCCGGTGCCGATGGCGATCGAGCAGGCGGAGCCCGGCGGCGTCAGCTGCACGAAGCGGATCTCGTCGCTTATGCGATGGTCGTGGTCGGCGTTGAAGCCGACCTTCTCCGTGTAGAAGGCCTTGGCCGCGTCGACGTCGGACACCGGCACCGCGACCAGCTCGAGCTTCCAGTCCATCGTGCCTCTCCTCCCCGTGGTCTCGTGCGGCTCAGGACCCTACCCTCGAAGAAATTGGAAGACCGTGTCGATTTCTCCCAGGCTCGTTCGACGCCCGGGTAGAGAGCAAACCCGACCCGAGGAGTCATACCAATGCGATTCATGATCATGGTCAAGGCCACGGACCAGTCCGAGGCCGGCGAGATGCCGAGCGAGGAGCTGCTCGACCCAGATGCAGCAGTACAACGAGGAGCTCGTCAAGGCGGGCGTGATGCTCGCCGGCGAGGGCCTCCACCCGAGCGACAAGGGCGCCCGCGTCCGCTTCTCGGGCGACAAGCGGACGGTCGTCGACGGCCCCTTCACGGAGACGAAGGAGCTCGTCGCCGGCTTCTGGCTGTTCGACGTGAAGTCGAAGGAAGAGGCCATCGAGTGGGTCAAGCGCTGCCCCAACCCGATGGACGAGGATTCCGAGATCGAGATCCGCCAGGTCTTCGAGATCGACGACTTCGATCCGAGCCCGCCGAGATACGCGAGGCGGACCAGCGCCTTCGTGAGCAGGCGGCCGGAAACCAGTAGTCGCGGCGCCGTGCCCGAGTCCGAGACGGATCGCGCGATCGAGGCGGTCTGGCGGATCGAGTCCGCGCGCCTGATCGGCGGGCTCGCGCGGATCGTGCGCGACGTCGGGCTCGCCGAGGACCTGGCGCACGACGCGCTCGTCGCGGCGCTCGAGCAGTGGCCCGAGTCAGGCGTCCCGGACAACCCGGGCGCCTGGCTCATGGCCACCGCCAAGCACCGCGCGATCGACCGCCTGCGCCGCGGCGAGGTGCTCGAGCGAAAGCAGGAGGAGCTCGGCCGCGAGCTCCAGATCCGGCAGGCGCTCGCCGCGGCCGACTGGGACGCCGCGATCGACGACGTCGGCGACGACGTCCTGCGGCTCATCTTCACCACCTGCCACCCGGTGCTGTCGCGCGAGGCGCGGGTGGCGCTGACGCTGCGCCTGCTCGGCGGGCTGACCACGCCCGAGATCGCGCGCGCGTTCCTCGTCTCCGAGGCCACGGTCGCGCAGCGGATCGTGCGCGCAAAGCGGACGCTCGCCGAGACGAGGGTCCCGTTCGAGGTGCCGGCGCGCGACGAGCTCGCCGAGCGGCTCTCGTCGGTGCTCGAGGTCGTCTACTTCATCTTCAACGAGGGCTACTCGGCGACCGCGGGCGACGACTGGATCCGCCCGCACCTCACGCACGAGGCGCTGCGGCTCGGGCGCATCCTCGCGGCGCTCGCGCCGCGACGAGCCCGAGGTGCTCGGCCTCGTCGCGCTGATGGAGATCCAGGCATCGCGCAACCGTGCGCGGGTCGGCCCGTCGGGCGAGCCGATCCTGCTGCATGGACCAGGACCGCTCGCGCTGGGACTACGTGCTCGTGGGCCGCGGCCTCGCGGCGCTCGAGCGGGCCGAGCGGCTCGGCGGGCGGCTCGGGCCGTACGCGCTGCAGGCGTCGATCGCCGCCTGCCACGCCCGCGCCCGCGCTCCGGAGGACACCAACTGGCCGCGCATCCTCGCCCTCTACGACGCGCTCGCCGAGCTGGCGCCGTCCCCGGTGGTCGACCTGAACCGCGCGGTCGCGCTCGGGATGGCGTTCGGCCCCGCGCTGCGCGCTCGAGGCCGTGGACGGGCTCACCGCCGAGCCCGCGCTCGAGGGCTACTACCTGCTGCCGAGCGTGCGCGGCGACCTGCTCTTCAAGCTCGGGCGCCTCGAGGAGGCGAAGGCGGAGTTCGAGCGCGCGGCGTCGCTCACCGACAACGCGCCGGAGCGGAGGCTGCTGCTCGGGCGCGCCGCGGCCTGCGCCGGCAACGGCGCGCTCAGTCGGATAACGCGCCCGGATCCGCGGGAACGTCGACGGCGTGCTCCTCGAGCGCCGCGAGCGGCACCAGCTCGAGCGCGCGCTCGTTCGTCGACGCCAGCACCACGAAGGCGGCGCGCGCCGTCCTCGTGGGCGCGCCACCAGTTGAGCGCGGTCACGCACCAGCGGTCGCCCGGCACGAGCCCGGGAAAGCGGAACTCGGGCCGCGGGGTCGACGAGGTCGTTGCCGATGCCGCGCTGGTGCTCGAGGAACTCCGCGGTCATGACCCCGCAGATCGTGTGGCTGCCCACGTCCTCGACGCCGCTGCGGCAGCAGCCGTCCCGGTAGAACCCGGTGACCGGCTCGCTGCCGCACGGCTCGAGCTCGCCGCCGAGGACGTTGCGCTCCCCGTTGCTCATGCGCGGTCGATCTAGTCAGATCGTCCCCGGGTAGTACGGCAGCTCCCCCGGCGCGGCCGCGGACGACGCCGAAGAGCTCCCGCGCCTTGCCGGGATTCGCGCCCGCGAGGTCGCGCGTCTCGCGCCGGTCGCGGCGCGGGTCGTAGAGATGGAGGTCGCCGCCGCGGTTGTGCCCGAAGGCCTTCCAGCGCTCGCTGCGGACGTAGAAGCTGTTGCCGTAGCCGCCCCACGCGTACGGGCGCTCGGGCGGGGTGCGGCCGTCGAAGAAGCGCGACAGGTCCGCCCCGTCCATCGAGCGCGGCGCCGCCACGCCCGGCCATCGACAGGAGCGTCGGCGCCACGTCGTGCGTCGAGGCGAACCAGCTCCGGGTGCGCCCGGCGAGCCTGCGCTCCGGGTCGACCACGATCAGCGGCACGTGGATCAGCTCTGGGTGGAGCCGCGTCGAGATCTTCCCCGTGAGGCCGTGATCGCCGACGAAGAACCCGTGGTCGGAGACGAGCACGATCGCCGTCTCGCGCTCGAGGCGCAGATCGTGCAGGCGCTCGAGGAAGACACCGAGCCAGCGGTCGGTCATCGTCACCTCGGCCGCGTAGAGCGCCTTCATGCGGTCGACGAGGACGAGGTCCGAGCCGCTCAGGTACCTCGACACGGGCGCGTAGTAGGGCCGCGCCGGCTCCGGCCCGCGGTAGTCGGGATCGCCGTACATGTCGACGTAGCGCCGCGGCGGGGTCCACGGCTCGTGCGGCTCGAAGGTGTCGACCACGAGCGCGAACGGCTCGCGGCGCCCGGCCGCCGCCCGGAGCACATGGGAGGCGTCCTTGAAGACGCGCGCCGCGAACGACTTCGTCTCGTCGTGCGAATAGCGGCCGTTCGCGAGGTAGCGGCGCACGCGGTCTCGGGTCTCGGCGTCCTCGATCGCGGGCGGCAGCCAGTGGCGCAGCTCGGCGTCGGAGACGCCGGCCGAGGTCCCGCCGTACTGGCCGCCCCTGCGCACGAAGCGGTCGAGGCTGCGGCGGTAGGCCGCCCACGGGGGCGAGAAGCCGACGCCGGTGTTGTCGGTCACGTAGGCGGTCCAGTAGCCGGCGCGCTTCAGCACCGTCGTGAAGGACAGCGCGGGGCTCTCGAGCGGCGCCCAGCCGGGCTCGCCGAGCAGGCCCGGGTACGGGTGCCAGCCGCGGAACGGGAACGTGCGCCGCCCGCTGAGGATCGAGCGCCGCGCCGGGATCGTCGGCATCGCCTCCGGAAAGCAGCGCGTGAAGCTGATCCCCTCGCGGGCCAGCGCGTCGATGTTCGGCGTGCGGGCCCGCTTGCCGAAGGCGTGGTCGGCGCGCAGCGTGTCGACGATGATCAGGACGACGTTGGGGCCGTCGGGCGCCGCGGCTCCCCTGGGCCCGCGCGGCCGCCGGCAGCCCGGCCAGCGCGGCGCCAGTGGCGCCCGCGTCCGTGATGAAGCGCCGCCGGGTGGTGCGCGCTGGCATGGTCGCGGAGCTTGCCAGAACGCTCGCGCTGTCCCCGAATCGGGTGCCCTGCCGATACTCTCCGGTCCTTGGCTGCCTCAAGAGGTTCCAGGGCAACGATCGCGGGAGCCACGCCGCGCCTGACGTTCGAGGTCGAGCGCTTCGGCTGGATCTCGGACGACCGGCTCGAGATCGCGGGCCGGTGGTCTGGCCTGCGCGGACACCGGTTCCTGCGGCCCACGCTCGACGTCGAGGTCGCCGGCCGCCACCGGCGGCTGCTCGCGCTGCTCGAGCACAAGCCCTGGGCGGTCGACGACGGCGAGGAGTGGGTCGCCGCCTTCCCCTGGCAGGGCGAGCCGCTGCAGCTGGAGGGCGCCGAGCTGGCGGTCGGGCCGGACCTCGCGGTGGAGCTGCCGCCACCGGCCGGCGGGCGCCCCGCCTCCGCCGACCACGCCTCGCGCTCGTCGGCCGAGCTGCTGGCGGCCGGCCGTCCGCGCGCGGAGATCGAGCTCGACCTCGGAGCCGCCCGCGAGGAGGCGGAGCGGCTCGAGCGCGAGCTCGAGCGCCTCAGGACGACCCATGCCGTTCGCATCGAGGAGCTTCAGCAGCGGCTCGGCGCCGAGCGCGAGCACGTGACGGAGCTGAAGGCCGAGCTCGAGACGGCGCGTTCCGCGGCCGCCGCCGCGGAGGCCGAGAGCGCCGCCCGGCTCGCCGGGACTCTCGAAGGAGCGTGACGCCGCCGTGGCCGCCGGCTCGGCCGCGCTCGCGGAGACGAAGCGCATCGAGAGCGAGCGCGACGCGGCCCTGCGGGCCCGCGCCTCGGTCGAACAGGAGCGCGACGCCGCCGTCCGGGCGCGCGACTCGGCCCGCCAGGAGCGCAACGCGTGGATGTCGCGGGCCCGTGCGGCGCTGGCGGAGACGACCCCGCCGGCGGGCAGCGGCACCGTGCGCCGGCGCCCGGAGCGCCCACGGCCGCAGCCGGCCGACGCGGACAGCCGCCGCAGCCGAGCGCGCCGGCCGCCGCCAAGGCGGCCGAGTCGCTCGGCCCGCCGCGCCGCCGAACCGTCGCAGGCGCGCCCGGCCGGCCGCGCCCGCCGCGGCGCGCGTCAGGCGAACGTCGGCGTCCGAGCCGCTCGAGCCGCCCCCCACCGGCCTGGCCCGCCCGGGCGTCAGAACGGTGCGGATCGGCGGCACCGCGCGCGAGCCGGGCCTCGAGCCGACCGCTCCGACGAGCCCGCCACGACCAACCTGCTCGGCAGCCCCGCCGCGGGCCGGCCGCGGCGCCCCGTGCCGCTCTGGGCCTCGCGGGTGCTCGCCGCGCTCGCGCTGCTGGCGGCTCTCGCCTCATCGTGCTGCTGCTGCTCTGGAGCCGCGCCTACCCGAGCGCCTCGTCGAGCGCCTCGTTGACGAGCTCGTCCGCCCGCGCGTTGTGCTCACGGCGCACCGGCCGCACCGCCCAGCGCTCGAAGTCGCGCAGCTCCCGCATCGCCTCGAGGTAGAGCGGCCTGAGCCCGGCGTGCTTGACCTTGTACTCGCCGCCGATCTGACGCGCGATGAGCTCCGAGTCGTTCACGACCTCGACGTCCGTCGCCCCGAGCTCGCGCGCCAGCTCGAGGCCGAGCAGCAGCGCGCGGTACTCCGCGACGTTGTTGGTCGCCTCTCCGATGAACGCGTTGCGCTCGCCGAGCTCGTCCCCGTCGGGCGAGGAGGCCACGGCTGCGACCGCCGCGGGGCCGGGGTTGCCGCGCGCCCCGCCGTCGACGTGGACGACGACCTTCACTCGCCGGCGAGCGCCTGGCCCGCCACGACCCGGCCCTGGTCGTCGAGGGCGGCGTTCCAGTCGCGCAGCGACTCGTCGATCTGATCCATCTCCTCGCCCTTGTCGAGCATCTCGACGGGATCGCCCTCGTCGCCGAGGTCCACGCGATAGCGGTACCAGGAGAGCTCCCAGGCCACGAGCAGCGAGACGGCGCTCGGCTGGGCGGGATCGGGCTGCGCGCTCACCCAGGCGGGGCCGAGCGTGCGAGCGAGGCCGGCGATCGTGCGCTGGTGGCTCGAGCCGTTGAAGAGCTCGAGGGCGCGGTCCACCTTTCCCTCCGCCGTGGTCGGCACGGCGCGCACGTGACGCGGGTCCTTCGGGCGCGTCCGCGGTCGCTCGCGCGGCGGGCCGGGCGCCTCCTCCGAGCCGCCCTGCTCGCTCGGCTCGGCGCCCTCGGCGGAGCCGTACATCGCCTCGTGCTCGGCGAGCGCCGGCTCGTCCCGCTCGGCGCGTGACCGGGTCCGTCGGGCGGCGCCGGCGGAGCCTCCCGAGCACGCGGCCGGAGTCGCTGCGCGGCGTGCGAGCCGGCATCTCGTCCGCCGCCGACTCACGGACCCAGCCGTGATGGCGCGCGCGGACCGCGCACAGGTCGCAGACCTTGTGGCGATGCCCACCGGGGGCGAGGTACCACTCGGCCCGCTCGCCCTTGAGAATCGTGCGCCCGCAGACATCGCAGCTCACGATGTCGTGGACCGGCCTGAGCTCCTTCTTCACGGGCCTCGATGATAGGGGGCTGCCGAGCGCGGCTGGCCGCGCGCTTCAGGCCTCCGGACGGCCTCGCGCTCCTCCTGGGTGCGCTGCACCACCTGCTGCGCCACGTGGCTCGGGACCTCCTCGTAGCGCGCGAGGTCCATCGTGTACTCGCCCTGTCCGCCCGTGATCGCGCGCAGGTCGGGCGCGTACTCGAGCAGCTCCGCCATCGGCACCTCGGCCTTGACCTCGGTCACGGCGCCGCGCGGCTCCATGCCGAGCGGCCGGCCGCGGCGCGAGTTGAGGTCGCCGATCACGTCGCCCACGTACTCCTCGGGCACCGCGACCGTGACGTTCATGATCGGCTCCATGAGCGTCGGCCTGGCGCTCTCCATGGCGTCCTTGAACGCCATCGAGCCGGCGATCTTGAACGCCATCTCCGACGAGTCGACCGAGTGGTGCTGGCCGTCGAACACCCTCACCCGCACTCCTCGCACCGGGAACCCTGCGACCGTCCCCGCGAGCATCGCCTCCCGGACGCCCTTCTCGACGGCCGGTATGAAGCCGCCGGGGATCACGCCGCCCTTGATCGCGTTGACGAACTCGAATTCGCCCTCGGCAAAGGGCTCGATCTCGATGTGGCAGTCGGCGAACTGGCCGCGGCCGCCCGTCTGCTTCTTGTAGCGCGCGTGCGCCTTGCGCGCTCGTCTTGATCGCCTCGCGGTAGGGGACGTGCGGCGGATGCAGCTCCACCTCGGCGCCGAAGCGCTCCTTCATCCGGTCGACGATCACCTCCACGTGGATCTGCGTGATCCCGGCGAGGATCTGCTCGCCGGTCTGCAGGTCCCTGTGGAAGTCGATCGTGGGGTCCTCCTCCTGCAGCCTGCGCAGGGCCTGCCCCATCTTCTCCTCGTCGCCCTTCGCCTTGGCCTCGATCGCGAACGCCATCACGGGGCGCGGCATCTCGGGCAGCGAGAGCGGGATCTCCGCGTCCTTGGCGGCGAGGACGTCGCCCGCGCGGGTCTCCTTGAGCTTCGCCACGGCGCCGATGTCGCCGGGGCCGAACTCGTCGGCGTGCTCGTTCTCCTTGCCCTGCGGCATCGAGCAGCTGTCCGATGCGCTCCTTGACGTGCGCGCGGCAGTTGAACACCTGGCTGTCGTGCTTCGATCACGCCCTGGTAGACCCGGAAGAGGTTGACGCGGCCCGCGTACGGGTCCGCGAGCGTCTTGAAGACGAAGGCGACCATGTCAGCGTCCTCGTCGGGCGCGAGGCTCACGCCGTCGAGCTCGACGGCCCCGCGCTTGGCGGGCGAGGGCAGGTCCTCGACGAAGGCGTCGAGCAGCCGGTTGATGCCGAGGTTGCGCGTGGCGGCGCCGCAGGTGACCGGGAAGACCTTGCCCTCGGTCACGCCCGTCTTGAGCGCGGAGACGGTCTCCTCGTGCGAGATCTCCTCGCCCTCGAGGTAGCGCTCCATGAGCGCGTCGGAGACCTCGGCGACCTCGTCCATCAGCTTCTCGCGGTACTCCTCGGCCTGCTCGCGCAGCTCCTCGGGGATCTCGATCTCCTCGCAGTTCTCGCGCGCGGCGCCGTCGTAGCGGTAGGCCTTCATGTCGATCAGGTCGACCACGCCCTCGAGCTCGTGCTCGGCGCCGATCGGGATCTCGGTGGCCACGACATGCGGGCCGAAGGCGGCCTTGAGCGAGTCGAGCGCGCGGAAGAAGTCGGCGCGCTCGCGGTCGAGCATGTTCACGAAGACGATGCGGGCGAGGCCGAGCTCGGAGGCCCGCTCCCAGAGCCGGCTCGTCGTGACCTCGACGCCCATCACGCCGTTGACGACGAACACCGCGCCCTCGACCACGCGCAGGGCGGCGAGCGCGTCCGCGACGAAGCTCGGCTCGCCGGGCGTGTCGATCAGGTTGATCTTGCGGTCGTCCCAGCGAAACGACGAGAGGCCCGCCGAGATCGACATCTCGCGCGCCTTCTCGTCGGCCGCCGAGTCGGAGACCGTGGTTCCGTCTGCCACCGAGCCAAGGCGGTTGATCGCACCCGCCTGAACAGGAGCGCCTCGTTAACGGACGTCTTCCCGCTGCCCCGGTGGCCCACCAAGGCCACGTTGCGGATCCTCTTCGGCGATTCGTGCGCCATGACTCTCCCTTCCCCGGATTTTCGTCCTCGCCGTTCAGCCTACCCGCCGACGGCTGCGTCCACGGTCTCGTGGATCGGCGCCGCGGTGCCCACCTCGGTGAGCTCGAGCACGCGGGTGAGCGGAGAGCCGGAGGGCACGACGATGCGCAGCTCCTGACGGCGGCGACGCAGCCGGCGGGCGATGTCGAAGATGACCTCGATGCCCGCCGAGTCGAGGTAGCGGCACTCGTGCAGGTCGATCACGAGCCCGAGGGCGTCGTTGGGGACGGAGTCGAGCAGCTGGTCGCGGACGTGGCCGGCGTTCGTCATGTCGACCTCGCCGGTCACGTGCGCCACGAGCGTGCCGCCGCGTCGCTCGACCGCGATCTCGGCCGAGGTGCTCACGCGGCCGGGGAGTGCGTCAGCCGCCTCCGCATCGTGACCAGCGTGCCCGCCGTTCTGGCTCTCGATGTTCACGTCGTCCATCAGCCCCTTGATGATCTTGATACCCCGGCCCGCGGTGCTCGCCACGCCGGTCGCGCCAGTTGCCGTGGTCGCGCACGCTCGCCACGAGCTCGTCGGCGACCATGGCGGCCTTCACGTCGAAGCTTGCGTCGCCGGGCCCATAGGCGTGCTCGATGGCGTTCCCGGCCGCCTCGCACACGGTCAGCGTGATCTCGTAGGACTCGAGCTCGTCGGCGCCTGCGGCGTGCAGGAAACGCTCGAGGCGGCGCCGCAGCAGGGCGAGCGACTCGGGCTCGGCGGGCAGCGAGCAGCTGGAGCGCCTCGGCGCTGACGGCGGACGGCCGCACGGCCAGCAGGGCAACGTCGTCGGCCGGCTCGAGCTCGCGGCAGCACCGCCGCCAGCACCCGGTCGCAGAGCCGCTCCAGGTCGTCATCGGCCTCCCCCGCCGCAGCGGCGAGCGCGTCGAGGCTGTCCTCGAGCGGGACGCCGCGGCGCTCGACGAGACCGTCGGTGTAGAGCAGCAGCGTCGAGCCGGCCGGGACCACGCCGCTCGACTCGCGGAACACCGCCGGGTCGACGGCGCCGATCGGCATCGAGCGGCCGCCCTCGAGGAAGCGGGCGCCGTCCGGGGTCAGCAGGAGCGGCGGCGGGTGGCCCGCCGCGCTGAAGGTCACCTCGCCGGTCTCGCGGTCGAGCACGAGGTAGAGCACGGTCGCCATCGCGTCCTCGCCGCTCATCACGAGCCGGTTGACGCGCGCCATCACCTCCGCCGGCGACGACTCGATCAGCCCGTAGGCCCGGAACGCGTTGCGGAGCTGGCCCATCGTGGCCGCCGCGCGCAGCCCGTGCCCGACGACGTCCCCGACGATCAGCGCCACGCGGCCGTCTGGCCGCTCGAGCGCGTCGTACCAGTCGCCGCCGATCGCGGCGCCGTGACCGGCGGGGAGGTAGCGGGGCACGAGCCCGAGGCCCTCGATCTGAGGCAGGCGCTCCGGCAGCAGGCTGCGCTGCAGGGTCTCCGCGATCGTGTGCTCGATCTCGTAGACCTCGCGCAGCCGCTGCTGCATGAGGATGCGCTCGTGGATGTCCACGGCGGCGCCGACGTGGCCCACGAAGACGCTCGCCCTCGTAGCGGGGGACGCCGCGGTCGACGACCCAGCGGTACTCCCCGGTGTGGCTCATCAGGCGGTACTCGTACTCCCACGACTCGCGCGCGTCGAGTGCGGTGTTCCAGGAGTCGAGCATGTTCTCGACGTCGTCGGGGTGCACGCCGAGCGCCCAGCTCGAGCCCAGCTCCTCCGCGAGCGTGGTCCCCGTGAAGCGCATCCAGCCCTCGTTCACGAAGGTCACGAGCCCGCGCGTGTCGGTGGTCCAGATCATCACGGGCGCGCTATCGGCGAGATCACGGAAGCCCGCCTCGGACTCGCGCAGCGCCTCCTCCATCGAGCGCCGCTCGTGGATGTCGGTGGTCGTGCCGACGTAGCCGGCGAACTCCCCGTCGGCGAAGCGCGGCGTTCCCACCTCGAGCACCCAGCGATAGCCGCCCGAGCGGGCGTTCATCAGGCGGTACTCGCAACGCAGCTCCTCGCGCCGCCGGAAGGCTCGGCGCCAGCGCGTCACGAGCTCCCCGCGGTCGTCCGGGTGGGCGCTGATCCCGAAGGTGTCGCCGAGCTCCTCCTCGCGCGTGCGCCCTGTGAAGCGCAGCCAGCCCTCGTTGACGAACGTCACGCGGGCGTCGGCGTCCGTCATCCACATGAGCGCCGGGGTCGTGTCCGCGAGCTCGCGGAAGCGCGCCTCGCTGTCGCGCACGCGGCCCTCGTGGCGCTCTCGCTCGGCGGCGAGCCCGAGCGTGCTCGCGACCGCGCGGGCGAAATGGACGTCGTCCTGCGAGAACGAGCGCGGCTCACACGCATACACACCGAGAACGCCGAAGTGCCGGCCCGCCACCCCGATCGGCGTGACGAGCGCGCTCGTCACGCCGAGGTCCCGGCTGGACCGCCGAGGGCTCCAGCTCCGGCTCGGCCCGGAAGTCCTCGACAACGACCGGCTCGTCCCGCTCGAGGGCCCTGGCCGACAGCTTCTCGGCGTCGCCGCGCAGCACCCCGCCGAGCATGTCGTCCGGCAACCTCGCTGCCGCCCGCACGTGGAGGCTGCGGCCGTCGCCCGTCAGCTCGAGCACCGACGCGTACTCGGCCCCCAGCTCGCTGCGCACCGCCTCGGCGCCCGCCGTCAGCAGCTCGTCCAGGCCCTCGCTCGCGAGCGCGCGGCGGCCGAGGTCGGCCAGGGAAGCCTGCCGGCTCGCGAGCATCCTCAGCTCGTCCCGCTGGCGGCGGCCAGAGCGTCCCAGCACGCTCACCGGGCGTCGTCCGGCGGGTCGCCCTGGAGCCGCGACTTGAGCCGCAGCACGGCGGTCGTGTGGAGTTGGGAGACCCGCGACTCGGTCACGCCGAGGACCTCGCCGATCTCGCGCAGGGTCAGGTTCTCGTAGTAGTACAGGGCGACCACGAGCTTCTCGCGCTCCGGCAGCCGCGCGATCGCGTCGGCCAGGCGGTCCTTCATGTCGGTGCTGTCCATCGCCGCGGCCGGATCGAGCGCCTGCGGGTCCTGAATCGTGTCGAGCAGCGAGACCTGGTCGCCCGAGGCGTCGGAGACGGTCCAGAGCTCGTCGAGCGCCACCACGGACGAGGTGGAGATCCGGGCGAGCGAGTCCTGGAGCTCCTCGACCGTCATCCCGAGCCCGTCCGCGATCTCCTGATCGGTCGGCGCGCGGTGCAACTGGTGCTCGAGCTTGGCGTTGACCTTCTCGATCTCGCGGGCCTTCGTGCGCACCGAGCGCGGCACCCAGTCGAGCGAGCGCAGCTCGTCGATGATCGAGCCCTTGATGCGGGTGATCGCGAAGGTCTCGAACTTGATCTCGCGGGCCGGGTCGAAGCGCTCGATGGCGGAGATCAGGCCGAGCAGGCCGTACGAGATCAGGTCCGCCTCCTCGACGTGCGACGGGAGCCCGCTCGACATCCGGCCGGCCACGTACTTGACGAGCGGGGCATGGGCGAGCACGAGGCGCTCGCGCGCCTCCTCGTCGGCGTCCTCCTTATAGCGACGCCAGAGGTCCTTGAGCTCGATGGCCTTGAGGCTGCTCACCATTGTGGGCCTTGGTCACGCCCGCGGGTGCGAGCGCGCGTAGACGGTCTTCAGGCGCTTCGACTCTACCCGAGTGTAGGTCTGGGTCGTGCTGATCGAGGCGTGTCCCAGCAGCTCCTGAATCGCCCGCAAATCGGCTCCTCCCTCGAGCAGGTGGGTCGCGAAGGAGTGGCGCAGCGTGTGCGGCGTGATGCCCGCCCGGCGGGCCTGGAGGCGCAGCCGGCGGCGCACGTCCGAGGTGGACAGCCGGCGCCCGCTCTTCGAGAGGAAGAGCGCGTCGCTGTCGCCACCCGCGAGCGCGCCGCGGGCGCGTGAGAGGTAGCGGTCGAGCGCCCGCCAGGCGTGCTCGCCGACCGGGACGACCCGCGTCCGCCCGCCCTTGCCCTCGACCCTCACCTGCTCGCCGTCCGGATCGACCCCCGTCGTGTCGAGGTTCACGATCTCCTCGGCGCGCAGGCCCGCGGCGTAGGCGAGCTCGAGCATCGCGCGGTCGCGCAGGTCGAGCGGAGTCGCGGCCGGGATGCGCTCGAGCAGCTCGCTGACCTCGCCGGGCTTCAGCACGCGCGGGAGGTACTTGTCCTTCTTCGGGCTCGAAACGAGGTCCGCCGGGTTGGCCGACAGCTCACCGCGCTCGACCAGCTGGCGGTAGAAGGTCCGGATCGCGGCCAGCTTGCGCGCGACCGTCGACTTGGCGCGCGCCACGCTCCGAGACGACGCCGGCGAAATGGCGCAGCTCCCGGTGGCCGAGCTCGTCCGGGCCCAGGCCACGCTCGGCGGCCCATTCGGCGAGCTGCCCGAGGTCGGCCCCGTAGGCGCGCCGGGTCTTCTCCCCCATTCCGTGCGCCCGCTGCCAGTCGTCGAAGCGCTCGAGGGCCTTTGCCCAAGAACGTCGTGCGCAGCCGGCCGAGCCGGCTGCTTCGCAGTTAGCCTCAACGGGGGTGGGTGTCTTCTTCGTCAACACGGACGACGGTCGGGTCGCGACACGAACTCAGCTCGCCGAGGCGGATCTCGTGGACGAGTTCGACAAGCCGATCAGGCCCTGGCATCGGATCCAGGGCCCGAGCGACGCCTCGACGATGTGGTACGCGGTGCTGCGGAAGCGCGAGCGGGGCGTGTACATCGGCACGCTCTGCATTCGACACACGGGGCGTCTGCCCCTGCTCGAGGAGCGCGGTTGGGAGGAGATCCCGGTGGGGGAGATCGGGGTTTAGAGGTCCTCGCGACGAGCCGGTGCCAGGTGACCGCATCGGGACACGAGCGAACCCGGGCCGCGGCGACGAGCTGCCGCAATCTGACGAGGCTGGGAGCGCCGCTGCCAAGGAAGACGGCCGAAGCCGTGCTGGGCACGGCGAGGCCGGATGACGCCGGCAGCGGCGCTCCCAGCCCGTCAGACGATGTAGATGGGGGCGCCGACGGGAACCTGGTCGTACAGCTCGATCACATCCGGGATCGCCATGCGGATGCAGCCGTGCGAGGCGGCGGTGCCGAGCGAGTAGGTCTGGTCGGTGCCGTGGATGCCCGCGCCGTCGTAGATCCCGAGCCAGCGTGCCTTGAGCGGGTTCTCGGCCGTGCCGCCGGGAACCACCGTTCCGGCGAGATCGCCGGCCCAGTCGCTGTTGGGGACGGTCCAGGCGGGGTCGACCGCCTTGTTCTGGATGTGGTAGAGCCCGGCCGGGGTGTCGAAGCCGAGCGCCCCGACCGCGACCGTGTACTGCCTGGCGAGCTGGAGGTCCTTGTAGAGCTTCAGCTGGAAGGCGTTGCGCTCGGCCACGAGGATGATGGGGTACTTCTGGGCCAGCTCGGCCTGGGTGACCTTCGGCTTGATCGAGGCGACCGCCGCCTTGACGCGCCGGTCGACCCCGGGCACGGTGAGCGCCTGCGCGATGCGCAGCCTGAGCGCCCTGGCCCTGACCCGGATGCCGGTCTGCTCCTTGACGGTCTCGAGCGACGGGAAGCTGAGGTCGGCGTCGCGCGCCGGCCGGTCGAGCTTCCGCTTGACGCGCCTGACGAGCTTGCGGACCGCGCGCTCCGAGTAGCTGACCCGGGCGGGGACCTGGACGATCTCCTCGCCGCCTGTGAGGTCGCGTGCGACGCGGGTGAAGATGCTGCCCTCGCGGCTCTTCGCGATCGCCTCGTCGACCATGCCGCCGATGTCCGCGGTGACCCCGGCGTCCTCTGCCGAGAGGTTGAAGCGGGTTCCCTTGTAGACGACCGCGACCGGCTGCTCGAGCGGCTCCTTCAGCTCGCGCTCGAGCACCCTGTGCGCCTGGGCGGTCGTCATGCCGCCGACCGGGGCTCCGGCCACCGTCACGCCCTCGGCGATGCGATCTTTGCGCGACGAGTCGTACGCATACGCAGCGACGGCTCCGCCGACCAGTAGCAGTAGGAGAACCGCCACGAGGATGAAGGACTTGTGCCTCATGCCGGACCCGAATCAGTGTAGGGACCGCTTCGGCGTTCGCCCACGGCTGAAAGCCGGGTTGCGCCTTACACGGGCGCTCCGCCGCGCGCCAGCACCGAATCGATCGCGCTGATCACCCTCGGGCGATTGGCGTGTTCACGCTCGTAGTCGCGCAGCGCGCCGAGGTCGTCGCGATCGAGCGACGCGAGCAGCGCGATCACCTCCTCGGCCGCGAGCTCGTCGTAGTGGTCGATCGGCCGGCGCGGCGCGGCCTCCGGCTCGGTCGCCGGGCCGCGCGCGGGCGCGCTCGACCGCGTCCTCGGCCGCCTGGCGCGCCGCCGCTCGGCCTTCTTGGCGCGCTCGGTCGCCTTCAGCGCCGCTCGACGCGCGTTGCTCGCCATCTTAGCCGCTCGGTCGCCTGGCGGCGCGCGCTCCTCGGCGGCGGCCAGCCGCTGCTCGCGCGTCCTGCGTCGCCGCTCGCCGCCGTCCCCCGCCCTCTCGAGCAGGCGCTGGAGCTCGACGACCTGCTCGCGGCTGAGCGCGGCCGCCTGCCTCGCTCCCGAGCTGCTTGACGTGCGGGCTCCAGCGCAGGAACTCCTCGACCTCGCGCTCGTAGCGGTAGCGCTCCTGCGCGCCGCGCACGACCGGGTGCAGGCGCATGTACTCGCCGAGCTTGAGCACCGTCTCGCGGCTCGTGTGCTGGTAGTGGAAGCCGCTGGCCTTGAAGCGGCGGTTGTCGACGCCCCTGCCGTAGCGCAGCTGGTTCATCGCCTCCGGCGGGATGCGGATGCCGACTCGCCGCAGCACGGCGGCCGCGATGCCCGGTCCCCCAGGGCGGCAGCACCGGCGCGTACGGCTTGCCGAGCAGCCCGGCGACCTCGCTCAGGGCGAGCACGCCGTCGCCGGCGACGTTGAAGACGCCCGGAGATGCGGTTCTGGACGGCGTGCTCGAGCGCGTGGACGACGTCGTCCTCGTGGACGAACTGGTAGCGCGGGTCGAAGCCGAGGATCATCGGCACGGCGGGCAGCGAGAAGAGGTCGATGTGCGACGTGCGCACGTCCGGCCCGAGCACGTTGGCGAAGCGCAGCATCGTGACCGTGGTGGCCGGGTTGCGCTCGGCGAACTCGGCGAGCGAGGCCTCGGCCTCGACGACGTCGCGCTCGATTCCCGTGCGCGGCGGGTGCGGGCGGCGCATCGTCTCGTCGAAGAAGGCGGGTCGTCCTGCTCGCAGCCGTAGTAGTGCGTCGACGACTTGAAGACCATCTTGCGCACGGGCGACTCCGGCCCGCTGCAGGCGGCCAGGATGTTCATCGTCCCGATCACGTTGTTCTCGTGGGCCTTCGAGGACGAGGTCGTGTTGGAGTCGACCACGAGCCGCGTGTCCACCACCGTGTCGATCTCGGCCGCCTCGACCACCCGCCGCAGCAGGGCGTGCTGCGCCCCCACCTTCACGTACTCGGTGCGCTCGAGCTCGACCGAGGGCTCCTCGTTGTCGACCCCGATGACCGCCTCGACCTCGGGGAACGCCTCGAGCGCCTGCGCGAGCCGCCCGCCCCAGTAGGTCGACAGCCCGGTGACGAGTATGCGGCGCGAATCAACGTCGCGCGCATCCGGCCGAGCCGGATGCTTCCCCGGCGGTCACCCGATCCACACCGACTTGCGCGTGGCGAGCATGTCCCAGAGGTTCTCCTGGATCCGCGCGCGAACCTCCTGCGCGACGGTCTGGACGAGCGCCTTGTCCTCGTGCGAGTCGCCCTCGCCGAACTCGATCGGCTCGAGGAAGCGCAGCTTGAACTTGGCGGGCAGGTATCCCAGCATGCCGAACAGGCCGAAGTGCGGGAAGGTCGGCGTGACCGGGAAGTAGGGCAGCCCGGTCACGCGCTTCAGCAGGCCGACCTGCGCGAACACCGGGCGCCGCCTCCTCGGCCCCGATCACGCAGGCCGGGACGATCGGCGTCCGGGCGCGCATCGCCGCCTCGACGAAGCCGCCGCGGCCGAAGCGCCGCAGCCGGTAGCGGTCCTTGTAGAGCTTCGCGGTCCCCTTCCGGCCCTCCGGGAAGACGAGCACGAGCTGCTCCTCGTCGTTCAGCAGCCTGTGCACGTTCGCCGGGTGCGCCGCCACGCAGCCGATCTTCGGCAGCAGCGCGCTGAAGCCCGGATAGCCGTTGAAGAAATGCTCGACCGTGATGTTCAGCGGGCGCGGATGCGGGTGCTCCTCGCGAATCGCCTTGGCGAGCATCGCGGCGTCCGGCGGCAGCGCGCCCGAGTGGTTCGAGACGAGCAGCGCGCCGCCGGTGGACGGCACGTTCTCGATGCCCTCGACCTCGGCGCGAAACCAGTAGCGGTAGAAGAACTCGACGAGCGTCTGATCGAAGACTCCCTCGATGCGCTCGGAGCGCCCCCAGTCGTTCAGCCGCCGCTCGGGCTCGACCCCGGGCAGGTGGTCCTTGAGCGACTCGGACGGCACGAGCGACGCTCGACGCTCGCGCTCGCGCTCGCGCGCGAGAGGGTCGTGCGCGAGTCGGCCATGTCCGCCCGATTCAAGCAGGCCGCGCCGACGCCGTGATCAGCGCCGATCCGCTCCAGCACCGGCTCGAGCTGCCGGCGCAGGTCCCTTCCAGTCGCGCGCGCCGATCACGCCGTCCCGTTCGACCAGCTCCTCGTTCCAGGGGTGCACGATCGTCGCGGGCACGATTCCCGCCTCGCGCGCCCTGGCGATGTTGACCGGGCTGTCGTCCACCAGCACGTCGATCCCGAGCTCGGCGCAGCGCGGCACCTTGTCGAACGAGCAGTGCAGGTCGTCGTAGGGCATCCCGATGGCTTCGAGCCAGGCCTCCGTGGCCGGGTAGGTGCTCATCCGCCGGTGGCTCGTCACGTGGATCCAGTGGCCCTGGTCGTGCCAGTCGCGCACCGTCTCGACCGCGTCCGGGTACGGGACGCCGGCGGCGATGTTCTCGTCGGAGTGGGTCTCCTCGACGCAGTGGATGACGGCGTCGCGCTCGAGCGCCGTGATCCCCCAGTCGCGCTGCTCCTCGTAGGGCAGCTCGATTCCGTAGCGCTCCTTCACCACCCGCTGGAGGAGGTCCCAGTAGGGATGCAGCGTCGAGTCGATGTCCAGCGCGATCTTGGCCATTTCGCCGTACCCTAGAAAGCCATGGCGAACTTTTCTCTCCCCCCGGCGCCCGCCAGGTATCGCAGCGCGCGGGCCGCGGACGCCGAGTACGGCACCACGGCGTCGCCGGACTGGCGGACGATCGACTGGCCTGCGCACCTGCATCAGGTCGAGGTCGACGGCACTCCCGTCAACTTCGTCGACATCGGCGACGGCGAGCTCGAGCCGATCGTCTTCGTGCACGGGCTCGGCGGCCAGTGGCAGAACTGGCTCGAGAACATCCCGCGCGCCGCGCAGGAACGCCGCGTGATCGCGCTGGACCTGCCCGGGTTCGGGCTCACGCCGATGCCGCGCGAGCGGATCAGCATCTCGGGGTACGGCCGCTGCGTCGACGCCCTGTGCGAGAAGCTCGGCCTCGGCAGGGTCGACATCGTCGGCAACTCGATGGGCGGCTTCGTCGCCGCCGAGGTGGCGATCCAGTTCCCGGAGCGAATCGACCAGCTCGTGCTCGTCTCGGCCGCCGGGATCGCGAGCGCCGACATCGCGACAGCGCCTGTCGTCGCGGTCGGCCGGCTGGTGAGCGCGGTGGTCACGCACAGCGCGGCTCAGTACCGGTTCCTCGCCTCCAGGCCGCGCTCGCGTCACCACTCGCTCGCCCTGGTCGCCCGCCACCCGAGCCGGCTGAAGCCCGATCTCGCCTACGAGGGCTTCTTCAAGGGCGCCGGCAAGCCGGGCTTCCAGGACGCCCTCCGGGCCAACCTCGACTACGACTTCCGCGACCGCCTGCCGGAGATCCGCCAGCCGACGCTGATCGTCTGGGGCGAGAAGGACGCGATCCTCCCGGTGCGCGACGCCAACGAGTTCGAGCGGCTGATCCCCGACTCGCGCAAGCTCGTGATGAAGGAGACCGGGCACATCCCGATGGCCGAGCGGCCGCAGACCTTCAACGACGTCATGCTCGACTTCCTCGTCGAGACCGGGCGCGCGGCGGACCGGGCGCCCGTGCCGGGCGAGTCCCAGGCGGCTTAGCTCGTAACGGCGCCCGCGGCCGCCGAGCCCACGTGCTTGGCGTACTTGCCGAGCACGCCGCCGTTGTACTTCGGCGCCGGCTGATCGTAGGCAGCCACCCGCTCCGCGATCTCCTCGTCCGAGAGCTCGACGTTCAGCTCGCGCGCGGCCACGTCGAAGACGATCGTGTCGCCGTCGCGGATCGCCGCGATGGGCCCTCCGTGGCGGGCCTCGGGCGCGACGTGGCCGGCCATGAAGCCGTGCGTCGCGCCCGAGAAGCGGCCGTCGGTGAGCAGGGCGACCGAGTCGCCGAGCCCCTCGCCGACGAGCGCGGCCGTCACGTGCAGCATCTCGCGCATGCCCGGGCCGCCGCTCGGCCCCTCGTTGCGGATCACGACGATCTCGCCCGGCTCGATCGACTTGTCCATCACCGACGGCGAAGGCGTCCTCCTCGCACTCGAAGACGCGCGCCGGGCCGCGATGCTCGAGGCGGTCGTGGCCCGAGAGCTTGACGACGCAGCCCTCCGGGGCGAGGTTGCCGCGCAGGATCGCGAAGCCGCCGTTCGGCTTGAGCGCCGCGTCGACGGAGCGGACCACGTCCTGGCCCTCGGTCTCCTCGGCTGCGGCGGCCACCTCGCCGATCGTCTGGCCGGTCACGGTGAGCGCGTCCTCGTGCAGCAGTCCGGTCTCCGCGAGGCGGCGGATCACGAGCGGCACGCCGCCGGCCCTGTAGAGGTCGGTCGCCACGTAGCGGCCGCCGGGCTTGAGGTCGCATAGCAGCGGCGTCTGCCAGGCGATCCGGTCGAAGTCCTCGAGCTCGAGCTCGACGCCCGCCTCGTGCGCGACCGCGAGCAGGTGCAGGACGAGGTTCGTCGACCCGCCCGACATCGCCCCGGCCGCGATCGCGTTCTCGAGCGACTCTCTCGTGATCACCTGCGCCGGGGTGATCCCTCGCTCCAGCACCTCGAGCACGAGCCGCCCGCAGTCCTCGGCGACCTGGCCCTTCTTGCCGTCCTCGGCCGGCACCATCGAGCTGCCCATCGGGGAGATGCCGAGCACCTCGAAGGCCATCGCCATCGTGTTGGCCGTGAACTGGCCGCCGCAGGCCCCGGCGCCCGGGCTCGCGTGGTTCTCGAGGTCGAGCAGGTCGTCGTCCGACAGGTCGCCCGCGGCGTGCGCGCCGATGCCCTCGAACACGTCCTGGATCGTCACGTCCTTGCCGCGCCAGCGCCCGGGCGCGATCGAGCCGCCGTAGAGCATCAGGCTCGGCACGTCGCTCAGCCGGGCGAGGGCCATCACGCAGCCCGGGATCGTCTTGTCGCAGCCGGAGAGCGCGACCAGCGCGTCGAACATGTGGCCGCGCGCGACGAGCTCGATCGAGTCGGCGATCACCTCGCGGCTCACGAGCGAGGAGCGCATGCCCTCGGTGCCCATCGTGATGCCGTCCGAGATGGCGACGGTGTTGAACTCCATCGGCGTGCCGCCGGCGGCGCGCACGCCGTCCTTGACGCGCTCGGCCAGGCGGCGCAGGTGGAAGTTGCACGGCATCGTCTCGGTCCAGGTGTTGGCGATGCCGACGATCGGGCGCTGGAGGGCGTCGTCGTCGAAGCCGATGCCCTTCAGGTACGCGCGCGCCTGGGCTCGGTCCGGGCCGTCGAGGATGACCCGGCTGCGCCTGCGGAGGTCGCCGCTCACCGGCTCTTCTGCTGGATCTCCGGCCGGCGGCCGCGCCGGCGCTCCCACTCCGCGAGCCGCCAGAGGTCGCGCCGCACGCGAGCGGGATCGTGCTGGCGGCCGACCAGATGCAGGTTGGCGCGCCGGATCACGCGGTCCTCGTCGGAGGTGAGGGCCATCCACTTGGCGAGCACGTCGTCCGAGGCCGGCAGGCGCTGGCGCCCGCCGCCCCCGGTCAGGTCGGGGAACTCGACGCAGTACTCGCTGAGGAGCTGCCCGCTGGCCGGCACGTAGGCCACGATCGGCTTGTGCGGGTAGACGAGGTAGGCGTATGCGGGCCCGGCGTTCTTGTCGGCGTCGCGGCGCGCGTGGCGGCCCGCGACCCGGATGAAGCCGAGGTCGCGGTACATGGACCACTCCTCCTCGTTGACACACGAGCGCAGCAGCTCGCGGGCGCGCTGCTCGGCGCGCCGCTCGCGGCCGGGGTCGTAGAGCGAGAGCTGCTCGAGCCCTCCCTCGCCGCGACGCCGGCGCGGGCGCCCGTTCTCGCGGAGGCGCTTCGACCGCCTTCACGATCAGCGGCGCCGCCAGCACCAGGGCGATCAGAGAGAGTGCGAGCAGGGCGAGCAGCATCGTCTCGGCCGGGTCAGCCTCCGGACGCGCGCGGGAAGAAGATCACGCGCTCCGCGTCGATCGGGACGTCGCCGAAGTCCTTGACGAGCTGCGCCTCGCGGCGCCCGCTGCCGGCGTTAGTGGTCGGGACGGCGGCCCACATGCCCTCGTCGAGCTGGCGCCGGAACTCCTCGACGAGGCGCTCCTCGTCCTCCTGCACGCGCGGATCGCCCTCGGCGAGAACCACCTCGCCGTGACCGGGCTTCATGCGCAGGAACTTGATCGGTCTCCCCTCCTGGGGCTGTTGACGGTCACACGTTTCACCCGCCGGCGGCGGGCACTCGATTATGGCACGGAGGGGTGGCTGGCTCGCCGACTGGCGAGCCCGATCACGTCCACCGGCCCCGCGCCCGCGCCGACGTCGCGCAGGCCGTCGCGCACCGCCTCCGAGGCGATCTGCTTGGCCCGCTCGGCGGCCTCGAGCGGCTCGAGGCCGAGCGCCAGCCCGGCCGCCAGCGCCGAGGAATGCGTGCAGCCCGACCCGTGCGCCGCGCCGTCCGGATGGCGCTCGCCGGCGATCTCGACGAGCCGCTCGCCGTCGAAGAAGACGTCCGTCGCCTCCTCCCGGTGGCCGCCTGTCACGACGACCGCCTTGCGGTCCGAGGGCGTGAATTGCGCGCGCGAGGGTCGCGGGATCGGCGTCCTCGCCCGCCAGCACACGGGCCTCGGGGAGGTTCGGCGTCACGACCGTCACACGCGGGAGCAGCTTGGTCCGCAGCGCATCGAGCGCGTCCTCGTCGAGGAGCCGCGCGCCGCTCTCCGCGATCATCACGGGGTCGAGCACGACCGGGGCCGTGCCGACCAGGTCGAGCGCCTGCGCGACGGTCGCGATCGTCTCCGCCGTCCCCAGCATGCCGATCTTGACGGCGTCGACGCCGATGTCCTCGGCCACGGCCCGGATCTGCTCGACGATCGCCTCCGGCGGCAGCGGGTAGACCGCGGTGACGGCGCTCGTGTTCTGAGCGGTCACGGCGGTGATCGCCGTCATGCCGTGCACTCCGCAGCGGGCGAAGGCCTTCAGGTCGGCCTGGATGCCTGCGCCGCCGCCGGAGTCGGAGCCGGCGATCGAGAGGACGCGCGGGGTGCGGTCGGCGACGGCCATCGGCCCGCGAGGATAGGGAGGCTGGCTTTTCGCGTGGTTGTTACTCGCGCGTCCCCACGCGTTACACGGCCCGTCCTAGCGTGCCCTCCCGTGCTCGCCGCCGTCAGCACCTTCGCCCTCGAGGGCATCCGCAGCCACGAGGTCACCGTCGAGGTCGACGTCCGCCGCGGGCTGCCCGCGTTCACGCTCGTCGGGCTGCCCGATCGCGCGGTACGCGAATCACGTGAGCGCGTCCGCGCGGCGCTGCTCAACTCGGAGCTCGGCTTTCCCCAGCAGCGCATCACCGTGAACCTCGCACCCGCGCACGTGCGCAAGGAAGGGGCGGCGTTCGACCTCGCGATCGCGGTCGGCCTGCTGGTCGCGACGGAGCGCGTGCCGGCCGACGCGCTCGCCGGCTGCCCGGTGGCGGGTGAGCTGTCGCTGTCCGGCGAGATACGCCCTGTTCGGGGCGCGCTGGCCGCGGCACTCGGTGCCCGCAGCGCGGGCCACGGGCGTCTGCTCGTGCCGGTCGCGAACGCTCCCGAGGCGGCGCTGGTCGAAGGCGTCTCGGTGAGCGGCATCCCGTCGCTCGCGCGGCTCGCGGACATGCTCCACGGCCGCTGGCAACCAGATCCCGTCGAGCCCGCCCTGCCGGTCGCGGGGCGGGACGAGTCGGCGGTCGACCTGGCCGACGTCCGCGGCCAGGAGGACGCCAAGCGGGCGCTCGAGATCGCCGCCGCCGGTGGCCACAACCTGCTCATGGTCGGCCCGCCGGGCGCGGGCAAGACGATGCTGGCGCGGCGGCTGCCCGGCATCCTGCCTCCACCGACGTTCGACGAGGCGCTCGAGATCACCCAGGTGCACAGCGTCGCCGGGATCGGGAGCGGCCGGCTCGCGGCGGAGAGGCCGTTTCGCGCTCCGCACCACACGATCTCGCCTCAGGGCCTCGTCGGCGGCGGGACACGGCCCATGCCGGGCGAGATCACGCTGGCGCACCGCGGCGTCCTCTTCCTCGACGAGCTGCCCGAGTTCAGCCGCATGGCCGTGGACGCTCTGCGTCAGCCGCTCGAGGAGGGACGGGTCGAGGTGATGCGCGGCCAGCGGACGCTCGAGTTCCCGGCGAACGCGATCGTGATCGCCGCCTGCAACCGTTGCCCGTGCGCTCGGCCCGCGGACCGCTGCGATTGCGAGCCCGGCCAGCTCGCCCGCTACCGGCGGCGCCTGAGCGGGCCGCTCGTCGACCGCATCGATCTCGTCTGCCAGGTGGAGCGAGTCCCCGCCGTGGAGCTCGCCGGCAGCGAGGGCGGCCGCTCGTCCTGCTCCGCCGACGTGCTCGGGCGCGTTGTGGCGGCCCGCGCGCGCCAGCGCGAGCGGCTGCGCGGGACCAACGCGCTGTGCAACGGAGACATGGACGGCAGGCTCACGCGGCGGCAGGTGCCGGCCGGCGGTGAGCTCGCCGCGCGGCTGCTCGCGGTGCGCAGCCGCATGGACCTGAGCGGGCGCGGCCACGACCGCGTGCTGCGGGTTGCGCGGACGATCGCCGACCTCGATGGGCGCGACGCCGTGGCGCCGCGTGACCTCGACGAGGCGCTCTCCTACCGTGTCGACAGCTGGGAGGCGCTGGCGGCATGATCGACGTCTGCGATCCATGCCTGCGGCGCAGCTCGCTGATCGCCCATCTGGCGCCCCGGATCGCGGGTCTCCTCACCCGGCGCCGGGAGCGCCGCGTGCCGGGCCTGCTCGGCCTGCCGGAGGACGAGTTGCTCGCGGCCGCCGCGGGCAGGCGAATCGGCGAGGCGCTCGCCTTCCTCGAGTCATTCGACGCGGACGCCCGCCGCGAGCAGCTCGACGGGCCGGGATCGCTCGCCGTCTGCGCACACGCGGCCTCGTACCCGTCGCTCCTCTGCGAGCTCGACGACCCGCCGGCCGTGCTCTTCGGAGCCGGGCGGGCCGACGCGCTCGACGCGCTCCGCGAAGAGCCGGCGGTGGCGGTGGTCGGCACCCGCCGGGCGAGCCCCTACGGCGCGGAGGTCGCGTACTCGCTCGGGCGCGGCCTCGGGGCCTCCGGAGTGCCCGTCGTCAGCGGGCTGGCGCTGGGCATCGATGCCACGGCGCACCGCGGCTGTCTCGACGGGGGCGGGCTGCCGCTCGCGGTGCTCGCCTGCGGGCCCGACGTCGCCTATCCGCGGCGCCATCGCGGGCTGCACGCGCAGGTCCGTGATGCGGGCGTGGTGCTGTCCGAGCTGCCTCCCGGAACGGAGCCCTTCCTGTGGGCGTTCCCGGCGCGCAACCGGATCATGGCCGGCCTCGCACGCATGACCGTGGTGGTCGAGGCCGCGCAGCCGAGCGGCAGCCTGATCACCTCCGACTTCGCGCGCGACCTGGGTCGCTCGGTGGCGGCGGTGCCGGGCCGAGTGACCTCGCGCTTCGCTCACGGGACCAACGCGCTGCTGCGCGACGGCGCCGTGCCGATCACCGCGACCGAGGACATCCTCGACGAGCTGTTCGGCGTCGACGTCCGGCGGCCGCCCGATCACACCCGCCCCGCGCCGCTCCCAGACGACCCGGTGCTTCGCGGCGTCCTTGAGGCGGCTGAGCAGAGCTCCTCGATCGACGCGATCGCGGAGCGGACCGGCAGGAGCGCCGCGCAGGTGCGATCCGCGCTCGGAACGCTCGAGGTCGACGGCCATCTCGTCCGCCGCGCGCTCGGCGGGTGGGAGCGGAGGGCGCGGTGAGCGCGGATGGCGGCACCGACCCCCGCCGGGTGCTCGGGGCCGCGGGCGAGGAGCTCGCCGCACGGCATCTCGAGGCGCGCGGCCTCGAGATCGTCGACCGCAATTTCCGCACCCGCTACGGCGAGCTCGACCTCGTCGTGCGCGACGAGCGCTATCTGGTCTTCTGTGAAGTCAAGACCAGGGTCCTGCGGGCCTCTCCCGGCGCACTCGGCCCGCTCGCCGCCATCGGGACCCGGAAACAGCAGCGCGTGCGAGCCATGGCGCGCGAATGGCTGGCCGGCGCCCACGACCGGCTCGGCCGCTCCTCACCACCGGAGATCCGCTTCGACGCGATCGGGATCAGCCTCGACCCGGCTGGGCGCCTGATCGAGCTCGAGCATCTCGAGGGCGCGTTCTGAAGCCGCGCCCACCCGGCCGGCCCGGCCGCCGTCCCCGCACGGCCCGACCGCCGGGCCCGAGCGATCGGCACGCGACCACGCGATCTACGTTGACGGCGACTATTGCCGTCAACGTAGATAGGACGTATTCGAACGCGGTGGCTGCGCCCGCCCTGCGGCGGCTGCGCCCGTCCCGCGCCGCTCAGCTAGCCCTCGAGCGCCAGCTGCGTGTAGGCGATCGACTGGAAGGACATCCGGTGCAGAGGCGAGACCCCCATGGCTGCGATCGCCGCCCGGTGCTCGGGGGTCGAGTAGCCGACGTTCGTCTCGAAGTCCCATCCGGGATGGCGCTCGGCCGCGCGGCGCATGTAGCGGTCGCGGCTCACCTTTGCGAGCACCGAGGCCGCGGCGATGGCGGCGCTGCGGCAGTCGCCGTCGATCACGGCGCGCTGCTCGAAGCCGAAGGCGGGGACGTTGAAGCCGTCCACGAGGCAGACCGCGCCCGGCCGGGCGACACCCAGCAGGGCGGTCCGCAGAGCCTCGAGGTTCGTCTTGTGAAGGCCGCGGGCGTCGATCCCCCGGACACAGCGCGAGACGATCAGCGACTGCGCCGCCGCCCGCATGACAATCGGATAGAGCTCCTCACGGCCCTCTGTGGTGTGCTGCTTCGAGTCGTTCAGCTTCGAGAGCGCGCGCCGGTCCGAGAGCGTGAGCCGCTCGAGGTCGAACAGCACGGCGGCGGCGACGAGGGGGCCCGCGAGCGAGCCCCGCCCCGCCTCGTCCGCCCCCGCGACGTAGCGGCAGCCCAAGTCGCGGTCGAAGGCGAAGAGCCGCCGGCCCGTGGCGGCGCGACGCTTCGCGCGCGCCCGGCGACGGGCGGCCTTGGAGCCGTTCGGCTCGGACGTCTTCACTGCCGCGGCCCGCGCAGCCGTCGCCACCGTGTCCGACTTGTCCGGTGACCGGCTGGGCGGCGTATCGGAAGGTTCCGAGGTCCCCACGATCGCGGCCGATCATAGGACCGCGCACGGCGGAACGATCCACGGGACCGGTCGAGACCGGTTCTGGAACGGCCCGCGGTAGAGCCGCAGATGCGCCGCCGGGCGGCTAGAGGAAGCCGATCCGGTTCGGCGGCCAGTACGTCATGAAGGCCTTGCCGATCATCCACTTCTTGGGCACGGGACCCCACTCGCGGCTGTCCGCCGACGCCCCGCGGTTGTCGCCCATCATGAAGTAGTGGTCCTCCGGGATCGTGATCTCGCCCGGCAGGTTGCAGATCCCGCACTCGGAATCGGGCCGCGCGAACGGCTCGTCCTGCTTGCGTCCGTTGATGTAGACGGACCCGTCGATCACCTTGAGGCGGTCGCCCGGCAGGCCCACCACACGCTTGATGAAGTTCGTGTCAGAGCGCTCCTCCGTCGGCTCCGGACACGGCGTGTCGCCCGGGTGCTGGACGCCGCAGCTGTTCGTGTCGGCGCCTGCCGGCGGCTTGAAGACGACGATGTCGCCGCGGTCCGGATCGCTGAAGCGGAAGCTCACCCGGTCCACCAGCACTCGCTGGCCGATCTGCAGCGTCGGCACCATCGATTCGCTCGGGATGCGGAACGGCTTGACGAGGAAGGCCTGAATCCCGAGCGCCAGACCGAGCGCGACAGCGACGATCGTGACCAGCTCGATCAGTGAGCCGCGGGTGCTCTTCTCCTTGCTGCGCGCCACCCTGAGCCGATCCAGGCTTCCGGAGCCGCCCTACGACTTGTCGTCGCCGGGCTGCGCCTCGCTGTCGTCGGCGGCCTCGGTGTCTGCGGCGGCCTCGGTCGTCTGCGGCCGGCTCGCCCGCGGCGGCAGCGTCATCGGCGGCAGCGCGCTCGCGCCTCGGCGGCAGCGGCCTCGTCATCGGCGGCAGCGGCCTCGCCGCCCCCGGCAGCAGCCCCATCGCCGTCCTCAGCGGCCTCGGCCTCGGCGGCCTCCGCCTCCTCTGCCTCCACCTGGTCGGCGAGCTCCTCCTCGCCGGGGCGCGGCGCGTCGTCCGCGGGCATCGCTCCCGCCTCGACCTGCTCGACCGCGCCGGTCCAGCGGCGCTCGCGGACTCGCGAGGCGCGTCCGACCCTGTCGCGCAGGTAGTAGAGCTTGGCGCGGCGGACGTCGCCGCGGGCAGCGATCTCGATGCGCTCGATCTTCGGCGAGTGCAGCGGGAAGGTCCGCTCGACGCCGACGCCGAAGGACTGCTTGCGCACCGTGAACGTCTCGCGCACGCCGGTTCCCTGGCGCTTGATCACGATGCCCTCGAACACCTGCGTGCGGCGGCGCTGGCCCTCGACCACCTGAAAGTGCACGCGCACGCGGTCGCCCGCATGAAACGTGGGGACGCGACGCAGCTGAGCGCGCTCGATGCTGTCGATGAGGCCGGGCATTGGTGAGTGGGATTCGTCGCTTCGGTCCACTTCGGGAGGCACAAGAAAGCGCGACCTCCCGGGAGCCGTCGCGCGTGATGGGCAATGGTAGCGAAGCCTTTCGGGACCTCAGGAGCGCATGTCGGGCCCGGCGCGCTCGCGGCTCCGCTCGAGGCGCCACTCGCGCACCCGCGCGTGGTCCCCGGAGAGGAGGACATCCGGCACGGTGTGGCCATGCCAGTCGAACGGCCGGGTGTAGTGCGGATACTCGGGCGCGCCCTCGAGGGCCTCGCTGAACGATTCCTCGACCGCGCTCTCCTCGTGCCCGAGGGCCCCGGGCAGCTTTCGGATCACGGCGTCGCACACGACCATCGCCGCCAGCTCGCCGCCCGACAGGACGTACGGGCCTATCGACACCACATCGCCGGCGAGCTGCTCGTGGACCCGCTCGTCGAAGCCCTCATAGCGCCCGCAGAGAAGCGTCAGGGCGGGCTCGCCCGCGAGCTCACGCGCGAGCGCGTCGTCGAACCGACGGCCGCCGGGTGCGAGCGCCACCACGCGCCTGTGCTCGCGGAGCTCCAGCGGGTCGACCTCGTAGCGGGCGCGCAGCGCGGCCTCGACCACGTCCACCCGGATGACCATCCCGGCGCCGCCACCGTAGGGGGTGTCGTCCACCTGACCGGCCTTCAGCGGCGTGCTCGCCCGCAGGTCGACGAACGACAACTCGTGGCCCAGCTCACGGGCGTTCGTGACGTGGCGCTGGCTCGTGAACCAGTCGAACCAGGCCGGGAACAGCGTGACGACGTCGATGTTCACCGGAGGAACCCCCGGTTCACGCGGATCTCACGGGCATCGAGGTCGATGCTCTCGATCGCGTCGGACACGAGCGGGACGAGCGTGCCGTCCTCGAGCTCGAGCAGGCTGCACGAGGGACCGTCGACCACCCGCGCCACCGGGCCAAGCCCGGCCACGTGGCAGCGGGCGAGGTCGGAGGCGAGCCACTCGTCGGCCGCGAGCTCGTCCTCGATCAGGATCGTCTCCCCGCGCACGGCGCGCGCGTCGTCGAGGCCGGACAGCCGGATCAGCGGCCGCTCGTCGGTGCCCGCCCGGCGCTCGACGACCCGAGCTTTCGATCCGAGCACCACCTCGGCGCCCTCGGGGAGCGGGTGGCGCGCGCCGTCCACGTAGAAGCTGCCGTCGAGGCCGTGCGGCTTGCCCACCCGCCCGGCCGTGACGAGCGTCAATCGACGACGTCGACCAGTACGCGGGTTCCCTGACGGACGGCAGACGCCTTGATCACCGTCCGCAGCGCCGCGACGGTCCGGCCGCCGCGTCCGATCACCTTGCCCGCGTCGTCCTCCGCGACGTGCAGCTCGAGCACGACGGTGCCGTCCGGCTCCTCGAAGGACTCGACGCTCACCTCGTCCGGACTGTCGACGAGCGACCGGGCGAGATAGGTGAGTAGCTCGTCCACCTACTCCGAGGTGGACTCGCCGCCGCCGGACTCGTCCGCGGGGGCCGAGGCTTGGTCGGGCGCGGCGTCCGCCTCGACGACAGGCGCGGCATCCGCGACCTCGGCCGGCGGGGCGTCAGCGTCGGGCGTGCCATCCGCGTCAGCGGGGGCCGGCCTCGGCGTCCGCTCGGCGGCGTACGGCCTCCGCCTCAGCGGGGGCCTCAGCGTCGAGCGCGGCCTCAGCCTCGGCCTCGGGCGCGGCCTCCGCCTCAGCCGGCGCCGTCAACCTCGGGCGCGGCCTCCCCCTCCGGGGCCTCCTCGGCCTGCGACGGCGGCGGGGCCGCCTCCATCGAAACCGGCGCGGCCGTGGCGGGGCTCGCGGCCGCAACGGCGGCAGAGGTCTTCGGATCGGCGGCCAGGCCCTTCGCCTGCGCCTTCATCAGCTGCTTTACGGTGCCGGTCGGCTGCGCGCCGCGGGCGACCCAGTGCTGGAAGCGCTCCTCGTCGATGAGGATCGTCGACGGCTCGGTCTGCGGGTTGTAGTGGCCGATCGTCTCGATGAAGCGACCGTCGCGCGGCGAGCGCTGGTCGGCGACGACCACGCGCCAGATCGGATTCTTCTTGCTCCCCACGCGGGTGAGGCGGACTCGTACGGACATAGGCCGGAAGAGGTTAGCGACCGCCGGCCAGTTGCTGCAGGTTCGGCATCCGGCCCTTCGAGATCTGCTTCATCAGCTTCTTCATCTGGCCGAACTGCTTGACGAGGTGCGAGACCGCCTGCACCGAGGTGCCCGAGCCGCGCGCGATGCGCCTGCGCCGCGAGCCGTCGATGATCGACGGGTTCGCGCGCTCCGCGGGCGTCATGGAGCGGATGATCGCCTCGAGCCGGTCGAGCTCCTTCTCGTCGACGTTGAGGCCGCCGAGCTGCTGGCCCACGCCGGGCATCATCTTGAGCAACGACCCGAGCGGGCCCATGCGGCGGACCTGCTGCATCTGCTCGAGGAAGTCGTCGAGCGTGAACTGCTCCTTGCGGATCTTCTTCTCGAGCTCCTGCGCCTGGCGCTCGTCCATCTGGCGCTCGGCCTTCTCGACGAGCGTCATCACGTCGCCCATGCCGAGGATCCGCTGCGCCATGCGGTCGGGGTGGAAGCGCTCGAAGTCGCCGAGCTTCTCGCCCGTCGACGCGTACAGGATCGGCTTCCCGGTGACCGCCTTGACCGACAGCGCCGCGCCGCCGCGTGCATCGCCGTCGAGCTTGGTGAGGACGACCCCGTCGAAGGCTGCGGTCTCGGCGAACTGCTCCGCGACGTTGACCGCGTCCTGGCCGGTCATCGCGTCGACGACGAGCAGCACGTTGTGAGGCTTCGTCCGCTTCTTGACGTCGGCGAGCTCCTTCATGAGCTCCTCGTCGATGTGGAGCCGCCCGCTCGTGTCGATGATGAGCGCGTCGCGGCGGTCCTGCTTCGCCTGGTCGAGCGCCCATTCGGCGATGTCCACGGGGTTGCGGCCGGTCCCCTGCTCGTAGACGGTGGCGCCCGCCTGCGCGCCGACCTTGACGAGCTGGTCGACCGCGGCGGGCCGGTAGACGTCGCAGGCCGCGACGGCCACGTCCATGCCGTGCTCCTCGCGCAGGTGGCGGGCGAGCTTGCCGCAGGCGGTCGTCTTGCCGGAGCCCTGCAGGCCGGCCATCAGGATCACCGTGGGACCGGGCCGCGCCAGGGCGAGGTCGCGTCCCGAGCCGCCCATCAGCTCGGTCAGCTCCTCGGAGACGATCTTCACGACCTGCTGGCCGGGGTTGAGCGAGGAGAGCACGTCCTGGCCGAGCGCGCGCTCCTTGACCGCGGAGGTGAACTGCTTGACGACCTTGAAGTTGACGTCCGCCTCGAGCAGCGCGAGACGCACCTGGCGCATCGCCTTGTTCACGTCCTCCTCGGTCAGCTGGCCGCGCGAGCGGACGTCGCCAAGGGCGAGCTGGAGCCGGTCTGAGAGGGCGTCGAACATGGACGACGGAGGCTAGAGGACCACGGCCGCCCTAACGAGGCGCGGGCGGGGCGGGCGGACCGGGCTCGACGGGCGGCGCGGCCGGCCCGGGGTCCGGCTTCGGGATCACCGAGCCGATGTTCGCGAGCGCCTGGGTGATCTCGCTCGGGATGATCCAGACCTTGTTCGACTCGCCCTGCGCGATCTGCGGCAGGGTCTGGAGGTACTGGTAGGCGAGCAGCTTCGGGTCGGCGTCGCCGCGGTGGATCGCGTCGAAGACCTGCTCGATCGCCTTCGACTGGCCCTCGGCGTGCAGGATCTCTGACTGCTTCTGGCCCTCGGCCCGCAGGATCGACGACTGCTTCTCGCCCTCCGCCGTGAGGATCTGCGACTGCTTGACGCCCTCGGCCGTCAGGATCGCCGCACGCTTGTCGCGCTCGGCGCGCATCTGCTTCTCCATCGCCTCCTGGATCGTCACCGGGGGGTCGATGGCCTTCAGCTCGACCCGGTTGACCCGGATGCCCCAGCGCCCGGTGGCCTCGTCGAGCACCACGCGCAGAGCGGTGTTGATGGTGTCGCGGGAGGTGAGCGTGTCCTCGAGCGTCATGCCGCCGGCCACGTTGCGCAGCGTGGTTACGGTGAGCTGCTCGATGGCGACGATGTAGTCCGCGATCTCGTAGGTGGCGGCCTTCGGGTCGGTGACCTGGAAGTAGATGACGGAGTCGATCGAGACCGTCAGGTTGTCCTCGGTGATCACCGGCTGCGGCGGGAACGACACCACCTGCTCGCGCAGGTCGAGCAGCGGCTTGACGCGGTCGACGTAGGGGACGATGAGCGCGAGCCCGGCGTCGAGCGTGCGGTGGTAACGGCCGAGCCGCTCGACGATTCCCGCGCGCGCCTGCGGCACGATCCGGATTCCGCGCGAGAGCGTGAACAGCACGACCACGGCGATGACGATGAGCACGATCAGGGCAGCCATGTGGCGCTTCGTTCCTCCTATTCGGCGACCAGCGCCGTGGCGCCGTCGATCTTCAGCACTTCCACGCGGGCGCCCGGTTCGAACGCCTCGTCGTCGTCGTAGGAGCGGGCCGACCAGACCTCGCCCGCGAGCTTGACCTGCCCGCCGTCGCGGTCGACCCGCTGGAGGACCACGGCCTGCCTGCCGACGAGCGCGGCGGTCCCGGTCCGGAGCTGCCCGGGAGTGCGCAGGTGGCGCTTCGCGATCGGACGGAGCACGAGCAGCGAGGCCAGCGATACCGCGATGAACACGATCCACTGAGCCGCCAGCCCGCCGCCGATGAGCGCGACGATGGCGGCCGTGACCGCGGCGATCGCGATCGGCCCGAGGAAGAAGCCGAGCGTCGCGATCTCCCCGACCGCGAGAACCCCGGCAGCGATCATCCACCAGACCCAGTCCTCCATCTACTCCTCGATCCTAGGGACGGGGCTCGCCCGCCGTCACGGGACCGAGCTCGCTCACTCCCCGGATCGGCGTCCGGAGCAGTGCGCGGGCGCGGCTCGAGTCGAGCACGCAACGGGCGGGCCGCTCGAGGCCGGAGCCCGCGAGCCGCCCGCGCCGCAGGCGCTCGCGCGGCAGCCCGTGGGCCGCGGCGATCGTGCGGGCGAGCTCGTAACGGCTGACGGCCTCAGGCCCGGCCACGTGCAGGACGCCGCTCTCGGTGCGCCCCGACAGCTCGACGAGGGCGGCGGCGAGGTCATCGACCAGGACGGGAGAGCGCCACTCGTCCTCGAAGAAGGCCATCTCCGACTCACCGCGCGCCGCGGCGAGCACGGTCTGCTCCTGCGTCCCCGGCTCGGCCGCCGCCGACCATCAGCGAGGTCCTGACCACGAGCGCGGCCGGATGGACGGCCAGGACCTCGCGCTCGGCCTCGAGCTTCGAGCGGCCGTAGTCGCCGAGCGGGTTCGGCTCGTCGTCCTCGCGGTAGGGCCGCGAGGCGGTGCCGTCGAAGACCACGTCCGTCGAGACGTGCACGAGCCGCGCACCCGCCCGCGCCGCCGCGCCCGCCACGTGCGCCGACCCCGCCACGTTCGTGTCCCAGGCGTCCGGCCCCTGCTGGCGGTAGGCCGTGTGGATCACGGCCGCCGGCCCGACACGCGCGAACAGCGCGTCCACCGCCTCCTGGTCGCGCACGTCGAGGCGCAGCCACTCGAGCGCCGGGCCGGGGCCCTCGGCCGAGCTCAGGCGCGTAGCGATCACGGGCGGCTCCGAGCTCCGCAGGACCGCCCGGCCGAGGTAGCCGCTCGCGCCGGTCACGAGGAGCGGCCCGTTCATGCTTCGTTCAGGGCGCGCTCCACGTCGGCGAGCAGGTCGGCGGTGTCCTCGCAGCCGGCCGACAGGCGGATGAAGCCCGGCGGGACGTCGTCGCCGCCCCAGCGGGCCCGCCGCTCGGCGGTCGAATGGACGCTCCCGAAGCTGGTGGCGTCGGTCACGAGCTCCGCTGCGGCCAGGAAGCGCTCGGCGCGCTCCTCGCTCCCGAGGTCGAACGAGACGACCATGCCGTAGCCGCGCATCTGGCGCCGCGCCACGTCGTGACCGGGGTCGTCGCTCAGGCCCGGGGTAGGCGACCGATACCACGTCGTCGCGTGCGGACAGGAGCCGTGCGATGGCGAGCGCGTTGTCGCAGCAGCGCTCGAGCCGCAGCGCGAGCGTCGGCAGCGAGCGGTGTGCGAGCCAGGCCTCGAACGGGCCCGGGATCGCGCCCGCGTCGCGGCGCCATTCGCGCAGCGCCTGGGCGCGCGCCGGGTCGCGCGTCGTCAGGTAGCCGAGCACGACGTCCGCGTGGCCGCTCATCTGCTTGGTCGCGCTCGTGAGGCTCACGTCGGCGCCGAGGTCGAGCGGCCGCTGCAGCAGCGGGCCGGCGGTCGTGTTGTCCACCACGGTGAGCGCGCCCTCGGCGCGGGCCGCCTCCGCGAGCGCGGCGATGTCGTAGACCTCGAGCTTCGGGTTCGAGGGCGTCTCGAGCCAGAGCATCACGCGCCCCGCGCAGCCGTTCGGACAGCTCGTCCGGCGTCCCGAGGCGCACCTCGACCCCGCGTGGCTCGAGCTGGGTGCGCGCCAGCGCGGCGGACGTTCAGGTAGCAGCTCTCGTCGACGGCGATCGCGTCCCCCGGCCTCGTGAGCGTGAGGCAGGAGCGCCGCGGCGGCCGCCATGCCTGAGGCGAACAACACCGCCTCGGCATCCTCGAGCCCGCCCACGGCGGCCTCGTAGCGCTCCCAGGTCGGGTTGCCGTAGCGGGTGTAGGCGAAGGGCGCCTCGGCCGGATCGCCGCTCGCGTGGAAGGGCGCGGCGAAGACGGGCCCGGGCAGGAACGGCTCGCCCTGGGCCGGCGCCGGCAGCCCGGCGTGCACCACGCGCGTGCCGTCGCCTCGCCCCTGGCCCGCGTCGCTCACGGCTCGAGTATCGCCCGCGCGAAGTCGTCGGGGTCGAACGGCCGCAGGTCCTCGAGCGCCTCGCCGATGCCGATCAGCTTGACCGGCACGCCGAGCTCCTGGGCGATCGCGAGCGCGATCCCGCCCTTGGCGGTGCCGTCGAGCTTCGTGAGGGCGATGCCCGTCACGTCGACCGCCTCACGGAACAGAAGCGCCTGGCGCAGGCCGTTCTGGCCGGTGGTGGCGTCGATCGTGAGGAGCGTCTCGTGCGGCGCGCCCGGCGCCTGCGCGGCGATCACCTTGCGCACCTTGCGCAGCTCGTCCATCAGGTGCTGCTGGGTGTGGAGGCGCCCGGCCGTGTCGCAGATCACGACGTCGCGGTCGCGTGCCTTGGCGGCCTCGATCGCGTCGAACATCACGGCGCCGGGGTCGGAGCCCGGCTCGCCCCGCACGAGCTCGCAGCCGGCGCGCTCGGCCCACGAGGCCGAGCTGCTCGGCGGCGGCGGCGCGGAAGGTGTCGCCCGCCGCGAGCAGCACGGAGCGGCCGAGCTCCTGCTGCAGGTGCCAGGCGATCTTGCCGATCGTGGTCGTCTTGCCGCTGCCGTTCACCCCCACCACCAGGATCACCGTCGGGCCTGCGCCGCAGGTCGATCGTGTCGCCGTCGATTCGCGCGGTGTCGGCGAGGAGCTCGCGCAGCCGCCGCGACAGGTCCTCCCCGCCCTGCAGCTCGCCGCTCTCCGCCTCGAGCTCGAGCCGCTCGACGATCTTGGCCGTGGTGGGGGCGCCGACGTCGGCGTAGATCAGCGTCTCCTCGAGATGCTCGAACGCCTCGTCGTCGAGCGACTGGAAGACGGTCGCCTGGAGCTCCGCGCCGAGCGCCTGGCGCGTCTTCGACATGTTCTCGCGCAGGCGCCGGAAGAAGCCGCGGCGCTCGGGCTCCGCGTCGGCCTCGGGCACGGCCGGCGGCGCGTCCTCGCCGGTCAGGAACAGCTCGTGCCAGGAGCGGGCCATCGGCCGCGCGAGCATAGACGCGCGGCTAGGCCGCGCTCGTTCCGCCGCGGCGCGCCTCGTGCTGCCGGCAGCGGCCGCGCCCGCGAGCTTGCGCGACACGACCCGTGAGATGCCGTCGCCGCCCATGCTCACGCCGTAGAGCGTGTCGGCTGCGTCCATCGTGCGCTTCTGGTGGGTGACGACGATGAACTGGGCGCGGTCCGAGTAGCGCTTGACGAGCTGGAGGAAGCGGTCGATGTTGATGTCGTCGAGCGCCGCCTCGACCTCGTCCAGGATGTAGAACGGGCACGGCTGCGCGAGGAAGACGGCGAACATGAACGCCAGCGCGACGAGCGACTTCTCGCCGCCCGAGAGCAGCGACAGGCGCTTCGTCGACTTCCCGGGCGGCGTGACCTCGATCTCGACGCCCGCCTCGGGCTGCTCGTCCTCGCCGCGGCTCGGGCTCCTCCTCGCTCTGTGACCTCGGCGCCGGGCGGGCCGGGCAGCGACTCGCCGCCGACCACCGGGCGCGGCCCCGCCTCCGCGTGGACCAGGCGCAGCCGGCCGCGACCGCCGGGGAAGAGGTGCTCGACGACGTCCTCGAAGTTCTTCGCGGCGGCCTCGAAGGTCTCCTCGAATGCTCTCGCGGATGCGGCGGTCGGTCTCCTTGATGAGGCCCTCGAGCTCGGCCAGGGCGGTCTCGAGGTCGCCGCGCTGTGCCTCGAGCTCCTCGACGTGCGCCACCGCCTCCTCGTACTCCTGCTTGGCGAGCGGGTTGACGGGCCCGAGCTGCTCGCGCCGCCGCTGCAGGCGCTCCACGCGCGGGCGAGCAGCGCCTCGCGCTCCTCGGGCGGCAGCGCTTCGGCGGCGGGCTCGGCGGGCAGGCCGAGCCGGCCGGCGATGCTCGCCCAGCTCGCGCTCCGTTTCGGCCGCGCTGTCGCGCGACCTGCTGCGCCGCCACCTCCGCGGCGGTGACGGCGTCGCTCGCCCGCTTGAGGCGGCCCTGCAGCTCGGCCTCCTCGTGCGCGCAGGCCTTGAGCGCGGCGGCCGTCTGGTCGCCTGCGGCGGCTCCGGCGTCGAGCTCGGCCTGCGACGCCCGTCGCGCGCCGCCACCAGCGCCTCACGGGCGCGCTCGAGGGCGGCCGCCGCGCGACCCGCGTCGCTCGCCGAGCGCGAGGTCGCGCTCCGCGCCGCTCCGGAGCGACGCCAGCGCGCGGGCGCGCTCCTCGCGCTCGCGCGCGATCCGCTCGGCCAGGCGGCGCTCGGCGCGCAGGTCCGCCGGTGAGCTCGGCGCGGCGGACCGCCTCGGGCCCGTCGTCAGGCGCCTCGCGCCTGCGCGCGATGATCCACTCCGCGCGGTTCACGGTCTCCTGCGCCTCGGCGAGCTCGCGCAGGGTGCGCGCGCAGGTCGTTCTCGGCCTCCTCGCGAGCGCCGTCCGCGTCGGCCCACCGCCGCGCCGGCCCGTTCGCAGCGCCGTGCTGAGCAGCGGCCTCGTCGCCCGCGGCGCGCTCGGCCGCGGCCACGAGCTCGTCGCGCCGGGCCGAGCTGCTCGAGCAGGCGCTCCTCGCCGCCCGCGGGCGCCTGGCTCAGCTCGCCGGTGCGGGCGTCATAGACGCGGCCCGTCCGGGTGACCGCCATGCCTGCAGAAGCAGTCGGCGAGGGCGTCGAGCGAGTCGACCACCACGACGCCGCCGAGCAGCCGCGCGGCGAGCGCCGGCGACCGCCGGCTCCGGGCGGACGTGGCTCCCGAGCGGCTCGCCGCCGAGTGGCGACTTCCGTCAGCGATATTGACGGAACTGACCGCTCGCGTCGCCGAGCAGGGCGCTGCCGCCGTCGCGGCCCGCGGCGTCGAGCAGGCGCTCGCCGGCGGCGAGGTCCGGCCACTACGCCCGCAGTCAGCCGCGGCCCGAGCACCGCCGCCAGCGCCAGCTCGTAGCCCGGCTCGACGTCGAAGGCTCTCGGCCAGCGGCCGGGCGTCGCCCTGGGCGCCGGCCGCGCCGCGCACGAACTGGTTGACCGCGGCGAGCTCGGCGCCCACCCGTGCCGCGGCGGCGCCGGGCTGCCTCGGCGGCCCGCTCGGCGTCGCGGCGCGCCGTGCGCGCGCCGGCGGCCGCGTCCTCGGCCTCGTCCAGCGCGGCGCGCCGGCCGGCGGCGGCCTCCTCGAGTCGTCGCGACCTCCGCGCGCGCCGACGCGAGCTGCTCCTCCAGCCCGGCCAGCTCGCGCCCGAGGCGCTCCGTCCGTCCCGCGTCGAGCTGCGGCAAGCTCCTTCTCGATCGCTGCGATCCGCTAGCTCCGGGCCCTCCTCGCCCGCGGCGAGCTCGGCGTCCGCCGCCGCCTGCTGCTCGAGCAGCTCGAGCTGGCGCAGCCTGCGCTCGCGCCGCTCGGCCGCCGCGGCGGCCTGCTCGCGCGACGCGCTCGAGCCGCATGCGCGATCCGGTCGGCCGCGGAGCGCGCCGCGTAAGAGGCGCGCCTGGCAGCCGCTCGCGGGCGCGCGACTGGGTCGCGAAGGCCTCCTCGGCCTGCTCGCGCCGCGCGCGCCACCTCGGCGAGCAGGCGCTCGGCCTCGTCGCGCTCGGCACGTGTCGCGACCGCACGCTCCTCGGCCTCGGCAAGGGCCGCCCGGGCGGCGCGCGCTGCGTCCTGCGAGAGCGCGTAGCGCGCCTCGAGCGTCTGGCGCTCGAGCCGCTCGTGCAGCTCGGCGGCCTCGGCCTGGCGCTTGAGCGGCCGCAGCCGCGAGCGCGCCTCGCGCTCCACGTCGAGCGCCCGCGAGAGGTTCTCCTCGGTGCGCTCGAGCTTGAGCTGCGCGCGGCGGCGGCGCTTGCGGTGCTTGCCGAGCCCCGCGGCCTCCTCGATCAGGAGCCGCCGCTCGCGCGGGCGCGACATCACGATCTGCTCGACCTTCCCCTGCGAGACGACCGAGTGCATCTCCTTGCCGAGCCCGGAGTCGGAGAGCACCTCGATCACGTCGACGAGCCGGCAGCGCGCGCCGTTCAGGCGGTACTCGCCCTCGCCGTCGCGCGCCAGCCGGCGCACGATCGAGATCTCGGCGAAGTTCGCGTCGAGCCGGCCGTCCGAGTTGTCGATCACGACCTCCACCTCGGCTGCGCCGGAGCCGCCGACACCGTGCCCGCCGGCGAAGATCACGTCCTTCATCGGCTGGCCGCGCACCGCCAGCGGCGACTGCTCGCCGAGCGCCCACAGGACGGCGTCGGTGATGTTCGACTTGCCCGAGCCGTTCGGCCCGACGATCACCGAGACGCCCGTGCCGAACTCGAGCTTGGTTCGCTGCGGGAAGGACTTGAAGCCCTTCATGGAGATCGAGCGCAGGTGCACTAGGAAGCCGCCTCTTCAAGGGCGTCGAGAGCCTGGAGGGCAGCCTCCTGCTCCGCGCCCTTCTTGGTCTTTCCCTCCCCGCGGCCGATCTCCTCCCCCGCCACCTCGGCCACCGCGATGAACGAGCGGTCGTGCGGCGGGTCCCTCCTCGGAGACGGTCCGGTAGATCACGACCTCGGCGCGCCGCGCGAGCCGCTCCTGAAGCACCGACTTGTAGTCCACCGGGTGCTCGAGCGCCTCCTCGATCTCGCGCTCGAACGACTCGACCACCGCCGGCGCCGTCCGGTCGAAGCCGAAGGCGAGATAGGAGGCGCCGATCACGGCCTCGCAGACGGAGGCGAGCACGCGCTCGGAGCCGACGAGCATCTCCGCGCTGCGGCCGGTGGTGCCCTCGGGTGCGGCGGCGCGCAGCTCGTCGCGGCACCCCGAGGCCGAGCGCAACCCGCGCGCAGGACGGGCCGCTGACCGCCTGGGCGCGCACCTTGGTGAGCCGTCCCGCGCCGTAGCTCTCGAAGCGCGGGTAGAGATGGGTCGAGACCGCGAGGCTCAGGACGACGTCCCCCAGGAACGCGAGCCGCTCGTAGGACTCGGCGCGCGTACCGACCCACGACGCGTGCGTGAACGCCTGCCGGCGAAGTCTCCTCCGGCAGCTCGCCCAGCAGATCTTCCAGGGACTCAGGTCTCGATCTCCGCGGCATGGGCGGCGACGAAGTCCGCAGCCTGTCCGACGGTCAGGATCTTCGCCGCCTCCTCGTCGGGTATGCGAACGCCGTAGTTGTCCTCGAGCTCGACGACGAGCTCGACGAGATCGAGCGAGTCCGCCTCCAGGTCCTCGCGGAAGCGGGTGGTCTCGTTGACGCGCGCCGGATCGACCTCCAACTCGGTGGCCAGGTGCTCGCGGATGCGCTCGAGGACCTCCTCTCGGGTCATGGCTCGGCGACGCTACCAGCGGGTGCGGACCGCAACACGCCCGCGCTCTCGAGGGCGCTCGCGGTGCGTTCGACCATGTCCTCGTCCACCGCCGAGCGGGCCAGCTTGACCGCATGCTCGATTCCGGTCGGGCCGAAGCTCCCGTGCGCCACGACGACCGGCTTGCGCAGGCCGAGCAGGATCGCCCCGCCGACGTGCTCCGGGTCGAGGTCGTCGCGCACGCCCCCGGAGCTTGCCGCGGATGAGCAGGCCGCCGAGGCTCGACACGACCCCGCTGCGTATGCGCGAGCGAATCTCGCTCGAGAGGTCGCGCACGGTCCCCTCCAGCACCTTGAGCGCCACGTTGCCCGTGAAGCCGTCCGTCACGATGACGTCGGCGCCGGCCGACGGCAGGTCGAAGCCCTCGAGGTTGCCGACGAAGTTGAGCGCCCCCCTCGGCGAGCCGGCGCGTGGGCCGCCAGCACGTCGGGCGTGCCCTTGCCCGCCTCCTCGCCGACCGACAGCAGGCCCACGCGCGGGCGCTCCACGCCCCACGACCGCCTCCATGAAGCAGGCCCCCATGTAGGCGAACTGGACCAGGTGCTCGGGCCGCACCTCGACGCTCGCGCCGGCGTCGAGCAGCAGCACCGGGCCGCCCGGCACGGGCAGGAGCACCGCGAGGGCCGGCCGGAAGACGCCATGCAGGCGCTTGATCGCGATCGTGGCGGCGGCGAGCGTCGGGCCCGTCGAGCCCGCCGAGACGAGCGCCTCGGCGCGGCCGTCGCCCACCGCGCGGGCGGCCTGGACGATCGAGGCGTCTCGGCTTCGAGCGCACCGCGCGCACGACCGCCTCGTCGCCCGCCTTGATCGTCTCCGGCGCGTCGACGATCTCCGCGTGCGGCCCCGCCGCCTCGCGGATCTCGGCGTCGGGGCCGAACAGCGAGCACGGGCAGGCCGGAGCGGCCGACGCCCTCGGCGACTGCTGCCGGGTCCCCTGTCGGCGCCGTTGGCGTCGACCGCGATCACGCGTGGCTACTCGTCGTCGCAGCGCCCGGCTGCTGCACGACGACCTCACGGCCGGCGTAGGTGCCGCAGTTCGGGCAGACGCGGTGCGGCAGGCGCGGCTCGTGGCAGCGCGGGCAGAACCGCAGGCCCGGAGGGTCGATCTTGTGCTGCGAGCGGCGCTTGTTCGTGCGCGAGTGGGACTGTCTCTGCTTGGGGACGGCCATGAGCAGCGGCCAGTGTACTGATCCAACCCTGCGCAGCCGGCCGAGCCGGCTGCTTCGGGCCTCAGTCGAGCTTCAGCTCACGGAGAGCAGCCCAGCGTGGATCGGGCTCCGCCTCGTGCGCATGGCCGGGTTCCTCGTTCAGGTTCTGCCCGCACACCGAGCAGAGCCCGCGGCACTCCTCGCGGCAGACGATCTGGGTCGGGAGCGCGAGCGCGAGCGCGTCGCGCGCCCAGGCCGTGAGATCGAGCCGGCCCTCTTCGAGGTAAGGCGAGCGCAGGTCGTCTCCCCCGCCCGGCTGGTCGACCTCGCGCGCGTCCACGTGCAGCACCTGGCCGGCATCCTCGAGACAGCGCATGCACGGGCCCTCGAGCTCGGCGTCGAAGCGCAGCCGCAGCGAGTAGCCGGAGGTCATGTGATCGACGTTCAGCAGCGCGTCGACGACCCCATCCGGCAGCTCGTAGCGCTGCCCGCCGAACTCGAAGGCGCTCACCGGCACGCTCAGCTCGAACCTGCGCCCCTCTCCGGAGCTGAGCCCGAGCCTGTCTACGTCGAAGATCTCGGTGCGCCGGCCCATGCGGGCGAGGTTAGCCCCGCCCGATCAGCTCCACGCGGTAATCGTCGGGATCGCGGACGAACGCGATGAAATAGCCCGTGGTGCGGCCACCCGGGCGGTACGGCGGCTTCTCGGGCTCGATGCCGTCCTCAGCCAGCTTCGCCAGCGTGCCGTCGAGGTCCTCGACGGCCAGCGCGATGTGGTTGTAGCCCGTGCCGAGCTCGTACGAGTCGACGCCGTGGTTGTAGGTCAGCTCCAGAACCGGTTCATCGTCGCCGGGCAGCCCCATGAAGACGTTGGTGGCCTCGTCGCCGATCGGCATGCGCCGCACCTCTTCGAAGCCGAGCTTCTCGTAGAAGGCGACCGAGCGGTCGATGTCGCCGATCCGGTAGCAGGTGTGGAGATACGTGGGCATGACTGGAAGTTACCCCTGTCGGTCGCTTCCGGGCCCGGTCAGACGCCTGAACCCGCTCGGCGTGATCACGTAGACCTGCCAGGCGTAGTACGCCAGGAACGTCCGCTCGTCGGTGCGCATCCGGCTCGCGAAGCGGCGGATCGCCCGCACGTATGACGTCGAGTGGTTGTAGGCGAAGAGCGCGCCGTCCAAATCGTCCGGGGCGCCCGCCTGCCGCAGGTAGTTCGCGGCCGCGAGGATGGCGTCACGCGGATCGTCGACGTCACCGCCCATGCCGTACGCCTCCCAGGTCGCCGGCAGGAACTGCATCGGGCCGCGCGCGCCGGCCTCGCTCGCGCTGCGAACGCGCCCGAACGCGGACTCCACGAAGTTGATCGAGGCGAGTACCGACCAGTCGATCCCGAAGCGGCGCTGCGCGGCGGCGTAGTGACGGCGCAGCTCGGCCGCGGGCGCAGCCTCGGCGACCCGGACGCGCGGCAACCGCCCCGGCGACCGCGGGATCGCCGCGAGCTGCCGCCGGGCGATCACCGTATCCCGCGCCTCCCCCGCACGTCCCGCGGAAGCCTCGCGAGCGCGGCGTCACCCAGCCCGCCCCGGCTCGCCATCAGGCGCAGCATCCGCTGATGGTGAAGGGCGAGATACGTGACATCCCGCGGCACCGCGCCACTTCCGTCCCAGCCCCGCAGCGCCTCATGCAGCCGCCGCGTCGTGACGGTCAACGACTCGGCCAGGGGCGCGGCACGCCGCGGGATTGCCGCATCCGGCTCGGGGAGCGGCCCCGGCTCAGGCTGCTGCGCGACCGAGGCCGCGGGTCGGAGAGCGCGATCGGGCTCGTCCGCGACGGCAATCACCAGGCCCGCCGCTGCCACTACGGCCGCCAACGCGGCAATCAGACGTGCCACCCGAGCGAGGCTACCGCCGCGGCACACCGCGCGCGGGTGGCCGAGGGAAGGCAAACTTTCGCGGCCCCGAGCGAAGCGAAGGGGTCCGAAAGGAAACTTCCCCGGACAGGACCCGCGCCCTGGGCAGCGGGCCCTAAGCCGGCAAAACCGCTACCCGACCTCAGCCTCTTCGTGCTCGCGGCCCTGCAGCCGGTCGCGCCCGCGCTGCACCGCCGCGATGAACTTCGTGAGGTTGACCTCGAGCGTGTTGAGGATGTCGTCCGCGTAGTCCTCGGCGCCGAGACGGATCTCGCGCTCGCGCGCACGGGCGTCCTCGATGATCTCGTCGGCCTGGCGCTCGGCCTGCTTGACGACCTCCTCCTCGGAGATCAGGCGGACCTGCTCCTCGCGCGCCTCCTTGATGATGCGCTCGGCCTCGCGCTTGGCCTCGGCCAGCATCTCCTGGCGCTCCTTCACGATCCAGCGCGCCTGCTTGATCTCCTCGGGGATCGTCGCGCGCATCTGGTCGAGGATGTCGTAGACCTCTTCCTTGTCCACGCGCACCTGATCCGTGAGCGGCACGGGCTTCGCGTTGTGAATCGTGTCGTCGAGCTTGTCGATCAGGACTAGTACGTCCATGCGCGGTTCCTCAGTTCTCTACCGCTTCAGTTCTTCCTGCATTCGGGCCGCCACCGGATCCGGCACCAGGCCGCTCATATCGCCCCCGAACATCGCCAGCTCCTTGACTCCGCTCGAGCTCAGGAAGCTGAATTGGGGAGCGCTCATCAGGTAGATGCTCTCGATGTCTGGCGCCATCTTGCGGTTGAGCTGGTTCATCTCGAACTCGTACTCGAAGTCCGAGATCGCCCGCAGGCCCTTGACGATCGCCTTTGCCCCGTGCTCACGGGCGAAATCGACGAGCAGGGTATCAAAGGGTTTTACCTGCACATTGCCGTGTTCGGCCACCTCCGCGGCGATGAAACCGACGCGCTCCTCGGCGGTGAAGAGCGTCTTCTGCTTGCGCACCGGCTGGTCCACGACGCCCACGACGACGCTGGTCGAACACGTTGCGCCGCGCGTCCGATGATGTCGAGGTGGCCGAACGTCACCGGGTCGTAGGAGCCCGGGCAGACGGCCGTGCCACCGGTCTTCTCAGCGGCCATGGATCGCAATCCGGGTGTCGCCGTAGGTCCGCTCGTCGAAGGAGCGGGAAGGGAAGCTCGAGCGGCTTGCGCTTGTCTGATTCGGTCACGATGCGTGCGTCTTCTGAGAGCAGCGCCGGCAGCCTCTCCGCGAGCGGCCCGGCGATGCGCGGCCCGGAATCATATGGCGGGTCGCAGAACACGAGGTCGTAGGCCGTCCGCGACGGCCTGCGCGAGGAAGGCCAGCACGTCCTCGCGGCGGACGCTCCGCGTCGGCGCCCGACCGCGTCGAGGTTCGCCTGGATCGCCGCGGCGGCGCGGGCGTCGCGCTCGACGAAGACGGCCGAGCCGCGCCGCGCGAGAGCGCCTCGATGCCGAGCGCGCCCGAGCCGGCGTAGAGGTCGAGCACGCGCGCGCCCTCGACGTCGCCGAGCATCGAGAAGAGCGCCTCGCGCACGCGGTCCGCGGTCGGGCGCGTGCGGCGCGCCGCGCGGCATGCCGCAGGCGGCGGCCCCTGAACTCGCCTGCAACGACCCTCATGCCGGGATCGGGTCGGCTCGGGGCCGAAGCGCGCGACCACGGCCTCGCGCAGCAGCGCGTGCTCGGGCTCGGCCAGCGCCGGATCGGCGACCAGCGATCTCGTCGGCGCGGTCGCGCGCGCAGCACGAGCAGCTCGGCGTCCTCCGGCAGGCGGGCGACGCGGAACTCCGGCAGGCCGTGCTGGCGTGTGCCGAGCACGTCACCGGCGCCGCGCAGCTCGAGGTCGATCTCGGCGAGCCGGAAGCCGTCGCGCTCGTTCGCGATCGCCTCGAGCCGCGGGCAGCTTCGGGTCGCCGAACAGGATGCAGAGCGACTGGTGCTCGCCGCGGCCGACGCGGCCGCGCAGCTGGTGGAGCTGCGAGAGCCCGTAGCGCTCGGCCGCCTCGATCAGCATCACCGTCGCGTTCGGCACGTCGATGCCGACCTCGATCACGCTCGTCGCCACGAGCACGTCCGCCTCGCCGGCCGCGAAGGCCTCCATCGCGGCGGCCTTCTGCTTCGAGGGCAGCTGACCGTGGATCAGCTCGACGCGCAGGTCGCGGAACTCGGTCGCGCGCAGGCGCTCGAACTCGGCGGTCGCCGCCTTGGCCTGCAGCGTCTCCGACTCCTCGACGAGCGGGCAGACGACGAAGCACTGGCGCCCGGCCGCGATCTCCTCGCGGATGCGCTCGTACGCCCGCGCCCGGGCGCGGGCGCCGTCGACCACGTGCGTCTCGACCGGCCGGCGGCCCGCTCGGCAGCTCGCGCAGGACGCGTCGCGTCGAGGTCGCCGTAGGCGGTGAGCGAGAGCGTGCGCGGGATCGGCGTGGCGGTCATGTGAAGCGCGTGCGGCACGAGCCCGTCCGGCGCCTTGGCGTCGAGCGCCGCGCGCTGGCGGACGCCGAAGCGGTGCTGCTCGTCGACCACGACGAGCGCGAGGTCGCGGAACTCGACCGCGTCCTCGATCAGCGCGTGCGTGCCGACCACGCAGCTGGAGCTGCGCCGTCCGCGAGCCGGCCGAGCAGGTCGCGCCGGCGCGCGGCGCGTCGTCGAGCCGGTGAGCAGCTCGACCGGCAGCGGCCCGCCGAGCAGCGCGTCGAGCGTGCGGTGGTGCTGCTCGGCGAGCGTCTCGGTGGGCGCCATCAGCGCCGCCTGGGCGCCGTTCTCGACGGCGCGCAGCATCGCGTGCAGCGCCACCACGGTCTTGCCCGAGCCGACCTCGCCCATCAGCAGCCGCTGCATCGGCCGCTCCGCCGCCAGGTCGCGCGTCGATCTCTCGATCGCGCGCTGCTGGTCGCCGGTCAGCTCGAACGGGAGCGACCAGCGCCAGCGGTCGACCACGACGCCGCGCGCGGCGAGCGGCGCGGGCGCGCCGGCCCTCGCGGCGCGAGCGCCGGCGGCCCGCGACCGCCAGCTGGAGCAGGAAGAGCTCCTCGAAGGCGAGCCGGCGGCGCGCGTCGCGCTCGTCCTCCTCGCGGTCGGGGAAGTGGGCGGCGGCGAGCGCGGCGGCCCGCTCGCAGAGGCGCTCGCGGGCCCGCAGCCGCGCCGGGCAGCGGCTCGACCGCGTCGTAGCACGCGCGCGGTACTCGTCCCAGACGAGCTCGCGCAGGCGCGCCGGCGCTGATCCCCTCGGTGGCCGGATGCACCGGGACGAGCCCGAGCGTGTGCACCGGCGCCTCGCCCGCGGCCGAGCAGCTCGTGCTCGGTCACCCAGAACTCGCCGCGGCGGCGGAGCTTCCCGTGCAGCAGCACGGCGGCTCCCTCGCCGAGCTGGCGCGCGATCCAGGGCTGGTTGAACCAGACGGCCACGAGCGGGCCCGCTGTCGTCGACGACGCGCGCCTCGACGCGCTTGCGCCGCCGGTCGCGCATGGGCCTGACGGTCACGCTGCGGACCGTCACGGCGACGGTGGCCTCCTCCCCCACGCCGAGCTCGCCGGCGAGCCGCACGTCGCGCCTGTCGCGGTGCGCGTGCGGCAGGTGCTCGATCAGGTCGCCCACGGTCTCGATGCCGAGGTTGACGAGCGCCTTGCCGGCTGCGCCCGGGAGCTCGACCGGCTCGGCGAGCCGGCTCGGGCGCGGCAGCGAGCGCAGGCCGGCGCCGCGGAGCGTCGTCCGGGGTCAGCTCGTCCGTGGCGGCAAAGCGATTCGGCATCGGCCGCCAATCATCGCCAGCGTGGCGGCGGGCTCGCCGGCTACTCGGCCGCGAGCAGCCACCACCAGGCGGGCTGGCCGCCCTCGTGGTACTCGAGCTCGACCCCGTCGGGCACGCGCGCCTCGACGGCGTCGCGGCCGAGCGGCGGGTCGTCGCCGGCCAGGCAGGTCAGGAGCTCGGCGTCCGCCGTGACCCGCTCGAGGATCGTGGCGAGCGTGGCGCGCCGGGTCGCCCCAGGCGACCAGCTCGCCGCCCACGTAGCCGACCGCGTCGCCCGGGCGGAAGCGACCCTGGGCGTCGTCGCGGGCGGCCGGGGCGACGCCCGCCACGCCGAGCTGCCGGGCGGCGCCGCCGACGGCTCGCGCGTTGTCCTCGCTCCCGCGGGTCGGGTCGAACGCGAGCAGCGCCGCGAGGCCCTCCTGGGGCGCCGTCGTCGGCACCACCCGCGCCGGGCTTGTCGGACAGCTCGGCGGCCTGCTCGGCCGCCAGGATCACGTTCGGGCTGTTCGGCAGCACGAGCACCTCCTGCGCGCTCGGCGGCGTGGATGCCCGCGAGCAGCTCGTAGGTGGACGGGTTCATCGTCGGCCCACCGTCGACGACGAGCACGCCGAGCTCCCCGTAGAGCCGCTGCACACCCGGCCCGCTGGCGACCGCCACCACGGCGCAGGCCGGGGTCACGGCGGGGTCGGCGTCGCCGCCCAGGCGGGCGGTGCGGTCGGCCACCTGCTCGTGCATGTCGGCGACGTCGAAGCGCGACACCTCGCCGACCGCCGTCGAACAGGGCCACGGCGGCGTCGGGCTCGTCGGTGTGCACGTGCACGCGCAGCGTGCGGTCGTCGCCCACGACCAGCACCGAGTCGCCCAGCTGCTCGAGCATGCGGCGTGAAGCGGCCGGCGTCGAGGCCCTCGCCCGTGACCGCGAAGTTCGTGCAGTAGCGGAAGCTCGACGACTCGTGCTCGGGCCGGTGGAGCGCCGCCGGCGCGTACTGGTGCTCGAGCTCGGGCGCGGCGTCGCCGCGCAGGGCGGCGAGACAGCCGGCGATCATCACCGTCAGGCCGTAGGCGCCGGCGTCCACGACGCCGGACTCGCGCAGCACCGCGAGCTGCTCCGGGCCGCGCTCGACGGCCTCCTTGCCGGCCTCGAGCGCGTTCTCGAGCACCTCGGCCAGCAGCTCGTCCTGCTCGGCGGCGGTGGCGTCGGGGCCGAGCCGTGGCGTGTCCATGTGCGCGAGGTCGTGGGCCACGCGGCGCGCCATCGCGCGCACCGCGGAGAGCATCGTGCCCTCGGCCGGGTCGCGCACCGACGCGTAGGCGGCGTCGGCCGCGCGCGCGAAGGCCGCGGACACGAGGATCGGGTCGACCAGCTCGCCCGGCCGCGAGGCCAGCTCCTCGGCCGCGCCGCGCACGATCTGGGAGAGGATCACGCCGCTGTTGCCGCGCGCGCCGAGCAGCGCGGCGCGCGCGACCGCGCTGACGATCTCGTCGCGGCCGATCTCGTCGAGCGGCTCGCCGTTCATCGTGCCGAGCTCGTCGGCACGGCGCGCATCGTCAGCGCCATGTTGTCGCCGGTGTCGCCGTCGGCGACCGGGAAGACGTTGAGGTCGTTCACCTCCTGGCGGCGGGCCTCCAGCTCGGCCAGCGCAGCGGCCACGACTCGCCGGAAGCGGACAAGGCTCTCGTCAGGCACGGGAGGGTTGTACACCAGAGCCCGGGCGGGTTACCGCCGCGTCGGCGATAAAAACCCGGAGAGAGCGGTCAGACGGCCTTGGTGACCTTGCCGGCCTTGAGGCAGCGCGTGCAGACGTACTCGCGCCGGGGGGTCCCCCCGACCGAGATCTGGACCTTCTGCAGGTTCGGGTTGAAGCGGCGCCTCGTCGCAACCATCGAATGGCTGCGGCTGTTCCCGAACGCAGGGCCCTTTCCGCACGAGTAGCAGACCTTTGCCACGGCGCGTCAGGGTAGCAAGTGGGCTAGACGCAGGCCCGGGCCTGCTCGAGCACTTCGTCGATCTGGGCTCCGTCGACGTCGAGGTGCGTCACCGCCCGTACGCGCCCATCGGGCGTGTCGCTCAGCTGCACGCCGCGCTCCGCCATCCGCGCCTTGAACCCCTCCGGCGCCGCGAAGATCACGATGTTCGTCTCCGGGCGTCACCACCTCGAGGCCGAGCGCGCCCAGCCCGTCGGCGAGCACGCGCGCGTTCTCGTGGTCGTCGGCGAGCCGCTCCACGTGGTGGTCGAGCGCGTGCAGGCAGCCGGCCGCGACGATCCCCGACTGCCGGAACGCGCCGCCCATCATCTGCTTCCAGCGCCAGGCCTCGTCCATCAGCTCCGACGAGCCGGCGAGCACGGCCCCGACGGGCGCGCCGAGCCCCTTCGTGAAATCGATCCAGGCGGTGTCGAACTCGGATGCGTAGGCGTCCGCCGGTACTCCCGCCGCCACCACGGCGTTCATCAGGCGGGCACCGTCCATGTGCGCGCGCAGGCCGTGCTCGCGCGCCACCCCCACGACCGCGCCGAGCGTCTCGAGCGGCCACACGCGTCCGCCGCCCATGTTCGTCGTCTGCTCCACCGAGACGAGCCGCGAGCGCGGCAGGTAGCGGCTCTCGGGACGGATCGCCGCGCTGAGCTGCTCGGCCGTGAACACACCGCGCTCGCCGTCGAGCGCGTGGATCATGAGCGACGCGTTCTGCGCCGGCCCACCGGCCTCGGCGATGATCGGGTGCGCGGTGCGGTCGAGGATCATCTCGTCGCCGCCGGGGCGCGCGTGCAGCCGGAAGGCGATCTGGTTGCACATCGTCCCGCTCGGCATGAAGACGGCCGCCTCGTGGCCGAGCAGCTCCGCCACGCGCTCCTGGAGGCGCAGCGTCGTCGGGTCCTGGCCGCGCTGCTCGTCGGCCACCTCGGCGGTCGCGATCGCCTCCCGCATCGCGGCCGTCGGCCGCGTCTGCGTGTCGGAGTAGAGGTTGATCACGGTGAGATCTCGTCGGTGCGCGCCCGGCCGAGCCGGGCGCTTCCGCCCAGCGCGCGTCTCAACTCGGCCATGCGCAGCACCGCGCGCGCGGCGTCCTCGCCCTGATGGCGCACCCCGCCTCCCACCCGCGCGAGCGCCTGCTCCATGGAGTCCACGGTCAGCACCCCGAACGCGCACGGCACGCCCGTGTCGAGCGACACCCGCGCGATCCCTGCCGCGGTCTCGGCGCAGACGTAGTCGTAGTGGTCGGTCTCGCCGCGGATCACCGCGCCGAGGCAGGCGACGCCCGCGTAGCGGCCGGATGCGGCGCAGTAGCTGGCCGCGAGCGGCAGCTCGAAGGCGCCCGGCACGTCGTGCACCTCGAGCGCCGCCCCGGCCTCGTCGAAGACGCGCTTGGCTCCCTCGACGAGGCGCTCCGCGAGGTCCTCGTAGAAGCGGCCCACACAGGCCGCGTAGGTGCTCACTCACCGCGCCGCCGCGGAGCCGGCGCGGGGCCCTGTCCGTAGAGGTCCGCCTGCTCCTCGGCCGCCCGCTCGCGATCGTGGACGCGCTCCTCGTGGATCATCTCCTCGTCGAGCGCGAGCCCCTGGTGGTGGAGCAGGTGGCCGAGCTTCTCCTTCTTCGCGCGCAGGTAGGCCACGTTGTGCTCGTTGGCGGCGTGCTGGATCGGCACCTGGTCGGTCACCGCGAGCCCGTAGCCCTCGAGGCCGACGATCTTCTTCGGGTTGTTCGTGAGCAGCCGGATCGAGCTGAGCCCGAGGTCGACGAGGATCTGCGCGCCGATGCCGTAGTCGCGCAGGTCGGCGGGCAGGCCGAGCTCGAGGTTCGCGTCGACCGTGTCGCGCCCCTCCTCCTGGAGCTTGTACGCGCGCAGCTTGTTCAGCAGGCCGATGCCGCGCCCCTCCTGGGCGAGGTAGAGGAGCACGCCGCGGCCCTCCTCCTCGATGCGGGCGAGCGCGTCCTCGAGCTGCTGGCCGCAGTCGCAGCGCAGCGAGTGGAAGACGTCGCCGGTGAGGCACTCGGAGTGCACGCGCACGAGCACGTCGTCCTGCCCGTCGATCTCGCCCTTGACCATCGCCACGTGGTGCTTGTCGTCGACGAGCGAGCGGAAGCCGACGACGCGGAAGTCGCCGAACTGGGTCGGCAGCTGCGCCTCGACGACGCGCTCGATCAGCTTGTCGTTGCGGCGCCGGTAGGCGATCAGGTCGGCGACCGTGATCATCTTCAGGCCGTGCCTGCGCGCAGTAGCGCTCGAGGTCGGGGACGCGCGCCATCGTCCCGTCGTCGTTCATCACCTCGCAGATCACGCCGGACGGGTTGAGGCCCGCCAGGCGCGCGAGGTCGACCGCCGCCTCGGTCTGGCCGGTGCGCTCCAGCACACCGCCGGCCTTGGCCTTCAGCGGGAAGATGTGGCCGGGCTGGACGAGGTCCTGCGGGCGCGCGGCGGGGTCGATCGCGACCTGGATCGTGTGCGCGCGGTCGTGCGCCGAGATCCCGGTGGTGATGCCCTCGCGCGCCTCGACCGAGACGGTGAACGCGGTCTGGAAGGCCGACTCGTTCTTCGCCGCCATCAGGTCGAGCCCGAGCTCGTCGCAGCGGGCCGGCGTCAGCGCCAGGCAGATCAGCCCGCGCCCGTGCGTGGCCATGAAGTTGATCGCCTCGGGCGTGGCGAACTGGGCGGCGAGGGTGAGATCGCCCTCGTTCTCGCGGTCCTCGGCGTCGCAGACGACCACCATGCGGCCGGCGCGGATGTCCTCGATCGCCTCCTCGACGCTGCTGAACGGGGGCTTCGTCATGTCCTCAGCTTCTCCACGTACTTCGCCAGCACATCGACCTCCAGGTTGACCGTCCTGCCGGGCTCCGCCGTGCCGAGCGTCGTGCGCTCGAGCGTCTCGGGGATGAGCGAGACCTCGAATGCTTCGTCGTCCACAGCCGAAACGGTAAGGGAGACGCCCTCGACGGCGATCGAGCCCTTGTCGACCACGTAGCGGAGCAGCTCGGGCGGCGCCGCGATCCGGACGACCCGCGACAGGCCCTCCTCGCGCACCGCCGCGACCTCGCCGGTGCCGTCGACGTGACCCTGGACGATGTGCCCGCCCAGGCGGTCCCCGGCGCGCAGCGGCAGCTCGAGGTTGACCGCGTCGCCCGTGCCGAGCGGGCCGAGCGAGCTTCGCCGCAGCGTTTCCTCCATCACGTCGGCGGAGAAGCCGTGCCCGTCGGGCTCGACCGCCGTCAGGCAGACGCCGTTGACGGCCACCGAGTCGCCCGGGCCGAGCTCGCCCGCGAGCTCGCTGCGCACACGCAGGCGGACGCCGCCGCCGTCACGCTCGAGCGACTCGACCGTCCCGGTGCCGGCCACGAGCCCGGTGAACACCTCACCACTCCCGGAAGCGCGCGATGATGAGAACGTCGTCGTCGATGCGCTCGGTCTCGACCGCAGGCCGGGCGCGGAGCGGCCGCGATCGCCTCGATGCCGATGCCCTCGACGGCGGTCTTCGCCTTGGTCCCGCCGAGCAGCAGCGGCGCCACGAACATGCGCGCCTCGTCGATCTCACCCGCCTCGAGGAATGCGCCGGCCAGGTGAGGACCGCCCTCGAGCAGTATCGACTGGATCTCGCGCTGGCCGAGCTCGTCGAGCGCGTGCGCCACGCGCGCGGCCTCGTTCTCGCCGGTCGCGACGATCACGTCGACACCGGCGTTCTCGAGCGCCTCGACCGAGGTGCGCGAGGCGGCGCGCGAGCTGACGACGATCAGCGGGACGTCGGCCACGTCCGTCACGAGCTTGGAGTCGAGCGGCAGGCGCGCCTCGGAGTCGAACACGATGCGGCGCGGCTGACGGGCCACGCCCTCGATGCGCGCGGTCAGGCGCGGGTCGTCGACGAGCGCCGTGCCGATCCCCACCGCCACGGCGTCCGACTCCGCGCGCCAGCGGTGGGCGCGCGCACGGCTCGACTCGCCCGAGATCCACTGCGAGTCGCCGCTGCGACGTCGCGACCTTGCCGTCCAGCGTCATCGCCGACTTGAAGACGACGAGCGGGCGACCGGTGCGCGCGTGCTTGCGGAAGGGCTGGTTGAGGAGCCGGGCCGAGGCGGCGATCTCGCCGTCGACGAAGCTCACGTCGACACCCTCGTCGCGCAGGATCCCGGGACCGCGGCCGGCGGCCTTGGGCGTCGGATCGTCCGACGCGATCACGACGCGCGCGATGCCGGCCTCGACGATCGCATCGGTGCACGGCGGCGTGCGGCCGTGATGGCAGCAGGGCTCGAGCGAGATGTACATCGTCGCCCCCGACGGGTCCTCCGCGCAGTCGCCGAGCGCCATCCGCTCGGCGTGCGCCTCGCCCGGAGGCTGGGTGACGCCCTCGCCGATCACGCGCCCCGACTTCACGATCACCGCCCCGACGGCGGGGTTCGGGCTCGTCTGGCCACGCGCCCGGCCGGCCAGCTCGATGGCCCGAAGGAGGTGGTGCGCGTCGCGCTCTGTGGCGGTGGTATCGGGCATCCGGAGCGCCTCTGCGAGTGATGATTGACCCGCCAGTCAACATTACCAGCGGGCCTTTGGGGGACCGGATGAGCCACTAGCCTGCGGCCACGTGCACCGCCTGATCCTGGCGCTGATCCTCGTGGCGGGCTTCGCCCTGCGGATCTGGAACATCGACTACGGGCTCCCGTTCGTCTACTCCGTCGACGAGGGCTCCCATTTCGCGAACCGTGCGGTCGAGATGTTCTGGCAGGACCTCGACCCGGGCTACTACCAGAACCCGGCGGCGTATACGTACCTGCTCTACGGGCTGCTGCGCGTGATGTACGGGCCGCTCGGGTTCGTGTTCGACCTGCCGTTCGCGAACGTGACCGAGCAGTTCGCGAAGGACCCGAGCGAGATCTGGATCGCCGCGCGCACGCTCGCCGCCGTGCTCTGCATGCTCGGTGTGGCGGCGACCTACTGGGCGGCCCGGCGGCTCTGGGGGGTCCGCGAGGGACTGGTGGCGGCGGCGCTGCTCTCGTTCGCGTTCCTGCCGGTCGCCTACTCGCGGGTCGCGGTCACCGACGTCGGCGCGCTCGCGGGCGTGGCGCTCGCGCTCCTGTGGGCGGCCCGCGCCGCCGACGAGGGCCGCACGCGCGACTACGCGCTCGCCGGCGCCGCCGCCGGGCTCGCGATCTCGTTCAAGTACACGGCGGGGCTCGTGCTGGTGCCGCTCGGGATCGCCGCGCTGGCGCGCCTGCGGGACGACCGCCTGCGCGCCGCTCGGCGGCCTCGCCCTCGGCGGCGTCCTCGCGGCGGTCGTGTTCGCTCTCCTCAACCCGTACGTGTTCGGGTCGCTCGATCATTGGTGGACCGACCTGCGCGACCAGGCCGACGTGGCGGCCAATGACCGCAAGGCGGGGCAGGAGTCGGGCGGCGCCGGCTACTACCTCGACAGCCTCACCTGGGGGCTCGGCTGGGCGGCCCTCGCCGCGGCGCTCGCGGGCGCCGTCGTCGAGCTGCGCCGCGATCTCGTGCGCGGGCTGATCCTGGTCGCCCTGCCGATCGCGCTGTTCATCTACCTGGCCACGCAGTCGCGCTACTTCGGCCGCTGGCTGCTGCCCGCCTACCCGGCGCTCGCCCTGCTCGGCGCCGTCGGCCTCTCCCAGGCGGCGGACCTGCTCACGCGGCTCGTGGCCGACAGCCGCCGGCGCCCGCTCCGCCCCGCCGCCGTGGCCGCCGTGCTCGCCGCGCTCACCGCGCTGGTGCTCGTCCAGCCGCTCGCGGCGGACATCCGCAGCGCGCAGGTGCTCGGGCGCGAGGACACTCTCAGCCAGGCGCGCTCCTGGCTCGACGAGCGCTATCCGCCCGAGCTGCGCGTGGCGGTGGAGCCCGCGGTGCCGGGGCGCTGGTTCCGCTCGAACCCCGAGGGCCGGAACCCGCCCTGGCTGTCGCGCTGCCCGCGCCGCGACGACTGGACGGAGCCCGGCTGGGCGTTCGCGGGCGAGGGCGGGCGGCGCGTGTGCGCGCAGTACAAGCCCGGGCTGTTCGCGCGGCCCGACGGCGGCGTGCGCGCCTCGGCCTTCCACACCGTGCTCGGACCGCGAGGTGATCGACGACTACCGGCTGTACGGCTACTGCCTCGTGATGACGGTCAACACGGTCCGCGAGCGCGCGCTCGAGACGGGCGACCCCGACGCGCGGGCCTACTACGACCGGCTCGATCGCGAGTCGCGGGTGATCCGCGAGTTCAGCCCCTACGACGACGGCGCCGACCCGGTGCCGTTCAGCTTCGACCTCTCCTACAACAGCTATCCGCCCGAGTACGAGCGGCCCGGCCCGACCGTGCGGATCCACCGGCTCGACCGCTGCAGGCAGGCCTACGGCCCGCCCGTGATCCGGATACCGAAGGCGACCGAGCCCCCGCCGTTCTCGTAGCGTGTAGGCGACCCCTAGGAGAGGAGCCGCACATGGGCGCGCCGGTGGTGCATTTCGAGGTGATCGCAGAGGACGCCGAACGGATACAGAGCTACTACGCGGACCTGTTCGACTGGGAGATCGACGCGAACAACCCGATGCGCTACGGCATCGTCGCCCGCGAGGGGAACACGAACCCCGACGGCGTCGGCATCGGCGGAGGAATCGGGGCCGGCCCCGAGGGCTATTCGGGGCACGTGACGTTCTACGTCGAGGTGCCGGATGTGGAGGAGGCCTCGCCAGGGCGGAGAGCCTCGGCGGCACCCGCATGATGGGTCCCGACAAGCCGATGGAGGGCGTCGAGATCGGTCTCTTCCAGGACCCGGAGGGCAACGTGGTGGGGCTTTCCAAGGCGATGGGCTAGCTACCCTGGGGCCGCGATGGAGACGCGCCTGAGCCGCCGGCGGCTGTTGCAGGCCGGCGCCGCTGGGGCTGCCGGCGCCGCGCTGCTGCCCGCCGCGGGGTGCAGCACGAACGCCGCGGGGCGCGGCGACGGACGGCTCAACGTCGTCGTCCTCATCATCGACAGCCTGCGTCCCGACCACGTCGGCGCGTACGGCTCGCCGCAGATCATGACGCCCAACGTCGACGCGCTCGCCGCGCGCGGCATGCGCTTCAACCGCGCCTTCCCGGAGGCGATGGTCACGATCCCCGCGCGGCGCTCGATCTTCACGAGCCGGCGGATCTTCCCGTACCGGAACTACGTCCCCAACCCGGAGCTCGGCACGAGCCCGGGCTGGCTTCCGATCGAGGGCGACGAGAACACCTGGAACAAGGCGCTGAGGGAGGAGGGCTACTGGACGGTCCAGGTGAGCGACAACCCGCACCTGGCGTTCACCAAGGCCTACGAGCCGTTCCGCAAGACGTGGGACCACTGGCGGACGATCGTCGGCCAGGCGGGCTTCTACCGCGATCCGTCGACCGTCTCGGAGGAGCTCGTCGAGCACTGGCTGCCGCCCTTCCTGCGCGACGAGCGCTACGTGCCCGGGATGCGCAAGTACCTCGCCAACACCGGGCGCGGCGAGGACGAGGAGGAGACCTGCGCCGCGCGCGTCTACAAGGACGCGGCCGGGACGCTCGAGCGGGCGCAGCGGCGCCAGCCGTTCGCGATGGTCGTCGACTGCTTCGACCCGCACGAGCCCTGGAGCCCGCCCCAGAAGTACATCGACATGTACTCGGACACCGGGCCCGACGTGCCAGAACATCGGCGTCACGCGCTACGGCTTCGCCGAGAACTACACGCCCGAGCTGCTGCGCCGGCTGCACGCGATCTACGCGGGCGAGGTCACGATGACCGACCGCTGGCTCGGGCACTTCATGGACCGCTTCTACGAGCTGGGACTCGACGAGAACACCGTGATGGTGCTGCTCTCGGACCACGGCTACCTGCTCGGCGAGCGCGGCTACACGGGCAAGGTGCCGTCGCAGCTCCACCCCGAGCTCGCGCAGGTGCCGATGATCCTCGTGACCCCGGAGAACAAGGCGGCGGGCGAGGTTTCGCAGTACTTCGCCTCGACCCACGACGTCGGCCCGACCGTCCTGTCGATGCTCGGGATCGATCCGCCGGGCTGGATGGAGGGCGTGAACCTGTCGGCGCTGATGGACGGCCACGAGCCGCCCGAGAAGCGCGAGGTCCACTACGGCGGCATGTACAACCGCTTCTTCATCCGCACCGACGACTACGTGCTGATCGGGGACAACCAGGGCAACGAGCGCACCATGTACGACCTGCGCCAGGACCCGCACGAGTTCTTCGACATCGAGAAGAAGAACAAGAAGCTCTCCGAGGAGCTCTACCAGCACGTGCTCGAGCTCGCCGGCGGGCCGCTGCCGTACTACGAGTAGCGCCCGCGCGTCAGCCGAGCGCGATCGTGGCAACCCCGCCGGCCACCAGCACCGCGCCGCCGAGCCGGGCGGCGTCCACGCGCTCGTGCAGGAACAGGGCGGCGAACAGGGCGGCGATGACGACGCTCGACTCGCGCACAGCCGCGACCGGGGCGGCGTCGGCGAGCCGCAAGGCGGCCAGGACCAGACCGTAGGCGCCCACGACGAGCGCGCCCGTCAGCACCGCCCGCGGGCGCAGCTCGGCGCGCATCTCGGGGCCGCGACCGGCGATGAGGAGCGCCGCTGCGTAGATCAGCGCCGACGGAGTGAGCAGCAGTGCCAGATAGGCGGGCGCCCGGGCATGGTCCACCCCACGGGCGTCGACCAGCGTGTAGGCGGCGATCGTCAGCGCGATCGCAAGCCCGAAGACGAGGTCGCGACGCTCGAAGCGGCCGAGGCCGCTGACGAGGAACACGCCGGCCGACACCGCCAGCACCCCGGCGACCTGCGCCGCCGATGCGTCCTCACCGAGCGTGAGCGCGCCGAAGACGAGCACGAGCACCGGAGCGGTCCCGCGCGAGACCGGGTAGACGATGCTGACCTGGCCGCCCGAGTAGGCGCGCGCAAGCAGCGCCAGATAGGCCACGTGCAGCACCGCCGAGGCGGCGGCGAACGGCAGCGCGGCGTCGCTGACCCCGCCGGTCGCGATCGCCACCGGCGCCAGCAGCAGGACGCCCCGCGAGCGTCGCCACGGCGGTGGCCGCCTCGCTGTCGCGCGAGCCCGCGAGCAGCACGTTCCAGGTGGCGTGCATGAAGGCGGCGCCGAGCGCCAGTGCAAAGGCGGCGCCGCTCACGGCGCGGCTGGGAGGGCAGCGGCCGCTGTGCTCCTGACGAGCGAGCGGCCCGCCGGGCAAGGACGCAGGGAGCGAAGCGTGCTCGGCACGCGAGCGACCGAGGACGCCGCCCGGCGTTGCCGCGCAGCCGTCAGGAGTGCAGCGGCTCCTTCATCGATTCCGTCTCCGGAGCCTCGATGTACGGCTGCTGCTCGTCCTGCGTCGACTCCTCGTGGTACGCCGACTCGGCGTTGACCGCCCAGATGTCGTGGTCGGTCCCCTTGACGAGGTTGTCGACGGCGCGCATCGCGGTGAGCGAGGAGTGGTCCGAGTTGTTGTAGCGGTGGAGGCCGTTGCGGCCGACCTGGATGAAGTTGTCGAGCCCGTCGAGCCACGAGCGGATCGAGTGCACCCGGTCGGAGTAGTCGGGGTCGTACATCGGGTAGGCCTTCGGCACCCGCTCGACGAAGCCGAACTCGAGCCGGTTCGCCTCGGCGAGCCCGAGCTGCTCGAGCTCGCGCATGCCGAGCTGGACGAGCTCCTGGTCGTCCGTCTCCCAGAGCTCGTCGCCGGCGAAGCAGAAGAACTCGAGGCCGACGCACGCCTTCGAGGGGTCCGGCACCATCCACGGGCTCCACGAGCGGAAGTTCTGGATGCGGCCCACGTTCACGTTCGGGTCGTGGATGTAGATCCAGTTGTCCGGGAACAGGTCGTCGCCGTCGAGGACGACGGCGACGGTGAGGAAGTCGCGGTAGCGGAGGCCCTTCGCCGCGGAGATCACCTCGGGCCGCGGGCTGCGGCTCGGCCATGCCGACGGTGTTCCGCAGCGGCAGCGACGAGATCACCGCCGAGGGCTCGAAGATCTTGTCCCCGGCGTGCACGCGCACGCAGCGGTCGCCGTCGAACTCGAGCTTCGTGACCCGGTGCTCGAGCAGCACCTCGCCGCCGAGCGCGCGGATGTCCTCGGTCATCTGCTCCCACATCTGGCCGGGGCCGAAGCGCGGGTAGTTGAACTTCGAGATGAGCGAGGTGACCTTGTTGTCCTTGTTGCCGAAGAAGGCGGACCAGGCGGCGCGGAAGAAGGACAGGTTCTTGATGCGCTGGGCGGCCCAGTCGGCGCGGATCTCGGACGTCGGCACCCCCCACACCTTCTCGGTGTAGGACTTGAAGAACTGGTTGAAGAGCCACTTGCCGAAGCGGTTCGAGACCCACTGCTCGAAGTTGTCCTCCTTGCCCTTCGGCTTGACCGCCGCCCACAGGTAGGAGAAGAGCGCCTTCGTGAGGTCGACCGGCCCGAGCTTCTTCATCACGTCCGGACCGCGCAGCGGGTAGTCGAGGAACTTGCCCTCGCCGCTCGGCGCGCGCCAGTAGATGCGCGACATGCGCGGGCGCTCGAGGAAGTCCTCCTTCATGATCTCGTGCCAGAGGTCGTCGACCTCCTTGACCTTGGTGAAGAAGCGGTGGCCGCCGAGGTCGAAGCGGTAGCCGTCGCGGACCGCCGTCTTGGCGATGCCGCCGACCTGGTCCTCGGCCTCGAGCACGATCACGGGCAGGCCCTGCTTGGCGAGCACGTAGCCGGCCGTGAGCCCGGCCGGGCCGCCTCCCAGGATCACTGTCGGCTTGTCGCGCATGTCGGGACGCGCGAGGTCGGCGGGCGGCTGGGGCTTCAGGTCGTTGTTATCACTCATCAGTCTTCTCGTAGATGACGCCGCGCACGCCGATACGCGTGGCGCGGCGGAAGTTGGGGGGCACGACGGCTACTCGCTCGAGTCGTGGATCCTGGGCGAGGGCCGCGCCCCATTGCGCGGAGCGGCGTCTCACCAGCTGGGTCCAGGGGGCGTCCCAATCGTCCGCACGCAGCGTGACCGGGTGCACGATGAGGATCCGCCCGCCGACGGGCAGGTTATCAATGAGGGGGTCGAGGTTCTGCTCGACGGTGGCGTCCTCCATGCGCTCGCCGCCGTCCGTCCAGTCCATCACGCGGTCGTTCTCGACGAGCCCGAGCGGGCTCGCGAACTGAAGGTCGGGCGAGCCTCCGAGCCTCTCGAAGTGGTACGCGAGAAGCGGTCCCTGCTCGGGCTGCATGGAGATCACCAGGTCGTTCTCGCGCAGCAGGCTCTCCGCCACGACGGCCTTGCGCAGGTCGGCGGCGTTCGACTTGTTCTCGAGGCCGTAGGAGCGCGGAACCGCCCAGATGCCGAGGATGATCACGAACGCCACGAGCCCCAGTGAGCCGGCGCGCGCCAGCCCGAGCGCGGCAAGCAGCAGCATCGGGCCGAGCAGCACCCCGAGGTAGCGGGTGGTCCACGCCGGGGAGACCTGCGACACGAGCCAGGCCACCACGAGCGTGCCGAGGACGATCACCGCGCCCGCGATCAGCGCGGTGCGCTCCTTGTCCTCCACGCGCCGCTGGAGGATCGCGACGACGCCCGAGCCGCCGGCGAGCACGAGCGCGACGGTGGGGGTGCTCCCACCGAGCAGCGACCTCGTGATCTGGACCGGAGCTCCGAAGTTGGGCGGGTTGAGCCACGGCGCGCCGGTGTGCTGGACCTGGTGGAGCAGCGTCGGCACCCAGGGGAGATAGAGCAGGCCCACGCCGCCGAACCCGATCAGCGCGTCCTTCCAGAAGCTCGAGCGGACCTCGGACACGTACCAGCACGGGACGAGCGCGCAGACGAGCCCCACGGCCAGGAAGAGCCCCCAGTTGTGGGTGTAGAGCATCGTCGCGAGCAGCACGATGAAGAGCGGCAGGTAGCCGCGCCGTCCAAAGGCGAACACGTGCAGGAACGCCGCCGTGGCGAGCAGCGAGAGGACGAGCATGAGCGAGTACATGCGGGTCTCCTGCGCGTACGCGGTGAGGAACGGGTTGACGGCGCAGAGCGCGGCGCAGATCAGCCCGGCGCGGCGGCCGAAGAGGCTCCAGCCCGCCCACATGCCGCCCGGGATCGAGACGCAGCGCGATCGCCACCGAGAGGCCCTGCGTCTCGGCCGGCCCGTCGCCGAAGACGTCCATCCAGGCCGAGAGCAGCATGTAGTAGAGCGGCGGCGAGCCGTCGACGCGCAGCACGCTCGGGATGTCGAAGAGCGGCTGCGAGGCGATCCCGATCGAGAGGCCCTCGTCCATCCAGAGCGACTCGCCGAGCGAGTTGGTGCGCAGGTAGAGCGAGACGACGAAGAGGCCGAGCAGGACCACGAGCGGCAGCACGAAGCTGCCGGGCAGCGAGTCGAGCTTGGGAAGGGCTCGGGTACGTGGGGATGCGACGCTGGCCACGGGGCGCTCGGATCGTAGTGAGTCAGTCCTGGCCGACCGCACGGGTGGGCTGCTTGGCGAGGCCGGAGCCGAGCGGCGCCGGAGCGGTGGGAGCGTCGGGGCTCGCGGCCGGGCAGCCGTCCTCGGCGTAGCCCTCCGGGGGCACCGTGAGGAGGCGCCACTTGCCGTGCTGGTCGACGAGCCGGTAGCGGTCGTCGGTCGGCTTCGTCACGAGCGGCCCGTCCGGGACCGTGCGCGTGCGGAACAGGACGCCCGGCGGCGGCGTCTCCTTCCAGCCGACGTTGATGCCGTGGACGCCCAGCTCGTAGGCCACCATCTGCGTCTGGAAGGGGCCGCTGAAGATCCCGCCGCAGGCGAGCAGCCGCTCCTGGCCGCCGTTCTCGTCGATCAGCGCCTTGAGGTCGTGCCAGAGGAAGGCCTCGTGCTCGAGCCCGCCCTGGACGCGCGCCGTGTTGTCGGCCTTGGCGATGATCGTCGGCGAGGCGATCGCGATCCCCGCCACGAAGGCGACGCCTGCCGCGATCGCTCCCGCCCGCGCCGTGCCGAACACGCGCCGCCCGGCCCACTCGACGCCCTGCAGCAGGCGCACGGCGCCGATGCCGCCGAGCACGGACACGGCCGCGGTCGTGACCATCAGGTAGCGCTGGTTGCCCGCGAAGCCCGCCTCGGTCATGGCGGCCACGAGCGCGAACCAGGAGAAGCCGAGGATCGCGAGCGCCAGCACGGCGCCCTGCGCCCGTCTTCGCACCCAGGCCACGATCGCCACCCCGACCGCGACCACGGTGCCGAGCTCGACCGGGGCGATCGTGCTCTCGGAGAAGCGCTTGAAGAGCTCGACGGCGGGCGACTCGGCGAACGCCGCGCTGCCCGGGTTCGGCGCGTTGGCGCGCGAGCCGGCGCGGAACGGGTCGCCCGCTCCCCACCACTCGGGGAGGAACCAGAGCGACGGGATCAGCACCGCGAAGCCGACCATGCGCAGCCGCAGCCGCGGCTCGGCGAACCACAGCCAGAGCCCGTAGAGGGCGAGGAAGGGCCACGCCTCGGGGCGCAGCAGCGCCGCGGCGACGCCGAGGTAGAGCGCGTGGTCGCGGCGTCCGTCGAGGTGGCGCTCGAACGCCCACAGGACGACCGCGGCGAGCAGCGGCTCGGAGTTGCCGAGCGCGGCGTCGCGCACGTACTTGTTGCTGGCGAAGAGGGCGGCGAAGCCGGAGACCCCGGCGAGCACCCCGTAGATGCCCGCCGCCGACGAGCCGGCTCGCCACCCGGTAGGCCATCACGCAGCCGAACAGCCCGCCCGCCCGCGCGACCCACAGCCACAGGTAGGGCGCGAGGTCGTCGCCGAACAGCGCGAACGGGGTCGTGAAGAGGATCGGGAACGGCTTCCAGGACGGGCCGCCCTCGGTCACCAGGTCGAGCTCCGTGATCTCGCGGCCCCAGAGGATCCAGGCCCAGGGGTCGTAGGTGGGCGTGGAGGGCCAGAGCAGCGAGATCGCCGCGAGCGCGAGGCAGGCCGCCATGATCCAGGCGATCTGGACCCCGTGACGGTCGCGGGCGCGCCCGCCGGTGGCGTGGCCCGCCCCGTTCTCCGAGGCGCCCGGCAGCGGGCGGGGACGCGACCTCCCGTGGACGCAGGAGCCGGAGCTGTGCGGCGGACACCCGCATCCGGGCGGGTGCTACGCGGTGGGCGCCTCGGCGCCGGAGGGCTGGGGCGTGGGCTTGGGCTGGGGTCGCGGAGGCGGCGGCTCCGGATGCGGAGGCCCGGCCTCGATCACCTCGCGCTCGGTGCGCAGCGCCTCGCGCAGCTTCGACCAGCCGCCGTAGCCGGCCACCAGGATCACGAAGCCGACCACCGTGATCGGCACGTAGATGACGAAGCGGAGCATGATCAGGTAGGAGACGGCGGCCGAGCCGCTGGCGCCGAGCCGCTTGGCGCCCCAGGCGACCGCGGCGTCGAAGGTGCCGATCGAGCCGGGCGCGGCGGGCAGCGCGGCGACGAAGTTGGTGAGCGCCACGAGGTAGAGGGCGCCGGTCATGCTGATGTCGAGGTCGACCGAGCGCGCCACGGCGAGGTACACGGCCGCCTCGAGCGCCCAGAGGACGAAGGTGGCCGCCAGGAGCACCACGCCGCTCGCGCTCAGCAGCGCGCGCGGCGAGTCGGCGATCGGCCGCAGCCAGTCGCGGACGCGCTCGAAGAAGTGGTGGCGGCGGAGCACCCAGACGACGAGCGCCAGGGCGATCAGGACGAGCCCGATGATGCCGGCCATCAGGATCGGCCGGTTCGTCGGCAGCACGTCGGAGCCGAGCACGCCGTAGACGGTGACCACGAAGACGGCGGCGAGCGCGATCACGTCGAGCAGCCGCTCGGCGACGATCGAGCCCGCGACCACGCGCTTCGACGCGTCGCAGCGCGGCGCGAGCAGCACCACGCGCAGCACCTCGCCCGCGCGCGCGGGCAGCACGTTGTTGCCCATGTAGCCGACGCAGGTGAGGCCGTAGCAGTCGCGCCGCCGTGCGTGCACGCCGGTGATCTGGAGGATGCGGTGCCAGCGCTCGCCGCGGACGAGCGTCGCGACCGCGTAGATCAGCGAGCCCGCCGACCAGCCAGGCGATCGCCTCGGCGCCGCTCGGCAGCTCGGGCGCCTCCTGCTTCGTCGCCCACCAGACGACCGCCGCGAGCGCGACTAGCGAGACGAGTGCTTGGATGAGCGCGAAGCGTCGATTCATGGACTGAAGGTCTGGGCCCGCCTCTGATCGACGGGCGCGCCCATGAGGGGCGTGGAACGGCGCAGCCGACCGGCCCGGGGACGCCGGTCGCGGTGCATCACGGTAGCAGTCGTACCCGAGCGAACCCAAGCGCAATCCCTACTCCCGCCCGCCCCGCGCGGGCGCAGCGCTGCGCAACCCTCGCCCGTCGCGCGTGTTACCGCGGAGCGCGTCGCTACCCTGCATCGCCGCCGCTCCCCGTTCCCCGTGCGCCTCCATCGACCCGTCATCCTGGCCTGCCTCGCCGCCTGCGCGGTCCTGCCCGCGAGCGCGCACGCGCAGGGCGGCACGCCCGGGCCCCCCGAGCGGCCAGCCGGCGCCCGAGCAGCCCCCGCCCCCGCCGCCTCCGCCCGAGCTCAAGGTGGAGCGCCCGGGCGGCAAGCCGCTGATCCGCGAGGGACAGCTCGACCGCCAGCTGCTCGGCGGCACCTGGTACTTCCGCCACGACGACGCCCGCGTGGGCGCGGCCGAGCGCTGGTTCGAGCAGGACGACCTCGAGGGCTGGTCGGAGATCACGGTCCCGCACAACTGGAACGCGACCGACACGCAGTTCAACTACTCCTCGGTCGGCTGGTACCGCAAGGAGTTCACGGTGCCGCTCGCCAAGACGGCGATGCTGCGCAAGCTCGAGCTCTGGAAGGTGCGCTTCGAGGGCTCGAACTACCGCACCAAGGTCTGGCTGAACGGCGAGGAGATCGGCGGCCAGATCGGCTACTTCCCGTTCGAGCCCGACCTGACCGGGATCCGCAAGGGCCGCAACACGCTCGTCGTCCAGGTCTCGTCGCTGCGCAGCAACACGGACCTGACGCACTGGCGCCCGGCGGCCGTCAACGGCTACGGCACCGGCGGCTGGTGGAACTTCGGCGGCCTGCTGCGCGAGGTCTACGTGCGCCACGTCGACACGGTCGACGTCGAGAACGTGCTCGTCCAGCCGCGCCTGCGCCGGCTGCGCGGGCCGGCGGAGGTCGAGGTCACGCACCAGCGTTCGCAACATCAGCTCGCGCGACCGCGACGTCACGCTCGTCTTCAACGTGGACGGCGAGCGCATCGTCCTGGACCCGCAGACGGTCGCGGCGGGCGCCACCCGCGAGCTCGTCGAGACGCTTCGAGATCGAGCGGCCGAAGCTGTGGCAGCCGGGCAGCCCGAACCTCTACGACCTGTCGGTGGCCGCCTTCCTCGAGGGCGAGCGCAAGTCGACCTACCGCGTCAGCTTCGGCGTCAAGAAGCTCGAGGTCGAGCCGCGGCCGCCTGCTCCTCAACGGCAAGCGCCTCAACCTGCGCGGCGCGAGCATCCACGAGGACGACCTCGAGGAGGGCGGCGCGCTCAGCCAGGACACCCGCCGCCAGCTCGTCGGCCGCCTGCGCGACCTCGGCGCCACGGTCACGCGCTCGCACTACCCGCTGCATCCGGCGTTCATCGAGACGTTCGACCGAGCTCGGGATCCTCTACTGGGTGCAGGCGCCCGTCTACCAGCTGCCCAACACGGTCTTCGGCCGGCGTGCTGCCGGCGGCCACGCGGGCCGCGCTGCTGACGGTGCGCAACAACATGAACCACGCGTCGATCTTCGCCTGGTCGCTCGCGAACGAGCCGGCCGGCAACCGCTCCGAGCTCGGCGTGTTCGGCCCCGGCCTGCAGACCTACATCCGCGACGCGCGCGACGGCGGTCCGCGAGCTCGACGACACGCACCTGATCGCGATCGACCGCCAGTCGCGCATCGGCGAGCCGCTCAGCGACCCCGCCTACCGCTACCTCGACGTGCTCGGCGTGAACGAGTACTTCGGCTGGTACCGTCCTACAGGGCCGACCTGGTGCGCCCGGCCGTCGACGCTCGACGAGCTGCCCGGCTACCTCGACGAGCTGCACGCCGCCAACCCGGAGCTGCCGCTCGTGGTCACCGAGTTCGGCGCCGAGGCCGCGCGCAGCGGGCCCGGTCGAGCAGCCGGGCAGCTACGAGTACCAGCGCAAGTTCATCGCCGATCACCTCGCCGTGCACGAGTCGAAGCCGTACGTCTACGGCTCGATCCACTGGGCGCTGCGCGACTTCCGCGTCGACCCGACCTGGCAGGGCGGCGCGCCCGCGCGAGTGGTCCACCCCACCGTGGAACAACAAGAGCCTGATCGAGGAGACGAACGCGCGCAAGCCGGTCTACTTCGACCGTCCGCAAGCGGTGGCGCAAGGCCCGGCCGCTGCGCTGAGCGCCGGGCCGCCCATCCACTACCCTGCGCGACCGTGAAGCGCCCCCTCCTGCTGGTTCTGCTGCTGCTCGCGCTCCTCGCCGGCTGCGGCTCGGACGACGCCGCCCCGGTCGACGACGACTCCGACAAGCGCGCGGTGGCGCTCGCCTGCATGACCGAGGTGAAGGGCGTCGAAGCCCGCCTCGACGGCGACGAGGAGATCGTGCTGGGCGGCCCGCGGAGGGCACCCACATCAAGTTCTATCCTCACCGCGGGCGAGGCCGAGGCGGCCGCCGTTCGAGGGCGACGGCGAGGGCGCCGAGCAGATCGGCGCGGCGCTGCTGTTCGTGCAGCCGGAGGTCGACCCGGATACCGAGGACATCCTGGGCGATGTCGAGGAGTGCCTGTCGGACCTGTAGCCGCGTCCGATCACGCGACCCCTACTCCGCCAGCAACACCTCGACCTGATTCCGCCCCGGGCGGAACGCCGCCTCGGGCACCATCACCGAGACCAGCTCGCCCTCGTCGCCGGTGGCGAGCTCGAAGGTGTTGCCGACCGCGGCGATCGTGCCGTTGACCGCCACCGCGATGTCGCGCGGATGGCGATCCGGGCCGTTCACCCGCGCCCACCACGTGGGTGGGCACGAAGCCGCTCTCCGGATCGACGTTCCCGTAGTCGCCCGCGTACACGAGGTCCACGTCGAGCGGCTCGCCGGCCGCCGAGGCGGGCTTCCCGATCAGCTCCTGATTCGGCCCGAGGCGGTACATGCGCTCGAGGCCGTCCGCGCCCGTCCCGATCAGACGCTCGTTGCGCGCGAGCACGGCCCGGCGCTCCGCCTCGAAGGTCTTCGCCGGGATGCGCAGCGTGTCGAAGCTGTTGCGGATCAGGAAGCGCAGCTCGTCGCGGTTCTGGACCTCGTCGCTGTACGCCGACTTGCCGTCCATCTCGACGCGCGGGTCGAGCTCGAGGATGTCGAAGATCGTCGGCAGGATGTCGATCGTCTCGACGTAGGCGTCGTTGACCTTCCCCTCGGTCTGGCCGGGCGCCTTGATGAACAGCGGGATCGGCGCGATCTCGGCCGCGGTCTCGCGCGTCAGGCGCCTGCGCTCGAGGCGGTGCGGGAACGAGACGCCGTGGTCGGCGGCGACCACGATCAGCGCGTCGTCCCACATGTCCGTCGCCTTGAGCTTGTCCCAGAGCTTCTGCAGCTGGAGGTCCGCGAACATCGTCTGCAGCGCGTGCCGCTGGAAGAGCACGTCGAGCTGGCCCTGGTCCTCGAAGGACTGGCTCGAGAGGCCGTCGATGGCGTCGTTGGGCTGGCGCCGGTAGCGGTCACCGGAGGGCAGGTACTGCCACGGCACGTGCGGCAGCAGCGTGTGCTTGAAGTTGAGGCTCGGGCGCGCGCCGGGCTGGATGTCGTCGACCCACTGCTGGAAGCGCACCGGGCGGCCGCCGTTCAGGTTCCTGCGCGCGAAGCGGCCCATCCTGTCCGGGTTGTCCTTGAACTCGGGCGGCGGAGTCGTCCCCGGCGCCGCCGAAGTTGCCCCAGTTCTCGGACACGCTCGTGAGGTCGGTCTCCATCTCGGGCGGCGCCACCACGTGCAGCCACACGAGCCCCAGGTCCTCGCTCATCGAGGAGATCCGGTCGGGGTAGGACTCGTCGAGGCGCTCGTCGGTGCAGATGTCGCGCGAGCAGACGGTGGTCGCCTCCTCCGAGACGTTCATCCGGTGCGTCTTGCCGAACAGCGAGAAGATGCTGTTCGGGTGGTCGCCCGAGATCGGCTGATGGTCCTCCTCCGGGCAGGTTGCCGTCCATGATCGCCGGCTGCGCCCGCTCGGTGGAGTCGTAGACGGTGTAGGCGTTCTTGAACCAGGTCGAGCTCTCGGCGAGCTCCGCGAAGCCCGGGTAGCGCTTCTTGTCGAGCTCGCCGTCGGCGTCGAGCAGCGTGTTGACGGGCAGCTCGTCGAGCAGCACCATCACGATCGGCGTCTGGGTCACGCCGCCGATCGTGCGCGCGCTGGCCTCGTTCGGGAAGGCGAGCTCGGAGATCGAGCCGCTGAACAGGAACAGCGCCAGGAACACGAGCGGCGCGGGCGACAGGATGTTGAGGAACGAGCGGACCGGCTCGGCGCGCAGCCACAGGAGCGCGACCGCGACGCCGATCGCCACCGAGCCCACGATCAGGACGATGTCCGAGGTGTCGAACGCCTTCTTCAGGGCCTGCACGGCGATCAGCGCGACGAGCCCGGCGATCAGCACCACGTGCGCGGCGCGCCGGGGACCGCGGCCCGCGAGGCCCACGAGCAGCTCGAGCGCGAGCAGCAGCGCCGGCGGCAGCACGATCAGGAGCACGGAGAAGGAGATGATGTCGAAGCCCGACGAGCCGCGCGCGGCGAAGAACTCAGGGTTGTCCTTCAGCAGGTCGAAGAGCGGCTGGGCGACCGCGAAGCACCAGAGCACGGCGAGGTTGAGGTACGACCAGGCGGCCTCCTTCACGAGGCTGCGCCCGCTGCCCCGCTCCGGCTCTTGCACCGGAGCTTCGGCCGTGCTCATCCGCCCCTGGGCCGCGCGTAGTAGAGGACGCGCGTGCCCGACTCGAGGCGCTCGGAGCGCTCGACCTCGAACGCCTCGGCCAGGCAGCGCTCGAAGTAGCTCAGCTCGTAGTCGGGATGGAGGCCCTCGCGCTTCGGCGCGAGCAGCTTCTTCACCATCGGGTCCTCGCGCGTGGGGAACTCGATCACGAGCGCGCTTCCGAGCGAGGCGAGCCAGTCGATGAACTCACGGACCGGCACGTTCGCGCTGATCGCGACGTGGTGGACGAGCGCCAGCGCCAGCACGAGGTCGGGCTTGCCGCGCTCCGGCAGCGCCCTGCGCTCGAGCCCGCGCCAGCCGAGGCCCGGCGAGGGGTCGGCCAGGTTCATCGCGAGCGTGAGGATCTGCTCGTTGCCCTCGGCCCGCAGGTCGCGGTAGAGCAGCTCGACGGGGCCCTCGTCGGCGTCGACGGCCAGCACCGTGCGGGCGCCCTCGGCCGCGATGCGCGAGTAGCGGCCGTTGTTCGCGCCGATGTCCCAGACGAGCCGCCAGTCGCGCGAGGTCGGCCACCTCGCGCACGAAGTCGTCCTTGCGGCGGGCGTCGTCGTCCGTGTAGGTGTTGCGCTCGCCGTAGGCGGTCCAGACGCCCTGCGGCGGGTCCCACTCGAGCCGCCCGACGAGCTTGCGCATCTTGCGCACGTTGGCCACGAACAGCTCCTTCTTGAAGACCCGCTTGACCTCCTGCTTGACCTCGGCGGGCCGGTCCGCGTAGCGCTCCTCGAGCTTCGCGTGCAGGAAGACGTTCGTGAACACGCCCTTGCGGAAGCGGTCCCGGAACGACATCAGGGCGCGCATCTGGCCCGGCGTGATGCCGTCGATCGCGCCGCGCAGCCAGGGCTGGAAGGGGACGCCCTTCGCCGACTGCAGCAGCAGCGGATAGAGGTAGAGCATGCAGAACTGGCGGTAGCCGACCCAGGGCTCGCCCTCGCGGATGCGCTCGAACGAGCCGACGTCGACGAAGACCGGCCGGGCGCCCTTGAACTGCACGTTGTACGGCGTCGAGTCCTTGAGGACGAGGTCGTGGTCGAGCGCGTCGAGCAGCAGGTCGAGCTGCAGCAGCGCGGCGTCCTTCAGCATCGAGAAGGTCCACTCGTACGGATACGAGACGAACGGGATGCGCTCGTGGCGCAGCACGGCCGCGGGCTCGTGGACGAGCAGCCCCCTGAGCGCCGTCACGTCCTCGACGAGCTCGGTCGACACGACCCGCTCGTCGTCGAGCAGCCCGCTCGCCCTCAGGGCCTCGAAGTCGCTCAGGCCGTCGGCCGAGAGCGCGCGATAGACCTCGTCGCCGGCATAGAAGACTCGGCTCTCCGGGTCGCGGAAGGAGCCGGGTTCGAAGTCCGGCTTGCCTGGGTATCAGCCGTGGGGCCCATGAGCGGCGGGGAATGGTAGCCAGTGCCGGCGGGCCCTCACCGGCCTCCCGACGCGATGCTCAGGCTGTATCGGTGCCCTGCGTGGCGTCGGACTTGGGCGTCTCGGGCTCGTCCTTGCGGATGCGCAGGAACCTGAGGATGCGGTTCCAGTACAGCTTGGCCGTGACGGCGACCGCCGCGAGACCTCCCGCAATGATCTGCAGGATCATGCTCCCGCTGCCGGGATCCAGATAGGCGAGAACGGTGGTCATGTGGGTCGTGGCTCCATCGAGGCCGGGGTTCGGAAGCGCTGCATTCCGCGGGCGCCCGGAGCGTTTCCGGAGACCCGCGGCGCGACGCGCAGGCTAGCAGAGGTGTTGCCCGCCCGTGAACGCCGCGTTGCGAGACCGTTACTACCCGGTCCAGCGCGATCCATTCAGCCGCTGCCGGATTGTTAATTCCCTGCAAACCTCGTGTAAACGCGTGCCTCCCGGGCCGCCGCGGCGCGGGCCAGCGGGAAGCTGATCCCGTCGCGCCGGAGGACGCGCCAGTCCCCCACCCGGAGGATGGTCCGGCGTACCCGCGCCCGGCCGGTCATGTACACGCGACCCGCGCTCAGAACGCGCCAGGAGCGGAAGACGACGCGGTGGGCGGACACCCTCTCGACGGCGCTGATCGGGAGCTTCAGCTCCCACGCGAGGTGGCTGTGGAACGCCCGGTTCGCCGTGGCCGTCCCGAGCGAGCCGACCGCGGCCGGCCCGCCGAGCCGCTCGACCGCCTCGGCCAGATCGCGGTGCAGGTCCATCCGCACGCCGATCTCCCGCGCCTCCCCGCGCATGCGCTCGACGCGCTCACCCGCGAACGGCATGGCCACGAGCGCGAGCGCGACGGCGGCCGCCGTCGCGCCGAACGCGGCCGAGGGCCGGGGCGTGAGCCTGCCGGCGGCGGCGAGGACGCGGGCCGTCCCGACCCCGGCGAGCACGCACGCCAGCGTCAGCGCCGGGCAGGACGTAGCGCGGGTTGCCCGAGAAGCCGGCCTGGGTCATGACGGCGAACATCGCGGCCTCGGCGGCCACGACCGCCGCCAGCACGAGCGGGGCGAGCCTGCGCTCCCACACTGCAAACCCGACCGCCGCCAGCGCCAGCAGCTCCACGAGCAGCCCGGCGTGGTCGTGAGCGAGCTCGAGCGCGCTCAGCCATGGCCGCTCCTCGCGGGAGAGGCTCCAGACGGGCTCGCCGGTGGCCTGGCGCGCCCCGTCGAGCGGGTTGCCGGCGCCGATCCACTCGGGCACGAGCCAGGCGGCCGCGGACACGGCGACCGCGCCCACGACGAGCGCGCGCCGCCGCGGCTCGGCCCACCACAGCCAGAGCGTGTAGACGCCGAGGAACGGCACGAGCTCGGGACGCAGGAGGCAGGCGAGGACGCCGAGGACGAAGGCGTGGTCGCGGCGCCCGTCGAGGTGCCGCTCGATCGCCCAGAGCATGAGCGCGACGGCCCAGGGCGCCTCGCTGCCGTGCGCGGCGAACTGGAGCCAGTCGGGCAGGAAGAAGAGCGCCAGCGCGGCGACCGCACCGCCGATCGCCCCGGTCACGCCGCCACCTGCGAGCCGCGACGCGAGCCGGAACGCGAGCGCCAGGGCGAGCAGCGCTCCCGTGCGCGCGACCACCATCCAGAGCGCCACCGGGATCCCGTCGTCGACCCGCGAGAAGGGCGCGAACAGGATCGTGAAGACGACCGGCAGCGGCTTCCAGGAGGAGCCGCCGGTCGTGTCGAGCTGCCCGTGTGCGATCTCCCTGCCCCAGACGAGCCAGGCGAACGGGTCGTAGCTCGGCTCCGACGGCAGGAGCAGGGACAGGCCGGCGAGCGCCAGGCAGCAGACGACGAGCTTCGCCATGGCCTCTCGACGCTATGCGCGCCGCCGCGCCCCGCTGTGAAGGGGACGTGACGAGGGTGTGACCCTCCTGTGCTCCGTCTACGCTACGGGCGGCGCATGAAGCTGATCATCCAGATCCCCTGCTACGACGAGGAGCACACGCTTCCGGCGACCCTCGGCGACCTCCCGCGCGCGGTCGCGGGGATCGACGCAGGTCGAGTGGCTCGTGATCGACGACGGGTCGACCGACCGCACCGTCGAGGTCGCGCGCGAGCACGGCGTCGACCACATCGTGCGCCTCACCAACAACAAGGGCCTCGCCGCTGCCTTCCAGGCCGGCCTCGACGCCTCGCTCAAGCTCGGCGCCGACATCATCGTCAACACCGACGCCGACAACCAGTACTTCGGCGGCGACATCCCGAAGCTCGTCGCGCCGATCCTGGCCGGCGAGGCCGACATGGTGATCGGCGATCGCGAGACGGACCAGATCGAGCACTTCTCGCCGCTGAAGAAGCGCCTGCAGCGACTCGGCAGCGCCGTCGTCAGGCGCGCCTCGAACACGAACGTGCCCGACACCACCTCGGGCTTCCGCGCCTACAACCGCGAGGCCGCGCTGCAGATGAACGTGGTCTCGAAGTTCACCTACACGCTCGAGACGATCATCCAGGCCGGCAAGCAGACGGTCGCCGTCGATCACGTTCCGATCCGGACGAACGACCAGACGCGCGAGTCGCGGCTGTTCCCGTCGATGTGGTCTTACGTGCGCCGCAACACGGCCTCGATCTTCCGCATCTACGCGCTCTACGAGCCGCTGCGCGTCTTCCTCGCCGCGGCGATCCTCACGGCGCTCGCCGGAGCGTTCCTCTGGATCCGCTTCGTCGTGTTCGTGATCCAGGGCGAGACCAACGGCCACGTCCAGTCGCTGATCCTCGGCTCGACGCTCTTCATCGTCGCCGTGCAGTTCGCCGCGCTCGGGGTGCTCGGGGACATCCTCGCCGGGTCGCGCGTGCTCCAGCAGCGCATCCTCGAGCGGGTGCGGCGGGTCGAGCTGCACCTGGGCGTCGAGCCCTCGCACTACGAGCCGGGCGCGAGCGAGACGGGCCAGGCGGCCACCACCGGCGCGCAGGCCGGCCGCGCCACCGGCAAGACGGAGGAGCGGGAGGCCCTGAAGCTGTGAGCACCGCGACGGAGGTGCCGACCGGCAACACCTTCGACAAGTACGGCTCTCAGAACCCGGTCGTCAAGCGGCTGATGGCGGGCTTCCACTCGACCCTCGACGAGCTGTGGACGAGGGCGACGGCGGAGTCCGTCCTCGACGTGGGCTGCGGCGAGGGCGTGCTGACGCTCGAGTGGGCGAAGCGGCTCGGCGAGGGCCGCATCGTCGGCATCGATCTCGACGACCCGAAGCTGCGCGCCGAGTGGGAGCAGCGCTCGCGCGAGAACCTCGAGTTCCGCGCCGAGGAGGCCACGCACCTGTCGTTCGGCGACGACGAGTTCGACCTCGCGAGCGCCATCGAGGTGCTCGAGCACGTCCCCGAGCCCGAGGCGACGCTCGCCGAGATGGCGCGAGTGGCTCGCCGCCATCTGCTCGTGTCGGTCCCGCGCGAGCCGCTCTGGCGCGGCCTCAACATGGCTCGCGGCGCCTACCTGCGCGACCTCGGCAACACGCCGGGCCACGTGAACCACTGGTCCAAGCGGGCGTTCGTCTCGCTGCTCTCGCGCTACGGGACGGTCGAGGAGGCCCGCTCGCCGTTCCCGTGGACCATGCTTCTTGTCCGCGTCGGGCGCTAGCCCTCGCGCAGAGGGAACCCGCTCTTATGGGCGGGGGGCGGCCGTCCTCTCTGTCGGCATCGGCGTCACCGGGCTCGTCACCTTCGCCTACTTCGCGCTCGCCTCGCATTCGCTGACGGAGGACGAGTACGGCCGCATCACGCTGCTGTGGTCGGCGATCTTCATCACCGTCTCGGTGCTCTACCGGCCGGTCGAGCAGCTGCTCTCGCGGACGATCGCGGACCACGACGCCCGCGGCATCGCCGGCAGCCAGCACCTGCGCGTGGCGGCGGCGATCCAGCTCGCGCTCGGTGTCGGCTTCGCCGTCGTCGCGCTGGCCCTGCGCGGGCCGATCGAGGACGACCTGCTCGGCGGCTCGTCGGCGCTCTACTGGGTGCTGGTCGTCGCCGTGCTGGCCTACGCGGCGAGCTACTTCGCGCGCGGCTTCCTCGCCGGCCACCATCGCTTCGGGCTCTACGGCGGCCTCGTCCTCATGGAGGCCAGCTCGCGCTGTCTGTTCGCGCTCGCGGTGGCGATCGGGATCGCCGAGGGGCAGACGGCGGTCGCGCTCGGAATGGCCGCGGCGCCGATCGTCTCGCTTGCGGTGGTGCCGCCGGCGCTGGCGCGCAGGCTCGCTCCGGCGCACGGCGGCGACGCGGAGGCGCCGATGCCCGCGCAGCTCGACGCCGCCGCCCGCGACGAGCCCTCGGCGCGCGAGCCCGAGTTCACGCTCGCGCGCGGCACCGGCTTCGCGGGCGCGGTGCTCCTGATCATGGTCTGCGAGCAGACCTTCCTGAACGCCGGCCCGCTGCTGATCCAGGCGAGCGAGGAGGGCGCTCAGGGCGCGGCGCTGGCCGGCATCGTCTTCAACGTGCTGCTGATCGCCCGCGCCCCACTGCAGCTCTTCCAGGCCGTGCAGACCTCGATCCTTCCGCACCTGACCCGCCTGCGCGCCGGCGGCGAGACCGATCCGTTCCGGCGCAGCGTCAACCTCACGCTCGTCGCCATCGCCGGGTTCGCCGGCTGCGTGGCGCTCGTCATGCTCGTCCTGGGGCCGTTCGTGATGGACCTGCTGTTCGGCGGCGACGTCGACTACGAGCGCGGCGGGCTCGTGCTGGTGGCCTTCGGCATGGGCCTGTATCTGGCGGCGGCCACCCTCAACCAGGCGCTGCTCGCGCACGGGCGCGCGGCGCAGGCGGCGGCGTCGTGGCTCGTCGCGGCGGCCGGCTTCGTCGCGTTCCTCCTGATCGCCGAGCTCGACGACCGCGTCCTGCAGGTCGAGCTCGCCTTCACCGGCGCCGCGGCCGCGCTGAGCACCGCCCTGTTCGCGCTCTACCGCCGCGCCTGAACGCGCGCGTATCCTCAGCGCATGGCAAAGCGACCCGGGGTTGGCGAGCCGGCGCCCGACTTCGAGCTCGACGGGACGGACGGCGCGTTCAGGCTCTCCGAGCATCGCGGCGAGCGCGTCGTGCTGCTCTTCTACCCCGGTGACAACACGACGGTCTGCACGAAGCAGTTCTGCTCCTACCGCGACAACGCCGAGGCGTTCGGGGCGCTCGACGCGACGGTCGTCGGCATCTCCTCGCAGGGGCTCGGCTCGCACCTCGGGTTCGCCTCGAAGCACGGCCTGAACGTCCCGCTGCTGGCCGACGAGGACGGCGCCGTCGCCAAGTCCTACGGCGCGCACGCGCCGCTCGTCGGCACCAAGCGGGCGGTCGTCATCGTCGACGAGGACGGGATCGTGCGCCACCGCCATGACCACCTCCTGGGGCTCGACTTCCAGACGGTCGGCGACCTTCGGGAGGCGCTCGACTCGCTCACCCGGACCGCCGTCAGTGACTGACACGATCACGATCGCGGGGCGTCACAACGGGCCGCCCGGGTCCGCGAACGGCGGCTACACCTGCGGCCTGCTCGCACAGCGGCTCGACGCCGAGGAGGTCGAGGTCACGCTTCGCAAGCCGCCGCCGCTCGAGCGCCCGCTCGCGCTCGCGCCGAACGATGGGAGCGTCGAGCTGCGCGACGGCGAGCTGCTCGTCGCCGAGGCGCGGCCGGCCGAGCTGCGCATCGACGTGCCGGACGCCGTGCCCGCGGAGGAGCTCGAACGGGCCGAGGCGGCCGGGCACGAGCACTGGACGGCCGCCCATCCCTTCCCCACCTGCTTCGTGTGCGGCCCGGCGCGCGAGCCCGGCGACGGCATGCGTGTCTTCCCGCTCGAGCTGCCCGGTCGCGACGGGGTGTTCGGCGCGCGCTGGCGCCCGCACGAGTCGCTCGCCGCGCCCGGCGGCTCCGTCCGGCCCGAGTACCTGTGGGCCGCCCTCGACTGCCCGACGAGCGCCCCGGTGGCCAACTTCGGCAAGGGGCCGCCGATGGTCCTCGCGCGCATGACCGCTCGCCTCGGCTGCGACGTGCAAGTGGGCGAGCAGCATTCGATCCTCTCCTGGCCGCTCGCGCGCGACGGCCGCAAGCGCGAGGCCGCCGCGGCGCTCTACGACTCGGAGGGCCGGATGCTGTGCGCCTCGAAGGCGCTCTGGATCGAGCTGCGCGCGCCGGGTTAGCATCAGCCGATGGCCATCCACCACCGGACCTGCCCGTTCTGCGAGGCCACCTGCGGCCTCGAGGTCGAGACCGAGGGGCGACGGGTGGTGGCGGTGCGCGGCGACTCCGAGGACGTCTTCAGCCACGGGTTCATCTGCCCCAAGGCGTACGGCATCAAGCAGCTGCACGAGGACCCCGACCGCCTGACGGCGCCGCTCGTGCGGCGCGACGGCGAGCTCGTCGAGGCGAGCTGGGACGAGGCCTTCGAGGAGATCGACCGGCGCCTCGCCCCCATCCTCGCCGAGCACGGCCGCAACGCCGTCGGCGTCTACCTGGGCAACCCGAACGCCCACAACCTGTCGGCGGTCCTGTACGCGCCGGCCCTGCTGCGGACGCTCGGCTCGCAGAACGTCTACTCCGCGTCGACCGTCGATCAGATGCCGAAGCAGGTCTCGGCCGGGCTCATGTTCGGGACGATGCTGTCGATCCCGATCCCCGACGTCGATCGCAGCGAGCACCTGCTGCTGCTCGGCGCCAACCCGCTCGTCTCGAACGGCAGCCTGCTGACGGCGCCCGACATGCGCGGCCGGCTGCGCGCGATCCGCGAGCGCGGCGGCAAGGTCGTCGTGATCGACCCGCGCCGCACGCGCACGGCCGAGGAGGCGGACGAGCACCACTTCATCCGCCCCGGCACCGACGCGCTGCTGCTGGCCGCGATGCGTGCACGCTCGTCGAGGAGGGGCTCGCCGACCCCGGCGAGCTCGCGGCCCACGTCGACGGGACTCGACGAGCGTGCGCGCGCTCGTGCGCGAGTTCACCCCCGAGGCGCGTCGCGGGCGCCTGCGGGATCGACGGCGGGCGAGATCCGGCGGATGGCGCGCGAGCTCGCGGCCGCCCGAGCGCGCCGCGGTCTACGGCGCGCATCGGCACCTGCACGCAGGAGTTCGGCACGCTGGCGAGCTGGCTCGTCGACGTCCTCAACGTCCTGACCGGCAACCTCGACCGCGAGGGCGGCGCGATGTTCACGCGCGCGGCGGCCGGCCAGCGCAACTCCTCCGGCGCCGCCGGCCAGGGCAAGGGCGTGCGCTTCGGCCGCTGGGCGAGCCGCGTGCGCGGCCTCGCCGAGGCATTCGGCGAGCTGCCCGTCGGCGGCGCTCGCCGAGGAGATCGACACGCCCGGCGAGGGACAGATCCGCGCGCTCGTGACCATCGCCGGCAACCCGCTCGTCTCGACGCCCGAACTCGGAGCGCCTCGACGCGGCGCGTCGAGGGGCTCGACTTCATGCTCTCGATCGACATCTACGTCAACGAGACGACCCGCCACGCCGACGTGATCCTGCCCGGGCTCCGCGCCGCTCGAGAAGTCCCACTACGACCTCGCGCTCTACCAGCTGGCGGTGCGCAACGTCGCGCACTACTCGCCGCCCGTGCTCGAGCCGACCGTCGACCGCCGCGAGTGGCGAGATCCTGCTGCGGCTCGCCGGCGTCGTCGACCGGCCAGGGACCGGACGCCGACGTCGAGGCGCTCGACGCGATGGTGGTCCACGGCGCTCGTCCAGCGCGAGCTCGCCGATCCGGCCTCGCCGCTGGCCGGCCGCGACGCCGCCGAGCTCGCTCGCGGCGCTCGAGCCGCGCCGCGGCCCGGAGCGGATCCTCGACCTGCTGCTCCGCGTCGGGCCCGTACGGCGACGCGCTTCGGCGCCGACCCCGAGGGCCTGACGCTCGACGAGCTCGAGCGGCATCCGCACGGCATCGACCTCGGCCCGCTCGAGCCGCGCCTGCCCGGACGTGCTGCGCACGCCGTCGCGGGAAGATCGAGCTGGCGCCCGAGCCGATCGTCGCCGACCTCGAGCGCCTGCGCGGCGCGCTCGGCGCGCGACGCGCCGAACGCGACGGCCATGTCGTGCTGATCGGGCGCCGCCAGCTGCGCTCCAACAACTCGTGGATGCACAACCTGCCGGCGCTCGTGAAGGGCAAGGACCGCTGCACGCTGCACGTCCACCCCGACGACGCCGCGCGGCTCGGGCTCGCCGACGGTGAGCGCGCGCTGGTGCGCTCGCGCGGCGGGCGCGGTCGAGGCGCCCGTCGAGCTGACCGACGGCGATCATGCCGGGCGTGATCTCGATCCCGCACGGCTGGGGCCACGACGAGGACGGGCATGCGCATGAGCGTGGCCTCCGCGCACGCGGGCGTGAACAGCAACGTGCTGGCCGACGAGTCGCTCATCGACCCGCTGTCGGGCAACGCCGTGCTGAACGGGATCCCGGTGGAGGTCACGGCGGTGCGGTGACCCGATTCGCCGCCGCGCGCGAATGAAGGGACATGGCGAAACGGTTCCTGCTCGCGGCGGCGCTGCTGCCGGCCCTCCTCGTCGGCGCTTCGCGCGCCGACGCGGCCACCTTCCTCGGGTCGCCCGACACCTCGGCGGCTCCTGAGGCGTATGCCTGCGCCGCTTGCCCGAAGGGGGCCGGCGTCGGGTTCCGGCAGTTCGCCCTGCGCGGCGCGGACGTGGAGGCGGTCGAGGACGGCGTGCTCGTCGAGGCGAGCGCATTCGCAAAGCGCATTTCGGGCAGCGAGCCGGCGCAGGTGGCGGTCCTGCGTCCCTCCGGCGACGGGATCGGCGTTAGCGTCGTCGCCTCCGCCCCGCTTCCGGTGGGCTCGCCTTCGGGGGCCCTCGAGCGGGTCGACGGCCTGCGCCTGCCGGTCCAGCAGGGGGACTCGGTCGGGATCCTGTTCCGGGCGGGCGAGGTCGATCTCGGCGTGCGTTCGCGGCCGCGTCCCGACGGGGCGCTCCAGTCATTCACGAGCCCGTGCGGGCCCTGCGGCACGGACGGCGGGACCGGGGTCGAGCTTCTCCTCGATGCCGTCGTCGAGCCAGACGTGGACGCCGACGGGCTCGGCGACGAGTCGCAGGACCCCGACGGCGGCGGGCTCGGCATGGACTGGGAGGACGACTGGTTCGACGACTTCGACGAGGGCGACGAGCTCGACGAGGACTTCGGCCCCCGGCCACGGCCCGTGGCGCGCCGGCGGCTGCGCCTGCTCGAGGTCGACCGGCGCCGCGGCGGGGACGGCGCGAACGTGCTCCTGCGGGTGCCCCGCGCGGGCCGGCTGAGCGCCGCCATCACCCTGCCCGACGACCGCCTGACCGGGGCCGGCCCCTTCCTCACGCTCCTGACCGGCGACATGAACGTAAGGCGCCCGGGCCGCGTGTGGCTGAGGATGGACTCGACGACGCCCGGCGCCCGCGTCCTCGACCGCCGCCGGCGCGTGCGCACGAAGGTGATCGTGTCGCTCGTGGCGCCCGAGCGGCCGCTCAGGGTCCTGATGCGCTCGGCGAAGCTCTAGCGCTCTAGATCGGCTGCAGCATGCTGCCGCCGCAGCTGCGGCAGATGACGTTCGCCGTGTCCGACATGCGCGCGATCGTCGAGTGCGCGCCGCAGTTCGGGCACTCTGAGCGCAGCTCGAAGCGGTGCAGGCAGGCCACGCAGCGGTAGCGGCCCGCCAGGTTCGTGCCTCGCAGCCAGGGCTCGCCGCACGACGGGCACTCGGGCCCGAGGTCGATGCGCTCTTCTCCCCCAACCGGCATTGCCCTCACACGCTAGCCGAGCCGTCCGCCGTTGCCTCGCAGCCACGCCTGCGCATCCATCGCGCGCTTGCCCGCCGGACGCACCTCGAGCAGCTCCAGCGCGCCGCCGGCGGCCCCGTAGAGCAGCCGCCCGTCACGCGCGGCGAGCTCCCCCGGCTCGACCCCGTCCTCGGCCGCCACAGCGGCGCGGGCAACGCCGAGCGGCTCGTCCCAGGGCAGCTCGACGAAGGCGCCCACGTGCGGCGTCAGGGCGCGCACGCGCCGCTCGAGCTCGTCGGGCAACAGCGCGGGGTCGAGCAGCCGGTCGGCACGCACGATCTTCTCCGCGTAGGTGGCTCCCTCCTCGGGCTGCTCCCGGAACGGCGGCCGCAGGTCGAGCGCCTCCGTCAGGAGCTCGCCGCCGAGCGCGGCGAGCCGTGCGGAGAGCGTCCCGAAGTCGTCGTCGGGCGTGATCGCCTCGACGCGCTGCAGGCAGAGCGGCCCCGCGTCGAGCTCGGCGGTGGGACGCATGATCGTCACGCCGGTCTCGTCGTCGCCCGCCTCGATCGCGCGCTCGATCGGGCGCGGCGCCGCGCCAGCGCGGCAGCAGCGAGGGATGCACGTTCAGCATCTCGTGCTCGGAGAGGAGCGGCTCCTTGATGATCGCGCCGTAGGCGCAGATGCAGACCACCTCGGGCTTCGCGGCGGCGATCGCGGCCCGGGTGTCCTCGGCGTTCAGGTCCTCGGGCTGGAGCAGCTCGATGCCGAGCAGGCGGGCGGACTCCGCCACGGGCGGCGGCGCGACCTTGCGGCCACGGCCGCGCGGGCGATCGGGGCGCGTGACGACGAGCGCGGGACGGTGCGCGCTGACGGCGAGCCGGTCGAGCACCTCGGCGGCGAACGCGGACGTGCCCAGATAGACCGTGCGCATGGGCGGGTCAGCTCACCAGCAGCACGTGCAGGATGCGCGGCCCGTGCACTCCCTCGACCCGGTTGAGCTCGATGTCCGAGGTCGCCGACGGGCCGGAGACGAAGGTGAGCGGGAGACCGTCGCGGACGGAGCTCTCGAGCCGCGCCACCGCCTCCGGGACCAGCCCCACGACCTGCTCCTCGCGCACGACGCAGACGTGCAGGTCGGGGACGAGCGAGAGCGCGCGCCTTCCCTGCCCCGCGCCGCCGTCGAGCACGAAGCTCCCGGTCTCGGCGATCGCGACCGCGCAGCCGGTGAGGGCGCCGCCGAGCTCGTCGAGCTCGGCTGGCGGAGAGCGCCTCGTCCTCGACGAGCTCGACGCCCGCGGGCCGCCACTCCGCCGCCAGGCCGGGCGCCACGCCGAGCCGCTCGACTCCGTGCTCCGAGCAGATGCGCTCGACGAGCGCCGCGACGCCGCCGTCTCCGTCCGCCCGCTGGACGGTCGCGCGGTACTCGGCCACGCGCTCCGCGAACAGCGCGACGATCTGCTCCCGCGAGCGGGAGTCCTCGATGCGGTAGTCGCGCGGCCGCTCGCCGGGTGCCTGCGCGCCCGCGACGGCGGCGCGGATGCGGGCGAGCACCGCCTCGCGGCCGGAAGGCCGTCGCCCGCGGGCACCTGATCGCGCGACGCGGGCCGCGGAGGAGCGGGCGGCGCGGCGACCGGCGGCGCCCGGCGACGCGCCGCGCGTGCGCCGCCACCAGTCGCGGAAGCTCTCCTCGGCCGGGGCCGGCAGGTCGCGCGAGGTCGTCCAGCCGGACAGCGGGCCCGGCGCGCGCGTTATCCGGCCGCGCCGGGCGAGCGGCCGGGCGGCCGCGCGGGCCAGCTTCTGGGCGCGCTCGTAGCGCTCGCGCGACGAGAACACGCCGGTAGAGGCCCTTCATCGACAGCAGCTCCGGGTCGAGCGAGCCGGCCTCGTCACGCTCTCGCGCGCGCAGGTGCGTGAGCAGGCGCGGGATCTCGATCTTCACCGGGCAGACCTCGGCGCAGGCGCCGCAGAGCGACGACGCGTAGGGCAGCGAGCCCGCCTCCTCCATCCCCTTCAGCTGCGGCGTCAGGATCGCGCCGATCGGCCCGGGGTAGACCGACTCGTAGGCGTGCCCGCCGACGCGCGCGTAGACGGGGCACACGTTCAGGCAGGCGCTGCAGCGGATGCAGCGCAGCGCCTGGCGCCCGACCTCGTCGGCGAGCGCGGCGGTGCGGCCGTTGTCGAGCAGCACGAGGTGGAACTCGCTCGGCCCGTCGCCCTCGCGCACGCCGCTCCAGAACGACGTGTAGGGGTTCATCCGCTCGCCGGTGGACGAGCGCGGCAGCAGCTGCAGGAAGACCTCCATGTCACGCCAGGCGGGCACGACCTTCTCGACGCCCATCAGCGTCACGAGCACGTCCGGCAGCGTCGTGCACATGCGGCCGTTGCCCTCCGACTCGACCACGCAGACCGTGCCCGTCTCGGCGATCGCGAAGTTCGCGCCGCTCACGCCCATGCGCGCCTCGAGGAACTTCGAGCGCAGGTGGAGCCGGGCGGCCTCGGTCAGCGCGGGCGGGTCGTCCGGCAGGTCGGGAAGGCCGAGCTCGCGGCGGAAGAGGTCGCGGATCTCGGCGCGGTTGCGGTGGATGGCCGGCACGAGGATGTGCGACTGCGAGTCGTCGCCGAGCTGGATGATGAGCTCGGCGAGGTCGGTCTCGAGCGCGCTCACGCCCGCCGCCGCGAGCGCCTCGTTCAGCTTGATCTCGTCGGAGGCGATCGACTTGACCTTCACGAGCTCGCGCAGCCCGTGCGAGCGCGCGACGCGCGCCACGATCTCGCACGCCTCGGCGCCGTCGGCCGCCCAGTGCACCTGCCCGCCCGCCGCGGCCACCGACTCCTCGAGCCGCTCGAGCTGGGCGTCCAGATCGAGCAGCGCCTCGTCCTTGACCGCCGCTCCCGCCGCCCGCAGCTCCTCCCAGTCGGGCAGCTCGCCCACCACTCGCGCGCGCTTGTCGCGGATCGTCGTGGTCGCGCGGGCGAGGTTGGCGCGCAGCTGCGTGTTCGCGAGCGAGCGCCGGGCGGCCGCGGGGAAGCTCACCGCGCGGCCTCCTCACCCGTCGAGGCGAGGATCTCCGCCAGGTGGACCGTGCGCACGCCGGTCCGCCCGCGCGAGAGCCCGCCGCCGATCTGCATCAGGCAGGACGAGTCGACGGCGCAGACGACCTCGGCCTTCGTGTCGAGCACGGCGCGCAGCTTGTCCGAGAGCATCGCCGTCGACACGTCGGCGTTCTTGACCGCGAAGGTGCCGCCGAAGCCGCAGCACTCGCGCGCGTCCGGCAGCTCGACGAGGTCGATGCCGCGCACCGCGCCGAGCAGCCGCTGCGGGCGCTCGCCGAGGCGCAGCTCGCGCAGCGAGTGGCAGGTCGGGTGGTAGGTCACCCGGTGCGGGTAGTAGGCGCCCACGTCCTCCACGCCGAGCACGTCGACGAGCAGCTCGGACAGCTCGTGCACCGGCGGCGACTCCGGGCCGCAGCTGCTCACGCAGCATGCCCGCGCAGGAGGCCGAGGGCGTGACGACCGCCTCGTGGCCGGCGAAGACGCGGGCGAGCCGCCCGGCGAGCCGCGCCCCCTCGTCGCGGTAGCCCGAGTTCAGGTGCATCTGGCCGCAGCACGTCTGCTCCTCCGGGAACTCGACCTCGTGCCCGAGCCGCTCCAGCAGGCGCACGACCGACTGGCCGACCGCCGGGAACAGCGTGTCGCCCAGGCAGGTGACGAAATAGTCCCACTCGCACGCCTTGGAGTTTCCCGGACCCGGGTCTGGGGAACCCGCCCGGTAGGGAGAGCAGGGCCAGCGAGGGAGGGCGACAGCGTGTACACGCAGGATTTCGACCCGGTTTCGGACTCACTCGGGCTCACCTCGATCTTCGCGGCGCTGCCGCTGATCACGCTGTTCGTGCTGCTCGGCGGCGTGAAGATGAAGGCGCAGTGGGCGGCGCTGATCTCGCTCGGCGTCGCGATCATCGTGGCGCTCGCGGTCTACGGCGATGCCGTTCGGCCAGACCGCTCTGTCGCGCCACCGAGGGCGCCGCCTTCGGGCTCTTCCCGATCATGTGGATCGTCGTCAACGGCGATCTGGGTCTACAACATGACCGTCGAGACCGGGCACTTCGCGGTCCTGCGGCGCTCGTTCGGCGCGATCTCCGAGGACCAGCGCGTCCAGGCCGTGATCGTCGCCTTCTGCTTCGGCGCGCTGATCGAGGCGCTCGCCGGCTTCGGCACGCCGGTCGCGATCACCTCGGTGATGCTGATCGCGCTCGGCTTCAAGCCGATCAAGGCCGCCTCGGTCGCGCTCGTCGCCAACACCGCGCCGGTCGCCTTCGGCGCGATCGCGGTCCCGATCACGACGCTCGTCCGAGGTCACCGGGCTCGCCAAGGACGACCTCGGCTCGATGGTCGGCCGCCAGACGCCGTTCCTCGCCCTGATCGTGCCCGCTGATCCTGGTCGGCATGGTCGACGGCCGCCGCGGCATCCGCCAGGCCTGGCCGGTCGGCCGTGGTCGGCGGGCTCGCGTTCGCGATCGCCCAGTTCGCCTGCTCGAACTACATCTCGGTCGAGCTCACCGACATCGTCGCCTCGCTCGTCGCGACCGGCGCGATCGTGGCCTTGCTGCGCGTCTGGACGCCGGGCGAGCCGCTGCAAGGCCGAGGTCACCGGCCGCATCGACCGCCCGGCCGTCGCCGGCGGCTCGGTGCACGACCCGGCCATGGAGCGCGAGGTCGCGCGCCGCGACGACACGCAAGAAGGACCCGCCGCTCGGAGGTCTTCAAGGCCTACGCGCCCTACCTGATCATCATCGTGGTGTTCGCGATCGCCCAGATCTCCGCGATCAAGGACGGCGCTGGCGGCGTCGCCATGGACGACCACGTTCGAGTGGCCCGGGCTCGACGTGCGGAGCCCCGACGGCGAGGCGCTCGTCGAGCATGACCTTCAAGCTTCAACTGGCTGCCCGCCGCCGGCACGCTGATGCTGCTCTCGCGGCCTGATCACGATGGCGGTGCTGCGGCTGTCGCCCGGGCGCGCGCTCAAGGTGGCTACGGCGCGACGCTCGACCAGCTCAAGTGGGCGATCGTGACGGTGACGGCGGTGCTGGCGCTCGCCTACGTGATGAACCAGTCCGGCCAGACGATCACGCTCGGCCTCTGGGTGGCCGGCGCCGGCGGCGTGTTCGCCTTCCTCTCCGCCGCTGATCGGCTGGCTCGGCGTGGCCGTGACCGGCTCGGACACCTCGTCGAACGCGCTGTTCGGCGCGCTGCAGGTCACGGCGGCGAAGGACGCCGGCATCGTCGCCGACGCTGCTCGCCGCCGCCAACAGCTCCGGCGGCGTGCTCGGGAAGATGATCTCGCCGCAGAACCTGGCCATCGGCGCGGCCGCGGTCGGGCTGGCCGGGCAAGGAGGGAGACCTGTTCCGTAAGGTGCTCGGCTGGAGCCTCGTTCTGATCCTGCTCATGTGCGTGCTCGTCTACCTGCAATCGACCGCGCGTGCTGTCGTGGATGGTCGTCTGAGCGAGCCGTCGCCGCTGGCGCGGCGTCGCGCGAGATCTGCGGGCGACGAGCACGTCATCACGCACCCGCACCAGCTCGCGGACCTACGAGTCGGACGGCCTGCTGCAGTACGCGCGTGACGCCGGGCGCGGTCGTGCTGCCCGGGATCGGCCGAGGAGGTGCGCCGCGGTCGTGCGCGCCTGCCACGAGGCGGGGGTGCCCTGGGTGGCGCGCGGCGCCGGGCACCGGGCTCTCGGGCGGCGCGACTGCCGGTCGAGGACGGCGTGCTGATCGGGCTCTCGCGGCATGCGCCGGATCCTCGAGGTCGACCTCGCCAACCAGCGCGTGCGTCGTCGAGCCGGGCGTGACGAACATCGACGTGTCGCAGGCCGTCGGGCCGACGCACTTCTACCCGCCCGACCCGTCGAGCCAGATCGTCTGCTCGATCGGCGGCAACGTGGCCGAGAACTCGGGCGGCGCGCACTGCTTCAAGTACGGCTTCACGACCAACTACGTGACCGGGCTCGAGCTGGTGCTGCCGGACGGTCCGAGCTGTACGCTCGGCGGCAAGGAGCTCGACCAGCCCGGGCTACGACCTGCTCGGCGCCTTCGTCGGCTCCGAGGGGACGCTCGGCGTGGCCACGCAAGATCTGGCTGCGAGTGGTCCCGATGCCCGAGACCGTGCGCACGCTGGTCGCCTTCTTCGGCTCCACCGCGCAGGCCGGGCGAGGTCGTCTCGGAGATCGTCTCCGGCGGGCATCGTCCCGGGCGCGATCGAGATGATGGACAAGCTCTCGATCCAGGCCGCCGAGGGAGCCACCGACGCCGGCTACCCGACGGACGCCGGAGCGGCGCTGGTGGTCGAGCTCGACGGCTCCGAGGCCGAGTGCGAGACGCGCTTCGAGCGAGGTCGTGGCGATGCTGCGAGGGCGCCGGCGCCGACTCGGTCCGCGTGGCCGCAGGACGAGGCCGAGCGCGAGCTGATCTGGCGCACGCGCAAGGCCGCCTTCGCCGCGATGGGCCGGATCGCCCCGAACTACTACGTGCAGGACAGCGTGATCCCGCGCACGCGGCTGCGCCGAGGTGCTCGGGCGGATCGACGAGCTCGCCGGCGAGTACGACCTGCGCGTCGCGAACGTGTTCCACGCCGGCGACGGCAACCTGCACCCGCTCGTCTGTTACGACGGCGGCAACCCGGGCGAGGCGGAGCGCGCCGAGGAGCTGGCCGGGCCTGATCGTCAAGACCTGCGTCGACGCCGGGCGGCTCGATCACCGGCGAGCACGGCGTCGGCGTCGACAAGAAGCGCTACATGCCGGAGATGTTCGACGAGGCCGACCTGTCGACGTTCCAGCGCCTGCGCTGCGCGTTCGACCCCGACGGCGCTGGCCAACCCCGGCAAGGTCATGCCGACGCCGCGGCTGTGCGGCGAGGTGCCCGGCCCCTACCGGGAGCATCCGCTCGAGCAGGCGGGCGTCGCGGAGCGCTTCTGATGGCCGTGAGCGGCGCCGCCCGCCGACGCGCGAGGAGCTCGCGCCAGACGCTCGAAGGCCGCGGGCGCCGCGGGCGAGCCGGTGCGCTTCAGCGGCGGCGGGACGAAGCACGGCTGGGGCGCCGCCGGCGCCGAGCACCGCGATCGAGCTGCCCACGGGCGGGCTCGACCGCATCGTGGAGCACAACGCGGGCGACCTCACGGCGGTGCTCGAGGCCGGCGTCCCGCTCGCGCGCGCGCAGGCGGCGTTCGCCGAGGCCGGGCCAGATGCTGGCGCTCGACCCGCCCGGCGACGGCGGCGCCACGATCGGCGGCGTCGTGGCCACGGCCGACTCGGGCCCGCTGCGCGCACCGCTACGGCGGCGCGCGCGACCTGGTGGTCGGCATGCGCGTGGCGCTCTCGGACGGCACGCTCGCGAAGAGCGGCGGCAAGGTGATCAAGAACGTCGCCGGCTACGACCTCGCGAAGCTGTTCGCCGGCTCGTTCGGCACGCTCGGCGTGATCGTCGAGGTCGTCGGTGCGCCTGCACCCGCTGCCAGCCGCGCGAGCGCCACCGCGATCGGGCGCGCCGACGACGCCGACGAGCTCGGCCGGGCGCTCGTCGCCGCTGTCGCACGCGCCGCTCGAGCACAGCGGCCTCGACGTGCGCTGGGCCGGACGGCGCGGGCGCGCTGCTCGCGCGCTTCGCGGGCGCCGCGCCGCGGCCGCAGGCGGAGCTGCGCCGAGCGGCTCCTGCGCGAGGCCGGGCTCGAGACCGAGATCGTCGAGGACGACGACGAGCTCTGGGCAGCGCCAGCGCGACGCGCCAGCGCGCGAGCGCCCGGAGGGCGCGGTGGTGCGCGTGTCGGCGCTGCCCGACGCGCGCTCCCGCGACCTGATCGCGCGCGGCCGAGGACGCGGGCGGCTCGCTCGTCGGGCCGCGCGGCGCTCGGGCTCTCGTGGCTGCGGCTGCCCGCGCCGACGGCCGACGCAGGTCGAGTCGCTGCGCCGCGCTGCTGCGCCCGTCGCCCTGCGTCGTGCTCGACCGGCCGGCCGTGCTCGAGCGTGGACGCCGTGGGGCCCGGTCGACCCGGCCGTGCTCGCGCTGATGCGCCGGGTCAAGGAGCGCTTCGACCCGGCCGGCGTGCTGCAGCCCCGGCGTGTTCGCGGGCGGCCTGTGAGCGGCTACGACGACGACCCGCGCCCCGCAGCTCGAGCTGATCGACGACTGCGTCCACTGCGGCTTCTGCCTGCCCACCTGCCCCACCTACACGCTCTGGGGCGAGGAGATGGACTCGCCGCGCGGGCGCATCGTGCTGATGAAGGAGGGCCACGAGCGAGATCACGCCGCCGCTCGTCGAGCACCTCGACCGCTGCCTCGGCTGCATGGCGTGCGTGACCGCCTGCCCGTCCGGGGTGCAGTACGACAAGCTGATCGAGGACACGCGCGCCCAGGTCGAGCGCAACTTCGAGCGCCCGCCCGCCGAGCGGGCGCACCGGCGGCTCGTGTTCGAGCTCTTCACCCATCCGGGCCGCCTGCGCGCCTCGCGCCCCGGGCCTCGCCGCAACCCGCGCGCTCGGGCTCGACGCGCATCATGCGCGCCCGCGGGTGCGCAAGCGGCTGCCGAAGCTGGCCGCGCTGATGGCGCTCGCGCCCGACACGCCGCTGCGAGAGCACCCTGGAGCGGCTGCCCGAGCGCTTCGAGGCGCGCGGCGAGCGGCGCGGCACGCGTCGCGCTGCTCCAGGGCTGCGTGCAGCGCGTCTTCTTCGGCGACGTGAACGAGGCGACGGCGCGGGTGCTCGCCGCCGAGGGCTTCGAGGTGCACGCGCCGCGCCGGCCGCGCTGCTGCGGCGCCCTGCCGCTCCACGCGGGCGCGGACCCCGAGGCGCGCTCGCTCGCCAAGGACACGATCGAGGCGCTCGAGGGCTACGACGACGATCGATCGTCAACGCGGCCGGCTGCGGCTCGGCGATGAAGGACTACGGGCACGTGCTGCGCGACGAGCCGGACTGGGCCGAGCGCGCGGAGGCCTTCTCGGCGAAGGTCCGCGACGTGACCGAGTTCCTCGCGGACGTGGAGCCGCGGGCGGAGCGGCAGCCGGTGCGCCATGAGGATCGCCTACCACGACGCCTGCCACCTGGCCCACGCGCAGGGCGTCCGCGACGCAGCCGCGCGAGCTCCTGCGCGGCATTCCCGAGCTGGAGCTCGTCGAGCCGGCCGAGTGGGAGCTCTGCTGCGGCTCGGCGGGCATCTACAACCTGATCAAGCCCGAGCCCGCGGCGGAGCTCGGCGAGCGCAAGGCGCGCAACCTGCTCGACACGGGCGCCGAGGCGGTCGTCGCGGCCAACCCCGGCTGCGCGCTCCAGATCACGGCCCACACCAGCCGGCTCGGCCGCGAGCTGCCGGTGCTCCACCCGATGGAGCTGCTGGCCCGCTCGATCGACGGCAGCGCCTAGTGCGGCACTAGAGCAGCGCGCCCGCCAGCGCCCGGTAGTCGTCGAGCGGCGCCGGCCCGTGGCCGACCGGCTGCAGGCAGACGTGGTCGGCGCCGGCGTCGAGGTGGGCGCGGACCGCCTCGGCCACCTCCTCCGCCGACCCGTGCGGGATCACGGCGTCGATCAACCGGTCGCTGCCGCCGCCCTCGAGCTCGCTCTCCTCGAAGCCGAGCCGCAGCAGGTTGCGCCTGTAGTTGCTGCGCTGGAGGTAACGCTCGGCGAACTCGCGTCCGTGCTGCCGCGCCGTCTCCTCATCGGGCTCGACCACGACCGTGACCTCCGGCGCCAGCAGCGGCCCCTCTCCGAGCCGCTCGCGGGCGCTCTTCGTGTGCTCGACCGGGGTGAAGTACGGATGGGCGCCGAGCGAGCGCTCCCCGGCAAGGTCCAGCATCTTGGGACCGAGGGCCGCCGCCGCGCGTTCGTCGTTGGGCACCGGCTCGTCCGCGGCGTCGAGCCCGTCGAAGAACTCGCGCATCTTGGTGAGCGGCTTCGTGTACTCCTCCGTGGCCTCGGGGTGGCCGATGCCGACTCCGAGCAGGAAGCGGCCTCCGAAGTCGCGCTGTAGTTGCGCGTGCTGCGTCGCCACGTCGGCAGGGTCGTGCTCCCAGACGTTGAGGATCCCGGTGGCGACGACCATCGTGCTCGACTCCTCGAGGAACGGCCGCGCCTGATCGAGGGAGGGGCTGATGCCGAGCCAGAGGGCTCCGAAGCCGAGCCCCTCGATCTCCTTCACCGCGTCCGTTCCCGCGGTGCGGGGAATCCAGATGCCGATCTGCCCCAGTGATTCCATGGCGCGGGAGACTACCTTCACACCATGGCCTACCAACCGCGCCACATCGCCTTCGCCGGACGCGACGCACGGCTCAAGCACTACGGGATCGGCATCGACGGAGCGGCCCGGCAGGAGCTCCTCACGGCCACCCGCGACGCCGCCGCGGCGGTGGTGCCGGACGATGCGGTCGGCTTCACGATCGCGCACGACGCCGCCGGCGCCGGGCTCGGCCTCGTCTACTGGTGGGCGAACGACAACGAGATCCACATGCGCGCCTTCGCCTCGCCCCAGGACGACCCGGCGGCGCTCGAGCCTGCCGACAGCACGGGCATGGCGTGCGTGTGGGAGCTCGAGGTGATCGACTTCGAGCGCCGCGCCTGGCTCGAGGACGTGCTGAAGGCGGATGACGTCGCGCGCTACCTCGAGCGGACGCTCGACGACACCGCGGTCTGAGGAGGGAGCTCCATGCACGTAACGATCATCGGCACCGGCAACATGGCTCGTGGGATCGGCAGCCGCGTCCTCGCCGGCGGCCACGACCTGACCGTCATCGGCAAGGACGACGAGGCGGCTAAGGCCGTCGTCGCCGACATCGGCGGCAACCCGGGCGACCGCGTCGAGGGCGACATCGTGGTGCTCGCCGTTTACTACCCCGACGCGCGCTCGATCGCCGAGCAGCGCGCCGATGAGCTCGTCGGCAAGGTGGTCGTGGACATCACCAATCCGGTGAACGAGACCTATGACGATCTGGTGGTGCCGCCGGACTCGTCCGCCACCGCGGAGCTCGCCGCCCTCGCGCCCGAGGCACGCTTCGTCAAGGCCTTCAACACCACCTTCGCGACCACCTTGCGCGAGGGGGAGGTCTCCGGCCAGCAAGCTCGACGTCCTGATCGCGGGCGACGACGATCAGGCCAAGGGCTCGGTCGCGGACCTCGCGCGCGACGGCGGGCTCAACCCGATCGACGCCGGGCCGCTGAAGCGGGCTCGCGAGCTCGAGGCGCTCGGGCTGCTCCACATGGGCGTGCAGGGCACGCTCGGCACCGGCTTCTCGAGCGCGGTGAAGATCATCGCCGGCTAGCCCCTTGAGCTCGCTTCGCAGCCGCGTCGAACGCGTCCTGTCGCGCTCACGCGTTTCGCGCACGGGCATCGTGGTGGGCGCCTGGCAGGACGGCGAGGCGATCGGCCTCTGGCAGCGCGGCGAGCTTCCCGCCGGCTCCGTCTCGATCTTCGAGATCGGCTCGATCACCAAGGTCTTCACGGCGACCCTGCTCGCCGACATGGCGCGCGACGGTCTCCTTGGCATCGACGACCGGGTCTCCCTGCATCTGCCTGCCGGCGTCGAGCTGCCCTCGAAGGGCCGTGAGATCACGCTGGCGGACCTCTCCTCGCACCGCTCCGGGCTTCCGGGGCTTCCGCGCGGCCTGCTCCTGCCGGCAATGACCACACGGCGCCGCAACCCGTACGCGGACTGGGACGCCGCGCGGCTCGAGGAAGCGATCCAGCGCACGCGACCGCGGCGGGCGCCCGAGCGCCGCGCCCGCTACTCCAACTACGGCGTCGGACTGCTCGGGTACCTGCTCGCCCGGCGCGCGGGGACGAGCTACGAGGAACTCGTGCAGCAGCGCATCTGCCGGCCGCTCGGCTTGCGCGACACCGGCACGGAGGTCGACGGCGGCCGCCTCGCCATCGGGCACACGCGGGGCGCGAGCCCCACGCCGCATTGGGACCTGGCCGCGCTCGTCGGCGCCGGCGGGCTGCGCTCCACGGCGACGGACCTGCTCGCCTTCCTGCGCCTCCACGCCGACCGCTCGGAGCGGCCGCTCGCCGTGGCCGCGCGGGAGACCCAGCGGCCGCGGGCCCGGCTCGGCGCCGCGCACGTCGGGCTCGGCTGGCTGCTGCTGGCACCCCGCGACCGCCTGCGCTTCGAGCTGCTCCTCCACGAGGGCGGCACCGGCGGCTTTCGCGCATTCGCCGGGCTGAGCCCCGAGCGGCGCGTCGCCGTGGTCGTCTTGACCAATCAGGCCCAGGCGGTCGGACGGCTCGGGCTGCGCCTGATCGCCGCCGCGGCCGCCCGCTAGCCTCGGCTGCCGTGTCGGCGCAGTACATATTCACGATGTACAAGCTGTCCCGGGTCCACCCGCCCGACAAGCGGGTGCTCGAGGACATCTCGCTCAGCTTCCTGCCGGGAGCCAAGATCGGCGTGCTCGGCGCGAACGGCTCGGGCAAGTCGACGCTGCTGCGGATCATGGCCGGGCGTCGACACCGAGTTCCGCGGCGAGGCGCAGCTCGCGCCGGGCGCCTCCGTCGGCCTGCTCGAGCAGGAGCCGCAGCTCGACCCGTCCAAGGACGTGAAGGGCAACGTCGAGGACGGCGTGCGCGAGCTGCGCGACATGCTCGACCGCTTCAACGAGGTCGCCGCCAACTACTCCGACGAGACGGCCGACGAGTTCGCCCGCCTCCAGGACGCGATCGACGCCGCCGACGCCTGGAACCTCGACACCACGCTCGAGATCGCCATGGACGCGCTGCGACTGCCGCCGGGCGACGCCGACGTCGAGACGCTGAGCGGCGGCGAGCGCCGCCGCGTGGCGCTCTGCCGGCTGCTGCTGTCGGCGCCCGACCTGCTGCTGCTCGACGAGCCCACGAACCACCTCGACGCCGAGTCGGTGGCCTGGCTCGAGAAGCACCTCGAGGACTACAAGGGCACCGTCGTCGCCGTGACCCACGACCGCTACTTCCTCGACAACGTCGCCGGCTGGATCCTCGAGCTCGACCGCGGCCGCGGCATCCCCTTCAAGGGCAACTACTCGTCGTGGCTCGAGCAGAAGCAGGAGCGGCTCGCCCACGAGGAGCGCCGCGAGACGGCGCGCCGGCGCACGATCGCCCGCGAGCTCGAGTGGGTGCGCGAGTCGCCCGAAGGGCACGGCGCACCAAGGCGCGGGCCCGGCTCAACCGCTACGAGGCGCTGCTGGCCGAGGAGAAGAACGTCCAGCTCGACCAGGTCCAGATCCACATCCCGGCCGGCGCCGCGGCTCGGCGGCGTGGTCGTCGAGGCGAGGACCTGCGCAAGGGCTTCGGCGACCGGCTGCTGATCGACGACCTCGAGCTTCACGCTCCCGCCCGCGGGGATCGTCGGCGTGATCGGCGCCGAACGGCGCCGGCAAGACGACCCTGTTCCGGATGATCGTCGGCGAGGAGGAGCCCGACGCCGGCGAGCTGCGCCTCGGCGAGTCCGTCGAGCTCGCCTACGTCGACCAGTCGCGCGACGCGCTCGACCCGGACAAGACGGTCTGGGAGGAGATCTCCGAGCGGCTACGACAACATCAAGGTCGGCGAGCGCGAGATGAACTCGCGGGCCTACTGCGCCGGGCTTCAACTTCCGCGGCTCGGACCAGCAGCGCAAGGTCGGCGCGCTCTCGGGCGGCGAGCGCAACCGCGTCCACCTGGCCAAGCTGCTGCGCCGCGGCGGCAACCTGCTGCTGCTCGACGAGCCGACCAACGACCTCGACGTCGACACCCTGCGCGCGCTCGAGGAGGCGCTGCTGTCGTTCGCCGGCTGCGCCGTGATCATCTCGCACGACCGCTGGTTCCTCGACCGCGTCGCGACGCACGTGCTCGCCTTCGAGGGCGACTCGCAGGTCAGCTGGTTCGAGGGCAACTTCGAGGCCTACGAGGAGAACCGCCGCGCCCGCCTCGGCGCCGAGGCCGACCGCCCGCACCGGATCACGTACAAGAAGCTGACGCGAAGCTGACGTCTGAGTTCGGGCGTCTCCGGGCATCAGGCAGGCATGGCCACACGCTCTGAGGACATCGACGTACGCGGAGTGCCGGTCGAGCGCCACCAGGAGGTGCTCACGAGCGAAGCGCTCGAGCTGATCGGCCGGCTGCACGACGAGCTCGACGACACCCGGCGGGCGCTGCTCGACGTGCGCCAGGAGCGCCAGGCGGAGCTCGACGCCGGCGGCGACGCTCGACTTCGTCGACGGCGCCCGAGGACTTCACCGTCGCGCCGGTGCCGGACGCGCTCCAGGACCGCCGCGTCGAGATCACCGGGCCGACCAGCCGCAAGATGGTGATCAACGCGCTCAACTCGGGCGCGCGCGGCTTCATGGCCGACTTCGAGGACGCCAACTCGCCCGACCTGGCAGAACATGGTCGGCGGCCAGGTCAACCTCGCCGACGCGGTGCGCGGTCAGATGGAGCACGAGGAGAAGGGCAAGAGCTACCGGCTCGAGGAGGAGCACGCGGTGCTGCTCGTGCGCCCGCGCGGCCTGCACCTGCCGGAGCGCCACCTGCGCGTGAACGGCGACACGGTGGCCGGGCGCGTTCATGGACTTCGGCCTCTACGTGCACCGCAACGCCCACGAGCTGCTCGAGCGCGGCCGCGGCCCCTACTTCTACATCCCGAAGCTCGAGTCCCACCGCGAGGCGGCGCTGTGGCGCGACGCCTTCGTGATGGCCGAGGAGGCGCTCGAGCTCGACCGCGGCACGATCAAGGCGACCGTCCTGATCGAGACGATCCCGGCCGCCTTCGAGATGGACGCGATCCTGTACGAGCTGCGCGACCACATCGCCGCCCTCAACGCGGGGCGCTGGGACTACATCTTCTCGATGATCAAGCGCTTCCGCTCGCGGCCGGACTTCGTGCTGCCGGACCGCTCGGCGGTGACGATGACGGTGCCGTTCATGCACGCGTACTCGCAGCTCGTGGTCAAGACCTGCCACGCGCGCGGCGCGCACGCGATGGGCGGCATGTCCGCGGTCATCCCGAGCCGCAGCGACGAGGAGGCGAACAAGAAGGCCTTCGAGGCGGTGCGAAGCGACAAGGAGCGCGAGGCCGGCGAGGGCTTCGACGGCACCTGGGTCGCCCATCCGGACTCGGTGCCCGTCGCGACGGAGGCGTTCGACGAGGTCCTCGGCGACAGGCCGAACCAGGTCGACAAACAGCGCGACGACGTCTCGGCGAGCGCCGCCGACCTGCTCGCCGTGCCGGAGACGCCCGGCGAGATCACCGAGGACGGCCTGCGCTCGAACGTGAACGTCGGCATCCAGTACATCTCGTCCTGGCTGCGCGGCAACGGCGCGGCGGCGATCTACGGCCTGATGGAGGACGCCGCCACCGCCGAGATCGCGCGCGGGCAGGTGTGGCAGTGGATCCGCCACGGCGCTGCGCTCGACGACGGCCGGCCGATCACACCCGAGCTCGTGCGCGAGCTCGAGACCTCGGAGCTCGAGAAGATCCGCGAGGAGATCGGCGACGACGAGTGGTTCGAGACGGAGGGCCGGCCGGACCTGTCGCGCGAGCTGTTCGAGTCGGTGGCGCTGAGCGGCGAGGAGTTCGTCGAGTTCCTCACGCTGCCCGCGTACGAGCGGCTCGAGGACTGACCCAGCGCACCTTTCGAGCGTGCCCCGAGTTGGAGGGGCATGCTCAGCTACCTCCGCCGCCACCACCTCGGCCTGATCGCGATCTTCTTCGCCCTGACGGGCACCTCGTACGCGGTCGCGACGGGCTCGATCGACTCGCGGGAGATCCGCAACAACTCCGTCCGCAGCAAGGACGTGCGCAACAACACCGTGCTCTCGCGCGACGTGCGCGACAACTCCGTGCGCTCGGGCGACGTGCGCGACAGCGCGCTGACGGGGACGGACGTGCTCGACGCCGGATTGAGCGGCGGCGACCTCGCCAACGGCAGCGTCGAGGGCCTCGACCTGCGCGACGGCACGATCGGCCGCCGCGACATCGGCGCGAACGCGGTCACGAACGACGAGCTGGCGGCAGACTCGGTCCGCGGGCCGCAAGGTGCAGAACGGCTCGATTGGCGCGGAGGACCTGCAGGGCGGCCTGCTCGCGAGCGACGCGACCGTGCGCTTCGACAACTTCGCCGTGCCGGGAGGCAACGTCGCCGGCGAGGACGTGGTGTGCCCGGCCGGCCAGCGCGCTCTCGGTGGCGGCGTTTCGTTCGGGAGCCTCGACGGGGACGACCGCGTCGTCTTCGAGCGAGCCGCGCGTCGGCGCCGCCGCTCCGAACGCCCAGGGAGCGGTCGCGACCGGCTGGGGCGGCGCGCTCCTCAACGGCAACGCAACGCAGGAGCGGACCGCCAGCGTGTGGGTCGTCTGCGCGTCGCGATAGTGCGCAGGCGCGCAGGTAGGATCGCCCCGCGGATGCAGCCGGGCTCGCGAACAGAGGTGCTCTGCGCGGGCATCGTCGTGGCAGACGCGATCGCGTCGCCTGTCGATGCCATCCCGCCGCCGGGGCTGCTGACGCTCGTCGACTCGGTGCAGCTCGCCACCGGCGGCTGCGCGCTCTCGACCGCCACGGCGCTCGTCCGGCTCGGCACCCCGGCCGCGCTCTGCGGCTGCGTCGGACGCGACCTGCTCGGCGACGTGATGCGGCGCGAGGCCGAGTCGCGCGGCATCGGGACCGATCACCTGCGCAGCGCCGACGAGCTCACCTCTGCCTCGCTCGTTCTCGACGCGAGCGACGGCGAGCGGACCTTCCTTCACAACCCGGGCGCGAGTGGCGCCCTCGGCGCCGCGGACATCGAGCGGGCGCTCGCCGACGGCGCCGAGTGGCTCCACATCGGCGGGGCGCTCGTGCTGCCCGGGCTCGACGGCGATCCGCTCGCGGGCGTCCTCGAGGGCGCGCGCCGCCGCGGCATCGTCACGAGCCTCGACCCCGTGCACGACGCCACCGGTCGCTGGGAGCGGCTGCACCCGGCGCTCCCCCACCTCGACGTCATCTGCCCCAACCTGAACGAGGCGCGCGGGATCACGGGCCAGGACTCGCCCGAGGACTGCGCCGCGTGGCTAAGCGAGCGCGGCGTCGGCCGCGTCGCGATCAAGCTGGGCCGCGAGGGCGCGTTCGCGCTCGACGCCGAGACGTCCGAGTGGATCGCGCCGTTCCCGGTCGAGACGCGCGACGAGACCGGCGCCGGGGACGCCTTCGCCGCGGGCCTCATCCACGGCCTCCTGAACGGCTGGCCGCTCGCGCGCGCCGTGCGGCTCGGCAACGCCGTAGGCGCGCTCTCCACCCGCGGGACCGGGGCCAGCAGCGCGCTGCCGGACCTGGAGGAGGCGCTCGCGCTGTGAGTGCCGAGCCGCGCATGCGCCGGCTGTTCGCCGCCGACGGCCGCTGCTTCGACGTGGCCGTCGACCACGGCTTCTTCGGCGAGCCGCGCTTCCTCGCCGGCATCGAGGACCTTGCGGCGGCACTCGACGTGCTCGTCGAGGCCGCTCCGGACGCGATCCAGCTCTCGCCCGGCAGCGCCCCGCTCCTGCAGGGGCGCCCGGGCCCGAAGCCGGCGCTCGTGCTTCGCACCGACGTCGCCAACGTCTACGGGCCGACCGTCAGCGCCGACGCGCGCTACTTCTCCGAGCTCGTGCCCGAGGCGGTCGAGCAGGCGCTGCGGCTCGATGCGGCATGCGCCGTCGTCAACCTGCTCTGGATCGACGGACAGGAGGAGCTTCACCGCGCCTGCGTCCGCAACGTCGCGGCGCTGAAGGCGCGCTGCGAGCCCGCCGGGATGCCGCTGATGGTCGAGCCGCTCGCGATGAAGCCCGGCACGGCGGGCTACGGAGTGAACGGCGATCCCGAGCGCATTCGCGCGCTCGTGCGCCAGGCCGTCGAGCTCGGCGCGGACGTGATCAAGGCGGACCCGACGGACGACCTCGACGACTACCCGGGCGTGATCGAGGTGGCCGGGCGCATCCCGCTGCTCGTGCGCGGCGGCGGGCGCGCTTCGGACGAGGAGGTGCTGCGCCGCACCGAGTCGGTGATGCGCGCGGGCGCGGCCGGGATCGTCTACGGGCGCAACGTGATCCAGCACGAGCAACCGTCCGCGATGACGCGTGCGCTGATGTCGGTGGTCCACGACGGCGTGGCGGCCGGCGCGGCGCTCGCGAGCCTCGGTGGCTGAGCGCGAGGTCGGCCTCGGCCTGATCGGCGGCGGCCTGATGGGCCGCGAGCTCGCCAGCGCCGCCGCGCGCTGGATCCACCTCGACGAGCTCGGCGTGCGCCCGCGGCTCGCGCACGTCTGCGACGTGAACCCGCAGACGCTCGCCTGGTACGAGCGACTCGCGGCGCCACCGCGCCTCAGCGCCGACTGGCGCGCGGTGCTCGACGACCCGGAGGTCGAGGCGGTCTATATCGCCGTCCCCCACCATCTCCACGCCGACCTCTACGTGGCCGCGCTCGCGGCCGGCAAGCACCTCCTCGGCGAGAAGCCGTTCGGCATCGACCTGGCGGCCAACGAGGCCATCATGCGCGCGGTGGCCGCGCATCCTGAGCAGCTCGTGCGCTGCTCGTCCGAGATGCCGTTCTTCCCCGGCGGCCAGGAGGTCTGGCGCTGGATCCGTGCGGGCGAGTTCGGCCGCCCGATCGAGGTGCGCTCGCTCTTCCTGCACTCGAGCGACCTCGACCCGGTCAAACCAATCAACTGGAAGCGGCGGGCCGAGACGAACGGCGCCTACGGCTGCCTCGGCGACCTCGGCATGCACGCCATGCACCTGCCGCTGCGGGCCGGCTGGGCGCCGCTCGACGTGCGCGCGCTGCTCGGCGACGTGTTCAAGGAGCGCCCCGACGGCCGCGGCGGGACGGTCCCGTGCGACACCCCGGACAACGCCGTGCTGCTGTGCCGGGCCGAGCATCAGGGCGACGAGCTCGCGCTGCGGATCGAGACGAAGCGCATCGCCCCGGGCCACATGAACACCTGGACGATCGAGGTCGACGGCACCGAGGGCTCGATCGCCTTCACGACGAAGCGACCGAAGACGCTGCGGACGATGCGCTACTCCCGGGGCGAGCAGCAGCGCTGGGAGGAGACTGACCTCGGCTCCCAGTCGGCCTACCCGAGCATCACCGGAGCGATCTTCGAGTTCGGCTTCTCCGACGCTCTGCAGCAGATGTGGGCGGCCTACCTCGACGAGCTCGCCCACGGGCGCGAGGGAATGCGCCAGCCATTCCACTGCGTGACGCCCGGAGGAGGCGGCCTTCACGCACGACGTCTTCACCGCGGCGCTGCGCGCGGACGCCCGCCGCAGCGTCGAGCGGGTCGTGCAGCGCCACCCGCTCTGAGCGGCTAGAGCTCGCGCAGCCCGGCGAAGGCGCGGCGCACGCCGAGCGGGGCCGATCCGTGGACCAGCATTCGCGTGCGCCCCTCGCCCTGCTCCTCGAGCCGGATCCTGATCACGCGCCGCTTTCCCCAGATGGGCCGGTCACGCTGCTCGAAGCCGAGACGGTCGGGGTCGGCGTCGACGAGCTCGTAGCCGTAGGTTGCAAGCGGCGGCGCAAGGTTCTGCAGGATGCGCTGCCGGACCTCGGCCGGTGCCAGTGACACCTCGACGAGCTCGGTGAAGGGCGCGACGCCCGGCCAGAAGGGGCGGCGCCGCCTGCCGGCGGCGGCCGGTCGCACCACCGCCGCCGTGTCGGTGAGGTCGGGCAAATCGCCCATGAGGTCGGCGAGGTCGCCGAAGGTCTCGGCGCCGTAGGCGGCCGCAACCCGGTCCGAGAGCTCGTCGACGCTGAGCCGGCCCGCCGCGGCGTGCGCCTTGAGGTCGCTGACCGCCTGCTCGCGGTCGAAGTCCGACAGGCGCAGGGCGCGCGTCCCGCCGGGCTCGGTCACCGGCTCCTCAGGCGGCTTCGCTCGTCCCGCCGGGCTCGGTCACGGGCCCCTCAGGCGGCTTCGCTCGTCCGCTCGGCCTCGCGCAGCTCGCGCAGCGCCCGCTTGCGCTCGTCGCGGCTGGTGCGGTCGAGGATGAGGACGCCGTCGAGATGGTCCATCTCGTGCTGGATCACGCGCGCCTCGAGGCCGGACGCCTCGACGTTGCGCTGCTCGCCCTGCTCGTCCTGGGCGCGCACGCGCACGTGGACGGGGCGCTCGACGTCGACCATCACGCCGGGGATCGAGAGGCAGCCCTCGTCGCTGCCCTCGCGCTCGTCGCTCGACCATTCGATCTCCGGGTTGGCGAGCGCGACCAGCGGCGCGTCCGGGCCCACCCGGTAGACGAGCAGGCGCTGCGAGATGCCGAGCTGGGGGGCGGCGAGGCCGACACCCAGCGCGTCGTTCATGAGCCCGGCCATGCGGCTGACCTGCTGGCGCAGGGAGTCGTCGAAGCGGTCGACGGGGGTGGCGCGGGACTTCAGGACGGGGTCGCCGAGGCGGCGGATGAAGGACATCGCGGCCACCCGCCGCGCCTCGAGCTCCGGGTCGAGCTCGTGCGGCTCCTCCTCGTCGCGCTGGGCCTCCACCTCGAGGTCGTGATCCCGCTCCTCTGACATCGGCTCACGAGTCTAACGCGGCTTTTACTGAGGGTCGACGTCGACCGCGAACGCCACGGCGCCGTGCGCGCGGTCGGCCGCCACCGCCTCCACCGCCTCGCGGACGGCGGCGATCGCCTCGCCGCGCCGAGGGGTCCGGACGACGAGCTGCGCGCGCAGCCGGGCCTGGCGTCGAAAGAGCGGCGCGGGCCCGAGCACGGGCACGCCGGCCGCCGCGATCCGCTCGCGCACCGCCGTGGCGGCGGCGAGCTCGGGGCCCTCCTCCACCGACGAGCAGACCACCCTGATCAGATCGCCGTGAGGCGGGTAGCCGAGCGCGGCCCGGCGCTCGAGCTCTCCCGCCACGAAGCCGTCCGCATCGTGGCGCGCGGCGAGCGTGAGCGCGCGCGCCGCGGGATCGAGCGCCTGCACGATCACGCGGCCGCCGAGCGGTCCGCGGCCGCTGCGGCCGGCGAGCTGCGCCACGAGCGCGAAGGTGCGCTCCTCGGCCCTGAAGTCCGGGAAGCGCAGGGTCGCGTCCGCGTCGAGCACGACGCCGAGCGTCACGTCGGGGAAGTCGTGCCCCTTGGCCACCATCTGGGTGCCGACGAGCACGGCCGCCGGCGCCTCCTCGAAGCGGCTCAGCACCGCCGCCACGCCCTCGGCGGCCGCGACGTCTGCGTCGAGCCGCATCACCGGCAGCGGCGCGACGACCTCCTCGAGCTCGCGCTCGAGCTGCTCGGTGCCGGCCCCGTGACGGGCGACGGACACCGAGTTGCAGTCGGGGCAGGTGCGCGGCACCGCCTCGCTGTGCCCGCAGTGGTGGCAGGCGACCTCGGCGGCGGCGCGGTGCAGGACGAGCGTGACGTCGCAGTTGGGGCACTCCCACACACGGCCGCACTCGCGACACGAGAGGAAGTTCGACCAGCCGCGCCGGTTGAGCAGCACGATCGCTTTCTCCCCGCGGCGGCGCACCCGGTCGAGCGCGCGCCGGGTCTCCTCGTGCAGCGCGCCCGCCACCCCCAGCATCCCCACCAGCTCGACGGGCGGGAGGCCGCGGCCGTCGACCCGGCGCGGCAGCCCGATGCGCTCGTAGCGGTGGACGCTCTCCGGCCTCGGCGTGGCACTGCCGGCAACGAGCAGCGCCCCCTCGGCCTCGGCGCGCCGCTGCGCGACCGTGCGGGCGTCGTAGCGCGGGTCCCCCTCCTGCTTGTAGGAGCCGTCGTGCTCCTCGTCGATGACGATCAGGCCGAGATCGCCGAACGGGGCGAAGACGGCGGAGCGCGGGCCGACGCAGACGCGCGCCTCGCCGCGCCGCATGCGCCACCACTCGTCGTAGCGCTCGCGCTGCGTGAGGCGCGAGTGCATCACCGCAACGGCGTCCCCGAAGCGCTCCACGAACCGGCCCGCGGTCTGCGGCGTGAGCGCGATCTCCGGCACGAGCACGATCGCCGATCGGCCGCGCTCGAGCGCCGCGGCCACGGCGCGCAGGTACACCTCGGTCTTGCCGCTGCCGGTCACGCCGTGGAGCAGGAGGGGCGGGCGCTCCGCGGCGCCCGCGTCGAGCCGCCGCTCGATCGCGACGAGGGCGGCCGCCTGGTCCGCGGTCGGCTCGGCCGGCTCCGACCGCGCTCCGACCCGGTGCACGCGCGGGCGACGCGGCGGCTCGAGCGCATTCTCGAGGAGGGCGAGCCCGCGCCGCTCGAGACTGCGCAGGGTCGAGTGGCCGCAGCTCGCGCGTCGGGCGAGCTCGGCGGCGCCGAGCGAGCCGCTGCGCAGCTCCTCGAGTGCCGCTCGTTGGCGCGCCCCGAGCCGCTCGTCACCCGCGAGCGCCGCCTCACCGGCGGGGGTGAGCGAGGCCCGCAGCGAGCGTCGCGGAACGAGCGGACGGGCGGCGCCCGTGCCCGTGCCCGGCGGCAGTACGAGCGCGAGCCCGCGCGCGGGCGTAGAGACGTACTCGCGCGCCACCCACAGCCCGAGCGCGACGAGCGCGCGCGGTACGTCCGCCTCGAGCGCCGCTATCGGCTCGGCGAGGCGCTCCGGCGGCAACTCGCTGTCCTCGGCCAGGTCCACGACGACGCCGAGCAGGCGCCGGCGGCCGAACGGGACGACGAGCATGCTGCCGACGCCGACGCCGGCCAGCTCGTCGTCGAGCCGGTAGTCGAACGGCCCGCGCAGGGCGCGCGCAGGGGTGAGCGGCTCGACCTTGGCGATCACGTCCCCGAACCTACGAGCCGGGCCGGACGGCGCAGCCCCCGCCCGAAACGGCGACGATGTGCGCGTGGCGATCGACTTCGAGGCCGAGGGACTCCTCGCCGGGCTGGAGGACGGACCGGCGCGCGACGCCCGCCTCGAGCTCCTGCGCGCGCTCGAGCACGAGGGCTTCACGCTCGCCGAGCTGCGCCGCGCAGCGGGCGAGGACCGGCTTGCGCTGCTCCCGGTCGAGCGCGTGCTCGAGGCCGAGGAGCCGCGCCACACCCTGCGGGAGGTGGCGGCGGCCTCGGGCCTCGAGGTCGACTTCCTCGAGCGGGCCCGGCGCGCGCTCGGCGACCCGCAGGTGGATCCCGACGCACGCGTCCTGACCGGCGAGGAGCTCGAGCTCGCACGTCATGCGAAGGCGCTGCTCGACGCCGGGCTCGACGACGACAGCTTCTTCGAGCTGATCCGGGTGATGAGCCACTCGCTCGACTCGATCGCATCCGCGCTCGTGGCCACGCTCGGCCAGGCGCTTCTCCAGCCCGGGGACACCGAGCGCGACCTCGGGCTGCGCTATGCCGACTCGCTGCGGATGCTCGCCCCGCTCGCGGGCCCCGCGCTCGAGCTGGTCCTGAACCGCCGCCTACGTGAGCAGATCCGCGAGGCCGTGATCGGCCGGGCGGAGCTCGAGAGCGGCAGGCTCCCGGGCGCGCAGCCGGTGTTCGTGGGCTTCGTCGACATCGTCGGCTTCACCGAGCTCGGCGAGCAGGTGCCGGCGGACGAGCTCGGCGCCGTGATCCGCGACTTCGAGCGGCGCGCCGAGGCCGCCGCGGAGCCGCCGGTGCGGCTCGTGAAGACGATCGGCGACGCCGCCATGCTCGTCGCGCCTGAGCCGGCACCGCTGCTCGACGCGGTCCTCGATCTCGTCGAGGCCTCGGCCGGCGACCCGGACGGGCTGTTGCTGCGGGGCGGGCTCGCCGCCGGCGAGGCGCTTCAGCGCGCCGGCGACTGGTACGGACGGCCGGTGAACCTGGCGAGCCGGCTGACCGGGTTCGCGCGCCGCGGGACGGCCGTCGCGACGGGCGAGGTGCGCGAGGCGACACAGGGCGACTACCGCTGGTCGTTCGCCGGCAACCGCCGCTTCAAGGGGGTGGGTGGCGAAGTGGCCGTCTACCGCGTGCGCCGCGCCTAGGGCCCGTGCTGCGTCCGTGCGTTGGATTCGGGCATAAGATGTGCTAATGGCCCCAACGGAGCAAACGACCCCGGAGCGGCCGAGCGCGCGTGAGCGCATTCTGGACACCGCGTACGGGCTCTTCAGCCGGCACGGCATACGCGCGGTTGGCGTAGACAAGATCATCGCTTCATCCGGAGTGGCGAAGATGAGCCTCTACCGGAACTTCGAGTCGAAGGATGCGCTGGTGCTGGCCTTCCTCGAGCGCCGCGAGGAGCGCTGGACCAAGGAGTGGCTCGTCGCCGAGGCCACCGCCCGCGGAGACACCGGCGCGGAGCGCCTGCTTGCGATCTTCGACGTGTTCGGCGAGTGGTTCGCCCGTGACGACTTCGAGGGCTGCGCGTTCGTGAACGTCCTGCTCGAGTTCGACGACGCGCTGAACCCGATTCGCATCGCGAGCGTCGAGCACCTCGCCATCATCCGCGGCTTCGTGAGCGAGTTCGCCGAGCAGGCCGGGGCAAGGGACCCCGACGCCCTCGCCCGCCAGTGGCACATCCTCATGAAGGGCTCGATCGTCTCGGCCGGGGAAGGAGACCGCGAGGCGGCTTCCCGGGCCCGCGCGCTCGGTGAGCTTCTGCTCGAGCGCGAAGGCCTTATCGGGTAGCCGCCCCCTCGGTCCGGCCGGATGCCGCGGCACTCACCCCCATAACCCGAGCGCCTCGGCCGCCATCTGAAGAGACAGACCGGTCTTTTCGGCAAGCTACTCCGATTTGAGCGAAGGCGTCAAGCCGACGGCCGGGGTCGGACACACCGGCCCGGCCGAGCTGCGACGCGCGGGCCTAGGCCGTCGCGGCCACGTCCCGCTCGCCCAGCCCGGCGGCGTCGCGCAGGGTGTCCGCCTTGTCGGTCTTCTCCCAGGTGAAGTCGGCGTCCTCGCGGCCGAAGTGGCCGTAGGCGGCGGTCTTCTGGTAGATCGGGCGGTGCAGGTCGAGATAGTCGCGGAAGGCGCCGGGGCGCAGGTCGAAGTGCTCGCTCACGAGCCTCGCCAGGTCGCCGCGGCCGATCTTCTCGGTGCCGAAGGTCTCCACCATCACGGACACCGGGTGCGCCACGCCGATCGCGTAGGCCACCTGGACCTCGCACTTCTCGGCGAGCCCCGCAGCGACCACGTTCTTGGCCACGTAGCGGGCCGCGTAGGCCGCCGAGCGGTCGACCTTGGACGGGTCCTTGCCGGAGAACGCGCCACCGCCGTGGCGGGCCATGCCGCCGTAGGTGTCGACGATGATCTTGCGGCCCGTCAGGCCGGCGTCGCCGACCGGGCCGCCGATCACGAACTTGCCGGTCGGGTTGACCAGGAAGTTGTGGCCGCCGTCGTCGAGCAGCTTCTTCTCGTCGTACAGCTCGCCCGGCAGGATCGGATGCACCACGTGCTCCCAGAGATCCGGCTTGATCAGCGTCTGCGAGTCGACGCCGTCCTTGTGCTGCGTCGAGATCAGCACCCGCTCGATCTCGATCGGCCGGCCGTTCTCGTACCGCACGCTCACCTGCGTCTTGCCGTCAGGCCCCAGATACGGCATCACGTCCGCGCGTCGAACCTCTGCCAGACGATGGGCGAGCCGGTGCGCGAGCGAGATCGGCAGCGGCATCAGCTCCTTCGTCTCGCGGGTCGCGTAGCCGAACATCATGCCCTGGTCGCCCGCGCCCGCGACGTCCAGCGCGTCGTCGTCAGCCGGGTCGGTCCGCGACTCGAACGCCCTGTCCACACCCTGCGCGATATCAGGCGACTGCTCGTCGATCGCCGAGATCACCGCGCAGCTGTCCGCGTCGAAGCCGTAGCGGTTCCCCGTGTAGCCGATCTTGCGGATCGTCTCGCGCGCGATGCGCGGAATGTCGACGTAGGTGTCGGTCGTGATCTCGCCCGAGACCACCACGAGGCCGGTGTTGACGAGCGTCTCGCACGCCACCCGGCCCCCAGGATCCTCGGCCATCACGGCGTCGAGGACGCCGTCGGAGATCTGGTCGGCGATCTTGTCGGGATGGCCCTCGGTGACCGACTCCGACGTGAACAGGAACTCGTTGTCTGAAAGCGGCTGGCTCGTCATCGGCCGGGAAGGGTACACACGCCTCAGATGCTGAATCGACGGAGGCTCGGAATCGCCGCGGCCGTGGTCGCTCTGGTCGCCCTGGCCGTGACCGGCGCGCTCGCCCTCGGCGGCGGCGACGACGAGCCGCGCGAGAGCGGCGCGACGATCACGGACCAGGCCGATGAGCGCGCGGCAACCGGCGAAACGAGCGAGAGCGAGACCGAGGCGCAGGCGGCGAGTGAGACGCAGGAAGAGATGGCGCCACCCCTCACTGCGGAGGAAGCCCCGCCGGAGCCGGAACCGGAGCCCGATCCGGCCCCCGCGCCGCCGGCGGAGCCGGCCCGGTACACGCCGTACTCCTCGAGCGGCGGCGACTGGCAGGCGGAGGTCCCCTCCGGGGGCGGCTGGCAGAAGCCGGTCGAGGCCGGGGCGACGGCCGGCGGGCGCATTCGGACCACCGTCCGCGGACCGAACGGGGCCGTGCTGGTGATCGACCACACGCCGCTCGGCCCCGCCCGCTTCGGTGGCAAGGACGGGTCGCGCCGCGAGCTGACCCAGCCCTGGTTCGGCTCGATGACCGAGTACAGGCCGGCCGGCGACGCCGTCGGCTACGTCCTGAACGCGACCGAGAGCGGTCCCGGGTTCCGCGTCGTCGTGACCGGGGCCGAGCGCAGCTGTCGCCCGGCGCGTCGCCGGCTCCCTGACGTTCGTGGACCTCTGAGCTACGACTTCTGGGTCATCGCCCAGATGCCGAACACGAGCAGCGCCACGCAGACGAGCCCCGCGATTCCGGCGACGACCAGCCACGACGTGCGCGCGAGACCCGTCTCCCCGTCCCGGTTGCCACGGTCGACGGCGACCAGCAACCCGCCGAACGCGAGCACGATCCCGAGCGTGCCGGCGAGGCTGTAGAGAGCGGGGCCATGATGGCGGGAATCACCACCTCGGAGAGCACGCCGTCGCCCTTGACGGCGTCGGAGCCGCCCGCAACCCACGCGGCGCCGACGATGCCGCCGATCAGGGCGTGGCTCGAGCTCGACGGCAGCCCCAGCGCCCACGTGAGCAGGTTCCACATGATCGCGCCGAGCAGGCCCGCGAAGAGCACCTCGAGCGTGAGCAGATCCTGAGCGACGATGTCCTCCGCGATCGTCGTTGCCACCGCGATCGAGATGAAGGCGCCGGCGAAGTTGAGGACGGCCGACAGCCCGACCGCGGTCCGCGGGGGCAGCGCCTTCGTGGCGATCGAGGTGGCCATCGCGTTGGCCGTGTCGTGGAAGCCGTTCGTGAAGTCGAAGGCGAGCGCAGTGACGATCACCACCACGAGCAGCAGGTCGGACTCCATGGTTCCGAACTACCACCAAGAGCGCGTCTTGATGCCTCGGAAACAGGGATCTTTACGACTTCCCGGCAATGCGCCCGACGAGCTCGGCGGTCAGCTCGTGGAGCGAGCCGAGCCGGGCGTCCGCCCCGGCCAGCTCCCCGTCGTCCGGCGGGTAGTGGGGGTTGGGAAGCGCGATCACCGCCATTCCCGCCGTCCGCGCCGCGCGGATCCCGTTCGTGGAGTCCTCCACGGCGACGCAGGCGGCCGGGTCCACCCGCAGCCGCTCCGCCACCTCGAGGAACACGTCGGGGGCGGGCTTGCCGCGCGCGACCTCCTCGGACGAGACGGTGACCTTGAAGCGGCCCGTCAGCCCCGACAGCTCGAGGAACAGGTCGATGATCTCCCTGTTCGACGACGAGGCGAGCCCGAGCGGCCAGCGCGCGGCCATCCGCTCGACGGCCTCGACCGCGCCGTCGATCAGCGGCAGGCGCTCGCGGTAGACCTCCTCCTGGCGTGCGACGACGTCGTCCGAGATCGCTCGCGGCTCCATGTCCACGCCCAGCTCGTCGCGGATGTATGCGGCCCACTCGGGCGAGCTCATTCCCATCATGTCGTGGGGCGCCTCGTCGCGCCAGCGCCCGCCGCGCTCGCGCACGAGCTCCTCCTTGGCCTGGTTCCAGACCTGCTCGGAGTCGAGCAGCACGCCGTCGAGGTCGAAGACGATCGCGGCGGTCACCGGGAGCGCCCGCTGCTCGTCTTGAAGTCGATCACGAGCGGCACGCCCTGCAGCCCGTAGCGGTCGCGCAGGCGGTTCTCGAGGAAGAACGCGTAGTCGCGGGTCAGGCGGCCGCGGTCGTTGACCTGTACTGCGAAGCGCGGCGGGCCCGTCTCGAATTGCGTCATGTAGTACATCCGCAGCCGCTTGCCGCGCACGGACGGCGGCTCGCGCGTCGCCTGGAGGTCGCCGAGGAATCGGTTCAGCTCGGGGGTCGGGATGCGCTGCTGCGAGTTGTCCGCCACCCGCAGCGCCTCGGCCACGAGCCGCTTGAGCCCGCGACCGGTCTTGGCGGACACGGCGAGCACCTGCGGTCGCTGGCGCAGCTTGCGCGTGATGCGCGCCTTGGCGTCCTCGAGATCGGTCCTCGTGTCGTCCCACTTGTTCAGCGCCAGCACGGTCGCGCACTTCGTCTTCATCGCGAGCTCGGCCACGGCCAGGTCCTCCGAGGTCACCCCCTCGCTCGCGTCGCACACGACGATCGCCACCTGTGCCCGCTCGGCCGCCTGCTCGGAGCGCAGCTGGGCGTAGTAGTCGACGCTCCCCGCGACCTTCGTGCGTCGCCGCAGTCCCGCTGTGTCTACGAGAACGAGCGGCCGGCCCTCGAACTCGATACGCGTGTCGATGGAGTCGCGCGTCGTGCCGGCCACGGGCGTGACGATCACTCGCTCCTCGCCGAGCAGGCGATTGACGAGCGAGGACTTGCCGACGTTCGGGCGCCCGATCAGGGCGAGCCGGGTGGCCTCGGCGCTCTCCTCGCCTCCGCGTGGCAGGCGCGCGACCACCGTGTCGAGCAGGTCGCCCGTGCCGAGGCCCTGGGTGGCCGAGACCGCGATCGGATCGCCGAGGCCGAGCCCGTAGAACTCTGCCGCCAGGCCCTGCTGGCGGGCGTCGTCGACCTTGTTGGCCGCCACGATCACGGGCACGCGGCCGCCGCGCAGCTCACGCGCCAGCTCCTCGTCGCCTGGCCGCAGGCCCGCCCGGGCATCCACCACAAGCAGCGCCAGGTCCGCCTCCTCGAGGGCGATCAGCGCCTGGCGGCGGATCTCCTCGGCCATCTCGTGCTCACCCGCGAGGTCGACGCCACCGGTGTCGATGAGGGTGAACCCGAGCCCGTTCCAGTCGGCGTCGATCTCCTTGCGGTCGCGCGTCACGCCCGGCTGCTCGTGCACCACGGCCGCGCGCGTCCCGCTGAGCCGGTTGACGAGCGTCGACTTGCCGACGTTCGGGTAGCCGACGACCGCGACGGTCGGGCGCCTCACCGCGACCGCTCCACGAGCTCGACGATGCGGGCGACCACGTCGTCGATGCCGAGGCCGGTCGTGTCGAGCTCGACGGCGCCGGGCGCGACGGCGAGCGGCGAGTGCTCGCGCGACTCGTCCTGCGCGTCGCGCAGCGCCTGGTCGCGCAGGACCGTCTCGACGTCCGTGCCGAGCTCGTCGGCGCGCCGCCGGGCGCGCTCCTCGCGACCCGCGGTGAGAAAGACCTTCACCGCCGCGTCCGGCGCCACCACGGTGCCGATGTCGCGGCCCTCGGCAACCCAGTCGCCGGTCCCCATCAGCTCGCGCTGCTTCTCGACGAGCGCCGCGCGCACCTTCGGGTTCGTCGCCACCTTCGACGCCGCCTCGGACACCTCGGGTGCGCGGATCGCCTCGGTCACGTCCTCGCCGTTCGCGATCACGCGCTCGCCGAGCCCGATCTCGAGGCCCTCGGCCTGCTCGGACGCCGCGCCGCCGTGGCGCAGCGTCAGGAGGCCCACCGTCCGGTACATCGCGCCCGAGTCCAGGTAGGTGAAGCCGAGCGCACGCGCAGCGGCGCGCGCAACGGTGCTCTTGCCCGCGCCGGCGGGGCCGTCGATGGCGACGATCATCGGGCGAGCCTACAGACGGCTTCTCAGCCCGAGATCCCTCGGCGCCGGCTCCAGATAGACCTGCGCGGCAGCCCATTGCGCCGCCGTGGCGCGGATGTGCCGCCGCAGCAGGGCGAGCGGCACGGCCAGCGGGACGATCCCGTCGCGGTACTCCTCGATCGTCCGCTGGAGCTCGGCGCGGTCCGCGCTCGAGACCCCGTCCTTAACGTGGCCCGCCAGGTGCTCGAGCACGTCCTGGTGGCGGCCGGGCGTGGCCTGGCGCGCAAGCGCCCGGCCGTGCAGCTCGCGGTAGCTCCCCGCAAGCTCGGCGTGCGGGAGCGCGCCCGCCTGGGCCACGAGCCTGCCCAGCTCGAGCGCGCGCGACGGATCGTGGACGCGCACGAGCATCTTCTCCCCAGCGTGGAACTCGACGAGCTCGGCGGACGTCCACTCCGTGGCCAGGAACTCGCGCACGCGCGCGTGGCCGAACACCCGTGCGACGAAGTGCTCCCGCAACCGGGCGTCGTTCAGCCGGCCCTCTTCCTCGACGGGCAGGAGCGGCAGGCGCTCGATCAGGGCGGCCGCGAAGAGCCCGCGCCCGGCGGACGCCGGTGACCCGTTCTCGTCGTAGACCTTGACCCTCTCCATACCGCACGAGGGCGAGCTCCTCTTGAGCACGTAGCCATCCAGCTCCGCGGCGGCGATCCGCTCCGCCGCGCCCTCTGACCACGAGCGCATCCGCTCCGTCAGGTCCTCGCCCGACTCCGTGACCACCATCCGGACCTCGTCGGCGTGCCGTTCCAGGCGCAAGGTGGGCCGCGGGACGCCGAGACCGATCTCGACCTCCGGGCAAAGCGGCACGAACTCGACGTGACGGGCGAGCTGCTCGGTGAGGAACTCGTCGCGCTTGTGCCCGCCGTCGTAGCGGACCGGCTCGCCGAGCAGGCACGAGGAGATGCCGACGCGCACGGGACCCATCGGATCAGAAGGGTAGGCGCGGCTCAGGCGAGCGCCCGGATGTCGGCCTCGAATCCGGGGTACGACACTGCCGCCGCGTCCATGCCGACGACCTCGACACCCTCGGTCGACGCCAGGCCCGCCACGGCGCCGAGCATGGCGATGCGGTGGTCCCCGCCCGAGTCGATGACGCCGCCGCGGAGCGGTGAGCCGTTGCCGCGCACCACGAAGCCGTCGGCGGTCGCCTCGATGTCGGCGCCCAGGCCGCGCAGCCCCTCGACGACGGCCGCGATCCGGTCGGACTCCTTCAGCCGCAGTTCCTCGGCGCCGCGGACGACGGTCTCGCCTTCCGCGTGCGCGCCGAGCAGGGCCACCAGCGTGAGCTCGTCGATCGCCAGCGGGATCTCCTCCGGCTCGACGACCGTCCCCTCGAGCGGCGCCGAGGCCACCTCGAGCTCGCCGATCGGCTCGGCGTCCGGCTGCGCGCCGGGCTCCTCGAGCTCGCCGGCGATCGCGGCGCCCATGCGCGCCGCGATGCGGAAGAAGCCCGTGCGCGTCCAGTTGAGGCCGACGTCGCGCACCACGACGCGCGAGCCGGCCACGAGCGTGGCGGCGGTGACGATGAATGCCGCGGACGACGGATCGCCGGGGACGACGACCTCGCCCAGCTCGAGCTCCTCGACACCGGAGACGGTCAGCCGCGTCCCCTCGCGGGTGAACGGCACGCGCGCCCGGCGCAGCAGCCGCTCGGTGTGGTCACGGCTCGGAGCGGGCTCGACCACGCTTGTGGAGCCCGGCGCCACCATCCCCGCGATCAGCACGCACGACTTGACCTGGGCGCTCGCGACGGGGAGCTCGTAGCCGATGCCGGTCAGCTCCGCGCCGCGGACGGTGAGGGGCGGCAGCCGGCCCTCGCGCATCTCGAGGTCCGCGCCCATCGCGCGGAGCGGCTCGGCGATCCGGTCGACCGGCCGGCGCCGGATCGATTCGTCGCCGTCGAGCGTCCAGGTGCGCCCGGGCTGGCCGGCGAGCCAGCCCGGCAGCAGCCGCATGAGCGTCCCGGCGTTTCCGACGTCGATCGGGCCGCCCGCGGCCTCCCGCGGCGCGTGCAGGCCGACGCCTCGCAGCAGCATCCGGCCCTCGCCGTCCTCCTCGACGCTCGCGCCGACCGAACGGACCGCGCCGAGCGTCGACATCGTGTCGGCCGAGTCGAGGTAGTTGCGCACGTGGACCGGCTCGTCACACATGGCGCCGAAGAGCGCGACGCGGTGCGAGATCGACTTGTCCGCGGGCGGCGTGTAGCCGCCCCGCAGCGCGCCGGCAGGGTCGAAGCGGACGCCTCCGCTCACTCGGCGCCGACCGGGAATCCGAGCGCGTCGATCAGCTCACGCGCGCGGGTCGCCTGGGCGTCGCCGGCGATCCACAACGTCATCGCGCCGGAGCGCATGTCGACGGCCGGCGCGAGCGCCAGGTCGACGATGTTGACGCCGGCCCTGCCGAGCTCGAGTGCCACCTGCGCGACGATACCGGGGCGGTTCGGCACGGTCAGGCGCAGCTCATGGACGGTCTCGCCCTCGGCGCCCGTCTCGAGCAGCTCGCGCCGGTCCTCGCGCGCGCGGTCGTTCCAGTCCGGCCACCGCGCCGCTCTCGAGCAGGCCCTCGACCTCCTCCAGCTCGCTGCGAAAGCGCCGTATCTCCTCGACGATCGCGCGCCGGTTGGAGCGGTAGATGTCGCTCCACATCGCGGTGTTGGCGCCCGCCACGCGGGTCATGTCGCGGAAGCTCGGCCCGACCTGGCGGAGCGCTTCGCCGTGATCGGAGAGGCGCGTGGCGGCCTGCGAGGCGAGCACGTTGGCCAGCACGTGCGGAAGGTGGCTGAACACGGCCACGAGCCGGTCGTGCGTGTCCGCGTCGAGCGCCACCGGCCGGGCGCCCACGTCGACCACGAAGCGATGAAGTCGCTCGTACAGGAGCCCCCCGGAGTGCGCGAGCGGCGTGAGGTACCAGACGGCGCCCTGGAACAGGTCGGCGCGGGCATGCTCGACGCCGGCCGTCTCGGCGCCCGCGATCGGGTGCCCGCCGACGAAGCGCGCGTCGTCGACGGCGCGCAGCAGCTCGCCCTTGGTCGAGCCCACGTCGGTGACGAGCGTGTCCGGGCCGGCGGCCGCCAGCGCGGCGCGCACCTGCTCGGGCAGCGCCCCCACGGGCGCGCAGGCGAAGCAGAGGTCGGCGCCCGCGAGCGCCTCCTCGAGCGACCCGGCCGCGTGGCCGATCGCCCCCAGCTCGAGGGCCCGCCGCAGCCTGGACGGATCGCGGCCGAAGCCCACGACCTCGGCGTCCTCGACGTGCTCCCGGGCGGCGAGGCCGATCGAGCCGCCGATCAGCCCGACGCCGAGGACTGCGATCCGCACCTAGTGGTCTCTCCTGGAAGCACTGGCCCGCTTTGGCGGCTGCAAGCCTTCGCCTGGCGACGTCCCCGCTCGCCGGAATAGCGCTGCTATTCCGGCTTCGCGGCTCCTTGCCATGCTCGGCTTTCGCTCGCCAAACGGGTCAGGACTGACAGGAGAGGCCACTAGACCTTCGCGAACTGCTTGCCCGCCAGCTCGGCCACCGCCTCGAGCTTGCGCAGATACGCCTCGAACTCGTCCGCCAGGAGCGCCTGCGGCCCGTCGCAGACCGCCTCCTCGGGGCAGGGGTGCACCTCGACGATCACGCCGTCGGCTCCGGCCGCGGCGGCCGCGAGCGACAGCGGCTCCACGAGCGAGCGCTTGCCGGCCGCGTGCGAGGGATCGATCACGATCGGCAGGTGCGTGAGCTCGCGCAGCACCGGGACGGCCATCAGGTCGAGCGTGAACCGGTAGCCCGGCTCGTAGGTGCGGATGCCGCGCTCGCAGAGGAGAACGTCGTTGTTGCCCTCCTTGAGCACGTACTCGGCCGCCATCAGGAGCTCCTCGAGCGTCGCCGACAGCCCGCGCTTGAGCAGCACCGGCTTGCCGGCCCTGCCCACCTCGGTCAGCAGCGTGTAGTTCTGCATGTTGCGCGCGCCGAGCTGGATCACGTCGGCGACCTCCACCACGGCGTCGAGGTCGCGCACGTCCATCAGCTCCGTCACGATCGGGAGGCCCGTCTCCTCCTTGGCCTCGGCCAACAGGCGCAGGCCCGCCTCGCCCAGCCCCTGGAACGAGTACGGCGAGGTGCGCGGCTTGTACGCGCCGCCGCGGAGCATCTGGGCGCCTGCGTCCTTGACCGTCTGCGCGGCGCTCAGCAGCACCTCGCGCGACTCCACGGTGCAGGGCCCGGCGATCGTGGCGAAGTGATCGCCCCCGATCTTCCGCCCGTCTACCTCGACGACGCTGCGCACCCCGCGCCGGTACTGGAGCGAGGCGAGCTTGTACGGCTTCAGGATCGGCACCAGGTGGTCGACGCCCGGCGCTCCCTCGAGCCCGAGGTTGGCCACGTGCTCGCGGTCCCCGATGGCGCCGATCACCGTGACCAGCTCGCCCTGCGAGATATGGGCGTCGGCGCCCACCGATCTGACGCGCTTGACGACCGCGTCGATCTCCGACTGGGTCGCCCCCTCTTTCATCACGATCATCATTTGTCCCTAAAGCCTCTCAGAAAGTTCCTACGTCTTTGGTGGTACGACGGATGCGAAGCGGCGTCCGGCGGGGGCGACAGTGCGCGGTGCGGCCTTTTCGGGGCCGCGGCCGGACGCCTAGCTAAATCGCCAATACCAATAGGAACCGATGCCACGCGGGGCGCCGAGGGGCGCCGAGGTGCTGCTGATCTGCATGGCCGGCTGGGACATTCCCGACGGTTTGTAGCAGGCGAAAGGCCTGTTCGGCAACCCTTTATTGGTCACACAAGCTCGTCGAGCACCGTGAGGAAGCGGGCGTTCTCGGCGCGGGTACCGTAGGTGACCCGCATCCATCCCTCCTGCCCGAGCGCCCGGCCCGCCCGCACGATCACGCCGCGCTCGGCGAGCCCGTTCACGATCTGGTCCTCGTCGCGCTCGCCCAGCGAGACCCAGGAGAAGTTCGCCTGGCTGTCGGTCGTCTCGAGGCCGCGCTCGGCGAGCTCGGACTCGAGGTAGACGCGCTCGATGACGGTCTGCTCGACGCGCCGCTCGAGCTCGTCCACGTGGTTGAGCGCCTCGGTCGCCGCGAGCAGGGCGAGCGCGTTCACGGAGAACGGCTGGCGGACCTGGTCGATCGCATTGCGGAAGCGCTCGTCGCCGAGCGAGTAGCCGACGCGCAGCCCGCAGAGCCCGTACACCTTCGAGAAGGTCCGCAGGATCACGAGGTTGGGGTGGCGCTCGAGCAGGTCGAGCGAGTCGTCCGGGTCCTGCAGCGTCGAGAACTCGACGTACGCCTCGTCGAGGAGCACGGCCACGTGACGAGGCAGCTCGGCCACGAACGCGTCGATCACGTCCGGCGCGAGCGCGGTGGCCGACGGGTTGTTCGGGTTGCAGACGATCACGATGCGGGTGGCCACGGTGACCTCGCGCGCCATCGCCTCGAGGTCGTGCTCGCCCGCCTCGTTAAGCGGCACGGTCACTGCGCGGGCGCCCGACATGGCGGACATGTGCGGATAGATCGAGAAGGACGGCCAGGCGTACACGATCTCCGTGCCGGGCTCGAGCATCGACTCGGCCGCGGAGAGCAGGAGCTCACAGGAGCCGTTCCCGATCGCAATGCGGCCGGCGGCGACGCCGGTCCGGTCCGAGAGCCGCTTGCGCAGGGCCGACTTCGCGGGGTCGGGATAGCGGTTCAGCGTGCGCAGCCCGCTCTCGACGGCCTCCAGCACCTGCGGGTGCGGCGAGAAGGGCGTCTCGTTCGAGGCGAGCTTCACGAGATCGCCCTCGAACTTGTAGGTCGAGGCGGCCGGATAGATCGGGATGTCGGCGATGCGGGCGTTGAACTCGATGCCGGGGCTCACTGTGCGCCCTCCAGGTCACGTCGCAGGGACACCGCCTCGCGCAGGTACACGTGGCGGGCCTCCGTGTCGGGGTCCGCATAGCAGTGAAGCAGCAGCCGGATCACGCGCGGGAGCGAGCCCGGCACGTTGATCTCGCGCGCGCACAGGAGCGGGACCGAGCTGAGCCCGAGGCGGCGCGCCGCGACGGCCGGGAACTCCGCGTCGAGGTCGTCCGTGCAGGTGAAGATGCAGCTCACCATGTCCTCGACCCGGAGCTGGTTGCGCTCCATCACCTCGTGCACCAGCTCCTCGGTAGCCGAGAGGATGGCGTCGGAGTCGTTCTCGGTGACCGTTACGGCCCCTCTCAGCGCTCTCAGCCTCATGCGGCGCGTGATTCTGGCAGGCGCTACTGTTCGGGCGGCATGACCTCTCTACGCCGAGTAGCCGGCGCCACCGCGCTGTAGCTGCCCGCCTCGCGGCGGGTGCGGCGGTGGCCCTGCCCGGTGCGATCAGAGAGGAACCCGATGCAGCAGTTCGACGTGCAGGCCGTGATGGCGGCGCGAATCCAGAGGGAGAGCGGCCCGCAGGCCCCTAGCGGCGCGCCCTACCCGATCCCCGAGCGGCCCGTCCAGGCGGCCCCCGCTCCGCTCCCCTCGGCTCCGCCGCCCGCCGCAGGCGCTCCACCTCCGCCGCGCTGAGCCGCCGGCTGCGGCCGTTCTCGAGGCCGCGCAGTCCGAGCGGCCCGAACGCCACGCGCTCGAGCTCGAGCACGCGGTGGCCGACCGCCTCGATCATGCGCCGCACCTGGCGCTTGCGGCCCTCGCGGAGGCAGATCTCGAGCAGCCCCGGGCGCAGCTGGCGGGCGCGCGCGGGAGCGGTCATGCCGTCGTCGAGCTCGACGCCGTGGCGCAGCGCGTCGAGCGCGCGCGGTGACACGCGGGCGGGCTGCACGCGCGCCCGGTAGACCTTCTCGACCCCGTAGCGCGGATGCGTCAGGCGCTCGGCGAGCTCGCCGTCGTTCGTGAGCAGGATGAGGCCGGTCGTGTCCGCGTCGAGGCGCCCGACCGGGTAGAGGCGCCGCGGCGAGCGGACGAGCTCGACCACGGTTGGCCGCCCGTGCGTGTCGCGCGCCGTCGAGACGACCCCGGCTGGCTTGTTCAGCGCGTGCACCTCGTGCGGCTCGGGCCGCACCGGCCGGCCGTCTACGGCCACACCGCTCGCCTCGTCCACGTCGCGCGCCGGGTCGCTCACGGGCTCCCCGGCGACGGTCACCCGCCCGTCCGCGATCAGCAGCTCCGCCGCCCGCCGCGAGGCGACTCCGGCGTGGGCGAGGTACTTGGCGAGCCGCACGCGGAGAGCGTAGTTAGGGTCTCCGTCCCATGCCGGACGTTCTCATCCACGGTGCCACCCATCGCTCGGCCGCCCTGAGGCACGAGCTGCCCCTGGGGATCGTCGACCCGGTCTCCTACTTCGAGGTGGACGGCCGCCGGGTGCTCGTGATCATCCCGCTCGAGGCCGCGCGCGTCGAGGAGGCGGCTCCCGGAGTCGAGATCCTCGATCCCTACGAGCTCGGGCTGGACGAGCTGATCGCCGGCGGCATGCGCTGGCACGAGATGGAGATCGAGCTGTGCGGCCGCGCCGCCGCGCGGCTCGGCGCACGCCGGCTCGTCGTGCCCGCCGAGCTGCCGGTCGCCGTGGCCGACCGCCTGCGCGACGCCGGCATCGAGGTCCTCCCCGACGAGCTCGAGTTCATCCGCCGGCGGCGCTCGAAGACGCAGGCGGAGATCGACGGCGTCCGTCGTGCGCAGGCCGCCGCCGACGCGGGCATGGCTGCCGCGGCCGAGCTGCTCCGGACGGCCACCGAGCGCGACGGGGTGCTCGTCCGCGACGGGCGCGTGCTGACGGCGGAGGCGGTGCGCGCGCGCATCCGCGACGTCTGCGCGGAGCTCGGCGCCCCCGCGCCGGAGGACATCATCGTCGCGGGCGGGGCCGACGGCGCCTCCGGGCACGAGCAGGGCAGTGGCCCGCTTCCCGCGGGCGCACCGGTCATCGTCGACATGTGGCCGCGCGACGAGCGCTCGGGCTGCTACGCCGACATGACGCGAACGTTCGTGAGCGGGGCTGAGCCCGCCGGCGACATCGCGGGCTGGCACGGCCTCGCGCTGACGGCGCTCGAGCGCGTCTACGAGCTGATACGCCCGGGCGTGACCGGACGCGAGTTGCACGACGCCGCCTGCGAGGTCTTCGAGGCGGCCGGCGAGCCGACCCAGCGCACGAAGCCGGAGGGCGAGGCGCTGCGGGACGGCTTCAACCACTCGCTCGGCCACGGCGTCGGCCTCGAGGTGCACGAGGAGCCCGCGCTCGGCCTGACGGGCGCCGACCCGCTCGTGGCCGGCGACGTCGTGGCCGTCGAGCCGGGCTGCTACCGCAGCGGATACGGCGGGGTGCGGCTCGAGGATCTCATGCTGGTCACGGACGACGGCTGCGAGCGCCTCACCGACTTTCCCTACGAGCTGTCGCCCTAGGCCGGCACTCGGTCACACTCAGGGCGTGGACTTCGCGCTACTCGACGATCGGCTTGCCGCGGAGGGCGAGCCGACCTTCCGCTCACGCCAGGTGTGGGAGTGGGTGGCGCGCGGGGCGGGCTCGTACGAGGAGATGACGAACCTGCCGGCCGAGCTGCGCCGGCGGCTCGCCGATGCCGTGCCCTTCTCCTCGCTGCGGGTCGTGCGCACGGCGCTCGCCCGTGACGGCACGGAGAAGGCGCTCTTCGAGACCGCCGACGGCCGCCCGCTCGAGGCGGTGCTGATGCGCTACCGCGACGGGCGGCGCTCGCTCTGCCTCTCGAGCCAGTCAGGCTGCCCGCTCACCTGCACCTTCTGCGCGACCGGCCGCATGAGGTTCGGGCGCAACCTGACGAGCTCGGAGATCCTCGACCAGGCGCTTCATTTCAGACGTCTCGAGCCCGTCAACCACGCTGTCTTCATGGGCATGGGCGAGCCGCTCATGAACCTCGACAACGTGCTGGCGGCCTGCGAGCGGCTTCCCGAGCTCGGCATCGCCCACTCGAACACCGGAATCTCCACGGTGGGCTGGATCCCGGGCATCGAGCGGATGACCGCCGAGGGCCCGCCGGTCCGTCTCGCCCTGTCCCTGCACGCCCCGGAGGAGGCGCTGCGCTCGGAGCTGATGCCCGTCAACGAGCGCTATCCGCTGCGCGACGTCCTGGATGCCTGCCTGCGCTGGCACGAGCGCCGCCGCCGCCAGGTGTTCGTCGAGTACCTGATGCTCGACGGGGTCAACGACCGGTTCCAGCAGGCCGTGCAGCTCGCGGCGCTGCTCGAGCCGCGGCACGCCTTCAAGGTCAACCTGATCCCCTACAACCCAACCGACGCGCCGTACCAGGGCTCAGGCCGGGACGCGATCGACGCGTTTCGCGCCGCCCTCGAGGACCGCGGCGTCCGCACCACCGTGCGCCTCACCCGGGGGCGGGAGATCGCCGCTGCCTGCGGGCAGCTCGCCGCTGTCGAGGGCTGAGCCCGGCCGCCAGGGCCAGCGGCCCTCGGCCGCGAGCCATGACCCACCGGTGATCGCCACGAGGCCCACCGCCGTGGTGGCGGTGAAGCTCTCCGACAGCAGCGTGACCCCGTAGACCACGCTGAACCCGGGCGCGATGTAGCCCACGAGCGAGGCGCGCGCCGGCCCGTCGCTCGACACGAGCGAGTAGAAGATGACGAAGGCGGCGCCCGTGCACAGAACGCCGAGCACGAGCAGCGACGCGCCCGCCTTGAAGCTCGGGAAGTGCGACGGCAGGGTGAGCAGCGCGGCCGGCGCGGTGAGCAGGGCGGCCACCGTCGCCGTGGCTCCCACCATCGCCACCGGCTGCACGTCCCGTACCCGGCGCTTGACCACCCAGCCGCCGATGCCGTAGCCGAGGCTCGCGGCGACGATCATGAGGCCGCCCGCCAGCGCGGCACCACCGCCGCCCGAATCGAGGCCGAGCAGCAGGGCGACGCCGCCGATGCCGATCGCGACGCCGCCCAGGCTGAGGCCGGAGGCGCGCTCCTGGCCCTCCTGGGCGAAGGCGAGGAGGAAGGTGAAGATCGGCGCGGTGGCCACCAGGATTCCGGTGAGCGAGGAGGAGACGTGCTGCTCGCCGGCGGCGATGAGCAGCAGCGGCCCCGCCATCTGGACCACGGCCAGCAGCAGGATCGGCGCGACGTTCGAGCGGAGCCCGCCGAGCGCGCCGCGGTGCACGGCCAGCGGCAGCAGCACCAGCGCGGCGAGCGCCGTGCGCACGCTCACGATCACCGCCGGGCTGACGTCGTCCTCGAGCGCGAGCTTGATGAAGAGGTACGAGGAGCCCCAGAGCGCCGAGAGCGTCAGCAGCAGGATCCAGGAGCGACGCGACACCCGAACGAGGATCGCAGACGCTCTCCGCTAGCCAGGGGTGCTCTGCGCGCGCTGCTCGCCAGCGCGGGTGAGCCGTTCGCGCAGCTCGCCCTCCTCCTCCGGGCTCGGGTCGAACGCCACCGGATCGGGCAGGGCGTCGAGGCCCGAGAGGCCGAAGAGCTTCTGGAACAGGTCCGTCGTCCGGTACATCACGGCGCCGAAGCGCGAGCGTCCCGACTCCTCGATCAGGCCGCGCTCGAGGAGCGTGCCGACGGCGGACTCCGAGGCCACGCCGCGGATCCGGGCGATCTCGGGGCGCGAGACCGGCTGCAGGTAGGCGACGATCGCGAGGCACTCGGCCTGCGCCTGCGTGAGCGGCGGGGTGCGCGGCTTCGCGAGCAGCCGGCGCGCCGCGCGCTCGGCGATCGGGTCGGTGGCGAGCGTGAAGCCGCCGGCCACCTCGCGCAGGACGACGCCGCGGAAGCCCTCCGCGTAGTGCTCGCGCAGCCGCGCGAGCGCCTCGACGACCTCACCCTCAGAGGTCTCGCAGGCGTCCGCGAGCAGCTCGACCGAGACCGGCTCGGAGGACAGGAAGAGCAGCGCCTCGACGGTGCGGGCGAGGTCGTTCACGTGGCCTCCTCAGCCCTGCGGGCCGTGACCGTGATCGGGCCGAACGGCACCTCCTGCTCCCAGCGCGCCTCGCCCGCCTTGTAGAGCTCGAGCAGGGCGAACAGCGTCACCGCCTCGGTCAGCCGGTCGGCGCCCCTGACCGCGTCGTCGAAGGAGAAGCTCGCCCTCGAGGAGAGCAGGTCGCGCAGGTGGGCGAGCCGCTGCTCGACGGACACCGCGGGCCGGCGCACGTGGCGCAGGTCGAGCGGCGGCGGCACCTGCAGGAGCTCCCCGATCGCCTCGGCGAGCGCCTGCGGCTCGTACGCGGGCTCCGCCACCTCGATCGACACGCGCCGCAGCACGGGCGGCAGCGGCGCGGCGCGGTAGCGGTAGCCGTGCTCCGCCGCGAGCCGCTCGCGCAGGTGCTCGGCGGCGCCGCGGTAGCGGTGGTACTCGAGCATGCGCGCGAGCAGCTCCTCGGCCGCCTCATGGGGCTCGAGATCGACCCCCTCCTCGTCCTCGGACGGGAGCATCAGGCGCGACTTCAGCTCGAGCAGCGCTGCGATCAGGACGAGGAACTCCGTGGCGGCCTCGAGATCGAGCTCTCCGGATCGCTCGAGATGCTCGACGTAGGCGAGCACGATCTCGGCGAGGTCGACCTCGAGCAGGTCGACCTCCTCCCTGAGCACCAGCGTCAGGAGCAGGTCGAAGGGACCGTGGAAGACCTCGAGATCGAGGTCGAGCGCGGCGATTGCCATCGCCGGGAGACTAGACGCGCACCCCGACGTCTACGCGCTCAGCGTCCCGGCCCGATCCCCATCACCTCGCGCACCTCGGCCATCGTCCCGGTGGCGATCTCCCGGGCCCGCTCCGCGCCCAGGGCGAGCGCCGCCTCGATCGCGTCCTCGTCGGGACGAAGCGCCTGGTAGCGCTCCCGCACGGGTGCCAGGAGCTCGACGAGCGCCTCCCCCACCGCCTGCTTGAAGGCGCCGTAGCCCTGACCGTCGAACTCGCGCTCGATCTCCTCGGGCGCGACGCCGCGGGCCGCCGCGAGCACGTCGATGAGGTTCGTGATGCCCGGCTTGTCCGGCCCGCGGACGACCTCCCCGCCGGAGTCCGTCTGCGCGCGCTTGACCTTGCGGATGATCGCGTCGGGCTCGTCGTCGATGTAGATCAGCCCGGCCTCGCCGCTCGAGCTCGTGGACATCTTCGCCGCCGGCTCCTGCAGGTCCATGATCCGGGCGCCCGACCTCGGGGATCACGTGCTCGGGCTCGACCAGCACCTCGCCGTAGGTCGTGTTGAAGCGCCGCGCGATCTCGCGGGCGAGCTCGAGGTGCTGGCGCTGGTCGTCCCCCACCGGCACCTGGTCGGCCTTGTAGAGCAGGATGTCCGCGGCCTGGAGCACCGGGATAGAGGAACAGGCTCGTGCGCACGAGCTGCTGCTCGCGGGCCGACTTGTCCTTGAACTGGGTCATCCGCTGGAGGTCGCCGTAGGGGGTGACCGAGGCGAGCAGCCAGCAGAGCTCGGAGTGCTCGCGCACGTCGGACTGGCGGAAGAGGACGCAGCGCTCGGGGTCGAGCCCGGAGGCGATCATCATCGCCGTCGTGTCGAGCACGTAGCTCGGCAGCTGCGTCCGGGTCGTACGCGATGCACGTGGCGTGCAGGTCGACGATGCAGTAGATCGCCGGCGAGCCGCGCTCCTGGCCCTCCAGGTAGCCGCGGACGGCGCCGATGTAGTTGCCGACGTGCTTGCGCCCGGTCGGCTGGATGCCGGAGAAGATGCGCACGGGGGCGCCAGTTTAGGCAGGCCTCGTCGTTCACATTAAGAGGGACTGAGAGCTCCCGGAGATGCCCTACTCTCGAGATGGACCGCGTATGACCGATGGAAGCCCCTTGCAAAGGCCTCTTGTGACCCCCCGCCGGCCCAGCCCCGAGGTCACACGCCTCATCGAACGGCTCAGGAAGCTCGTCGCGGAACGCCGCCGCCTGGAGGCCCGCCGCGCAAGCCGCGAACTGCTCGAGCGCTATCGCAGGGACATCGAGCGTCTCCAGCAGCGCCTCGCCATCGAGGTGCAGCGCGAGCTGCCGACCTGACGCGGGCTACTCGACCACGACCGCGATCCGCTCGACCGCGTTGTTCGCGTAGCCCTTGAGGTTCCAGGGCGGCTCGAGCGGCTGTGTGTTGCCGGCGGCGTCGGTGGCCCGCGAGCACAGCACGTGGCTGCCGGGCGGCACGTCCCACTCGAAGCGCCAGCCGAGCCAGGCCGCCTCGCCGAGCGGCGCCCCGAGCTCCGCGTCGGCGAAGGTCGCGCCGCCGTCGGTCGAGACCTCGACGCGCTCGATCGGCGCCAAACCCCGACCACGCCCGGCCCTCGAGCGTCACGGCCCCGGGCTCGAGGTGGCGCTCGCGGGTCAGGAAGTCGGGCACCCCCGGGGGCGCCGTCAGCGAGCGCGGCAGCATCCGGGTCACCGGCTCGCCGGGGTTGCCGTCCGCGTCGTACATCCGGTAGCCGACCGCGTTCTGATAGCCCTCGAACGGCTGCTCGAGCAGCGTGATGCGCGTGAGCCACTTGACGTTCTGCATGCCGTACCAGCCGGGCACCACGAGCCGAAGCGGGAAGCCGTGCTGGGGCGGCAGCGGCGCGCCGTTCATCTCGTAGGCGAGCAGCCCGCCGAAGGCCTCGGCCACCGGCAGCGCGCGCTCGTAGGCCTGCGCCTCGCCGCCCTCGACGCCGCGGTCGAGGCCCGTGAAGAGCGCCTCGACGGCGCCGGTCTTCACGCCCGCCTCCTCGAGCAGCGGCCCGAGCGCCGCGCCGGCCCACTCGGCGGTGCCGACCGCCTCGGTGCAGCCAGGGCTGGCTGATCGGCCGCGGCTCCAACAGGGCGCGGCCGTTGCCCGCGCACTCGAAGGTCACCGGCAGTGACACGCGCTCGCGGGCGCGCAGGTCGTCCAGGGAGAGCGACAGCGGCCGCTCCACCGCACCGCCGATCTCGAGGCCGAAGCTCTCGGGGTCGACGACCGGGATGTCGTAGTGGATCAGGAGGTAGTGGAGGCCGGCCGGGGTGATCGGGTGCCGGAGCGCCTCGAGCGGGAGCGCGTGATTGCGCGCCGCGAGCCGCAGCTCTGTCGAGCTGATGCCCTCGGTCGACGTTGCGCCCTCGGCGCTGACGGCCATCGGCCGATTGTAGGCCGGAACCGGCCCCTACATCGCCCCCGTGCCGCTCGCCGGCGCCTCGCGCGCCCTCTCCGGGTCGCCGGGGTTCTCGGCCTCCGGCCGCCAGCGCACCACCGGGCGCTTGGCCGCGCCCGCCTCGTCGAGGCGCCGCACGGGCGTCGTGTGCGGCGCGTTGCGGGCGATCTCCGGGTCCTCCTTCGCCTCGTCGAGGATCTCGCGCACCACCTCGGCGAAGTGGTCGAGCCGCTCCTTCGTCTCCGTCTCGGTCGGCTCGATCATCAGCGCCTCCTCGACGAGCAGCGGGAAGTAGACCGTCGGCGGGTGGACGCGGTGGTCGAGCATGCGCTTGGCGAGGTCGAGCGTGCGGACGCCGAGCTCCTGCCTTGGCGCCGCTGCCCGAGAGCACGAACTCGTGCATGCAGAGGCGGTCGAAGGCGACCGGCAGGTACTCGGCGATGCCCTCCTCGGCCAGCAGCGCCTTCAGGTAGTTGGCGTTCAGCACGGCCGTCTGCGAGACGTCCTTGAGGCCGTCGCCGCCGAGCGAGCAGATGTAGGCGTAGGAGCGCACGAACACGCCGAAGTTGCCCTGGAAGCCGCGCAGCTTGCCGATCGACTTGGGCCGGTCGAAGTCGAGGTCGAAGCGGGGCTCGCGGCCGTTCTCGCCGCTGCGGCGCACCACCTGCGGGAGCGGCAGGAACGGCTCGATGCGGTCCGAGCACGGCGATCGGCCCGGCGCCCGGCCCGCCGCCGCCGTGCGGCTGCGTGAACGTCTTGTGCAGGTTGAAGTGGACGATGTCGAAGCCCATGTCGCCGGGCCGCGCGATGCCCATCACGGCGTTCAGGTTGGCGCCGTCGTAGTAGAGCGTCGCCCCCACCTCGTGCACGATCCGGGCGATCTCCTCGATGTTCGGTCGAACAGCCCGAGCGTGTTCGGGTTCGTGAGCATCAGGCAGGCCACGTCGTCGTCCGCCTTCGCGCGCAGGTCGTCGAGGTCGACGCCCGCCGTCGGGCGCCGTGCCGACCTTGACCACCTCGTAGCCGGCCATCGTCACGGTGGCCGGGTTGGTGCCGTGCGCGGTGTCCGGCGTGAGCACCTTGCGGCGCTGCTCGCCGCGGTCCTCGTGGTAGGCGCGCGTGAGCAGCAGGCCGGCCAGCTCGCCGTGCGAGCCGGCGCTCGGCTGCAGCGACACGTGCGGCAGCCCGGCGATCTCGGCGAGCGCGCCCTGGAGGCGCCACATCAGCTCGAGCGCGCCCTGCGCGTACTCGCGGGTCCTGCAGCGGGTGCAGGCGGGCGTGGCCGGGCAGCGCCGCCACGCGCTCGTGCAGCTTCGGGTTGTGCTTCATCGTGCACGAGCCGAGCGGGTAGAAGCCCTCGTCGAGGTGGAAGTTCTTCGACGAGAGCGTCGTGTAGTGGCGCACGAGCTCGGGCTCGGAGACCTCGGGCAGCTCCGCGGGGCGCTCGCGGCGGGCGCTGCTCGGGCAGCAGCTCCTCCACGGCCACCTCGGGCACGTCGACCTCCGGGGCGGCGCCACGAACGCCCGCCGCCCCGCGCGCGAGCGCTCGAAGATCGTGATCGTGTCGGACGTCGCTCATGCCGCCACGTCTCTCCCGCGTCCCGCCACGAGCCCGGCGAGCCGGTCGATCTGCTCCTTCGTGCGCCGCTCGGTGATCGCCACGAGCAGGCCGTCCTCGTACTCGGGGTAGTCGCGCCCGAGCCGGTAGCCGGGGTTGATCCCCTCGGCGCGGGCGCGCTCGAAGAGCCCGTCGAGGTCCGGCACCCGCACGGCGAACTCGCGCACGACCGGCCCGGGGTTGATCGGCTCGAGGCCGAGCGCCTCGCGGGCGTAGTGCGTGCGGCGCAGCATCAGCTCGCCGAGCTCGACGAGGCCCCGCTTGCCGAGCCAGGACAGGTAGACGACCCCGGCCAGCGCGTTCAGCGCCTGCGCGGTGCAGATGTTGTGGGTGGCCTTCTCGCGCCGGATGTGCTGCTCGCGCGTCTGCAGCGTGAGCACGAAGCCGCGCCGGCCGTCGACGTCGCGCGTCTCGCCGGCGATCCGGCCCGGCATCTTGCGGATGAAGCGCTCCGCCGCCGCGAAGAAGCCGAACGAGGGGCCGCCGAAGTCGAGCCGGTTGCCGAGCGACTGGCCCTCGCCGACGCAGACGTCCACGCCCAGCTCGCCGGGCGGCCGCAGGATGCCGAGCGGCAGCGGGTCGGCGGCGCACACGAGCAGCGCGCCGGTGCGCTTGCCGGCCTCGCACGAGCTCGCCGAGCTCCTCGACCGTGCCGAGGAAGTTCGGCTGCTGGACGAAGACCGCCGCGGTGTCGTCGTCGACCGCGGCCGCGAGCGCCTCGAGGTCGGTGGCGCCGGCGCCGTCGAGCGGCACCTCGACGACCTCCATGCCGTAGCCGGCGGCGTGGGTGCGCGAGCGCGGCGCGCGAGTGCGGGTGCAGGCCGCGCGAGACCACGAGCTTCGTGCGGCGGGTCTCGAGCTTGGCGAGGTAGCCGGCGGCGGCCACGGCGCTCGGGCCCTCGTACACCGACGCGTTCGACACCGGCAGGCCGGTGAGCTCCGAGATCGCCGTCTGGAACTCGAACATCACCTGCAGCCCGCCCTGCGAGATCTCGGGCTGGTAGGGCGTGTAGGGCGTGAGGAACTCCGAGCGGCCGAGCAGCGTGTCGATCAGCGCCGGCACGTAGTGGTCGTACATGCCGGCGCCGAGGAAGCTCGACCTCGGCGTCGGCGTGCCGGTTGCGCGCCGCGAGCGCCGACAGGTGCTCGTAGACCTCCTGCTCGGACAGCCCGTCCGGCAGGTCGATCTCCCGCCCCAGGCGCACCCCCTCCGGGATGTCGGCGAACAGGTCGTCGAGCGAGCCGACGCCGATGGCGCCGAGCATCGCCTGCAGGTCCTGCGTCGGTGACTGAGGTGTAGCGGCTCATCGAGCTCACGAACTAGCTACCGTCTGGAGCATCTCCTTGTAGGCGCTCACGTCGAGCAGCGCGTCGACCTCGGACGGGTCGGACAGCCGCACCTTGACCATCCAGCCGTCGCCGTAGGGGTCGTCGTTGATGTTCTCGGGGCTTTCGCCGAGCGCCTCGTTGACCTCGACGATCTCGCCCGACAGCGGCGCGAAGACGTCGGACACCGCCTTGACCGACTCGACCTCGGCGTACGTCTGGTCCTTCGTGACCCGCGGCGCCCACCTCGGGCGGGTCGAAGAAGACGACCTCGCCGAGCGCGTCCTGCGCGTACCAGGTGATGCCGAACGTGGCCTCGTCGCCGTCGATGCGCGCCCAGTCGTGCTCGGCGTGGTACTTCAGGTCGTCGGGATAGCTCGCCTCAGCCATGGTCTCCTTCGTTCTCTGGGGCGGGGCGCTCGTACAGGGGCTTGGCTCTCACCTCGGCCGCGCGCAGCTTGCCGCGCACGTCGACCTCGATCGTCGTTCCCGGCTCGGACGCCGCGACCGGCACGTAGGCCATCCCGATGCCCGTCTCGAGGCAGGGCGAGAGCGAGCCGCTCGTGACGACCCCGTCGCCGTCCCCGGTGCGGACCGGGTTGCCCTGGCGCGGGATGCCGGGTCCGGTGAAGGCGAACGGGACGAGCGTGCGCTCCGGCGAGCGGCCGCGAGGGCGTCCGAGCCGATGAAGCCCGTGTCGAGCTTGCAGCACCAGCCGAGCCCCGCCTCGATCGGGTTGCGGTCCTCGGACAGGTCGTTGCCGTAGAGGTGGAAGCAGACCTCGAGGCGCAGCGTGTCGCGCGCGCCGAGGCCCGCCGGGCGGACGCCCTCGGCCAGCAGCGCGTCCCAGACCGCTGCCCGCGTCGCCGGGGCCGGTCAGCAGCTCGCAGCCGTCCTCGCCCGTGTAGCCGGTGCCGCAGACGAGCGCCTCGACGCCCGCCACGCGCAGCTCGGCGGTGCGCATCCGCGCGGGCAGCTCGCCGTCCGCGAGCCGCTCGAGCGCCGCGCGCGCCTGCGGGCCCTGGACCGCCAGCATCGCCCAGTCCGCGTGCGCGTCGCGCACCTCGACGTCGAAGCCGTCCGCGTGGCGCTCGAACCAGGCGAGGTCCTTCTCGTGGTTCGCGGCGTTCGTGACGGTCAGGAAGCGCTCCGGGCCGAGCCGGTAGGTGAAGAGGTCGTCGAGCACGCCGCCGTCCTCGCGGCAGAGCACCGAGTACTGGGCGCCGCGCTCGGCGATCCGGTCACGTCGTTCGAGAGCAGGCGCTGCAGGAAGCGCTCGGCCTCGGGGCCGCGACGTCTCGATCTCGCCCATGTGCGAGACGTCGAACATCCCGGCGCCCGTGCGCACCTCCACGTGCTCCTGGCGGATGCCCTCGTACTGGACCGGCATCTCCCAGCCCGCGAACGGAACCAGCTTCGCGCCGGCCCGCTCGTGGCGGTCGTAGAGGGGCGTGCGGCGAAGCGTGTCTGCGGTGGGCGGCAAGCGGCTCGGAGGTTACCCGCAGCGGGCCGCGCTGACGCCCCTGATGTGGATCAGGCCTCGAGCAGGGCCGCCATGACCGCCAGGGCGAGCTCGGCCCGGATCCGCAGCGACTCCGCGCTGACCCATTCGTGCGGCGCGTGGGCGCCGCCTCCGCGGGGCCCGAGGCCGTCGAGCGTGAGCGCGATGCCGCCCGCGGCGACGTGGCTGGCGTCGCTCGCGCCGCCGCGCTCGGAGGCCACGATCGGGCGGCCGAGACGGCCCTCGGCGGCCGCCAGCAGGGCGGCGGTGGCCGCGCGCGAGTCCATGCCGGGCCAGGCGCGCACGAGCGAGCTCTCGAGGCGCACGCCGCCGTGCTCGGCGGGCATCGCCGTCCAGCACGGGGTCGAGGGCCTCGAGCCGATCGGCGCGCAGGTCGCAGACGAGCTCGCCCGGCGGCCGGCACCACGTTGAAGGCGTCGCCCGAGCGCAGGATCGTGGGGACGGCGGTGAGCCGGTCGGGGCCGCCCGGATCGCTCGCGGCGGCCACATGGGCGGCGGCCGCGGCGAGCGCGAGCAGCGCGTTGCGGCCCCGTTGCGGCGCCGAGCCGGAGTGCGCCGGGCGCCCGTGCGCCTCGACGCGCAGCGTGCCGGCGGCCTTGCGCTTGACGATCACGGCCTCGTCGCCGTCCTTGGTGCGCTCGCCGGCCTCGAAGCACAGGCAGGCGTCGAAATCCGCAAAGTGCGGCATGTGCGCGAAGCCGGACGTGCGCCACTCCTCGTCGTTCACGAGCAGCACCGCGACTTCGCCGTACAGCTCGCGGCCGCGGCGCCAGCTCGCGCATCAGTCCGAGCGCCAGCGCCACGCCGCCCTTCATGTCGACGGCGCCCGAGCCCGTGAGGCGGTCGCCGTCGCGCTCGAGCGGCCGGTGCGCGCCGTGCGCCACGACCGTGTCGAGGTGGCCGAGCAGCAGCATCCGGCGCGTGCCGCTGCCGCGCAGGCGGCCGCACAGGTCAGGCGCGTACCCGGGCGTCGAGCACTCGAGCCGCTCTACCTCGGCCTCGGGAGGCAGGAACGCCGTCGCCAGCGCGGCGCACTCCTCGGCGCCCGGGACGTCGCCCGAGGGCGACGACACGCCCACGAGCGCCTCCAGCTCGCGCTCGGCCACGAGCGCCAGTCGAGCGGCGGACTCGATCACGGCCCGGACGAGCCGACCGGCTTCGCGAAGTGGTAGCTCGTGATGCGCAGGCCGGTGTTGAAGTAGAGCCGGTGGGCGTCCTCGCGGTCAGGGCCCACCCCGGAGTCGAGGTGAAGCTCGCCGCAGCCGAGCCGGGCCGCCTCGTCCGCGCACCACTCGAGCAGCGCGCGGCCGTGGCCGCGGCGGCGCCCGTCCGGGTGCGTCGAGAGGTCGTCGACGTACAGGCAGTCGCCCCAGGCGAGGTTGTGGATCACGCGAAAGCCCGCCACGGCCACGCAGCGCCCGTCCTCGAAGACGCCCACGAGCCGGTAGCCCTGCGGGCGCTGGACCTCGTCGACGCGCCGGACGAACTCTCCTCGTCCTCGTAGTGCGGTCCGGAGCGCGCGCATCGCCTCGAAGGCGACTCGCGGTGTCGCCCATCGGGATCTCGGCCAGCCGGCCAGCTGCCACGGGGGTCTGGGGGCGCGCGCTCCCAGCCTCAGTCCTTCAGGAAGGACGGGACGTCGATCTCGTCGTCGGAGATCTCGAGCGACGCGCGCTGGCGCTCGTCCATCTTGACGTCGCGCCGGCGCGGCTCGCGCCGGCGCCCGGTCGAGTCCTCGGTGAAGAGCGGCAGGCGGCTCGCGCGCTCGAAGCCGGTGGCGATCACCGTCACGCGCACGTCGTCGGCCATCCCGTCGTCGACGACGGCTCCGAAGATGATGTTCGAGTTCTGGTCGGCCGCGCCTCTGGATGATCTCGGCGGCCTCGTTGACCTCGAACAGGCCGAGGTCGCTGCCGCCGGTGATGTTCAGCAGGATGCCGGTGGCGCCCTCGACCGACTGCTCGAGCAGCGGGCTCGAGACGGCGTTCTTGGCCGCCTCGGCGGCGCGGTTCTCGCCGGCCGCCTCGCCGATGCCCATCAGGGCCGAGCCGGCGTCCTGCATGATCGTGCGCACGTCGGCGAAGTCGAGGTTGATCAGCCCGGGGGTCGTGATCAGGTCGGTGATGCCCTGGACGCCCTGGCGGAGCACGTTGTCGGCCTCGCGGAACGCGTCGAGGATGCTCGTGCGGCGCTCGACGACCGCCAGCAGCTTCTCGTTCGGGATCACGATCATCGTGTCGACCTGCTCGCGCAGGCGGTCGATGCCGTCCACGGCCTGGCGCATGCGCTGCGTGCCCTCGAAGTCGAACGGCTTGGTGACGACGCCCACCGTGAGCGCGCCGACCTCCTGCTTGGAGACCTCGGCGATCACCGGGGCGGCGCCGGTGCCGGTGCCGCCGCCCTCGCCGGCGGTGACGAAGACCATGTCCGCGCCCTTGAGCGCCTCCTTGATCTCGTCGCGGCTCTCGTTGGCCGCGCCGTAGCCCGACCTCGGGGTTGGCGCCCGCGCCGAGGCCGCGCGTGAGCTGATCGCCGATCTGGAGCTTGATGTCGGCGTCGCACATCTGGAGCGCCTGCGCGTCGGTGTTCACCGCGATGAACTCGACGCCCTTGAGGCCGGCGTCGACCATGCGGTTGACGGCGTTGGTGCCGCCGCCGCCGATGCCGACGACCTTGATGACCGCCAGGTAGCTGCCCGTGTCCATTAGAGGGTGCTTCCTCTCTCCTGTCCGAAGCTCAAGCGATCATCGAGGGTTTCTCGAATGCCGCAAAGACCGCACTGTAGGCGGGTTCGCCGAAAGTGTCAACCGCCCTCGCAACAAATCCTGCAGAATAGCCTTCGACTCTAGGTCGAGGGTTGAGCCAAGTCTCGAGCATAGGTCGAGTGTTCTCCGAAGCTCGTTCAGCCGGTCGGTGCGGCGGTTCCGCCGGCCACTCCCGTGGCGGGCGCGGCCGGCGTCTGGGGCTGCGCGGGCGCGACCGGAGCGGGAGCGGCCTGAGTGGGCGCGGCCGGCGTGGTCGCGGCGGGGGCGGTGCCGGGCGGCGTCGTCGCGGACGGGGTGGTCGCGGACGGGTCGGTGGCGACCGGCGGCGTGGCGGTGGCCGGCGGGAGCGGTCGCCGCGGCACCCGTGCCGGGCGTCACCGGCGTGCCCGCGGGAGCCACCGGGGTGACGGTCGCGGCCGGCAGGCCGCCCGCGGCGGGCCGGCCCGGCAGGCGCACGTCGACGTAGCTGGCGCCCTCCGCCTCGGGGTCGGCGAGCACCCGCGTGGCGGCCACCCACTTGGCGTCCATGTGCGTGGCGTCGCCGAAGATCAGCTCGGGCCCCTCGTGGAGCGTCACGACGAGGCCGTCCTCCTTGCGCATCGTGATCGCCTCGCATGCGCGAGCGCAGGATCGGCGGCGCGGCCGCCGCGAGGCGCGCGGCGTCGAGCGCCGCCGGGCCCGAGAGCCGCTCGGCGCGAGTCCGCACGTCGATGTCGATCATCGGCAGGCGGCCCTCGACCGGCATGCCGCGCAGAACGGTGCCGTCGGCCGCCACCGGCACCGGGTCGCCGCCGAGCTCGACGAGCGCCGCCGGCTGGTGCTCGATCACGCGGATCTGGAGCCCGTGCGGGAAGTCGGTGCTCACCTCGAGCCCGCGCACGACCGGGTAGTGCGCCACCGCCTGCGTCGAGCGCCTCGTGGTCCACGTGCAGCGTCGTCATCGTCTGGCCGGCGCTGGTGAGCGCCGCGCGCACGCGCTCGGCGTCCTTCGTCGTCAGCCCGGTCACGCTGACGTCGTCCACCGCGACGAAGCGAGGAGTCGCGAAGCCAGAACTGGTAGCCGGCCGCGAGCGCAGGCAGAGCAGCCCGAGGACGAGGAGGCGGCGGCGAAGCCGCGGGCCCGGCAGGCGCAGCGTGATCGCCGGGCGCGGCAACCGCCCGAGCGCTGCGGCCGCCGCCCTCACGCGCGACCCCAGAGCGGCTCGGTGTCGACCGTCCCGAGGAACTGGACCTCGGGCTCGAGCTCGACGCCGAAGCGCTCGCGCACGCGCCGGCGGCCCTCGCCCATCAGCGCGATCACGTCGGCCGTGGTGGCGTCGCCCATGTTCTCGACGAAGTTGGCGTGCTTCTCGGAGAAGCGCGCGCCGCCCGACCGTCAGGCCGCGGCAGCCCGCCTCGTCGAGCAGCACGCCGGCGCTGCGGCCCTCGGCGCGCGGGTCGTCGGGGTTCTTGAAGGTCGAGCCGAAGGTCTTGATCCCGGAGGGCTGTGCGGCGCGGCGCGCGGCGCGCATCTCGGCGAGCGTCGCCTTGACCGCCTCGGGCTCGGCCGCGCTCAGCGCGAACGAGGCGCGCGCGACGATCTCGCGCGGCCCGAGGTTGGAGCGCCGGTAGCTGAAGCCGAGCTCCGCCGGCGCGCGTCGCTCGCCGCCCTGCGGCGTCGTGATCTCGACCCACTCGAGCACGCGCGCGAGGTCGCCCGCCGTAGGCGTTGGCGTTCATCTTCACCGCGCCGCCGACGGTGCCGGGGATGTTCACGCCGAACTCGAGCCCGCTGAGGCCCGCCCGGGCGGCGAACGCGGCGGCCTGCGGCAGGCGGGCTCCGCCCGCCGCAGAGCAGGCGCTCGCCGTCGCGCTCGATCGTGGCGAGCGAGCCGTCCAGCTTGATCACGAGTCCTCGGAATCCTTCATCCGCTACCAGGAGGTTCGATCCGGAGCCCACCACTCCTACCTCGACCCCCGCCTCCTCGGCCCAGGCGAGCAGCTCCTCGAGCGCCTCGACGGAGTCGGGGCGCGCGAACTAGTCGGCGTGACCGCCCGTGCGGACGGTGGTGAGGCGCGGCGAGCGGGTACGTCGCGTCATCGACAGCCCCCAGCGGCAGCGGCTCACGCCGCGGTCAGCAGCTCCTCGCCAGCCCGTCCACGTCTCCCGCGCCCAGCGTCAGCAGCACGTCGCCCTCGCGCAGCTCCGCGCGCAGCATGCGCGCGGCGTCGTCCATCTGCGGCAGCCACCAGACCGGCCGGCCGCCGGCGGCGTCGGCGGCCGCGCCCGCCACGAGCAGGCCGCTCACGCCCGGGAAGTCCTCGGCGCGCTCGCGCGCGGGGTAGACGTCGAGCACCACCACGACGTCCGCGAGCGCGAGCGCGCGCCCGAACTCGCGCGCCAGCATGCGCGTGCGCGAGTAGAGGTGCGGCTGGAAGCAGGCGACGAGCCGGCGCGGCTCGAGCGTGCGCGCCGCCTCGAGCGTGGCGCGCACCTCGGTCGGGTGGTGGGCGTAGTCGTCGAAGACGAGCGCTCCGCGCCGGCGTGCGGCCGTGCTCCTCGAAGCGCCGGCCCGCGCCGGTGAAGCGCGCGCAGCGCCGGGCCGGCCTCGCTCGGCTCGAGACCGGCCGCCCGGCAGGCCGCCAGCGCCGCGAGCGCGTTCAGCACGTTGTGGCGCCCGGGCACGCGCAGCTCGACCTCCACGCCCTCGACGCTGAAGCGCGACCCGCCCGGGTGCAGGCGCACGTCGCGCGCCTCGAGGTCGCCCGACTCGATCCCGAAGCTGACCGACGGCCCGCCGCCCGGAGCGAGCCGAGGCCGGGACCGAGCACGCGCAGCCCGGCCGGCTCGCGCGAACTCGTCGAAGGCCTCCTCGAGCGCGAGCAGGCTCGGTAGGTCGAGTGGTGGTCGAGCTCGACGTTCGTGACCACCGCCACGTCGCGGGCGAGCTTCAGGAACGAGCGGTCGGACTCGTCGGCCTCGATCACGGCCCACTCGCCGGCGCCCCAGGCCGCGTTGGTCCCGGCCGCGCGCAGCTCGCCGCCGATCAGGAAGGCGGGCTCGCGGCCGCACTCGAGCAGCGCGAGCGCGGTCATCGACGCGGTGGTCGTCTTCCCGTGCGTGCCGGCCACGGCGATCGTCCGCTTCAGGCGCGACAGCTCGCCGAGCAGGTCGCCGCGGTGGAGCACGGTCGCGCCCGCGGCCGCGCGCGCGCGGCGAGCTCGGGGTTGTCGTCCGGGATCGCGGTCGAGACGACCACCTCGGCCTCGGGCGGCAGGTTCCCGGCGTCGTGGCCGAGCGTCGGCTCGATCCGCGCCGCGCGCAGCGCGCGCCAGTAGGACGACTCGGCGCGGTCCGAGCCGCTGACGCGCGCGCCGAGCGAGCGGGCCACGAGCGCGAGCCCGCTCATGCCGGCGCCGCCGATCCCGATGAAGTGGAGGCTGCGCCCCTCGAACGGCCCGCTTGGCATGGGCGGCGGACGTTAACCGCCGGTACCGTCAGATCAGCGCGATCAGCTCGCCGGCGATGCGCTCGGCGGCGTCGGGCCGCGCCGCCTCGCGGGCCGCGTTCGACATCTCGGCGAGCCGCTGCGGCGCCGCGAGCAGCTCGGTGACCTCGCGCGCGAGGCGCGGGCCGTCGAGCTCGGCGTCCGGCACCACCACCGCGGCGCCCGCCCGCTCCATGTGGCGCGCGTTCGCGGTCTGGTGGTCCGCGGTCGCGTGCGGATAGGGGACGAGGATCGCGGGCAGGCCCGCCGCGGCCAGCTCGAGCACCGAGCCGCCCGCGCGCGAGGCCACGAGGTCGGCGGCGGCGAGCGCGTCGGCGAACGGCTCGACGTACGGGAACAGGCGGTAGTGCGGCGGGGAGCCGAGCGCGTCGAGCCGGCGGCGCAGGTCGTCGTGGTCGCGGTGCCCGCAGGCGTGCAGGACCGAGCAGGGCGCGGCGGCGCCGAACGCGTCGAGCGCGGCGTCGTTCAGGCGCCGCGCGCCGAGCGAGCCGCCGAAGACGAGCAGGCAGGGCCCGTCCGCCGGGAGCCCGAAGCGCGCGCGTGCGGCGGCGCGGTCGGCGTCGCCGGTGCCCGCGGGGAGCGGCCGGCCCGTGACGAGGTAGCGCGAGCCGCTGCGGCCCTCGATCGGGAAGGCGAGGCAAACACGGGCGGCGAGCGGCGCGAGCAGCCGGTTCGTCACGCCGAGGTGGCTGTCGGCCTCGGTCAGGACGAGCGGCAGCCGCAGCGAGCGGGCCGCCAGCCCCACGGGGCCGGCCACGTAGCCGCCGCCGCCGAGCACCGCGTCGGCGCCCGTCCGGCGGAGCAGGCCCCGGGCGCGCCCCGTGGCGCGCGGCCGCGAGCAGGAGCGCACGGGCGGCGCGCAGCGGGTTGCTGCGATCGATGCCGGTCACGCTCAGGCGCTCGAGCGGGTAGCCCGGCGGCGGGCACGAGCTCCGCCTCGGCGCGCTCGCCGCCGATGAACTCCACCTCGATCCCGCGACCGCGCAGGACGTCGGCCACCGCGAGCGCCGGCACCACGTGGCCGGCGGTCCCGCCCGCGGCGATCACGACCTTCGGCATCCGCCCTCCGCGCTCAGCGGGCAGCCCGGGCGGCCCGCTCGCGCTGCGACGCGGCTCTCCTCCCCGCCGCCGTCGACCGCCCGCAGATCCGGCCTGCGCCCGCGCCCCTCGGCCTCGCCGCCGGTCGCGGCCACGCCCAGCAGCAGGCCCATCGCGCGCCAGCAGCACGATCAGGTTGGAGCTCCCGTAGGAGATGAACGGCAGCGGCACGCCGGTGAGCGGCATCATCCCGAGCACGGCGAAGAAGTTGAGCGTCGCCTGGCACAGGATCAGCGACGTGATTCCGGCGGCGAGCAGCTTCGAGTACCGGTCGCGCGCCAGCTTCGCCGTGCGCAGGCCCGCGTAGCCGATCATCCCGTAGAGCACGATCAGCACCAGGATGCCGATCAGCCCCAGCTCCTCGCCGATGATCGCCAGGATCATGTCCGTGTGCGCCTCGGGCAGGTAGAAGATCTTCTGGACCGACTCGCCGAGGCCGACCCCGAACAAGCCGCCCGAGCCGATCGCCGTGAGCGCCTGCACCGCCTGGAAGCCCGAGTCGCCGGCGTCCGCGAACGGGTCGAGGAACGCCGTGAGCCGCTCGCGCCGGTAGGGCTCGACGAGCGCGAGGAGCAGCGCGAGCCCCGCGAGCGTGCCGCCGATCAAGGCGAGGTTGCGGATCGGCGTGCCGGCGGCCACGAGCAGGGCGCCGATCGAGAAGCAGACGACCATCGTCGTGCCCATGTCGGGCTGCTTCATGAGCAGCGCGCAGGCCGCTCCCACCACGAGCAGCAGCGGCTTGAAGAGCCCGCCGACGGTGAGCACCGAGCGCGGCCGCGCGGCCAGCAGCTGCACCGCGTAGAGGATCAGCGAGACCTTGAGCAGCTCGGAGGGCTGGAACTGGAACGGCCCGGCGCCGAGCCAGCGGGTGGCGCCGTTCACCGTGACGCCGATGCCGGGCAGCATCACGGCGATCGTCAGGCCGAACGAGCCGATCAGGAGGAGCGGCGTGAGCTCGCGGATCAGCCTGAGCCCGTGGCGAGCCGCCAGGTGCATCGCCACCAGCCCGATCAGCCCCAGGAGGACGTAGCGCTTCAGGTAGTACGAGGCGTCGCCGGAGCCCGACAGGAGCGATTCGGCCGAGCTCGCCGAGTAGACCATCACGGCGCCCCCGGCCAGCAGGCAGAGGGTCGCGGTGTAGAGGATCGAGTACTCGACCGGGCGCTTGCGGCGGCGAGGTCGTGCGCGCGGGGCCGGGCCATCCGGAAGTTCTTCTACACGGACGACCGGACTCATCCTCGCGGCACCAGTGAGCGGAAGCGCTCGCCGCGGTCCTCGAAGTCGCGGAACTGGTCGAAGCTCGCGCAGGCCGGCGAGAGCAGCACGACGTCGCCCGCCCACGGCGGCCTCCGACGCCTCGCGCATGGCGGTCTCGAGGTCGCCGCTGCGGCGCAGCGGCACGGTGCCCGCGAGGTCCTCGGCGAGCGGGCCGGCCGCCTCGCCGATCAGGTAGCAGGCGCGGCAGCGCTCGGCCACCGGCTCGCGCAGCGCACGGAAGCCGCCGCCCTTGAGGCTGCCGCCGAGGATCGCGTGCACGCCGCCGCCGAAGGACTCGAGCGCCCGCCGGGCGGACGCGACGTTGGTCGCCTTCGAGTCGTTCACGTAGAGGACCCCGCCGATCGTGCCGACCTCCTCGAGCCGGTGCGGCACGCCCGCGAAGCCGCGCAGGGCCGCGGCCACCGCCTCGGCCGGAACGCCCGACGCGAGCGCCGCCGCGGACGCGCCCATCGCGTTCTCGAGGTTGTGGGGGCCGCGCAGGCGGATCTCGTCCGCGGGCAGCGGCAGCTCGGCGGGGTCGCCGAACACGACGCGGCGGGCCTCGCCCGGCAGCTCGAAGCCGGCCGGCGCCACGGCCACCTGCTCGGGCGTCTGGTTGCGGAACAGGCGCAGCTTCGCCTCGCGGTAGGCGGCGAGCGTGCCGTGCCGGTCGAGGTGGTCCTCCTCGATGTTCAGGAGCAGCGCGGTGTCGGGCGCGAACAGCTCGGAGTCCTCGGCCTGGAAGCTCGACACCTCGCAGACGATCGTCACCTCCTCCCCCAGCTCTCCCACGAGCGACGACAGCGGCGTGCCGACGTTGCCGGCCACCGCCACCGGAAGCCCGGCGGCGCGCCAGATCGCGCCGAGCAGCTCGGCCGTCGTCGTCTTGCCGTTGGTGCCGGTCACGGCGACGAAGCGGCCCGGCAGGAGCCGCCAGGCGAGCTCGAGCTCGCCGAGCACCGGCAGCCCGCGCTCGCGCGCGGCCGCGATCACGGGCGCCTCGTTCGGCACGCCCGGGCTCTTGACGACGCAGGCGGCGCGGTCGAGCAGCTCGACGCCGTCGCTCTCCAGCACGGCCTCGACGCCCGAGGGCGGCTCCGGGCGTCCGCGATCCACGCCGAGCACCTCCCCGTGCGCCTGCAGCATGCGCGCCGCCGCCGCCCCTGAGCGCGCCAGCCCGACGATCAGGTACGGCCCCTCGGGGAGGGGCGGCCTCATGGCGTGATCGACGCCTGGTAGAGCGTGAAGCCGATCGCTCCGCAGATCGCCGCGACGATCCAGAAGCGCAGGATGATCTTCGTCTCCGACCAGCCGACCAGCTCGAAGTGGTGGTGGATCGGGGCCATCAGGAACACGCGCTTGCGGAAGCGCTGGAAGCTGAACACCTGGATCGCCACCGACAGCGCCTCGATCACGAAGATGCCGCCGATCAGGATCAGCAGCACCTCGGTCTTGGTCATCACCGCGAGGCGCGGCGATCGCGCCGCCCAGCCCGAGCGAGCCGGTGTCCCCCATGAACACCGACGCCGGGAACGAGTTGAACCAGAGGAAGCCGACGCAGGCGCCGACGAGGCAGGCGGACAGCAGCGCCAGGTCCTCCTGGCCGGTGGTGATGAAGGTCATCGCGGTGAAGGCGAGGAACACGATCGCGCAGCAGCCGGCGGCGAGCCCGTCGAGGCCGTCGGTGAGGTTGACGCCGTTGGTGGCGCCCGCCAGCACCAGGAAGATCAGGACCGGGTAGGCGAACCCGAGGTCGATCGAGGCGTCGACGATGCGCAGGTTGAGCGTGTCCTCGAGGTCGACGTACTCGGTCACGACGAGCCACAGCGCGATGGCGGTGAGCGCCTGGATCGCGAGCTTCGTGCGGCCCGAGACGCCCAGCGAGCGGCGCTTGCGCAGCTTCGTCAAGTCGTCGGCGAAGCCGAGCGCGGCCATCGCGAGCGCCGTGCCGAGCACGGCCAGGCTGGCCGCGCGGTACTCGGACAGGATCAGGAACGGGACGCAGACGGCGAGGAAGATCGCGAGGCCGCCCATCGTGGGCGTGCCGGCCTTGCCGGCGTGCGCGGCGGGCCCCTCCTCGCGGATGTGCTGGCCGAACTCCTTGAGCCGCAGGTACTCGATGAAGCGCGGCCCCAGGAACATGCAGATGAGCAGGGAGGCAGAGCCCCCGATGAGGATCTCGCCGAGCACTAGCTGAGGACCCGCTCCAGGCCCACGGAGCGCGAGCCCTTGACGAGCACCCGGTCGCCGGGCCGGCCGAGCTCCTCGAGCAGCGCGGCGGCCTCCTCGGGGGTGGCGACCGCGTGCGCCTCGCCGTCGAAGCCCTCCAGGTAGGCGAGCGCCTCGGCTCCCACCGGCACCAGCACGTCGACTCCCGCGCGGGCGGCGTGCGCGCCGATCTCGCGGTGGTACTCGTCGGAGCCGGGCCCCAGCTCGGCCATCGTGCCGAGCACGGCGATCCGGCGCTCGGCGGGCGCCTGGGCGAGGTGGTCGAGGGCAGCCCGCATCGACATCGGGTTGGCGTTGTAGCAGTCGTTGACCACGGTCACGCCCCCGGGCAGCTCGACGACCTCGCCGCGCAGCGAGGAGAAGCGCACCTCGAGCCGGCCGCCCACCGGCCGCTCGAGGGCGCGCGCCGCGGCCACCGCGGCGCACGTGTTCAGCAGGTTGTGCGGCTCGGAGTAGGGCAGCTCGAGCCGGAGGCTGGCGCCGCGCGCCTCGATCTCGGCGCGTCTGGCCGTCCATCGACAGCAGCTGGACCTGGCCGCCGGGCCCGAAGGTCCAGGTGTCGAGGTCGTCGCGCAGGTGGGCGTCGAGGAGCGGCTCGCTCGCCGGCACCACGCAGGCGGCGCCCGGGCGCAGGTCGCGGATCAGCTCGGCCTTGGCCGCGGCGACGCGCTCGACGGTGCCGAGCAGCTCCAGGTGGACCGGGCCGACGTTCACGATCACGCCCACGTCGGGCTCGGCGATCTCGGCGAGCTCCGCGATCTGGCCCTCGCCGCGCATGGCCATCTCGAGCACGAGCGCCTCGACGCCGCGGCTCGCCTCGAGGATCGTCAGCGGCAGCCCGATCTCGGTGTTGAAGTTCTCGCGGCTCGCGTGCGCGCCGAGCAGCGCGGCCAGGATGTCCTTCGTCGAGGTCTTGCCGGTCGAGCCGGTCACGCCGACCACGGGCACGCCGAGCTTCCGGCGCCAGGCGCGCGCGAGCTCGCTGGAGCGCCCTGAGCGGGTCCTCGGCCACGATCACGACGGCCTGCGCGCAGGCGCTGTCGCCAACCGCCCCCTCCACGGCGGCGAGCGCGGCCCCGCGGTGCGCCGGGCCGACGAGCACGCCCCAGGCGCCCGCGTCGAGGGCCGCCGCGGCGAACTCGCCGCCGTCCGCGCTCGCACCGGGCAGGCCCACGAACAGGTCGCCGGGCCCGACCGCGCGCGAGTCGATCACGGCGCGCTCCGCGCCGGCCCGCTCGGGGGCCCCGGCCGCCAGCTCGCCCGCGGCCGCCTCGGCGACGCGGGCGGCGCTCAGGTCGATCACGCGCCGCCTCCGGCGGGCGCCAGGCGCGCCCTGAGCGCCTCGCGCGCGACCTCGAGGTCGTCGAACGGCTCCTTGCGCCCGTCCTCGAACTCCTGGCCCTGCTCGTGCCCCTTGCCGGCGATCACGACGACGTCGCCCGGCTCGGCGCCGTCGATCGCGAGCGCGATCGCGCGGCGACGGTCGACCTCGCGCTCGGCATCCGGCCCGGCGCCCTCCATGATCTCGTCGATGATCGCCTCGGGCGACTCGCTGCGCGGGTTGTCCGAGGTCACGAGCACGCGGTCGGCGAGCCGGCGCGCGGCGTCGCCCATCAGCGGCCGCTTGCCGCGGTCGCGGTCGCCACCGGCGCCGAACACGACGTGCAGCCGCCCGCGCGTGACCTCGCGCGCGGCGCGCAGGACGTTCTCGAGCGAGTCGGGCGTGTGGGCGTAGTCCACGAGCACTCCGAAGTCCTGCCCCTCGTCCACCGGCTCGAAGCGTCCCGGCACCCTGCCGAAGCCCTCGAGCGAGATGCCCTCGACGCCGAGCGAGCGCACCGCGGCGACCGCCCCGAGCACGTTCATCACGTTGAATACGCCCGGCAGGGGCGACTCGATCCGCAGCTCGCCGTCCGGGGTCTCGCAGGTGAAGCGCGAGCCCATCAGGTCGAACGCGACGTCGCGGGCGCGGTAGTCCGCCTCGCGCTCGATCGCGAAGGTCACGCAGTCGACCTCGGCAGCGATGCGGCGCCCGTACTCGTCGTCGACGTTGACGACGGCGAGGCCGCCGTCCTCGAACAGCCGCCGCTTGGCGAGGAAGTACGCCTCCATCGTCTCGTGGAAGTCGAGGTGGTCCTGGGTCAGGTTCGTGAAGATCCGGCAGGCGAACTCGATGCCGGCCACGCGGCCGAGCTCGAGCGCGTGCGAGGAGACCTCCATCGCGCAGGCGACGTCTCCGCCCTCGACCATGCGCCGGAAGGTCCGCTGCAGGTCGATGGCCTCGGGGGTCGTGCGCTCGACGTCCTCCTCCACCCCGCCCACGACGCGCTTGACCGTGCCGAGCAGCCCGCATCGGCGCCCGGCCGCCTCGAACAGGTGACGAACGAGGAAGGCCGTGGTCGTCTTGCCGTTGGTGCCGGTGATGCCGACGAGCTGGAGCTCCGCGGTCGGGTCGCCGTAGAAGCGGGCCGCCGCGGGGCCCATGGCGGCGCGCACGTCGTCCACGATCAGCTCGGGCACGCCCAGCCCCAGCGGGCGCTCGCAGACGAGCGCCACGGCGCCGCGCGCCACCGCGTCGGGCGCGAACTCGTGGCCGTCCGCGCGGAACCCGGGCACGCAAAAAAGAGCGCCCCCGGGGTGACGCTCTGGCTCGAGTAGGCGAGTCCCGAGATCTCGACCTCGGGCGCTCCATTACCCATCAGGTCCCGCAGGGTCATGGTGCGCTCGCAGGATATCGGGGGGCCTGGACCCACAGACAGCGGGAGGCCCCCGGCGCCGGTGGGATAATCGGCGGCCGCGGAGTGTGCCCGAGCGCTTCAGATTCGCTGGCCCTGGGCTGGGAAGCCCTGCGCGAACTGCGCTGGGCCGACGCCCGCTCGTCCTTCGAGGCCGCGCTCGCCGCGGAGGAGAGCGCCGACGCCCTCGAGGGCCTCAGCTGGGCGGCGTGGTGGCTAGACGACGGGCCCACCGTCTTCGATTCGCGTGAGCGCGCCTATCGCCTCTATCGGCAAAGGGGCGACCAGTCGAGCGCCGCTCGCATGGCCACCTGGCTCGCCTGCGACGAGCTCGACTTCAACGGCGCGATCAGCGTGGCCAGCGGCTGGGTCAGGCGGGCCCATCGCCTGCTCGACCCGCTCGAGCCGGGCCCCGAGCACGGCTGGCTCGACTTTCACGAGGGCTATCTCGCCCGGCACCGCGCCGATGCCGCTCTCGCCGCCGAGCTCGGTGCGCGCGCGGCCGCCATCGGGGGCACGTTCGGCGTGCCCGACCTCGAGATGCTCGGGCTCGCGCTGCAAGGGGCGACGCTCGTCTTCGGAGCAGAGGTCGAGGAGGGGATGCGCTGCCTCGACGAGGCGGCCCTGCTGGCGCTCCAGGGCGAGGCGACGATCGCCGCGTCGGGCGCATGGACGCTGTGCTTCACCGTCGTCTCGTGCGCCGCCGCGCGCGACTACGAGCGGGCCTTCCAGTGGTGCGACCGGGCCACCGAGCTCGCGGAGCGCGGCGGCAGCCGCTATCTGGTCGGGCTCTGCCGCTCCGACTACGGCGACGTTCAGGTCTGGCGGGGGAGCTGGACCGAGGCCGAGGCGATTCTCGCGGCGGCGATCGACGACCTCACCCGCTCCCGTCCCGCCAAGGCCGGGGTGCCCACCGCCGCCCTCGCCGAGCTGAAGCGCCGCCAGGGCCTCGAGACGGAGGCCGAGGCCCTCCTCGAGCGGGCCGGCTCGTCGCGGCGCGAGCAGCTGTGCCGCGCGAGGATCGCCCTGGCGCGGGGCGAGGGCGGGCACGCGGTCGAGCTGTGCATCCGGGTGCTTCGGCAGATACCCGAAAAGCCGGCCCTCGCGCGCCTGCCCGCGCTCGAGCTGCTGGTCCATTCGGCCATCGCCTGCGGCCGGCTAAGCGAGGCGGAGGAGGCGCTCGCGGAGCTGCGCGAGCTCGACGGGCTCGTCGGCACGGCGCCGCTGCGCGCGAGCACCGACGTGGCCGAGGGGGCGCTCGCCGTCGCCGTCGGCGAGCCCGAGCGCGCCCGCTCGCTGCTCGAGGACGCGGTCGACCGCTTCTGCGAGTGCGGCGCGCCGTACGAGACGGCTTTGGCGCGGATCGAGCTCGCGAAGGCGCTCGCGGCGCTCGAGCGGCCCGAGGATGCCGCTCGTGAGGCGAGCGTGGCCCGCGACGCCCTGCTGGAGCTCGGCGCGCGGGCGGACGCCGACGCGGCGCTCGCCCTGATGGACGCCGCCGCGGGCGCCGGAAACGGTGCCCTGCCCGGCGTGACGCCACGCGAGCGCGAGGTGCTCACCCTCCTCGCCGAGGGCCTCACGAACCGCCAGATCGCCGAGCGACTCGTGGTGAGCGAGCACACCGTGCACCGGCACGTGACCAACACGCTGCGCAAGCTCGACCTGCCGTCGCGTGCCGCGGCGGCGGCCCACGCCGTCCGCGCGGGCCTGGTCGACCAGCCGCCCGCATAGCCAGTTCTGGCGATACGCCGAACGGCGAGGATGGCTCGTTTCGGCGAAGCGACGCCTTGGGACCACTCATAGCGTCGCCGTATGAAGCTGACAAGCCTGCTGACGGCCCTTGCCCTGCTCCTCGTGCTCGGCTCATGGGGAGGCGCCGCGCCGGCCGGCGCGCAGATCCCGCGCCCCGGCGGCCTCGCGCAGCGGGTGGAGCGGCTGGGCGCAGAGCTCGCGGCGGCGACGAGCCTTCTCAAGAAGACCCGCGCGACGGTGCGGCGCCAGGCCAATCGCCTCGCTCGCCTCGAGCGCCGGGTCGGCGACGGCGCCGGCGGCGGGCCCGGCGCGCTCGGCATGGCGAGCCCGGACGGGCGCTTCGCGCTCGCGCTGACGAACGAGGGCCTCCGCCTGCGTGGGCCGGGTGCCAGCGTGGTGGTCGGGGCCACGTCGCTCACGCTGAGCGGAGGGGGAGGCACGACGCTGCAGCTCACACCGGCCCGGACCGCCCTGATCGCCCCTCAGCTGTTCCTCGGCGCCGGCTCGAGCTGCCCGCCGGTGGCCCGCGTGGGCGACGGCGTGCAGGTGCAGGGCGCCGGTGAGCTCTTGCGCGGGAGCATCACGGGCTCGAGCACGGGGGTGTTCGCGTGCTGAGGGCAGGGCGCCGGCGGACGCGGTTGGTCCTCATCAGCTTCGCGCTACTCGCCCCGCTCGTGTTCGGGGGCTGCGACGAGGAGCTCTGCGGCGCGTCCACGGAGAACCCTCTTGCGGGTCTCGCCGTGGGGTTTCTCTGCCTCGGCTACCCCGACTCCGAAGGGCAGCGGCTCGATCAGCCTCGCGCGGACTTCACGGTCACGCCGAGCGAGATCCCGAGCGGCGGCCTCGTGACGCTCGACGCGTCGGCCTCCCGGGCGAGCCTCGGCCGCGATCTAACGGCCTTCGGCTGGGACGTCGACGGCCGCTACACGCTCAGCGCACGCGGCCGCGGCTTCGACTTCGAGCACGAGTTCCGGCTCGGCGCCACGGCGGGCACCGTCCAGCTCTTCCGTCGGGATCCGGCCATCGTGCGTCCACCGGAGGAGATCATCGACAACGGCACCAGCGAGACGCGGATCATCGCCCTGCAGGTCTTCGACGGGACGGGGTCCGCGACCACGCTGCGCAGAGTCACGATCACGGGCGATCTCGAGCAGAGCGGGCCCGGCCCGCTGGCGGCGAGCTTCTCGTTCACTCCCACGCGGCCGATCGTCGGGCAGAACGTCCTGCTCGACGCTTCGGCCTCGCGCGGAGCGGCCACCTTCTCCTGGGACCTGGATGGAGACGGCAGCTTCGAGACGGGTCCCCTGAACGATCCCGAGGTCTCGCAGTTCTTCACCACGTCGGGCATCCACGTCGTGCGCCTGCGCGTGGCGGATGCAATGGGGCGGACGGCCGAGCAGCCCAAGGAGATCTTCGTCGCCCCGCTCGGGCCGGGCAGCTCCGCGGCGGCGGCCGGCGCCGCCCGGCAGGCCGGGGGCGCACCGGTCTCCGCCCGGCTCGCGCGCGTGCGCTTCCCGAGCGACCTCGGGACGCTGCGCCGCGCGGGCGGGGCGCGGGTATTCGGACCGCTCACAGCACGCGGGCGGTTGATCGCGCCGCGCGACGGCCTTGACGAGCTGGCGCGCTTCCGGCGCTCCGCCTGGGTGGCTCGCCTGCGCCTCGTGGCCCGGCCGCGGACGCGATCGCTCCGCCTGCGCGGGGTCGCCCTGGCCAGGTTCCCGCGGGGCCGCGGCGAGGCCTGCCTGCGCATCCGAATGAGGAGCCGCGGGAGCCGCGCCCCGGCCGGCCGCATGACCGTGATCGGCGGCACGGGGCCGGCGAGCGAGCTGAGCGGAGGAGGGCGCTTCCGATTCCGCTTCGAAGGCCGCTCGCCGCGCCTCCAAGGCCGGCTCGACCTGCGCACCGGGAACGCGCGCCCGCTGCCGCGCGCCTGTGCCGGTCTGTGACGACCGAGCTCGCCCCCCCGCTCGGGATCGCCGCGGCCCTCGTGGGCATAGCCGACACGTTCCCCTACATGCGCGACACCCTCCGCGGCAGCACGCGGCCGCATCGCGGGACCTGGCTCGTCTGGAGCGTCCTGGCCGTGCTCGTCTGCTTTTCGCAGGAGGCCCGGCCCCTAGCCCCTAGATGATCGATCCCTCATAGGCCGGGCGAGGGCTGATTAGGGGAGCTGTCGAAGCTCCGACCTATGCTCCGGGGATATGACGATTCAGCGGATGGACAACGTTCTCATCGTTGTCGACGACCTCGAGGCTGCCAAAGCGTTCTTCGCCGAACTCGGTATGGAGCTGGAAGGCGAGACGACGGTCGAGGGGCCTTGGGTGGACCGCGTCGTCGGGCTCAACGACGTCCGTGCCGACATCGCCATGATGCGGACCCCGGACGGCCACGGCCGGGTTGAGCTGACGAAGTTCCACACGCCGCCGGCGGTCAGAGCCGAGCCGGAAAGCGCGCCGGCGAACACGCTGGGCATACGCCGCATCATGTTCGCTGTCGACGACATCGACGACGTCGTTGCCCGCCTGCGCAGCCACGGTGCCGAACTCGTCGGCGAGATCGCGCAGTACGAGGACATCTACCGGCTCTGCTTCCTGCGTGGCCCTGAGGGCATCATCATCGGACTGGCCGAGCAGCTCAGCTGAAAAGCTCAATGGGTGCAGTCGGGGGCGGCCCCGGACGGTGACTGAAGTCCCCCTGGCTCCTAGCCCCTAGCCCGGCGGGATCTTCAGGTACGGCAGCGCGAACTCCATGATGCGCTCGAAGGCGGGCGCGGCCACGGTTCCGCCGTAGATGTCCCCGCGCGGGGTGTCCACCATCACCGCCACCAGCAGGCGCGGGTTCTTGGCCGGCGCGTAGCCGATGAAGGAGGCGATGAAGTCCGTCTTCGAGTAGCCGCCCTTGATCGGCCTTCTCCGCTGTACCGGTCTTGCCGGCCAGCGTGTAGCCGTCGACCGAGGCCTCCTCGGCGGTGCCGCCGGCGGCCAGGACGCCCTCGAGCATCTTCGAGACGTCGCGCGGCGGTGCGCTTCGACAAGCACGCGCCGCGGCCGCGGCCGGTTGCCCGCGATCGACGTACGGGGGCCGCATGATCCCGTGGTTCGCGATCGCCGTGTACGCGGCGGCCATCTGCATCGGCGTCACCGCGATGCCCTGGCCGATCGGCATGTTCCCCATCGACGAGCCCGAGTAGTTCTCCGGGCGCAGGACGATGCCGCCCTCCTCGCCGGGCAGGTCGACCCCGGTCGGCTCGCCGAAGCCGAACTGCCGCACCCAGTGGTCGAAGCGCTCGGCGCCGAGCTTCAGGCCGATCATCACCGACCCGACGTTCGAGGAGCGGGCCAGGATGTCGGCGACGCTGAAGCGTCCCGCCGCCGCCGTCGTGGGCCTCGCCGACCGTGCGGTCGGCCACCTGGATGAACGGGGGCACCGACAGCTGGGTGTCGGGCGTGACGAGCCCCTCCTCGATCGCGCCGGACACGGTGAAGGCCTTGAAGGTCGAGCCGGGCTCGTAGTTGGCCTGAATCGCGCGGTTCCGGCGGGCGTACTCGGGCGCGCCGTCGACGTTGTTGGCGTCCACGCGCGGCCAGTTGGCGAGCGCCAGGATCTCGCCGGTGCGCGGGTCCATCACGACGGCCGTGGCGCCCTCCGGCGTGTAGGTCTGGCCGACCTCGGCGAGCACCGCCTCGGTGCGCTCCTGGATGCGCGGCGTCGAGCGTCAGCCGCAGGTTCTGGCCCGGCTCCGAGCGCTCGACCTCCACCATGCTGATCGGCTCGCCGAGCGCGTCCTTGACGAGCCGGCGCTTGCCGTCCTTGCCGTGCAGCTGCTCGTCGCGCGAGTACTCGAGCCCGGCGAGGCCGGTGTTGTCCGTGCCGACCATGCCGAGCACCTGGGCGGCCAGGTGGCCCTGCGGGTAGGTGCGCTTGGGCTCGACGACGGTGCCGATCCCCTCGATGCCGAGGTCCTCGATCCGCTGCCCGAGCGACGCGTCCATCTTGTGCCGCAGGTACACGAAGCTCGACTCCTTGTCGGAGAGCTTCTCGAGCAGCTCGCTCTCGGTGCGCCCGACGAGCGGCGCGATGCGGGCCGCGACCTTGGCGGGGTCGTCGATCAGGAACGGGTGGGCGAAGACGGTGACCGAGTCCTCCGACACGGCGAGCTCGATGCCGTTGCGGTCGACGATGGTGCCGCGCCGCGCGGCGGTCGTGAGGTCCTCGATCTGTTGCGAGACCGCGCGGTCCGCGAGGTCGCCCGAGCGCACGGTGCCGATCCAGGTGGCGCGCAGGGCGACCACGACCGAGCAGGACCAGGAAGACGGCGAACAGCAGCCCGACCCGGCGGTCGACGAGACGGGCCGGATTCGACGTCCTGTTGCGGCCGGGCGGGCGGCGGGTCGGCGGCCGGCTGCGGGTGGCGGGCACCGCTCAGCGGCCTCCGGTGGAGGTCGCGCGGGCCGCCATTCAGCCCACCGGCTGGGTCGGGTCGGTGGTTCCCGTGGTGGCGCCGGTCGTGCCGGTCGTCCCGTTTGTGGCGCCGGTCGCATCGGTCGCGCCCGTGGTGCCGGTCGTCCCGGTCGCGGTCCCGTCCGTGGGCGTGCCCGCGGCGACGTCCCCGGACGTGGTCCCGACGCCGGCGGCGCCGCCGCTCAGGTCGAGCGGCTCACCGGTGGCCGGATCGAGCGGCGCGCCGGTCACCGGGTCGTAGACGGGAGCACCGGTCGCCGGGTCGACCGGAAAGCCGGTGACCGGGTCGATGCCCGCGGCGCCCTGCGCGGTGCCGGCGTCGGTGTCGGTGTCGGTGTCGCCCGGGACGGTGCTGCCGTCCGCCGGCGCCGTGATCCGCTTGGCCGCACGACGCGCGTCCTGCGAGGGCCTTGCCTTCAGGTAGCGCACCTCGCCAGGCGCGGGCAATACGAGCCCCAGCTTCACCGCCTCCTCCTGGACCCGCTCGCTGTTCGCGAGCCTGGCCTGGTCGAGCAGCAGGCGGGCGTTCTCGCGCTTGAGCAAGGAGATCTTCTCCGAGTTGCGCGCGATGTCGCGGTTCATCTGGAGCAGGTCGACGTTGAAGAACACGATTCCCGCGAGCAGCAGGAAGACGAGCGCGATCCAGCCGCGACCCGACAGCAGGGCGTCGAGCAGGCCGCCGCGCGCGTGCGCGGACGGCGCGCGCGAAGGGCGCCTCCCAGATGCGGAGCGGGAGGGGCGCGGGCAGGGCGTGGGAGCGCGTCGCGCGCGGCATGGCCGGAACGCCGCCGTGGCGCGGCGACGGGACGGGCGGGGGCGGTCTGCGCATGGGTGCGCCGGGGCGCCGCGGCGGCGGCCCCGCGACCCATCAGCCCCGGTCCTCCGCGCCGATCTTGCGCGCCGCGCGCAGCCGGCCCGACTTGGCCCGCGGGTTGTCGGCCACCTCGCCGGGCGTGGGCATGACCGCGCGCCCGCGTGAGGAGCTCGGCCTCGGGCTCGCGCCCGCACACGCACACCGGGAAGTCCGGCGGGCAGATGCAGCCGCGCGCGCGGTCGGCGAGGAAGCGCTTGACGCGCCGGTCCTCGAGCGAGTGGAAGGAGATGGCCGCGAGCCGGCCGTCGTCTGCGCAGGAGCGTCCCAGGCGACCGGCAGAGCGCGGTCGAGCGACTCGAGCTCGGCGTTGACGGCGATCCGCACGGCCTGGAACACCCGCTTGGCGGGATGCCCGGCGCCGAAGCGCCTGCGCACGGCGGCGGGCAGCGCGGCCTCGATCGCCGCGACGAGCTCGCCGGTCGTCTCGATCGGCGCGTGCTCGCGGCGCCTCACGATCTCGCGGGCGATCCGGCGCGCGTTCGGGTCCTCGCCGTTGCGCCTGAAGAGCTCGGCCAGCCGGCGCTCGTCCCAGCCGTTCACGATCTCGCGGGCGTCGAGCTCCTGACCGGGGTCCATGCGCATGTCGAGCGGGGCGTCGTAGGAGTAGGAGAAGCCGCGCTCGCGGGCGTCGACCTGCATCGAGGAGATGCCGAGGTCGAGGTAGACGATGTCGGCGCGCGAGCTCCTCCTCGCGCAGCAGCTCCAGGCCGTCCGCGTAGTCCATGCGCAGGAACCGCGTCTCGCAGGCGACCTCGCGCGCGAGCTCCTCGAAGCGCTCCTCGGCGGCCGGGTCGCGGTCGATGCACACGAGCGTGCCGGTCGGCCCGATCCGGCCGGCGACGAGCCGCGCGTGGCCGCCCGCGCCGAAGGTGCAGTCGACCGCCGTCTCGCCCGGCGCGGGCCGCGTCAGGTCGATCAGCTCACCGGCGAGCACGGGGACGTGAGTGCGCGTCATGTCAAGAAGGATTGCCAAGACGCTCCGTCACCTCCCCGATCTCGGCGTCGAGCGCGGCCTGCTCCTCCTGCCAGCGCTTCCTGCCCCAGACCTCGAGATGGTCCCCAACGCCCACCACGACGACCTCCTTCTCGATGTCCGCGTGGGCGAGCAGCGGGGGCGGCAGCGTGACTCGGCCGCTGGCGTCGAGGTCGATGTCGAACGAGTTGCCCTGGAAGAAGCGCGACAGCTTGCGGTACTCGAGGGCCCATCGGGTTCAGGTCGCCGAGCGCACGCTCGATGTTCGACTCGTGCGCCTCGGGCGTCCAGACCGCGACGCAGCTCTCGGCCTCCTTCGAGAGCACCGTTCCGCCCGAGAACGCCGCGCGGAAGCGGGCGGGGATCGCCAGCCGGTTCTTTGCATCCAGCGAGTGCTCGAAGTGGCCGCGAAACGCCAAGGGTCATGTCCCCGCGAGAAGAGTTGGACCGGAGAGGCGGAGTGGGAGGAGCCCCGCCACTCCGGTCGTTTGCTGGGCGCCACACTACCCCACTCCGCCCCACTGTGCAACACCTTTTCCCACTTTCCGTCCGACGGGAGCTGCCTGCGGCCCACCGCGCATCGGGGATTGCGCTGTGTAGGCGGTGTTGCAGCGCCGCCGCGGCGGTGGGGCATCGGCCCACTCCGCCCCCGCGCGTGGGCGATGCGTTGCAGCATCCGGGCCGGAGCCGCAACCAGGCGGGTTCGGTCCTGTTGGGGGTACTACGGCAGTTCTCGAACCCGATGGACGGGAGGTCCGGTCCAGATGAAGCGCTTCATGCGCATGCCCTCACCCGCGATGGTGGTGGCCTGCCTTGCACTGTTCGTCGCCCTCAGCGGTGTTTCCTACGCCGTGGCGACGATCGGCTCCGACGACATCATCAACGGCTCGATCCGCAACCGTGACTTCAAGGACGGCACGCTGCGCGGCAACGAGTCGAAGCCCGACGGCTTCGGCCCGAACGCCATCAAGGAGCAGTCGCTCGACTCCTCGAAGTTCAACGCCGCCAAGATCGGCAAGGTCACGGCGGCGGCGCTCGCCGACGGCATCACCCGGCACGGCGTGATCTCGAGCGCGGGCGCGCTGGTGCGCGGACGCGGGATCACCTCGGCCGCGAAGACCGGTGACGGCCAGTACCAGGTCATCTTCGACGTGGACGTGCGCAACTGCACCTACTTCGCGACGCTCGGCGACGAGTCCGCCTCGGCGCCCGGCACCGGCCAGGTCTCGGTGACGTCCGCCGCCGCCAACGTGAACGGCGTGCGCGTCGTGACCCGCAACAGCGCGGGCGACGCGAACGTGGATCGCTCCTTCCACCTGATGGTCTCCTGCTGACGGGCGGGGTTCGCTGAGGATCGGGGGCGCCGCCAGGCGGGGGCGGCGCCCCCGGCGTCAGATCGGCACCACCTCCGCCTCGCCGCCGAGAAGCGCCGACGCGAGGGCCGCGGCGACGAGCAGCAGCACCGACGGCACCAGCAGCAGGGCGACGACGAGCTGGATCTTCGGGCCGGCCCGCGCGGCCTCCTCGCGGATCCGGCGGGCGAGCGCGAAGCGAGCGTCGCGGGCCTGGGCCGCGAGCGTCTCCGCGAGCGGCGCCCCGTGGCGGCGAGCTCGTTCGAGCGCCGCCACGAGCGCCCGCACCTCGGGCAGCGGCAGGCGCCGGCAGAGGCCCTCGAGCGCCTCGGCGAGCGGCACGCCGAGCGCGACCTCGCGACCGGTGGCGCGGAGCTCGGCCGCCAGCGGGCCCGCGGCCCGCTCCCCGACGGAGCGGAGCGCCTCGGAGAGCGACGAGCCCGCCTCGACGGTCACGCGCAGCAGGTCGAGCAGCACCGGAAGCTCGCGCCGCACGCGCCGGGCCCGCTCGGCCGCCACGCGCGCGAAGCCACAGGTCCGGAGCGAGGAAGCCGGCGACCGGCGCCGCCAGCGTCACGGCGAACCCGAGCCGGCCGGGAGCGATCGAGCCGGCCGCCGCGCCCGATCACGCCCGCGAGCGCCGCCCCGGCGAGCTTCGCCGCCGTGAGCTCGCGCACGCCGAGCCCGGCCGGACGGCCGGCGGCGTCGATGCGGGCGGCGAGGTCGACGGGACCGGCCGCGAGCCCGCCCCGCGCCGGTTGGCCCGCTCCGGGGCGCCCTGACACCCGCGGCCCGATCCGCAGGCGACGGCCCGCGACGGCCATGAGGCCAGCGCACGCATCCCCGCGCTCGGGCCACCGCGGCGGCCCGGCTCCGGCGCCAGCAGCAGGAGCCCCGCGGCCGCAGCGGCAGCCGCCACGAACGCCAGCAGCGTCGCGATCACCAGCGCACCCTCCCAGCCGGCGCATCAGCACGGCCGCCGCGACCTGAAGGACGACCGCGATTCCGACGAGCCAGGCGGTGAGGAACGTGCTCCACAGGCCCTGCGAACCAGCCGGGGCTCGCCAGCTCCGCGAGCAGGCCCCCGCCGAGCGGCAGCAGGACGACGATCAGGCCGGTGAAGCGCGCCTGCGCGGTGGCCGCGCTCACCTCGTCCTCGAGCCGGCTCTGGTCCTCCATCGCGCGGGCGCTCTCGCGCAGCAGTCGCGCCAGGTCGCCACCGGCGCGACGCTGCAGGAGGCACGCGGCCACGAGCGCGTCGAGACGCGCCGAGGGCGCGCGCGCCCGCATCGCCTCGAGGGCCTCGTCCGTGGTCGCCCCGGCGGCGAGCTCGCCCGCGGCACGGCGGAGCTCGTGGCCTGCCGCTCCGTCGAGCGCCGCCCGCCGCTTCGGCGATCGCGCCGCGCAGGGAGTGCCCGCCGCCGAGCGCGTCGGCCAGCGCGAGCGCCATCTGCGCCACTCCCGCATCCACCGCGCGGCGGTAGCGCCGGCGCCGGGCGGCGAGGACCCGAGCCACGGCCCAGGGACCGGCGGCGGCCAGCGCGAGCCCCGGGAGCGGTCCCGCCAGGGCGGTGCCTGCGACAAAGGCTCCGACCGCTCCCGCCAGCAGCAACCGGCGGCGCTCGGCCGCCCCGGGCGCGCGGCCCTCGCGCCCGAGGCGCACGAGCACGTCGACGAGGCCGGCCAGCCCGCGCGCGATCCGCGGGCCCCGCCCGGCCACCGCGGCGGGGAGCCGCGCGCCGAGCTCGACACACGCGCCGAGGCCCGCGGCCGCGGCAAGGAATGTGAGAAGCACAGCCGGGGTCAGGACACGCCCTCCCTCTCGGGCGACCGAGCTCCCCCGAGAGCCTCCAGGCGGCTCGCCAGCGGGCCCGGCCCCGGCCGCCGCAGCTCGCCGCCGCGGTTGTAGAGATCACGCGTGCCCGCACCCCCCGCCACCCGCACCACCTCGGTGACCTGCTCGACCACGCGGGCGCCGCCCGCAGCCCGCGCCTGGTGGACGACGAGGTCGAGCGCACTCGCGACCTGCTCGCGGACCGCGCCGTGTGGCAGGCCCACCCCCGCCATCAGCGCGAGCGTCTCGACCCGCCGCAACGCGTCGACCGGCGAGTTCGCGTGGACGGTCGTGAGCGAGCCGTCGTGGCCCGTGTTGAGCGCCTGCAGCATGTCGAGCGCCTCGGCGCCACGAACCTCTCCGACGACGATGCGGTCGGGCCGCATCCGCAGCGCGTTCCGCACCAGCTGCCGGATCGCGACCTCCCCGCGCCCCTCCAGGTTCGCCGGCCGTGCCTCCAGCCGCACGACGTGGCGCTGGCGCAGCCGCAGCTCGGCGGCGTCCTCGATCGTCACGATCCGCTCCTCGCCCGGGATCGCGCCCGAAAGCGCGTTCAGCGTGGTCGTCTTCCCCGATCCGGTCCCGCCGCTCACGAGCACCGATGCGCGCGCCGCGACGCACAGCGCGAGGAACTCGCCGACCTCGCCCGGCAGCGTCCCGCCCGCCACCAGGTCACGCAGCGAGAAGCCCTCGCGGCGAAAGCGCCGCACGGTGAGGCAGGGGCCTGACAGCGACAGCGGCGGGATGACCACGTTGACGCGAGAGCCGTCGGCGAGCCGCGCGTCACAGAGCGGCTGGGCCTCGTCGACGCGGCGGCCGAGCGGCGCGAGGATCCGCTCGATCGCGTGCAGCAGCTCAGCCTCGGAAGCGAAGCACACCCCCGTGCGCTCGAGCCGGCCGCGGCGCTCCACGTAGACGGAGCCCGGCCCGTTGACCATCACCTCGTCCACACGCGGATCGGAGAGCAGCGGCTCGAGCGGGCCGAGGCCCGTCGCCAGCAGCACCACCCGCGAGCAGAGAGCGTCGCGATCCGCCTCCGGGAGCGGCGCCGCTTCGCGCTCCACGAGCTCGCGCACCTCGGCCTCGAGGCCCGCCGCGCCCGCTGCCGTGGTCTCCCCCGCCCGCGCCCGCTCGATCAAACGGCCGCGCAGGGCCGCGGCAAGGTCGTCAAGGGCCTCCATGAAGGGCTGAGGGACGGGGGCGGGAAGTTCGCCCCCCTCAGCCGGACACGCGCGGCAGGACCTCGGCGGCGAGCAGCTCGACCTGACGGCGCTCCTCCGCGAGCGGCCAGAAGTGCACCCGCCGGCAGCCCGCGCGGGCGTAGCGCGACAGGAGCGCGGCGCACGTCTCCGCATCGCCGACGCACACCTGCCCCCGGAGCTCTTCCGGCTCGCGGCGGAGCATCGGCGCGAGCACGCTGTGGAGCATCCGCTCGGCGTCCGCGCGGCTCGAGGTGATCCAGGTCCACATGGTGACCAGGGCGTTCGGGAAGTCGGCGGACGGCCTTGCACGTCGCTCGAGCTCCTCGCCGAGCAGCTTCAGCCCCGCCGAGAAGAGCTCGGGGGTGGTGTTGTACGCCGACGCGAGCCAGCCGTCTGCCCAGGCGAGCTACGCGACGCAGGCCGGCCTCGGAGCCCCAGCTGCCGATCCACACGGGAACGTCCCTCGCGGGCCGTGGCTCGAGATCGCCCGTGCCCCCCCGCAGCAGCGCCCGGGTCATCACCACCGCCTCCTCGAAGCGCGGCCAGCGGTCGTCGAACGGCACGCCCACCGCGTCGTAGTCGGCCTTCGAGGAGCCCGGGCCGAGGCCGGCGATGACGCGGCCCTCGGAGAGCAGGTCGAGGGCGACCAGCGACTTGGCAAGCGCCACCGGTCCGCGCAGGCTCGCCAGCGAGACGGTCGTGGCGAGCTGCATGTCGCCGGAGCGCTCGAGGACGGCCGACAACGCGACGAGCCCGTCGAGCCAGGGCCTCGCGAACAGGAAGTGGTCGTTGGCGGAGACCGCGGCGAATCCACTCTCCCTCGCGGCGTCGACCGCGCCCGCAAGCCGGCTCGACGAGAGCCCTTCTCCGCCGAAGTCGATCAGCGGCAGATGGACGCCGGCATCCACGACCGCGCGATCATTTCACGGGGTCAGCGCCGAGCGACCACGAGCCGCAGCCCGACGTCGTATTCGCCGAGCGCGCGCAGGCGTCCGTGACGCTCGTCCCAGCTGCCGTCCTCGAGGTCGCGGCGGAGCGCCGTCACGGCACGTTCCACCACGTCAGCCGGCATGCGCGCGAATCCCGACGTGTTGGCCCGCGCGCGTTCGTCGAGCACCCGCTCGGGGTGCGCCCAGAAGGAGCCGAGCATCCAGTCGGAGGTGTCGCGAGGCAGCGGAACCGGCTGCGTCGTGGACCTCGCCCCCGAGCCAGCGGGCGAGCGTTTCGGGCGGCGGGAAGATCCGCGCATCGAGTCGGGCGATCTCCGGGCAGGTAGTCGGCCATCAGCCACATGCGCGAGCTGACGCTCGCGTCGTAGGTCAGGATCACGACCCGGTCGCGAGCGACCCGCCGGAGCTCCCGCACCCCGCGTTCCTGCGCGGCGTCCCAGTGGTGCAGGGTGAGCACGGCCATCGCGGCATCGACGCTCCGGTCGCGCAGGGGCAGGTCGTCCGCCGCCGCCCGAATCGCCGGAACGCGGTGAGGCGGGCGCTGCGCCGCCATCACATCGCTGGGCTCGACGGCGATGACCTGGCGGTCGCCGGGCTCGTAGGAGCCGGTGCCCGCACCGACGTTGACGACGCTGCGCGCATCGCCGAGCGCTTCGGTGATCAGCAGAGCGATCCGCGGGTCCTCGCGACGCGTCGCTCCATAGCTCCGGCCGATCGTCTGGTAGCGGTCGCCCATCGCCCTGAAGGATGCACGCGTCCAGTGTCCGGCCCGCGGCCTAACGCCGCGCGAGCCAGCCGCCGAGTCCGCCGAGCACCGCCCCGATCTCCGGCGCGAGGGGAACATCGGTGGTCACGGCGACCACGATGCCGAGGGCCAGGCCGATCACGGCTCCGATCCCGGTTGCGACTGCGAGGCTCACACGCGCGATTGTATGGTCGGCGCGATGTTCACCAAGCGCGCCTTCGTGCTCATCTCCCGTCCGATCGAGGATGTCTTCGCGTTCGTCGAGGACGCTCGCAACCGGCCGCGCTGGGATGACAGCGTGGACAGCGAGGAGCTGACCTCACCGGAGCCGATCGGGGTGGGGACCACCGTCCGCACGACGCTGCGCTCGATGGGTCGCGAGTACGTGTACACCTGGGAGATCGTCGAGCACGAGCCTCCGAGGCGCCAGAGGATCGAGAGCACGTCAGGTCCATTCCCGACCACCCTCGTCTACGAGCTTCGGCCGCTCGAGGGAGCGACCGAGGTGAACTTCTCGATCTCGGGCCGGCCTGGCGGGCCGCTGCGCCTACTCGAACCGATGATCGCCCGCAACACGCAGCAGAACCTCGACCGGAGCTTTGCGCGCCTGAAAGCGGTCCTGGAGGCGGACCAGAGGTCAGTGCCGCTGCAAGACTGAGCGCCCATGGACCTCACCCTCCTCCACCTCGACGATCCCACGGAGACCCGCGAGTTCGAGAAGGGGCGCTTCGAGGTCTACTCGGTCGGTCCGATGACGCTCGGGCGCGCCACCTACGAGCCGGGCTGGAGGTGGTCCGAGCACGTCGGCGCGGCGAGCGGCGAGGCCCTATGCCAGGTCGAGCACGTCGGGCTCGTGGTCAGCGGCGCCGCGGCGGTGAGCATGGAGGACGGCAGCGAGCGGGTGATGCACGCGGGCGAGTTCTTCTACGTGCCGCCCGGACATGACTCGTGGGTCGTCGGCGACGAGCCCTACGTCTCGCTCCACATCATGGGCAGCGAGGGCTACGCGGCCTGATCGGCCAGCTCGCGGACCAGCTCCGCCGCCGGCAGCTCACGCGTCAACCGGTAGGCCTCCCCCGCCCAGAGGTGAAGCCCGTCCGGGTCGCCCGCCTCGCGTGCCGCGGCGCGCAGCGGCGCCGTCAGATGGTTCACCTCGGGATAGGCGAGCGGCGCCGCCTCTTCGTGTTCGCGGATGAAGCGGTTCTCGATTCCGCGAGCGGGGCGCCCGGTGAAGGCGCGCGTGAGCACCGTGGGCTCGTTGCCACGCAGGGCCCGGCGATGGGCCTCCGCCGTGCCTGCCTCGGGAGTGAGCATGAATGCCGTGCCCAGCTGCGCCGCGCTCGCGCCCGCCGCCAGCACGGCCGCCACGCCGCGGCCGTTCCCGATCCCGCCGGTCGCGACGAGCGGCAGGGCGGTCTCTGCGCGGACCAGCTGGAGCAGCGCGAGCAGGCCGATCCGGCCGGGCCGGCTCGGATCGAACGAGCCGCGGTGCCCGCCGGCCTCGACACCCTGGACGACGAGAGCGTCCGCGCCCGCCCGAGTGGCGGCCGCCGCCTCGGCGGCCGTGGTCACGGTCACCCAGGTCTCGCAGCCCGCCGCGCGCAGCCTCGCGAGGACACCCGCGCTCTGGACAGCCGAACGTGAACGAGACGAGAGGTACCCGCTCGGCGGCGCACAGCGCGAGCTTGTCCTCCCAGCCGTCGTCGTCGTGGCGCGGCTCGCCAAGCGTCACGCCGCGGCGCTCCGCCTCGCCTCGCAGACTGTGCGCGTAGCGGGCGATCTCCTCCGCGTCCCCCGGGGCGACCGGGCGGAGCGAAGAGATTGACCCCGAACGGCCGGCGGCTCCGCCCCCGCAAGGTGGCGATGTCGTCACGCACGACGTCGATGCCCTTGTAGCCCGCTGCGAGGAAGCCGAGGCCGCCCGCCTCGCCCGACGGCCGCGGCCAGCTCGGGGGTCGACGCCCCGCCGCCCAGCGGCGCCTGCACGATCGGAACGTCCAGCTCGCCGAGCCTCACGGCCGCCGCCAGACCGTCACGTTCACCGACGCACCCGCCTCCATGGGCTTGGGCAGCGCCTCGATCCGCGTGCGCCGCTCCGCGGGGTCGAGATGGAAGGCGCTCGGGCCCATCCCGGCGAGGGCGTCCAGGTCGCCGGCCGCGAGCACCATCCGCCACTCACGCACCTCGCTCGACACGTGCTCGAGCAGGCCGCCGAGCTCACGCCCGAGCCGCTCGCGCTTGTAGGCGCCCACGCCCGAGCAGGCCGAGCGGCCCGACGAGCTCCTCGAGGTGGCGCTCGGTCGGCGTCACGACCGCGAGCAGCCCGCCGGGCGCCAGCACCCGCGTCGTCTCGGCGCCGTTGCGCGGTGCGAACACGTTGAGCACGAGCGCCGCGACCGCGTCGCGCACGGGCAGCGCTCCCCAGATGTCGCAGCCGACCGCTCCGATTCGGGGATGGGCTCGCGCGGCGCGCCGAAGCGCCGCGCTCGACACGTCCAGCGCCAGGCCGTGGCGCTCGGGCAGCGCGTCGAGAACACGCGCGAGCTGCCAACCGCTGCCGGCGCCGAGGTCGAGGACGCAGCCCCTTCGCCGCCACGTGCCCGGCCGCCTCCACGAGCGCCGCCCCCAGCGGCTCGAGATGGCCCGCGCCGATGAACGCCTCGCGCGCGCCGAGCATCTCCGCCGTGTCGCCGCGCGCCGCTCGCGGCGTGCCCGGAAGCAGGCTGACGTAGCCCTGACGCGCGACGTCGAAAGCGTGCCCGGCCGTCGCAGCGCACCACGCCGCCGGACAGGGCGAGCCGCCCAGCGCAGTGCGGGCAACGCAGGTATCCGACGACGTCGGCGAGCACGCCCGCCGTCTCTCAGTCCGGGAACGTCTCGGGCCGCTCGACCGCCCGGCGGTACAGCTCGTCGTCGATGTTGGAGCCGGTGATGATCAGCACGGTCGCGCCGTCCACGGGCTCGAGCTGCTCGAGCGCGGCGAGCGCCGCCGCGGCCGAGCCCTCGACGCGCAGGCCGGCGGCGGCGAAGCTGCCGATCGCGCGCGCAAGCGCCCGCTCGGAGACCTGCACGAACGGCACGCCCAGGCGCACGATCTCCTCGACCGCGAGCGGCACGGCCACGCGCACGGCCATCCCGTCGGCGAACGTCGCCGAGCGCTCGCACGGGACCGGCCGGCCGGCCGCCACGCTCATCGCCATGACGGGCGCCTCCTTGGCGACCACGGCCACGCACCGGCGCGCCCTCGAGGCCCCGCGCCACGCCGATGAGGAGCGCGCCGTTCCCCACCGGCACCACCACGCGCGCCGGCTGCTCGCCGAGCTGGTCGGCGATCTCGCGGCCGATCGCGGCGTAGCCGTCGAACTGCGCGGGCTCGGCCCCGTCCTCGAAGAACGCGAGCCCGCGCTCGGCCGCGAACTCCGCGCGCGAGCTCCTTCGACGCGTCGAGGTCGTCGCCGACCTGGTGCAGCTCGCGCCCCGAGCTCCTCGAGCCGGCCGAGCTTCGCCCGGCTCGCCTCCGGCCGGGACGAACACCACCGCCCGCATGCCCGCGCGCTGCGCCGCCCAGGCGGTCGCCGCGCCGTGGTTTCCGGTCGAGGCCGTGACGACGGCCTCGGTGCCCTCCGCCTTGAAGCGCTCGAGCGCCGGCAGCGCGCCGCGCCACTTGAAGGCGCCGAGCTCGTGCTGGTCCTCGCGCTTCAGCCAGACCGCGTCCCCGCCCGCCAGCGAGGCGGGTGCCGGCTCGAGTGGGGTCGCCATCCGCCCACATGATCCCGAGTGGCTAGATTCGGTGCGGTGAGCACGACCGTCGACGAAGCACTGGAATCCGCAACCTGGGACCTCGAGCCGCTCGCCGGCGGGCCGCGGCGCCGAAGGGGTCGAGGAGATGCTGGCCGAGGCGCGCGACCGCGCCGAGGCCTTCGCGCAGCGCCACCGCGGCGAGGTCGGCGCGCTCGACGCCGAGCGGACTCGCCGAGGCCATGCACGAGCTCGGCGGCCATCCACGACCTCGGCGGGCGCGCCGGCTCCTACGCCGTGCTGCGCTTCTCGCTCGACACGGCCGATCCCGAGCGCGGCGCGCTCATGCAGAAGGCACGCGAGCTCGGCGCGGCGATCGAGACCGACGCTGCTCTTCTTCGAGCTCGAGTGGAACCTCGTCCCCGACGAGCGGGCCGAGGAGCTGCTCGCGCGCCGGCGAGCTCGACTTCTGCGCCCACTACCTGCGCACCGTCCGCCGCTACCGCCCGCACCAGCTGACCGAGCCCGAGGAGCGCATCCTCACCGAGACGAGCGTCACCGGGCTCGGGCGCGTTCCAGCGCCTGTTCACCGAGCAGACCTCGGCGATCGAGGTGGCGGTGCCCGGGCGCAGGACGAGCCGATCTCCTTCGAGGAGGCCCTCTCGCGCCTCCAGGATCCGAGCCGCGAGCGGCGCGCGGAGACCGCGAGCGCCGTCACCGACGCGCTCCGGCCCGGCCTGCGCACGCGCGCGTTCGTGTTCAACACGCTGCTCGGCGACAAGGCGACGAAGGACCGCCTGCGCTCCTACCCGCACTGGCTCGCGTCGCGCAACCTCGCCAACGAGGCGAGCGACGAGTCCGTCGAGGCGCTGATCGAGGCGGTCCGGTCGCGCTACGACCTGGCGCGGCGCTGGTACGCGCTGAAGGCGCGTCTGCTCGGGCTCGAGCGGCTCGCCCACTACGACCGGATGGCGCCCGTCTCCGACAGCGACGAGCGCATCCCCTACGGCGAGGCGCGCGAGATCGTGCTCGACTGCTACCGCAGCTTCTCGCCGGAGCTGGGCGACACCGCCGCCGCCTTCTTCGAGCACGACCACATCGACGGGCCGCCGCGGCCGGGCAAGCGCGGCGGCGCCTTCTGCTCCTACACCGTCCCGTCCGCGCACCCGTACGTCCTGCTCAACTACAGCTCGCGGCCCTACGACGTGCTGACGATGGCCCACGAGCTCGGCCACGGCGTGCATGCCTCGCTGGCGAGGCCGCAGGGGATCTTCCACTTCTCGACCCCGCTGACGCTCGCCGAGACCGCCTCGATCTTCGGCGAGACGATCGTCCTCGAGCGCCTGCTCGAGCGGGCGCCGGGGCCGGCGGAGCGGCTCGACCTGCTCGCCGGGGCGCTCGACGGCGCGGTCGCCGCGGTGTTCCGGCAGATCGCGATGAACCGCTTCGAGCACGCTCTCCACACCACGCGGCGCGAGGCCGGCGAGCTCTCGGTCGACCGCTTCGCGGAGCTCTGGCTCGAGACGCAGGCCGACCTGCTCGGCGACAGCGTCGAGCTGCACGACGACTACGGCCTCTGGTGGTCCTACGTCTGGCACTTCGTCGACGCGCCGGGCTACGTCTACGCGTACGCGTACGGCCACCTGCTCGCGCTGTCGGTCTACCGCCGCTACGAGCAGGAGGGCGAGGGCTTCGTCCCGTCCTATCTCGACCTGCTGCGGGCCGGCGGCTCGCGGCCGCCCGAGGAGCTCGGCGCGATCGTCGGCGTCGACCTTGCCGACCCCGGCTTCTGGGCGAGCGGGCTCGAGCTGATCGAGCGCCAGCTCGACGCGGCGGAGCGCGCAGCCGACGAGGCGGGCAGGTTGCGATCGGGATGATCGAGCTCGACGTCGCCGAGTGGATTCCGCTCCCCGGCGGCGAGATCGAGCTGGCGCGCCCACGCGATGCGGAGGCGCTCCTGAGCGAAGAGTCCTTCGAGCACGAGGAGTTCCTGCCCTACTGGGCCGAGCTCTGGTCGAGCGCAGTGGCGCTGGCGCACGACCTGTCGCTGCGCTCGCTGCGCGGCAAGCGCACGCTCGAGCTGGGCTGCGGGCTCGGGCTGCCGAGCATCGCCGCGGCGCGCTCCGGCGCGCGCGTGCTCGCGACCGACTGGTCGGCCGACGCCGTCCTCGCCACGGCGGCCAACGCCGCCAGGAACGGCGTGCGGGTCGAGACGCTCGAGTGCTCCTGGGCGGCGCCCGAGCCGATCGTGGAGCGCGGCCCCTGGGACCTCGTGCTCGCGTCGGACGTCCTCTACGAGCGCCGCAACACCGGCCTGCTGCTGCGGCTCCTGCCGCGGCTCGTCGACGAGCGCGGCCTCGTGCTGATCAGCGATCCCCAGCGCGTGGCCGCGGCGACCTTCCTCGAGCGGGTGGAGAGCGACGACGGCTGGGTGCTGAAGACGACGGGCACGCCGCGCTCGGAGCGCGTGCGCATTCACCGGCTGCGCAGGCGAGCGAGCTCCGAGTAGAGCTCGCGCGCCGAGCGCTCCCCCAGCCGGAGGCTCTCGAGCCGGTAGCTCTCGTCGGGGGCGTGGATGGCGTCGTCCGGGAGCACGAAGCCGCTGACGATCGTCGGCACGCCGCGCTCGGCCAGCACCGCGAGCAGCGGCAGCGTGCCGCCGAGGCGCACGAACGCGGGCGGCGTCCCGCACGCGCGCTCGATCGCCTCGGCCGCGAGCCGCAGGGCCGGGTGCTCGGCGTCGAACAGCGCCGGGTCGGCGAGCTCCATGTCGATCGTGACGTCGGCGCCCGGCGGCACCGCCGCGCGCATCAGGCGCTCGAGCTCCGCGCCCATGTCGGCCGCGCTCTGGCCGGGCGCGAGCCGCAGGCTCACGTGGCCGCGCGCGACGGCGGGGACGATCGTGCGCGGCTCGCCGACGCGTGATCATGTTCACGTCGAGCGCGGGCGCCGCTCCGGTGCGCTCGTAGAACTCGTCCCCCGCCCCCGCGGCGACCTCGCGCGCGCCGACCGCGCGGAGCGCGTCCGGCCCCGGCTCGAGCCGCGCCCACGACTCGCGCTCGCGCTCCCCTGCGGACGCCACCCCGGCGCGCAGCTCCTCGCGCACGCGCCCCTCGGCGATCCGGGGCCACGGCGGCGAACATCGCCAGCAGCACGTGCGCCGCGTTGAGCACGGCGCCCCCGTAGAGGCCGGAATGGAGGTCGCGCGCGCCGGTGCGGACCTCGACTCGCGCCTGGGCGAGCCCGCGCGCGCCCACCGAGATGGCGGGCGTCCGCTCGTCCGCCATCAGCGAGTCGAACACGATCGCGCAGTCCGGCGGCTCGGCCGTCTTGCAGGTACCCCAGCACCGAGCGGCTGCCGATCTCCTCCTCGCCCTCGACGAGCAGGCGCACGTTCACGGGCAGCTCGCCCGCGCGCGCCAGCTCGCACGCCACGTGCAGGAGCGGCAGGAAGTTGCCCTTGTCGTCGGCGGCGCCGCGGGCGTACAGGCGCCCGTCGCGCTCCGTCGGCTCGAAGGGCGGCGAGCTCCACGCCTCGAGCGGGCCCGGGTCCTGGACGTCGTAGTGCCCGTAGGCGAGCACCGTCGGCGCGTCCGGCCGGCTCGCGCGGAGCTCGCCGACCGCCATCGGATGGCCGCCGTCGAGCGTGACCGCCTCGGCGTTCCCGCCGGCCGCCTCGATCCTCTCCAGGACCCAATCGCAGGCGCGCTCGAGGGCGGGGCCGTCGCCGCCGCCGGTCGAGACCGAGGGAATGCGCAGCCAGTCGACGAGCTCTTCGAGGAGTTCGGGCATGGGCGGCCATTCTCTCGGAATCGCTCCGGCGCCGGCCAAGCCGGCCCCCTCGCGCACTGCGGGAATCGCTCCGGCGCCGGCCAAGCCGGCCCCCTCGCGCACTACCGGTGCGTAGCATCGGCGAGATGCGGCGCCTGTTCCTTCTCGTCGCGGCCGTGGTGCTCGTCGACACGTCCTTCTTCGCCGCGGTGTCGCCGCTGCTGCCCGAGTACTCGGACCAGTTCGACCTCTCGAAGACGGGCGCCGGCGTCCTCGCGGCGGCCTACCCGGCGGGCACCCTCGTCGCCGCCGTGCCGAGCGGCTGGCTCGCCGCCCGCTGGGGGGTCAAGCCGACGCTGCTGCTCGGGCTCGGCCTGCTCGGCGTGACGAGCCTCGTGTTCGCCTTCGCGAACCACATCGTGCTGCTCGACGCGGCCCGCTTCACCCAGGGCGTCGGCGGCGCCTGCATGTGGGCGGCGGGAATGGCGTGGCTCGTGACGGCAGCTCCCGCCGAGCGGCGCGGTGAGCTGATCGGGTCGGCGCTGGCGGCAGCGATCGTCGGCGTGCTGCTCGGCCCGGTGCTCGGCGGGGCGGCGAGCGTGATCGGACCGGAGATCGTGTTCAGCGGCGTCGCCGTGGGCGCCGCGGCGCTCTTCGTATTCGCATGGGGCACCCCCGGCGTCGAGCCCGAGCCCGGCGCCCTGCTCGCGCAGCTGGCCACGGCGCTTCGCAGGCCGGCCGTGCTCGCAGGCTTCTGGCTGTTCACGCTGCCCGCGCTCTTCGCGGGCGTGATCGAGGTGCTGGGGCCGCTGCGGCTCGACGACCTGGGCGCGAGCGGGCCCGCGATCGGCGCGGTCTTCCTGATCACGGCGGCCGCCGAGGCGGTGCTCAGCCCGCTCGCGGGGCGGCTCTCCGACCGCCGCGGCCGGCTCGCGCCGATCAGGGCCGGTCTGACCGGGGCGCTCGTGATGGCGGTGCTGCTGCCGCTGCCGGGCACCGTCGTGCTGCTCGGCCTCGCGATACTGCTCGCGTTCGCGTCGCTCGGCGGGTTCTGGGCGCCCGCGATGGCGCTGCTCTCGGACGCGTCGGAGGAGTCGGGCCTCGATCAGGCGCTCGCCTTCTCGATCGCGAACCTGGCATGGGCGATCGGCCACGTGGTCGGCGCGGGCGGCGGCGGCGCGGTCGCCGAGGTCACGACCGACGCGGTCCCCTACGCCGCGCTCGGGGTGATCACCGCGGTCACGCTCGTGACCGTGACCGTCATGGGTCGCCGGCAGCTCGAGCCGGCTTGAACACCTCGAACCCGCCCTCGGACGGCACGAGCAGGCCGTCGTGGTGGTGGCCGCCGAGCGCGGTGATGCGCCCCAGCGCCGCGGACGCGTCGAGGCCTCCCACGACGTAGGGACAGAGAGTCACGACCGGCCGGTCGCGGAAGTGCTCCTCCCACGCGCGTTCGACGTCCATCGCGTGGGCGAAGGAGTCCGAGTCCGCCGGGACCGGCGTGTGCGAGGACCAAAGGGTGCTCAGCCCTCGTGTGACCGCCTCGTCGAACGCCGCGTCGAGACGGCGCGGCAGCTGCTCGGGGGGCTCTGTGAGCCGGATCTGCTCGAGCGCGAGCCGCCGGTCTGCCTCCAGCTCCGTCACTTTGAGGCCCGCGCCGGTCAGCGCGTCGCGATCGCGCTCGGGCTCGACGCTGCGGTGGACGAGCCAGCCGCCCCGCTTCGCGCCGAGCGAGTAGAAGGAAGCCACCACCGGTGCGAACTCCTCCTCGCTTCGCAGGAGCACCGCCACGTGGGGGCAGGCTCCGCCGTCGAGCGCCGGGGCAAGCGCGCCGCTGAGCACCGGAGAAACGTTAGTCGAGCCACCCGTCATACGGGCACCTCGAGCGTCACGCAGGCGCCTTCGTCCGGGGCGGAGCTCACGGTCAGGAGGCCACCCGCGCTGCGAGCGCGCTCTCGCATGAGCGTGAGGCCGAAGTGGCCTTCGCCGGGGCCGCCGGCGTCGGCCGGCTGGAAGCCGACCCCGTCGTCCTCGATCACGAGCGTCAGACGCTCGCTCCTCCACCCGCAGCCGCACCTCCACGCGCTCCGGCTGCGCGTGCCGAGCGGAGTTGGCGAGCGCCTCGGTGAGGACGCGCACGACCACGGCGGTGATCTCTGGCGACACGTCGACGGCCGGGCCCTCGCAGCTCACGACGAGCGGCAGCCCGTGTCCTCGCTCGGCGCTCACCTCCTTCACCGCCGCCTCGACGCCTCCGATCGGAATGTGGACCGAGAGGTCCTCGAGCCGGGCCCGCACCACCCGCCGTGCGGATGCCACAGCCTCGCGGAGCCGTTCCGAGCTGGCGCGGGCGATCTCCGGCGGCGGCCCCGAGTCGAGCAGCGCCAGCTCGCGCGTCGCCAGCGCCAGGTCCTGCGCGAGGCCGTCGTGGATCTCCGCAGCGAGCCGTCCCCGCTCGCGCTCGATCTCCGCCCCCTGGAGCTGCTGGCGAAGGCGGGCCGTCGCAATGCCGGCCGCCAGCAGGTCGCCGAGCAGCGTCAGCAGCGTCGCGGCGGTCGGGTCGAGCGACATCGGAGGCGAGGCCGCTGCCACCACCACGCCGACGAGGCGCCTCTCGGAGACGAGCGGCACGACGAGCCAGGATCGCGCGGGAGGCTCGAAGGGGTTCGCGACGAGCCAGCTCGCCTCCTCGCGAAAGACGAGCGGCGCACCGCTCATCGTCGCGAGCTGCCACGCCTCGTCGTCGAAGGCGATCTCGTCGCGCGCCAGCATGTCCGCGTGGTCGCCCGCGGACGTGATGTAGCGCTGCAGCGTTGCGACCTCGGCGAAGCGGGGCAGGTAGAGCACGACGACGTCCAGGCCGAGCCCGGCTCTCATCTCGTCCAGGGCCCGCTCGGCCAGCTGGCCGAGGCTTCCGGTGCCGACGAGCGCGCGTGCGACGCGCCCCAGGGCGCCGAGCGCCTCCAGGACGATCGGCCTCTCTTCAGTCGTCACAGCCGTATCCCACGATACTTCTGTCGTGCCCTCGGAGGATCGACCCCTGCGCGTGCTGGTCGCCGACGACCATCGCCTCATGCGAGAGGGAACCGCCGCGCTGCTCGCGAGCGACGAGCGACTCGAGGTGGTGGGCCTCGCGGCGGATGGCAACGAGGCGATCGCGCTGGCGGAGCGCCGCAGCCCCGACGTCGCCCTGCTCGACCTCAACATGCCGGGAGTGCGCGGCATCGAGGCCTGCGCCGCGATCCGCCGCAGCTCTCCCGACACCGAGGTGATGATCCTCACCGTCTCCGAGCACGAGCCCGATCTGTACGACTCGCTGCGGGTCGGCGCCGCCGGCTACCTGCTCAAGGACATCGCCCCGGCCGAGCTGATCGAGGCGGTGCTGGCCGCCGGGCGCGGGCGAGCCCCGCATCCCCGCTTCGATGGCGGGCCGGCTGCTCCAGGAGATGGCTGGAGCGGCACGCGAGCCGGCGCCGGATCCGCTCGGCGCGCTCAGCGAGCGGGAGCGCGAGGTGCTCGCGCTGCTCGCGGAGGGGCTGCGCAACCGTGAGATCGCAGAGCGGCTCGTCATCAGTGAGGCGACCGTCAAGACCCACGTGCGCCATGTGCTCGAGAAGCTCCGCTTTCGCAATCGAGCCGAGGCGGCGGTGTTCGCGGCCCGCCATCTGGACTGAGGGCCAAGGGTCACCCGGCCGGCTGCAGTGCGGCGCGGCGCAGCGCATGCAACATGCTCGCCTTCGCGTCCTCCACGGCGAGGTCGAGGCTCGACGCCACCTGGTCCGCCGAGTAGCCGGCCAGCCGGGCGAGCGCCACGGCCTCCCTGCCCGGCCGGGGCATGGCCTCGAAGCAGGGGGCCGGCGCGCGCCTGACCGCCGAGAGGATGGCGCGCTCGACGAGCGTGTCGCGAGCGATCGTGGGTTCGGCCGCCGCCCGGCCGAGCACCCCCTCCGTCACACCGGCCGCCGCGCTCTCGTCACGTGCGGCGGCAAGGGCGGCGCCGTAGACGTGCGGCGCCATGCGCATCAGCTCGGCGGTGCGGGCGAGGTGGCTCATGCAAGCCACCGTACGGCGGCGCGCTCACGCCGCCATCGCCCGGACGGCTCATCTCACATCAGCCGAAAGGTTGATCAGGGGCAGCTCGGCCAGGGCGCGTTGCCGCGCTGGCGATACAGCCTCAGCGCCAGCCGGTCCTGCTTCCACTCGGGCGCCTTCGCGGGGTCACCCTCGCCCCCGAGCCCCTCCCAGGTCCCCCGGCTGAACTGGTACTTGCCGCGGTACTGCCCGTCGGGCGAGACCGCGCGCGGGTCGCCGCCGGACTCGCATTCCGCGATCGCCCGCAGGATCCCCGACACGCCGCCGCCGGAGGAACGGCGTCTCACGGAGCCACTCGAGAACGGCTCGAGGCCGAGCGCGGCGCGCGTCTGGGGGCCGACGATGCCGTCGGCAACCAGCCCCTCCGAGCGCTGGAAGCGCCTGACCGCGCGCTCCGTCTGCGGGCCGAAGATGCCGTCCGCGGGAACGCCCACCCCGCGCTGGATCTGGCGGACGGAGGAGCCTCGGTCGCCGCGCTCGACGACGACCTCGGCGGATGCTGAAGCCGTGACCGTGTCCGCCTGCGCACCGGGCGCGAGCGCGCACAGCGCCGTGAGCGCCAGCAGCACGCCGAATCCGGCGTGCACACGACGGACGGCATCGATGATCCCTCGCAAGTTGTCGGGTCCCCTTTCCAGATGCCTACGAGGTGAGCTGACGGGCTCGCGCCGGAAAGTGCGCTACGCAGGCTGGCCTGCGATTCGCCCCATGCGGCCGTCAACGGCCGCCGTTGGTTCCCCCGCTCCGCGCCGTCGGGACAGCGCGAACTCGGCAATTCGACGATTTGAAGTCGTATATCCAAGCAGACCGGTGTTTGAAACACCCGCCGACCCGTGTGTCCGTCGCTCTAGCGCCCAGCCGACAGGAGGTCGTCGACGACCGTGACGATGTCGACGGGCTCGGGCGCCGGCTCTCGCTCGAAGCGCCCGGTGGGGCGCGTCGCGGCCGGCTCGACGGCCCGGGCGGACGGAGGGGCGCCGAGCTGGGTGCGCCGGCTGCGGCGGCGCTCGAGCCACACGGCCGCGGCGAGCGCGCCCACCAACAGCGGAGCGAGGCGTAGAAGCTGCCGCAGGCCCGGCATGACGGCGACCATACAACTGCCGCCCGGAGTACGCTGGCCGCCGTGGACCTAGGGCTGACAGACCGGGTCGCCCTCGTCACCGGCGCCTCTCAGGGAATCGGCCTCGGCATCGCGCGCGAGCTCGTCGCCGAGGGGGCGCGCGTGGCCATCAGCTCGCGGACGCGCGAGAGCATCGACGCGGCGGCGGAGGAGATCGGCGCCCGTGCGTACGTGCACGACATGCTCGATCTCGACGCCGCGCCCGGGCTCGTTCAGAGCGTCGAGGCGGACCTCGGCCCGCTCGACATCCTCGTCACGAACACGGGCGGCCCGCCCGGCGGCAACCCGCTGGAGTTCACCCGCGAGCAGTGGGAGCAGGCGCACCGCGAGCTCGTGGTGGCGCCGATCGAGCTGATCGAGCTGGTGGTTCCCGGGATGCGCGAGCGCGGCTTCGGGCGGGTGCTGAACGTCGCCTCGTCCACCGTGCTCGAGCCGAATCCCGCCCTGATGCTCTCGAACTCCCACCGGCCCGGGATCGTCGCGGCGTTCAAGACGCTCGCGCGCGAGCTCGGCGGCGACGGGATCACCTTCAACTCGCTGCTTCCCGGCCGCATCGCCACCGACCGGCTCGCCCACCTCTACGACTCGCTCGACGCCGCCCACGAGGCCGCGCGCGACGAGATTCCCGCCGGGCGGCTCGGCACCGCGGAGGAGATGGGAGCCGCGGCCGCCTTCCTCTGCTCCGAGCGCGCGGCGTACATCACCGGGGTCGCCCTGCTGGTCGACGGCGGGCTGACGCAGGGGGTCTGAGCTTGCGCAGGCCGCCGACGGGCCGGGGCCTCGCGGTCGCCGTCGCCTCGGTTGCGCTCACCACCGCGCTGATCTTCCCGCTCGCCGAGGCCGTGCCGGTCGTGTCGACCGGCGTCGTCTACCTGATCGCCGTCCTGCTCGTGTCGTCCTACTGGGGGCTCTGGCTCGGCCTGCTCACGGCGCTGCTGAGCGCAGCCGCCTGGAACTTCTTCCACCTGCCCCCCACCGGCGAGTTCACGATCGCCGACGGCGAGAACTGGGTCGCCCTCGGCGTCTTCATGGTCGCCGCGCTCGTCACGAGCACGCTCGCGGACGCCGCGCGAACACGCGCCGAGGAGGCGGAGCGCGGCAGGCGCGAGGCCGACCTCACCGCCGAGATGGCCCGCCTGCTGCTCGGCGGCGCGAGCGTCGAGGAGCCGCTCCGCAGCGTCGGGCAGCGGATCGCCCAGGCGTACGACCTGTCGAGCGTGTCGGTGGAGCTCTCCTGGGTCGACTCCGACGCCCGCCGCCGGGCGCTGCCGCTGATCGTCGACGGCAGCCGCATCGGCACCGTGCTGGTGCCGGCCGACGCCGGCGAGCCGGTTCTCGACGCTCTCCAGGACCGTGTCGTGCCTGCCCTCGAGACGCTCGTGGGCGCCGCGCGCCGCCGCAACGAGCTCGAGACGCAGGTGATCGAGACGAAGGCCCTGCGGCGCAGCAACGTCGTGAAGACGACCCTCCTGCGGACCATCTCGCACGACCTGCGCTCACCGCTCACCGCGATCACGACCGCGGCCGGCGGCCTCGGCTCGGCGACCCTGGGAGACGACGAGCGGCGCGAGCTCATCTCGGTGATCGAGACCGAGAGCGCCCGCCTGTCGCGGCTCGTCGAGAACCTGCTCGACCTGACCCGGCTGCAGGCCGGAAGCGCCGATCCGAACGCCGACTGGTGCGCGCTCGACGAGCTCGTCCACTCCTCGCTCGAGTCGGTCCCCGCCCCGCCGGGCGGCTTCGACGTCGAGCTCGATACCGACCTGCCGCTCGTCCGCGCCGACGCCGCGCAGCTCGAGCGGGCGCTCGCGAACGTGCTCGAGAACTCGAGCCGCTTCGCGGGTGCGGAGCCGGTGGCGATCCGCGGTCGCGCGGCCGGGAAGTTCGTGGTCCTGCGGATCTCGGACCACGGGCCGGGCATCCCCGGTGAGGAGCTCGAGCGCGTCTTCGAGCCCTTCCACCGCTCGCGCGGGAGCGAGGGCTCGACCGGCTCGGGGCTGGGGCTCGCGATCGCCCGCGGCTTCCTCGAAGCGAACGGCGGGCGCATACGCGCCGAGTCGCTGCCGGGGCAGGGCACGAGCTTCGTGATCCAGGTGCCGATCCCCGCGGAGGAGCCGGCCGCCGCCCCGCCCGTGGCCGAGCGCGGCGCCGAATGAGCGCCGGGCGACGGGTGCTCGTCTGCGATGACGAGCTGCAGATCCTCCGGGCGCTGAAGGTCATCCTCCGCGACGCCGGCTTCGAGGTGATCGGGTCGGCGAGCGCGCAGGAGGCGCTCGACGCGGCGGCCGTGAAGAACCCGGACGCCGCCATCCTCGACCTGGTCCTGCCCGACGGCGACGGCGTGGAGGTCTGCCGCTCGATCCGCGAATGGAGCGCGATGCCGATCATCGTGCTCTCGGCCATCGGCGAGGAGGCCCAGAAGGTGCGCGCGCTCGAGGCCGGCGCGGACGACTACGTGACGAAGCCGTTCAGCCCGGCCGAGCTCACGGCCCGCCTGACGAGGGCGCTCGAGCGCGCGGGTGCGGCGCCGGCCGCAGGCGAGCCCGTCCTCCGCGCGGACGGGCTCGAGCTGGACCTCGCGGCGCACCGGGTGCTGGTCGGCGGCGCCGCAGGTCCATCTCACTCCGATCGAGTTCGAGCTGCTGCGCGCGCTGATGCAGGGCCGCGGCCGACTGCTCACCCACCGCGCGCTGCTCTCGGAGGTCTGGGGCCCGGGCTACGAGCACGACACCCAGATCCTGCGCGTCCACGTGGCGAACCTGCGCCGAAAGATCGAGCCGCTGCCGGGCGCGCCGCGCTACATCGTCACGGACCCGGGCGTGGGCTACCGCTTCGCGGCCTAGGACTCTTACAACCGGCTTACACCGGCCCGCTTCCCTCTGTTCGAACCCGACCCGACCCGAAGGAGCATCGACGTGAGCAGGACCGGACACCTCATCACCCGCCGCGAGACGCTCGGCCTGGCCGGACTGGCGGGAGCGGCCTACGTGACCGGCTGCCGCGGCGCCGCGGAGGACACCACGTCGGTCGCCGAGGCGCAGACGCAGACGCCCTCGTGCGTGCTCGTGCCGGAGGTGACCGAGGGCCCCTACTTCGTCGACGGGAAGCTCAAGCGCTCCGACATCCGCGCGAACTCCTCAGGCGGAGGGCTGCGTGAGGGCATCCCGCTCGCGCTCACGATCAACGTCGTCGAGGTCGGCTCGGGCGGCGGCTGCACCCGTTACGCGGGCGCCGCCGTCGACATCTGGCACTGCGATGCCGAGGGGGTGTACTCGGGGGTCGGCTCCGAGACCGGCACCGATTTCCTGCGCGGCTATCAGGTCACGAACGCGAAGGGCGCCGTGACCTTCAAGACGGTCTTCCCCGGCTGGTACCGCGGCCGGGCGATTCACATCCACCTGAAGGTGCGCACCTACGACGGCTCGACGGAGACCTACGAGTACACGTCGCAGTTGTTCTTCTCGGAGACGACGATCAAGCAGGCCTACGGCGTCGCGCCGTACTCGGCCAACGGCCTGCCGGACACGTCGAACGCCGCCGACGGCATCTACGCAGAGACAGGTGGGACGAGCCTCGTGACCATGAGCGGCAACGGCTCCTCGGGGTACACGGGCACGGTGACGCTCGGCGTGTCCGGGCTGCCCGAGCAGGACCAGGACCGTGCCAAGGCCAGCCTCCACGGCACCGCGTGGACACGCGACGGGCGCGGCCGGAGGGCGCTGCGCGCCCGGCTCGACCTCGGCGAGCGCATGAGAAGCATCCAGGCGCGGCTCGTGCGCGAGGGGGAGACGATCGCGTCCAGCAAGGTCACGGGCGTTCGGCGCGGCACACGCCCCCTCACCGTCGCGGTCGGCCGCAAGGTCGAGGCGGGCCCCGCGTTGCTCGTGATCACCGCTCGCGACACGGCCTCGAGCGTCAAGACGATCCGCCGGCGCGTGCGCATTCCCGCCTCCTAGCGCGACCTTCACGACATCTTTATGCCGTCCGGGCGGATCTTGACGCCGCCTTGACGGCGGCCGCCCGATGCTTGGTGGCCTGATGGACTTCCTCTCGGACATCCTCTCGATCGGCATCGGGCTCGTCTGCTTCGCCGCCTTCCTCGCCCTCCTGGAGGGCCTCGAGCGGGTATGAGCGGCGCCGAGCTGTTCGGGCTCGTGGTCTCGCTGGCCGTGGCCGTGTACCTGGTCTACGCGCTGCTGCGCGGTGAGCGCCTGTGACCGCCCAGGGCTGGCTCCAGATCGCGATCTACCTCGCCGTCCTGACCGCGCTGACCCCGCTGCTCGGCGGGTACATGGCGCGCGTCTACCGCGGCGAGGGCGTCTTCCTCACCCCGGTCCTGGCGCCGTTCGAGCGGCTGACGTACCGGCTGCTGCGGGTCACCCCGAACGCCCAACAGGACTGGAAGGCCTACGCGCGCACGACGCTCGTGTTCAGCCTTCTCTTCTTCGTCGTGCTGTACGTGATCCTGCGGACCCAGGGGATCCATCCGTTCAACCCGGAGGGCTTCGACTCCGGCACCTGGGACGTCAGCTTCAACACCGCAGCGTCGTTCATCTCGAACACGAACTGGCAGTTCTACGGCGGCGAGACGACCATGAGCTACTTCTCGCAGATGGCGGGGCTCGCGGTGCAGAACTTCATCTCGGCCGCAGTCGGCATGGCGGTGCTCGCCGCGGTCATCCGCGGCTTCGCGAGCCGTGGCACCGCCGAGCTCGGCAACTTCTGGCAGGACCTCACCCGCACGCTGCTCTACATCCTGCTGCCGCTCTCGATCGTCGGCGCGCTGATCCTGATGTCGCAGGGCGTCGTCCAGACGCTGGCGGGCTCGGTCAGCTACACCACCCTCCAGGGCTTCGAGCAGACACTCGCGCTTGGCCCCGCCGCCTCCCAGATCGCGATCAAGCAGCTGGGCACCAACGGCGGCGGCTTCTTCAACGTCAACAGCGCGTTCCCGTTCGAGAACGCCAGCGGCTTCAGCAACTTCGTCGAGGTCCTCTTCATCCTGCTGATCCCCGCCGCGCTCACCGCCACCTTCGGGCGGATGGTCGGCAACCGGCGTCAGGGCTGGGCGCTGTACGCCGCCATGGCGGCCATGCTCGTCGTGACGATCGCCGTCACCTACGGCGCAGAGCAGAACGGCTCGCCCGCCCAGAAGGACGCGGAGGTGGCGACGGCCTCGGCGGACGGCACCACCGGCGGCAACCTCGAGGGCAAGGAGCAGCGCTTCGGGATCGCGAACAGCTCGATGTGGGCCGCGATCACCACGGCCGCGTCGAACGGCTCGGTGAACTCGGCCCACGACTCGTACACGGGCGCGGGCGGCGCAGTGCCGCTCGTGAACATGATGACCGGAGAGGTCATCTTCGGCGGGGTCGGCTCGGGGTTGTACGGAATGCTCCTGTTCGTCCTGCTCGCGGTGTTCATAGCCGGCCTGATGGTGGGCCGAACGCCTGAATACCTCGGCAAGAAGATCGAGGCCCGCGAGGTCAAGTTCGTCCTGATCGGGACGCTCTACACCGCGCTCGCCGTGCTCGTGACGACCGCGCTCGCGATCGCAACCAAGTGGGGCGCGCCGTCGATCTACAACCCGGGCCCGCAGGGCTTCTCGGAGACCCTCTACGCCTACACCTCCCAGGGCAACAACAACGGCTCGGCGTTCGCCGGCTTCACCGGCTACCTGCAGCCGAACGCGCCCGGCAACGAGGGCGCCTTCGGCATCACCTTCGCCGACCTCCTGGGCGGGGTGACGATGCTCTTCGCCCGCTTCGTCCCGCTGCTCGCCGCGCTCGCGGTGGCCGGCTCGCTCGCGACCAAGCACGTCTCGCCGCCCGGGGCCGGCACGTTCCGCACGGACACGCCCACGTTCGTCTTCCTACTGATCTTCGTGATCGTGATCGTGGCGGCGCTCACCTTCTTCCCGGCCCTCCTCCTGGGCCCGATCGTCCAGGCACTCACCGACCAACTCTTCTGACCATGCGCCGCGAACTCACAACCTCCGTACTGGCAATCGTCGTCTTCACCCTCCTGCTGGGCCTGGCATATCCGCTCGTCATGACCGGCGTCGGCCAGGTCGTGTGGCCGAACAAGGCCGACGGGAGCCAGGTCGAGCGCGACGGCGAGGTCGTCGGCTCGCGCCTGATCGGCCAGGACTTCAAGGGTCCGCGCTGGTTCCACTCCCGCCCGTCGGTCACCGGCTACAGCGCCAACGTCACCTACTTCAACAACCTGGGGCCGAACAACGAGGAGCTGCGCGACCTGTTCGCCGACAACCTCGCCACCTACCTCGACCGCGAGCGCCGCTACACACCGGGCCTCCAGCCACGTGACGTGCCGCCCGACGCCGTCCAGACGACCGCGTCCGGAGTGGACCCGCACATCTCCGAGGCCAATGCGCGCATCCAGGCGCGGCGGGTGGCCGAGGAGCGCGGCCTGCCGCTCGAGCGGGTCATGGAGCTGGTCGACGAGAACACCGACGGCCGCGGCCTGGGCGTGCTCGGCGAGCCCGGCGTGAACGTCCTCGAGCTCAACCTGGACGTGGATCGAGAGGCCGCCTGATGACCAAGCAGGCCCAGAGCATGTTCAGCGGCCCCGTCCTGCGGCAGGCCCTGTGGGCCAGCCTGATCAAGCTCGACCCGCGCGTGCAGTGGCACAACCCGGTGATGCTGGTGGTCGAGATCGGCGCCGTCATCACCACCGTCGGCTGGCTCATCCAGGCGTTCGGCGGCGAGCCGCTCGGCGGAGGGGACGAGCCGGCCTGGTTCACCTTCACGGTCGCGGTCTGGCTGTGGCTCACCGTGATCTTCGCCAACCTGGCGGAGGCGCTGGCGGAGGGCCGCGGCAAGGCCCAGGCGGCAGCGCTGCGCGCGATGCGAACAGAGACCGTCGCGCGCCTCGAGGACGGTGCCGAGAAGCCCGCCTCGCAGCTCCGCAAGGGCGACGTCGTCGTCGTCGAGGCGGGCGAGCTGATCCCCGGCGACGGCACGGTGATCGAGGGCATCGCCTCGGTCGACGAGTCGGCGGTGACCGGCGAGTCCGCCCCCGTCATCCGCGAGTCGGGCGGCGACCGCAGCGCCGTCACCGGCGGCACGCGCGTCCTCTCCGACCGCATCGTCGTGGAGATCACGCAGGAGCCGGGCGAGAGCTTCCTCGACCGCATGATCGCTCTCGTGGAGGGCGCCGAGCGGCGCAAGACGCCCAACGAGATCGCGCTCGGGATCCTGCTCGCGGGCATGACGCTGATCTTCCTGGTCGTCGTCGTGACGCTGCGCCCGTTCGCGGAGTTCGCCGACACCGAGATCTCGATCGCGACGCTGATCGCGCTGCTTGTCTCGCTCATCCCGACCACGATCGGCGCGCTCCTTTCGGCGATCGGCATCGCGGGCATGGACCGGCTCGTGCGCCGCAACGTGCTCGCGCTCTCGGGCCGCTCCGTCGAGGCCTCCGGCGACGTCGACGTGCTCCTGCTCGACAAGACCGGCACGATCACGCTCGGCAACCGCGAGGCCACCGAGTTCATCCCGATGCCCGGTGTCCCCGAGGCCGACCTGGCCGAGGCGGCGCAGCTGTCCTCGCTCGCCGACGAGACGCCGGAGGGCCGTTCCATCGTCGTCCTGGCCAAGCAGTACGGCCTGCGCGAGCACCACTTCGATCCGTCCGCGCGCTTCGTGCCGTTCTCGGCCGAGACGCGCATGAGCGGCGTCGACATGGACGGCACGCGCCTGCGCAAGGGCGCCGGCGACGCGATCGTGGGCTTCGTCGCCGGTGACGGCGGGCAGGCGCCGCCCGAGCTCGGCACGGCGGTCGAGTCGATCGCACGCAAGGGCGGCACCCCGCTCGCGGTCGCGCGCGACAACCAGGTGCTCGGCGTCATCTACCTGAAGGACGTCGTCAAGGACGGCATGCGCCACCGCTTCGACCAGCTGCGGGCGATGGGCATTCGCACGGTGATGGTGACGGGCGACAACCCGCTCACCGCTGCCAAGATCGCCGACGAGTCCGGCGTCGACACGTTCCTCGCAGAGGCGACCCCCGAGCGCAAGCTCGAGCTGATCCGTGACGAGCAGCGCGAGGGGCGGCTCGTCGCCATGACCGGTGACGGCACCAACGACGCGCCCGCGCTCGCCCAGGCAGATGTCGGCGTCGCGATGAACACGGGCACCCAGGCGGCGCGCGAGGCGGGCAACATGGTCGACCTCGACTCGAACCCGACGAAGCTCATCGAGATCGTCGAAATCGGCAAGCAGCTGCTGATCACCCGGGGCGCGCTCACGACCTTCTCGGTCGCGAACGACGTGGCCAAGTACTTCGCGATCCTCCCGGCGATCTTCGTCGCCACCTACGCCGCGGCGGGCGACTCGACGGGCCCGCTCGACACGCTCAACATCATGAACCTGGGCACGCCGGAGTCGGCGATCCTCTCGGCGATCGTCTTCAACGCGCTGATCATCCCGCTGCTCGTGCCGCTCGCCCTGCGCGGGGTGCGCTACCGGCCCGTGGGCGCAACGGCGCTGCTCCGCCGCAACCTCCTGATCTACGGGCTCGGAGGGCTGATCGCTCCGTTCGTGGGCATCAAGCTGCTCGACCTGCTCATCCACAACGTCCTCGGCGCGTAGCCTCCGCGCCGATGGCCCAGGAGGGGCGCGGGCACTACAAGATCTTTCTCGGGATGGCGGCCGGGGTCGGCAAGACCTACCGCATGCTGCAGGAGGGCCACGCCTCGCTCGCGGCCGGCCACGACGTCGTCATCGGCATCCTCGAGACCCACGGGCGCGCCGAGACCGCCGCGCTCGCCGAGGGCCTCGAGGCGATACCGCGCCGGACGGTCGGGTACCGCGGAACCGAGCTGCAGGAGATGGATCTTCCGGCGATCTTCCAGCGGGCACCCGGGCTCTGCCTGATCGACGAGCTCGCCCACACGAACGCGCCGGGCGTCGAGCACCACAAGCGCTACGAGGACATCGCCGACGTGCTCGACGCCGGCATCGACGCGTTCTCGACCGTCAACGTGCAGCACCTGGAATCGCTCAACGACCGCGTCGCCGAGCTGACCGGCGTGCGCGTCCGCGAGACGTTCCCGGACCAGGTGCTCGCATCGGCGGACGAGGTGGTGCTGATGGACCTCACCCCGGAGGCGCTCATCCAGCGCCTGCGCGAGGGCAAGGTCTACGGCCCGGAACGGATCCAGACGGCGCTGAACAGCTTCTTCAAGGTCGAGAACCTGTCCGCGCTGCGCGAGGTGGCGCTCCGCCAGGTGGCCGAGGAGGTCGAGTCGCGGCGGCTCGTCACGCCGGCCGAGGCGCTCGGGACACGCGAGCAGAAGCTCTTCGGGGATGCACCGCAGGCCGTGGCCGAGCGCGTGCTCGCGCTCGTCACGCCCGACGAGTCGTCCCAGCGGCTCGTGCGCCGGGCCTGGCGCTCGGCTCAGCGGCTCGGCGGCGAGCTCGACCTGCTCTACATGGCCCCGCCGGGAGAGCCGCCGCGTGGCGAGGATCGCCAGCGGCTCGAGGAGCTACGCCGGCTCGCGACGCTTCTCGGCGCCGACCTGATCGTCGAGGAGGGCGACGACGTGGTCGACGCCGCCGCGCGCGTCGCGGCGGAGCGTGGCACGACCTACGTGTTCATGGGCCGGCCGCGCCCTCGCGGGACGCTGGCGCGTATGTCCGAGTGGCTGCCGGAGCGGCTGATGCGGCGGCTGCCGGGGGTCGACGTGCGGATCGTCGCCGACCCGCGTGCCTGATCCCCCTCAGGGCACCGTGATCGCGTGGTTCGCCACGAAGACCCCGTCCGGGTCGACCCGCGCCTTCGTCTCCTGCAGGCGCCGCCACGTCTCCGCGTCGAAGGCGCTCGACATGTCGAAGTCGTGCTCGACGAAGTTGAGGTACCAGCCGCTCCTCCAGGGCTCCATGGCCGCGGTGACTCGGCGCACCGCCTTCCCCATGACGGGCCCGTCCTCGGGCGCCAGGATTCCTCCCAGCGCGAAGAGGGCGTATTCGCCGCTCATCGCCGCGTAGGCACCGTGGTGCGGCTCAGAGCGGGCGAGCGCCCCGCCGATGTGGCGCAGCTCGATCATCGTGAGGGGCGACCCCGAACCAGCGCCGCCGAGCTCGATGAGGGCGTCGATCGCCTCGGCCGGCAGCTCGCTCATCAGGTGGTGCGAGCTCGTGTAGGGCAGAGGATCCTCGGGGTCCATCGCGAGGTAGGAGAGCGCCCCGGGCGGCACCATCCCGAACGTGTCCATGCTCGGCCCCAGCCGGCGAAGCGGCTCCAGCAGCTCGGCGCCGGCCGTCTCGTCCCCCAGCACCGTCGCCATCACCACCGCGAACGAGTTCCCCCGAAGCGGCTCAGGGATCTCCGGAAGAGGCGGGACCTGCAGCAGCTTGAACACCGAGGTGATCTCCTCGGGGGCATCCGCGGTGAGCTCACGCCAGGCTCGGAGGACCTCGTCGCCGCGCTCGAAGTCGTAGAGGAGAGCTCCCGCGTACAGCTCAGCGACCGGAATGAGGTCGAACTCGAGCGCCGTCACGACGCCGAAGTTGCCACCCCCGCCGCGCAGCGCCCAGAACAGCTCGGGCTCGTTGTCGTGATCGGCCCGGACGAGCTCGCCGTCCGCGGTGACCAGCTCGATCGCCGTTACGCGGTTCGTCTGCAGGCCGTGCTTGCGCCCGAGCCAGCCCAGCCCGCCCGCGAGCGAGTAGCCCGCGATGCCGATGTTGCGGGCGGAGCCGTGCAGGGCGGCGAGCCCGAGCTCGGAGAGGTCGTCCACGAGGTCGCCCCACTTGGCGCCGGCGTTCACCCGCGCGCTGCGGGCGGCGGCGTCGATCGCCACGCCCTGCATCAGATCGGTGCGCAGCAGCAGCGCAGGCCGCTCCCAGTCGATCGGCACGGCGTTGTGACCCGTGCGCTGGGCCGCGATCCGCAGGCCCTGCTCGCGTGCCCCGCGCACCAGCGCCGCCACCTCGCGTGCATCGGAGGGGAAGGCCACCTGCGCCGGGCGCTGATCGACGGTCAGGTTGAACGCCTGGCGGGCCTCGTCGAATCCCGGATCGCCGGAGCGAACGACGCCGGACGGCCACTGGCTGGTTGCGGTGCTCAATATGTCCTCCTAGGTGGGAGACCGGCGCACCCTAGCGAGCATCAGGGCGCTCGACCAAGGGGCCAGTCTCGGTCCTCAATGCAGCCCGGCCCAACATATACGCGCTTCTACAGGCCCGCCACCTCGACCCTCTCCACCTCCGGAACGCAGAAGCGGGCGGTGCGCTTCGCTTCGGCACGGATGCCGGCGTGGGCGCGCTTCGGGATGTCCCGGTGCGGGATGACTCGCACGCGGGTGACCTTCGCCGAGCGCTCGAGTTTCCAGCTGGCGGCCACCAGCCCGTCGACGGTGATGGTCTGGTCGCCGCTCAGCGTGAGCTTCAGCGGCTGCAGCTCGGGGGGAATGACGCGGTCGCGGTCGGCGTAGGCGAGCAGCGCCTGATCCCAGCGGGAGAGGAAGCGGGGCGGCAGCTTCGTCCCGGCCGCCGGCAGCGGCGCGTCCGGAAGGTCGAACAGCTCGAGCCCCTTCTCATCGCGGTAGCTCACCGTCTCGACGTGCTCGAGGCCGGCCTTGAAGTCCCCCTGCGCAGCCCCCGCCCAGCTCTTGATGTCATTGCGCGAGCGGGACCGAAGGCGGCGAGGTAGCGAGCGAGCACGAGCACCGCGGCCTCGTCCTCGCTCGGCAGCGGGCGCGGGTCGACGACGAAGCTCGCTCGCCGCGGATCCTTCCAGTGACCGGCGGGCGGCAGCTGCACGAGCGGCAGCGCGGTGCGGGCGAAGATGAGTGGCGCCCAGTCGGTGTCCGGCACTGCGTCGTAGCGGCTCCAGACGTGCTTGCGGATCTCGGCGTTCGTGCGGGGCTTCCGGAGCCAGCGCCCGAGGTCCCTCAGCACCTTCTGCTCGTCGAGGTGGGGATAGTCGCTGCGCCACTTCCGCATCCAGGCTGAGGCGGCGAGGCGGTGGTAGGCCGGATAGTCCTCGGCCGCCACGAGATGCAGCGTCAGCCGCATGATGCTGGTCTTGAAGACCGAGCGCGCGTCGATGGCCGCTTCGAGCTGCGAGCGCGCGAACCCGTCGAGCCGCGCCGCCAGCGCGACGTAGGGCGCGGGCGGGTCCTGCGCCTGCAGCGGCGTCAGGCGCCGGATCGCCTCGGCGGGAGCGAGCCTCGCACGCTCGCGCAGGAGCTGCCTCTCGGCGAGCGCGGCCGTGAGCTCCTTGCGGGTGAGGGTTCGCACGGGCGCGCAGCGTCCCACAGGCGCCCAAGGCTCACCAGCTGGCGAGCGCCTCCCTGATCGGCAGCCGCTGCAGCTCCCCGGTGAGCTTGGCGAACGTGTCACCCAGCTCCTTGGCGTAGGCCCGGCAGGCCGCGCTGACGGTGTCGGGAAAGGTCACCGCGATGTACTCCTTGCACGGCCCGAGCGTGTCGTTGACGAAGAAGCCGCCGACGAAGCTCTTGACGACGGTGGCTCGCGGCCCGCTGCGCCGCGGGGCCTTGAACGGGAGCGTCACGCGGTAGGACAGCGCGCGGCCGATCTTCCAGCCCTCGGCGTCGCTACCGAAGTCACCGCCGCCTCCCTTGCCGTTCACCGTGACCGACTTCATGAAGTCGTCGACCGCGGAGGCCTTGCCCGCCTTGGCGGCCTCGTCCGCGACCACTGTCCGCAGCGGCGCGGTCGACCAGTCGGCCATCAGGCCGTAGAACTCGTCGCTCGTGCGCTTCCAGTCGTTGCGGAAGTAGCGCCTCGTGTCGACGCCCTCGAACAGCTCGCCCATATCGGTGAGCGTCGTCCTGTTCGAGAACCAGTCCTTCTTGCCGGCGTGCGGGCAGCCGTAGTAGATGTCGGTGCTCTCGAGCCCGATGTCGGAGCTGTGCATGCGCGCCGTGATCGCCTCGGGGGTGTACTCGTCGAGCAGCGATTCGTGGGCGCGGCCGAGCGACTCCCAGAGTCCGCGGGTCAGCACGCCCCGCAGCGAGTCGCTGTAGACCGACGTCGGCGTGCCCGCGGGAAAGCACGGCTCCGCGTCCGGTTCGCCCCGCGGCGAGCGCCAGCTGATCGTGTCGTCGAGGCTCGCCCGGCGGCGGTCGAGCAGGTCCATCACGTAGAGGTGCGGCACGAGCTTGAGCACGCTCAGCGGCTGATAGCGGGCCCGGTGGGCGAGCCCCACGTACGTGCGCCCGGCGACGCGCTTGGAGTACGCGCCGAAGTAGCCGAAGCGGTACGGGCTCGAGCGCAGCAGGGAGCGGATGCGCCCCGTCTCGCGGTCGACGTTGTCGATCATCGTCGCCCAGTAGCGATCGCCGTGGCGCTCGATGTCGGTGACGCGCACCCCCTGCGACTGGACGTACTTCGCGAGGTAGTCGAGCGATGCGTTGTACACGTGCCGGCTGAACAGGCCCGAGTTCTTCACCATCACCACGGTCAGCGTGTTCGACCGGTGCCGCTCGATGTCCACGAGCCGCGCGCCGTGCTCCTCGGCCTTGCGTTGCACAAAGGCCGGCGAGACGTCCTGGTACCACCACCAGCCGCGCGCGTCCTCACCCACGTTCTTGATGCCCACGTAGGCGAACCGCCGCTCGCCTCCCTGCTCGTAGACGGCCAGGTCGACGAGCCGAATGCCGTGCCGGTCGATGTCCCGCTTGACCCCGGCCGCGGTCAGGCCGACGTTCCACCACCAGCCCTTGCCGGAGGCCCCGGAGTTGGGCACCGTCACACCTGCGAAGCGCAGCCGGCCTGACTGGACATACGGCTCGAGGTCGATCAGCCGCCGCATGCGGGTGAGCTCGGCCACCTGGTCGACGCTCTTCCCGTGGAACCAGTCGCCCTTCCGCTCGTAGGGGCCGGAGTTGTTCACGAGCGCGGCGCTGAAGCGGCCGCCGTCGTCCGCATCGATCGAGATCACGCGGGCTCCCGCGTCCCGCTCGAGGCGCTCGATCTCCGCCGGGCTGCGGTCGAACAGCCAGTGCCAGCCGGTGGGCGTCGACGCGTTTCGCTCGGGATCGTCCGCGGCACCCGCAGGGGCCGCTGTGGCGAGGACCGCGGCGAGCGCGGCAAGGACGATGGCTCTCCTTGATATGCGCATGCCTGGCCAACCACCGGCCGGCGGCGGAATTACGGGCGGGATGACAGCCGGGGGCATCGCGCCCCCGGACCCCCGCGGCACCTGGCCGGCCGCAGCGCAACGGGGCGCGCCGGTCCCGGGGGACCGGCGCGCCCGAGGTAACCCAGCCCTAGGCCAGCGCGGGGGTCGGCGCAGGCTCGAGGGCGAGGTCGAGCACCTCGCCGATCGTCATGACCGGGTGGAAGGTCATCGCTTCGCGGACCTCCTCCGGGACGTCGTCGAGGTCGGCGCGGTTGCGCTCGGGAAGGATCACGTCGGTGAGGCCGGCCGCGTGGGCCGCCAGCACCTTCTGCTTCAGGCCGCCGATCGGCAGCACCCGGCCCTGCAGCGTGACCTCTCCTGTCATGCCGACCGTGTGCCTCACCGGCCGCCCCGACAGGAGCGAGGCGAGCGCCGTCGTCATCGTGATGCCGGCGCTCGGCCCGTCCTTCGGGATCGCGCCCGCGGGCACGTGCACGTGGAACTCCCGCTCGTCGAAGGCGTCCTCGTCGATGTGGAGCTCCTCCGCGTGCCCGCGCACGTAGGAGAGCGCGATCCGCGCCGACTCCTTCATCACGTCACCGAGCTGACCGGTCAGCACGAGCGTGTCCTTGCCCTTCATCGAGGTGGCCTCGATGAAGAGGACGTCGCCGCCCGCGCCCGTCACGGACAGGCCCGTGGCCACACCCGGGACCGCGGTGCGCTCGGCCGACTCCTGGAAGAAGCGCTGGCGCCCGAGGGCGTCACGCAGCTCCTCCGGGCCGACCTCGACCGGGACGCTCACGCTGTCCGAGGCGATCTTCGTCGCCGTCTTGCGCAGCAACGTGCCGAGCGTGCGCTCGAGCGTGCGGACGCCCGCCTCACGCGTGTACTCGGTCACGATCTGGCGCAGAACGTCGTCGCTCACCGACACCTCGTCCTCGCGCAGGCCGTTGCGCTCGCGCTGGCGCGGCCACAGGTAGCCGCGCGCGATCGCGACCTTCTCCTCGGTCGTGTAGCCGTCGAAGCGCACGACCTCCATGCGGTCGAGGAGCGGCGCCGGGATCGTCTCGGCCACGTTGGCGGTGGCGATGAAGACGACCTCGGACAGGTCGAGCTCTACGTCCAGGTAGTGGTCGCGGAACGAGTGGTTCTGTGCAGGGTCGAGCACCTCGAGCAGGGCCGCGCTCGGGTCGCCGCGCCAGTCCGCACCGACCTTGTCGACCTCGTCGAGCATGATCACCGGGTTCATCGTCCCGGCGTCGCGCAGGGCACGGACGAGCCGCCCCGGGAGCGCGCCGATATAGGTCCGCCGGTGACCGCGGATCTCGGCCTCGTCGCGGACGCCGCCGAGCGACATGCGCACGAACTCACGGCCCGTGGCGCGCGCGATCGACTCGCCGATCGAGGTCTTGCCCGTGCCGGGCGGGCCGATCAGCGTGAGGATCGCGCCCGACTTCTTGTCCTCAGCGATGCCGCGCTCCTCGCGCAGCTTGCGCACGGCGATGTACTCGACGATGCGGTCCTTGACGTCCTCGAGACCCGCGTGGTCGGCGTCGAGCACCTCACGCGCGTGCACGGGATCGAGCCGCTCGTCCGAGCGCTCGGACCACGGCACGGCGATCAGCCAGTCGAGGTAGGAGCGGATCATCGAGGCCTCGCCCGACTGCTCGCCCATTCGCTCGAGCCGCCCGAGCTCGCGCTCGGCCTGCTCGTGCACCTCGTCGGGCATGCCGGCTTCCTCGATCTTGGCGCGGTACTCCTCGACGACGGACGCGTCGTCCTCGCCGAGCTCCTTGCGGATCGAGTCCATCTGCTTGCGCAGGAAGTAGTCGCGCTGCTGCTTCTCGGCCCCGGACTGCACGTCGTCGCGGATGCGACGGCGAACCTGCAGCTCGGTCGTGCCGCTCGCGCTGGAGCTCGAGCGCGCGGGCGAGCCGCTCGGTCACGTTGAGCTGCTCGAGCAGCTCGACCTTGTTCTCGTAGCTGAAGTCCGGCGAGTAGCCGCCGGTGTCGGCGAGGGCGCCGGGCTCCGAGATCGAGCGGACCCAGGCCGAGATGCGGCCGTCGTCGCCGCGCAGCTCGAGGATCTCCTCGACGACCGCGCGGTACTCGCGCTCGAGCTCACGCGTGCGGCCGTCGACCGGCACGTCGTCGGGATGCGGCTCGACCTGAACGCGCAGCTCGCCGGCCGGGCTCGTCTGAGCGGCGCCGATGCGGCCGCGGTAGAGGCCCTCGACCATCACGGCGCGACCGCCGCCGGGCAGGCGCACGCGCTCGGTCACCGCCGCGACGGTGCCGACGCTCGCGAAGTCGTCGCCCTTGCGCGGGACGAGCACGATCCGGTCCTCGTCGCCGGCGTCGATGGCCAGCGTCAGGGACATGTTCGGGAAGACGACGGAGTCGTCTACTGGGATGAGAAGAAGTGTCTCAGTGGCCATGCTGGGTTACCTACTTACGTTGGGTAAGCAAAGTCTAGCGGCATCGTCGTAGGGTCGACCACCTCCTCCGAAGGGCGTGCGATGCTGCGCGCCGTGACCGACCCGAACGACGCCGCCAGGACCGCCGCGGCCGTGGCCGCGGCCGAGCTCGTCGAGCCCGGGATGGTGATCGGGCTCGGCTCCGGGCGCGCCGTCTGGAAGCTCGTCGAGCAGCTCGCCACACGCACGGATCCGATTCGCGCCGCCACCGCCTCGAACCGGACCGCCGAGCTTGGGGCCGCGGCGGGCATCGAGATCCTCGATCTCGACGGCTCCGTCGAGCTCGACCTCGCGCTCGACGGCGCCGACGAGGTCGCGCCCGACCTGGGGCTCATCAAGGGCGGCGGAGGCGCGCTCCTGCGCGAGAAGATCGTCATCAGCGCCGCGCGCCGCTTCGTGGTGGTGGCCGAGACGCCGAAGAAGGTCGAGCGCCTGGGCGAGCACATGCGGCTCCCGGTGGAGGTGGTCCGCTTCGCGTGGCAGGACACGCGCCGCCGCCTGGCGTCGCTTCTGCCGGACGCCGAGCTGCGAACGGCGGACGGAGCCCCCTACCTGACCGACGAGGGCCACTACATCCTCGACTGCGTCGTCCCACCGGCCGCCGCGGCCGCCGAGCTCGACCTGGCACTGAAGCGGGTGCCGGGAGTCGTCGAGCACGGCCTCTTCCTCGGAATGGCCGAGCGCGCCCTGCTCGGAACGCCCGGGGGCGACGTCGAGGTGCTGAGCGCCTGAGCGCCGTCACAGCTCCGCCGCCGACACCGCCTCGCCGGTGCCGCCCGTGCGGTCTCCCGGCGGGCGCGCGAGAAGGCGGATCTCGCGCCCGAAGTTGTCCGCGGCCGTGAGGTAGACGGCCTGTCGGAGCGTCACGCGCAGGGTCGCGAGCGCGCTCGGCGCCGCGGCTCCCTCGGCATCCGCCTCCGCGTAGCCGCCCGCCGGGTCGGCACGCAGCGCGAGGAGCTCGACGTCGGCGAGCGCGACGAACGTCCGCCCGCCTCCCGCTCCCGCCTCGGTCGACACGACGACGTCCACGCGGCTGCCCGCCCCGAGCTCCGCGGTGGTGCCGCCTCCGCTCACGCCGATCTCGACCGTCCGCTCGCCGCGCGCGAGGCCGTCACCGCCCTGCCCCCCACCGCCCGCGTCGAGCGACTCCTGCCGTGACGTACCCGCCTGCGCTCACCGGCGCCGCCGTGCGGGCGCCCGCCAGCTGCGCGGCCGAACCGAGCGCGTCGGGCGGCACGAAGCGGGCCGGCACGCGCCTGAGCGTGAGGGCCCCGGGCGACAACCGCGCGCCCGAGTCGAGATCGCGGGCCGCCACCACCACCGGCACGAGCGGCCCGACGCGCGCCTCCACGCTCCGCTCACGCTCGGCCACCTGCGACGCCGCCAGGCCTCCGCACGCGAGCGCGACGCACAGAAGCAGCAGCCCACGCCGACGCCGGGCCTTCACGCGGCGAGGCCCTCACCGCCGCCGGCAGAGCGCGGCAGCTCGAGCACCGCGACCGTCTCGGCCTCGCCGCGGTCGACGAGCACGCGCCCGCCGAGCTCGCGGGCCGCACGCTCGGCGATGCGCAGCCCGCGCCCGCGGCCGGGTTCGCGCGCCGCCGCCCGCGGCGGAGCGGTTCCCGTTCCGGATCTCGATCCGGACGCCCCCATGGGTCGTCCGGCCGCGCACGCGAATCTCCCCCTCCCCGTGCTCGGCCGCGTTCGCGATCAGGTTGCCGAGCACCTTCGCGAGCGCGCCGCGATCCACCCGGGCCGGGGCGGGCCCGCCGAGCCACGCGAACGCCACCGCGCCCGGCTCGAGCTCCCACGGCGCCAGCGCGGCGCGGGCCGCGCCGCGCAGCTCGACCGACTCGGAGCGTGGCGCCGGCGGGCGGCCGCTGCGCGCGCCCTCGAGATCGGCCAGCCCGGCCTCGAGCCGGTCGAGCTGAACGCGAAGCGCGGCCGCGTGGTGGGCCGCGCGCGGCTCGCGCCGCATCCGCTCGCACGAGAGCGAGAGAGCCGCCGCCGGGCCGCGCAGCTCGTGCTCGGCCCGCGCGACGAGCTCGAGCCGCCGCCTGAGCACCCCGAGCGCGGCCAGCCCTGCGACCGAGCACAGCCCCGCAAGCGCGAGCGCCAGCGACGCTCACGGCGCCTCCGTCAGCTTGTAGCCAACACCGCGCACGTTCAGCACCCAGGGCCGCCGCGAGGGCTCGAGCTTCTTGCGCAGCCGGCAGGCGTGCGCGTCCAAGGTGCGGGTTCTGCCCGACGGCCAGATAGCCCCAGACATCGCGCAGCAGCTCCTGCTTTCGATAGACGCGACCGGGCTCGATCGCCAGGGCGTGCAGCAGCGCGAACTCCTTTGCCGACAGGTCGATGCGCCGCCCCGCGAGCCGGACGATGCGCGCGGACGGGTCAATGGTCAGGTCCCGCACACGCAGCATGCCCTGGCCCCGGCGGCCCTCCGCGCGGCGCAGGACGGCGCGGATCCGGGCGAGCAGCTCGGCGTAGAGAAACGGCTTGCACAAATGATCGTCGGCTCCGCGGGCGAAGCTGCGCACCCGGTCGGCCTCCCCCGCACGGCCCGTGAGCACTATCACCGGCAGCTCGGGATCGATGCGCGAGGCCGAGCCGTCCGCAGTGCGCACGCGGTCGAGCAGCGCCAGGCCGCTGCCGTCCTCGAGCGCCAGGTCGAGCACCACAAGCGCCGGCCGGCGCACCTCGATTGCGCGTAGGCCGTCCCCCACGCCGCCGGCGCCGGCCACCCTGAAGCCGTCTGCGACGAGGTTGTCGAGCAGGAACGCGCGCGTCGGCTCGTCGTCCTCCACCACCACGATCAGATGCTGCTCGCCCACACTCGAAGAAGGGCGCCCGCGCGGAACCTCGCCCCGGTCCGCTTTCGGGGCTGAGTGGTTACGGCCCCGGGTATACCGCTCGTGACAACCGGTACTAGATCCGGAGACGGAGGAGGTTTTTCATGTCCCGCACCCTTCGAGTCTGTGTAGTCGTGGCGGTGGCGGCTCTCTGCGCGCTGCCCGCGGCTGCGGTGGCTCAGGACGATTTTCCTGACCAGTCGAGGTTCCAGAAGGTCCCGCTCAACGATCGGCCGGGTGAGCCGATGAGCCTGGCCGTGCTGCCAGACGGGCGTGTGCTGCACACGGCCCGGACCGGCGAGATGCGGATCCACAACCCGCGCACCGGCCTCAACACGCTCGCGGCCGACATGAGGGATGGCCCACAAGGCCTCTACCAGCACGACGAGGAAGGGCTGCAGGGAATCGCGCTCGACCCGAACTTCGAGGACAACCGCTGGGTCTACGTCTACTACTCGCCGCGGCTGGACACGCCGGTCGACGTGCTCGGCACGGGGATCAACGAGGGAGACGCGCCGTTCGACCTGGTCACCGCGGAGGACCGGGCGCGCCTTGCGCAGTTCAGGGGCTACCTGCTCCTGTCCCGCTTCAAGCTGCAGGGCAACACCCTCGACTTCGCCTCCGAGCAGGAGATCCTGCGCGTGCCCACCGATCGCGGCATCTGCTGCCACGTCGGCGGCCAGATCGACTTCGACGGCGAGGGAAACCTCTACCTGTCCACGGGCGACGATACGAACCCGTTCTTCTCCTCCGGCTACACGCCGATCGATGACCGGGAGAGCCGCAATCCCGCGTTCGACGCTCGACGGACCGCCGGCAACACCAACGACCTGCGCGGCAAGATGCTGCGCATCCGCGTCGGGGCGAGCGGGGGCTACTCGGTCCCGAACGGCAACCTGTTCGCGCGCGGAACGGCGCAGACCCGTCCAGAGATCTACGCCATGGGCCTGCGCAACCCGTTCCGCTTCGCGGTCAACCGCAACAACGGCGACATCTACGTCGGCGACTACTCGCCCGACGCCAACATGTTCGACCCGGCACGAGGCCCCGCCGGGCACGGCCGCTGGATGCTGATCCGCCGGCCCGGCAACTACGGCTGGCCGTTCTGCGTCACGCCGGACATGCCGTACGTCGACTTCGACTTCACGCCAGGCGCTCCGCAGTCGGGCGAGGAGTTCAACTGCAACCGGCCGACCAACGACTCGCGCCACAACACGGGCCAGCGCCAGCTGCCGCAGGTGATCCAGCCGAACGTCTGGTACAGCTATCCGGCGGCCGATCAGGGGCTGTTCCCCGAGCTGCTCGAGCAGCGCGGCGGCAACGGCATCGGCCCGATGGGCGGTCCGGCGTACGACTTCGACGCCGACAACCGCTCGCCACTGCGCTGGCCACCGGCCTTCGGCGGCCACCCGCTGTTCTACGAGTGGACGCGCGACTACGTCAAGTTGTTCGAGCTGGGCCGCCCGAACGGCGGCCGGCTGGTGGCGATCCACCACCTGTTCGGCGGGCCGACCAGCGCCGACCCCAACATCGTCCAGGACAACCCGATGGACATGGAGTTCGGGTTCAACGGCGCGCTGTACACGCTCGAGTACGGGGATGGGTTCTTCTCGGAGAATCCGGAGGCCCAGCTGGCGCGGATCGACTTCGTGCGAGGCGGTGAGTACACGCCGGTGGTCGAGGTGTCGGCAACGCCGACATCGTCCCTCACGCCCCCGCTGACGGTGGAGTTCTCGAGCGCGGGCACCGAGGACCTGGACGGTGACACGATCGCCTACGCGTGGGACTTCGATGCCAACGGCACCATCGACTCGCGCGCGGCGAACCCGACGTTCACGTACACGGAGCGCGGCATCTTCGAGGCCACGCTACGTGTGACCGACACGAGCGGCCGCTCCGCCTCCAGCTCGGTGCGAATCGTGATCGGCAACCAGGCGCCGGAGGTCGACCTGACCGTGACACCCACGCCGCCGCCGTTCCGCTTCGGCCAGACCGTGCACTTCGTCGTGGAGGTAGAGGACGACCAGCCGGTGGACTGCGCGCGGGTCAACGTGGCGTACGTGCTCGGTCATGACCAGCACGGGCACCCGCAGGCGGAGACAGCCGGGTGCGAGGGCGACATCATGGTGCCGCCGCTCGACGCGGCCCACCAGGCGGCCGGCAACATCGCCGCCGTGTTCGTGGCCAGCTACACCGACAACCCCGGCGGGGGCGAGACGCCCCAGCAGGGGAGCGACGAAGTCATCCTGAGGGAGCCGACTCCGTAGAACGATGAAGGTGCGGGGGCGCCGCGGAGGCGCCCCCGCCTCCTTCTAGAACCTCACGCGGTCGAGGTACTCAAAGCCCGCCTCCGCGGAGGCGAACGGATCGAAGGTCGGATCGCCGAACGGCGGATCCTGCTCGTAGATGTAGTACCTCACATGGCCCTCGGCCGCGCGCAGGATCGGCTCGAAGACCATCTCGCCCTCGCCCATACGGACGGGCGTGGCGTTGGCCGGGTCCGCGACGTTGATCCCGTCCTTGACGTGCAGGCTGAAGATCCGGTTCCCGAAGCGCCGCAGCAGCGCGACCGGGTCGGCCCCCCCGTCGGTCGCCCACAGGACGTCGAGTTGGAACGTCACGTAGCGCGGGTCGGTGTTCTCGACGAGGATCTGCCACGCGCTCTTCTCCTCGCCCGTCGCCGGGTCCACGTACTTGGTCCGGAACTCCGGCTGGTGGTTGTGGCCGTAGAACTTCCCGGTCCCGTTGCGCACCGAGCGCCGGCCGAGCTCGTTCATCACGATGGCGGTCGCCAGCGTGTTCTCATAGCTGCTGATCCCAGGCGTCGGGAATCCGCCGGAGCCCACGTACTTCTGGCGCAGCGTCTTCGAGTCCGCCAGCGTCGTCGCGAAGTTGGTGATTGACACGTCACCGTGGCGCGACGGCGCCTTGAGGTCGTACTTGTCGAGCAGCGCCTTGAACTCCGCGGCGGTGCGGCCGTTGAACGTGAACGGCTCCACGTTCCGGTAGCCGATCTCGCTGAGCCGTCGCAGGACCTCTTCGGCCCTGGCCTGCGTCGCCGCGTCGGTACCGAAGCCGACGTACGCCGCGAAGTTCCACAGCTGGATCGCGATCTCGTCGTCGGAGATGCTGTGACGCTGACCCCGATCACCGCCATCGTGATCGCCGGCCTGGCTGGTGTGCGCAGCCTTCTGTTCGTGGCCACCCGTCGTGGGCGCGGCCGTGACGACGGCACCTCCGAGGCCCAGCGCCAGGACCACGGCTGAGACCACCACCGATAGCGCTCGCGGACCGAGTCTGCCCTTTTGCATACGTCCTCCCCTCCCCGGGGTATGGGGCGGCCTCGGACAAGGTCGCCCGGCTACATCTGGCGATTGCGCCAGTCGGGTGCGAGGTACCCGGAGCGGGGGCGTATCAGCCCTCCGTTGCGGTGAGGCGACGCCGCCCCGCCGAGTGACAGCGCTTCGAAAGCGATCGGACAGCGGTTCGGGTCAGCCTGCTCTGCATGCCCTCCGCACCCCTTCTGGCAACCCTCGCCTCGCGGGTTCTCGATCGCGCAAGGCCGTCGCCGTCCGCAAGGCCCAGCCTCCGCCGGCCGCCCATGGCTCGCAAGCTCCCCGGCGCCGCGCGCGGGCGCCGGTAGGAGGACCCCATGGCGACCGCCCCGACCTACATCGCCGAGCGCAGCTACACGTACCACTTCCCGCTCGACCGCCCGCTCGTCAGCGACGGCTACACCGTCATGAGCCCCGCGGACGAGTACGAGCAAGACGTCTACGACCGGATCCTCGAGGGTGAGGAGCACCTTCAGAACGAGGAGTACGGGCTCGCGCTCGACGCGTTCGAGGAGGTGCGGCTGCTGATCCTCAACACGTCCCACCCGACGATGCCGGTGGACCCGCGCATCGTCGTGGACAAGCTCCCGATCGACGCCGAGCTGGTCGAGGTCCTCGCGACCCAGGCGGCCGCGATGCTGCGGGCCACCCCGGCCGCCGCGCCCGCGTTTCCGGCTTCGCTGATCGCCGACGAGTCGCTGCTGCCGGCCAAGATGCAGCGGCGGCTCGAGCCCGCTACGAGCAGCGGCCTCATCGTCACGTCCTTCCACGACGACGTGCTGCACGCGCTCGAGCTCGCCGCGAATGAGGTGGCGGACGAACGCTGGGGCGAGGCCCTGAAGCTGTACGAGGACGCGCTTGGGCTGGTGCCGGACGACGACTCGCTCATCCGCGGCGCGCTGACCCACGACATGGCGGTGCTCGCCGACAAGGCCGACGACAACGAGCGGGCCGCGGAGCTCGGCACGCAGAGCCTCGAGCTCATGACGACGAGCGGCGACCTGGAAGCGCGGGTGACCGCGCTCGACACGATGGTGGGCGTCTTCCGCCGCGCGGGCGAGCCCGAGCTCGCCACCCAGACCGCCGCACAGGCGGGTCAGCTGCGGGCCAACCACAACATCGGCCCGGTCGTGGTGGCGGGCTCGCCCTTCGCGATCAGCGCGGCCACGGCAATCGGTGGGCGGGCCCTCGGCGGCGGGACTGCGAAAGGCGGCCGCGTCGCGGGCGGCGGGGCGGGCACGACCACGGGGCCCGAGCCGGGCGGAAACGGCGCGACTCAGGCGGGCGCGGGTGTCGGCGCCGCCCAGAACGGCTCTGTGCTGATCGCCTCCCAGTACGTGGCCGACTCGGAGCCCGCGAAGTCCTTCGTGCTGCAGAACGTCAGCGACGCGCCCGTCCTCGAGCTCACCGCCGGCAGCAGCACGCTGCCGCTGCTCGAGGCCATCGCGAAGACGCGCGACCTCAGCCTGGTGACGGGATTCGCCGCGTCTGTCACTCAGATGATCGCCTACCTGCCGCACATGTACTTCTTCGTGATCCCGATGGCGATCGGCGACTCCCTGGTCGGCCTGGGGAGCTTCGAGGAGGCCGAGCAGAACTACAAGGACACGCTCCTCTACCCGTACATCAACGAGGCCTACGAGGCGGTGGAGCTCTGGACCAAGCTGGCAGACGTCTATCGCGCCAGGGGCGACGCCGCCTACCGGGCGGCGCGTGACGACACCGCAGCGTTCCCCGCCGCGCGGACCCAGTACGCGCAGATCGTGCGCCCCGACGGGACGCTCGACCTCGACTCGGCGCTGTACGCGGACGCCACCTTCGCCGCCATGAGGACACGCGTGCAGGCCGTCCTGGAGGCCGAGGACCCCACCGCGTTGGGGGAGAACCCGGAGATCGTCACCCGGGTGCTCGAGGCCAGGGTGAAGCTCGGCCAGATCGCCGCCGGCCTCAACTTCTTCGGGCTCGCGCCCGGCTACCTTGCGCCGTTCGGCTGGGAGTACCTGCAGACCACCGCCCGCTACTTCGCGCAGAGCGCCTCGCAGATAGAGCAGCGCTACATCCTCTTCAAGAGCAACGCCGAGAACGAGGAGCTGCGCGGCGAGCAGCTCGCCCAGCAGGCGGACGTCGCGGAACAGGCGGTGGTCCTCGAGCAGCGCGGCCTCGACGAGGCACAGGCCGGCGTCGACGTCGCGCAGGCGAGCCTGGACTACGCGGAGGAGCAGCTCGCCGGCGCCATTGCAGCGCAAGAGGAGTTCGAGGAATTCGCCTGGGCGCAGGTCTGGCTCGACTACAGCGTCGCGATGGCAAGGCTCGATTTCGCGGGGGCGGCGTTGGTCCTCCAACGCGCGCGCATCTCGCAGGACATGGAGGTCGCGCGGCTCGAGCGAGCGGTGGAGTATGCCGAGGCCGCCAGGGATATCGCCGCGGAGCAGCTCGACCAGGCCGAGGCGCGGATCCCCGTGGTTGAGCAGCGCGTCGTCATCGCCGGGCTCCAGCTCACCTATGCCGAGGAGAACCGCGACTACCTGGACATGCGCGAGTTCAGCGCGCGCCTGTGGTTCGACCTCGCCGCGCAGGCACGCGGGCTCACCCGCCGCTACCTGGACATGGCGATCGAGGTGGCGATGCTGACCGAGCGGGCCTACAACGCCGAGACCGAGCGGGGCCTCCAGCTGATCCGGTACGACTACTGGACGCGGGCGTCGGCGAGCTTCTCGGAGCCGACCGCCTGGGGGCCGACATCGAGGCCTTCACGCTCGACTACGTGACGACGGTGAAGTCCAAGAAGCTGCCGGTCAAGAAGGTGATCAGCATCGCGGACGCCTACCCGATGGCGTTCCAGGAGCTGCGCACACGCGGGCTCTGCAGGTTCCCGACCGAGTTCGCGGACTTCGACCGCGAGCACCCCGGCATGTACCTGTGCAAGCTGCGCAACGTCGAGCTGGCGCTTGTCGGTATCACGAGCGCGACCACGCTGGCCGGCACGCTGCGGAACGTCGGCGTGTCGAGGTTCCGCGGGGCGGACGGCTCGATCGTCTCGCGCACGTACCCGGCCGACGTGATGCCGCTGTCTCAGTACAGCGTGCGTGGCGACGCGCTCATGTTCCGCTTCAACCCGAACGACCTGAGGGCGTTCGAGCTGAACGGCATCGACGCGCTGTGGCAGCTCGAGCTGCCGCCGGGAGCCAATCGCTTCGACCTCGGCGACATTCTCGACGCGCAGCTCATCCTCTACTACGACGGCTACTTCAGCCCCGCCCTGGAGGCGAGCGTCAAGGCGTCGCTGCCCGACACGGGCGCCTCCGCCCGGGTGATCTCGCTGGCGATGGAGCTGCCCGACGAGCTCTTCTTCCTCAAGAACAACGGCGAGGCGGAGTTCTCCTTCAGCGCCGCGATGTTCCCGTCAAACCAGACGAACCGGCGCCGCAGCGACATCGTCCTGAGGCTGACGGGCGAGCCGTCCACGGTGCGCAACCTCACGCTGCGACTTGCGTCCGATGAGCACGGCGAGCAGCTGACGCTCACGACCAATGCGGCCGGCGAGGTGGACAGCGACGGCGCTCGGCGCCGCTGCGCGGCGAGCCGGTCATCGACAGCTGGACCGTCCGCATCACCGCGGAGGACAACCCGAACCTCGTGCGCGACGGCGCAGCTCGATCTGAGCGGCCTGAGCGACCTCATGGTCTTCCTCGAGTTCAACTTCGACTACCGCTAGGAGCGATTGCCATGTCAAGCCCAGAGTCAAGAACCGGCGTCACCGCCCCGCCGAGCGGGAACGGCAACGTCTCCGGCCTCGGTGAGGCCTTCACCGTCAACCTCAACACGGGCCAGGGCGTCTACTCGTACAAGCTCGCGCTGCCCGACGGGCGCGCCGGGCACGGCGCCAGGCTGGCGCTCGAGTACTCGCACGGCATGGGCTTCGGCCCGTTCGGGCTCGGCTGGCGCCTGGGGCTGCGCAAGATCTCGCGCCGGCTCGACTTCGGCCTGCCCGGCAATGGCACCGCCGAGCGCTGGCTGGACGGCGGACAGGAGCTCGCCGAGACGCCCGACGGCTCCTACGCCGCCACGGCCGAGAGCATGTTCACGCGCTACCGCCGCTCGGGCGACGGCTGGCTCGTCGAGGAGCGCAACGGCGTCGTGCACGAATGCGGCCTCACGGAGGCCGGGCGCGTCGCCGAGCCGGGCCATCCCGAGCGCGTACAGGACTGGCTGGTCGAGCGCTCGCTCGATCGCCTCCGGGAACACCGATCGAGTACGGCTACGAGCACGACGGCGGCGCCGCCTACCCGGCGTCGGTGCGCTGGGCGGCGTACGAGCTGCGCTTCACCTACGAGGACCGCCCGGACGTTCGCCAGGACGGGCACGAGGGCTTTCTGCGCACGCTGGCGCGGCGCTGCGCACGGATCGAGCTGTTCGTCGATCCCGGGACCGACGCCGAGCGGCGCATCAGGTCGTGGGCGTTCGCCTACGAGCAGGAGCCGGCCTGCGGCGTCTCGCTGCTCGCGGCGATCGCGATGACCTTCCACGGGACGGCGGCCGACGAGTCGCAGGACGTCGCACGCCCGCCGGTGCAGCTTCGGCTACTCGCCGTTCGATCCGCGCGCGGCGCGCGTGCGCTTCATGGAGGCGCCGGGCGGCGCCGAGCCGCCGTCGCTCGAGACCGACGACACCGCACTGCTGGCGCTCGACCGAGCGCCGCTGCCCGGGATCCTGCAGGTCACGAACGGGGTCCAGACCTATTGGCCGAACCATGGTGACGGGCGCTGGGGCGAGGCACGCCCAGTCGGCGAGACGCCGACGATCTCGTCGTTCGGCGAGAGCGGCGTGCTGTTCGCCGACGCCGACGGCTCTGCGACCTCGGACATGCTCGTGGCCGGGAGCCAGCCGCTGCACGGCTACTTCGAGAACGGCGGCGACGAGGGCTGGACGCGCTTCGTCGCCTATCCGGAGGGCCACGCCGCGGCGCCGCCGTGGAGCTCGGGGCAGGTGCGGCTGATGGACGACGACGGCGACGGGCCGGGTCGACGCGATCTCGAGTGGCAACGGAGAGTTCACCGTGTGGCGCAACGGCGGCGCGGACGGCTGGTCGGAGCCGCAGGTTCGCCCGATCGAGAACGGTGACGGCCCGGCGGGGGTCGACTTCGCGGACCCACTCGTCCACCTCGCCGACATGAACGGCGACGGCGTGGCCGACATCGTGAGGGTGCGCTCCGGCCTCGTCGAGTGCTGGCCCGGACTGCGCGACGGCCGCTTCGGCCCGCGCGTCGTGATGGACGACAGCCCGGAGTTGCCCGGCCTCGCCGCGGACCCCGGCAGCGTCACGCTCGACCGACGTGAACGACGACGGCTGTGCCGACCTGGTTCGCGTTACGGCCGATGGCCTCGAGGTGGCCGTCAACCGCAACGGGCAGTCGCTTCGCGCGAGCTCGTGCGAATCGCGCCGGTCCCGGCGCCCATCCCGAACACGCTGCGCGCCGTGAACATGAACGGCGGCGCCGGGGCGGGAGTGCTGTGGTGCAGCCTGCGCTTCGGGCGCCCCGCCTACGTGCAGGTCGAGTTCGCGCCCGGCCAGCCGCCCCACCTGCTCACGTCGGTCGACAACGGCAGCGGCCTTCGCTCCGAGCTGAGCTACCGCTCTGCCGTCGAGGAGTACCTGCGCGACGCCGACGAGGGCATCCTCTGGTCGACGAACCTTCCGTTCCCGCTGACGGTCGTGGCCCGTTCGCGCGAGGTCGACGCCGTCTCCGGGCAGGAGACCGTCGTGGACTACAGCTACCACGAGGGCCACTTCGCCTCGGGCACGCGGCAGTTCCAGGGCTTCCGGCGCACCGAGCGGATCGAGCGCGGCGACGAGAGCCGGCCCGACACCCTCTCCGTCTCCCACTTCCTGATGGACCAGGAGCGCGTTCCCGGAAACGGTCCGGAGCACGTGGAGCTCAACGGCCGGCTCGCGCGCACGGAGACCTTCTCCCTGGACGGCTCGCCGCAGGAGGACCGGCCCGACCGCGTCGAGGAGTGCGATTACGAGCTGCGCCTCCTCCCCACAGCGCCGCGCGCCGAGCGGCCGCGGGCGCTCGTGACGGTGACTGCGCACCGAGCCGAGGACCGTGAACGGACCGACGACGTGCGCGGGGAGGAGAAGACCTACGAGTACGACGCGAGGGGCAACGTGGTGCGCGAGACGACGCGTGGCTACGGGATCCGCGACGGCGTCGCCCAGCCCGAGCTGGTGCGGATCTCGGAGGTCGCGTACGCGACGAGCGCCACGCGTCACCTGATCGACAGGCCCGCCCGGGTGGTCGAGCGCGACGGGACCGGTCAGGTCTTGCGCGAGCACCGTCGCTACTACGACGGTCCGGACTTCGTGGGTCTGAGCCTTGGCGAGGCGGATCGCGGCCTGCTCGTGCGCGAGGAGCACCTGGTGCTGCCCGTGAGCCAGTTCGCCGCGCACTACCGCGGGATGACCGCCGAGGAGCTCGGCTACCACCGCGACCGAGATGCCGACGGCACGCCCTCGCTGTTCACCGACAAGGAGCGCTGCTCCTACGACGAGCGCGGCGTGAAGCTCGCGCGGCGCGACCCGCTCGGGCACGAGGAGAGCTACGCGTACGACCCCGACGGGCTGTTCCGCACCCTGCTCTCGGACGACGTGGCCGAGACGACCTACGTCTACGACCGCGCCGTCGGGCAGCCGACGGCCATCGAGTACGGAGACGGCAGCGTCGCGCGCTTCGAGTACGACGCACAGGGTCGCATCCTGGCGAGCCTCTTGCCGGGCGACGATCCCGAGGCTCCGCCGCAGACGTTCTCCTTCGACGACCAGTCGGTGCCGAGCGCCCGCCGGGCCACGTTCAGCGCCGCGCCGGGAGAGACGAGCGCCGCCGTCACCTATTTCGACGGACACGGCAAGGAGTTCCAGCAGCGGGTCGAGTCGGGCGACGGCCGCGTGGTCGTCTCCGCGCTCAGCCTGCGCAACCCGTGGGGCGACGTGCGTCGCGAGTACGAGCCGACGCAGGCGACCTCGCTCGCCTTCAGGCGGCCGAGGACGACCGGCCGCCCGCACCGAGCGATGCGCTACGACGGCCGCGGGCGCGTCGTCGAGAGCCTCGACTACGGCGGCGGGATCGCGCGCGCGTCGTACCGGCCGTTCGAGGTGATGCTCCAGGACGCCGACCGCGCGGACACGCCGCGGCGGGAGGAGTTCAACGTGCTGCGCGAGCGCACCCGGGTCGTGCAGATGCTCGGCGACGGCGAGACAGCCACCACGAGCTTCGACGTGAGCCCCGACGGCTACCTGCTGGCGGTGCGCGACGACTCCGGCACGCTCTCCACCTGCGAGTACGACCGGGCGGGCCACCGGCTCGTCGTGGACCATCGCGAGGGCGGCCGGCGGCGCCTGTTCTACGACGCCCGGGGCGCGGCCGTCGGCAGCGTCGACGCCAACGGCAACGACCTGCGCGCGGAGATCGACTCCATGGGCCGGCTCACGCGCCTCGAGCTGGCCGGCGAGACCGTCGAGGAGCTCGGCTACGACGACCTGGAGCGCAACGCCCTCGGCCGGCTCGCGTCGGTGAGCTACCCCGGCGGGCGCCAGGGCTTCACCTACGACGCCGCCGGGCGCCTCACGCGCCACGAGTACGAGTTCGACGGCGCAGCCCGCCCCGAGTCGCTCGACTTCGAGTACGACGGCCTCGGCAGGGAGCTCGCGGTCACGCACACCGACGGACGCCGGATCGAGCGCGAGCTGACGCCCAACGGCCACGTGCGCGCGATCCCCGGGATCCTCGAGGAGGTCTCCTACGACGTCCGCGGGCTCCCGACGACGCTGCGCTACGCCAACGGCGTCGTCACCGAGGTCGAATACACGCCCGGCCCCGGCCACGTCCGCAACCAGCGCACCACGGGGCCTCAGGGCCAGGTGTTGCACGAGATGGACTACGAGCGCGACGGGATGGGGCTGCTGTTGCGCAGTGACGACGCCACGCCGGGAGGCGCGGGGGTGCGCGAGTACTCCTACGACCCGTTGCGGCAGCTGCGCGAGGTCACCGAGAGCGGCGGTCCCGCGCTCGAGTACACCTACGACCGCAACTTCAACCTCACCGGCCTCGGCGACACCGGCGCCGCGCTGCACCACGACGACGCCGCGCGTCCGTATCGGCTGACCGGGATGACCCCGGCGGGTGGCTCACTCGAGGATGTCGGCCACGACCTGAACGGGAACGTCGCAAGCCGGGGCGCGCAGCGCTTCGAGTACGACTACAAGAGCGCGCTCACGCGCTTCGAGGATGGCCAGGGACTCGTGGCGGAGTACGGCTACGACCCCTTCGGCGTGCGCGTCTCGAAGGTGGTCGACGACGGCCGCGGCGGCGTCTCCCGCACCAACTTCCTCGGCAGGCACGCCGAGGTTCGCGACGGGACGGCGACGCTGTTCGCCCAGGTCGGCGACCTGCGGGTCGCCGTTCTCGGTGAGGCGAGCACGCGCTACATGCATCCCGACCCGCTCGGCACCACGTCGTTCTTCACGGACGACGCGGGGGTCAAGGTGGCGGCCATCGCGTACAAGCCGTTCGGCAACGTGGCGGCGAGCAGCGGCGACATCGACCAGCGCTGCTTCGGCACGCACACGTTCGACGCGGAGTCGGGCCTGTACCACATGCAGCGCCGCCACTACGACCCCGCAACGGCGCGCTTCCTGCAGCCCGACCCGATCGCCGTCCTGCGGCCCGAGCGCTACCTGACGATCCCGCGCGCCTTCCACCCCTACGCCTACGTCGGAAACGATCCGATGAACAACGCCGACCCCAACGGGATGTCGTTCTGGAGCGTGGTCGGCGCGATCGCCGGGTTCCTGGTCGGACCGATCGGCTACGCCGTCTCGGTGATGAGCGTGGCGTACATAGCCGCCACGGGCGACAACCACCTCGGCGAGTTCGCGCTCGGGTTCATGATCGGGCTGAACGCCGCCGTCAACGCGGCCCTCGCCGGCCCGGTGCTGGGGGCGATCGGCCTGCTCGCGTCCTTCGAGGGCATCGCCAGCAACTCGGCCTACCAGGCCATCCTGGGCTGGTCCAGCTGGCTCATGCCTACCTCCTGGATCGCGACCGGGCTCGGGCTGGCGGTCTTCACCACGGGCCTGGTCATCGCCGGCCTGACGTTCAACCAATGGAAGCCCGCGCACATCAACGGGTTCAAGATCGACTGGGGCACGGGCTCGATCGTCACCCACGGCGGGGCCTTCGGACCGTTCCCGAACAAGGACGTCGGGGGCTACAACCTCGGCAACTTCATCTACATCAATCAGTCCAACGGCATCAACGACGACCTCGCACACGAGGGCGGCCACACGCTGAACAACGCGGCGTTCGGCGGGATCTTCCACTGGATCGGTGCGTGGGACGAGAACGTCTGGCCGTTCGAGAACGGCGAGGACGCCTTCTCCGAGAAGATCGCCGACAGCAATAAGCCCGGCAACAAGACCAACTCGGATACCTGGTACATGCTGTGGGCCTGACGGGCTCGCGCCGGACGCGGCCCGCTTAGGCGGGCCGCGTCGTCGTGGCGCTGGAGCAGGGCGCGAAGAGGCTCCTGAACTGAGTGGTCAGGCCGTGGGAGGACCAGGTCACACGCCGGCCGGCCCCCGGGCGCGGCCCCCGCACCTCGTGACGCAGGATCGCCGCCTCCAAGGCCCTCAGCCGAAGCGACGGCTCGATGCCGAGCCCGTCCACGAGCGCCTCGCGAGCGGCGCGATACGCGCTCAGGGCGTCCGCCTGGCGGCCGGCGCGGTAGAGCGCGAGCATGAGCTGCCCTCGCAGGCGCTCCCGCAGCGGATGGCGGCTGACGAGCGCCTCGAGCTCGCCGGTGAGCTCCGCGTGGCGGCCGCAGGCGAGGTCGGCGTCGAGCCGCTCGCTGAGGCAGGTGAGGCGCAGGTCCTCGAGCCGCGCGATCTCAGGTTGGGCGAAGCCGTCGTGGCCCACGTCGACGAGCGCCGGGCCGCGCCAGAGCCCGAGAGCGTCCCGAAGGGTCTCGGCCGCGTGACGGGACTCCCCCCGCGCCAGCTCCTCGGCGCCGCGCCGCAGGCGATCCTCGAAACGGTCGGCGTCGACGGCGCCGCGCGGCACTCGCAGGGCGTAGCCGCCCCCCTCCGAGGCGAGGGCGCCCTCGCCCACCGCCGCGCGCAGCCTCGACGCCACCACCTGGACGGCGTTCCTCGAGTTCGTCAGCTCCGCGTCCCCCCAGAGCTCGTCCACGATGCGGTCGGTGTGAACGGTCGCGTCGCGGTGCACGAGGAGCAGCGCCAGGAGCGAGAGCACGCGCCCGCGCGGCACCGGCGCTCTCTCACCGTGAGCCAGACGGATCTCGATGGGCCCCAGGATTTCGACGCTCCGGCTCACGATCGCTATCACCAAGTTAGGTGACAAAGCGCCCGTTTCGCTACGTGGAGCCTCCGTAGGGTTACGTCGGGCGCCCGGGGGATACGCTTGCCGCCAGGCGAGGCGAGCCCGGGGGCGAGACATGCGAGGTCCGACGGCCGCACGGCCCCGGACGACCGATCTGGACAGATGGACCGATCTGCTCGAGCGAGCGGCCGACCTGGACCGGATCGCCGGTCCGCTCCGCAGCGCGGCGGCCGGCTCGGGGGCCTTCGTGGCGATCGAGGGGGCGCCCGGGATCGGCAAGACGTCCCTGCTCGGAAAGGCGGCGGAGCTCGCCGAGGGAGAGCAGATGGCTCTTCTTCGCGCGCGCGGTGGCGTGATGGAGAGCGAGTTCGCGCTCGGCGTGGTGGTCCAGCTCCTGGGACCGAGCATCGAGCCTCTCACGGAGCCCGAGCGCGACCGGGTCTTCGCGGGCGCCGCCGGACTTGCGCGCCCGCTCTTCGAAGAGGTTCCCGACCGGGCAGCCGCGGAGGATCGCCTGTTCGCGCGATTTCACGGCCTGCACTGGCTCTGCGCGAGGCTGGCGGATGAGCGGCCGCTCGCGCTGCTCGTCGACGATGCGCACTGGGCGGACGAGCAATCCCTTCGCTTCCTGGCCTACCTTGAGGCGAGGATCGAGGAGATCCCGGCCTGCGCGATCCTCACGGTGCGCACGGGCGAGGCCGCTGCGGCGCCCGAGGTCTTGGAGAGCCTGGTCGAGCGTGATCGGCTGACCGTGGTCCGGCCGAGTCCGCTGAGCCCGGGAGCGGTCGGCGAGCTCGTGCGCGCCGCGCTCGGCCCCCAGACCCTGGACGAGGTCTGCGCCGAGTGCGCGCGAACGACGGGCGGGAACCCGCTGCTAGCGCGTCAGCTGATCGCTGCGCTCGAGGAGCGAATCGCAGAGCGCGGCAGCCTCGACGCGGGCGCCATCGCCGCAATGGGACCGCCATCGGTTGCCCGCTTCGTGGCTGCGCGGCTGCGATCGCGCCCGCCCACGGTCGGCGCCGTGGCGCAGACGCTGGCCATCCTCGGCAACGACGCGTCGCTGGCCGATGCGGCGGAGGTGGCCGGCATCGACCGCCAGGCGGCGGCGGACGCCGTCGACGCGCTGATCGAGGCCGGGCTCCTGCAGCCGGGCCTCCCGCCGAGGTTCCTACACCCGATCATCCATCAGGCGCTCCGGGACTCGATCCCGGCCGCGGAGAGGGTGCAGCTGCACATGGCCGCCGCTCGCGCGCTGGCGCGCGACGCGGCTCGTACCGAGCGCGTGGCCGCTCATCTGCTGGGCGCCGGGCGCGCGGGCCCCGTGGGCGAGCGCTGGGCGTTCGATGCGCTGACGGACGCGGCACGGAGAGCCGCCAACCGCGGCTCTCCGGACCAGGCGGTGCGGTACCTGCGACGCGCCCTTGAAGAGGAGGCCCCGACATCGGTGCGGCGGTCGCTCCTGTTCGACCTCGGCGCGGCTGAGTCCGCGGCCCGCATGCCCGAGGCGCCCGGCCGGATGGAGCAGGCCGCGCGCCTGTCGAGCACTCCCGCCGAGCGCGCGCAGGCGGCGCTCGGACTCTCCATGGCTCGCTTTCTGGCGGCCGAGGTGCCCGAGGCGATCGTCGCCTGCGAGGAGGTCCTCAAGTCGGCCGAGGGCCTTGACCGAGAGCTGCTCCTGCGGCTCGAGTTCCAGGCTGCCGCCACCCGCTTGGTGGGCGGGCTTCCGAGCGTCGAGACCTTCGAGCGGCTGGTGGCGCTCGAGAGCGAGGTGAGCCGCGGTGAGACCGCCACCGAGCGCAGCCTGCTCGCGATGATGGCGGTCATGTTCGCGGGCACGACCGCCCGGACGGCGGTCGAGGTCGAGGCACTCGCGGAGTCCGCGTGGGGCAACGGGCAGCTGCTGGCCGAGGTCCGCTCGGAGCACCCCACGCTGGCCGCTCCCGCAACGACGATCGCCCTCACAGCCGCCTCTGTGGCCATGGCGCTCGCGGGCAAGCTGAACAGGGCAATCGAGATCTGGACCGCGGGCGTCGACGAAGGACGCGCCCGCAGCTCGATGCTCCTCTACTCCAACTCCCTCGGCCTGCGCGCCTCCGGAAGGATTTGGATCGGCGACGTCGGCGGCGCCGAGGCCGACGCGCTCGAGGCGCTGGCACTTCTCCCCGCGGACGATCCGCTGGTCCTCCCGGCCGCGCTGTCGGCGCTCACCGACGTCCACATCGAGCGCGGCACGCTCTCGGAGGCCGTGACGCTGCTGGCCGAGGCCTGGCCGGCAGGTGAGCTGCCGCCGACACTGAGCCTCTGCCAGGCACTGGCTTCGCGCGGCCGCCTGGCCCTGCAGCTCGGCGATGCGAGGGCCGCCATGGACCACTTCGAGGAGGCAAGCCGGCGGGCGATGGCGATCGCGTACGTGAACCCGATGGCGCTCATGTGGCGCAGCAGCGCGGCACTCGCCGCGGCCCGGCTCGGCGAGCGCGACCGGGCCGAGGAGCTGATCGAGCAGGAGCTCGAGATCGCCCGCAGGTTCGGCGCCCCGGAGCCGATCGGCGAAGCCCTCCGCGTGAAGGCGCTGCTCGCCCCGAGCGGTGAGATGGCCGAGCGGGCACGCGAGGCGGTGGACGTGCTCGCCGGCTCCGAGCTCCGGGTGGCGCACGCCCGGGCGCTGATCGACCTGGGCGCCGCCCTGCGGCGGGCCGGCCATCGCCGCGACGCCCGCGAGCCCCTTCGCGAAGGGCTCGCGCTTGCCAACCGGTGCGGGTCCGTCGTGGAGACCGACCGGGCGATGGAGGAGCTGCACGCGACCGGCGCACGCCCCCGCCGCCCCGCCGTCAGCGGGGTTGACTCGCTATCGCCGCAGGAGCGCCGGATCGCCGCGCTGGCCACCGAGGGCCTCGGCAACCGTGAGATCGCCGAAGCCCTGTTCCTCACCCGCCGGACGGTGGAGATGCACCTCACCGGCGCCTACCGCAAGCTCGGCGTGTCGGGCCGGCGGGACCTGCCTGCGGCCCTCGAGGCGCCGCGCTAGCGCCCGGCGTGCAACCGCGGTTGCAGAGCCCTCGCGGCGGGAGGAATCGAACATAAGATGCCGACGCCCGGCCGCGGCCAGCGCCGGATGCGTCCATGGACCACACCGCCCGCCGAGGAAACTACGAGTCCGGCTCGGACTATGTGCTCGAGTACGGAGAGCTGCGCTTCACGTTCAACGAGCGCGACTTCACCGAGCGCGTCGAGCAGGCCGCCGCCAAGCTCGGCTTTCGTCGACGGGCCGCTCGGCGACGACGAGCGCGAGGACCTCGTGAACCTCGCGGTCAACGGCGAGGTGACCGAGCCTCACTCGGAGCTCGGCGAGCACATCAACGAGTGCTGGGGCGATCTCAACGGCCCCTCCGAGCGCTCGCTCGTCCACTGGATCCGGCGACTCGTCTTCCGCGGCGCCTGGCTCGACCAGCGCGTCATGGAGGGCGAGCTCGAGCTCGTCTTCGACGAGACCGACAACTCGTTCGGCTACGCCCAGCCCGACCGCAACTTCGAGCTGATCGAGCTCTCGCCGGAACCGAGCTGGCGCCGCGTCGCCTATCGGCGTTAGCTAGGCTTCTCGCAGCCGTTCTGCAAGAAGTCGGCCGAGAGGGAGTGAGGATGCGGAAGCCGTCGGTGGCCATGCTGGCCGTCGCGATCACGATGCTTGGAGTCGCCGCCCCGGCGGCGAGCGCCGAACGAGAAGGTGCTCACCCTCTACTCGCCCAAGATCCAGTCGCTGCCGTACGTGCACGACACCCACAACGTGACGCTGCGCGCCAACGGCCTCGAGGCGCCCGCCGAGCCCGGCTACATCACGGGCTGGAGGGAGATGGCGCTGGTCGACTCCAAGGACCCGGACGCGAAGCCGCTCCCGATCGCGAAGATGATGGTCCACCACTTCCTCTACTTCGCGATCGGGCAGCGCGAACGACGACGCCGGGCAGCTGCTGGGGCCAGTCCGGCTTCATCGGCGGGCGGGGCGAGGAACATCCGCTCGGCCGCACGGCCACGCCGCTGCCGGTGTCGAGCCGCAGGGTCTACGGGATCGGTCAACCGCAGGGCCGACGGCGCGGCGCCGGACTGGCGTCTCACGGCGATGGTGATGAACCACTACAAGAAGCCCAAGAGCTTCTACGTCCGCACGCGTGTCTACTACACGACGGAGCAGCGGACGCCGATCCGCGCCGATCGTGATCGGGAACTGCTCACATCTCGCGAACGGCATGGCGTACGACGTCCCCGGCGGCGGGCGCAAGGGCTCGAACTTCGTGAGCGCGAGCGACTGGGTGGCGCCGAGGGGCTGAACGGGCGGATGCATGGTGGGCGCGTCTCATCAGCACGGCGGCGCCAAGTACCAGACGCTCGATAGCCGCACCTGCGGCCGGCGCATCTACAAGGCCGCCCGTCGTACCACGCACCTGCCCAATCACGTGTACAACACGATCCGGCCGATCCTGCACGAGCCCGGGCCGATCGGCAACGGCACGTTCGCCAGCCGCGCAGGGCGTGCCGATCACCGAGGGCGAGGTGCTGCGGCGCGTGGCGGTCCACGACAACCACAACCTGCACGTGGCCTCGATGGGCTTCTGGGCTACCTGGTTCGTGACGCCCGACGACTCGCGTCAAGCGCTGCGGCAAGATGCCGACGGACATCGTCGACATCAATCGGCCCAAGCGCTTCGACCGCACGCCGAACCACGACCTGAAGGTGCCGCAGCTGGCGAAGCCGATCGCGCGGCTCCTCGCGTCTTCGACGGCAATCCGCTCGAGGTCGGGCGACGACTTCTTCCGCCCGGGCAAGATCACCGCGAAGGTCGGCGAGACGGTGACCTGGGGCTTCAACGGCGCAAAGCCGCACAACGTCGACGGTCGCCAACGGCCCGCGCGGCTTCTCGTCGGTCTACTCGGGCCAGACGACGCGGCACCTACAGCGTCACGCCGAAGGTCAAGGGGACCTACAGGCTCGTCTGCCTCGTCCACCCCACGACGATGGCGCAGACGCTCGAGGTCAAGTAGGGCGGCCGGCTACTTCAGCGCGTCCTCGCGCAGCGTCCCGCTGCGCGCGGCCGGGCTTGCCGCCCGGGTCGAGCACGATCCGCGTGGTGGCCCAGCGCAGCGCCTCCTCCGAGTCGCCCGTCGGCCGCGACGACCGTGAGCGTGCCGCCCTCCTCGGTGGCGCGTGCCGCACCGAAGACGCGGCGCTGCGCGTTGCCCGGCAGAGCGCCGAGCGAGTCGACGACGACAGCGGCGTGGCCGCCGCGCTCGACCTGGCGCTTGGCGCGCTCGACGCGAGCTCGGCCGCCTGGGCCTGGGCGTCGGGCGAGCGGTCGAAGCTGCCGCCGACGACGTCGAGGCCGCTCGCGCGCCACTCGCCGACCTCCTCGGGACGCACGCCCGCGAGCACGACCTGGACGTCGATGTCACCGGCCTGTGCGAGCGCGCCCGCGAGCTCGCGCAGGAGCGCTCGTGGCGCCGGCGCCGGGCGGGCCTCGCGACGGCGACGCGCGAGCCGCGGCCGAAGGGCAGCCTTGCGAGCGCCGCCGGGGCGTCGATTCGATCAGACGGGAAGGTCGCGTCGAGGTCCCCGAACCAGGGCCGCTCGCTCGGGCGGCTCGGCGTCCCCGCCGTTGACCGTCTCCACGCGGATCAGCGACGGGTGGCGCTCGTTGCGGCGCGGCGGCCGCACCGGCCCGCTCACCTCGTCGCCCGCGCGCAGCTCGCAGCGGCGGATCTGGGCGGGTGAGACGTAGACGTCGTCGCGCGACTGCCCGGCGGCGTCGACGCGCAGGAAGCCGCTGCCGTTCGCGAGGATGTCGAGCACGCCGGTGACCTGCTCCTCCTCCTCCTCGGCCGCGGGCTCGCGGCGGCTTCGGCGGCCTCATCCTCGGAGGTGCCCTCGGAGGTGTCCTCCGACGTGTCCTCGGAGGAGTCTCCTCCTCGTCCTCCTCGTCCTCGGGCCTCGGCCTCGTCCTCCGGGGCCTCGTCCTCGTCCTCCGGGGCCTCGGCCTCAGCAGGCTCCGGCACGGGCGTCTCGAGCGGCTCGGGGGGAGGTCCTCCACGGCGGCCGCGGCGTCGGCGCCTCGAGCGACTCCTCGGCCGGCACCTCGTCCGGCTCACGCTCGTCGTCGCCGCTTCGCCGCGCCTGGGCTGCACGTCCAGGATCGCGGCCACCAGGTCGTCCTTGCGCATTCGCGCGGAAGCCCTCGAGCCCGAGCTCCGACGCGATCGCGTGGAGGTCGGCGAGCGGGCTGTCCTCGAGCTCCTTGCGTCTGGAGGACCGGCATGGCGGCGGTCAACCCTAGCGCTCGCCGCGGCGCGTGCCGCTCAGGTCGGCCTCGTCGACCGCGTCCAGCACGAGCTCCATCAGGCGGGCCAGCGCGTCGTCCACGTTCTCGTTGTCGATCGACGGCCACGCCCTCGGCCTCGCGCCCGCGCCGCCAGGTGGTCCTGCAGGCCGCGGATGTCCTCGAAGGCGGCGAGGTAGCGCTCGGCCGGACGGGTGCCCGGGCGGTGCGAGAAGTGGCCGCGGTGCAGCTCGGGGTCGCTCCACGACCACGAGCGCCTCGACTAGCACGCAGCTCTCGCGCAGGCCGGCCGGGACGCCGCCCCGGCAGCACGTGCACGCCCTCGACGATCAGAGGCTTCGCCTCGTTCGCGGCCCGCTCGACGATCGCCGCCGACCCCGGTCGCCACGTGCTCGGCCTGGTCGGCGTAGCCCTCGAGGCCGCCCGCGTCGAACGCCGAGTGGTGGACGGTCGGCATCGCCTCGACGGTGAAGAAGGCGCGCAGGACCTGGCGGATCACGTCGGTCGCGATCACGCGGGTGATGCCGAGCCGCGCCGGCGAGCATCGTCGCGAGCGTCGACTTGCCGACGCCGGTGGTGCCGCCGATCAGCACGACGAGCGGCCGGTCGAGCCGGTCGAGCCGGCGCCAGCCGCAGGTAGCGGCGCACGGCGCTCTCGCCCTCGCCGCGCGAGCAGCACCTGCTCGAGGCAGAGCTCGTCGAGCCCGTCCACGTCGATCTCGGCGGTCGCCGCGCAGCGCCAGCCGGCGCTCGATCTCGCGAGCGAGCTCGAACGAGCGCTCGGGGCCGAGCCCGCTCGCCGAGAGCGACTGCGCCATCAGCCCCTTCGAGTAGGGCAGGCCGTGGCCCTTGTGGATGACGATCGTCTCAGGCGGCATCGCGCTGGAGGTCGAGCAGCGCGTCGTCCGCGCCCACCGGACGGTTGCGAAGGAAGACGACCCGGGCGCCCTCGGCCGCGCCCGCGCGGGCGACGGTGTCGATCGCGGCCGCCTTGAGCTCGGTCAGGTAGACGTCGCAGCGCTCGCCGCGGCGCGCTCGAGGTCGTCTGCGAGCGCGCCGCGGCGGGCGAGGTTGCGGGACAGGACGACCGGCTCGACGCCGGCCGGGGCGGGCCCGCCGGTCGTGAACAGCGCCACGCGCGCCCCGTCGGGCAGCGGCTCGAGCGGCTCGGGCTCGAGGCGAAACGGGACGGCGCCCGGCAGGCGCCGGCGCACCCTCCGCGCGCGAGCACGAGGTCGGCGCGCAGCGAGCGGTACTCCGCGAACGGCTCCGGCGGCCCGGGGCCTACGACGCACACCGTCCGGTCGACCTCGACCGGCGGGATGCAGGCGCCCGAGCCCTCGAAGATGAGCGCGCCGGGATCGAGCGAGGCGGCGAGCGCGGCGCCGGCCGGCACGTTCGACTCCGCGGGGGCGCCCGCGAGGCCTCCGCCCACGCGCCGGCAGCCGACGGTGCGCACGCCCGCGAGCACGGCATCCTCGAGGTAGTCGGAGGCCGCGTGCCCGCCCGCGGCTGCGATCGCGAGCAGCTCGTCGAGGCTCGTGGCGGCCTCGCGCACGCACGGCTCGGCCGGCCCGCCGCGGCCCATGCAGACGATCACCGGGTCGGCGCCGCGCTCGCGCAGCAGGGTCGCCCAGTGGCCCGCCACGGCCGTCTTGCCGGTGCGCTTGCCGGTGCCGATCACCGCGAGCTTCGGACCGTCGAAGGCGAACGGGCTCGTAGCGCGGCGGCTCGAGCAGCGCGCCCGGCGCCTCGTAGCGCAGGCCGAGCGAGAGCGCGAGCGCCGCGAGCCGCAGCTTGGCCGAGGCGGGCAGCACCGGCTCGTCCGCGAGGTCGACGACCGCTGCCGGCGCCGGGCGCCAGCCGTCGCAGCGCCTCCTCCGGCGTCGCTCTCCACGGATCGTCCGTAGTGCTCCTCGAGCGACCCGGGCCCGAGCTTCTCCTCGCCCCCGCAGAACACGACGCCGGCGAGCCCGCGCTCTGCCTCCAGGCGGTCGAGCAGCTCGCGCACGGCCGCCGGATGGTGCTCGCCGTCGATGAGCGCGATCACCGGTCCCGCGCTCAGCCGTGCTGTGTCTCCCCGAGCAGCGACTGGTCCTTCTCGTACTCGAACGTGCGCGGGTCGAACGAGATGATCGCGTCCTGCTCGTGGAAGGGGTACTTGCGGTACACGGTCACGCGCTCCTCGGATGGCCTCGATCACGTTGTAACAGGGCTTCGTCTTGCCGCGCAGCCGGGTGGTCGAGACGGTTCCCGCGTTGACGACGAACAGGTTCTCGAGCCGCCACGCGTAGGGCACGTGCTTGTGGCCCGACAGCACCAGGTGGACGTCGGCGCGCTGCAGGCACTCGAGCGTGTCGCCGGCGTCGTGGACGACGTTGCGCTCGCGGCCCGTGCCCGGCACGGGCAGCAGGTGGTGGTGGAGCACGAAGATGCGCAGGAAGGCCTCGTGCTCGCGGAAGCGCTCGACGATCCACGAGTAGCGCCCGCGGCCGATCACGCCGTGGTCGAGGTCGGGCTCGGTCGAGTCGACCGCGACGATCGAGACGCCGTCGTGGTGCAGCACCGCGCGGCGGTCGCCGAACAGCTCCTCGAAGTGCACGTAGCCGACGTTGCGCGAGTCGTGGTTGCCGGGGATCACGATCAGGCGCTCGCAGTCGATCCGGTCGAGGTACTCGGCGGCGAGCTGGTACTCGCCGCGCAGGCCGTCGCCGGTGAGGTCGCCCGAGATGATCACGACGTCCGGGCTCGAGCTCGTTGACCTCGACGATCGCGCGGTCGAGCAGGCTCGGCACGAAGTGCGGCGAGCCGCAGTGCAGGTCGGACAGCTGGGCGATCGTGACGGCGCTCATACGGCCTCCCGGCGCAGGCTCTCGGCGAGCTCGAGCGTGCCGTCGGCGCCGCTCTCGAGCGCGCGCGGACGCTCAGGAAGTCACGCGCGCCCGCCACGTCGTGCACGCGCAGGATGCGCGCGCCGCCGCGCAGGCCCGCTCCGAGCGCCGCAAGCGTCCCCGCAGTCGCGCGCGGCCGGCGGCCGCCCGGTCAGCGCGCCGACGAAGTCCTTGCGCGACACGGCGAGCAGCAGCGGCAGGCCACGCTCCGCGAACCGCGTCCAGCGCGCGCAGCAGCTCGACGGACTCGGCGGGCGTCTTCGCGAGGTCGATGCCCGGGTCGAGCACCAGGCGATCCTCGTCCACGCCGTGCGCGCGGGCCAGCTCGACCCGCTCGTCCAGGAAGCGCCGCGACCTCCTCGACCACGTCCTCGTAGCCCGGGAAGGCCTTCGTCTTCGGCGGCGTGCGCGTGTGGGTGATCACGAGCGCCGCGCCGGTCTCGGCGCAGGCATCGGCGAGCCCGGGGTCGGCGAGACCGCTCACGTCGTTGATCATCGCCGCTCCGGCTGCGAGCGCGCGCCGGGCGACCGGCGTGCGCCAGGTGTCGACGGACACGAGCACGTCCGCGCCCGCGAGCCGCTCGACGAGCGGGACGACGCGCGCGACCTCCTCGTCCTCCGGGACCGCCTCCGTGTCGGTGCGGCCCGACTCGCCGCCCACGTCGACGATCGCCGCTCCCGCCTCGACGAGCGCGAGCCCGAGCTCGGCGAGCTCGCCGGGCTCCTTGGGGCCCTGGCGATCGGAGAACGAGTCGGGCGTGGCGTTCAGGATGCCCATCAGGACCGGCTCGGAGAGGTCGAGCGTGCGCTCGCGCAGGCGAAGGATCACGCGGCGGCTCCGGTGGCGGCGGGCGCGGAAGCCACGAGCCCCTCGGCGCGCGCCAGCTCGCGCCAGTCGTCGAGCTCAGCGGCGATGCGCGCGTCGTCCCAGCCGAGCTCCGCGGCCATCGCCTCGGCGACGGCGCGTGCTCGCTCGCTCCCCGGCGCCGTGAGGCCGCGCGCGTCGAGCAGACCGAGCCGGGTCCGGCGCAGCAGCACGTCCCCGAGCGAGCGCGCCTGCTCGTGGGCGGCGGCGAAGGGCGCCTCGGCGACGATGTCGGGCAGCTCCGGGCTGATCCGCGCACCGAGCTCCGGGGCGGCCTGCGCGAGTCGCAGCACGAACTGCGCCGCGTGTCCGTAGCGCGCCGCGAGGTGCGCGCGGCTCTCCTCGTCCACGGACTCCACCTCGGGCAGCTCGTTCGGCTCGACCGGCTCGCCCAGCGGGATCTCGTGGGTGCGGCAGGCCGACTCGCGTCCCTCGCGCTCGACGATCCGGTCGACGGCCATCTTCGCCATCCGCCGCCAGGTCGTGAGCTTGCCGCCCGTGATCGTGACGAGCCCGGAGCTCGTCTCGTAGAGCTCCGCCCGGCGCGAGATGTCGACGGACTTCTTCGGGTCGCCGGTCGAGATCAGCGGCCGGACGCCCGCGTAGGCGCCGGACAGGTCCGGCGGGCCGAGCTTCGTGCCGAAGAAGACGTTGACCGCCTCGAGCAGGTACTCCACGTCGGCGGCCGACGGCGGCACGTGCTCGAGCCCGCCCTCGTAGTCGTTGTCGGTGGTGCCGACGAGCGTGCGGCCGAGCCAGGGAAGCACGAAGATCGCGCGGCCGCCGGCGGCGGGGACGATCACCCCCGCGGACACGTCGAGCGCCTCGCGCGGCAGCGTCACGTGGGTGCCGCGGCTCGGGCGGATGCGCGGCACCTCCTCCTCTCCGTAGATCTCGTCCGGGCGCAGCCGGTCGGCCCAGACGCCGGTCGCGTTCACGACGTTCGTGGCGCGCAGCTCGAACTCGCCGCCGCCGTCCGTGTCGTGCACGAGCACGCCGGCGGCCCGGCTGCCGCGCTCGACCAGGCCGGTCGCCTCACAGCCGTTCGCGAGCACCGCGCCGAAGCGCTCGGCCTCGCCCAGCACGGTGAGGACGAGCCGGACGTCGTCGGTCTGGCAGTCGTAGAAGAGGTACGCCGCGCTGGGGTCGCGCGCCGCGAGCGCGGGGATCATCTCGAGCGTCTCCTCGCGGTCGATCGTGCGGTGCCGGGCCGGGCTCCACTCCTCCTCGTCGCGCCCGCGCCGCCACGACATCACGTCGTACATGTTGAGGCCGACGCCGGTCTTGCGGTCCGGGCGCCTGCCGCCGAAGGCCGGGACGAGCAGCGGCAGCGGCTTGACGAGGTGCGGGGCGAGCTCGACGAGCAGCGAGCGCTCGAGCAGGGCCTCGCGCACGAGCCCGAGGTCGAAGTTCTGGAGGTAGCGCAGGCCGCCGTGGACGAGCTTCGAGGAGCGGCTCGAGGTGCCGGCGGCGAAGTCGCCCTTCTCGACGAGCGCGACGCTGTACCCGCGCGACGCCGCGTCGAGCGCCACGCCCGCTCCGGTGATGCCGCCGCCCACGACTGCGATGTCGAAGCTGTCGCTCCCGAGCATGGCCAGGGCGTCCGAGCGCGGGATCACGACAGGTACGTTACGAACTCGGCTGGCGACAACCGGCCGGGCGGGTCCTTCTCCTGGCGCAGCGGGCCGAGATGGAGCAGCCCGATCACGTGCTCGCCCTCCTCCACTCCGACCGCGGCGCGCCCCTCGGGCCGGCGCAGCACCTCGGGCGTCCGCCAGTAGCCGGCCAGCCCGCGCGCGTGTGCGCCCAGCAGGACGATGTAGCTCGCCACCGCGGCGGCGAGCAGGTCCTCCTCGTCCTGGACCGGGTCGCCGTCCTTGACGACCGAGGCCACGATCAGCGTCGGCGCGCGCTCGAGCTTGGCGGCGGCCTCGGCCCCGGCGGCCTCCTTCAGCCGCGCGAGCGCCTCGGGCCCCAGCACCCGGAAGCGCCAGGGGTTCGTGACGTGGTGGTTCGGCGCCCAGCGCGCCAGCTCGAAGAGCTCGTCGAGGGTCGCGCGCGGCACCGGCTCGGGCCCGTAGGCCTTGTGCGTGCGCCGGGTGCGGATTGCCTCGTCAACGTCCACGCGCAGCGACGCTAGCGAATAGGGTGCTCGCTCGATGGCCTCCGGGACGGTTCTCGTGACCGGTGCGTCGACCGGGATCGGCGAGGCGACAGTGCTCCACCTGCGCGAGCTCGGCTTCGAGCCCGTGGCCGGCGTGCGGAGCGACGAGGACGCCGAGCGGCTCGGCCGCAGCGGGATCCCCTCGGTCAGGCTCGACGTGACCGACTCCGGGCAGATCGCCGCCGTGCGAGCCGAGCTCGGAGAGGGCGCGACTGGCCGGGCTCGTGAACAACGCGGGGATCGCGGTGGCCGCGCCGATCGAGTTCCTGCCGGTCGAGCAGCTGCGCAGGCAGCTCGAGATCAACCTGATCGGCCAGGTCGCCGTGACCCAGGCGCTCCTGCCCGCGCTCCGGCGCGGCCGCGGGCGCATCGTCAACGTCAGCTCGATCGGCGGACGCGTCGCGCTGCCGCTGCTCGGCGCCTACGCGATGTCGAAGTTCGGGCTCGAGGCGTTCAGCGACTCGCTGCGCCGCGAGCTGCGCCCGCAGGGCGTGGACGTGATCGTGATCGAGCCGGGCGGCGTCAAGACGCCGATCTGGAAGAAGGGGAACGCGCTCGCCGCCGAGCTGGCCGAGGGCATCACGCCGGAGGGAGAGCGGCTCTACGGGCGCATGGTCGAGGTGCTGCGCCGCGAGACCGTGAAGATCGAGCAGGTGCGGGGCCTGCCGCCGCGCGAGGTGGCCGAGCTGATCGGCACGGTCCTCACCGCGTCACGGCCGCGGGCGCGCTACGTGATCGGCCGGGACGCGAAGGCGCGCGCGGTGGTCGCGCGCGTCGTGCCGGATCGCCTCATGGACCGGCTGATCGGTCGCGCGCTCGGCGGTTAGGCCGGGTCACCCCGGCGCCGGCCGCGAGCGGCGCAGGCGCCGCCGGAGCACATGGATGAGCCCGAGCGTGCCGAGCGCGGCGGCCATCACGATCCACGGCGAGACGCCGTCCGACTGCTCCTCGCGATCCACGCGCAGCGTCGAGGCGACCGAGCCTGTCGAGGGGGGCGCCTCGGGGGAGGTCGCGCCCTCGGGCGTTCCCGTCGCCGCCGGGGGCTCGGGCGGCGCCGGCGAGGAGCTCTTCCCGCTCTCCTGCTTCGACTCGGCCGGCGTCCTGTCCGTTGGCGCCTTCTCCGCCGCCGGTGCCTTCTGCGCCGGCGCCGCCTTCTCGGCCGCCGGCGGCTCCGCCGCCGCCGGCGGCGCCGTCGCCCGGGCGGGCTCCTTCTCCTCGCGCGCGACGGGCGCGATCGGCAGCGGAGCGCGCTCGAGCGCGGCGAGCGCCTGCCCGGTCACCCAGACGGGCGTCTGCGAGCTCGTCGCCGAGTAGGCGATGCTGCCGTCGGAGCGCTGCAGGCGGGCGCAGGTAGGAGAGCGCGCGGCTCACCGCAGCGGGCGCGGCGCCGACGGCGACGAGGCCCTGGACGCGCGTAGGCCGTCGACTGCGCGTTCGAGCTCCGGCCGGTCATCTGCGCGATGCCTCCGTCGGGTCCCTGGTTCGCGCGCAGGTAGGCGACCGCCCGGCGCGCCGCGCCGCTCTTCGCCCGGCCGACGACGGCCAGCGCCTGCAGCGCGGCCCCGGTCATGTCCGCGTCGCTCGATGACGAGCGGGCGACGCCGAAGCCGCCGTCGTCGTTCTGGCTGCCCGCGAGCCAGCGGATCGTCGCGCCGCCCGCCGGCTCGCCCGAGGCGCGCAGGGCGAGGATCCCGAACGCGGTGTAGCTCACGAAGCCCGCGATCGAGCCGTCGGGTCGCCGCTTCGCCTCGATCTCCGCGATCAGGTCGCGGCCGGCGAAGGCGCGCGGATCGAGGCCGGCGGAGCGCAGCACCAGGACGGTGCGCTCGATCTCGCCGACGTCCCGCAGGCGGCGCGCGCCGCGGCGCAGGTAGGTCGCGAGCGAGCTCCCGCCGCTGCCGCGCAACGTCGCGCGCGTTGTGGCCGGCGGCCGCGAGCCCGAGGCCGGTCCAGCCGCTGAAGAGCGGGCTCGAGGACTGGCGCGGCGCGGCGCCGAAGCCGCCGTCGGTGTTCTGGGCGCGCAGCAGGTAGCGCTCGGCGCGCTCGCTCGGGGTGGCCGCACCCGCCACCGAGGGCACGAGCGCCAGCGCGACGACGAGGCAGCAGCGAGCCGGTCGCCGCGGCCGGCAGCCAGCGCACCTCGAGGCGGCGCCGGTAGCGCTCGAGCGCGCGGATGAAGGCCGGCCCGATCAGGAGGCAGAAGACGACGTTGCCGATCGCGTGCGCGAGGTTGTAGGGCAGCGAGGTGCCCGCGACGACGAGGTAGGAGTCGAGGTCCTGGCGCGCAGCGAGCGTCCACTGGTAGACGTCCATCCAGGCGCCGAAGGCGAGGCCCGGCGACGCCGCAGATCGCCGCGAGCACGAAGCGGTTCGGCTCGCGGCCGCGCAGCGCCCGCGCCACCAGCGCGCCGCCCACGCCCACCGCGCCCCAGCCCGCCATCTGCCAGACCGTCCACGGGCCCTGGGAGAGGAAGATGTTCGAGACGATCGCGGTGACCGCGCCGACCGACGAAGCCGGGCACGGCGCCGAGCGCGTAGCCCGCGAACAGCACGATGTCGGTGGTCGGCTTGACGTTCGGGATCGCCGCGAACGCGAGCCGCCCGACCACCGCCAGCGCCGCGAGCGCCGCCACGAGCGCGAGCACGCGCGCGGGCGGCTTGCTCGCGCTCGTACCAGGCGAAGCCGGCCAGCGAGCGCCAGCGCGAGGAGCAGCACGGAGGACGCCTGCCAGCTCACGCGCGCCGCCTCCGCCACGGTCAGCGGGCGGCGCAGCGCGGCCGCGCCGTCCTCCGGCAGCAGCGCGGCGCCGTCCGTGATGCGCGCGACCTGGGTCGAGAAGTGCCGGCCGCCGCCGAGCATCTCCGCCGGCGGCCCGTCGGCGATCACGACGCCCTGGCCGAGCAGCACCACGCGGTCCGCGAAGCGCGGCCGTGAACTCGGTGTCGTGGGTGGCCACGACCACGGCCGCGCCCGCCGTCGGCGAGCTCGCCGATGCGCGCGGTCAGCTCGTCCTGGTGGATCGCGGTCCATGCCGCGCGTGGGCTCGTCGAGCAGCACGGCCGCCGCGGGCGCGCCGGACAGCACCACCTCGAGCGCGAGCCGCTGGCGCTCGCCGCCGGAGAGGTCGCGCGGGTTCGCGTCCTCGCGGCCGGCGAGCCCGGCCCTCAGCACCCCGCGCGCGCCCGCCTCGTCGACGGCGTGCTCGTGGATCAGGTAGTCGCCCGGGTTCTGGAGCAGCAGCGCCACCTCGCCCTGGCGCTCGACGCGGCCGCGGGTCGGCTCCGCGAGCCCCTTCGCGACCCGCAGCAGCGTGCTCTTGCCCGCCCCGTTGCGGCCCATGAGCGCCACGCGCTCGCCCGGCGCGAACGAGAGCGAGACGCCGCGCAGCACGACCGGCCCGTCGTCGACCTCGAGCCAGACGCCGTGCAGCGCGAGCGCGGGCACGGGTCCGCGCCGCCAGGGCAGGCGCCGCCGCGGGCGCCCGCCGTTGGGCGCGGCAGCGGGCCCGACCACGGCGACGTGACCGGCCCGCGTGAGCCCGGCGCGCGCCTCCTTGACCGTGACCGGCGGCGGGGCAAGGCCGGCGAGCGAGAACAGCCGCGCGGCGGGCGTCTCGAGCGCAGGGGCGGCGGCACTCGCCCAGGCGAGGAAGCCGCCGGGCGTCGCGTCGCAGGCGACGCGGCCGGCCTCCATGGCGATCACGCGGTCGGCGGCCGGGCAGGCAGCGCTCGAGGCGGTGCTCGGCCATCACGACCGCCGTCCCGAAGTCCTCGTTGAGCCGCCGCAGGAGCCAGACGAGCTCGTCGCCCGCGACCGGGTCGAGCTGCGAGGTCGGCTCGTCGAGCAGGAGCAGCCGCCGGGGCGTGGACCATCGCCGCGGCGATCGCCACGCGCTGGAGCTCGCCGCCCGAGAGCGTCTCGGTGCGGCGCTCGAGCAGGTGCGCGACCCCGAGCGCGAGCGCCGTCTCCTCGACGGCGCGGGCCACGGCCCCGGCGGGCTCGCGGCGGTGCTCGAGCGGCAGCTCGAGCTCGGCGCGCACCCCGCTCATCACGATCTGCGTCTCCGGCTCCTGGAAGACCGTCCCGCAGACGGCCGCCAGCTCGCCCGGGCCGTGCTCGCGCACGTCGAGGCCCGCCCACGCGCAGCTCACCCGACGCCTCGCCGCCGTGGAAGTGCGGGACGAGGCCGCAGAGCGCGCGCAGCAGCGTGGACTTGCCCGACCCGGACACCCCGGCGAGCACGGTGAACGTGCCGGGCTCGATCTCGAGCGAGATGTCCTCGAGCGCCGGGCGCGAGGCGTCCGGGTAGCGGTAGCCGAAGCCGCGGGCGAGCGCGAGCGTCACGCGCCCCCTCCCACCCCGAGCCGCGCCCGGCGGCCGGCGAACGGAGCCAGCGCGAGCAGGAGGATCGCCGCGGCGAGCGCCCAGACTCCGCCGTCCCAGGCCATCTCGAAGGTCGGGTACGGCTCGACCCAGGCCACTCCGGCGACCGCCCCCGCCACCGCCACGGCGGCGATCGCGATCGACGCCGCGAGGAAGCGCAGGTCGTGTCGCGACCACGGCCGGCGCCGCCGGGGCGGCCTGCCGCCGAGCGCGTAGCCGCGCACCTCGAGCGCCGCCGCCACGTCGACGGAGCGGTCGAGCGCGCCGGTGAGCGCTGCGCGCGCCACCGCGAAGCGGCCGGGCGGCTGCGGCCGGCAGCGCGCGGCGTCGCTCATGCGGGTCGCGTCGCGCGCCAGCACGGGCACGAGCCGGTTCGCGAGCGAGGCGGTGAGCGCCGAGCGGTACGAGACGCGCCGGAAGATGCGCAGCAGCTCGTCCGGGTCGACGGCCGCGGACAGCAGCCCGAGCGCCACCACGATCACCACCACGCGCAGGCCCGTGAGCGCGCCGTACAGGGTCGCCTCGAGCGTGATGTCGATGCGGCGCCCGAGCACCTCTCCGCCGCGGACCAGCAGGGTGTCGCCCTCCGCGTAGACGAGCGGGTTGACGATCGCCACGAGCAGCGCGAGCGGCAGCGCGAGCAGCAGCGAGCGCCTGATCTCGCGGCCGACGCCCGCGAGCGCGCCCGCCGCCACGACGGCGGCCAGCGTCGCGGCGAGCACGAGCGGGTGGCGGTAGAGCGCGGCCGTCAGCGCGAGCGCGCAGCAGAACAGCGCGCCGACGCCGGCGCGCGCCGCGTGCAGCGGGCTCGGGCGGGGCCTGTAGACGGGGATCAGGCTCATGGCTCGACCAGCGGAAGCTTCTCCACGGTACGGCCTTGGACGGCCACCGCGAAGGCGTCGCGCAGCTCCTCCTCGTCGAGGGCGCCGACCGCGGCCGCGACGCCCCTCTCGTCGAGCCCCGTCACGAGCCAGACGAGCTCCTCGTCGAGCGGGCGCATGGCGAGCACGAGACCGACCCCGTCGCCCGGCCGAACGGTGCGCGCGACCTCTCCGCGCTCGTCGAGCAGCTCGATCGACCTCCCGTCGGGATCGAAGCGGGCGAAGACGCCCGTGGCCTCGGGCCCGTCCTCGAGGCCGGAGGCGCCGCGGACGATCCGGACCTGCGGCCAGCGCGCCACGGCGAGCCGGGTGATCGTCTCCGTTCCGGGCGCGCCGAGCGAGGCGCCCGCCGTTGAGACGCCCGCCTCCTCGAGCGCCGAGCGCGCATTGCCGCAGACGTCGCTCTCGCTTTTCTCGCACTCGACCCGGACCGGCCGGCGCTTGCCCTCGAGCCCGTGCACGAACGGCTCGGGATAGGTGCCCACGATCGCCGGCACGCGCATCGTCGCGCCCCAGTCGCGCCAGTCCCACTGCACGCGGTCGCCCGGGGAGAGCTCGAACTCGGCCGCTCCGACGCTCCCCTCCACGCCGTTCACGCAGTAGAACCAGTCGCGCTCGCCGGTGGCGCCCGCGCCCTCCAGCCCGTCGATCGACTGCACGAAGCGCCCGCCGTAGCGGGTGTCGATGTCGAACTCGGAGCGCAGCATGCGCATCACGGTCTCGCCCTCGCGCACGTTCTCGATCCGTGCGCTGCCGAGCTGCTCGTGGCCGAAGTCGCGCGTGACGCTCAGCTCGACGGCGTCGCCGCCGCGCTCCTCGCCCTCGCCGAGGCCGCAGCCCGCGGCGGCGAGCGCCAGCGCGGCGCAGAGGAGCGCGGCAAGGCGCCTCACGGCACCGCGACCCTCTCCGGGAACGAGCGAACGAGCCCGTCCTTCTCGGCCACCAGCCGGTGGTTGCCGGTGGAGAGCGGGAGGCGCGCGCCGCCCGCGGCGTCGCTCACGGCGCTGACGCCGCCGGCGCTGACCGTCGCACCCTCGACCGGGACGCCGCGCCCCTCGTCGTCGTAGGAGCGGACCGTGACGCTGACCGCGCCCGGCTCGGCCGTCGCCTGCAGCGCGAGCGTGCGCTGACAGCCGCCGTCGCGAAGCCGGCAGTAGAACCAGGTCACGCGCTGTCCCTTCTTCAGCCGCCCGCGCCCGAAGGGCCCGCTCGGATCGGCGGCGCCCGCCGTGGCGCCGCGGCGGCCCACCTTGTAGACCCAGCCGTCCTGCCCGCGGTTGCGCTCGCCCGCGATCGACTTGACGAACAGGCCGGCCGCGTCACGCGCGCGCGACGAGCAGGAGCCGTAGTCGCGCAGCCCGATCCGGCCGACGTGGCTGCGCACGAGCGCAGCGAGCGCGGTTCCCTCGCCTGCGATGCAGCGCCGGCCGCCCACCCGCACGCGCACCTCCTTGGCGGCGACCGTCCGCGTCACGGCGTCGCCGTCCCGGAACACGACCATCTGCTCGACGGCCGGGGCGTCCGGCGGCGCGGCCGCCACGGCCGGCGACGCCGCGACGAGCGCCGCCAGCCAGCCGGCGCAGAGCGCCCGCCGGGTCACGGCGTGGGCGCCACCGCGTCGAGCTCGACCGGTCCGCCGCCGAGCGTGCGCAGGACGACGGTGTGAGCGCCCGCCTTCAGCGCGCCGCTCGCCCAGACGACGCTGCGGTGGGGCGACCGGCCCCGCAGGCTCGTCGACTTGCGCCTCCCGTCGATCGTGACCCTCAGGCGGCCGCCCTTTGGAAGCTCGCGGCCGACCAGCGAGAGGCCGGTGCCGCGGAAGCGCAGGCGCGCGGTCGCGCCGGCCTCGCCGGCGCGGACGACGGTGCCGCCCCAGGCGCTCGCCCCTCTTGACGCGCTTCCAGGTCCCCTTCTTGGAGAAGCGGAGGAGCCGCTGGCTGCGGTCGTCGACCGGGAGGACCACGGGATCGGTCGTGATCGTCGTCTCGTTGAGCGCGCGGTCCGTCGCGGTGATGCGGAACACGTAGGCGTCGCCGGCCTCGCCGCGGAAGTGGGCGCCGGTGCCGGTCGTCCTGTCGGCGAGCGTCCGCCAGGTGCCGCCGGCCTGGGCGGCGCCCGCGCCGTCGCTCACCTCGCTCACCTCGGCCTTGTAGTGGGAGACGCCGCTGCCCGACGCGTCGTCGCCCGCCCAGGTGATCAGCATGGTGCGCGAGCGCCCGGTGGTGCTGGCGAGCCGCCCGCCGGGGCCGGCGGGGGTCTGCGCCTGGAGGACCGGGCCGGCCGTGTCACCCGAGCTGCACTGGAGCGCGCCGGGCGGATCGACGCAGAGCACGACCGTGTTGGACCTGATCGCCCCGGCCGCGTCGGCCTTGAGGCGATAGATGCCGCGCTGGGCGAAGCTGAGCGTCGGCGGTGCCGTCGGCGCCGGTGGTGGCTCCGCCGACGGTCGCGCCCGCCTGCGGCACGGACGAAACGCCATCGACGGGGTCGACCGCGGCCACCTTCATCGAGATGCTCTGACCGGTGGTGGCGGTGCCGGGACCCGACAGGCGCAGCAGCGGCGACGCGTCGAAGTCCTCGTAGGCGAACACCACTCGTCGCCCTGCTTGACGTGTTGCCCGCAGCCGCCGGTCTGAGCAAACGCCCAGTTGAGGAAGAAGGCGAGGTAGTGCGAGTTCGAGTCGATCGTGTCCGGCCCGATCCGCAGGAAGGGGTAGTAGTCGTTGAAGCCGGTGTCCCACGCGGCATCCCAGGCGAAGCCCGCGCTGCGCGCGGCGTCGTCGAGGGCCCCGATCGCGGTCGGCGCGGATGGGCTGCCGACGCTCGATGCCGTCGCAGGTGCGCGCCGTGCCGTCGGTCGGCGTCGTCACCTGGTGGACGTCGGTGATGACCGGCCCTTCGAAGATCGTCTGCGTCGCGCCTTCGACGCGCAGGTTCACGCTCACGGGCGCCGCCGCGGCCGTTGCGGGCACGATCAGGGAGAGCAGGATCAACGCTCCGGGGAGAGCGCGTCGGGATCAAAGCGGGCATGTAGCCACCCCTTCCTCGAGGGTCGTTGGGCTGCGGCCGGAGTGAGGTCTCCTGGCTTGGGGCTCCGCGCCGCGCCTTCCCGGAGAGCGGTGGGCTCCCAGTGGCTCCATGCGACACATCGGCACCCGTTCACAGTGGCGGGACCGCGCCGGCTTCACACCGGACTTCCCTCGACCACCGGCCGAATGAACGGCTGCATCCTACTAGCCGCTCATGGGCAAAGACGCAGGCCACCGCTACAATCGCCCGCCGACGGGCCGCCATCGTCTAGGGGACTAGGACGCCGCCCTCTCACGGCGGAAACCGGGGTTCGAATCCCCGTGGCGGTACTGCACGAGCCCGCTCTCTGAGCGGGTTTCGGCGTTCCAGGGGCCGCCGGGTGCAAGTCTCGGGCAACGCGTCCATCTCGCGCGCGCTCGGCCGGCCGTTCGCCCGCTTGCCGCGGATGCGTTCAGTCGGTGGGCTGGATCTCTCCGGGCTTCCAGCTCTTGTCGAACCAGGCTTCGAGCGGTCCGTAGATGCGCAGGATCGGGAACCAGCCCTTGTCGGGGACGGTCTGGATCCAGTTGCCCTCGTTCTCTGCGGGGGCAGTCGGTCCGAAGGCGATGACGAGGTCGCCGTTGTCCTCGAAACGCATCCCCTCGGATTGGCTGTGGATGCTGGGGTAAGGGGTGTCGGTCTGCAGCAGTGAGCGGGTCTGGGGGTCGTAGATGTCGATCGCCCAGAACGTCTTGGCGGGAATGCCGGCCGGGAGGGTGAGGGTGTAGCCACGGCCGTCGAGCCAGGCTCCGTCGGCGTCGCGCGCGGTGAACGCATACTGGGAGCCGACCCCGACCGCCGCGTGGGTCATCGCCGGGGTGATGCCGGTGCCGACGTAGTGCATCATCGCGCGGGCGTCGAGCAGCCGGGCGCCGCCCGACAGGAACTCGTGGCTGCCGCCGATGAACGCGGTGGCCCAGGTGCTGTCGGGGTAGATGTAGGCCTCCGGGTCGCGCGGCGCGAAGACCAGGCTACGTACGATCCCCGCCCCGATCCGCGCTGCCTGATCGAGGATCGCCCGCATCCGCTCGTCGGGCTCGAACGGCCGGCCGGCGACGATCCCGATCGCCGCGAGCTGCCCCGCGCGCTCCGGGTCCAGCGCGTCAGGCGGCTCGTCGGCGACGTCGACGCGACCTCGTGAAAGTAGGAGAAGTCGTTGGTGTGGACCCCGTTGAACTCGGCTTCGGAGAAGTTCAGGAACTCCGTCGCCGGCGGATCGCCGGCCTCCGCCAACGGGTAGATCCGCGTGCGCATCAGATCCTCCACGCCGCCCAGCGCGCGGATCACCAGCCAGCAGGAATACGTCGGCGACCGGGCGACGAAGTATCCGCCGGGGACCTCGCCGTCGTGATCGGGAGGCAGGATCAGGTACTTGCCGCCTTGACCCTTGTCCGGGCCTGCGAGGCCGATGTCCGTCACGTAACGCTGCCAGATGTCGTCGACGAAGCCCAGCGCCTTCGGCGGCGCCTCGATCACCGTCGGCCCGTCGCTGTTGAGGTCGAGATAGTTCGTCCCGTAGGTCGTCTCGGTGTTCGCCGTCAGCACCACGTTGGCCGAGGTCGCGAACGGGTCGGTGTAGCCAATCATGTTGGCCGAGTCGCCCCGATGCTGCGAAAGCCGTTGCGCATCGCGACCATCGACGCGCCCGGCATGCAGTTGAGGAACACTTCGACACCGCGCATCAGATCCAGCGCGTCGTAGCTGCGCTGCACCGTGTCGGGCAAAGGCAACCCATCGAAGAACTCGAGCGCCCCGAACACCGAGTCCAACCGCTCGGGCATCCCGATGGACGCCAGCAGGTCCTCGGACACTCCCGGGCTCGATGCCACCCCGCTGCGGCTACCAGCTTCCACGAACAACCTCCGATCGCTGTGCGCGCGGACGCCGCACGCGCGCTGAGTCAGGTAATCATTACCCTCGCCTTGCTTCCGTGCGGCGCCGGGCCCCCACGGCGAGCGAAGGCAATCGCGGTCGTGGCAGCTCAGGAGGGCGGGAGTCATGGCGCGGCGATGCCGTCATGATGTGCCGAACGTCCCCGGACGATGGAGCGCAGGGCATGAGCCGCAAACACACCTCCCGATGCCGGGGGCTGCTCGTCGCGGGGCTCCTCCTGATCGCGGTAACGGCGGCCGGATGCGGGGAGTCAGACGAGGAGAAGGCCCAGACGCAGGTCTGCGACGCCCGCGCCGATCTGAAACAGCAGATCGACGACCTCTCAGGGCTCACGGTTGGGACCGCCACGGTCGACGGGGTGAAGGAGAGCCTGAGCGCCATCGAGGACGACCTCACCCAGATGACGGACGCGGAGGGCGACCTCAGCGACGAGCGAAAGCAGCAGGTCGAGTCGGCCACCAAGGCGTTCGCCTCCGACGTCAAGGCGATCGCGAACGGCCTCGCCTCAGACCTCTCTCTCAGTGGCGCAAAGGAAGAGCTGGAGAGCGCGGTCCAACAGCTGGGCAGCTCCTACCAGGAGACCTTCGCGCAAGTCGACTGCGGATAGCCCGCCCGTAACCTGCGGGCATGGTTCCCGAGGCCGAGATAACAACGACCGAAGCGGGCCTCGCTCCTCAGGGCGAGGGCTGGTTCGTGCTGAACGCGCGAGAGGCTCGCTGGCGCGGGCGTGTGGGGCGAGGGCACAGCCTGCCCCTGACCGGCTGGAGCGACTTCGAGTGCGAGACGTACTTCCCGCAGGTCGGCATCCAGCTGATGGTGCTCGGGCCGGGTGAGCCGGCCGGCAAGTACCACTGGGAGGACGATCAGGAGGACTTTCTCGTGCTGTCCGGCGAGCCGCTGCTGCTCGTCGAGGGCCGGGAGCGGCCGTTGCGCCAGTGGGATTTCGTGCACTGCCCGCCGGGGACGGGGCACATCATCGTCGGCGCCGGTGCCGGGCCCTCGGTCGTCCTCGCGATTGGCTCGCGCGAGCACATCGACCAGAACTGCCACGGCGGCGCGTACACCGTCGACGAGGTCGCGCTCCGCCACGGGGTGGGCGTCGAGGAGGAGACGACCGACGCGAACGTCGCTTACGCGGACGAGCCGGAGACGCAGCCGACGCGCTACCGCCAGGGCTGGCTGCCCTGGTAGCTAGTACCGTGCGCCCTCCAAGCATCCCCCCACGGAGGTGAGCGTATGGCCGGGCTCAGCAGCCTCGTCGACAAGGCAAAAGACATGTTCCACAAGCGCGGCGGCATGGACGCCGCGAAGGGCGACGCCCAGGAGCTGAAGGACATCCACTCGAGCGAGGGCTCGTTGTCGGACAAGGCGAAGGCCGCCGGCGAAGCGCTCAAGGAGCCGGGCGCCGCAGGCGCCGACCGCCCCGCAGGCGCCAAGCGCACGCCGGAGGCCGACCGGCCGCCGGAGCCCGGGCAGACCCCAGGGCCCGACCGCCCATAGACCCGGGCCTCGGCGAGGAGTCGCTGAGGCGGCTGGCCGGCCACTGGCGCGGCTACTGGGCTGAGTCCGACCTAACGAGCCTCGCCGAGGACATCTCCAATCGCCTCAGCGAGGCGGCCAGTGTCTGGCGGCTCTCGGACGTGCGCGCAGTCCCCGGCGGGAACGTCGCGCTCGTATGCACAGCTGTCCGCGCGGGGCGCCCGGTGGTCATCAAGACGAACCCGCGCGGCAGCCCCGACGACGCCCTGCTCGCCTCCGAGGCCGCCACGCTCGGCTTCTGGCGCCCGACGGGTGCCGCCATCGAGCTCTTGGACCAGCGCGACGACGGGTTCACGCTGCTTGCTCGAGCAGGCGTGGCCCGGCCACCCGCTCCTCCATGCCACGGTGAGCTGGGAGGACAAGCTGACCGAGCTGGGCAGGCTCGCGCGCCGGCTGCACGCCGCTGGGACACCGCCCGCGAAGGTCCTGCCGATGAGCGCATACGCGGCGAATTGGCGGGACGCCGCGGCGGGCGACGCCGAGTTCGACGACCTCCTCTCGCCCTCGTCTGACGACGTGCTCGTCCACGGCGACCTTCATCCCGGCAACGCCCTGCGGCGGGCGACTCGTGGAAGGTCATCGACCCGCACGGCGCTCGCGGAGACCGGCACGCCGAGGTGTGGGCGCTCATCTGCCCGGAGGCTCCGCCGCTGCCGGATGACCCCACACGAGCGAGGCAGAGAGCGCGCCGGCTGGTCGAGGTGTACTCGCGGGCGGCGGGGCTCGACCCGGGCAGAGCAGCCGTCTGGACCCGCGCTGCGGGCGCGGGTGGAGGCTCGCTCCTCGGACGCCCGCACCAACCCCGGCTGGGCCCGGCGCCTGCGTCGCGATGGCGGCCTCGCTCAGCCCCGATTGACACCAAATGGCCGGCATGGGAGGGTCGCGGGTGAGCTTCGCGCTCATTCGGGGGCAACGCGACGACAGGAGAGCCGCATGGAGATGCACGGGTCCGAGAGCTACTTCGTCATCGGGGAAGGACTCCTCACGGAGAGCGCCGGAGGACGCGAGGAAGCGGACGCGGTCGCCTCGATCGCCTCGGTGAGCGCCGCCGCGGCGGACGCGACACCTCCGTTCCGCTTCTCGCGGATGGGGCCGAACGGGAGCGGCAACCAGCCCGGCGAGGGGATTCGCAAGAAGGTCGCGAACGAGATGACCGCGGGAGGCGGCGGGGCGGCCGGAATCCCGGCGGGCTTCACCTACCTCGGGCAGTTCATCGACCACGACCTGACCTTCGACAAGACGCACGGTCATGCTCGGCCAGAACATCTCCCCCGCGGCGCTGCTCCAGGGGCGCTCCCCGAGCCTCGACCTCGACTCGCTCTACGGAGCCGGCCCGAGCGACCCGGAGTCGGCCAAGTTCTACAGCGACGACCGCCACCTGAAGATGGGCACGACGCTGGCCGAGGGCGGGCTGCCCGCGAAGGCCGGATTCGACCTGCCGCGCGGCATGGGCAACACCGCCGCGAAGAAGCGCAAGGCGGTCATCCCCGACCCGCGCAACGACGAGAACCTCGCCGTCGCCCAGACGCACCTGGCGATGATCCGCTTCCACAACCGCGTGGTCGACACGCTCCCCGCCGCCACGCCCGCGGCGGAGCGGTTCGAGAAGGCGCGCGAGATCGTGACGAAGCACTACCAGTGGATGATCCGGACCGACTACCTGAAGCGGATCTGCCAGCCCGGCGTCGTCAGCAACGTCTTCAACGACGGACGCAAGGCCTTCGAGGTGGGCGTGCCCGCGACCGACGTGCCGACCATGCCGATCGAGTTCTCGGTCGCCGCCTTCCGGCTCGGTCACTCGATGATCCGCCGCGAGTACAACTGGAACGCCATCTTCGACTTCGGCGGCGGCTCGCTCGAGCTGCTGTTCCTGTTCTCGGCGGGCAGCCGCGACCTCGCCGGCGGCCCGCGCCTGCCGAGCACCTGGATCGCGGACTGGCGGCGGCTGTACGACTTCAAGGAGGCGAACAAGCCCGGCCTCGCCGTGCCGGCGAACCAGTTCAACCGCGCGATGCGGATCGACACGACGCTCGTCAACCCGCTCAAGACGCTCCCGACCGGCTCGTTCGGCGGGCCGAACGTGCCCCAGAACGACCCGCGCCGCAACCTCGCCTTCCGCAACCTCACGCGCGCGAAGATGGTCAAGCTCGCGACCGGCCAGCAGATGGCGACCTTCCTGAAGAACAAGGGCGTCAACGTCACCAAGCTGACGAAGACGCAGCTCCGCGACGGCAAGAACGGCGCCGACCTCGAGCCAGCTCACGCAATCGCAGCGCGAGGCGTTCCTGAAGGACACCCCGCTGTGGTTCTACATCCTGCGCGAGGCCGAGTTCAACAACGGCCGGCTGAAGGGGGTGGGCGCGCGGATCGTCGCCGAGACCTTCCACCGCGCGATGGAGGGGAGCACCCACTCGATCGTCCGCGACCCCGCGTTCAAGCCCACGCTCGGGCCGAACCAGAACACGTTCCGGATGGTCGACCTGCTGCTGTTCGCCTTCGAGGGGAAGAAGACGCTGCTGGCCCCGCTCGGCTAGCGCGAGCCGCCGCGGAGGCCGTCGAGCGCCGTCTCGCGGTCGCCGTACGGAGTGATGTAGGTGACGAGGCCGTCGCGGACGGTCAGGACCACGAACGTGGCCTGCGCCACCGGGATCCCGGTGGCGGCGCCGCGGCCGCTCAGGCGCACCTCGGCGAGCACGGTGTCGGTCCGCAGTCTCCTCGAGCTCGAGGAGCGTCGAAGCGGACCTCCTCGAGGACGCCGTCGAAGCCCGCGAAGTAGCGGCGCGCCCCGTCATGGCCCTCGTAGGTGTCGGGCTCGGCGGAGGCGTCGGGCGGGACGACGAGCAGGACGTCGGGCGCCATGAGCTCGAGCGCCGACTCGGTGTCGCCCGAGTTGATGCGCCTGAACAGCTCGCGGACGACCGCTGCGGGCGACTCACTCATGGCCGGCGAGCCTAGCGGCACCGGGAGCGGGTAACGAGAGCTTCACCGGGCATTCACCGCGCCGTCACAGGGGCTCGCGCCGGACGGCGGACACTCACGCCATGGAGGCCACCGGGAGGCTGCTCTTCGTCGGAGCGGTCACCTGTTATCTGCTGGGCCGGATCTTCACCGGGGAGGCCACCCCGGTCGAAATCGTCGTCTACGGGATGACGGCGGCCTTCGGTCTCGAGTTCCTCGTCGCCTCGTGGGGCGAGGTGTGGCGGAGCCCCTCGGGCACCGGGAGTTAGGGCACCCGAACACCGGGCTACCAACTGCCCGCGACGTGCGCTAGATTCGAGCCATGGACGCGCGTCGCACAGACGTCCTCAAGGCCTCGCCTCGGATGTTCGACTCGGACATCCTCGACCGGCTCTCGCGCGTCCACCCGATGGTCCCGCCGCTCATCTTCGTGCCCGCGATCGTCGCGCTCTTCGTGGTCGGCGCGCGCGGCGAGCCCACCACGCTGCAGGTCGTCGGTCTGGTGCTGGCCGGCTACCTCTTCTGGACCCTCACCGAGTACTGGCTCCACCGGATCGTCTTCCACTTCGAGCCCGAGGAGGGCATCGGCGCGCGCCTCCACTGGATCATCCACGGCGTCCACCACGACCACCCGAACGACCCGCTCCGGCTCGTGATGCCGCCGTCGGTGAGCGTGCCGCTCGCGCTCGGCTTCTGGGGCCTGTTCGTGCTGGTGCTCGGGACGCCCTGGGCGAACGTCTTCACCGCCGGGCTTCCTGGCCGGCTACCTGATGTACGACATGACCCACTACCACGTGCACCACCACCGCCCGCGCACGCGCCTCGGCAAGCTGATGCGCGAGCTGCACATGCGCCACCACTTCCAGGACGACACGCGCGGCTTCGGCGTCAGCGCGCCGTTCTGGGACTACGTGTTCCGCACGCCGCAGAAGCGGCGGTCGAACTACTAGCCCGGGCGGCGTCCGGTCGGGCGTACGATTGCGCAATGGCTGTGCGAAGCCGGGTCCTCGGAAGGCTGGCACGGCAGGCCGGGCATCCGGGCGGACTGGTGGGCCGCCTCATGGGCGTGGTCCTCAATCTCGCCGATCGCAACGACGTGACGGCAGCCGTCGACTCGTTGACGCTCCCGTCGAACGGAGTGGTCGCCGATGTCGGTTTCGGCGGCGGGATCGGTCTGCGTCGTCTGCTCGACCGGGTGGACGCGCGCGGCAAGGTCCACGGGGTCGAGGTGTCGTCGATGATGCTGAGCGGCGCGGCCCGCAGATTCAGCGACGAGATCGCCGCCGGCCGGCTGGAGCTTCATCGCGCGTCGATCACGGAGCTGCCGCTCGGCACAGCGGTGCTCGACGGACTCGTCACGACGCACACCGTTTACTTCGTGTCCGAGCTCGACCGGGCGTTCGCTGAAATCGCCCACTCGTTGAAGGGCTCCGGTCGAGCCGTGATCGGGCTCGGCAACCCAGACGCGATGAGCGGCTTCCAGGACTACGGCTTTCGCATTCGCGCCATCCCGGAGATCGTGCAGACGATCGAGAGGGCAGGGTTGACTCTCACGCGAGCAGCACGAGATCGGGAAGGGCAGCGGGCGGTTCCACATGCTCTTGGTGGCGCCCGGGCAAGGCCGCCCCGAGAGCTGAGGCCCCGGCGCGCCGGCCGGGGCCTTGCCACAACAGGCCGAGTGCGGCTGAGAGGAGTCGAACCTCCACGGGCGTTAGCCCACCGCCACCTGAAGACGGCGCGTCTGCCATTCCGCCACAGCCGCTCGGGCGCCCAAGCCTAGCGTCTGAACGCGCGATCCCGGGCATGCATAGAGTCACGTCAGAAGCCAGCGATTCCAAGGAGTGAGAGACATGGCGTACGAGGTACCGGACCTTCCCTACGGCTACGACGCTCTCGAGCCTCACATCGACGAGGCGACGATGAAGGTGCATCACGACAAGCACCACCAGGCCTACGTCGACAAGGCGAATGCCGCGCTCGAGGGCACCGAATGGGCGGACAAGCCGATCGAGGAGGTCGTGGCGAACCTCTCGGATCTGCCCGAGGACAAGCGCGGGCCGGTTCGCAACAACGGCGGCGGACACCTCAACCACACGCTGTTCTGGGAGTCGATGTCTCCCGACGGCGGCGGCGAGCCCGACGGAGACCTGGCGGCCGCCATCGAGTCGGCCTTCGGCTCGTTCGACGACTTCAAGTCGAAGCTGAAGGACGCGGGCGTCGGCCAGTTCGGCTCGGGCTGGGCGTGGCTCGTGCACGACGGCTCCGGCGTCGCCGTGGTCTCGACGGCCAACCAGGACAACCCGATCACGGACGGCAAGACGCCGCTGCTCGGCGTCGACGTCTGGGAGCACGCCTACTACCTGAAGTACCAGAACAAGCGCCCCGACTACATCGACGCGTGGTGGAACACGGTCGACTGGTCGAAGGTCGCCGAGCGCTACAGCGCCGCCGGCTGACGAACGGCTCGAACCTGAGCAACGCCGCCGCTCGCCCGCCCGGTGAGCGGCGGTGACGCGGTTCTATCCTTGGCTCAGCCATGAGCGATTGGGTGGGACATGCGCACGAGGCCCTCGCGGGCGGCGGCTACCGCGTGAGCGCGCCGCGTGCGGCGGTTGTCTCGGCGCTCGACGAGCTCGGCTGCAGCGTGACCGCCCAGGAGATCTCGGAGCGGCTGCGCGAGCGCGGTGAGGGCGTCGGCGTGGCGAGCATCTACCGCGCCCTGCAGCTGCTCGACGACATGCGGCTCGTGCGCCGCGTCGACGTCGGCGAGCCGGTCGCGCGCTACGAGCCGGTGCACCCGGGCGGGGAGCATCATCACCACCTGGTCTGCGACAGCTGCGGGCGGACGAAGGCCTTCGAAGACCCCGAGCTCGAGCGCGTGATCGAGCGGCTTGCGGGCCGCGTCGAGTACTCGGTCGGGACTCACGACGTGACGCTCAGGGGCACCTGCCCCGCCTGTCGTAAATCCGGCTGAGGCGCTTGCGAGCACCCACGTGTGGGCGTAGGGTCCAGCCTTCGGTGACTGGCCTCCTCTACCGGGTCGGACGCGCCTGCTCGCGTCACCATTGGCTCACGCTCGCTGTGTGGATCATCGCCGTGATGGCGCTCGCGGTGGGCTCGAACGCCGCCGGCGAGCAGAACAGCGACAACCTCACGCTGCCCGGCACCGGCTCGACGAACGCCCAGGACCTGCTTCAGGACAAGCTGCCCCAGCAGGCCTACGGCACCAACCCGATCGTGCTCCAGTCGAGCAAGGGCAAGCTCGACAAGGCGCGAACAACGCGCAAGGCCGTCAAGAAGACGGTCGAGTCGCTGAAGAAGGCCGCCGCACGTGACCGCCGCGGTCAGCCCGCTCTCGAAGGCGGGCAAGGCTGCGCTCAGCAAGGACGGCAAGATCGGCTACATCTCGGTGACGCTCGACGAGGGCCCGAGCGACCTCACCGAGGAGGAGGCGCAGACGATCATCGACGCGGCCGACCCCGCGAGCGACGCCGGGCTCGACGGTCGCAGGCCGGCGGCTACCTCGGCCAGGCGGTCTCGAAGCCCGACACCGAGAGCAGCGAGGTGATCGGGCTCACCGCCGCGGTGATCATCCTGCTGTTCGCGTTCGGCACGGTGACGGCGATGGTGCTGCCGATCGTCACCGCGGTGCTCGGCCTCGTCGCGACGCTCGCGCTCATCAAGCTGCTCGGCCACGTGGCGGAGGTGCCGAGCGTCGCCCCGACGCTCGCCACGATGATCGGCCTCGGCGTCGGGATCGACTACGCGCTCTTCATCGTCACGCGCCACAAGCTGCAGCTGAACGACGGCATGGAGATGCGCGAGTCGATCGCGCGCGCCACGGCGACGGCGGGCGGCGCGGTGGTGTTCGCGGGCAGCACCGTCGTGATCGCGCTCGTGTCGCTGCTCTTCTCCGGGCATCCCGTTCGTCGGCACGATGGGCTACAGCGCCGCGGTCGCCGTCGTGGTTGCCGTGCTCGCGGCGGTCACGCTGCTGCCGGCGCTGCTCGGCGCGCTCGGCCCGCGCATCAACTCGCTGCGCGTCAAGCTCGGCCGCACTCACCCGGACGACCACCAGCCGCACGGCTGGGCGCGCTGGGCCCAGGGCGTGGTCGGCGCGCCCGTGGCGCTCGCTGGTCGCCGGCTCGTGATCCTGATCGTGCTCGCGCTCCCGGTGCTCAACCTCGAGCTCGGCTCCTCGGACAACGGCGAGCTGCCGAAGGACACGACCGCACGCCAGGCCTACGACCTGATCTCCGAGGGCTTCGGCCCCGGACACGAACGGCCCGCTGCTCGTCGAGCGTCCAGCTCGACCCGCCGGCGAAGCCGAACCAGAAGCAGCTCAATCAGATCAAGGACAAGCAGAAGCAGCAGAAGCAGAAGATCCAGAGCCAGACGGAGCAGGGACCGAGCAGCTCGAGGCCGAGGGCGTACCGCCCGACCAGGCCGCCTCGCAGGCCCAGCAGCAGGTGCAGCAGCAGTCGGCGAGCTCAGCAGAAGAAGCTCGTCACAGCAGAAGAAGCTCGCCGAGTCGCCCGCCACCGACACGCGCCTGACCGACCTCGAGAACGCGATCAAGAAGGACAAGGGCATCAAGTCGGTGTCCCGGCGGCGGTCGACAAGGCGGGCACCGCCGCGGTCTTCACAGCCGTCCCGACGACCGCGCCGTCCGACCCCGACCACCGGCGACCTCGTCAAGCGCCTGCGCGACGACGTGATCCCGAAGGAGGTCGAAGGGCACGAAGACCGTGGCGAACGTCGGCGGCCAGACGGCCGGCTACATCGACCTCGCCGACCGGATCGCCGACAAGCTGCCGCAGATGATCCTGATCGTCGTCGGGCTCAGCTTCATCGTGCTGATGGTCGCCTTCCGCTCGCTGCTGCTGCCGCTGAAGGCGGCCGTGGCGAACCTACTCTCGGTCGCGGCCGCCTACGGCGTCGTCACCTTCGTCTTCCAGGAGGGGCACGGCGCCTCGCTGATCGGGCTCGACGGCGCCGGTCGCCGATCGCGAGCTACGTGCCGCTGCTGATGTTCGCGATCCTGTTCGGGCTCTCGATGGACTACGAGGTGTTCCTGCTCACCCAGATCCAGGAGCACTACAAGGAGAGCCGTGACGCCCACAAGGCGGTCGTCGACGGGCTCGCCTCCACCGGGCGCGTGATCACCTCGGCGGCGCTGATCATGGTCTGCGTGTTCTCGAGCTTCGTGCTGAACGGCGACGCGATCGTCAAGCAGTTCGGCGTCGGGCTCGCGGTGGCGATCGCCATCGACGCGACGATCGTGCGCTGTCTCGCCGTGCCCGCTGCGATGACGCTGCATGGGCGACCGGGCCTGGTGGATCCCGCGCTGGCTCGACCGGGTGCTCCCGAAGATCAGCGTCGAGGGCGAGGATTACTTCGCCGAGCGCGACGCCGCCCAGGCGCGCGACCGCGGGCTGCCCGCCGAGGCTTAGCCGCCCGGCCGGCAGGCCACGCTGCCGCCGCTCATGCCCTCTACGAGCGCCGCCGTGTTGGCGGCGAGCGCATCGGTGTAGGTCTCTGCCCCGCTGCCGTCCTCGCCGAGCGTGTCGGCCCAGAGCGGGTCGCCGACGCTCGCCCCCGCCTCGTGCGACAGCGCGTCCTCGAGCCGCTCCCCGGCGCCGGCCTCCGGGAAGACCGCCTCGACCCCCTCGTCGCGCACCTGGTCCACGAGCTCGGCGATGTCGCCCGCGGAGGGCTGAGCCTGGGTCGAGAGCGACGGGATCACCGAGCCGATCACCTCGATCCCGTAGCGCCGGGCGAAGTAGCCGAGCGAGTCGTGCGTCGTGACGAGCTTGCGGCCGGCCGCCGGCACCTTGGCAACGCAGGCGGCGATCTGCCGGTCGAGCTTGCGAAGCTCGCGCGTGTACGCGGCCGCGTTGCGCTCGTATGCGCTTCGGCCGCCCGGGTCCGCGTCGGCGAGCGCTTCACGGATCGCAGCGACCGCGAGCACCGCGTTGCGCGGGTCCTGCCACCAGTGGGGATCGGCCCCGTCGCCCGTGTCGATGGTCTCGACCGAGTCGATCAGGTCGACCACCTCCGCGTCGCCGCCCGCGTTGTCGACGAGCTCGTCCAGCCAGGCATCGACGTCGCCGCCCGACTTGAACACCACCGGCGCATCCACGATCGAGGCGGCATCGCTCGGGCGCGGCTCGTAGCCGTGCGGATCGGCGCCGGCGGAGAGGAGCCCGCGGACGTCCACGCGCTCGCCGCCGACGTTGCGGACGAGGTCGGCGACCTCGGTGGTGGTGGCCACGACGGTGAGGTCGGCGTCCGATCCCGAGTCAGAGCGGGATCCGCAGCCACCCGCGGCCAGCCGGACGGCGAGCCGAGGCGAGCAGGCGTGCGACGAGGCGCAGCATCCCGCCGTCACTTAACTGAGAATGATTCTCGCTGCGCCGTCGCCGTTCAGCAGCCGTCGCCGACGCCGCGAGAGCACCCGCTCCCGGATGGACGCCCTCGAGCTGACCGCCTTCGTCGCGTGGTGCTTCGCGGTCGCGCTCGCCGGCGGGCTCGTGGGCCTCGTGCTCGGCAACATCCGCCTGCCGCTCGTGCTGCTGCTCGCCACCTCCCCCGCCGGCGGGCGCCGGAGCGAACATCGGCATCTCGGGCGTCGCGGCGCTCACCGCGGCGACCGTGCACGTCCGCGCGGGCCGCATCAACTGGCGGCTCTTCGGCTGGATGGCGCCGCCCTCGATGGCGGGTGCCGTGGTGGGCGGCTACCGTCCGGGCTGCTCCCGGACGACGTGCTGCTCGCCGTCATCGGGTGCCTGCTGCTGTATTTCGGCATCGATCTGCTGCGGCCGCGGCGGCCGCGACCCGGCGCGGCGCCCGCGGAGGCCGGCGAGCGCCCGCTCGACATTCGCGCCGCCGTGATCACCGGCGCGGTCATCGGGGTGCTCGGCGGACTCGTCGGCCTCATCCTCGGCGCCCTGCGGATGCCCGCGCTCCTGCGCTACGTCGGCGAGACGCCCGCTCGCGCGGTCGGCACCAACCTGGCCGTGGGCGTGTGCGTGGGCGCCGCGGGCGTGGTCGGACACACCCCCGAGGGCGTCGACTGGGACCTGATGGCGATCGGCGCCGCCGCCTCTGTTCCGGGCGCCCTTCTGGGCGCCCGCCTCACCGGGCGGCTGAGCGAGCGGGCGCTGCTGCGGGCGATCGGCGCCGTGCTGGTCGTAGCAGGGTCCGCCACCCTCGCGCAGGCGCTCGTTTGACGCGCCGCGTACTGCCCCACTCGGCAAGCGTCATCTCGGCGGGGACGTCGCACTCCAGTTGCGAGAGCCCCTGCTCGCGAACGCGCTCACTCACGTCCTTGCCATGCAACATTCCGGTTCCTCCCCGCTACCCCTGATCGGCTCTTCGGATGTACCCATATCCACGAAGGTTCATTCACTGAGAAGATGCGAACGTGATCTTCCGGCAGATCACTCACGACGACCTCGGATGCGCGTCGTACTTCGTCGGTGACTACTCGGCGGGCGTCGCCGCGGTCGTCGACCCGCGCTTCGAGATCGACGAGTACCTCGAGCTCGCGCGCTACCTCGGCGTCCAGATCGACCACGTGCTCGAGACCCACAACCACGCCGACCACGTCTCGGGCCACGGCCGGCTCGCGGCCGCCACGGGCGCGACGATTCACGTCAACCGGATCGCGCAGGCGCAGTACGAGCACGAGCCCTTCGACGACGGCTACGAGCTCGAGCTCGGCTCGCTCGTCGTGCGCGCCATCCACACGCCCGGCCACCGCCCCGAGCACACGGCCTTCGCGCTCATCGACGGCTCGCGCGGCGACGAGCCGTGGGCGCTCCTGACGGGCGACAGCCTCTTCGTCGGCGACGTCGCGCGGCCGGACCTCGCCGTCGAGCGCGAGCAGGGCGCTCGCGAGATCTTCCACAGCCTCCACGAGCGGCTGCTGGCGCTCCCGGCCGAGACCGAGGTCTGGCCGGGGCATCTCGGCGGCTCGCTGTGCGGCGGGCCCGGGATGGACATGAAGGTGTCGTCGACGATCGGCTACGAGCGCCGCCACAACGCCCTGCTCGAGGGGCTCGACGAGCCCGAGTTCGTCGAGCGCACGCTCGCGAGCCTGGGCCCGCAGCCGCCCAACTTCGAGGCGGTCGTCGACCTGAACCGCGGCCCGCTCGTGACCGCCGGCGTCGAGCTCATGCCGCTCACGCCGCGCCAGGTGGAGCAGCGCCGCGGCGGCGGGCGCGCTGATCGTCGACGTGCGCACGGACATCCAGTTCGACGAGGCGCACATCCCCGGAGCGGTGTCGATCACGATGCTGCGGCAGGGATTCGGGACGAAGCTGTCGTGGGTGGCCGACCCGGCGCAGGAGATCGTGCTGGTGGGGCGCGACGACGAGGATGCGCGTGTGGCGGGACGGCTCGCCACGGCCGTGGGGGTTCGCCGTCTCGGCGGCCACCTCTCCGGCGGCATGACGAGCTGGCGCGCCGAGCGGCGCGAGGTGGCGCAGATCGCGCGCTGGACGGTCGAGGAGCTGGCCGAGGCGGACGGCGTGCAGATGCTCGACGTGCGCGAGCTCTCGGAATGGCGGGAGGGCCACATCCCGGGATCGGTCCACCGCCCCTACCACGACCTTCACGACCTGCCGGGCGAGATCGACCCGGAGCGGCCGGTCGCGGCGATCTGCGCCTCCGGCCAGCGCAGCGCGACCGCCGCGAGCCTGCTGTCCGCGCACGGCGCCCGCGAGGTGATCCACGTGGTCGACGGCGGCGTCTCGCTCTGGGGGCGGCTCGGGAACCCGATCGAGCCGGGGGACTGACCACGGCCTTCGAGGAGGCGAGAGCACGGGCACACCACCACGCGGTGCAAGCCACGCTCTGCGACGTGTTCGAGCCCTGGGCCCACGGCACGGTCGTGCGGTCCACCGCGGCACCGCACTACTACGACCTGAACACAGTGCGTGTCGAGTCGGGTCCGGGCATGAGCGTCGCCGAGCTGATCGCGTTCTCCGACGAGGCCCTTGCCGGGGTCGACCACAGGCGCATCGACTTCGAGGACGCGGAGCTTGGCGACGCCCTGCGCGCCGGCTTCGAGGCCGAGGGCTGGCTGACCGAGCGGCTCGTCTGGATGCTCCACGAGGCCCCGCCGCCTCCCGGCCCCGAGGTCCGGGTGGAGGAGGTTCCCTATGACGACGTGCGCGAGCTGCGCGTGACCTGGCACCGCGAGGACTTCCCCGGCCTCGACCCGAGCGAGTACCTCGACGAAGCACGTGCGCTCTCGCCGCGCGTGGGTACCAGGATCCTCGCCGTGCGCGAGGGCGGCCGTCCGGTCGCCTACACCCAGCTCGAGCACATCGGACGCTCGGCCGAGATCGCCCACGTCTTCGTCCACCCAGAGCACCGCGGCGCGGGGCTCGGCACGGCACTCACGCGAGCGGCCATCGAGGCCGCGAGCAGTGTCGAGGACCTGCTGATCGTGGCCGACGACGCGGGCCGCCCCAAGGAGCTCTACCGGCGGCTCGGCTTCCGGCCGGCGTGGAGGGCGGTCGAGATGCTGCGACTGCCCTGAGCTTCACAGGCGCTTCACTCGATCTACATGAGTCGGTGACAAAAGCCCTGCAAAGGGACCATAAGTTGCGGTCACGATGCCAGGGCCGAATCCCCGTCACCTCCTGCCTGGGGCGGCCGCGTTCGCGGCCGCCGTGCTGGTTGCCCTGCTCGGCCTGAACGCCGGGGCGCAGCAGCCGGAGCCCACCCGCGACGACGGTCCCGTCGAGCTGCAGCTGCTCGGCGTAAACGACTTCCACGGACACCTCGAGCCGCCCGAGCCCGGCCTCGGCGGGGCGGCCTGGCTCGGCGCGCACCTCGAGCGCGCCGCCCGTTCGCACCCCGGCCGCACGATCACGGTGCACGCCGGCGACATGATCGGCGCATCGCCGCTCATCTCGAGCCACTTCCACGACGAGCCCGCCATCGAGGCGACCAACCTGATGGGCTTCGACGTCGGGGCGGTCGGCAACCACGAGTTCGACGAGGGCGGCGCGGAGCTTCGGCGGGTGCTCCAGCGCTCCCGCTACCAGTGGCTCGCCGCGAACACCGTCGACCCTGCCACGGGCGCCACCTTCCTGCCGCCGTACAGGGTGATCGAGCGCGCCGGGGTGCGCGTGGGCTTCATCGGCGTGACAACCGACGACACGCCCACCTGGCTGCTGCCCGAGTTCAAGCGCGAGTACCGCTTCCTCGACATCTCGGACACGGTCAACCGCTGGGTCCCCGAGCTGCGCGCCGAAGGCGTCGAGGCGATCGTCGTCCTCGCGCACTCGGGCGCGTTCCAGGAGGGCGAGGGCGCAGTGCCCGAGGGCGCGGGCTGGCCCGCGCCGGAGGGATCGCCTTCGGCAGCCGGTGAGATCGCGGACGAGACCGCGCAGATGGACGACGCCGTCGACGTCGTCGTGGCCGGGCACACGCACTCGGAGCTCAACCTCACCGTCGACGGCAAGCTGGTCGTCGAGTCGCTCGAGTACGGGACGGGCTACAACCGCGTCGCGATCAGCGTCGATCGCGTGACCGGGGACGTCGTTCGCAAGTCGGCCGAGCTCGCCACGGCGACGCACGCGGGCACCGCGCCGGACGCCGAGCTGGCCGAGCTCGTGGCCGGCTACGCGAGCCGCGTCGCCCCGCTCGGCGACCGCGTCGTGGGCGACCTCGACACGGCGCTCGACTCGGACGGCCTCGGCGAGCTCGCGGCCGACGCCCAGCGCGCCTTCGCCGGCGCGGATGTGGCGCTCGTCAACGGCGGCAACACCCGTCGCCCGGGCATCGACGCCGGCGAGGTCACCTATGCCGAGGCATTCCTCGTGCACGCATACGAGCACCCGATCGTGCGCATGACGATGCGCGGCAGCGACGTGCTCGCCGCCTGGCGCGCGCGCGGGCCAGTGGACCTGTACGAGAGCGGGCTCGAAGCGGTGCGCCCGGAGGGCACCTACACCGTGGCCGTCAACGCCGTGCTCGCTGCGGGGAGGCGCTTCGGAGCGTTCGGGCGCGGGTGGGACGCCGAGCGCGTGGGGACGGACCTGGAGGCGCTCGTGGCCTGGCTTGGGCGCGACGTCACCGAGGGACAGCAGTAAGGGGTTGGCATAGCATCCCTGACCAGTGGACTCGCTCTGGCACGAGCTCTCGACGGCGTACGAGAGGCACATCGAGGCGACCGGCAAGGAGATGCACTTCATCATCCTGCTGGCCTTCCTGGGCTCGTTCGGCTTCATCCGGACGAGCACGCACATGATCCGCGCGCAGGTGAGCTGGTGGCCGGGCAACGTCGAGACCAAGAGCGGAACCCACATCCACCACATGTTCTGGGGGATCCTGCTGCTGATGTCGATGGGCTACCTCGGGCTCGTCCACCGACATCGGCAGCCCCTGGCTCGAGCTCGCGGGGGTCGCGTTCGGGATCGGGCTCGGGCTCACGCTCGACGAGTTCGCGCTCTGGCTCAACCTCAAGGACGTCTACTGGACGGAGAAGGGCCGCCAGTCGATCGACGCGGTGATCGTCGCGACACTGATGCTCGTGATCGCGCTGCTCGGGCTGCAGTTCTGGATCGACGCGCGCGAGGCGTTCCTGCTCGCTGTCGGAATCGGCGGCAGGCGCTTCACCGGCCACGAGAGCCTGTGGTGGCTCGTGAGCTTCCAGCTGATCGGCTGGGCCGCCGCGGCCGTCTGCTTCTACAAGGGCAAGAACATGTTCGGCATCGTCGGGCTGTTCGTCCCGATCATCGCGCTGGCCGGCGCGCTCATGAAGGCGCGGCCGGGCTCGCGCTGGGCACGGCGGCGGAAGCCGTCACCGGCCCATTCCAGCGCCTGATCACGGCGGTCTCGCGCTCGAATCCGAGCACCGAGAGCGTGGCGGTCGACAGGGCGAGCAGCGCGCCGTCCTGCGGCGGGAGGCCGAGCCAGCGCGCGGCCAGCACGCGCAGCAGGTGTCCGTGAGCGAACAGCGCCACGTCCCCCTCCCCCGCCTTCAGGTCGGCGACGAGCGGGTCGACGCGGGCACCGACCTCGTCGGCGGTCTCACCGCCCGGGCATCCGTCGCGCCAGAGGTAGAAGCCGGGCCTGCCGGCGCGGATCTCCTTGGTGGTGATCCCCTCGTACTCGCCGTAGTCCCACTCGAGCAGCGCGTCGGTCGTCTGCGCCCCGTCGGCGAACCCGGAGAGCCGGCACGTCTCCAGCGCCCGTGACAGCGGGCTCGTGTACACCCGCGCGAAGGCCCATGCCGAAAGCGGATCCCGGAGCATCGTCGCCTCCGCGCGGCCCCTGTCCGTGAGCGGCAGGTCGGTGCGGCCGGTGTGCTTCAGGTCGCGGCTCCATTCGGTCTCCCCGTGGCGCACCAGGACGATCTCCACGCGCGGCATGCTCGCAGGCCCGATGAGGATTCGCCTTCACGCCCTATGGGTAAGCCGCTCTGTAGATCGGGGGGAACCCACTCCGCTCGGGCACATGGAGGTATCTGGTGCAGGCAGTCAGGACGACTGCGGCCGTGGCGCTTCTGGTGGCGTGCGGCCTGCTCCTTGCCGGACCGGCGACCGCGAACGCGGCCTCGCCGGCGCAGCATGCGATGGTCAAGAAGGTCAACTCGGTGCGCTCGGCGCACGGGCTCGGGCCGCTGCGGCCGGTGCCTCGGCTCCACCGCTCCGCCCAAAGCTATGCGCGCTGGATGCTGCGCCACGACTACTTCGGCCATCTGCAGCGGATCAGGGCAAGCTCGCGTTTCGGCATGCTCGGGGAGAACCTCGCCTGGCACTCGGGAAGGCGCCCGCGCGTCGGCCGGACGGTCCGGGCATGGCTCGGATCGCCCGGCCACCGCGCACTCCTCCTTCACCCGCGCTTCCGCTGGCTCGGTGCCGGAGTCGCGCGCGGCACCATGGGGGCGCAGCGCGCCACCACATGGGTGCTGCACTTCGGCGGCTGACGGTTAGATGGGTGATTCCGAATTCGCGTGCCCGCGGAGGCGCGTCATCCGTGGGTGCGCGAATAGGAATCAACCATCAGTCGCGGCCGCGGCGCGAGTAGGCGCCGCCGCCGTAGCTCGACAGGTCGAGCAGGAACGCGCCGACGATCAGGAACCAGTCGAAGCCCTCGGGGCCGACGACCGGCGCCCAGGTGAGCGCGTAGACGAACGTCGTGAGCGGCAGGAAGATCAGGCCGAGCAGCGGCACCCAGAAGCTGTCGTAGGCCTGATCGACCTCGTTCGTGAAGATCCAGAGGATCAGCAGGCCGAGCCGCGGGAAGAAACCGGTGAGCAGTACGAGCAGGCAGCCCATTGCCGGTGTGACCCTATCCGGCGAGCCGGATGCTCACAACGCGGGCCAGGTGTGCACGGGCTCGTTCGAGTGCATGAGGTCGCGATAGCGAACGGTCAGCTCCCGGAGCGCGTCGGCGCGGTCGAGGCCGCGCTCGCCGTACAGGCGCTGGAACGCGGCGCTCTGCCAGGCGGCGCCGTTCGTGAGCTCGACGCAGCGGCGCTCGATGATGCCGAGCAGCCGCTCGCGGTCGGCGGCGGCCACGTTCGCCCGCTCGAGCCCCTCGTGAGCCATCGGCAGCAGCCGGCGCAGGACGAGCTCGGCCACCGGCACCTCGCCCACGCCCGGCCAGTAGACCGCGCGCCTCGATCCCGTCGCGCGCGCCGGAGTGCAGGTTGTCCTCGGCGGCCGAGAACGACATCTGTGACCAAACCGGGCGCTCGTCCGCGGTCAGCGAGCGGATCAGCCCGTAGTAGAAGGCCGCGTTGGCGAGGATGTCGACGACGCGTCGGGCCCGCGGGCAGCAGGCGGTTCTCGACGCGCACGTGCGGGCGTCCGCGCACGACGTCGTAGATCGGCCGGTTCCAGCGGTAGACGGTCCCGTTGTGGAGGCGCAGCTCGGCCAGGCCGGGCACGTCGCCGCGCTCGAGCGTCTCGACCGGGTCCTCGTCCTCGCACACCGGAAGCAGCGCCGGGAAGTAGCGCACGTTCTCCTCGAAGAGATCGAAGATCGAGGTGATCCAGCGCTCGCCGAACCAGACACGCGGGCGCACCCCCTGCGCCTTCAGCTCTTCGGGACGGGTGTCGGTGGCCTGCTCGAACAGCGCGATGCGCGTCTCGCGCCAGAGCTCCTTGCCGAAGAAGAAGGGCGAGTTGGCCCCCACGGCCACCTGGATCCCGGCGATCACCTGCGCGGCGTTCCAGTGGCTCGCGAAGTCGTCGGGCTCGACCTGCTGGTGGAGCTGCACGCTCGTGCAGGCGGCCTCGGGAGCGATCGTGTCGGCGAACGTCTGCAGCCGCTCGACCCCGCTGATCGAGATCTCGAGGTCCTCGCCGCGGGCGGCGAAGATCTGCTCGTTCAGGAGCTGGTAGCGCGAGCTCTCGCTGAAGGCGTTCGCGTTCAGGTGACGGTCCGCGATCGTCGGCAGGATCCCGATCAGCATCATGTGCGCGCCCACGCCGCGCGCGCGGTCCTCGGCCTGGTTGAGGCTCTTGCGGATCTCCGTCTCGAGCTCCTCGAAGACCGAGCGCTCGAGCAGTCGCGGCGGGATGTTGATCTCGACGTTGAACTGGCCGAGCTCGGTCTGGAAGGCGGCGTCCGCGATCGCCTCGAGCACGGGCGCGTTGCACATCGCCGGGTCGCCCGCGTCGTCGGTCAGGTTCAGCTCGATCTCGAGCCCGAAGGAGCGCTGCTCGGGATCGAAGCGGGACTCGCTCAGCATCCGCGCGAATACGTCGAGGCAGGCGCGCACCTTGCTCCGGTAACGCTGCCTGTCCTCGCGGCTGAAGACCTTGGCGGCGACTTCCTGTCCCACGCTGAGCCGAGGCTACCCGGAAACGGGGCAGGTTTCCCAGCGGCGCTTCCGGATTCCGCGCCCTCGGCTCGGGTAAATCCGCGGCATGGACCTGCAAGAACAGCTCACGAAGCACCTGACGGACGTCCACTCGATCGAGGAGCAGGCGCTCCAGCAGATGCTCGTGGCGCCGCGGATGGCGGGCGACCCGGAGCTCGCGCGCGCCTTCCGGGAGCACCTCGAGGAGACGCGCGAGCAGGAGCGCCGCGTGCGCGAGCGCCTGACGTCGCGGGGCGCGGACCCGTCCCGCCTGAAGGACCTGGCCGGCCGCGCCGGCGGCATCGGCATGGTGATCTTCGCCCGCACGCAGCCGGACACGCCCGGCAAGCTCGCCGCGCACGCCTTCGCCTACGAGCACATGGAGATGGCTGCGTACGAGCTGCTCGCGCTCGTGGCGGAGCGGGCCGGCGACGGCGAGACGGCGGAGACCGCCCGGTCGATCCGCGACCAGGAGGCCGCCATGGCCGCGCGGCTCGAGGACGGCTTCGACCGCGCGGTGGACGCGTCGCTCCGGGACGTCGAGCCCGCCGACCTCGGAGACCAGCTCGACAGCTATCTCCAGGATGCCTTCGCGATCGAGTCCCAGGCGCTCCAGCTCCTGGCGGAGGCGCCCGCCCTCGCGGGTGACGGCGAGCTTCGCAAGGCCTTCGAGGAGCACCTGGCCGAGACGCGCTCGCATCAGGCCGCGGTCGAGGCCCGGCTCACGGCGCGCGGAGCGCGGCCCTCGCGCTTCAAGAGCGCGCTGCTGCGCGTCGGCGGGCTGAACCTCGGCGGGTTCTTCGGCGCGCAGCCGGACACTCCCGCCAAGCTGGCCGGCTTCGCGTTCGCCTTCGAGCACCTGGAGGTGGCCGCATACGAGCTCCTGCGGCGGGTCGCCGAGCGGGCGGGCGACGAGGAGACCGCGCAGCTCGCCGAGCGCATCGCTGGCGACGAGCGCGCCGCGGCGGCGGCCGTGCGCGCGTGCTTCGAGCCGGCCGTGGAGGCGGCGCTGGCGGCTCAGGGGGCGACGGCGGCCTGACGGTCCGCGCTCCGCGCGATCCAGAGCCCGGCCAAAACCAGAGCGGCGCCGAGCCCGAGGAAGGCGAGGTCCCATCCGGCCGGCGCTCCGAGGTCGTCGCGGACGTGATGCAGGTCGAGGAGGTGGTGGTCGACGAGCCCCTCGACGAGGTTGAAGGCTCCCCAGCCCGCCAGCATCATCCCGACGTGAAGGCGCCATGGCGGCGCGAGCTCCCCTCGCTGCCAGGCCCTCACGGCGGCGGCCATCCCGACCGCGACCAACACCCAGGTGGCGAGGTGGAAGAAGCCGTCCGCGAGCGTGTTGGCCTCGAGTCCCGCGACCGTGTCGGCGGACTCGCCGCCTCCGCTGCCCGTGAGCAGGTGATGCCATTGGAGCACCTGGTGCAGCACGATTCCGTCGAGGAAGCCGCCCAGCCCGAGGCCCAGCAGGAAGCCGGGGAGCCGCGGAGCGCGGCGCTCGTGCGTTGCGAGGGCCATCGCGGCGCGGCTACCCGGGGGGATCGCGCGGAAACGGCGTCCCGAGCCGCGTAGCCTGTCCAGCCATGACGACCAAGGCTGACTTCACCGATGAGGAGTGGACGCGTCTCGAGCGCTCGCCGCTCGTGGCGGGAATGGCGATCTCACTGGCCGACCCGGGCGGCCCGATCGAGCTGACCAAGGAATCGATGGCGGCCGTGAAGACGATCCTCGGGACGGCCGAGGCGGGAGGCAACGGGGAGCTCGTCGACGCCGTCTCCAAGGACGTCGCCGCGAAGGCCCAGAAGCACGAGAACCCGATGAAGGACTTCAAGCCGAAGGGCGCCATGGCCGGGGAGGCGATCCTCGAGGAGCTGCGCGCGGTCAACGGGATCGTGACCGAGAAGGCGACGCCCGAGGAGGCGGAGGCATTCCGCAGGTGGCTGCTCGAGGCCGCCCAGCGCTCGGCGGACGCCGCCAAGGAGGGCGGCTTCCTCGGCTTCCACGCGCAGCGCGTGAGCGAGGGCGAGCAGAAGATGCTCGACAAGCTCGCCGAGGTGCTGTCGGCGTAAAGCCCGCGTAACGACCGCGCCTAGGGTCGCTTCATGACCCTCAGGCGCTCTCATGTCCCGCTCGTCGTGCTCGGCTGTGCGCTGCTTGGCGCGCCCTCGGCCGGGGCTTCGTTCCCCGGCGGTGAGGGGCGAATCGTGTTCAATCGCACCGACCACGGCCGCACGACCCTGCTGAGCGCTCACCCCCGAACCGGGCGCGTGCAGCGGCTCACAACCGCGGCGCGCGGCTGCCGGGGCTACTACTGGAGCGACCACGAGCCGGCCGTGGCGCCAAGCGGACGGCTGATCGCCTACGTGCACGAGGACTACTGCAGCGCTGGGACCGCGGACGGCATCTACGTGATGGGCGCGAACGGCCGCGGCCGCCGGCTCGTCGTGCCCTGGCTCGACCGCCGCTACGACGTCGAATGGCCGAGCTTCGACCCCGATGGCCGGGCGCTCACCTTCGTGCGCCGCCACGTGAAGAGCGGAAGGAGCGCCCTGTACAGGGTTCTGCTCGATACGAGCCCCCCGGCCATCGCGGCGTTCGGCGGCCGCTTCCTGTTCATGGAGTTCCAGGACGATCCCGACTGGTCCGCGCAGGGCGGTCTCGCGCTGAGCACCTTCGGGATCTCCTGCACTCTCGGGAAGCGCTCCGGCCACGCACGTCAGCCGCGACCTGGACGACTATGCGCCGAGCTGGTCACCCTCGGGCGACCGGATCGCGTTCCACCGCTTCGCGCCGTCGAGCGTCAGCTCCCGGTCGGTCGCGACGATCTACTCCGCCTCGGCGCGCGGCGGCACCCGCGCCCGGCGGCTTCGCGCGGGGTGGACTGCGCTCTACCCGGCCTGGTCACCCGCGGGCGGGCGCATCGCATTCGTACGCGCCCCAAGGGGCGACGCCACGCGCGGCGACCTGGCCGTGATGGGCCGGCGCGGCGTTGGCGAGCGGCTGCTGGTGAGCAACGTCGTGGCGGACCGGATCGCCTGGCAGCCGCTGGTGCGCTGAGCGTGCCGCGTCACCAGCGTGCGATCAGCTCGGCGATCAGCGCCGCGCGCTCGGCGAGCGACTCGATTCGGACCCGCTCGCCGAGCGCATGCGCACCCGCGCCGTCGGGCCCGAGGCCGTCGAGCACGGCGACCCCGAGGGGCGCGACCAGGTTTCCGTCGCTCGCTCCGCCCGCCGCGCCCTCGGCGAGCGCCTGCCCGACCCCGGCGGCGATCTCGCATGCCCGCTCGAACGCGGCGGCGATCGCGGGCGTGCGCTCCATCGGGGGGCGCATGACGCTCGTCTCGACGGAGACCGCGGTGCCCGCCCGCCCGGCCTGCAGAGTTGTGAGCGCGGTGTCGACACGCTCCTGCTCCAGGGCGGTCACGGCACGGACGTCGAGATCGGCGTAGGCCGAGTCCGGGACCACGTTCGCCGCCGAGCCGCCGCCGATGACCCCTGCGTTGACGGTCGTGCCGCTCTCAGGTTGTGCCAGCGCGCGAACCTCCACCAACCGGTCGACGAGCTCGTCGATCGCATGGGCTCCGGCCTCTGGCTCGAGGCCGGCATGGGCCGCGCGCCCAGTGACGCCGAGCCTGTAGCTCGCCCAGCCCTTGCGGGATGTCTTGAGCGCGCCGCCAGGGAGCGGCGGCTCGGTGACGAGGACGACCGCCGCGTCACTCGCCGCCGCCACGATCAGGTCGCGCGAGCCCGTGCTGCCGGTCTCCTCGTCGGGGGTCAGCAGGATCCGCACGGGACGCTCGACAGGGGCGGCGCGCTCGACGGCGGCCAGCGCGGCCACGATGCCGCCGCGCATGTCGAACACGCCGGGGCCATGCACGAGGCCGCCCTCCTCGCGGGCCGGGCGGCCGGTCGCCGTGCCCGCCGGCCAGACGGTGTCGTAGTGGCAGAGGATCAGAACCGGCGCTGCGCCGGCGGCGGGCCCGGTGCGCGCGTCGAGGACGAGCCCGGTCGAGGTCTCGTGGCGCACCACGGCCGCTCCGACCCGGTCGAGCCTCGCTCCAAGCCACTCCACCGCCCCGGCGCTCGCGCCGGGATCGCCGCTGGGTGCGTCGTAGCGCGCTGAAGGCCAGGAGGTCCGCGACCAGCTGGGCGCCATCCGCCGTCAAGCGGCGCGCTCGACGGCCGCCCGGGCGCAGCGCTCGACTAGGACGCGCACGAGCTGGCGCTTGTACTCGACCGAGCCGTTCGCGTCCTCGACGGGATCGGCTCCTTCGGCAGCGGCGTCGGCCGCAGCCCGTGCGCGAGCCTCGAGCCCGTCGACGGGCCCGCCCGCGAGCACCGCCTCGGCGTCGGTGGAGCGCTTCGGCCGGTTGCCGACCGAGCCCACGGCCACGCGCGCCGAGCTGACCTGGCCGTCCTCGACCTGCGCGAGGCAGGTGACGGTGACCGCGGGCCGCTCGTGCAGCGACATCTTGTCGTGCGCGATCCCCACACCCGCGCCCGGATCCGGGACCCGGACCGCCGTGACGAGCTCACCCACCTGCAGCGCCGTCTGGTAGGGGCCTTCCACGAAGTCCTCGAGCGTCAGCTCTCGCGGCGGGCCGGCGGCCCCCCGGCACAGCAGCGACCCGCCGATGGCGAGCAGGAACGTCGCCGGATCGGAATGTGGGTCCGCGAAGCAGAGGTTGCCGCCGATCGTCCCCATGTTGCGCACGCGCAGGTTTCCGACGCCGCGCTCCATCGAGGCGAGCGCCGGCCAGCGCTCGCGCACGACGGGCGAGCGCTCGACCTCCCTGTGCGTGACGGCCGCCCCCACCTCGAGCACGCCGTCCGACACCTCGACCCGCCGCAGCTCCGCGATGCGCTTCACGTCCACGAGGTGCGGATAGTCCGCGAAGCCGAGCTTCATCAGCAGCAGCAGCTCCGTGCCGCCGGAGTAGACGACCGCGTCGTCGCCGAGCTCCTCGAGCAGCCCGCTCGCCTCCTCGACCGAGTCCGGCCTGTGCAGCTCGAACGGCGGAAGCGTGCTCACGCGGCCGGGACCGCCCGGTCCGCCGCCTGGCTTATCGCCTCCAGCGTGGCCTCCACGCCGGCCCCGATCTGGACGTCGGCGCCGAGGTCCTTCAGGCCCCGCCCGAGCGCCCCGACAGCGACGACCGGGTTCAGCGAGTCCGCCGCCGGGCCCATGTGGCCGATCCGGAAGAGCTTGTCCGCCAGCTCGCCGTACCCGCCGGAGAGCATCACGCCGTAGCGCTCGCGGATGTGGTCGAGCGCCCCGGCGCGCGAGATCCCCTCCGGCACGCGAATGGCCGTGACGCAGCCCGCTGCGTAGTCCTCGCGCCGCGGCCAGAGCTCGAGGCCCATCGCCTGCGCTCCCGCCCGCACCGCCCGCGCCGCCGCCTGGTGACGGGCGATGCACTGCTCGAGCCCCTCATCGAGCACCTGGTCGACCACCGAGTCGACCCCGTTCACGTCCACCACGGAAGGCGTGTAGAGGAACTTCGTCCTGTCGGTGTCGACCCAGCGCTCCTTCCAGTCGAGCAGCGACAGGAAGGAGCCGCGCGGCGCGTTCGGGTTGCGCTCCATCGCCTCCCAGGCGGCGGAGGAGATCGACATCAGCGACATGCCGGGAGGCCCCGCGAGGCACTTCTGGGGACCGGCCACGCAGACGTCGATGCCCCATTCGTCGACGAGGACCTCCTCACAGCCGAGCGCCGATACCGCGTCCACGAGCAGCAGGGCGCCGGCATCTCTCACGGCCGGGGCGATCTCGCCGACGGGGTTGTGGATGCCCGACGGCGTCTCCGACTGCACGACGGCCACGAGCTCGACGCCCGGGTTGTCCTCGAGCGCCCGGCGAACGTCCGCGGGGTCCACGGCCTCGTCGTACGGCACCCGCACCTCGATCACGTCGGCGCCGTACTCGCGCAGCCAATCGCCGAACCAGGCCGCGTACACGCCGGAGACCAGGTTGAGCGCCTTCATGCCGGGCCGGGTGAGCGCGCGGGCGGCCGCTTCGAGGCCGAGCACCGCCTCGCCCTGCATCAGGACGATGTCGTCGGAGCTCCGCATGAGCTCCGCGACCTTGCGCTCGAGCTCGCGGAACTTCTCGAGAAAGACCGGGTCGTAGTCGAAGATGATCGGCTGGCCGAGCGCCTGAAGCGTGCGGGGCGTCGCGGCGGTCGGCCCCGCGGTGAGGGTGAAGCTCGGGTCTCGCATGGCTACCTCCTGTTGAAGAGCCGTTCGAAGCGCGTGCACATATCTTCCTCGACCTCGATCACGTCAGCGCTCTCCGCGGACAGTAGGGCAGCGCGAGCGCCGACGGCAGGTACGACCGCCGCGCGAACAGGACGAGCACGACGATCACGGCGATGAACGGCAGCATCTGCACGTAGTCGGTTGAGATCTCGACCCCGATCAGCTGCAGCGCGGTCGCGACGGAGAGCGACATGCCGAACAGCAGCGCGCCCACGATCGTCCACGGCGCCGTGCCCCTGGCGAGCATGGCGATCACGATCGCGATGAAGCCCTGTCCCTGCGTCATGAACGGAGTGAAGGTGCCCGCCGCGATCACGGACAGGTACGCCGCCGCCGAGGCCGGCGCCGCAGCCCGGCCGCGATGGTCGCCCACGTGCGCGTCCCGTCGACGCTCACACCGGCGGCGTCGAGCGCGGCGGGCTTCTCGCCGGCCGCGCGCAGGCTCAGTCCCACGGAGGTCCGGCGCAGCATGTAGTGCGCCGCGATCACGAGCGCCACGCCGATGTAGACGACCGGGTGCTGCGTGAAGATGCTCTCCCCGAGCACCGGGATCTCGCTGAGCAGCGGCACCGACCACTCCGACGCCGCCGGAAGCCGCGGCCGCGAGGACGCATAGCGCGCGTCGAAGAGCAGGCTCGTGATTCCCTCGGCCACGAGGACGATCCCGATCCCGATCACGATCTGGTCGAGCTTCATGCGCACGCAGAGCAGGACCATCAGCAGCGATACGAGCGCGCCGACGACGATGCCCGCCGCCGAGGCCCAGCCAGACCGACTCCGTCTCGAGCGCGACGACGAAGCCCCCGTAGGCCCCCGACAGCATCATGCCCTCGAGCCCGACGTTCAGCACGCCGGCCTGCTCGGAGATCATCTCTCCGAGGCTCGCGAACAGGAGCGGCATCGCGGCCAGCACACCGCCGGCCACCAGTGCCGTGAGGAAGGTATCGGTGAACAGGTCTTCCATGGCCGGCTACCCCGTGCCCACGCTCGGCTGGGCGGGTCGCGCCTGGTCCGACGGCGCCTGCCCGGCTCCGACCGCCTCGGCCAGGCCGGGTGTGAGGAAGCGCGGCCGCGCACGGCGCCGGGCGCGCCAGCCATTCGGTCACCGCCATGAACAGGAGGATCAGGCCGACGAGCGCGAGCAGGATCTCGCTCGACACGTCCGACTTCCGCGCCGCCGACTCGCCGCCGATCTGGATCACCGCGAACGCGGCGACGAAGAATGCGGCCGCCAGCGCGTTGAGGCGCGCGAGGAAGACGAGCGGGATCACGATCAGGCCGAAGGCGGGGTTGAAGTCGGCGCGGAACGACCCCCAGATGCCGAGGATCTCCACCGCGCCGCCGAGCGCGATGAGGCCGCCGCTTGCCATGAAGGCGAGCACCGTGATGCGCTTGATGTGCAGGCCGGCGTGCTCGGCGGCGCGCGGGTTCTCGCCAAGCACCCGGAGCCGGAAGCCCGACCGAGGTCCGCGTCATCACGATGTGGACCGCCAGGATCGCGACGACGGCGATGATGATCCCGGCGTTGATCTGGGTGTCGCCGAGCAGCGGGAGGCGGTCGTCGAGCGGCAGCGTGTCGGTGCGCGCCACACCGCCGGTGTCGGTCCGGAACGGGCCCCTTCACGAGCACGTTCGCGACGGCGATGCCGATGAAGGACATCATCAGCGTCGTGATGATCTCGTTCACGCCGTACCAGGCGCGCAGCACGGCCGGGACCACCGTCCACAGCGCGCCGACCGCCGCCCCGATCGCCATCACGACGACCAGCGTCAGCCCCGAGCCGAGCGCGTCGACGAGCGACGGCGCCAGGCCGGCGGCGAAGGCGGCGCCGAGCAGGAACTGGCCGTCCGCGCCCAGGTTCCACAGGTTCGCCCGAAAGGCCACGATCAGGCCGGCCGCGATCAGGAGCAGCGGCGACATCCGAATGATGCTCTCCTGAAGCCCGGGCCATTCGAGCAGGCCGCGCTCGAACATGTCCGCGTAGAACTCGAGCGGGTCGCGGCCGAGGATGAGGAGCAGGAGCCCGGTCGTGGCGAAGGCCAGCAGCGCGGGCACGAGCGAGGCGGCCACGATCTCCGCCGCGCGGCCGGCCTGCGCTCTCATCGAGCCACCATCAGCTCTCCGACGCGCTGCTCCGCGCCCGCATCGTTCTCGACCACTCCGGTGATCACGCCGCGCGACATGACCGCGATCCGGTCGCAGAGCGCGATCAGCTCCTCGATCTCGGTGGAGATGAGGAGCGCCGCCGCGCCCTGCTGCGCCAGCTCGGTGATCTTCGCCCGGACGAACTCCGCGGTCCGCACGTCGAGGCCGTAGGTGGGCTTGTTGAAGATCACGACCCTCGGCGAGAAAGACAGCTCGCGGGCGAGGACGAGCTTCTGGATGTTGCCGCCGGAGAGGGTCGCGATCCGGGTCGCCAGGTCCGGAGTCCGGACGTCGTAGTCCTCGACGAGCTCTCCTGCATAGCGCTCGATCTCGCCCCGGTTCACGCGGCCGTGCGACCAGAACGGCCGCTCGCCGATCCGCTTGAGCACGGTGTTCATGGCCACGTCGAACCCCGCAACCGTCCCCTCGCCCAGGCGGTCGTCGGTCACGTAGCGAACGCCGCGGCGCTGGCGCTCGGCGACGCCGAGCCGCGTCACGTCCTCCTCGCCGAGCAGCACGCTGCCGCGATCGGGGCGGCGCTGACCGGCCATCACCTCCGCCAGCTCGCGCTGGCCGTTCCCGTCCACCCCGGCGATCCCGGTGACCTGCCCCGCCGCGCAGCTCGAGCGACACGCCGCGCAGCCCGACCTCCTGCGGCTCCCCCGCGAGCTCGACGTCGCGAACGGTGAGCGACGGCGAGCCATCCGCCGAGGTGCTCGGCTCGCGGCGTTCCGCAGCCGTGACCTCCGCGCCCGCGACCTCGACCGCGGACTCGATCTCGGGCGTCTCGTCCCCGAACATCATGTGAACGATCGAGTCGCGGAGGTCGTCCTCCTTGCGCTCGCGCGCCTCGCTCGGCTCGATCGAGCCCACCTTGCGACCGCTCCGGAGGATCGAGACGCGGTCGCCCATCTCGATCGCCTCGTGCAGCTTGTGCGTGATCAGGACGACGGCGAGACCTTCGTCCTTGAGCCGTTCGAGGTAGCGGCGCAGCTCGTCGTAGTCCTGGGGCGTCAGCATCGACGTGGGCTCGTCGAGCACGAGCACCCGCGTACGCCGCCACAGCGCCTTCATGATCTCGACCTGCTGGCGCTGGCCGAGCGCCAGCCGGCCCACGGTCGCGTCCGGGTCGAACGTCACGCCCAGGATCTCCGCCAGCTCGCTGAAGCGTGAACGCGCCTGCGACAGGTCGAGGCGGGCCCCCTCCGAGCCGAACCCGAGCATCAGGTTCTCGAGCACGCTCAGCGTCGGCACCAGCGTCAGGTGCTGGTAGACCGTTCCGATCCCGAGCGCGATCGCCGCGCGCGGCGAGTCGATCTCCTGCGGCGCGGCCGTCGATGCGGATCTCGCCCGCGTCCGGGCGGTACATCCCCGCGAGGATGCTGATCAGAGTCGACTTCCCGGCGCCGTTCTCGCCCAGCAGGGCGTGCACCTCGCCGGCGTGGATGTCGAGGTCGATGCGGTCGTTCGCCACCACCCCGGGGAAGGCCTTCGTGATGCCCCGAAGCTCGACGAGGCAGTGATCGCTGCTCTGCTGCACGTCCCGTCCTTGCCGCTCGCGACGGCGGGCCGAGCCCCTCGAGCCCCGGCCCGCCAGACCGCATGTCTCGGTCAGCCGCCGCTGATGAGGTCCTCCACCTGCGACTTCTTCGTCGTCTCCGGCAGCTCGACCTCGCCGTTGACGATCGCCTCGTTCGCCTTCTCGACCTCCTGCCAGGCCGCGTCCTCGATCTGGTCGGTCTGCAGCAGCGAGATGCCCTTGTTCTCGAGGTCGAGGGCGTAGTTCGTCTCACCGAACGTCCCCGCCTCGACGTCGTCGATCGCCTGGTTGAACAGGACGTCGAAGTTCCAGAGCACCGACGACAGCAGGATGCCCTGCTTGTCGATCTTCGGTCTTGTCGCCGATCACGTCGATGAACATGACGCCGTCGGCAGCCTCGACGGCCTGGATCATCCCGAACGAGCTGCCGTCGCCCATTCCGAAGATCACGTCGGCGCCGTCCGCGATCACCTGCTCGGTCACGCGCTTGCCGCCCGCGGTGTCGGCGTAGCCCGCCTGGCCGATCTGGGCGAGCCGGATCTTGATGTCGGGATTCACCGACTGCGCACCCTTCACGAACCCACCTGCCATGCGGTTCCAGTTCGTGTCGTCGGCGGAGATCACGATCCCGAGCGTGCCGGACTTGCTCGTCTCGGCCGCGAGCACGCCGGCGAGGTAGCCGCCGCCCTGCCCCTGCGCCTCCGCGTTGGCCACGAGGCCCGGGCTCGGCGGCCTCCGGGTTGTCCCAGATGAGGCTCGGGACCTCGGTCTGAAGCGAGACGTCGGGCGCCGCGGTGTTGTAGCCGCTCGCCTGGGCGATGATGAAGTCCTCGCCCGCGGTCGCAAGCTCGCGCAGGATCGGCGTCACGTCCTCGTAGCCCGAGTTGTCGGCGACGTTGACCTTGATGCCGCGATCCGCCGCGATCTTCTTGGCGGCCTCGATCGACTGCTGATTCCACCCGTAGTCCGATCCCTTCTCGGGGGTCACGATCGCGAAGCTCGCGATGGCGTTCTCCGACTCCTGAGCCTCGGTGGTGCCGCCACCACCACCACCGCCGCCGTCGTCGTCGTCGTCGTCGCCGCAGCCCACCACCACGAAGGCCGTCAGCACGACGATCAGCACCGGCAGCAGAAGACGCGCGAGCACCCCCAGGTGCCTCCTAAGCTCCATCTCGTTCCTCCTCGTTGACTGTGTCGACGGGCCCCGCGGAAACCGGCGCGTCGTCGCTTCCCCAAAACAGGCGCCGGGCGTTCGTGCCCAGCACCCGGCGCTGGTGCTCCATCCCAAGGCCGCTTGCCTGCACCTTCCGGATCTCGACACCGGGGTCGTGGAAGGGGGCGTCGGAGCCGTACATGACCTTGTCCTCTCCGACGCGCTCGACCGCGGTGCGGATCTTCGTGTGCATGGGCATCCCGGACGTCTCGAGCCAGACGTTCGGATGCCGCGCCGCGATGTCGATCGCAGCGTTGATGTACACGATGTTCCCGTGGCCCATGTGGCCGAGGACGACCTTGAGCTCCGGAAACTCGACGATCAGCTCCTCGATGCTCCAGGGGAGCGTGAAGATCGGGTGCCCGCTGTGGATCAGCGTGGGCATCTCGAGCTCGACCAGCAGTCGCGCGAGCGGGTGCACGATCGGGTCGTTCGGGTGATAGGAGTCGAGCAGCGGGTGCATCTTCACCCCGAGCACCTTCGGATGCGCGAGGAACTCGCGCGCCTCGTCCGCGCATCCCTCGTTCGCGCGGGTTCGCCCAGTACAGCGCCCAGGCGTTCGGTATGCCCTCCACGAGGTCGCGCACGAGCGCGTTGTCGGGATGGAAGACGATTCCGGCCGCGTAGTCCCACTCCGCGAACAGCTCCACGAGCCCGTCGGCGTCCATGCCGACGTCGAAGAGCGGGAAGTCGCCCACGTGCATGTGCGGGTCGACGATCTCCGGAGCCGAGACCTTGTCGATCACTGGGGCGTACGATACGCTCGCTGCCGACTGTTGACAACCCACAGTTGACTAAGAACCAATGAAGCTTCATGACGAAGCCGGGGCCGCGACCGTCCGCCCGCTGGAGAACCGGACGCTGTGGGAGCAGCTGAGGGACCGGCTGCGCGAGGACATCCTCGCCGGGCGCCTCGAGCCGGGCGCCGAGCTGCTCGGAGGTGGCGCTGGCGCGCCAGTTCGGCACGAGCCGCGGGCCCCTCCGCGAGGCACTCGGCCGGCTCGCCTCGGAGGGTCTCGTGCAGATCACGCCGCGGCGCGGCGCCGTCGTGACGCAGCTCTCGCGTCAGGAGTTCATCGATGCCTATCAGGTGCGCGAGGCGCTCGAGACGCTCGCCGTGCGGCTCGCCGTGCCGCTGCTGAGCGACGCCGAGGTGGCCCATCTGCGCGAGCTCTGCGAGCTGATGGCGGGCGCCGCCCGCGACGACGAGGTGCGCCTCTTCTTCGACACCAACAACAGCTTCCACGAGGCGCTCGTGCGCGGCTCGCGCAACAAGAGGCTGCACGAGCTCCACCGGCTGCTCGTCGGGCAGATGGTGCCCTACCTCCCCCGCTCGCTCGAGCTGCGCGGCAACCTGCAGCGATCCGTCGAGGAGCACGAGGCGATCCTCGACGCCATCGAGGCGCGGGACGCCGAGCGGGCGGCCGAGCTGCTCGCGGAGCACATCGAGGTGCCCCAGCGCGTGCTCGAGTCGGACGCGGGACAGGCGCTGTTCCGCGAGGACCCCGCCTACGCGGAGGAGACGCGATGAGTAGCCCGATCCAGTTCGGGGTGAACCTGAACAACCGCGAGCCGCTGATCGCGCCCGGACTACGACCTGCAGGCGCTGCTCGACCTCTCGGAGGTCGTCGAGGAGCGCGGCTTCGACTCGGTGTGGGTGGGCGACTCGCTCTTCTCCAAGCCGCGCTACGAGCCGATGACGCTCATGGCCGCGCTCTCCCAGCGCACGAAGCGCATCAAGATCGGGACCGCCTGCATCGTCGTCACGACGCGCAACCCGCTCTATCTGGCGCTCGAGTGGGCGACGCTCGACCAGCTCTCCGGCGGCCGGACGATCTTCGGCCCGTGCATGGGCAACCCGGAGAAAGGGGTGCGGCGCGAGTTCGAGGCGGTCGGCCTTCCGTACAAGGACAAGGCGGCGATCTTCGAGGAGGTCCTCGAGATCGTCCTCGAGCTGTGGACCGAGAAGAAGACGTCCTTCAAGGGCAAGTACTTCAACTACGACGAGGTCGCGTTCAGCTCCGGCACCGAGATGGCGCCGCTCGCGCCGCTGCAACAGCCGCCGCCGCGCTGGATCGTCTCGAACCCACGGCTGGTGGGCGACCCCGGCGAGGAGAAGGCGCGCCGGATCATGGAGCGCGCCGCCGACCGCATCATCAAGTTCGGCGACGGCTGGATGACCTGCTGCCGAGCCGAGCATCCCGGCGAGCTGACCGAGCAGATCGGCTACCTCGAGCAGGCGGCCGCACGGCACGAGCGGGACTTCTCCGGCTACACCGTCTCCTACCAGGTGACGATGAACATCGGGGACACGAAGGAGGAGGCGAGGGCGTCCTTCGACGACTACATCTCGAAGTACTACCCCGAGCTGTCGCAGATGATGGACCTCTCCAACTGGGGCCCGGTCGGGAGTCCCGACGACATCGTCGCCTGGCTGCGCGAGTTCGCCGGGCGCGGGGTCGACCACTTCATCTGCCGGTTCGGCGCGATCGACCAGTTCGCCCAGGTCGAGCGTTTCGCCAACGAGGTACTTCCGCAGTTCGACGCAGAAAGGGTTGGGTGAGGTGATGCCGGACGGGAACGGGTTGCGCGACGAGGCGGAGCTGATCATCGACACGTGCTTCTCGGTCGAGAAGGACGACGTCGTGACGATCATCCACGACGACTCGCGCGTCGAGGAAGCGCGCATGCTGGCGGAGGTCGCGGTGGACCGCGGCGCGTGGCCGGTGCTGATGAACAACGAGATCCAGGTGCGCCGCGGCCTCGCCGACACGCACTTCCCGATGGTGCCCCCGCGCAACCTGCACAACGCGATGACGAACTCGGACGAGATCATCATCGTCACCAACCTGGAGTGGGCGAACCGCTTCGCGCACGTGCCGGCGGTGAAGGAGTCGTGCGCGAACAACGCCAAGATCGCGTCGGTCGAGCCGGGCATGGGCGAGTGGGGGCTGACGCTCGATCAGATCGACGCCGCGACCCAGCGGGCGCGGGATGCGATGGCTGCGCTCGAGGGCGCCACCAAGGTCCGCATGACCTCCGCCAAGGGGACCGACGTGACGATCACGATCGAGGGCCGGCCGGCGCTCGAGATCACGCCGATCAAGAAGCGCGGTCAGATGATGGGCCCGCTGCCGCTCTGGTCGGAGGTCGCGTTCGCCGCCGTCGAGGACCAGACCGACGGGCACGGTGGTGGTCGACGGTGTGATGCTCGGGATCGGCCTCCCGGGCCAGGTCGAGAACCTGATCACCTGGACCGTCGAGGGCGGCAAGGCCGTCAAGATCGAGGGCGACGAGGAGGCCGAGAAGCTGCGCAACGTGATCGAGGGCGTGGAGAACTCGACCGTGATCGGCGAGTTCGCCTTCGGCGTGAGTGACATCGCGCCGTTCGGGACGCCCTCCGAGAAGGGCCGCGTGGGAACGGCGCACCTGGCGCTCGGCGACAACCACCTCGCCTACCCGGGCGGGCAGAACGTCTGCAAGCTGCACCTGGACGGCGTGATCCTCGAGGCGAGCCTCGAGATCCTCGACAACGGCCGGTACATCGTCAAGGACGGCGAGTGGGCGCTATGACCGGCGTGTCGCTCGTCGCGCTCGACGACGTCCCCGACATCGAGTTGCCGAACGGCAGCTTCAGCCGGATGCTCGTGACGGGCGATCGCGCCGAGGGGGCCACCGCGTCGCTCGGCTACTCGGTGTTCAGGCCCGGAACGGAGCTCGGCAGCGTCTCCCACGAGACGGAGGAGTTCGCCTACGTCGCCGCGGGCCGTGGCCGGCTCCGCCTCGACGACGGCGACCTGGAGTTCGCCGCCGGCGATGCCCTCCACATCCCGGCCGGGGATCTGGCACGCGGTCGTCAACGACGGTGACGAGGACGTCGTGATGGTCTTCGGCTTCCCGCACCCGGACTATCCGCCGACGGAGCGGCGGTGAGCCCCGGCCCGGTCGCGACCCGGGTCGCCTGGGCCTGCCGGATCCTGGCCGCCCACGGATACGAGGACCTCACGCTCGGACACGTGAGCTCGCGCGAGGCGGACGAGCCCGAGGTGATGTCCATCAAGCGCAAGGGGGTGTCGCTGGCGGAGGTCACTCCGGGCGACGTCCTGCGAACGCCGATCGAGGGCGACATCGAGAACACGGACGACATGCACCTCGAGGCGGTCCTCCACACCGAGGTCTACCGGGCGCGTTCCGACGTCGGCTGCGTGATCCACGGCCATCCGCTCCACGCCACGGCGCTCGGGGCCGCCCACGCGGAGCTGGCGTTCCTCTCGCACGACGCGATCCTCTTCGCGGAGGGCGTCGCGGCGCTCGACGAGGTCCCCGAGCTGATCCTCGGCCGCAGCCAGGGACAGGTGGTGGCGGAGGCGCTCGGCGAGCGGCACGCGCTCCTCATGCGCAACCACGGCGTCCTCGTGGTCGGCAAGGACCCGCCCTGGGCGGTGCTGCGGGCCGTCACGCTCGAGCGCGCCGTGCGGCTGCAGTCAACGGCGGCGAGCCTCGGCGAGCTGCGCCCGATCGCCCAGGAGGCGGTGGCGCCTCTTCACGAGATGAAGTACAGGGACGCCTTCCTCGGCGAGTACTGGGAGGCGTGGATCCGCGAGCTCCGCCGCCAGGGCCGCGACTTCGACATGCCGGAGGCGGGCTCCTGATGCAGCGCATGGAGCTCGAGGTCAACGGCGAGCGCGTCGAGGCGACCGTCGAGCCGCAGGAGCTGCTGCTGGACTTCCTGCGCGACCGGCTCGGGCTCAAGGGAGCCAAGCGCTCGTGCGAGGTGCAGGTCTGCGGCACCTGCACCGTGCTGGTGGACGGCCTGCCGGTCAGCTCGTGCTGCATGCTGGCCTGCGAGGCCGAGGCGCGCGAGGTGCTCACGATCGAGGGCTTCGCGCGTCACGAGGAGTTCGCGGAGTTCGAGCGCGCCTTCACGCGCCACGCCGCGGTCCAGTGCGGCTTCTGCACCGGCGGGTTCGTGCTCACGCTGAAGGCGCTGCGCGACGCCGGCGAGCTCGGCAGCGAGGAGGAGATCCGCCACGCGCTCGACTCGAACGTCTGCCGCTGCACCGGGTACCAGTCGATACTCGCCGCTGCGCGAGACCTGGCGGCCGGGGCATGAGCGTCACCGTCGAGCAGCTCTTCACCGAGGTCGGGCGGTCGGTCGAGCGGCGCGACGCCGACGCGAAGATGCGCGGCGAGGCCGAGTTCGCGGGCGACGTGGAGGTGCCGCGGATGCTGCACGGCAAGGTGCTGCGCTCGGAGCTCGCGCACGCGCGCATCCTGCAGCATCGACACCAGCGAGGCGGAGGCGATGCAGGGCGTCGGCGTGCGTGATGACGGGGGCCGACCTCCAGGGCATGGACCCCTACTACGGCCATGCGCTCAAGGACCGGCCGCTGCTGGCGCTCGACCGCGTCCGCTTCGCCGGCGAGCCGGTCGCCGCGGTGGCGGCCGAGACCGAGGCGGCCGCCGAGGCGGCGCTGCTGGCGATCGAGGTCGAGTACGAGGAGCTGCCGGTGGTCGCCACGCTCGAGGACGCGCTCGCGGACGACGCCCCGCGGCTCCACGAGGGCCCGCTGCGCGCCGGGCTGTTCCACGGCCTCGGTGAGATCGAGGAGGAGACCGGGAACGTCTGCTACCGCTACCGGCTCGACTCGGGCAGCGTCGAGGGCGCGGAGGCGGAGGCGGCCATCGAGGTCGAGGGCGACTACCTCTTCCCCGCCGTCTACCAGTACGCGATGGAGACGCACACCGTGGTCTGCGACTTCCGCGAGGACGCGATCACGCTGTGGGCCTCCTGCCAGCACCCCTTCCTGGTTCGAGCGGAGATCGCCGACCTGTTCGGCAAGCCGCTCAACTCGGTCCGCGTGATCGTGCCCTACCTCGGCGGCGGCTTCGGCTCGAAGTCGTACACGAAGATGGAGCCGATCACCGCCGCCCTGGCGCGCATGGCGGGGCGGCCGGTCCGGATCCAGAACAGCGTCCCCGAGTCGATGGTCACGACGCGCCGCCACGGCATGCGCGCATGGATGCGCACGCGCGCGCGAGCGCGACGGCACGCTCCTCTCACGCGAGGTCCGCTTCGACCTCGACACGGGCGCCTACGCCGACAACGGCCCGCGCGTCTGCGCCACCGCGGGAGATGCGGCGCCGGGCCCCTACCGCTGGCAGGCGGTGCGCGTGGACGGCAACTGCGTCTACACGTCCACCTCCCCCTCGGGCTCCTACCGCGCCTTCGGCGCCTGCCACCTCCAGTGGATCGGGGAGTCGCAGGTGGACGAGGTGGCGCGGCGGGCCGGCATCGACCCGCTCGAGCTGCGGCGCCGCAACCTGCTCACGCCCGGCGAGCTCGTGCGGCCCACAGGCGGCAAGCCCCTCGACGCGGACCTGGTCGGTGACGTCGAGAAGGTGGCCGAGGCGATCGGGTGGGACGAGACGGCGCCGCCGGGGGTGGGTCGCGGGTTGTCCGTCGGCCTGCTCGCCGCGGGCGCCCACCCGGTCTCGCGGGCCTCCGTGCGCCTTGCGCCGGACGGCGCGGTCGAGGTGAACGTCGGGACGACCGAGGTCGGCCAGGGCGCGCGCACCGTCATGGCGCAGATCGCGGCGCAGGAGCTGGCGATCGACACCTCGCGCGTCGTCGTCCAGGGCGCCGACACGGCCTTCACGCCGTACGACCGCTCGACCGGCGCGAGCCGGTCGACGACGCTCGCGGGCCTGGCCGTCCAGCGCGCCGCCGCCGACCTTCGCCGGCAGCTGCTCGAGACCGCGGGCGGCGTGCTGGGCGCGGATCCGGAGACACTGGTGGTCGCGCGACGGAGCGGTCTCGGACGGCGAGCGCGAGCTCGACTACCCCGAGCCTCGTCGAGGCGCGCTTCGGCTTCTCCGGCGGCGAGATCGTCGGCGCCGGCGAGGTGCGGCCCGAGCAGCGGCTCGGGCTCCTACGCGGAGGGGCCGGTGTTCTGGGAGGTCTGCGTGGCCGCCGCGGAGGTCGAGGTCGAGCGTGAGACCGGCGAGGTGCATGTGCGCAAGGTCGCCACCTGCGCGGACGTCGGCAAGGCGATCAACCCCCAGCTCGTGCAGCGCCAGGACGAGGGCGGCGCGATCCAGGGGCTCGGCAACGCGCTCTTCGAGGAGATGATCTTCACCGACGGCCTGCTCGTGAACGACACGCTGCTCGACTACCGGGTGCCGCGCGTGAAGGACCTGCCCGGGCGAGATGCACACCGTCGTCGTGGAGAACGCGGACGGCCCGGGGCCGTACGGGGCAAAGGGCTGCGGCGAGGGCGCCCAGGCGGCCGTCCCGGCTGCGATCGTGACCGCGCTCGCCGACGCGGGCGTGCCCGTCCGCGAGCTGCCGGTCACGCCGGAGCGGGTCTGGAGGCGAATACGAGACATGGAACGAGACGAGGAGGGTCAATGACCGCTGTTGCAAAGGCCGCCATCATCGGGACCGGGACGATGGGCCCGGGGATGGGAGCCGTCCTCGAGCGAGCCGGCGTGGACGTGGCGCTGTACGACGTGAGCGAGGAGCAGCTCGAGAAGGCCCGGCCCGGCGTGGATCTCGCGCGGTCCGTGCTCGACCGGCTGGGAGGCGAGGGTGACGGCGCGGGCGGCGCCGGCCTGCGCTTCGAGTCGGACCTCGCCGCCGCGCTCGACGGCGCCGACATGGTCGTCGAGGCCGTGCCCGAGAAGCTCGAGCTGAAGCAGCAGGTGTTCGCCGAGTTCGAGCAGCACGTCGCGCCGGAGGCGATCCTCGCCTCGAACACCTCGGGGATCCCGATCACGAAGATCGCCGAGAACCTCGAGCACCCCGAGCGCGTGATCGGGACGCACTGGTCGAACCCGCCGCACCTGATCCCGATGATCGAGATCATCCCCGGCGAGCGGACGTCCCCGGAGGTCACCGCCACGACCCAGGAGCTCGTCGCGGCAGATCGGCTACTTCCCCTGCACGCTCAAGAAGGAGGTCCCCGGGCTTCGTCGAGAACCGGGTGCTCTACGCGATCATGCGCGAGTGCCTCGCCCTCGTGGACGAGGGAGTCGTGGACGCCGAGGAGCTCGACCTGAACGTCAAGTGGGGCATCGGCTACAAGCTGGCGGTCGTCCCGCCGATGCAGCTGCTCGACATGGCCGGGCTCGACATCTACAACGCGGTCGCGAGCTACCTGAACCAGGACCTCTCGAACGAGAAGGGCGTGTCGAGCACGATCACCGACCGGGTCGACCAGGGCAAGCTCGGCATCAAGACCGGCGGCGGGCTGCTTCGACTACGACGCCGAGCGTGCGGCGGAGCTGCAGAAGGAGCGCGCGGCGGCGCTCGTGGCGGTCCGGAAGGCGCTGAGCTGAGGTGGGAGCCAAGGTCACACTGCTCGACGGCGGCTCGCTCGTCATCGACCAGTCGCACATCACCTGGAACATCGGCGGCGGGCAACCCGGTCCGGTTCCCGGTCTACAGCGTGCTGATCGAGCACGACTCGACGGGCTGTTCATGTTCGACACCGGCTACGACCTGGATCACGTCAACGCGGTCCTGCCGTTCGAGCTGCCCGAGCAGACGGAGGAGCAGACGATCCCGGCCCAGCTCGACAAGGCCGGCTTCAAGCCCGAGGACGTCGACCGGCGTCATCAACTCGCACCTGCACTTCGATCACGTCGGCGGGAACAAGCTGCTGCCGAACGCGACGACCTACCTGCACGAGGCGGAGCTCCGGCAGGCCCGCTCGCCGGAGCCGTTCGAGCGGCTCGGGTACTCGGACAAGGGCTTCGACTGGGAGGGCGCGAGGTTCGAGCTGCTCGACGGCGACGTCGAGCTGTCGAGGGGCTCCACCTCTTCTACACCCCCGGCCACACGATCGGCCACTACTCGCTGATGGTCGAGCAGGACGGCGGGCGGCCGCTGATGTTCATGGCGGACGTCTCGTACACGCCGAGCCGCCTACGAGAACGACCAGCAGGCCGGCTTCCACGTCGACCCGGTCGCCGGCGTGCGCTCGATCCGGCGCGTCAAGCGCCTGGTGCGCCAGCACGACGCGGAGCTGTTCTTCACGCACGACATGGAGTCGTTCCGCAACTACAAGCTCGCTCCCGACAGCTACGGGGGCTGAGGAGGAACGGATGAAGCTCGAAGGATCGAGTGGCGATCGTCACCGGCGGCGCGCAGGGCATCGGCAGGGCGATCGCCGAGAAGCTCTCCGAGGAGGGCGCGTCGGTCGTGGTCGCCGACATCAACGAGGAGGGCGCGACCGCGGCCGCCGAGGCGCTCTCGGGCGACGGGCTCGGCGTCCGCGCCGACGTCTCCGATCCCGGCGACGTCCAGGCGATGGTCGACGCGACGCTCGAGCGGTTCGGCGGGTCGACGTGCTCGTCAACAACGCCGCGATCGTGCCCTTCATCCCGTGGGACGAGGTCGACCTCGACCACTGGCGCCAGATCATGGCCGTCAACCTCGACGGCCCGTTCATCGCGGTCAAGGCCGTCGAGAAGCCGATGCGCGAGGCGGGCTACGGCCGCATCGTGCAACATCGCCTCCAACACGATCCTGGCCGGCACGCCCGAACATGGCGGCCTACGTGGCGGCCAAGGGCGGCATCCTCGGGATGACCCGCTCGCTGGCCACCGAGCTCGGCCCGCACGGGATCACCGTGAACGCGGTCGCGCCCGGGCTGACGGAGTCGGAGGGCGTCAAGGCGAGCCCGCACAACGAGGCGTTCGGGTTCGTGGAGCAGCTCCAGGCGATCCCCGGCAAGGGCCAGCCGCGCCAGATCGCGCCCGCGGTCGCCTTCCTCGCCTCGGAGGAAGCGGAGTGGGTCACCGGCACGATGCTCGTGGTCGACGGCGGCCACATGCGCCACTGATGAGCGCGCCGGCCACCACCCGCTTCGGGACGATCCTCGCCGTCGCCGACGTCGAGCGCGTCGAGGGAGTTCTACGAGCGGCTCGGCTTCGCCACCGAGGCGACCTACGACGATCCGCCCTACGCGACGCTGACGCTCGCCGGCGCACGGCTGTCGCTCGCCGAGCAGGGTCACGACGGCCGAGGACCGGCCGGGCGTGGCGCTGGACGCGCCCGCGGACCGGTCGCGGCTGAACGCGGTGCTCGTGCTCGAGGTGGAGGACTGCATGGCGGCCTTCCGCGGCCTGCGCGACGCAGGGCGTCGAGTTCCTCGCCGAGCCGTTCTCGCCCCCGTGGGGCGGCCACCGCTGCTTCGCGGTCGACCCCGACGGCTACCTCGTCGAGCTCGAGCAGCCGGCATGAGGGCGGTCGTGCTCGCCGGGCCCGAGGACCTGCGCGTGCGAGAGCGTGCCCGAGCCGACACTCGCAGTCGACCACGGCGACGCGATCGTGCGCGTGACCGGGACCGCGATCTGCGGCGCGGACCTGTTCCCGTACCACGGCTTCACGCCCGGGTTCGAGAACGGAACGATCCTGGGACACGAGTTCGTCGGAGTGGTCGAGGAGGTCGGTCCAGCGGTCGCTCAGCTCCAGACCGGGCGACCGGGTGGTCAACACGAGCATGACCTCGGACGGCAGCTGCGCGCACTGCCGTGCCGGGCGGCGCACCCAGTGCGAGTCGCGGGCGCTGTTCGGCTACTCGGGCGTCTACCCGCGGCTCGAGGGCGGTCAGGCCGATCTGGTCCGGATTCCGTTCGCCGACCGCTGCCTGTGGCGCATCCCCGACGCAGGTGTCGGACGAGGATGCGGTGTTCCTGGCGGACATGCTGCCGACGGGTCACGGGGCCGTGCGCCGCGGCGGGGTCGGGATCGGCGACGTCGTCGTCGTACTCGGCCTCGGCTGCGTCGGCCTGATGGCCACGATGGTCGCGGCCGGCACGGCGCGGAAGGTCATCGCGGTCGACGGGATCGCCGAGCGGCGCTCGCTCGCCGACGAGCGTTCGGGGCCGACGTGGTCGACCCGGCGGCGCGGCGGATGCCGTGGCGGCCGCCACGGACGGGCTGGGCGCCGACGTGGTGATCGAGGCGGCGGGCGCCGCGGCGGCGCTCGACGCGTCGCTGTCGCTCGTCCGCGGACGCGGCACGGTGTCGGTCGTCGGGGCCCACTTCGAGCCCGACTATCCGCTCAACAACGCGCTGATGTTCGAGCGCGAGATCACCCTGCGCTTCACGGTCGGCGATCCGGGAGCGGACCGCGAGATGCTGCTCGGCGCGATCGCGGAGGGCAAGCTCGAGCCCAGCCGCGTGATCTCGCATCGCGTCCCGCTCGACGACGCGCCCGAGGCGTACCGGATCTTCGACGCCCGCGAGGCCGTGAAGGTTCTGCTGAAACCGTGAGCCGCCGCGCCGCCCTGCTGGCGCTCGCATCGGTGGCGGCGCTGACGGCGTGCGGAGAGAAGGAAGAGCGAGTCTCCGGTCCGTCACAGGCTGAGATCGCCGCCCTGGTGGGGGCGGGGCTGCGCGCCGTGGGCTCGGACGCCGCCCCAGGCGGGATCCGGTTCAGCGCCGACGGCCCCGTCCTTCGCATCAGGCTTGCTTCGGCGCCGGCCGGCGGCCCGCTTCGCCCTCTGCTCGCCTCGTTCGATCGCGTGAGCGCCGGCATCGAGCAGTTCTGCCCGAAGCCGGCCCTCCTGCGCTGCCGGCCCTCGTTCCGCGCCTGGGGCTCGCCGGCATCGCGCCAGGCGGTGAGGACCAGCGTGACGGCGCTGCGCCGGCTGGCGGCGCGGACCTACGACGGCCGGCTGCTGGTTCGCCGGCGCGGCCCGCTGACGAGCATCGTCACCCCGAACGGCGAATTGCTCGCGGCCGTGCGGACGCTGGACGGCCAGCTGACGATGTCGTTTGGAGGGCTCGACGGCCCCGCGCGGCTCGCTCGCGCATCCTCCGGCCGGCGCGCTGCGGCTCGAGGCGGGCGACGGAGGCCCTGGAGGCGATGCGACGCGATCTGCCGCCGCGCGCCGGCCGCGCGCTGGCCGGCGTCGAGCGGCTTACCGTCGTCGCACCGCTCCCCTGAGCACTACCAGCCGCTCAGCATGCGCCGGGCGACGCGCAGCCCCCCGCGGACGTCGAGGTCGGCGCCGAGGTCCTCCCACGCCCTGCCGATCGCCTCGAGCAGGCGCAGGATGAAGCCCGCCTCGATCTGCACGCTGCCCATGTGGCCGACCCGGATCGTCGTCCCCGCGGGGTCGCCTGTGAACGTGGTTCCCGCGCAGGCAACGCTGTAGCGCTGGCGCAGCAGGTCGAGCGCCTCCTGCAGCGTGTGGTTCGGCGGCACGAGCAGCGTCGAGTTGCAGTCCGCGGCGATCGATTCGCTTGCCGCCCACAGCTCGATCCCCATGGCCCGCGCCCCGGCGCGGAACGCGCGTGCGGAGCGGGTCGTCTCCCTGATCCGCCTGTCGACCCCGTGCCGCACCAGGTCGTTCAGGGCCGCGTAGAGCCCGAACGTGACGGTCGGGGAGACGGTCGAGGGCACCCGTCCGGCATCGAACCACGCGTTCTTGTAGTCGATCAGTGAGAGGAACGAGCGCCGGGGCGCATTCGGGTTCTTCTCGAACAGCTCCCAGGCGGCATCGCTCACGCTGATGATCCCGACCGCGGCCGGGGAGGCGACCGACTTCTGCGAGGCGCCCACGGTGATGTCGGCGCCCCACTTGTCGGACTTGAGCGGCATGCTGCCGTAGGTCGACGCCGAGTCGACCATGCTCACCACACCGTGCGCCTTCGCGATCGGGCAGATCTGGTCGACCGCGTTGTAGGTCCCGGAGGGGGTGTCCACATGGACGACCGACATGAACTCGACCTCCGGGTGCTGGGCGAGAATCGCCTCCACCGAGCTCGGCTCGATCGACTCGTTGTACGGGACGCGGAGCTCGATCACGGTGGCCCCGAAGCTCTCCATCCAAACCGTGTAGTCCGCGCCGTACAGGCCCGAGATGAGGTTCAGGGCCGTGATGCCCGGCCGGATGGCTGAGCGCATCGCCCCCTCGATGCACATGATCGCCTCGGCGGGAGTCGAGCAGCACGTCGTCGTCGGTCTCGAGCACCTCGGCGGCGAGTGCCGTGGTGCGCGCGAACAGATCCCTGAACGCGGCGTCGTTCACGGGCATCGTCTGCGTGTCGAGCGCGCGGAGCACCGAGGGGGTCAGCGGCGAGCCACCGGTGCCCGCGTTGATCTTCGGCGGCGGGATCTGGAGCAGCCCGGGGTAGCCGCCACCATGGGAATCCCAGTCCCGGTCGTGTCCCCCGTTCGCGAGCGCGGGCAGTGGGCCGGTCGCGGCCGTGACCGCGGTCCCTGCGACCGCTCCCGCGGAGGTCTGAAGCACCGCTCTGCGCGAGAAGCGTCTGGGGCCTCGGCCCTCGGCCTCTCGGTCGACGTTCGCGTCGTCGAATGCGCGCGCATCCTTCACGGAGATCTCCTCCTGGCCTGGAACCCGGTGCCTCTCGGCGGCCTCGGAAGGTACCTAAATGGAGTATCTCGCGGCCGGCGGCCGTGAAACGCCGAGTCGCGCCGCCGGCGCGTGACAGACTTCCGCCCGTGCGGTCTGCCGGGGTCGAGCTGGTTCTGCCGGCATCGCTGGACGGTGCCGCGCTCGTCGCGCTGCTGGCGGACCGGCTCGAGCTGACGGTCGACAGGGCTCGCGGGCACGATCGCGTGCTGCTCGACACTTCGACGGCCGCCTGCAGGCGGCCGGCGTCTGCGCGCCGAGCGACCCGCCGGCCGCACGGCCTCGGGCACGCTCACCCTGCGCGAGCCGGGCGCTCCGGCGCGCAGCGCGGAGGTCGCGCCCGCGCCGCGCCACCTGGTCGCGGGAGCTGCCGGCCGGGCGCGCTGCGCGACCGGCTGGCGGCGTGCTCGAGGTGCGCGCGCTGCTGCCGCTCGTGCGCGTGCGCAGCCGGACGCGGCCGCTCGCGGTGCTGAACGGCGACGCCAAGACGGTGGTGCGGCTCGAGCTCGAGGAGGCGGAGGTCGTCGGCGACGGATCCGGCGCGGGCCGCGCTCGCGCCGCGGCTGTCGGTGCGGCCCGTGCTCGGCTACGACAAGGCGTTCGGGCGCGTGACTCGCGAGCTGACCGGACGAGCTCGGGCTCGCGCCCGCCGCAGTGCTCGCTGTTCGACGAGGCGGTGGCGCGCGGCCGGCGGGCGCTCCGCGGGCGTCGCCGTCGAAGCCCGGCGTCGAGCTCACCCGCGGGACCACGGCCGATCACGCCGCCGGGCTGGTGCTCGCGCGGCTGGCCGAGATCGCCGAGGAGAACGTGCCCGGGACGCTCGACGACCTCGACACCGAGTTCCTCCACGACCTGCGGGTCGTCGTGCGGCGCGCGCGCTCGGTGCTGCGCGAGCTGCGCGGACGTGTTCCCGCCCGCCGAGCGCGCACATCGTCGCGCGACGAGCTGCGCTGGGTACAGGCGCTGACCGGACCGGTGCGCGACCTCGACGTCCAGCTGCTCGAGTGGTATGAGCTGATCGCGGCGCTGCCGCCCGCACCGCGTCGCGAGCCTCGACGCCGCTGCATGAGCTGCTCGCACGGCGGCGCGAGTGAGCCTTCCGCAGCGCTGCAGCGCGGCCTGCGCAGCGCACGTTTCGCGGGCGCCCTGGACGAGTGGCGCTCCCTGGCCTCGCTCGCCCGGGCCGGGCGCCGCGAAGGACCAGCCGCGAGCCGGCCTGCCGATCGAGGCGGTGGCGGCGACACCGGATCCGCACGGTCTACCGGCGGATGGTCGACGACGGCCGGCCGGATCGACGACGCCAGCCCGCCGGAGGCGCTGCACGACCTGCGCAAGCGCGGCAAGGAGCTGCGTTACCTGCTCGAGCTGTTCGGCGGCCTGTTCCCGGGGGCTGTCGTCAAGCCGATGGTGTCGACGCTCAAGGACCTCCAGGACGTGCTTGGCCGCTTCCAGGATCGCGCCGTGCAGGCCGAGCAGCTGCGACGACCTCGCGCGACGAGCTCGCCGTGCAGCCGGGCGGGCCGGCGGCGCTGATGACGGTCGGGTCGTGCTCGACGACCTCGACGCCGATCAGGCCGCGGCACGCGCGTCCTTCGAGGAGCGCTTCGACGCGTTCGCGTCTCCCGAGCGCCGCGAGCTCGTGCGCGCCACGTTCCCGAAGCGGACGGCCGTGAAGATCGTCGCCACGTACTCGATCAAGGGCGGGGTCGGCAAGACCTCCGCGGCGGTCAACCTCGCTGCGCTCGCGGCGCGCGACGGCCGGCGCACGCTGCTGTGGGACCTCGACCCGCAGGGCGCCGCCTCGTTCCTGTTCCGCGTCAAGCCGAAGGTCAAGGGCGGCGGGCAGCAAGCTCGTCCGCGGGCGGCGCGACCCGCTCGCGGTCATCAAGGGCACGGACGTCGAGGGCCTCGACCTGCTGCCGGCCGACTTCTCGTACCGCCACCTCGACCTCGAGCTCGACAAGGCGCAAGAAGCCGCTGCGCGGCGTCGCGCGCGTGCTCGCCTCGCTCGAGGACGCCTACGACCTGGCGATCCTCGACTGCGCGCCGTCGATCTCGCTCGTGTCCGAGAACGTCTTCGACGCCGCCGACCTGCTGCTCGTGCCGCTCGTGCCCTCCACGCTGTCGGTGCGCACGCTCGAGCAGCTGCGCGCCTTCCTCGACTCGCCGGCCCGCAGCCGGCGCCCGAGGTGCTCGCGTTCTTCTCGATGGTCGACCGGCGCAAGCGGCTGCACCGCGAGCTGCGTGACGTCGCTGCCCGCTTCCGTCAACGGCATGAGCGACGCCGTGGTGCCGTCGGCCAGCGTCGTGGAGCTGATGGGGCCTCGCCGTTCGCCGGTGGTCCTGAGCCACCCGCGCACCCCGGCGGCGCAGGCCTACGCCTCGCTCTGGGCCGAGGTCGGCGCCGCGCTCGAAGCTCCGTAGTTCTCCGCACCGCCTCCGCGGGACAGGGCCGATGAAGAATCGCCCCCCAGCCTCGAAGCTGAGCATGTGAGGTCGCTCGCGAACGAAGCCCCTACTCCGCCGGACGAGGGTCACTTCGACATCACGATCGTCCTCGCCGACGATCACACGATCGTTCGCGACGGCCTTCGGATGCTGCTCGATGCCGAGGAGGACATGGAGGTCGTGGCGGAGGCCGGCGACCTGGAGGCGGCGCAGCGCTTCGTCCTCGGGCACAAGCCCAGCGTGCTCTTGCTCGACCTCAACATGCCCGGCGGCTCGAGCCTGGAGGCGATCCCGCGCATCGCCGAGATCTCTCCCGACACGGCGGTCGTCGTCCTGACGATGCAGGAGGACCCGGCCTTCGCGCGTGAGGCCCTCCGGGCAGGCGCCCGCGGCTACGTGCTGAAGCACGCTGCCGGCACCGAGCTCGTGCAGGCGATTCGCGCGGCCGCGTCCGGCGGCACCTAGCTCAACCCCGACCTCGGCGCCCGCATGGCCGCCACTCCGGAGAGCCCCGGCGGCGCGCTCGACCGAGCTCAGCGACCGCGAGCTCGAGGTGCTGCGCCTGATCGCTCTCGGCCACACCAACAACGAGATCGCCCAGCAGCTCTTCCTGAGCGTGCGCACGGTCGAGACGCACCGCGCCCACATCCAGCAGAAGCTCGGTCGCTCGAGCCGCGCCGAGCTCGTCCGCTACGCGCTCGACAACGACCTCATCGATCGCTGAGGTCCGGCGCCGGCGGCGCGTGCCGCGGCAGAGCGTCCGCAGCTCGCGCTCGAATGCCTTCGCGAGCGGCTGCGGGTCGGGGAGCAGCGCGATGTCGGCCATGAAGCCGGCGGTGACCTCACCGGCGTAGCTGAAGATGCTCACGGTCAGGCCGATGCTCCCCGAGCAGGGCGCCCAGACCAGCACGCCGCCGACGGGCGCTCCCGCGAGATGGACGGGCTCGCTCGGCCCCGGAACGTTGGTCACCACCGCGCTCGCCTTGCTCGTGAAGAACCCGATCAGGCGGTGCTCTACCTGCGCGGGAGTCAGGCCGACGCCGCTGAGGATGCCGTAGGAGATCGGGCCCTCGTGCGAGTGCTTCACCGCGTCCATGCGGATCTTCACCGCTCTCAGCCGGTCGCGCGGATCGGGGATGCCGACGGGCAGCGCCAGGCAGTATCAGCGCGAAGTCATTGCCGAGCTCGCGAGGCACGGGCTGGTCGAGCGGGCGCAGGTTGAATGGCACCATCACGTGCACGTCCTCGGGGAGGCGCTCGCCCTGCTCGAGGCACTCGCGCAGCGCGCCCGTGACGGCGGTCACGAGCACGTCGTTGATGGTTCCCTCGGAACGCCGGCCGGCGTCCTTGATCCGCTCGAGCGGGAAGGGAGTCGACCAGGCCACGCGCCGGGTGCCGTGCAGCGGCTGCGTCAGCACCGTGTCGGCATCGGCGGGCGCGGCGAGCAGCTTCGCCAGCGTGCCGGCGTCCTGCGCGAGGACGCCGGTGAGGTGGGCGGCGTGGCTCGGGTGCACGATCGACTCGATGCCCTCGTGCACCGCCGTCTCCGTGATCCTGCGAGTCGCGCTCAGCGCCCCGGCCCCTGACCGCAGCAGCGAGCGCAGCGGCGCCCGGTCCTCGTTTGCGGCCTCGGCCGGCGGCGGCTCGATCCCGGCGTCGGGCGCCTCGTCGGTCAGGGAGAGCAGCACCCGCGCGAGCGCGATCCCGTCAGCGATGCAGTGGTGGATTCGCATCAGCAGCGCGCAGCCCCCGCCGAATCCCTCGATCAGGTAGGCGTGCCACAGCGGCCGGCTTCGGTCGAGCGGCGGGGTGATGAGGTCGCTCACGAGCTCCTCGAGCGCGCGCTGGTCGCCGGGGGCGGGCAGGGCGAGCCGGTGCATGTGCTGGTCGAGGTCGAACCCCGGGCAGTCCTCGAAGGCCGGCCGCCCGAGAGGGTCGGTGACCCGCTGGCGGAAGCGCGGGAACCGCTCAACGAGGCGCTCCGCGAACACCTCTCGCGTGCGCTCCCAGTCGAGCGGCTCTCCGAACCAGAGGAGCGCGTTCACGACGATCGGGTTGGCCGCCCGGTCCATGTGGAGCCACGCGGCGTCTGCGGCGGGCATCGGATGACGGGCCATGCTCTGCCGAGCGTACGACCGGCCCCCGCCGGCCGCATCGGGTCGGTCCCGCGCTCCGCTGTGGCGGACTACCGATCCACACTGGGGAGCCCTCCCGATGCCCTACGCCGGCTCGCCACGTACGGTGGCCGGGACCAGAGCGAAAGGACCCGAGATGCCCACCGGAACCACCGGCCCGTCCACCCAGCACTCCGCCGGCGTGCCGTCCTTCGAACAGGGGTCCGTGGCCGATGCGATGAGGGTGGGAATCGTGAGCTGCCCACCGGAGACGCCGCTGAAGGACGTGGCGCGCATCATGGCCCAGTACCGGATCCACTGCGTCGTCGTGAGCGAAATGGAGGGTGCGAGGCCCATGGGTGTGATCGCCGACATCGACCTCGCCGCCGCCGCTGCCGCCGCGTCCCCCGATGCGGCCCACGCCACCGCCGGCCAGCTGGCGCGAACGGAGCCGGTGAGCGTGGCGCCGGAGGACTCACTCGAGCGGGCAGCACAGCTGATGGCCGAGCACGAGGTCAGCCATCTGGTCGTGATCCAGCCCCATCGCGGCGAGCCGGTCGGGGTGCTCTCGGCGCTCGATCTGGCCGGTGTGCTCGCCTGGGGCGGAGGCCCCGCCTAGGAGACGACGCCGTCGGCGGGGCGTCGGACGGGTGCGCCACGGCGCAGCAGCTCGGCCCAGCGATCGGGGTCGACCTGGGCCGGCTCGGTCGTCTCCACGAAGTCGACGAGGATCCGGACGAAGCGGATCGGGTCGTCGAGGTGCGGGAAGTGACCCGCGTCGTGGAAGCAGCTCGAGCCGGCTGCCGGGCACGATCCGGTGAGCCTCGCGCCCGTGCTCGACCGGAATGATCGGGTCGCGCTCGCCCCAGACGAGCATGAACGGGACCGCCTTGGCGAGGTAGAGCCGATCGTTCGCGTTCACCCGCTGGCCGCCGTGGTCGACGATGGTCCGGAGCGTGTGCAGGAACGCCGCACGCGCCTCGCCGTCCGAGAGCGACGCATGTCCGCGCAGGACCTCCTCCAGGTCGGTGTGCACGCGCAGCCCGAGGCGGCCGAGCAGGCTTCCCACGGCCTGGCCGGCCCCGAGCACCTGCTCGTTGACCAGCAGCGGCAGCACGAGCCTCCGAGCCCGGAAGGCTGGCAGCGCGCAGCAGGCCACTGATGTCGCGGCCGAGCCCGCCGCTGCTCACGAGAACGAGGCGCTCGCAGTGCTCGGGGAACTGGTACGCGAGCTGCATGGCGACGCCTCCGCCCAGGGAGTGCCCGACGAACGTCGCTCGCTCGTGTCCCAGCGCGATCAGCAGGTCGCGGATCCCGCTGGCGTAGGCGCCCAGCGAGTAGTCCCCTCGCGGCTTGGCCGATTCGCCGTGGCCGAGCAGATCGGGAGCGATGACGGTGAAGTGCTCGGCGAGAGCAGGAAGCACCTTCTGCCCAGGTGGCCGACGTCGACGTGATCCCGTGGACCAGCACGAGCACGGGGCCGCTGCCCGCCGAGCGGTAGAAGACCCGGTGCCCGTGCAGGACGATCTCGTTGAGGTGCTCGGAGTCCGGCTCGAGCTCAGTCCCAGCGGCGCGGCTCATGGGATCAGCGCGACCTTGACCACGCCGTCGCGCTGGTTGCCGAAGAGCTCGTAGGCCTCCTCGATCTGGTCGAGCGAGAAGCGGTGGGTGATCAGCGGGCCGAGGTCGAGCCGGCCGTGGCGCACCATCTCCATCAGCTTGCGCATCCGCTCCTTGCCGCCGGGGCAGAGCGTGGTGAGGATCTGCTTGTCGCCGATCCCGTAGACGAACGACTCGACCGGGACCTCGAGCTTGCCGCCGTAGACGCCGAGGCTCGAGACGATGCCGCCGGGGCGGGTGGCCTCGAGGCACGCACTCGAAGGTCTCCTGCGTGCCGAGCGCCTCGATCGCGACGTCGACGCCGCGGCCGCCGGTGAGGCGCTTGATCGCGGCGACCGGGTCCTCCTGGGTGAAGTCGATCACCTCGTCGGCGCCCATCTCGCCGCGACAGGTTCAGCCGCCCCTCGATCGCGTCGACGCCGATGACCAGCGAGGCGCCCATCAGCCGCGCGCCGGCGGTCGCGCAGAGGCCGATCGGGCCCTGGGCGAACACGGCGACGGTCTGGCCGATCTGCACGTTCGCGGTCTCGGCGGCCGAGATGCCGGTCGAGGCGATGTCGGCGAGCAGCACGCACTGCTCGTCGCGTCAGGTCGTCGGGGATCTTGGCCAGGTTGGCCTGCGCGTAGGGGACCCGGAAGTAGTCGGCCTGGACGCCGTCGATCGAGTTGCCGAGCCGCCAGCCGCCGATCATCTCCCAGTCGTCCTCGTGGCCGGAGCACTGCGCCTCGTTGTGGGACTGGCAGTAGAAGCAGGTGCCGCAGGGCGTGATCGCGCCGACCAGCACGCGGTCGCCGACCTCGTAGCCCTGCGACCGCCTCGCCGAGCTCGTGGATCACGCCGACCGGCTCGTGGCCGACGATCCGGCCCGGCTCGACCGGGTACTCCTCGCGCCAGATGTGGACGTCGGTGCCGCAGATCGTCGTCAGCGTGACCTTCACGATCGCGTCGTCGGGCCCGCAGTCGGGCATCGGCCGCTCCTCGAGCACGATCCGCTCGCGCCCCTCGAAGACGGCCGCCCTCATCGTCTCGGGCATGGTCCTGATCTCCTCTCGAGCCTTGGGGTCCCGACGCTACGCCCGGGCGCTCCGCCCACATCCGCAGGCTCTCCGGAGCCGGCTCCGTAGGCGCTACTGAACCCCTGGGCTCGATCCAGTCTGTGGTTTTACCCTGATCGCGGGGGCGTCTTTCACGGATATCAGGGCGCGCCCCCCGGAGCAGAATCGCCCCATGTTCCAGGTGCGCATCCACGGCCGCGGCGGCCAGGGCGTCGTCACCGCCGCCGAGCTGCTCTCGGTCGCGGCCTTCATCGAGGGCCGCCACGCGCAGGCGTTCCCGAGCTTCGGCTCGGAGCGCACCGGCGCGCCGGTCGTCGCCTTCTGCCGCATCGACGACCGGGAGATCCGCGTCGCGCGAGCCGATCGCCGAGCCGGACGCGCTGATCGTCCAGGACCCGACGCTGCTGCACCAGGTCGACGTCTTCAGCGGCCTCGGCCCGGACGGCTACATCCTGATCAACACCGCGCGCAGCTTCGACGAGCTCGGGCTCGGCGAGCTCGTCGAGCGCTTCCGCCGCGAGCGGCTGCTGACCGTGCCCGCCACCGAGCTCGCCCGCGAGCACCTCGGGCGCCCGCTGCCCAACGCGGCGCTGCTCGGCGGGTTCGCCGCGCTCAGCGGGCTGATCTCGCTCGACTCGGTCGCCGCGGCGATCCGCGAGAAGTTCCCCGGCAAGCTCGGCGAGGGCAACGTCGCCGCCGCCACGGCCGCGTTCGAGCTCGTGCAGCGCCGAGACGAAGGAGCCGGCCCATGCTTGAGCAGATCGAGGGCTCGCAGGCGGTCGCCGAGGCGGTCGCGCTGTGCCGGCCGGAGGTGATCTGCGCCTACCCGATCTCGCCGCAGACCCACATCGTCGAGGCGCTCTCCGACATGGTGCGCACCGGCGAGCTCGCGCCCTGCGAGTACGTCAACGTCGAGTCGGAGTTCGCGGCGATGTCGGTGGCGATCGGCGCCTCGGCCACCGGCGCGCGCGCCTACACGGCGACCGCCAGCCAGGGCCTGCTCTACATGGGCGAGGCGCTCTACAACGCGTCCGGGCTCGGCCTGCCGATCGTGATGACGGTCGCCAACCGCGCGATCGGCGCGCCGATCAACATCTGGAACGACCACAGCGACTCGATGTCGCAGCGCGACTCCGGCTGGATCCAGCTCTACGCCGAGACCAACCAGGAGGCGCTCGACCTGCACATCCAGGCCTTCAAGCTCGCCGAGGAGCTCTCGCTGCCCGGTGATGGTGTGCATGGACGGCTTCATCCTCACGCACGCCTTCGAGCGCGTCGACCTGCCGACCCAGGAGCAGGTCGACGCCTTCCTGCCGCCGTTCGAGCCGCGCCAGGTGCTCGACCCGGACGAGCCGGTCACGATCGGCGCGATGGTCGGCCCGGAGGCGTTCTTCGAGGTCAAGTACCTGCATGCACGCCAAGCAGATGCAGGCGCTCGACCTCGATCCCCGAGATCGCCGCCGAGTTCGCGGCGGCGTTCGGGCGCGACTCGGGCGGGCTCGTCCGGAGCTACCGCGCGGACGACGCCGAGACGGTCGTCGTCGCGCTCGGCTCGGTGCTCGGCACGATCGAGGACGTCGTCGACGAGCTGCGCGAGCGAGGGCGTCAAGATCGGCGCGGTCGGGATCAAGTGCTTCCGGCCCTACCCGCTCGACGAGGTGCGCGAGGCGCTCGGCCAGCGCGCAGCGCGTCGTGGTGCTCGAGAAGGCGTTCGCCGTCGGCGTCGGCGGGATCGTCGGCCAGAACGTGCGGCTCGCGCTGTCGGGGCTGCCCGCGACGGTCTACGACGTCGTCGCCGGCCTCGGCGGCCGCCCGATCACGAAGCGCTCGCTGCGCGGGCTGTTCGCCGACGCGCTCGCGGACCGGCTCGAGCGCCTGACCTTCCTCGACCTGGACTGCGAGCTCGTCGAGCGCGAGCTCGAGCGGCTCGCAGGAGAAGCGCCGGTCCGGGCCGCACGCCGAGAACATGCTCCGCGACATCGGCATCGTCGCCGCCCGCTCGCACTAGGAGGACGACCGATGCCCCACCAGCAGATCAAGTTCTACCAGGCGGGCACCTTCGTGGTCGGCAACCGGCTGCTGCGACCCGGAGCAGCGCTCCGTGCAGGCGCGCACGGAGCGCTCCAACACGCTCACCTCCGGCCACCGCGCCTGCCAGGGCTGCGGCGAGGCGCTCGGCGCGCGCTACGCGCTCGACGCGGCGATGCGCGCCACCGACGGCCAGCTGATCGCCGCCAACGCGACCGGCTGCCTCGAGGTCTTCTCGACCCCCTACCCGGAGTCGTCGTGGCAGCTGCCCTGGATCCACTCGCTGTTCGGCAACGCGCCGGCCGTCGCGACCGGGATCGCCGCGGCGCTGAAGGTCAAGGGCCGCGACCGACGTGCGCGTGGTCGGCCAGGGCGGCGACGGCGGCACCGTCGACATCGGCTTCGCCTGCCTGTCGGGGATGTTCGAGCGCAACGACGACGTGCTCTACATCTGCTACGACAACGAGGCCTACATGAACACCGGCGTGCAGCGCTCCGGCGCCACGCCGCCGGCCGCGCGCACGGCGACCACCAAGCCGGTCGGCGCGGAGCCGGGCAACGTGTTCGGCCAGGGCAAGAACGCGCCGCTGATCGCGATGGCGCACGAGATCCCGTACGTGGCCACGGCGACCGTCGCCGAGCTGCGCGACCTCGAGTACAAGGTCGAGCGCGCGATGGAGTTCCGCGGCGCGCGCTACCTGCACATCTTCGTGCCCTGCCCGCTCGGCTGGGGCTCGGCGTCGCGCGACACGATCCGGATCGCGCGGCTCGCCAAGGAGACCGGGCTGTTCCCGGTCTTCGAGGCCGAGCACGGCGAGGTCGTCGGCGTCTCGAAGATCCGCCGCCAGGTGCCGGTCGAGGAGTACCTGAAGCTCCAGCGCCGCTACGCGCACCTGTTCGGCGACCGGCCGCGCCGGACGTGATCGCGCGGATCCAGGCGCGCGCCGACCGCAACATCGGGCGCTTCGGCCTGCTCGCCGACGACGAGCGAGGGCGCGGACCTGCCCGGGCCGCGCGACGCGACGCGGCCGGGTCTGCCGCCGAGCGAGCCGGAGCCGGCGCGCCCGCTCGACGAGGACAGCAACCTCACGCGCCTGCTGATCGAGACGCACGGGAGCCGCGCAGGAGCCGCTGATGGAGAAGCCGTTCGCGATCACGCTCGACGTCGGCTCGAGCCTCGCCAACAAGACCGGCACCTGGCGCACCGAGCGCGCCGTGCTACGTGCGACCGGCTGCCGCCCTGCAACCACGCCTGCCCGGCCGGCGAGAACATCCAGCAGTGGCTCTACCAGGCCGAGGAGGGCGGCGAGGCTACGAGCGCGGCCTGGCGCCAGATCATGGAGGACAACCCGTTCCCGGCGATCATGGGGCGCGTCTGCTACCACCCGTGCGAGACCGCCTGCAACCGCGGCCAGCTCGACGAGGCGGTCGGCATCAACTCGGTCGAGCGCTTCCTCGGCGACGAGGCGATCAAGCAGGGCTGGACGGTCGAGCGCGCCGGCGCCGCCGTCCGGCAAGCGCGTGCTGGTCGTCGGCGCCGGGCCCTCCGGCCTGTCGGCCGCCTACCACCTCGACCCGGCTCGGCCACGCGGTCACGATCCACGAGGCCGGCCCGATGGCCGGCGGGCATGATGCGCTTCGGCATCCCCAAGTACCGGCTGCCGCGCGACGTGCTCGACGCCGAGGTGCAGCGCATCCTCGACATGGGCGTGACGCTCGAGCTGAACACGCAAGGTCACGAACATCGAGGAGCGATGCGGCGAGGGCGGCTTCGACGCCGCCTTCCTCGCGGTCGGGGCGCACATCGGCAAGCGCGCCTACATCCCCGCCGGCGAGGCCGCGCACATCCTCGACGCGGTCTCGCTGCTGCGCAGCATGGAGGGCGAGGAGCAGCCGCTGCTCGGGCGGCGCGTGGTCGTCTACGGCGGCGGCAACACCGCGATGGACGTGGCCCGCACCGCCAAGCGCCTCGGCGCCGAGGAGGCGATCGTCGTCTACCGGCGCACGCGCGAGCGGATGCCCGCGCACGACTTCGAGGTCGAGGAGGCGGAGGAGGAGGGCGTGATGATGAAGTGGCTCTCCACGATCAAGCAGGCCGACGAGGGCAAGCTCGTGATCGAGAAGATGGAGCTCGACGAGACCGGCTTCCCGCAGCCCACCGGCGAGCTCGAGGAGCTCGAGGCCGACTCGCTCGTGCTCGCGCTCGGCCAGGAGACCGACCTCTCGCTGCTCGACGGCGTGCCCGGGATCGAGGTCGACGACGGCGTCGTGCAAGGTCGGCCCGAACATGATGACCGGCCACGCCGGGGTCTTCGCCGGCGGCGACATGGTGCCCGCCGAGCGCACCGTGACCGTCGGCATCGGCCACGGCAAGAAGGCCGCCCGCAACATCGACGGCTGGCTGCGCGGCGCAGGCGTACGAGCCGCCGCCGAAGCACGAGCTCGCGACCTTCGACACGCTCAACACCTGGTACTACGCGGACGCGCCGCGGACCGTCCAGCCGCAGCTCGACCCGTCCGCCGCCGCGTCGACCTTCGACGAGGTGGTCGCGGGCCTCGACGAGTCGAACGCGCTGTTCGAGGCGCGCCGCTGCCTGTCGTGCGGCAACTGCTTCTCGTGCGACAACTGCTACGGCGTCTGCCCCGACAACGCCGTGATCAAGCTCGAGCGAGGCCGCCGGCGCCAACGTGAACGGCTACGCGATCGACCTCGACTACTGCAAGGGCTGCGGGATCTGCGTCGCCGAGTGCCCGTGCGGGGCGATCGAGATGGAGCCGGAGGAGATCTGATGCGCGCACCGACAGCCACCAAGTGGGTCTACGACTTCGCCGAGGGCTCGCGCGAGATGCGCGACCTGCTCGGCGGCAAGGGCGCGGGCATCGCCGAGATGACGCGCCTGCTCGGCCCGGAGCTGGTCCCGGCCGGGTTCACGATCACGACCGAGGCCTGCGTCGCGTACATGCGAGGCGGGCGCAGCGCGCCCGACGGCCTCGGGGAGGCGGTCGACGAGGCGCTCGCGCGGCTCGAGGCGCAGCGCCGGCAGGCGGCTCGGCGATCCCGGCGACCCGCTGCTGCGTCTCCGTGCGCAGCGGCGCGCGCGACTCGATGCCGGGGATGATGGACACCGTCCTCAACCTCGGGCTGAACGACGAGTCGGTCGAGGGGCTCGCCGCGCCGCACCGACAACCCGCGCTTCGCCTGGGACTCCTACCGGCGGCTCGTGCAGATGTTCGGCGACGTCGTTCGCGGCGTGCCCGGCGTGCGCTTCGAGGACGAGATCGCGCGCATCAAGGACGAGCGCGGCGTGACGCTCGACACCGAGCTCGACGCCGACGCGCTGCGCGAGCTCACGCGCCGCTTCCAGGCGCTCTACGACTTCCCGGCCGATCCGCGCGAGCAGCTCCAGCAGGCGATCGAGGCGGTCTTCGACTCCTGGATGGGCGACCGCGCGGTCGCCTACCGGCGCATCAACGGCATCCCCGACGACTGGGGCACCGCGGTCAACGTGCAGCAGATGGTCTACGGCAACCAAGGGCCGACGTCGGCGTCGGGCGTCGCGTTCTCGCGCGACGAGGTGACCGGCGCGCCCGGAGCCGAGCGGCGACTTCCTGCGTCGACGCGCAGGGCGAGGACGTCGTCTCCGGCGTGCGCACGCCGCGCGACCTGTCCGAGCTCGCGCGACTGGATGCCGGAGGCGCACGCCCGGCTCGTGGAGATCCTGCGCACGCTCGAGCGCCACTACGGGGACATGCAGGACACCGAGTTCACGGTCGAGGAGGGGCGCCTGTACATGCTGCAGACGCGCAGCGCCAAGCGGCCCGCGCAGGCCGCGGTGCGCTTCGCCGTCGACGCGGTCGAGGAGGGCCTGCTGACCCGGGCGCGAGGCGATCGCGACGATCGACGCCGGCTCGCTCAAGGCGCTGCTGCACCCGACCTTCGCAGCCGGACGCGCACTACGAGGTCGTGGCCACGCGGCGTGGCGGCATCGCCCGGCGCGGCCAAGGGCGCCATCGTGTTCACCGCGCCGGACGCCGTGGCGGCCGCCGAGGCGGAGCGGGACGTGATCCTCGTGCCGGCCGTTCACCGAGGCCGACGACGTCGCCGGCTTCCACGCGGCCAAGGGCATCCTCACCTCCGAGGGCGGCAAGGCCTCGCACGCGGCGCTCGTCGCCCGCGGCATGGGCCGGCCCGCGGTCACCGGCGCCGGCGAGCTCGACATCGACCTGCACGCGGGCGAGGTGCGCATCGGCGAGCGGGTGCTGCGCGAGGGCGACCTGATCGCGATCGACGGGACGACCGGCGACATCACGCTCGACGACGTGCCGCTCGTGACCCCCGAGGTCGACCCGCGCTTCGAGACCGTGCTCGGCTGGTGCGACGAGCTGCGCACGCTCGGCGTGCGCGCGAACGCCGACACGCCCGAGGACGCGCGCCGGGCGCGCGAGTTCGGCGCCGAGGGCATCGGCCTCTGCCGGACCGAGCACATGTTCATGGCGGCGGACCGCCAGCCGAAGATGCAGCGCGATGATCATGGCCGACGACGAGGCCGGCCGGCGCGCGGCGCTCGACGAGCTGCTGCCGCTGCAGCAGGAGGACTTCGAAGGGGTGTTCGAGGCGATGGAGGGCCTGCCGGTCACGATCCGGCTGCTCGACCCGCCGCTGCACGAGTTCCTGCCCGACCGCGACGAGCTCGTCGAGCACATCACCGAGGCGCGCCTGCGCGGAGCGCCGGAGCTGGCGGAGCTCGAGCACCAGCTCGAGCGGATGCGCGCGCTCGAGGAGGGCAACCCGATGCTCGGCACCCGCGGCGTGCGGCTCGGGCTGATCCACCCCGAGATCTACGAGATGCAGGCGCGCGCGATCTTCCGCGCCGTCGCGCGCCGTGAAGGAGCGCACCGGGCAGGCCCCGCGCGTCGAGATCATGATCCCGCTCGTCGCCTACGCCCGCGAGCTCGAGCTCGCGCGCGACGCTGGTCGTCCGCGTCGCCGCCGAGGAGGGCTTCGAGCCGGGCCGAGACTTCGGCCTCGGCACGATGATCGAGCTGCCGCGGGCGTGCTTCGTGGCCGGCGACATCGCGCGCCACGCCGAGTTCTTCTCCTTCGGCACGAACGACCTGACGCAGACCGCGCTCGGCTTCTCGCGCGACGACATCGAGGGCCGCATCGTCCCGCTACTACACGGACGCGGGCATCGTCGAGCGCTCGCCGTTCGGGACGCATCGACGAGGAGGGCGTCGGCGAGCTGGTCCGGATGGCGGTCGAGCGCGGCCGCGCGGCGCGCCCGGAGCTCGTGGTCGGCATCTGCGGCGAGCACGGCGGCGACCCGGACTCGATCCGCTTCTTCCACGCGCGCCGGGCTCGACTACGTGAGCTGCTCGCCCTTCCGGGTGCCGATCGCGCGCGTGGCGGCGGCGCAGGCCGCGACGTAACGTCATGCCGCACGGCGGCGGCCCTCCTACCAGGTCTTGGGTCCCCGCACCGGGCCGCGGCGCCGTAGCCGGACGCGGGCGTCGACCACGACGCAGCCCTCCGGGAGGCCCATCACCGGGTTGAGGTCGAGCTCCGCTACCTCGGGCAGCTCGTCCGCAAGGCTCGACAGGCGCTGGACCAGTTCCACGAGCGCAAAGGGGTCACAAGCGGGGCCGCGGAAGCCGCGGACCAGCCTTCCTGCCTTGCCACCGAGGACGAGCTCGCCGGCATCCGCGTCGGTGACGGGCGCGATGCGCACCTGCGCCTCGTCAATCAGCTCGGCGAACACGCCGCCCGGCCCAAACGCGACGAGCGGCCCGAAGACCGGATCCTGGACGACGCCCGCCAGCAGCTCCGCATTGCTGCGGATCATCGGCTGGAGGATCGCCGGGAGCCCGACCGCCGCGATCGCCTCGCGCAACTCCGTCTCGTCGCGGACGTCAAGCGCCACGCCGCCGGTCTCGGTCTTGTGCGTCCCGGCGGTTGCCGCCTTGACGACCACCGGATACCCCAGCTCGCGCGCGGCGGCAAGCGCCTCGTGCTCGCTCCGCGCCTGCCGCTCATGGACGAGCGGGACCCCATAGGCGTCGAGGAGGGCCCGCGTCTCCGCGGGAGCCAGCCAGAGCTCGTCGCGCGAGCCCAGCGCGCTCGTGACGATCTCCCTGGCCCGCACGGGGTCGACGCCCGCCGGCTCGGAAACGGTGCCCGCGGGCCGGCGCAGCCAGTCGGCCCGGTCGGCGGCGCGGCCGAGCGCGGCGGCCGCCGACTCCGGGTACGCGAAGCTCGCAATCGGGCGCGTTCCGCCGCGCAGCGTCCGGGGGGTCCCCGCTCCGCTCATGACCACGGCAAGGACCGGTTTGTCGACCATCTCGGCGGCGTCGACTGCCCGGCGGATCGACTCGGCCACCTCCTCGGCGTCCGCCACGACGGGCGGGACGAACATGATGATGGCGGCGTCCACCCGGGCGTCCCCGAGCACCAGGGGAAGCGCGGCCTCGTAGGTCGCGCCGGTGGCCGAGCCGAGCAGGTCGACGGGATTGGACACGCTCGCCTCGGCGGGCAGCCGTGCGGCCAGCCTCCTGCGTGTCTCCTCGCCCAGCTGCGGCAGCTCCAGGCCGGCCGCCTCGCAGGCATCGGCGCACAGGATGCCGAGGCCCCCCGCGTTGGTGACCACCGCCACGCAGCGCCCGCGCGGCGGCGGCTGGCTCGAGAGCAGGGACGCGACGTCGAGGAGCTGCTCGAGAGTCTCGGCGCGGATGACTCCGGCCTGGTGAAAGAGCGCGTCAACCGCCTTCTCGGACCCCGCGAGCGCCGCCGTGTGCGATCCGGCCGCCCGTGCGCCGGCCAGGCTGCGGCCGCTCTTCATCGCCAGTATGGGCTTGCTGCGGGCGACCCTGCGCGCGAGCCGCCCGAAGCGGTGCGGATTGCCGAAGGACTCGACATAGAGCAGGACGAGCTCTGTCGCGGGGTCGTCCTCCCAGTGCTCCAGCAGGTCGTTGCTGGATACGTCGGCCTTGTTGCCGATCGAGACGAACGCCGACAGGCCGAGGCCTCTCGCGGCGGCCTCCGCCAGGAAGGCGAGGCCGAGCGCACCGCTCTGCGAGGAGAAGCCGATGTTCCCGAACGGGATACCGGGAGGGCCGAACGTGGCGTTCAGGCGCGGGCCGGCGAGCGCGATACCGAGGCAGTTGGGCCCCACCAGCCGACCCCCGTGACTGCGGACGAGCGCGAGCAGCCGTTCCTGACGCTCGGCCCCCTCCTCCCCGGTCTCCGCGAAGCCGGCCGAGATCACGCACAGCCCGCGCACCCCCTGGCGCAGCGCGTCCTCGGCCGCTCCCAGCACCCGCTCGCCCGGCACCGCGATCACGGCGAGATCGATCGGGTCGCCGATCTCCTCGACGGAGCGGTAGGCGCGGACCCCCGAGACGGGCTCGGCGTGCGAGTTCACGGGAAACGCCGCGCCCGCGAAGTCGCCGGCCAGCACGTTACGAAACAGCTCACCCCCGATCGAGCCGCGGCGTGCCGAGGCACCGATCACCGCAACGCTCGCCGGCGCGAAGAAGGGACGCAGCGACGCGGTCACGGCCTCGTGGTCACGACGATCGACCCGCTCCAGGTAGCTCGTCGTCGCCTCGAGTGCCAGCCGGACCTCCACGACCCCGATCTCGAACTCCCGTGTCAGCTCGAACCCGGCATCCTCGAAGACGCCCAACATCGAACGGTTCTCGGCGAGCACCTCCGCCACGAAGGAATGGATCCCGGCCCCGGCCGCCAGGTCTGCCAGCTGCTCCAGGAGGCGGGTCCCGACCCCCTTCCGCTGCAGCTCGTCGGCGACCGCGAAAGCCACCTCGGCGCTGCCCGGGTCGCGCAGGCGGGCGTAGCTGCCCAGCGCGACGATCCGCTCATCCCCGTCGTTCGCCATCGTGGCGACAAGCGAGCCGCGCTCGAGCCAGTCCGGCTCCAGCATCGGGTCGATCAGGCCCGGTCCCAGCGCAGGCCATCCGTGGAAGCGCCTGTAGAGGCTCACCGGCGACAGCCGCTTCAGGAAGGCCAGCACCTCCTCGGCGTCAGCTCGGCCCGGCGGCCGCAGCCGCAGGGTCCGGCCGTCGCGCAGGACCACGTCGCGCGGGCCCGCGGCGGGCGGCTGAGGAGGCATGGCCCGATGCTACGCAAGGCTGCCGCCAGGCTGGGCGCAACTCCGTAGTTGACCACAGCCGGTTGCGTGGCCCCTGCGGTTGCCCGTCGACAGACCGGGATCCAACGTGGCTCTCGTGACCCTTCCGTTCGGATCGCACCCCTGGACTCGCCGTTCGTGCGAGGAGCGCGACGCTCGCGAGATCGCGGTCGGCTCCCGCGGCTACGGGGGCTTCCGAGCCGCCGCGCTCGGCAGCACCTCGCACGCGCTGCTGCACGAAAGCGACCGTCCGGTGCTCCTGATCACACGGCGCGCGCTCGCGCGCGCGGCGCTCGACGACCTCCAGGAGCCGGGGTGCGAAGTGCTCGACGAGCTGGAGCACGACGGGCCCGCGGCAGGCGAGATCCACACCGAGCTGATCGAGGGGCCGGCCGCCGAGGTGCTCGTCCGCGTGGCACACGCACGGGACGCGGACGAGATGGTGGTGGGCTCTCAGGGCTTGGGACGCTTCCGAGCGGCTATCGGAAGCGTGTCCCACGAGCTTCTGCACGAAGCGGACCTGCCGCTCGTGGTCGTCCCGGGCTCCGCGTAGGCAAGACTCCCCGGCGGGTTCATCATTCCCGCGCATGACAGCTTCGCGCATGCTCGCCGGCGCGCACGCAACTGACCGCGTGCCGCTGGCCCGGCCGGACGAGACGGTGGGCACGGTCCGGAGCGCGCTCGCCGGCGCGGCCTACGAGTGCGCCGACGACGTCGCCGTCCTCGACGGCCGCCGCCTCGCCGGGGTCGTCCCGATCGAGACCCTGCTGCTGGCGGCCGAGGCGGACGCGAGCATCGCGGACGTGATGGACGGGGATCCGCCCATCGTGACCCGGAAGCGGACCGGGAGAGCGTGGCCTGGGAGATGGTCCGGCGAAACGAGTCGAGCGTGGCCGTCGTGGACGGCGGCGGCGAGTCCAGGGGCTCGTCCCGCCCCACCGGATGCTTGCCGCGCTTCTCGCCGAGCACGACGAGGATGTCGCGCGGCTGGGCGGCTACCTGGCCAGCACGCCGCGGGCTCGTCAGGCCGTCCAGGAGCCCGTTGGCCGGCGCCTCTGGCACCGGCTTCCGTGGCTACTCGTCGGGCTGCTCGGCGCGATGGCCTCGGCGGGGATCGTAGACGCCTTCGAGGAGCAGCTCGAGGCCAAGGTCCTGCTCGCCGTCTTCGTCCCCGGCGTCGTGTACGTGGCCGACGCGGTCGGCACGCAGACGGAGGCGCTCCTGATCCGAGGGCTCTCGGTCGGGGTGTCCGTCCGCCAGGTCCTCCGTCGCGAGCTGATCACCGGAGCCGCGATCGGGATCGTGTCGCCGCAGCGTTCTTCCCGTTCGCCCTGGCGGTCTGGGGCGACGAGCGCGTCGCGATCCGCCGTGGCGCTCGCGCTGCTGGCGAGCTGCTCCATTGCCACGCTCGTGGCGATGCTGCTGCCCTGGTTGTTCCAGCGGCGGGACGTGGATCCCGCCTTCGGCTCAGGGCCGCTCGGAACGGTGATCCAGGACCTCCTGACGATCACCGTCTACTTTGCGATCGCCATCCCGATCGCCAGCGGATGAGCGCTCAGGCCTCCGGCTGAGGCAGCCAGGGTCCGACACCGCTGACTCGCTCGACCGCGATCCGCATCCGGACTCCCGGCGGGGGATCGTCCATCGGCGGGAAGCGCACGTCGGGACCGAGGTGGACGCGGGCGAGCTCCTGCAGGAGCTCCGCCGCCCCGCCCTCCTCGATCGTCGCCTTCCCGTGCACCACGAGGTGCTCGCGCAGGCCGGGTGGGCGAATCTCCTCCCCCTCGAAGGACAGCGCCACCCGCGGGTCGCGGCGGACGTTGTCCAGCTTACGCTGGCGGGGGTTCAGGTGCGCCGTGAGCAGGTCGTCGCCGTCGACCGCGACCCACACGCACGTCAGCTGCGGCGCGCCCCGATCGCCGATCGTGACCAGGTGCCCGAGAGCGCCCGAGCGGATCAGCTCCTTGGCGCTCTCGGGAATTGCCATCTCAGGCGGCGGCCTTGACCGGCGCCATGACCCGCTCGGCCAGCTCGACCATCCGCGTGGAGTAGCCCCACTCGTTGTCGTACCAGGCGACGACCTTGACCTGGGTGCCGCCGATGACGCTGGTGAGCGGCGCGTCGTAGACCGCCGAGTAGGGCGACCCGATGATGTCCGTCGCCACGAGCGGCTCCTCGCTGTAGGCCAGGATCCCGGCCAGCCCGCCGCTGTCGGCGCGCTCGCGAAAGGCCGCGTTGACCTCTTCCGCGGTGGTCTCGCGGGAGACCTCCACCGTCAGGTCCAGTAGCGACCCGGTCGGGAGCGGGACCCGGACGGCGTAGCCGTTCAGCCGGCCCTCGAGCTCGGGTATCACGAGCCCGAGCGCCTTCGCGGCCCCGGTCGAGGTCGGCACCATGTTGATCGCGCCGGCCCGCGCCCTGCGCAGGTCCGAGTGCGGCCCGTCGAGCAGGTTCTGATCGGACGTGTAGGCGTGCACCGTGGTCATCAGGCCGTGCTTGATCCCAAACGTCTCGTGGAGCACCTTCGCCACAGGCGCCAGGCAGTTCGTGGTGCAGGAGGCGTTGGTGATCACGTCATGCGCCTCGGGGTCGTAGACCTCGTCGAAGTTCACCCCGAGCACCACCGTCGCGTCCGCCGGCTCGCTGCCCTTTGCCGGTGCGGAGATGATCACCTTGCGCGCGCCGGCATCGATGTGCTGCGCGGCCGACGACCTGGTGCGGAAGCGGCCCGTGGCCTCGATCACGACGTCCACTCCGAGCTCGCCCCACGGCAGCGCGGAGGGCTCTGCCTCGGAGAGCACGCGGATCTCGGAACCGTCGATCGCGATCCCACCCTCGCTGGTGGTCACCGTGCCCGGAAAGCGTCCGTACACGGAGTCGTGGCGCAGTAGCGCGGCCAGGGTCTCGGCGTCAGCCACATCGTTCACGGCCACCACCTCGATGTCGGCGTCGCGTTCGGACGCGGAGCGCAGAAATCCGCGACCGATGCGGCCGAAGCCGTTGATTGCGACCTTGACGGGCATGACTCTCCTCTCGTAGGCGTTCCGTTCGAACCGTACGGTTGCGCGGCGCCCGCGCCATCGGGAATTGACCGCGGCGCTTTGCGGCGAACCCCCGATGACCCGATTCCTTTCGCGCGTCAGGCTCGGAGCAGGTGAACGTCACCGTGATCGACGGCAGTCGCGAGACCCCGCTCGACGTGATCGTCGCCGGCGGCGGCGTGGCCGGGCTCGAGGCCCTGCTCGCCCTTCACGAGCTGGCAGGGCCGCGGGTGAGGGTCGAGCTGCTCTCCCCCGAGCGCGAGTTCGTCTACCGGCCGCTCGCCGTCGCCGAGCCGTTCGGGCTCGCCCACCCCGCCCGCGTCGATCTCGCCGGGCTCGCCGCCTCCCACGGCGCCCGCTACCGGCAGGACTCCGTTGCGAGCGTCGAGGCCGCGCGCAGAAGGCTCCACACCCGGAGCGGCCGCGTGCTGCGCTACGACGCCCTCCTGCTGGCGATCGGCACCCTGCAGACCGAGGCGGTGCACGGCGCGCTTACGTTCCGGGGGCCCGCCGACGTCGAGGCATTCGCCCGCCTGCTCGCGGAGCTCGAGCAAGGGCAGGCGCGAAGCGTGGCCTTCGCCCTGCACCCGCGCGCCAGATGGCCGCTGCCCCTGTACGAGCTGGCGCTGCTCTCGGCGGCGCACCTAGAGGAGCGCGGGGCACCCGACATCGATTGGAAGGTGGTCACGCACGAGAGCGCGCCGCTCGAGATGTTCGGTCCGAGCGCGAGCCGCGAGCTTGCGGTGCTGCTCGGGGAGGCCGGCATCGAGCTCGTCACGGGGCGCGTGCCGATCATGGCGAGGGACGGCCGTCTCGAGTTCGACGACGGCGAGGGGATCGAGGCGGAGCGCGTGGTCGCCATGCCCGAGCTGGGCGTGCCGTTCATCCCGGGCGTGCCGCGTGCGCCCGGCGGGTTCATCCCGACCGACGGCATCGGCCGGGTCGAGGGGCTCGAGCGTGTCTACGCGGCGGGAGACGCCACGTCCTTCCCGGTCAAGCAGGGCGGCCTGGCGGCACAGCAGGCCGACGTGGCCGCGGGGGCCATCGCCTCGCTCGCCGGAGTGCAGGCCCGGCCGAGCCCGCCCGACCTCATGCTCCGGGCGGCGCTCCTGACGGGGTCCGCCCCACGGTTCCTCAGAGCCGCGCTGTCTGACCGCGAGGCCAGCTCGACCGCGGGCCGGAGCGTCCTCTGGTGGCCACCCGGAAAGATCGCCGCCCGCTACCTCGCCCCCTACCTGGCGAGCGGGGACGCGGGGGGCCGGCCGGAGCCGCTCGACGACGTGGAGACGCTCCTCGAGGAGGACGCCGACCTCGCCGAGGCGGATCGGATGTCCGCCCTCGAGTTGGCCTTCGCGTCCGCCGACGCGGACGCGGGCTGGGAGGACTACGAGAGCGCCCTCAAATGGCTCGCGGTGGCGGAGAAGCTGAATGTGACGCTCCCGCCCGCGTACGCGGAGAAACGCGAGCGGTGGACCAGAGGGGTCGGTCAGGGCGCGTGAGCTGATCCGGCCGCCCGCGGCTCGTCCGGCCCGGGCTCCGCCGCGACAGCCATAACCCATCCAGGCTCCGTCCGCCACCAGCCGGCGGTCGTCCCGGCCCGGTCCGCCCAGGCCACGGACAGCCGGCGCCAGCCCGTGCTCGCCGAGTCGACGCAGCCGACCTCCGCGCGCGCGTGTCGCACGTCCAGGCGGAGGCCCTCACGGCGCACCTTGGCGGCGGCCTCCTTGGCGGTCCAGACGAGGTTGGCCACGAGGTCGGAGCACGGCCCCGCGCTTGCCACGAGCTGCTGCTCGGCGGGCCCGAGCCAGTCGCCGACGAAGGCGCGGCTGCGCGGCTCGATCAGCTCGAGGTCGCAGCCGAGATCGGCGCCCGCCTCCCCCGCGACCGCGAGCGCCCGCCCGCCGCGGTGACTGAGCGACACTGCGACCGGAGCCGGGCGACCGTCGAGCCGGGCCTCCGGGGCGCCGTCCTCCGCCGCCACGATCTCCAGGCGGAAGGGGTTCACGTCGAGCCAGCCCGCGGCGGCCGCCTTGGCCGCGAAGCGCCCGAGCCGCCAGTCCTGCCTGCGCTTGTCGATCGAGAGCCCGGCCAGCACCCCGCGCTCGGTGGGCCCGAGCCAGCCGTCGTCCTCCGGGACGTCAGCGAGCCAGCGGGTCAGCCAGACCACTGACGTCATGGTCCTCCAGCGCGCGCCCGATGCCGCGCTCGACCGCATCGACGAGGAACGGCCGCAGCGAGGCCGGCTCGATGATCCGGCTGATCGAGCCCACCTCGAGTGCCCGCTCCACCGAGTGGATGGAGTCGAACTCCGCTGCGAGCTCCCCGAGCCGCTCCGCGTGCACCTCAGGCCACGCGGCCGCCCGCTCGGCCCGCAGCCGCTGGCGCTCGGCGCCCTCGGCCGCCTCGATCCGCTCGTCGAGCTCGGCGATGCGCGGATCGCGCGCTGTCCGGCGCCTGACCTCTTGGGCGAACACGACGGCGGCCGCAGGAGCCCCTCCGATAACCGACGCGTGCGAGCCCTCGAGCGCCACGGCCTCGAGCCGGTCGTTCAGGCGCTGCGAGAACACCACGAATGCTCCGCCGTGGTAGCGCGACACCACGCAGAAGACGATCGGGCCGCGGAAGTTGACCACCGCCCGGCCGATCTCGGCGCCGTACTCGAGCTGCCAGCGCGCCATCGACTCCGGCGAGCCGTCGAAGCCCGCGAGATTGGCCAGCACGACGAGCGGCCGGCGGCCGCTCGCGGCGTTGATCGCGCGGGCGATCTTGCGGGACGCCTGTGGGAACAGGGTGCCCGGCGTCCACTGCTCGGGGCCGTCGGCGGGCAGCGGCCCGTGACGCGGCAGCGGGTGCGACTCGATGCCGAGGACGGACACCGGCCAGCCGCCCAGGTGCGCATCCCACACCACCGCGACCTCCGCCTCGCGCCAGCCGGCCCAGCGCTCGAGCGGCGGATGGTCGGCGTCGACCGCTGCCCGCATCACCGAGCGGATGTCGAATGGCTTCTTGCGCCCGGGGTTCGTGTCTTCGGAGAAGACCTCGCCCACCGCGGCAAGGTCCGACCCGGGCGCCGAATGCGGCGAGCTGCGCACATCCCGCTCGATCGGATCGGACGTGGCCGCGCGGCGCGGGAAGCGCTCGCCGGGAGCGACGTAGGCGTGCTCGTAATGGGAGAGGAGCACCCGGCAGGCGGCCCCGAGATCGGGTGCCCAGTACTGGGCCTGGCCGTTCGGCCCCATGATCCGCTCGTAGCCACCGATGCCGAAGTTATCCTCGGCCGAGACCCCGCCCGAGTAGTCGAGCGCCTGCTTGCCGGTGAGGACCATCGCGCTCTCGGGCGTCATGACGAGGATCCCGCGCGTGTGCATCAGCATCGTGGCCTCGGCGTTCCAGTACGGCTGGGCGCCCACGTTGATCCCGGTCACGACCACGTTCAGCTCGCCGCCGCGCTGGGTGAACTCGACGATCCGGCGCAGCACGGCTGCGACCCAGTCCATGTTCTCGCTGCCGGAGTCCATCGCGATCTTCGCGCCCGCGGAGAGCGCGTACCACTCGAGCGGCACGCCGAGCTCCTCGGCGAGGTCGAGCGCGGCGATGATGCGGATGCACTCCGGCTCCGCGAGCGACCCGAGCGCGCGGGTCGGGTCGCTGAGCAGCGCCACGCGCTGCATTCCCTCCGGGTAGCGGTCCGTGAAGTTGCGCACCAGGCCCACCATGACGCTCGCCTCGTTCAGCGCCGGGCCGCGGTCGACCGGGGTGAGCCGCCCCTCGGCGTCGAGGTCGTGCTCGACGAACTCGCCCGCCGGCTGGCCTCCGTGGTCGCCGTCGCCATGGGTGGGCGCAAGCAGCTGCACGAGCTCCGCGGGGTGGACGGTGCCGCGGCGCCGCGACTGGACGATCCGCCGCGCCCCCTCGTCGAGCGGCTGCAGCGGGTGGGTCGGCGGCTCCTGCACATCCACGACGACGCCGCGCCCGGTGGGGCTGAGAAAGCGCAGCTCGCGCTCACCCTCTCCCCCGGCCTCCAGGCGCATCGTGCCGCGCAGCTCGACCATCTCGATCCCGAGGCCGCCCGTCGCCCGCGCGTAGCGCTCGATGACCGTGCGCATGTCCTCGGCCCCGAACTCGATCGTGGGCCACGCGTAGAGCAGCACGCGGTTCCACAGGAGGCGGCGGCGCGGCTCGCGCGGGGCCTGGAAGGCGCGCATCGCCTCGAGCGCCTCCATCAGCATCCGCTCGAGCTCGGGCAGCCCGTGGAGGCGGCCCGCGTCGTCGCGGACGGCGGTCAGGTCGCGCACCTCGGCGAGCGCGAAGAGGCGCTCGTCCTTCGGATTGGCCCTTGCGACGCCGTGGTAGAGGTAGACGTCCTCGGCCGAGGGGAGGCGGGTCAGCTCGAACTCGCCGAGCCGCCACAGGCGCAGCCGCTCGGCCATCATCGGATGCAGGCCGCGCAGAGAATCGTCCTCGCGATAGCCGCCCTCGGCGGTGCGCCGGAAGGTGGCGAGGTCCATGGCCGACATGCCGCGCCCGCGCGTGGGCGCCGCCACCGCGAACACCCCCCGCTCGACGTGGGCCGGCAACGAGGCTCCGTCGATCGCCTCCTGCAGCCAGCCGCGCAGCTCCTCGCGCGGCAGGGCCGGCTCCGGGTGGGCGGCGTAGAAGTCGGCCACGACCTCGACGGCCGGATCGGCGTCGGCGGCGAGCGCGGTCAGCGCGCGCGTGGCCGCAGCCGCCTCGTCGAGCTCCACGAAGGTGGTGGCGAGCCGGCTGGTGCGGCCCTCCTGCTCGAGGTCCGCGCACAGGAAGGACACGCCTCCGGCGCTTGCCTCGCGGAACGGGGAGAGGACTCCCACCCGGTGATAGCGGCGGGCCATCGTCTCGAGCAGTGCCCGCCGCAGCGCGGGATCCGCCTCGCGCATGCGGCTCGACAGGAGCGGCGCGAGCGGCTGCGGGCACTCGACCAGGGCGCGGATCCGCTCGGCGCGCTCGGGCGCGTCCGGCGCCGATGCGAGCGCGGCGAGCTGCTCCGCCATCTCGCTGTACGTGCGCTCCCGGCCCGCGGCGATGACCGGCTCGTCGAAGTAGCGGTAGCGCACCTGGCGCGCGAGGTCGGCCAAGACCTGGTCGCGGCCCTCCATGGTGGTCTCGAGGTGATCGAGCACGTCGCGAAAGTCGGCGGGCACGTTGCCCGCGAGGTCGTCGGCGAGCTCGAGGCGACGGTCGAGGATCGCCGTCACGGCCGCCCGCTGTGAGCCGGCGCGCTGCTGCGAGAGGGAGATCCGGTAGCAGGCCTCCTCCAGGGCGGGGGTGCGATCGAGGTCCGTGACCCCGTAGTGGGCGAGCGCGCGCTCGAGCAGCGCCACGAAGCGCTCGGGCAGCCCCTCGGCCTCGGAGTCGAGCGAGCGCAGGAAGGCGTGCAGGTACTCCTGCGGGCTGCGTACCAGCTCGCGCTCGGGGTCCTCCTCGTGGCGTGGCCGGGTGAGGGCCCTGAGGTCCGCGAACACGCGCAGCAGGCGGTGCTCGCCCGGGATCAGCTCCGGGCTGCACGAGAGATCGGAGCAGGCGCCGTGGAGGTCGGCGATGATCTCCTGCACGTCGGCGTCCGTGGTGTCGTAGCCGAGCACGAGCCACTCGAGCCGGCGGAGGTTCTCGACGCAGTGCTGGGGCGTGTCCCTGGGCTCGGAGTCGCTGGACTCGAAGCGGACGCGCTCACCGCCGTCGTGTCCACCGCCGTCCTCCAGCTCGTCGATCTGGACGAGCGGCACGCGCGCGGCGACCTGGGTGTTCGGCCCCACCAGCACCCGGCGCACGCGGCCCGCCCGCGGGGCGGTCAGCAAAGACTCCATCTTCATGCTCTCGAGCACGGCCACGACGTCCCCGGCGCCCACCTCCTCGCCCTCGGCCACCGGGATCGACACCACGACGCCGGGGGCGTGGCTGCGCACCATGCCGGCCTCGTCATGCGAGACGCGATGGGGCACGCCGTCGACCTCGACTAGCAGGTGCGTGCCCTGCTCGGAGATCACCATACGGTGGCCGCGACTGCCGACGACCAGTCGCCGCTCGTGGTCGCTCAGCCGCTCCATCTCGACCTCCACGGTCGAGTCGTCGACGGTCGCGCCGTAGCGGCCGGGCGCCACCTGGACGACACGGAAGCGGTAGCTCTCCCCCTCGTAGGCGAGATCGACGCTGCGGCCGACTTCCTCGCGCGCACGCGGGCGCCCGCGACGCGCGTAGGCGTAGAAGCACGAACGGTCCTCGGCGTCCTCGGCCTCGGCCAACTCTAGGGCGGCCTGCAGGAGCGCGATGTCGGCGTGGGCCCGCCCTTCTGTGGCTGCGCCGATCGGGTGGCGGTCGAGCCAGGTCGTGTCCACCCTGCCTGCAACGACGTCCGGGTGCTCGAGCAGCTCGATCAGGAAGCCGCGGTTGGTGCTCCCGTCCTCGATCAGGACCGTCGTCTCGCGCAGCGCGCGGCGAAGGCGCGCGAGCGCCTCGTCGCGGTCGCGCCCGAGGGCGATCACCTTGGCGATCATCGAGTCGAAGTCGGGCGGGATCTCGTCGCCGGCCTCAACCCCGCGGTCGAAGCGCAGCCCCGGGCCGCTCGGCAGGTTCAGGAGGTCCACCCGGCCGGGCGCGGGCGCGAAGTCCATGGCCGGGTCCTCCGCGTTCAGCCGCGCCTCGATCGCGTGCCCGACCGCCGCCGGCGGCTCGCCCTCGAGGCGACCCCCGGCAGCCACGTGGAGTTGGAGCTTCACGAGGTCGAGCCCCGTGGTCATCTCGGTCACCGGATGCTCCACCTGAAGGCGCGCGTTCACCTCCATGAACGAGAAGCGCCGCACCTCTGTCTCGTAGAGGAACTCAACGGTCGCTGCACCCCGGTAGCCCGCCTCGAGCACGAGGCGGCGGGCCGCGTCCTTGGCCTCCTCCTCCTGGCCGGCGCTCAACGCGGTGCTGCCCGACTCCTCGATGACCTTCTGGTGGCGGCGCTGGAGGCTGCAGTCACGCACGCCCACCGCCCAGGCGCCGCCGGCGCCGTCGGCGATCGCCTGCACCTCGATGTGCCGCGCCCCGCTCACGGCCCGCTCGAGCAGGACGGTCGCGTCGCCGAAGGCCTGCTCGGCCTCCGCGCGGGCGCGCCCGAAGGCGACCTCGAGCTCGTCCGGGCCGTCCACGCGGCGGATCCCGCGGCCGCCGCCGCCCGCCGTCGCCTTGATCATCAGCGGGTAGCCGATCGCCTCGGCCTGCCCGAAGGCGTCTTCGATCTTGTCGACGGGACCGCCGCTCCACGGCGCCACCGGCACCCCGGCCTGCTCGGCGAGCTGCTTCGAGCGGATCTTGTCGCCCAGCAGGCGCATGGTCTCGGAGCTCGGACCGACGAACACGATCCCGAGCCGCTCGCACAGCGCGGCGAAGTCCGGATGCTCGGCGACGAAGCCCCAGCCCACCCAGGCCGCCTCGGCTTCGGTCTCGCGCAGGGCGCGTTCGAGCGCCTCGTAGTCGAGGTAGCCGGCCCGGCGGCTGCCGTCCGGAGCCGCGTAGGTCGCAGGCCCGATGCAGTAGCCCTCGTCGGCGCGCCGCACGAACATCGCCTGCGCCTCCGGCTCCGTGTAGAGCGCGATCAGCTGGAGCTGCTCCTCGCGCTCCTCGTTCAGCTCGCGCGCGGCATGGACCAGGCGCATCGCGGCCTCGCCGCGGTTGACGATGGCAAGGCGTGTGAAGGGTGGCTTCGAGGCCATCTGCACCGCCGTCAATCCATCGCGGCGCGGATCGGATCGAGCGCCTCGGGATCGAGCCCGCCGGGCAGCGCCGTGGTCCGGTAGCCCTCAAGACGCAGCCGCACGCGCCCGCTCTCGTCCACCACCTCGGCGTCCACCCCGTCACCGTCGGTCGGGTGGACGACGGCGAACAGCGGGCCCTGCTCGTCTGCGCCCTCGAAGCTCACCACGCGGTCCACGTGCGTGGGCAGCCCCATGCGGCTGAACCTGCCGAGCTCCCACACGCCCGCTGTCTGGAAGCAGAGCTCGATCAGGCGCGGCGTGATCTCGGTCGGCTGGCCCGGCGGCTCGTGCGCAGGCGGCAGCTCAGCCGCCAGGCGACCGACCACGTCGCCGTCCGATCGCCAGGCGCTGTCGAGCACCTGATAGGCGGGGCCGTGGAAGTAGACGCGATAGACGGCCTCGCGGTCCACCTCGGCGCCTTCGCGCGCCTCCGCGCTCGGGCGCTCGCGCTCGGGGGCGGGCGGCGGCGGGCCCTGCGTCAGCCGCGCGCGGCCGGTGAAGTGCACCGTCTCCTGCTCGCCCTTGCCCGGCAGCGTGCGACGCCCGAGCAGCCGGCAGTCGGCCACGATCGTGCCGTCGCCGCCGTCGCGCAGGAGCGCCCGCAGCTCGAGCGTGCGCGGCTCGTCGCGGTAGAACTTGAAGGGGGCGCGCAGGTCCACGTCCTCGAGCGCGCTCACGTGCCAGCCGGGCAGCAGCGCGTGCGCCGCCTCCGCGAAGCCCTCCATGCCCATCACTCCGGGCAGCACGGGCGTGCCGTCGATGCGGTGGTCGTCGAGGAACGCCTGCCGGCTCGGGTCGAGCTCCGTGAGCATCGTCAGGCCCCCGGTGAGTCGGCATCGAGGTGATCCGGCCGGTCATCGGTCCCGGCGGCCCGGCCACCTTCTCGCTCGCCGCGTCGGGGTCGAGGCCGCCGGTCGGGTGGCGCTCCTCGAGGAGGACCCCGAGCGCGCCGCCGACGAGCACCTCGCCGCCGTCTCCGGCGGCCGTGAGCTCGCGCCGGACCGCGGGGATGCCGATCTCGGGCGGCAGCATGTCGATGCCCGCCATCTCCATCATCTTCGGAATGGAGCCGCGGCTCGCCATGCCGATGCTCGCCCACGCGGTCCAGTCGATGGCCACGCCGCGAGTGTCCGGCGAGCTGTGGCGCAGGTTCGAGATGCTCTTGCAGAGCAGGTCGTTCGCGGCCGAGTAGTCGGTCTGCCCGGCGTTGCCGAAGCGCCCCGCGATCGAGCTGAAGACGACGGCCGCGCCCAGCTCGACCCCGCGCAGGGCTCGCAGCAGCGACAGCCAGCCGATCGCCTTCACGTCGAAGACGAGGTCGTACTCACGCTGCGGCCTTGTCCGGCAGGAAGTGGCTGATCTCGAGGCCGGCGCAGTGCATCAGCACGTCCACGCGCCCGCCCTCGCGCACCTCGGCCAGGGCCTGCTCGACTGCGTCCGGGTCGGTGAGGTCGCACTGGTGCCAGTGCGCTGTGCCGCCCGCCGCGCGGATCGCCTCGAGCTGCGTCGAGGGCCGCCCGCGCGCGCTCGATCCGCGACAACTCCCGCTCGACGAGCTTGGGCGTCGGCCGCTCGCCCTCCTGCTTGATGCGCTCGGCCAGCTCGAGCTTCAGGCCGTCCTTGTCCGAGACGAAGCGCTCGAGGTCGGGATCGCCCGCGTCCGGCTCCGGGACGAGATCCAGCAGGTGGAAGGTGCCGCCGGAGGCCTGCGCGAGGTCGGCGGTGATGGCTGAGACGATGCTGCCCGCGCCGCCTGTGACCACGAACACCATGTCGCCCGTGAGCTCCCGCGCCGGATCGGGCTCGGCGTCGCGCTCGACGAGCGCCACGCTCCAGCGAAGCTCGTCGGCGTGGCCGATCTCGACGGCGCCGGGATCGCGCAGGGTCTCCTCGATCAGGACGTCCGCGAGCTGCGCCGTCTTGCGGCTTGCGGGGAAGTCCACGACCTTGACGAGCGCCTTCTCGCGCTCGCGTGCGAGCGCCTTGGTGAAGCCGCTCACCGCGCCGCCCAGCACTGAGGTGGCGCCCGCGCGGTCGTAGCCGTGGCGCCCGCCGAGGCGGGTAGCGCTGACGAGGAAGCTGCCCTCGCCCTCGACCTGCTCGGCCAGCGCGCGCATGGTCACCGCGAGCAGCTTGACCCGCGCGTGCAGCGCCGGCCCCCAGTCGTCGGGCTCGAGCGAGCCGAGCTCGCCCTCGTCGTCGAGCGCCGGCAGCCAGTAGACGCCCTGGATCGGTCCCGCGGCCTTCCACTCCTCGATGAGCTTCTCCAGCTCCTCGACGGCCGGCGCGCCCTCGATCGTGAGGACTTCCACACCGAGCGCCTCGAGCCGCTTGCCGAGCGCCTTGCCCACGCCGCCGCGGTCGGGCATCAGGATCACGCGGCTGCCCTCACCGAGCTCCACACCTGTGCCGACACAGATCTCGAGCGGCGGGCGCAGGACCGGCTCCGGCACGCGGCGCGGGAAGCCCTCGCTCTCGGCCTCCTCCGCGACGGCGGGCTCCGCCACCGCGGTCTCCGCCGCCGGCTCCGGTGCGGCCTCGCCGGGCCCGGAGCGCTCGATCACGAAGTTGACGACGTGGTCGAGGGTGGGGTAGTCGCGCAGCTTGAGCTTGTCGTCGCGCTCGATGCCGTACGCCTCTCGGATCGTGGCGAACACCTCGGCCTGCTTGACCGTGTCGATGCCCAGATCCGCCTCGAGGTCGAGATCGGTGGCGAGCATGTCGGCCGGATAGCCGGTCTGCTCGGCGACGATGGCGAGCACCCGCTCGATGATCTCGCCGTTCTCACTCGCGGGCGCCTCGGCCGGCGGCGGCTCGGCCGGCGGCGGCTCGGCCGGGGGGACGGCCGGGGCCTCGGCCGCAGGGGCGGGCGGCGGCTCGACCGCGGGGGCCTCCCCCACGTCCGCGCGTTCGCGGACGAATCCCACGACGTGGGCGAGCGTCGGGTAGTCGCGCAGCTTGAGCTTGTCGTCGCGCTCGATGCCGTACGCCTCACGGATCGCCGCGAACACCTCCGCCTGCTTGACCGTGTCGATCCCCAGGTCCGCCTCGAGGTCGAGATCCAGATCGAGCAGATCGGTCGGATAGCCCGTCTGCTCGGCCACCAGCTCGAGGATCCGGGACTCGACGGAGCCGGCGGTGACCGGGGCCGCCGCGGGCGGGCTCACCGCCGCTGCCGCCGGGGCCGCTGCCGCCGGGGCCGGCCGGGGCTGCCGGCGCTGCCTCGGGGATCCCCGCGCGTTCGTGGACGAATCCCACGACGTGGGCGAGCGTCGGGTAGTCGCGCAGCTTGAGCTTGTCGTCGCGCTCGATGCCGTACGCCTCACGGATCGCCGCAAACACCTCCGCCTGCTTGACCGTGTCGATCCCCAGGTCCGCCTCGAGGTCGAGATCCAGATCGAGCAGATCGGTCGGATAGCCCGTCTGCTCGGCCACCAGCTCGAGGATCCGGGCGGGAACGTCGTCCTCGGGCGCGGCGGCGGGCTCAGGCGCGGGAACAGGCTCAGGCGCGGGGGCCGGCGCGGCGGCGACAGGCTCCACAGCCGGCGGCACCGTGTCCGGCGCACCCAGCGGCACGGCCGGCGTCGGGTGCTCGACCGGCGCCGGCGGCGCCGTCGCGGGGCCGCGGTCGACGACCCGCAGGCGACGCTTGTCGACCTCGAGCTCGGGATCGTCCTGGCCGCTGATCTTCCGCAGCCAGGCCTTCCACTGCTCGGGATCGATCACCCGGTAGCGGAAGCCGAGCTCCTCGGGATTTCGCCGGCGGCCGTCGGCCACGGGGGTCCAGCGCAGCAGCATCATGCTGATCTGGGAGCCGAACCCGGCCGCCAGGCGCAGCGCGTAGCGGATCGGGTAGGCGCCACCCTTCGAGAGGTTGAGCGTACCGAGGTCGGGGTCGACCTCGCGGTAGTTCGGAACGGGCGGCACGAGGCCTGTTTCGAGCGCCTTGATCGCCACCACGTCCTCGATGCCGACGCCCATCGGATGGCCGGTGAAGCCCTTGGTGTTCGCGATCGTCACTCGCTCGGCGGTGTCGCCGAAGACCTCGCGCAGCGCGTGGATCTCGGCGGCCGCGCTGCCCCCGCGCGCGGGAGTGTAGGTCTCGTGGGAGACGAAGACGGTCTCCGGGGCGATTTCGCGACGCGAGACTCCGCGCGCCTCGGCCTGGCCGACGACCTCCTCCATGACCTGGCCGATGTGGCCCACGTCGAGCCGCGTGCCGTGGAAGGCGCTGTTGGCCGTGACCGAGCCGAGCACCTCGCAGATCGGCTGGATGCCGCGCTCGCGCGCCGCGGCCGCGCTCTCCACGACGATGGCCGCGGCCCCCATCCCGATGATCATGCCGTGGCGCCGGCGATCGAACGGCGTCGCCGCCTTCTCGACGTCCTCGTCGGTGGCGGCCGCCCCGGAGGCCAGGAAGCCCGACCCGACCCAGGGGAGCAGCACATCCGAGGTGGCGTCGTCGGCCGCGACGATCACGGCGCGGCGGCAGCGCCCGGCGCGGATCCAGTCCTCGGCGAGGGCGACCGCCTGGGTGGTGCTCGCGCACGCCGAGTTCACCTGCGTATTCGGGCCCCGGGCGCCGATCAGCTCGGCCAGCTGGGAGTGGCCCATCGAGAGCACCCGGAACAGGAAGCGGCGGTCGAACTGGTACGGCTCCTGCTCGCGCTCGAGACGAAGGTCGTGCAGGCGCCGGTCGATCTCCGCCAGCGCGACGGAGTGGTCTCCCTCGGTGTCGGCAATGCGGGCACGGAGCGTTTCGAGCGCTTCGATCCGCTCGCTGCGCACGCGATCCGCCCAGAAGCGGTTCAGCTCGTCCCCGAAGTCGTCCAGGCCCGGGAACGCCGAGGCGAAGATGACGCCCGTGTCGTCGCGCATCTCATCGGGCAGCGTCCAGCGGTCCGGCAACTGCGACCCCGTGGTGGTCTGCTTGTAGTGAAGGACGAGCGGGATGCCGGCGTCGCGGAGGGCGTCGATGCCCGCGGCGATCGCGAGCTGGGTCTCGCGGCCGAGGGCGGGCACGCGGTCGGCGTCGATCCCGAACTCCTCGGTGAGGTCGAGCGCGCCCGCGCGCGCGGCCAGCTTGATGACGTCGGCCGGGCTGTCGATCGTCTCGAAGCTCGCGCCGCCGTCGTCGCCCTTCACGAGCCGCGTGATCTGGCGGTCGAGGATCTCCTGGCGCATCCGCGTCGGGATCACGTCGATCAGCTGCTCGCCGTGAAGGATGCGCGCGACGTTGCCGTCGTCGAAGGTGCGCTCCGTCCCCGGCAGGCCGAGCGCGGAGCCGGTGATCACGACAGGCTCGGTGTCGACCCGACCTCCGCGCCCGTCCCCGCCGACGAGCGCGCGGCCGCGCTCGAGGAAGTCGACGAACATGCGGCCGAGGTCCTTGAGGGTGTCGTCGCCGACCGGCCCGACGGCCGGCGGCGGCGAGGGCGCGGAGGGGGCCGGGGCAGTCGCCCCCTCCGGGGCCGGGGCGGGCGCTTCGGCCCGCTCGCCCTGGCGTCCGACCCCCAGGCCCGCGGCGTAGAGGCCACAGAGCGCCTGGTTGAAGGACGGCAGGTCGCCGTTCTTCGGGTGATTCGCGAACAGGTTGAGCGCCTCGTCGTCCCCGAGCACGTCCGACGCAAAGCCCTGGAGCGCCCGCTTCGGGCCGGTCTCGACGAAGACGCGCGCGCCCGAGTCGAACAGCGTCCGAAGCCCCTTGACGAACTGGACGGGCGACGCCACCTGACGCCCGAGGATGTCGATCATCTGCTCCTCGACGCCGGGCCCCGAGGGATAGAACTCGCCGTCAACGTTGGCGACGATCGGGATCTCGGGCGGGGAGAGCTCGAGCCGGCGCAGCACCGCGCGCAGCGGCTCGGAGACGCCCGCGACGATCTCCGTGTGGAAGGCGTGGCTGACCGGAAGCTGGATGGCGTCACGGCCGCGCTCCTGGAAGCGCGCGGCGGCCTGCTTGACCGCCTCGGTGGCGCCGCCGATCACGACCTGGCTCATCGAGTTGACGTTGGCGATCACGGCATAGCCGTCGAGCGACCCCATGACCTGCTCGACCTCGTCGAGCGGGGCAAGCACGGCTGCCATCGCGCCCTTGTCCTCGGGCTCGACGCTCGCCATCTCGCGACCGCGGGCGGCGACCGCCTCGAGGGCGTCGGCGAACGGGAGCGCGCCGGCGGCGATCAGCGCGCCGTACTCGCCCAGGCTGTGCCCCATCACGAAGTCGGGCTGGATCCCGTAGGCGGCGAGCAGGCGCGTGAGCGCGATGTCGGCCGTGAGCACCGCCGGCTGGGTGATCTCGGTGCGCATGAGCTCGGCGTTCGCGCGGGCCACCGCGTCCTCGTCGCTCAGGTCGACGAAGATGATGTCGCTCAGGTTGCGGCCGTCGAGCAGCGGACGCATGATGCGGTCGGCCTCGTCGAACGTGTCGGCCACGATCGGCTCGACCCGGCGCAGCTCGGCGAGCATGCCCGCGTACTGGGAGCCCTGACCGGTGTATAGGAACGCCACCTTGGGAGCGGGACCCGATCCGCGGAAGATGCCGCGGCCACGCAGCGCCTTCCAGGCGGCGGGGATCCCGCTGGCGAGCGCCTTCAGAGCCTGCGCGGCCTTCTCGGCCAGCTCGCCGGCGTCGGCGTAGTCGATCGCCACGCGCTCGGGCGCCCGCAGGGCGGACTCCTCCGGGGGAGCCGGGCGGCGGCGCCTGGCCGGCTTCCGCCGCGGCAAGGGTCTCGCGCAGCCGGGCCTCGAGCCCCGCCTCGTCCTCCGCGCCGATCACGAGCGCGCCGCGAATCGGCGCCTTCAGGCCCGCTTCCTCGGCCGCCGCGACCGGAAGCTCGCTCGAGACCGATATCTGGCTCCGTCCGTTCCCACCGTTCCGTCCAGGCACGTATTCCTCCAGCACTGCATGGAAGTTGGTTCCGCCGAAGCCGAAGGCGCTCACGCCCGCCACCCGGGTGCCGCCGCTCGGCGGCTCCCACTCGCGCAGCTCGGTGTTGACCGCGAAGGGCGTGGACGACCAGTCCACGTTCGGGTTCGGCCGCTCGAAGTTCAGTGACGGCGGCAGCACCTTCTCGTGAAGCGCGAGCGCCGTCTTCAGGATCCCGGCCGCGCCCGCGGCGCCCTTGAGGTGCCCGATGTTCGACTTGACCGAGCCGAGCGCCACCGAGCCCGGGGCCAGGCCCGCGCCGGCGAACGCCTCGCCGAGGCTCGTGACCTCGACCACGTCGCCCACGCGGGTGGACGTGCCATGGCCCTCGACCAGCGAGCAGGCCGACGGAGCGAGGCCGGACTTGGCCCAGGCGCGCTGTACCGCCAGCTTCTGCCCGATCGGGTTGGGGGCGGTCATGCCCTTGCCCTTGCCGTCGCTCGACCCGGCGATGCCGCGGATCACGGCGTAGATCCGGTCCCCGTCGCGCTCGGCGTCCTCGAGGCGCTTGAGCAGGAACATCCCGGCTCCCTCGCCCATCACGAAGCCGTCGGCGCCGTCGGCGTAGGGGCGCGTGCCGGTCGCGGACAGGGCGCCGATCGCGCAGAACTTGACGAACGTGTGAGACGCCCATGTTGCGGTCGATGCCGCCCGTGAGCACGGCGTCGTACTCGTGCTCGACGAGCCCGTCGATCGAGGAGTCGATCGCGGCCATGGCGGAGGCGCACGCGGCGTCCACCACGTAGTTGGGCCCGCGCAGGTTGAAGAGGTTCGCCACTCGCCCGGCCATGCAGTTGCCGAGCTCGCCCGGCATCGTGTCCTCGGTGATCGTGGGGAGCGAGGACTGCGAGGCCGGCGTGCATCTCGCTCGCGATCGCACTGCGCACGTCCTCAGGGAGCTTCGAGTAGCTCCCTGCCTGCTCGAGCTCGCGCGCGATCTCGGGCCAGAGGATGCGCATCGTCGTGAGGTAGTGGTGCTCGCCCGACATCGCGTTGCCGATCACAACCGCCGTGCGCTCGAGGTCGAGCTCGCGCTCTGGCCAGCCCGCGTCGAGCAGCGCCATGCGACTGCAAGCGAGCGCCCACTTGTGGGCGTCGTCCATCGCGTCGCCGACCTTGGGCGGGATCGGCAGCCGCCAGCCGAGCGGATCCCACTCCCAGTCCCGGACCCAGCCGCCGATCTTCGAGTAGGTGCGCTCCGGAGCCTTGGGGTCGGGGTCGAAGTAGAGCTCGGGGTCCCAGCGGGCGGGATCCACCTCCCCGATCGCGTAGCTGCCCCCCTTGACGTTGCGCCAGAAGGACTGAGCGTCGGGCGCCTCGGGGAGGATCGCGCCGACGCCGACGATCGCGACCGCGCGCGTGTGGTCCGTCATTGCTTCCTCACACTCATCGGCGGTGATAGAGGTGGTCGGCGACCTCGTCCATGTCCGCGACGAGCCCGGCCTGCGCGGCCTGGATCGCGGGAACGCCGATTCGCTGGCCGATGGCGGCGGCGTCGCCCCCGCCCGCGCCGACTACCCAACGCACGCCCTCGTCGGCCACGGCCTGGGCGACCTCGCGCGCATTCACACGGCTCATGGCCGCCAGCGCATCGGCTGTGAAGCGCCGGTCGGACTTCTCGCCGAGCTCACCGCCGGCCGCGCGCGCCGCGCGGTTTGCCAGCGCGGCCGCGCCCTCCACGAAGGCGATCAGCTCGCCGAGCCGCAGCAGCACGTGCTGGTTACGGGTCAGCCGGCCCTCGCGACAGGCCTCGAGCACTTCCGCGAGCGCATGATGCGCGAGCGCCACGGTGCCCGCACCGACCGCCGGATGGCACGGCGTCGAGCTGCTCGAGCTCGCGCGCGTGCGCGTGGAAGTGGTCGCCGCGCGTCTTCAGGTGCTGCTGCCAGCGGTCGCGGGCGATCGTCATCTCCATGATCTCCGAGGTGCCCTCGTAGATCGTGGTGATGCGGACGTCGCGCTTGATCTTCTCGACCAGGTACTCGTGGGTGTAGCCGTAGCCGCCGAGCGCCTGGATCGCGGCATCCGCGGCGGCGTTGCCCGCCTCGGTCGCCAGGTACTTCGCGATGGCGCCCTCCGTGTTGAGCGCGCCGCCGCCGGTGTCGATGCTGACGGCGGTCTCCTCGATCGCGGCGCGCGCGGCCTCGAGCCGGACCGCGTGCGGCACGATGAGCTTGTGGGTGTAGCCCTGCTTCTCGACTGAGCGGCCCGCCCGCCTGGATGCGCTCCTGCGAGTAGGGCATGGCCCGGTCGAGGGCGGCCCAGCCCGCCCCGAGGCCGAAGGCGGCCACCATCAGGCGGGTGAAGCCGAAGACCTCCTGGGCCTGGGTCAGGCCCTGTCCCTCCTCCAGCCCACGAGGGCGTCGGCGTCGACGTAGACGTCCTCGAGGAACAGAGCGGCGGTGTTGCTCAGGCGGATGCCGTGCTTGTCCTCGGGCTCCCCGTGCGTGAATCCCTCGGTGCCGGATTCGACGACGAACCAGCTCGGCCCGCCGGGAGCGAGAGCGAGAACCGTCGCCAGCTCGGCGACGCCGCCGTTCGAGATCCACTGCTTGGCGCCTGAGATCCGGTAGCCGGCCACCTCGCCGTTGCTCGGCGACCGGCTTGGCGGTCGTCTTCATCGCCGCGAGATCGCTGCCGGCCTCGGGCTCGGTGGCGCCGTAGGCCATGAGGATCCCCTCCTCGGCGATGCGCGACATCCAGCGCTGCTTCTGCTCGTCCGTGCCGCCGACCGTGATCGGGTCCGAGCCGAGGAAAGTGGCGAGCACGGAGGTGGCCACGCCGAGGTCGATGGTCGCCATCCGCTCGCACACGCGGTAGACGTCGACCGCCCCGCCGCCCATGCCTCCGAACTCCTCCGGGATGAACAGGAGCTGGACTCCGAGCTCCTCGCCGCACATCCGCCGCACGAGCTCCTCGGGGAACTCGTCACGCTCGTCGAGCTTGATCAGAAGCGAGTCGGGTAGCTCTCGACGAGCGAACTCGCTGATCGACTCGAGCGTGAAGTCAAGGGTCTCTCCATCCAGCCCGGCCTGCACCTCTACCTCCATGGTGTGTGCGAGCGTAAGACGCCTCCGAACCGCCTTCATCCGGGGGCCTCCGCGAGCCTCGCGTGGAGGACTACGGACTCTCCCTGCGGCTGATCGCCGATGCTCCGGTGGTCGGAGCTGACCTAGGTTGTCGCGCGGATGAACGGCTTCCTGCTCGCGTACGACGGCTTCGATCCCGCCGAGGAGGGCCTGCGGGAGGCGTTGACCTCGACCGGCAACGGCTACTTCTGCACGCGCGGGACCGCGGAATGGGAGGACCGCGACGAGACCCACTACCCGGGCACGTATGCGCACGGCGTCTACAACCGCGAGACGACCGTCATGAGTGGGCAGCCGGTCCCCAACGAGGACCTTGTCAACCTGCCCAACTGGCTCGTCCTCAAGCTTCGCATCGACGGAGACGAGCCCGTCCGGTTCGGCAGTGTCGAGCTCCTCTCCTACCGGCACGAGTACGACTTCCGCACCGCGCTCGTCATCCGCGAGCTGCGCTTCCTTGATCGCGCCGGCCGCGAGACGAGCCTGAGAAGCCGCCGCTTCGTGAGCATGCACCGCATGCACCAGGCGGGCATCGCGTGGGAGCTGACGCCCGAGAACTGGTCCGGCAGGGTCGAGGTGCTGTCGGCGCTCGACGGCCGGGTGCTGAACCAGGGCGTCGCTCGTTACCGCGAGCTCGAGGGCCGGCATCTCGACCCGCAGGGGCCGCGCATCCACGGCTCCGACGTGATTGCTCTGAAGGCGCGCACCCGTCAGTCCAGGATCGAGCTGGCCGAGGCCGCGCGCACGCGCGTCTACCGCGGGGACGAGGAGCTCGAGGTCGAGCGCAGCACCTACCAGACGGAGGACTACATCCACCAGCTCCTGGCGTTCGACGTGGACGAGGGCACCAGCTCGCGCGTCGAGAAGATGGCCGCCGTCTTCACCTCGCGCGACCGCGCGATCACCGAGCCGCTCGAGAACGCGTCGAAGAGCGTGGCCGCCTATCAGACGTTCGACGAGGCCTTCGAAGGCCACGTGCGCGCGTGGGACGAGCTCTGGGAGGTCTGCGACCCGCAGCTCTCGGGCGAGCAGCGCGTCCAGTTCCTGCTGCGCTTCCACGCCTCGCATCTCCTCCAGGTCTGCTCGCGGCTCACGGCCCACCACGACGCGGGCGTTCCCGCCCGCGGCCTAAACGGCGAGGCCTATCGCGGGCACGTGTTCTGGGACGAGCTCTTCGTGTACCCCTTCCTCAACCTGCGGCTGCCGCTCATCACGCGCGGGCTGCTCCTGTACCGCTACCGGCGGATCGCCGCGGCGCGCGCGGCGGCGCTCGAGAGCGGCTACCGGGGGGCGATGTACCCCTGGCAGAGCGGCAGCGACGGCCAGGAGGAGACCCAGATGGTCCACCTCAACCCGCTGTCCGGCCAGTGGGAGCCGGACCTGAGCCGCAACCAGCGGCACGTGTGCGCGGCGATCTTCTACACGGTCTGGCACTACCACCAGGCCACGCACGAGCTCGACTTCCTGCGCGACTGCGGCGCCGAGATGATGCTGGAGATCGCGCGCTTCTGGGCATCCATCGCCCACTTCAACCCGGAGCGCGACCGCTGGGAGATCCACGGCGTCATGGGCCCGGACGAGTTCCATGAGAGGTATCCGGGCAGCGCCGAGGGCGGCCTTCGCAACAACGCCTACACGAACGTGATGGCGGCCTGGATATTCGAGACCGCGCTGAAGGTCCTCGACGTCCTCCCGGCGAGCCGGCGGAAGGCCCTACGGGCAAGCATCGGCCTGAGCGACGAGGAGGTCTACCGCTGGGAGGAGATGAGCCGCAAGATGTTCGTGCCTTTCCACGGCGACGGCATCATCAGCCAGTTCGAGGGCTACGAGGACCTTGAGGAGCTCGACTGGGATGCCTACCGGGAGAAGTACGGGAACATCCAGCGGCTCGACCGGATCCTGCGGGCGGAGGGCAACGAGCCCGACCGCTACAAGATCGCCAAGCAGGCCGACACCGTGATGCTCTTCTTCCTGTTTCCGGATCACGAGCTGCGGCGCCTGTTCGAGCGGCTCGGGTACGACTACACCCCGGACACCGCGCGCAAGACGATCGACTACTACGACCGGCGCACGTCCCACGGATCGACGCTCAGCTTCGTGGTCCACGCCGGAGTCCTCGCCGCCATCGATCCCGAGAGCTCGTGGGAGCGGTTCCTGGTGGCGCTCGAGAGCGACATCGCGGACATCCAGGGCGGGACGACCCGAGAGGGCATCCACCTGGGAGTCATGTCCGGGACGCTGGACCTCGTCCAGCGGATCTTCCTGGGCACGGAGATCCGCGACGGGGCTGTCTACTTTCAGCCCAGGATGCACGAGAAGCTCGACGGGCTGTCGCTCCCGATGCAGTTTCGCGGCACCCCGCTCAGGGTGAGCCTCGACGGCGGCGAGCTCACCGTCGCCGCCCTGGCCGACGGCTTCATCTCCACGGTCAAGGTCGGCGTCGGCGACGACGTGCGCGAGCTCGGCCCGGGCGAGAGCGCCACCTTCACGGTCAGCCCGCAGGCCTCGCGAGCCTAAGGTCGCTTGCGGTCCGCAGCGCCCGGCCGGTTTGCCGGCGACGCGACGGCCCTGCGCACATGGGCGTTCGGGCCGGCGGAGGGCGCTCTGGAAGGCCTACGCGCGCGTCTGGCCTCATCCGGCTTCGACTGGTACTCGAGGTACCAGAGAAAGTGCCGTACCGCGCGAATCATGGCGTCACCTCCTTCAAGCCTCAGCTTGACCGACAACGGCGGCGCGGACATCGGTGGAGCGCCGCAGGGTTCACCGGGTTTCCCGCGCCCCGAGTGCGTCGCGCGCCTGCGGGCGGTCGTCGACGCCGACGACCACGGCGGCGGGCTCTGCCGGTTCGCCCGTGAGACGCGAGGCTAGGAGCGCGACCCGGCGGGCACCAGCGCAGAAGCCTCGTATCGGCCTGCGGAAAATCCGCAGGAACCGAACGTGGAATTACCCGATCCGGCGCGTACGTCGTGCGGATGGCGGCGCCGGGGTGCCCGATTAGTTTGCCCTCCGACACCGACGAGCGGAGGGTGGATGAAGAAATTTCTGGACTACGGCGGGATTGTGGCGAGCGTTGTCCTGATCGCCTTCGGTATCGGCTGCATCGTTACCGGCTTCAGCGGGCGTGACCGCGTTCGCGACGAGCTTGCCCGTGAGAACATCGTCGGCACGCCCGACTCGTCGATCCCTGGCGAGCTGGTCGACACCGGCAGCGAGGCCCAGGCCTTCGCCGACGTGATCCGCAAGCACACGCTCGAGGCGACCGGCGGCGACACCTATGCGGACATGCCGCGCTTCGTCGACGATCAGGGCAACCCGGTCGCGGAGGAGGACCAGGCGGCCACGAATCCCGAGTCGGGCGAGCCGATGGAGAACCCGCTGCGCCAGCTCTGGATCACCGAGACGGCGCTCACGACGGCGCTCAACACCGCATACTTCGCCGAGAGCGTCGCGAGCTTCGCGATCATCATGGGGGTCGCGCTGCTCCTGACCGGCGTCGGGTTCCTCGTCCTGACGCTGCGCGTGCTGCGACCCCGCAACGCGGCTTCCACAGCCTGACCTGACCCTGCGTGAGCCAACCCTCCGAGCGGCGACTGGCGCCGCTCGGAGGGCGCCGGCTCAGTCCTCGATCGCCGACATCACGTGCTTGACGCGCGTGTACTCCTCGAACGAGTAGCCCGACAGGTCCTTGCCGTAGCCGGACTGCTTGAAGCCGCCGTGCGGCATCTCCGCGACCAGCGGGATGTGGCAGTTGACCCAGACGCAGCCGAAGTCCAGCGCCCGCGAGACGCGCAGCGCGCGCTTGTGGTTGCTCGTCCATACGCTCGACGCGAGGCCATACGGTGTCCCGTTGGCCCAACGCAGGGCCTCGTCCTCGTCGTTGAATGCCTGGACGGTGATCACCGGTCCGAAGATCTCGTCGGTGGCCAGCTCGTCGGCCTGCTGCACACCCTCGATCACGGTCGGCTCGTAGAAGTAGCCGTTGTCGGTGGCGCGCTCGCCGCCCACCAGCACCTTTGCGTGGCCGGGCGTCCGCTCCACCATGCCGTTGACCTTCTCGAGCTGGTCGGCGTTGTTGATCGGCGGGATGAAGAAGTCCTCGGAGTCCGGCTCCTCGTCCTTCGACAGCCGCACCGTGCCGGCCTGTTCGACGAGCGCGGCGGCGATGTCCTCCTGCACCCTCCCGCTGGCCAGGACCCGGGTGGCCGCCGTGCAGTCCTGACCCGCGTTGAAGTAGCCGGCCACGGCGATCTCCTCGGCAGCGCTCGACAGATCGGCGTCGTCGAAGACGATCACGGGCGCCTTGCCGCCGAGCTCCAGGTGGCAGCGCTTGAGCGTGTCGGACGCGGCGCGCGCGACCGCCTTGCCGGCGGCGATGCTGCCCGTGATCGAGACCATCTGCGGGGTCGGGTGACTCACGACCGCCGCGCCGGTGTCACGGTCGCCGCACACGACGTTGAAGACCCCGGGAGGCAGGATCTCGGCGAACAGCTCGGCCATGTAGACGGCGCTCGCCGGGGTCGTGTCGGAGGGCTTCAGCACCATCGTGTTGCCGGCGGCGAGCGCGGGAGCGAACTTCCAGACCGCCATCATCATCGGGTAGTTCCAGGGCGCGACCGAGCCGATCACGCCGATCGGCTCGCGCCGGATCGAGGAGGTGAAGCCGGCCATGTACTCCGCCGTCGCCCGCCCTTCGAGATTGCGCGCCGCCCCCGCGAAGAAGCGGATCTGGTCGCACATCGGCGGGATCTCTTCGCTGAGCGTCAGGCCCTTGGGCTTGCCGGTGTTCTCGGCCTCGATCTCGACGAGGCGCTCGGCGTTCTCCTCGATGGCGTCCGCCATCTTGAGGAGCGCCGTCATCCGCTCGCTCGGCGTGGCGTCGCGCCAGCCGCCGTCGAACGCGGCCTGCGCGGCCTGCATCGCCTCGTCGACGTCGGCCTCCCCGGACAGCGGCGAGTTCGCGTACACGTCGCCCGTCGACGGGTTGACGATGTCGAGCGTGTCGCCGTCGCGCGGAGGCTTGAACTCCCCGTTGACGAAGTTGTGCAGCTGGCGCGGCTCGGACATCGATCACCTCGCGGGTCGGGGAAGGCTCGGAACGCGGGCGGTTTATGGCACAGGCGGGGCGCCAGTGCAAACCCGGCCAGGCCCGGCTAGGCCGCCCGGGCGTCCTCGGCGTAGGTCTGGGTGTGCTCGCCCTCGGCGAAGTCGTCGAACGACTGGCTCCAGGTGAAGCCGGGCCAGCGGTACTCGGCGCGGCCCTCGGCCGGGAAGTAGGCGGCGGTGTAGATCGTGCCGAACCCCTTCGAGAAGGCGTCGCTGTAGAGCGGCGGCTCGAGGAACGAGTCGACGAGGCGCTCGCGCGTCATGTCCGGCGCCCGCAGCAGCTCGAGGACGTAGCGCTCGCGCTCGAACGTGCGCACGGCGCGGGCGTAGTCCGGCCAGTCGTTCTCGCGCTGATGGTTGGTGGCCGCGGGCACGGCCCCGAACTCGGGCTCACGGTCCGGGCTGAGGCAGGCGGTGACCACGGACGCCGCTGCGGTCGAGCAGCGTGACGTTCTGGGCGGCGTGGACCGGCAGCCGCGCGAGCGCGTGCCTGCGCCTCGGACACGCTCTCGCAGGTCTCGAGCAGGTAGCGGATCACGATCGGTATCCCGAATCCGTCGCCGGTCACCGGCCGCCCGCCGAAGGTGAGGGAGACCGCCAGGCCCGCGTCGTTCACGCCGTCCAGGAGGCCCCAGAGGCAGTCGCTCATCCCGATCACCCGGCGCCCCGTCCAGGCCGTGGAGTAGACGATTCCCTCGGCGCGCGAGGCCGGATAGTCGTAGTTGCGAACCAGCACCGGACCGCCGTCGCGCGTCCAGGCCCCCTGGGAGCAGCCCACCACGAAGCCGGGCGGCCGGTGGAGCGTGAGGAAGCGCGCGGCGAGCTCGTCGCCCTCGGCCAGCTCGACGAGGCGCTCGTAGGTCGGGTAGAGCTCGGGCATGTGCTCGCGCAGCATCTGCCGGCATTCCCGGAGCGGCGGGCGAGCGGACTGGCCGTCCTTCAGGTACCAGGCGCGGTAGGCGGGCCACATCGCCCGGAACGACTGCTGCCAGCGCTCGCCGGGCGTGAGCTCCTCGATCGCCTCGAACGACAGCCAGTTGCCATCCGGAGCGGGTGGCGGCTCGGGCGTCCGTCCGCGGTGGTCGGGCAGCAGCTCGAGGTCGGCCTTGATCTCGTCCCAGACCGGCTTCCAGTAGCGGTCGATCGCGTCGGCGGCCACCTTGGGGAGGCCGAGCGACTTGACCCAGTCGGGGAGTTCCGGCAGCGACGACATGGCCGCAACCTTAGATGCCGCTGAGGCCGCACCAGTCGCGTATGAAGAGGCCGAGCGCCTGAGCGGTGTGGACCATCGAGGGGAGATGGACGCGCTCGTCGGTGCCGTGCACGCCCTCCGCGTGCGGGCCGAAGCAGACGGCCGGGCACGTAGCCGTAGAGCTGGAAGGCGCGCGCGTCGGTCGTGGCCGTGGAGCCGAACAGCGCGGGCGCGGCGCCGCCGGCCCGCTCGACGGCCGCGGCCAGGCCCGTGACGAGTGGCGCGTCCTGCTCGAGCGTGTAGCCCTCGCAGGCGAACCCGTCGTAGGCCACCTCGACCTCGAAGCCGGCCAGCGACGGCTCGCCGGACGCGGCCGCGGCGACCGCCTCCTCCACGCGCCGCTTCAGGGGCTCCGGCGTCTCGCCGGGGTACAGCGCGAGCCGGCAGTGCATCACGCTCTCGCCGGCGACCGTGGACGGCCAGTCGCCCCCGCGCATCATCCCCACGTTCAGGTTGATCGGGTGCGGATAGACGTCGTAGGGCGCCGGCGGGTCCACGTTCAGCTCGGCCTCGAGCTCTCGCAGCGCACGGATGATCGGAAACGCGCCCTCGATCGCGTTCCGCCCCTCCGGAGCGTCGCCCGCGTGGGCCGGGCGGCCCGCCACACGCACCTGGAACCACAGCACGCCGACCTGGGAGTACTGGATCGCGCCGCTCGTGGGCTCGGTGACGATGGCCGCGTCGGCCCCCGCACGGGCCAGGACGCAGGAGAGCGCGCCGTTGCCGCTGCACTCCTCCTCGACGACGGATTGAAGCTCGACCCGCGCGCGCGGCGTCAGGCCCAGTCCCCTGAGGCCGCGCACGGCTCCGACGATCGCCGCCAGGCCGGCCTTCATGTCCCCCGCGCCGCGGCCGTAGAGCCAGTCGCCCTCGCGCCTTGCGCTGAACGGCGGAGACGCCCACATCGACGTGGGCTCCGGGCTGACGACGTCGATGTGGCCGTTGAGAATCAGGGAGCGCCCGTCGGCCGGCTCCGCCGGAGCCCACTCCGCGACCACGTTCGCCTTGCCCGTGACGTCCCAGCTGAACTGCGACGCGCCGGGATGCTCCCGCAGCGCCTCGGGATCGAGCGGCACGTCGACCGGCGCGAGGCCGAGCTCCTCGAAGGCCTCCCGCATCACCGCCTGCCCCGCCGCCTCCTCGCCGAGCAGCGTGGGGGCCTCGACGAGCCGGACGAGCAGCTCCTCCATCGCGGCGCGCTCGGAGGCGACCGCCGCGAGGATCTCGTCGTCAGTCGTGCTCACACGCTCCGTCCGGCGGGGGGACGTCGAGGGCCGGGTTCCTGCCGAAGAAGCCGACCGGCTTGAGCCAGAAGGAGACGGTGTCCACCGCCATCACGGGCCACTCCTCCGGCCGGGTCACGTGGTGGATTCCGAACACGTACCACAGCACGACGTCGGTGTTCTCGATCGAGCGGTTGGCAGCGGTCCAGGACGGCAGCCCGGCGTCCTCCTCGCTCTGCACGGGGAACTCGCCGCAGGGCCAGCGCTCGTTCGGCTCGTATGGAGTCACCCAAAGGCTGTGCCCCATCACCTGCGCGCGCCGGAAGACCGGCGAGCTCGGGTCCATCATCGGCGGGAACGCGCCGCCCGGCACGAGCTTGTAGCCGACGGGCGTGCCGAGCGGGTTGCTCACGCTCTCGTTGACGACCTTCCAGGCCCGCTGGGTCCGCCACTCGTAGTCCTGCTTGCCCTCCTCCTCTGTCCGGAGCGGCGTGCTGTTCTGGACGAGCGCGAGGCCGTCGGGGTTGCCGGGGCCCACCGGCAGCGCCTCGGACTCGGTCATGTGGACCGTGTTCTGCTCGCCGTCGACGTCCAGGTCGAGCCGCGCCACGATGAAGTGCTGATGGAATGGCGCGTAGGTGCGCTCGTCGACGAGCGTCCCGTAGGGCGGCTGCTCGCCCTCCGGGAAGTGGGTCGTGACCATGATCCCGGTCGCCCGCACCTCGCACTCGATGTTGCCGTCCTGGTAGAAGCGCCAGTAGACGAGGTACTCGTAGTTCGCCACCGTGGCGTGGAATGACACGACGAGCCGGCGCGAACGGCGCACCTCGACGCCCGCGACCGGGTCGACGTGCTTCCAGAGGACCGCGTCGTCCTCCTCGTGGATGCAGATCGCGTTCCTTATCTCCCGCGGCTCGCCGTGCGCGTCGTGGACCACGGCGTCGAGGTACGCGATCTCGCCCAGGCAGTCGCAGCCCAGCTCGAGCGACGTGGTCATGAAGCCGAGCCCCCACTCGCCGATGTCGAAGGCGGTGCGCGCCTTGTGGTCGTTGGTCGGGTCGCGGTAGGGCACGACCATCTCGGCGAAAGACATGCGATGGGCCACGGACCGGACGCGCTCGTCCTCGCGGTACCCGAGCGCGTGGATCACGAGCCCCTCGCGCGGGTTGAAGCCGAGCCGCATCGACCACCTCTGCCACTCGAGGACGTTGCCGTCGAGGCTGAACGACGCGCCCTCGGGCTGGATCGACGTCGAGCGGCTTCACGTCGTCACGCGGGACCTGCCCGGGAACGAGCCGGGGCACGTACTCGCCCATCGTGCGGGGCCGGTCGGTGGACGACTGATCGTCGACCTCGAGCAGCTCCATCGTGTTCATGTCGACGATGAAGTGCAGGCCGCTGAGCGGGTTCGCATACGGATTCGCGCCCTCCGAGTTGCTCACCCAGACGTCGGTCCACCCGACGCGCCGGTCGCGGTACTTCTCGGGCACGAGCAGGCCGCCGTAGGCCCAGGTGTCGAAGAGCACGCGGTCGATGTCCTCGATGCCGTGCCGCTCGAGCGCCTCCAGGACCCGAGGCTCCGTGCGCAGCGCCTCGTTGCACTCGTAGAACTCGGTCTCGGTGAAGTTGGCCTGCTCGCCGGGGCGATGCTCCCACGAGACAACACGGTCGCCGCCGATCGACACGACCGCCTTGTAGGTCTCGCCGTCGTCGCGGTTCCAACAGCTGAGGACGGCCTCCCGGGCGATGTCGGCGCCGGCGCGCAGCTCCTCCTTGGAGGGCTCTCTCAGCTCGATCGTCCCGAAGCGCCAGCCCGGGCCGACCTCGCGCTCGCGCCGCAGGATGGCGACGGCCGCGCGGATCTCATCGGCCGAGAGCGGGTCCAGCGCGTGCGCGGCGCTCACTCCTCCACCACGAGCGCGGGCGTGTCCTTCTTCAGGGTCTCACCGCGGAAGAAGGCGGGCGCCTTGGCCTGCCAGACGAACATCACGACGACGCCGAGCAACAGGATCCCCACCCCGAGCACGAACACGGTCCCGAGGCCGAAGATCGAGCCGCCGCTGCCGTAGTCGGGATCCTTGGTGTCGATCACGAGCTTGACGAACACCGCCGCCAGCACGAGGCCACCGAGCACGGGCGCCACGCCCTTCAGAAGCAGGTCCTTGGCGCTACTGGTGACGTCATTGCGGAAGTACCAGGCCGCCGCGAACGCCGTCAGGCCGTAGTAGAAGCAGATCATCAGTCCCAGGGCGAGGATGGTGTCGACGAGAACGTCCTCGCTCGCAAAGGTCATCACTGTGTAGAAGATCGCCGTCCCGATGCCGGACACGAGCGTCGCGTAGCTCGGGATGTGATGCGTCGGGTGGATCTTCGCGAGCCTGTCCGGGAGCGCCTTGTAGACGCTCATCGCGAGCATCGTTCGCGCCGCGGGGATGAACGTCGTCTGCAGGCTGGACGTCGAGCTCGCGAGCACGGCCAGGAAGAGCAGCAGACCGAGCGTCCCGCCCAGCACCGGATCGGCCAGCGCCGCGAAGACGTTGTCCGCCGTCTCGGCGTTGCCGAGCCCGAGGCCCTCCTCGCCGGTGCCGGCGAACATCTGGGCGGACACGGCCACGAGGACGTAGGTGGTGGCGAGGATCAGGAGGGAGAGCACCGCGGCGATGCCGGGCGTGCGGTCGCTGCCCGAGGTCTCCTCGTTGGCTGACAGGGCCGCGTCCCAGCCCCAGTACATGAAGATCGACAGGGAGAGGCCGGTGGCGAGCGCCGAGAACGACGCCACCGAGAAGGGGCTCAGCCACGACCATTCGAAGTCGACCGCGGTTGAAACGTCGCCGCCGATCGCCTTGCTCAGGGCGAACACGATGAAGAGCGCGAGGGCCACGAGCTGAATCCCCACGAGGATGTAGGTCAGGCTCTTCGTCGTGGTCATGCCCCGGTAGGCGACGAAGGTCGCGATCGCTATGAACGCCAGGCAGGTAGCGACGTTGACCACGCGCTTGTCCCCCCAGGTTCCGATGCTCGCTGTCGCCGAGCACCTCGGCCAGGAAGAGGTAGAAGAAGGTGACCGCCACGCCCGCGAGGTTCGACAGCACGATGATGGTGGCGATCACGAGGCCCCAGCCGCACATCCAGCCGATGTGCGGGCCGAACGCCTTCACCGTCCAGGTGAACGAGGTCCCCGCGTCGGGGACGGCCTGGTTCAGGCCGCGATAGGCGTATGCGACCAGCAGCATCGGGACGAAGCCGATCAGGAAGACGGCGGGCATCTGCGGGCCCACCTCTGTGACGGTCGGGCCGAGCGTCGCGGTGAGCGCATAGGCGGGCGCGACGCAGGAAATGGCCAGGGCGATGCTCGCGAGCAGGCCGAGCGCGTCGCGTTCGAGGCCCTTGTCGACGAGGCCCGGCCACGGCCGGTGGGTGCGCGGCGTCCGCCTCGGCACGAGGCGTTGCCGCTCCCACGGCGGCGCTGTCACTGCTCATCGCGGTTCCCCCTCACCCGACGCCCTGGACCCGCGCTTTATCCCACAGGCGGGACGGCGGCGCAATCGGCGGGCTTCAAACACCAAACGTCCGGCCATAGAATCGGAGCCCGCCGCGTCCCAGGAGGGGAGCCCATGCCCGAGACCACCACGACGCTGCGGGGGATCTCCGAGATCCGGGGCTTCTTCCGCACCAACCAGACGCCGATCTACTTCGTCTCCCCGACGGCGTTCAACCTGCTCGGCATCGATCGCTGGGTGCGGAACTTCTTCTACGTGAACTACTTCGACTCGTTCGAGGGCAGCCACCCGCGGGTGTTCGTGCCCAAGGACAGGCCGTACCGCGAGTTCGGCTCGATCGAGGAGATCTGCAACTACCTGCTCGAGCACCGGGAGGTCGTCGAGCTGTTCCGCTCGCGCGGGCGGGGCGGGAAGGCCCTGTTCGTGTTCTTCGACGAGGAGACGGAGGCCCTGGCCGCCGAGGCCGGGCTCGAGGTGGTGCTCCCGTCGGCCGAGCTTCGCCACCGGCTCGACTCGAAGATCGTGACGACGCAGATCGCCGACGACGCGGGCGTGCCGAGCGTCCCGAACGTGCTCGGGAGGGCGACGAGCTACGAAGAGCTGACGGCCCTCGCCCGCGACGCCGGGCTGGGCGACGACCTCGTCGTCCAGACGCCCTACGGCGACTCCGGCAAGACCACCTTCTTCGTGAGCAAGGAGGGCGACTGGGACGAGAACGCCGACGACATGGCGACCCAGGAGCTCAAGGTGATGCGGCGGATCAACCCGCGGGCGGCGGCGGTGGAGGCGTGCATCACGCGCCACGGCACCGTCGTGGGACCGCTCATGACCGACCTCACCGGGCATCCGGAGCTGACCCCCTACCGGGGAGGCTGGTGCGGAAACGACATCTTCCCGGACGCCCTGTCGCCCGAGCACCGGGAGCGTGCCCGCGAGCTCACGCGAAAGCTCGGCGACCGGCTCGCCCGCGAGGGCTACCGGGGCCTGCTCGAGATCGACTACCTGGTCGACCTCGACAGCGGGGAGCTCTACCTCGGTGAGCTCAACCCGCGGCTGAGCGGGATCAGCTCGATGACGAACGTCAGCGCGGGCGCCTATGCGGACGTGCCGCTCTTCCTCTTCCACCTGCTCGAGTACATGGACGTCGACTACGAGGTCGACGTCGACGACATCAATGAGCGCTGGTCGAGCCACGACGCCACCGACGTCTGGAGCCAGCTCGTGCTGAAGGAGCCGGAGGACCGCGTGGAGCTGCTCACGCGCACGCCCAAGACGGGCATCTGGCGGCTCGAGGACGGGGGCATCAGGTTCAGCCGCTGGGGCAACGACTGGCACAGCCTGCAGGACGACATCGAGGGCTTCTACCTGCGCGTGCTCACCGGCGGCGACTACCGCTACAAGGGCGCCGACCTCGGCATCCTCGTCACGCGCGGGCGCATGCAGACGGAGGACAACGAGCTGACGGGGCGCTGCCGCGAGTGGATCGGGGCCATCCGCTCGGAGTTCGCCGGAACGGAGGTCCCCGACAGCGCCGACCCGCCCCCGCGGCACGACGCGCTCGCGTTCAAGTTCGCCTGAGGGGGCGGCGCGCTGATCGACCCACTCAACCGCTGGTCGGAGTTCGGCGAGAAGCCCGACTACGCGGGCCTCCTGACCTTCGCCGGCAGTCCCTACACCGAAGAGGCCTCCGAGCTCGACGGCGTCGACGTCGCGATCGTGGGCGCGCCCATGGACGACCTCGTCTCCGACCGGCCGGGCACGAGCTTCGCCCCGCGCGCGATCCGCGCGGCGAGCAGCCCGCCCGGGCCGCACCTGGAGGTCGGGGTGGACGCCTTCGAGGTGCTGCGGGTCGTCGACTTCGGCGACGCGGCCGTTCGGCCCGGCCACCCCCGCGACTCGCACGCGGCGATCGAGGCCGTGGTGGGCGAGGTGCTCTCGAAGGGAGCCATGCCGCTGGTCCTCGGCGGCGACCATTCGATCACGGAGCCGACCGCTCGCGCCTGCGCCGCCGCGCACGGGCCGGTCGGCATGTTCCACTTCGACACCCACACGGACACCGCCGAGGAGGTGTTCGGCGTGAAGTTCTCGCACGGGACCTTCATGCGGACCCTCGTCGCCGACGGCCACGTCGACTCACACCGCTACGCGCAGGTCGGCCTGCGCGGCTACTGGCCCGGCGAGGACGTGTTCGCCTGGCAGCGCGAGCGCGGCGATCACGAGCCTCTTCATGCACGACGTGCGCGACCTCGGGATCAGGGAGGTCGTGTCTCGCGCGCTGGCGGCGGTCGGCGAGGGGCCGGCCTATCTCACCGTGGACATCGACGTGCTCGACCCCGCCTTCGTGCCCGGCACGGGCACGCCCGAGCCGGGCGGCCTCAGCTCCGCCGAGCTGTTGTGGGCGGTGCGCGAGGTGGCCCGGCAGCTGGACCTGGTCGGCGCGGACCTGGTCGAGGTGATCCCGAGCCAGGTGGGGACCGCCGACTCCTCCGCGCTCGTCGCCGACCGGATCGTGCGCGAGATCCTGACGGGCATCGCCCTCAGGAGACCAGCGCCCTGAGGTATCTCTCGACCGCGGCCGGCTGCCGCTGCGCCCCTAGACAAGGTCGCTGAAATCAGGGATTGCCCTGATGCGAAGCCCCTCGTCGTACCTCGATGGTTATTCCAATCGACAGCGAGGTGAAGCCATGCGATCGAGGAAGCTTCCATCGGAGAAGGCGCATATGACCGAGCGCGTGTGGCGGCGAGGGGTCCTCCTGGCCACAGCGGTCGCGGTGAGCCTTGTTCTGGCTCCAGCCGCAGCGAGCCACCCCGGCCCGGCGGTGTTTCCGCCGCAGGCGAGCCCGTTCGGCCACACCTACGGAGAGTGGAGCGCCCTCTGGTGGCAACAAGCCTTGGCCGTACACGGCGCCCAGCATCCCAACCCGTTCGACGCGGGCGTGGTGCCGTGCGACCTCGGCACCCGAGACGTCCGGTTCTTGGTGGGGACCACGGGGGGCGACCCGGTCCTGCGGGCCTGCACGATCCGAAGCGGACAGGCCATCTTCTTCCCGCTCATCAACGGCGAGTGCTCCGTGATCGAGGGGAATGGCACCACCAAGGATGAGCTCAGCGCGTGCGCGGCGGCCCAGGCCGACAACTTCAGCGAGAAGAAGTTGCACGCTCGCGTGGACGGCAAGCGGATTGCCGGCCTCTCCCGCTTCCGGTTCCAGTCACCGCTCTTCCGCTTCGCGAGCGTGCCCGACAACCCATTCGGCGTGCCCGCCACTCCGCCGAATGAGCCCAGTCCATCGGTCGCGGACGGCTACTGGGTCATGCTCAACCCGCTGCGACCCGGCGTGCACACCATCTCGTACGGCGGAGCTGCCCCCGCCTTCGATTTCGAGACGGCGGCCATCTACATCATCAAGGTCACACCTTGACACCCCTCCAAGGGAGTGCTCCATGCTCGCAGCGTGGCGCCGACCAGATCAAGCGGAACGCGGTCGGACCATCGGAGGTCAGGGACTTCTCGTTGCTCGCCACCGACTTCAAGCGGGGCCAGCTTCCTGAGGGGGCCAGAGGCGATCGGGGACCGAAGGGTGAGACTGGGCCGATGGGTGCGACGGGACCGGCCAGGCTGGTTCACCCGGCGAGCGCGGCCCAAGCGACCTGTATGGATCCGCTTTCGCGCCGCTCAGCGTCCCGTCCGGGGCCACCACGCCGTTTTCCCTCGCCGACATCGACCTTCCGGCCGGCTCGTACATCGTGCTGGGCAATGCATACGTTCGAAACGGCGTGGCATCTCAACGAGGCGACGACCCTTTCGGCCTGGCGGCTCCGTCGGCGCTCGCCATTGGTAGAGCAAGGATCGAGGGGGATACTGGGCTGGCGATGTCCCAGGAGAACCTGGAGCTGTTCCATCAGGGACTGGCGGCTTGGAACGCTGGCGACTACGAGGCCATCGTCGAGATGTGCCACCCGGACGTGGAATGGAGGTTCTCCGATCGTCTTCCTGACGCCACCGGCGAGATCCGGGGCAAGGCCTCGGTCCGCGCGTTCTTCGAGACCTTCACCGGAGACTGGTCCGAGATCTCGATCCGTCCCGACCGGACCGCCGATTCCGGCCCGCACGTCGTCGCGGACGTCGAATTCGTCGCGAGGGGACGCGACGGCATCGAGGTGAGCATGCGCTTCGTACACGTCTGGACCGTCCGGCAGGGCCAGATCGTCGGCTTCCGCGGGTTCGGAACCTTCGACGAAGCGCTCGAAGCGGTACGGGACTAGGGCGATGTCGCAGGAGAACGTGGAGATCGTGCGCCAGTTCCTCGTCATCGACGACCTCGACGAGGCGCTGAGGTACGCAGACCCCGGGATCGTTTGGAACCCCGTCGAGGAGTCCTTGGCACAGGGCCATGACGCGGTTCCGGCCAGCACGAAGCGCTGGAAAAGCGAATGGGACGACTACGAGTTGATCCCCGAGCAGTTCGCCGGCGCAGCTGGTGCGGCGCGAACCGGCGCCTGACACCGGCGCGGATGGCAATCCGCCGGAACTCGGTGCGTACCGCGGCCGCCGACCGGGCCCGGCCGCGGATGCGCCCGTCGATGATGCAGAACAGCGGTCCGGGCGGCAGCAGCTGCAGCCCTGGCGGCGAGCCAGGGGCGCGGCTGTTCCCAGCCCCGCTCGTACATCCCGACCTCGCGTCTGCGGCCACCCTGGCCGCGGCGGACCAGCAGCGATCCGCGCCGCTGGTCGAGGTCGTGCTCGGTGAGCGCGAGCGCCTCCTGGAGCCGCAGCCCGGCGCGCCAGAGCACGACGATCATGGCGCGCAGCCTGTAGCCGTGGCGGTCACTCGCGGCGTGGCGCATCACCCGCCACGATCTCGTCCCACGGTCGGCGGATCCGCCGGGTAGCGCATGCCCTTGTTGCCCGGTGGTCGCCCAGCGTGGTAGCCGGGCATCGTGACCGGCGAGCGGCGTCGCCCCGCGGCGTCCAACAACACGATCATGAGACCTCCTCCGAACGGACAGCAGATACGCGCGCTGCCGTACCAGCCCGCCCATCGCCGGGCTACCGCTCCATCCTACAAACCAATGGTCAGACCGGGCAGGGAGCGGGACGTCGAGACCGCTGAGGTTCGTCCGCAGCGGGCGTCTTGTAGGCATCAGCGCGGACGACCGCATCCGGGCGAAAGCGTTAACGCCGCTATCGCAGGCACCCGTCTCGCGACCCAAAGGTGCCGGAGCCGGTTGGCACGTTGCGCGCCGTTCGCCCGGTGGCGCCCGGTCTCCTCCTTCTAAGCGAGTCGAAGAAGCGGGGAGGGGGCCGCGCACGGCCCCCTCCCCTGGGTCGAAACGGGTGCTTAGGCGTTACTGAGCTCGCGCTCGGTGGCCTGGAGCACGCCCGCGCGGTTCTTGTGCTTGCGCTCGTAGCTGCGGGCGGCCTCGATGCGGCTGTCGTCGCCCTCGGAGAGCACGGCCTGCACTTCGTTGACGTTCAGCTCGTCGTAGCCGGGCCACGGCTCGTCGCCCTGCAGGGAGTCGATCCTGGCGGTGACCGTGGAGCGGCTCTGGTTCTTGCGCTCGTACGCCTTGACCTTGGCAAGGTCGATCTGCGAGAGCTCGGAGAGCTTCTCGTGAACCTCGTCCGCGCTGAGCGAATCGTAGTTCGCGATGGCCAGGTCCGACTCCGAGGCCACGGCTCCCTTTACGGTCCCTTCGGCGCGCGCCACTCCCGGCACCTTGCGGGCCTGGCGGCTTGTCCGCTTGGCCTGTCCGGCGCCCCGGCGCGCGCTGCGCTTGGCCCCGCCGGCCACCTTGCGCACGGCGTCGGCGGCACCGGTCTCGGTCACCTCGTAGGAGCCCTCACCGTCGAACTCCGCCCGCGCCATCGCGTCGGTCAGGTGCGGTATCTCCTTGGACAGCAGGTCCAGCATCCGCTGCTCGTCCGCCATCAGCGAGTTGGCCAGGCGCTCGGTCTTGGTGTCGCCCGCGATGCGTGCGAGCCGGGCGATCGCGGTGTAGGTGGCGATCTCCAGCGCCTCGGCCGCGCACGAGTCCTTGGCGTTCTTGAGCACCTTCTCCTCGCCACCGCTTCCCCGCACCAGATCGAGCGGGGTCTTGGTCAGCGCCAAGGCCTGCCCGATAAGGCTCTCGATGGCGCCCGAGCCCCGCCTGCAGCGGGTTGTTGCCTTCGCCCAGCTCGTTCAGCCGCGCCTCGAGGCGTTCGGCGTGCCGGCGGGTCTCGTCGAGATGGGTCTCGAGCCCGTCGCGATAGCTGCCCTTCGGCGGTCATCGCGATCTGCGCCTGCAGCTGGCGCACCAGCGCCAGCTCCGAGCCGTGGGCCTCATTCAGGTACTGCACGATCTTCTGCTTCTGCTGCTTGCTCACGAAACACCTAACTCCGTATCGATTGTGCGGCGGTGGATTGGTCTAGAGGATCCGGATGATCAGGTTGACCAGGATGGTCAGCGTGATCGAGAGGATCACCGACGTCACCAGGCAGCCGGGCATGAAGCGGACCTGGGTGCGCCTGCCCGGCTGCTTGGTGAAGAGGAACATCGTTCGCGGTCAGACGCCGTCGGCGCGACCACCACGGTTGTCCGGCTCGTCCGAATACGGCTCGCTGCTGCCGGACTTGGCGAGTCCGCGCGAGATGAAGTAGCCCGCGCCGAGAATCGAGACATACAGCCATGCCTGGCGGGCGATGAACTCGTCCGTGCCGTTATCGCCGCCATTGATGACGGCGGCGCTGACGAGGATGGCCACGACGAGGCCGACCATCGCCCAGAACTCGGTGGTCTTGAACGCCTGCTTGGTCTCAGTCGCAAGCCGGCGAGCGGCTCTCCCGACCGACGACCCATTTCCATCCGCGCGCACGCTGCCGCGGGTAACGTCTGTTGCTGCCATCAGAACTCCTTGGGGTTCTCGCCGGCGGGCCCCGCGGGCTGCGAGGCGACCGGCGTAGGTTGCGTAGTTTGAGGAGGCAGAGCGCGCACCTTGCTAATGAAGGCTCGTGCCTGCTGCTCGTCTACCCCAAGTGAGGGAAGCGCAAAAGTTTGGGGCAATCGTCACGCACTTTCAGCGCGAACCGCAAGTAACGACAGCGACCTCGTCGCAAAACCGCCAGCCGACGAGCTCGGCCCCGGCTCTCGGAGCGCTCGAAGCGGACCTCCAGAGGATGGGCGGTGCCGGGCTCGAACGGGCGCCGTCCTGCTTGTAAGGCACGAGCAGGTGCGGCGGTCTATGCCGGCTTTCGCCCGCACCGCTCGCGAGCGATGAAAACCTCACATGGCTGCTGCCCTTTGCTGCTGTTTGCCGCCTCCAGAACGCTTCCGCGTTAGCGAGCGACCTGCTCGCTGACGATCGGATCTCCGAGGACGATCCCGCCCGGGGTGATGTCGAATTCGCGGATCTCGGGCTCGTGGGCGCTGGCGCGCGACTTGAGGATCGTCACCGTGCGCAGCAGGCGTGATTCGGCGCGTAGGTACTGCAGCAGGATGACGTTGTCGGAGAGGTGCGAGATGCCGTATTCGGCCAGGCGGCCGACGTGGAAGAGGTCGGGTATCTCGCTGGTCATGATGGGGCTAATGCCGTCGCGCGATAGGCGTTGCATGAGCGAGTAGACGAACTCGCGGAAGCGCACGGGATCAGGCGCCGCGTACTGCAGGTCGCTCAGGCTGTCGATCAGTACGCGCTTGGCCGCGGTGCGCTCGATCAGGTCGAGCAGCTCGTACACCCATTCGTCGATGTAGACATCGTTGGGAGATCGGTACATGACCGCCACCCGTTGGTTGTCGAGCGACCAGCCGAAGCCGTCGGCGACCTTTTGGAGCTGAATCGGGTTCTCCTGCAAGCTCGCGATCACGCCAGGCTCACCGCTGGCGACGCCGCTGAAGATGAAGTGGAGGCCCATCAACGTCTTGCCGGCACCCGACGGTCCGGCCACCAGCGTTGAGCTACCCGGCGCGTAGCCCTCGGCGAGCATCGTGTCGAGCGGCGCAATCCCGGACGAGATTCGCTCGTTGCTGAGCCGGTAGTCGTCCGTCCTGAGGGGATCGGCGAGCCGGGGAAAGACCGTGATGCCGTCCACGGAGAGCCGATATGTGTGACGTCCTGAGCGGAAGTCGGTGCCACGCAGCTTGGCCACCTGGATCAGGCGTAGCGTGCGCTCGTTCACGCGCTCCGTCGCGAGCGAAATGATGCCGTCCGCGACCGCGAACTCCGGCGCCGTGCGCATCTCCTCCTCGCTGTATTCGCCTATCCAGAAGCAGGTTGCTGGGAAGGCCGTGAGCAGTGCGGCGAGGTCGTGCAGGAAGCCCCGGAAGGCGCGCGCGTCATCCGCGAACGCGGCCAGCGCTTTGAAGCTGTCGATAGCGATGATCCCCGGCCGCCGCTCCTTGATCAGCGCGCCGATGCGCTCGACGATGGCAGCCAGCCCGCCGTCGCCGACGGTGCCGCCGAGGTCCTCGTAATAGACCCTCCGCCCAATCGCGCCGGGATCGAAGAAGCTGAGCGTCTGGGCGTAGCGGAGGATCTTCTCGAACGGCTCGGAGACCGTGGAGAGGTAGATCGCAGGGCGCTCTTCGGTCGCGCCGGCGAAGACGAACTGTTGGGAGAGGATCGTCTTTCCGGAGCCCGGCAGCCCAATGATCAGGTTGATCCCGCTCACCGGCAGACCGCCGCCGAGGATCAGGTCGAGCCCCTCGTCGCCGCTCGTGAGGCGCTCGTCCACTAGCGACTCTCTTGCGCGGAACGAGCGACCAGCGCGCTCGCGCCGAGCAGGTCCTTGACGGTTGACACGAGCTCAAGCGGGTCGAAGGGCTTCTGCAGAAAGGCGTCGGCGCCCGCGGCCAGCGCCTCGTCTCGAGCCTCCAGGACGGAGATGGCGAGCACCGCTTCAGCGTCGTGCTGCTTCAGGCGCCGACAGAGCTCCGCGCCCCGACCTCCGGAGATCATCAGCTCCACAATCGCAAGCTGCGGCCGGCTCTCGAGCCAGTGCTCCTCGGCTTCGCCCACCGCGAACGCCAGGCTCACGTCATAGCCCTCGGTACGCAAGAAGAACTCTTGCAATTCCGCCGACACAGGATCGCGTTCGGCGAGCAACACGAGCAGCCGCGTACCACCGCTCGCGCCCTCGCTCATCATGGGCTGGCCCCGTTGCTCTCCGAGCAGCCGGTGAGCGTCAGCCGCCGAAAGCCCGCCCGAAACCTCCGCCGCGACGAAGCGAAGCTCCTCCACCTGGTCACGGGAGTACAGCCGGTGTCCCCCCTCGCTCCGCTCTGGGACCACCGTCGCGTAGCGCTCCTCCCAATTGCGGATCGTCGCGGCAGCAACATCCAGCATTCGAGCCACCGCCCCAATGCTGTACACGCCGCGGTTCCCGCCAACCTCACCAGACACGTTCGCCATGCTAACCGATCCCACACGGAACTGGTGAGCCCATGATGAGCTTCTGACGAGATTCGGTGCGCAAACGCCTCATAATCTCATCAACAAATGCTATGGTGGCTCCCGATGTCTGCCCCTGAAGCCGAAGAGTAACTTCTGATGAGCTCTGCTAATCGCGAGGCGTCGCACAACGGTCATGAGGGACCGATCGCCGCGGAACCGCCACGCGCCCAAGCGACTCTGAACGCGGCGCCACCCACGAGGGCGGCGGGGCGGTTCGCAACGACCTATCGACCGCACTGGTCAAGCTCTACCGCGAGCTCTTCGGCCGTGGTCCAGGAACCACCACGACCTACGCATTCGACGCGGGCTACGTCACCTTCCACCGTGACGTCCTCATCCCGCACGAGCGCATCCTCGTTCTGGGCGGTCGCACGGATCTCGGCTGTCAGGCGCGGGCGGCTATCCGCGAAGCCGAGCGCGAGCGGCTGATCGGTGAGGTTCAGCGCGTGACCGGTCGACCCGTGCTCCATGACTCCTTCCAGTTTCAGCCGGAGCTGAACCTGGCCATCGAACTGTTCTGGACCCCGACCGGTTTCGAGGAAGGCCCCGGCAACACTCCGGCGCGTTACGCGATCGCGCCGGCTCCGCACCCCGAGAAACAGGCGATGTCTCGATGATCACGAGCTGCAGGTTTCTGTGAGCGTCCTCAAGGTCTTCGAGATCACGCAGCTCGACCAGCTCTTCGCGATCTATCCGTCGCGGGCCGCCGCCCTGAACGGTGACGGCGCCGGCAGTCGTCGGGGCACCACGGCGCCAGAGGGGACGACGCGTGGCCGTAAAGCCGGTCGCGCTGCGGACCTCACGTCAGTCAACAGCAAAGACGGAGGTCCCATATATGACCGCGGTAACCCTCGCCTCGGCGAGCCCAGCCTCTGAGCCTCATCGCAACGACCGCGACCGCGACCGCGCGGCTGCGCGGGCGGCAGAGCGCCAGCTGCTGCTCCGCTATCACCGTTGTGGCGACCTGACCGCGCGCGAGGAGCTCGTGGAGCGCTTCCTGCCGTTCGCGCGCGGTCTGGCGCTGCGCTACACGTACGCGGACGAGTCGTTCGACGACCTGATGCAAGTCGCGAGCGTGGGCTTGATCAAGGCGGTCGACCGCTTCGACCCCGATCGCGGTGCGAAGTTCACGAGCTTCGCGGCGCCCACCATCCTCGGTGAGCTGAAGCGCCACTTCCGCGACAAGGGCTGGGCGTTGCACGTTTCGCGCGACCTTCAGGAGCGCACGCTCGCGGTGAACCGCGAGACGGAGGCCTTGTCGAAGCGGCTCGGCCGCTCGCCGTGGCCTCGTGAGGTCGCGCTGGCGCTCGGACTCGCGGTTGAGCAGGTGCTCGAGGCGCAGGAGGCGGCGGCCAGCTACGAGGCCGCCTCGCTCGACGCCCCTACCGCCCGCGACGACGAGGAGTCGGCGGCGCTCGTGGACCTGGTGGGCGGCGAGGACTCCGCATACGAGCTGGTCGAGGAGCGCGACGCGATAGCGAGGACCTGGAAGGCGCTACCCGATGAGGAGCGCGAGGTGCTCGAGCTGCGCTTCACGTCGGACCTCACCCAGCGCGAGATCGGGGAGCGCATCGGCTACTCGCAGATGCACGTCTCGCGCCTCTTGCGGCGTGGCCTCAGCCGCATGCAGGACGCCGCGGCGCTCGCATCGTGACGGCGCGGCGGACGGCGAACCTGGTCGCGGTGGTCCTCCCTCCGCTTGCGGTCGTCGTGGCGGCGGTCCTGTCCTGGAACGAGCTCGTGGAGCCGGTCGACCTGGTCATCCTGGTCGTGGGCTACGGGCTCACGTGTGTCGGGATCACCGTCGGCTTCCATCGCCTGCTCACGCATCGCGCGTTCCAGACCTACCCGGCGGTGCGGTACACGCTCGCGGTGCTGGGCACGCTCGCGGTCGAGGGATCTGCGATCAAGTGGGTAACCGACCACCGCAAGCACCACGACTTCGCCGACGAGGACGGCGACCCGCACACCCCGCACGGCGGCGGCCCGGGGGTGGTCGGCGCCGCCAGAGGGCTGTGGCACGCCCACCTCGGCTGGCTCTTCACGACGGTGGGCCAGGCAGACCGCCGCCGATACGGCGCCGACCTGCTGAAGGATCGCGGTCTCCGATTGATCGACGCCGCAGAGAAGCCGTTGATACTGGCGAGCCTGGCGATCCCATTCCTGCTCGGTCTGGCGATCAAGGGCAGCTTCACCGGCGCGCCTGCTGACGCTCGTCTGGGGTGGCCTGCTGCGCATCTTCCTCTGCACCACGCGACCTTCAGCATCAACTCGATCTGCCACTTCTTCGGCCGGCGTCGCTACGCCACCGACGATGAGTCGACCAACGTCGGGTGGCTGTCGCTCCTGACGTTCGGCGAGTCCTGGCACAACAACCACCACGCCTTCCCGACCTCGGCCTTCCACGGCCTGAGGCGGCGGGAATTCGATCCCGGAGGCCTGTTCATCAGCGGCCTGGAGCGACTCGGGCTAGCCTGGGACGTCGTGCGCATCAGCCCCGATCGCCAACTGAAGAAGGCCGTCGGCCGCGCGGCGTGAGCCGAGTGGCTTCGCGGGCGACGGCTTCGACACGTCCTGCCGTGCCTGCGCCGGAGGCCATCGACCAGCTGTATGACCTGACGGGCATGCCGCGACGATGCTGCACCCGGCGGGCTGCCGATCGGCGCGTGTCGCTTTTCCCAGAAGCATCGCGAGGTGCTCGGCGGCGGGGACTTCGATGGCGCCCGCGTGGCTGTCGCCTCGGGGTGCGGATACCCTGCCATTGTGGAGCGAGGTGCCGGGCGCACCGTCGTGGTCATCGGTGACGGCGACCTTAGTGAGGAGACCGTCCGGGCCCTGGAGGCCTCTGGCGCCGAGGTCTCTTATCTGCGCGAGCCAGACGAAGAGGAGGTTCGCTGCGCGCTCGAGGGGGATCGGGTGGAGTCGGTCGCGGTGGTGGGGCGTGCCGATGCGGTTGTCCTGCGGCACGCCCTGACGGTGCGCTCGGTCTCTGACGAGGTTCCCCTGCTGCTCACGATCTTCGATCCGACGATGGCCGAGCAGATGCGAGACCGGCTCGGCCACACGCGCGTGACATCACTGGCCGACATCGTCGCGCCTTCGCTTGCCGGTCCCTGCGTCGACGAGCGCTTCACGGCTGTTGGTGAGCGGGATGGGCGGACGGTCGGACTGGTCGAGGACGGCGGAGCGGTGCGCGAGGTGCCGATCCCGAGCACCAAGCCCCGCCGCCCGGAGGCACTTGCACGAGCCCTGTTCACCCCCTACGACAAGAGCGCCGGGCTGCTCTTGTTCGGCGCGATCGGGCTGGTGGCGGTGTTCCTGATCGAGACGATCACCGCCGTGTTCGTCCTCGACGACACGGTGGTCGACGCGATCTACGGGTCGGCCAAGACGCTAGTCACGGTTGATCCCAATCTCGCGGTAAAGGACGGGCCCGGCTGGTACAAGCTGTTCACCTCGGCCACGATGGTGATCGCGCTGGTATTCGCCGCCGCCTTCACCGCGGGCCTCGTAAACCGTGTGATAGACCGCCGGCTGACCGGAGTGGTGGGACGGCGCGCCGTGCCCCGGCGCGATCACGTAGTCGTGATCGGGCTCGGGCAGGTGGGCCTGCGGCTATGCCTGGTGTTGCGCGCGTGCAAGATCCCGGTGGTGGCCGTCGAGCGCGACGAGGAGCACGAGAACGTGGGCCTGGCGCGCGAGTACGGCCTGCCCGTGGTGGTGGGCCGGGGCGCGGACCGGTCCGTGATGCGACGCCTCTCGCTCGCCAAGGCCAAGGCCGTGGCGGCCGTGACCTCGGACGACCTGGCCAACATCTCCGCCGCCATGACCGCCCGCGGGATTCACGAGCCGGTGCGCGTAGTGCTGCGGGTGGGCGACGGCGAAGTGGCCAACGAGACCCGCTCGCTCCTGGCGCTCGGGATCGTTCGCGACGTGCACCGGATCGCCGCCGCCCTGCTAGCACGGATGGCGGTCGGCGAGGATGCCGAAGGCGTGGTCTGCCTGGGCGACGATGCGCATATCCGCTTTCCCGACGGGCGCCTTGAGCGGGCCGAGCTCGACCCGCTAGCCGGCCCCGGCGCCTAAGGCCCGTGCGGCCAGCACCAGCCTCTCGGCGTACTCGCCGGGCAGTCCCGCGGCAGCCACCCCTCGGGCGACGCACTCGGCGTCGTGCCGACCCACCACGCCTGTTCCGCGATCGCCCGGGCGATCAGGCCGCGACGCTACGCGCCAAGGAGAGGGCGCGACGGACCAGGCGTAGTCGGTGCCATTTCCGAGACATCAGCACGGCCACGGCCGCGGCCTTGAGTCCTGTCCGGTCTGCCCAGCCCTGCGCCAACACGGGGCCCTCATTAACTACGGTTCCCCGCTCCACCTTGCGCGAAGGGGGAGCTAGTAGGGACGCGAGGGCGCTGCTTTCCATCCGATGCAAGCGTCTCTGGCGCCGCCGACGAGACGCCCACATGTGACGAGGAGCAGGCACCGGACGGCGCACGATCGGAGGCCGTGTCGCTCCTACATCCGCGGGAAAGAAGCGGGCACGAGCTGACTGGTTCTATCCATGGTGGCTGTTGCACCAACCCCCGGCGAGCCCGCTAGATCGTTTCTAACGCCCAGCGCCCTCACTGCGGGTGGGACCTCTGTGGCGCTAGCTAGCCGTTCACCGAGAAGCTGCTCGTCGGCTGCTCCGCAGCGTTCCACGCGCCGCTGCAGAAAAAAACGTCAAGAAAGCAACGTATGACGCGCAGGAGCTCCGCTTACGATCCGAGCCATGCGCACGGAGCTTCTATCCGTCCGCCTCACCCGCTCGGAGCTCGCTGCGCTGGATCGCGTAGCGATGAAGTTCGCGCTCAGCCGCTCCGAGCTCGTCCGCATCTGGTCCGCGTCGCTGACGACGCGAGCGGACCGCCGGCGGGACCGCTGCCGCCGCTCCAGTCGCTCAAAGATGTGCTCGCTGAATACGAGCGCGACTTCCCTGCTGTGGGCTGACTGAACGCGAACGAGGGTGCGTCACACTTCCGCGTCACTGCGTCACGATCTGCGTCACACTCGTCCGCGCATCGCTCCGCACGGCTCCGCATCCTGCGCTTACCCTATGCGGATTACGGAGCGATGCGGAGCGTTGCGGTGCTAACGGAAGAGTCGGGGCGACTGGATTTGAACCAGCGACCTTTCGGCCCCCAGCCGAATGCGCTACCAAACTGCGCCACGCCCCGGGGTGCTGCAGGCGTGGATCATAGCCGCCGTCACGATGGTCGGAGCACGCGCAGGAATCCTTCGCGGACCAGCCGGCGCACCAGCACCATTCGGCCCTGCTCATCCAGCGGGCCCGGCAGATCGGCGGCGCTGAACGGACCGGCCTGAGCCGCCACGGCCTCGACCGCCGCGGCTGCCTTGGCCGGGAAGCGCAGCTCCTTGCCCTCGAAGACGAGCACCATTGCGGCGTCGTCGCGCTCGAGCTCGAAGATGACGGTCGGCCGCCGCTCCAAGAGCGAGTCGGCCGTCAGCACGCCGAGCGCCCGCACCTGGCTGAGCTGATCGTGCAGGATCGGCCGGCGGCCGGCCACGAAGCGGCGCCGTGCCCGACGCTCGACCTGCTCGGGCGACAGCCGTGCCGCGAGCCGCTCGATCAGGTGGTCCGGGAGCTTCTCTCCGGGCTCGGCCGTGCGGCGGAACTCGAGGTCGTCCCCACAGCTCTCGAGCGCCGCCCGCAGCGCCTCCATCCGGGTCGGCGGATGAAGGCCGACGGTCAGGTGGAGCGCCTCCTCGTCGGACGTCTCCGCCTCGTGGGGCCAGCCGCGCGGCACGTACAGGGTGTCGCCCGCCTCGAGCGTGAACTCGTCGATCGCCGCGCCCGGGTCGCCGAGCTCCCGCGACCAGCGCTGGTCCTTCAGCGGCAGCTCGAGCACCGGGTCGTAGAGACGCCACCGCTTGCTGCCCGCGACCTGGAGCACGAACACGTCGTGGGTGTCGTGGTGGACCGCGAAGCCCTGGGCGGCGGCGGGCGTGAGGTAGGCGTTCGCCTGGACGGGAAAGCCGAGCCGGCTCTCGAGGTCGCGGCAGTAGAGCGCGACCGCGGGCCAGTTCAGATGGAGGGCCTGGAGCACGAGCGTGGCGCCCGCGGCGAACTCCGCCGCCACGCGCTCCACCGATGCCATCTGCGAGAAGTTACCCGGGCGCCAAGCGATGTCGTCCGTGTAGTCGCTCGGCGGCAGCGGCGTTCCGTCCTTCACGAGCCTGAACGCCGGCATCCGAATCGCCGTCTCGCAGACGAGCCGGTCGACGTCGGCAACGTCCAGGAGGCCCGTGAAGCGCTCAAGCTCTCCGCGCGTGATGACGAGCGGCCGCCGCTCCCAGGTCTCGGCGAAGAAGCTCGCCTCCGGGACCGGATTCAGCGTGAGCGCGAGCGCGCCCTCGGTTCCGGGACGGCCGTCCCGGCCGCGGCTAGGACTCCGTGCCGCTGTCGTCACCGGTGTCGGTCGGGTCACCCGAGTCGTCCCCGGTGTCGCTCGTGTCGCTGACGTCGCCGGTGTCATCGCCGGTATCGCCGCTGTCGTCCCCATCGTCGGCGGTCGATGCGGCTTCCCGAGATGTGGCACCGAGCCGGTGGGTCGTGATCTCCTCGTCGGTCAGCGTGGCTCCGGGCGTCTCGTCGATGTCCTGTGGGTCGGTCACGCGTCCTCCCTCGATTAGTGGCTGGCGGCTGCAGACTCGCACGTTGCGGGACCCGGCATCAGCCCGTCGTGCGTCTTCTGAGCCCGTTACGGCTGGCCACCATCCGGTGGCCGTCCTCGAACTCGATGAGCGCCGAGTTCATGCTGCCCCGGCACACCACCCGGCATGGGAGGCCCTTGCGGTCCCGGCGTTCGTCGGGGAGAGCCCAGACCCGCTGGCCGTAGCCCCAGGCCCAGCGGTATGGGTATGGGTCACGCATTGGTGGGCCCGCCCGCCCATGGGGGCGCCTGGCTCGAACCTGGCTAGGATCACTGGAGCGCATCTGCGGGCGTGGTGTAATGGCTGCACAAGAGCCTTCCAAGCTCTCGGAGACGAGTTCGATTCTCGCCGCCCGCTCTAGCCTGCGCTGTACCGAGCAGCCGCAAGTACCGACCGAACCGACCCGACGCGCCTCGCCGTCCGTCGCCGGTGACAGTTCGCGCAGACGACGTCGCACTTGGCGATCTCCTCTAGGACGCTGGACCAGCGCCGATAGGGCAGGACGGCCCCGATGTTGAACTGCTTGTCCCGCCGGTGATCAAACTCGAGGACCACCGGATCGGATTCGCCGCAGTCAGCGCACGGGTGTGAATCGAAGTAGGTGAGCAGCCACTCGGTTCGCTCGATCGCGAGCGCGCGTTTTCGCTCCCGAGCCTGCGTGATGTAGCGCTGCTTGTTCGCGGAATAGTGCTCGTGGTGATACACGGAGTGGCACGGGCGGCACATGTTGTGGCGCTGGCCAAGCGCCTTTCTTCGCCACGCGAACTCGTCCGGCGACTTGCTCTCACCGCAGCGGCCGCAGCGGCGCAGGTGTTCGTCATTCATACGAACATATGTTCCCGTCACCGTCGGACGGATCCCGGGGTAACGGGTTCAGCTTCCCAGCCACCGCTTCGGGTTCTCCACCATCATCTGGTCGAGCTGCTCGTCCGTCATCCCGCGCTCCTTCAGCTCCGGAATGACCTCCTCGAACAGGAACGTCATCGACCACTTCGGGACCTCGTTCGCCTTGAGGTGCTCCTGAACCTCACGCGGGAACCAGTCGATCGTCGAGCAGTAGTCCTGCGCGAGGAACATGCGGTCGGCATAGCCGCGCTCGAGCAGCGCGAGGGTTGTCGCCTGGCGCCTGTCGGTGGGGAAGAAGATGTCGAGCCCATAGCGGTCCAGGCCGATGAAGCAGCCCGTGTCGAGCAGCCGCTCGATGTAGTCCAGGTCGTCGGTGTCGCCGGTGTGCGCCACCTGCACCAGGGCCGGATCCACTCCCTCCTCGACGAAGATCCGCATCTGCTCGGGGCCGGTGCCGCTCGCCGGGCGTGAGTGGGCCATGATCGGCTTGCCGGTCCGGTTCGAGGCGCGGGCGACGGCGCGATGCACCTTCTCGATGTTCGGAGTGACCCCGGGCTCGTCGGCCGCGCATTTGATGAACGCCGGCTTGATGCCGGTCCCCTGGATCCCGTTTTCGATCTCGTGGACGAAGATGTCCGCGAGCTGGTCCTCGTTGCGGTTGAGGAGCACCTGCGGCAGGTGGTCGTAGGTGTAGATGCCGGTGGCCAGCACCACCTGGAGGCCGCTCTCGTCCGCCACGCGCTTGCTGAAGGCGGCGTCGCGGTTGAGAAACATCGCGCTCGGCTCGACGACCGTGTCGATGCCGTGGCCCCTCACGGCGCCCGCGTCGGCGATCGCCGCGTCCCACTCGGCCTGCTCGTCGTAGAGATGAGGGAACTGGAAGCGGGCCGCCTCGTCGGTCGTCCGGAAGTGCTCGTGGATCAGGGTTCGGCCGAGCTCCTCGACGTCGATCGCCCCGTTCACGGTCTCGACTTCGGCCATTGTGGCTCTCCTCCCCGGGTGGCGTAGGCGGGAACCTAACGGCGCGGGAGGGCGGCCGGAAGCGGGGCAGCCAGGACTCGAACCTGGGACCTTCGGTTCTGAAGAATTCGATCTGAGTTCGTCTGAATTCGTCCGAGCGCGTACCTATGCGGATTCCGCCAATTCGATCTCCTCCGGGATCGTCTCCGTTCAGTCCAGTCCGTTGCCCACTCGCGAGCGCCTCGTCAAAGGTCCAAGGCGGGCGCTTCCTCGCCTTCGAGCACGTGTGCGGAGACACCCAGCGCGAACGAGGCCGAGTAGTGGCCCAAAGTGCGCGAGAGCTGTAGGCCGTTCGCGCCGCCCGCGAGCTGCATCGACGCGTACGTGTGGCAGATGGTCTCGGATCCGTTCATCCGTTCATGCTTGTGGCAACAAAGTCCTCACTGTTGGGAGAGCGTCAACCCCGGCCGGTTGACGCTCGCTCATCCGGTAACGCCCGGCGGGAGCGGCCTTGCCCGGACCCTCACGACGGCGGTGGCTCTCTTGACCGCCCTGCGCGCTCCCAGCACCACGGGCGGGCGCGGCAGGTCCCCCGCTCCCGGCGACGCGGGCGAGCTCGGCGGTTCTCCGGGCGACGCGGGCGAGCTCGGCGGTTCCACGCCGGGCGTGATGTCGGCGACGTTTGCCAGCGTACCCGGCGCTGTGTTTGGGTTGACGCGCACCTTGAGGTGGAAATTCACGCTCTGGCCGGACCGCAGGCGCGGGATCACGAGGCAGCGCCGGCGCCCAGTGCGGTGCAGCTTGCGGTTGGCGCTCACGAACCTCGTGCGGCGTGGAATGCGATCGCAGACTTGGACGTTGCGGTCGCTGCCACGGCCGCGGTTACGGGCGCTGATCGTGTAGCCCGCGAGGCCGCCGGCCATCACCGTGCGCGCGTCGGCCTCCTTGTCGATCACCAGGTCGCAACCTGGCGGACCAGGGCCGTTCTGCGGAGTGATACTCACGTTGTCGAACAGGTAGCCACCGCTGGTGGCAAGCTCAGGGGGCCCCGGCACGCTGGAGCGGAACTGCAGGCTGTTGATGTCCGCTGGCGTATTGGCATTCGGCGGCGGCGCCTGCTCCGGAGCGGTGCGGTAGTAGTTCTCCCACGTCGTGAAGCACTGACCGACGTCACGATTGTCGATGGCGATTCGCACCAGGTCGTTGTCCGGGCCGGGGTTGACCTTGATCCAGAACCTGATCGTGTGTGGCTGCGTGCGGTCAAGCAGCGCAAGGTCGGGGTAATCGACGAACTCGCCATCGACCTCAGGGGTATCTGCGGCGCTGACCCGGATACCCTCCGGGGTGTCTTCCAGGCCCACCCAGGACATGCGCGAGCCCTCGCCAGAGTCCGGGCTGACGCTCAAGAACAGTCCGCGCTGGTAGGCGGGCGTCTTGGACATAAACGAGAACTGGGCCATGAACACCTTATTGACCCGCCCCTCGCCGACCTGTACGGACTCCCTTGGGGAATACGTCTGGTAGAAGAACTCACCAGACGCACATGCGTTCGACATACGCAGCGATTGACTGCCAAACCCAGGAGGATCGCCAAGAGGAGCGACAGTGTTGGCGACGACCGCCTGGTCGTACTGTCCTGTGTGAGTTGTTGGGGGGGTTGCGACCGGCCAATCGACACAGCTAATCGCCCCAGTGGGAGAGCTCTTCCAGGGGAAGCCGCCGACGCCGCTCTGTCCGTTGACGGACCCAGGGTGGAAGAGGGGCTGCTCAAAGAGCGTGATGGATGCCGCTGCGACTCCGCCTGGGAGCAGAGCGAAGCTGACGAACGTGGCGAGCACCCCCACGAGCGCGGCACGCGGGGCAGGACGGGTGAGGCGGTTGGAATCGCGCACGGCGACCCCCCTCTCCGGAGAACATGACGGGCCAGACCGGCAAAGCCCGTATCTAGGATCGACCCTACCCCAGTTCTACATGCGCGGTCAACCTATCGGGGTAGTCCTGCAAGCTGCCGTTCGCAAGGCCGCCGGATGGTCCCTAAGCGCCCGGCAGCATCCTAAAATGCAGCGAATGCGCGCTACATCCGAGCGCGCAGACGGCAGCAGAGAGCGGCGTAGAGCAGTCTCGGGCGCTCAGAGCGAGGGACAGCGGAGATGGTCCAACGAGGAGGTCCAACGCTCTGACGCTCAGCAGGAAAGAGGGAGCGGCATAGGCATAGAATCTGGTGATTTGCAGGGAGAATCGTGAGCGGGGCAGCCAGGACTCGAACCTGGGACCTTCGGTTTTGGAGACCGACGCTACCACCAGCTGAGCTACTGCCCCCGGCGAGGGATCCTAGCGGCGGACCTGCGTCCACCGTCAGACCGTGCCCACCCGCACGAGCGACTTGATCGCGCGCCGTTCGTCCATCGCGGCGTACGCCTCGGCGATGTCGTCCAGGTCGGTCTCGAAGTCCAAGACGACGCCGGGGTTGATGCGCCCCTCCAGGACGTCGTCGAGCAGCTCCGGGATGTAGGTGCGCACTGGGGCCGAGCCGCCGAGCAGGCCCTTGTTGCGGAAGAACATCTTCTGCAGCGGCAGCTCCACGCCGTGGGGCACGCCCACGTAGCCGACCATCGAGCCGGGCCGCGCGATCGAGAACGCGGTGTCCATCGCCTGGCCGGTGCCGACGCACTCGAGCGTCGCGTCGACGCCGACGCCGTCCGTGAGCGCGAGGACCGCCTCGGTCGCTTCCTCGCCGCGCGGCTCGACGATGTCCGTGGCGCCGAACTCGCGCGCCAGCTCCTGCCTCGCGGGTTGCGGCTGAGCACGATGATCCGGTCGGCCCCGAGACGCCTCGCGGCGAGGACGCCGCATAGCCCCACCGCGCCGTCGCCGACGACGGCAACCGTGTCGCCCGCCGCGACACCGCGCGCAGACCGCCGCGTGATGCCCGGTCGCCATCACGTCGGAGAGCGTCAGCAGCGAGCGCATCAACTCGTCCGAGTCCCCGTGACCCGGCACGCCGACGAGCGTGCCGTCCGCGAGCGGCACGCGCACCGCCTCGCCCTGCCCTCCGTCGCCGTTCATCGGGAAGAAGCCGCCGGCGACGCACGCGGACGTGATCCCGTGGCGGCAGTGCGGGCAGGTGCCGTCGCTGAAGGCGAACGGGGCGATCACGAAATCGCCCTTGCTTGACGTTGTGAACATCCGAGCCGACGTCCTCGACGACGCCCACGAACTCGTGACCGATCGGTCCCGGCTCGAACGGCGAGTCGCCGCGGTAGTACCAGAGGTCGGAGCCGCACACGCACGCGAGCACGACGCGGACGACGGCGTCGGTTGGCTCGGCGATCGACCGGATCGGGACGGTCCGCGACCGAGATTGAACGGGGCTCGTTGAAGACGGCAGCACGCATGGCCCTTAGGAAAGCAGCCGTTCGACGCGGCTCCGGAAGAGATGATGCGGGCGGAGGGAATCGAACCCACACGCTCTTTCGAGCACCAGGACCTAAACCTGGCCTGTCTACCTGGTTCCAGCACGCCCGCGGGGCCGCCCGATTCTAGACCGGGCGACAGAGCCGGACCGGCGCAGTCCGGGCCCCCACGGGTTAGGGTGTCCGGCGATGGCCGACGCGGTTCTCGTTCATCCCAACCGGGACAAGGCCGAATCGAAAGCGACCCGGGCGATCGTCGTCCTGCTGCTGGTCGTAAGCGCGGTTCTGATCTTCGTCGTCACAGCCGGCGGATGGTCCGAGCTCCAGGGCGCCCAGATCGTTTCGATCGGCTACATCGTCGTCTATCTCGTGATGGCGTTCTTCGTCGCTCGCTGGAACCGCGGCGTGCTGCCCGTGGCGGCAGCACTCGCGGTCCTGTTCGCGGTCGTCGCGGCCGTGGCGGCGCCCGCCTGGTTCGAGCGAGACAAGGCCGGCTTCGAGGACCCCGCGCTCGACCCCGGGATGCTCGGCCTCCTGACCGCGATCATCGTTCCGGTCCAGTTGCTTCTCATCGCCTTCGCGATGCGCGGCTTCCAGCAGGAGTGGAACGTCGAGGTCGAGGTGGCGCCGGAAGAGGCGGACCGCGGCGGCGCCGGTGACGGGCCGGCCGGCGGCCGCGTCCAGCCTGCCTGAGCGGCACCTAGACTTCAGAAGACACGCGGCGGTATCCGAATTGGCATAGGAGGCGGCCTCAAGAACCTCCTGCGGGCTCCAATCCGCGAATGCGGGAGCTTCAATCTGACCTACGGCGTCAAGGTCTACGACGCGACCACGCGCAACGTCAGTAGCACTGTGGCGCGCATCCAGATCTGGCGCACATGGACGAAGCTCACGGGCGAGCGAGCCAGCAAAATTCTGGAATCCAATGCGGATGACGTGTCGCCGCAAGAACTATCCCGGCCCGTCGTGGGATACGCGCTGCACTAGCGGCAGCCGCGTGATCCGCTATCAGCACGGCTACTAGGAGAATCAGCAATGGAAAGGACTTCCGTCTGGAACGCGGCGAGCGCTCGTAGGTGTGGGGGGTACTAGCCGCATGCCCGTCTGGGCACTGAAGAATCGCCGCGTCAGCGTTGGCGGACGTGGATCCATGCCACGATGAGCAGGGGCACCAAGACCACGACGATGATGATTACCGGCCACATGCACGCGAGCCTAATCCATCCGCCGGGTCGTCTTGGCCGGGACTGGCGCATTACTGGCGCATTTCGGCCCCCTCGGGCTGCTGCGCCCTCCTGGTCGCTCTGGTCGCCTGGCAGGCCCTGAGGACAAGGATTCCGCTCCCGGCCGGGTCCAGCCTGCCTGAGCGGCACCTAGACTTCAGAAGACACGCGGCGGTATCCGAATTGGCATAGGAGGCGGTCTCAAAAACCGCTGCCCGAAAGGGCGTGTGGGTTCGAGTCCCACCCGCCGTATCGCAGAGCCCTCGCCTGAGCGGCGTCCATCCAGATCTCCCAGCGACCCGAGCCGGACTCCCGTGGCCCGAGGAAGTGGTAGGGACGGCGCCCGGCGAACTCCGTCTGACGCAGGTGGAACACGCCGCCGAGGACGGACGCGATCCTTCGCCGCGGCCACGACAGCGCGCCCTCGACGTCGGGGAACGTCCGCGGCCGCTCCGGTGTCCGTGCCAGCTCGTCGAGGAGCGCGCCCATCAGCTCGCTGCAGCGGTCTCGGAAGCGCTCGACCTCCGCGGCATCCGTCATCGCGTTCAGGGGCGCATGCTCCATCGCGGCGATTATCCTCGCGGCGAGGAGCGCGTATCCGATACCGATGACGATCGACACGTTCGCCGAGGCCGAGGCGCTCGTCGACGGCTTCGGCGCCCGCGGGCCGGGCTCCGACTCCGAGCGGCGTGCCGCTCACCATCTCGCGGGGCGGCTGCACGCGCTGGGGCGAGAGGCCCGGCTCGAGTCGTTCGGCACCTGGCCCTCCTGGCCGCTCGCGTTCGCCATCCACGCCGGCCTCGCTGTCGCGGGCAGCGCCCTGTCGGTCGATGCTCCGGTCGCCGGCGCCGCCCTCGCGCTCGCAGCGGTGCTGCTCACGCTGCTCGACGTGAGCGCCACGGTCGTGACGACACGCCGGCTGCTCGGGCGGCGCTCCTCGCAGAACGTGATCTCCTGGGGAGACCGGGACGCTCCGGGTGCCCTCCTCCTCGTGGCTCACTACGACAGCGGCCGCGGCGGGCTCGTCCGCCGCGACGCCTGGCGCCGCCGGCTCACTCCGGTCGGGCCGCTGAGCCCTTTCTTCTGGTCGCTCGTCGCCGTGCTCGTCTGCTGCCTCGTCCGGCTCGCCGGCGTCGAGGGCACATGGCTCAGCGTCGTCCAGTTCGTCCCGACGGTGGCCCTCGTCGTCGCGCTTGCGCTGCTCATCGACATGGCCCTGTCCGCCGTCCGTGAGGGAGAGAACGACAACGCGTCCGGCGTGGCCCTGGCGCTGCGCCTCGCGGAGCGCGCCGCGCCCGAGCTGTTCGGCGTTCACGTGCTCCTGACCGGCTCGCAGAAGGCGCTCGCCGACGGCATGCGCTCATTCGTGCGCGCGCACGGGGACGAGCTCCCGCGCGAGAGCACGGTCGTCCTCAACCTCGACGAGGTGGGCGCCGGGTCACCCCGCTACACGCGCCGCGAGGGGGCGATCCCGGCGCTCCGCTCGCACCCGCAGCTCGTGAGGCTCTGCGCGGAGAGCGCCGAGGAGGTTCCCGCGCTTCCGTTCTCCAACCGCGTCGTTAGCGACGGCTTCGTCGCGCGCAGCGCAGGGATCGCCGCGGCCACGATCAGCTGCCGCGAGGAGGGAGGATGGGCGTCGCGCCGGCTCGAGGAGGACGCGCTGAGCGCGGCCGAGGCGTTCTGCCTCGAGCTGATCGGCCGGCTCGACGCCGAGCTCGGGCCTGAGCTCGCTGCGCTGGCCGGGGCGGACACGCTCAGCGAGCGCTGAGCTCGGCCGCCCGCTCCGCGAACCAGTCGAGCGCCGCCGGGTTGGCGAGCGAGTCGCGGCTCGCGGCGCTCGCGGGATCGGCCCCGAGCAGGATCTTCTTGACCGGGACCTCGAGCTTCTTGTTCGACAGCGTGCGCGGCACCTCGGCGACCTGCTCGATCGAGTCCGGCAGGTGCCTGGGCGAGCAGTGCTCGCGCACGCGCGCGCGGATCGTCGCGCGCAGCTCGTCGTCTAGCGCAACACCTTCCCGCAGCACGACGAAGAGCAGCATCCGCCCCTCGACGTCCACGACCAGCGAGTCGAGCACCTCGGCCGTCCCCTCGACGGCGCTGTAGATCTCGCTCGTCCCCATGCGCACCCCGCCGCGATTGATGGTGGAGTCCGAGCGCCCGTAGATGACAGCGCTGCCGCGGCTCGTGATCTTGATCCAGTCGCCGTGTCGCCAGATCCCGGGGAACATCTCGAAGTAGCTCTGGCGGTAGCGCTCCCCGTCGGGGTCGTTCCAGAGGTAGAGCGGCATCGAGGGCATCGGCCGGGTGATGACGAGTTCGCCGACCTCGTCGAGGAGCGGCCTGCCGTCCTCGCTCCAGGCCTCGACCGACGCGCCCAGGGAGCGGCCCTGCAACTCGCCCGCGTACACCGGCAGCACCGGGACGGCGCCCACGAAGGCGGTGCAAAGGTCCGTGCCCCCGCTCGTCGAGTACGGCCAGGTGCCGGGGAAGTGGCGGTGGATCCACTCGAAGCCCTCGACGGGCAGGGGCGACCCGGTCGAGCCGATCGCGCGCAGCCGCTCGGGCTTGGCGGGCTCGGAGCCGGCCTTCATGCAGGCGGCGATGAAGCCCGCGCTCGTGCCGAAGCTCGTGACACCGGCGTCGGCCGCGAGCTGCCAGAGGCGGTCTGGGTCGGGCTGGCCGTCGTAGAGCACGATCGCCGCGCCTGCGAGCAGCCCGCCGACCAGGAAGTTCCACATCATCCAGCCCGTCGTCGTGTACCAGAAGAAGCGGTCGCGCTCGGACAGGTCACTGTGCAGGTTCGCCTTCTTCAGGTGCTCGAGCAGGATGCCGCCCTGGCCCTGCACGATCGCCTTCGGCAGACCGGTGGTGCCCGAGGAGTACAGGACCCAGAGCGGGTGGTCGAACGGCAGCTGCTCGAACTCGAGCTCGGCGGGCTCGCCGAGGAGCTCCTCCCAGCCGGACGGGACGAGCAGCGTGTGCTCGAGCGACGGGATCGCAGCCTCGATCTGAGCGACGCGGTCGCGGCGGTCGAAGTCCTTGCCGCCGTAGCGGTAGCCCTCCGTCGCGATCAGCACGCGCGGCTCGATCTGCTTGAAGCGATCGACGACCGTGGGGACCCCGAACTCGGGCGCGCAGCTCGACCAGACCGCGCCGATGCTCGCGCAGGCAAGGAAGGCGACGACCGTCTCGGGCACGTTCGGCATGTACGCGGCGACCCGGTCGCCCCGCTCCACCCCGAGCCGGCGCAGGCCCGCGGCGCAGCGCGCGGTCTGCTCGCGCAGCTCGTCCCAGTCGAGCTCCGCCACAGGGCTCGACTCGGTCGCGTGGACGATCGCCGTCGCGCCCGGGCGCGCCATCCGGAAGACGTGCTCGGCGTAGTTCACCCTCGCGCCCGGGAACCACACCGCCCCCGGCATCTCGTCGCGAGCGAGCACCCGCTCGGGAGGCGGCCCTACCTCGAAGCGCTCCCAGAGCGAGCCCCAGAATCCCTCCAGATCCTCGACCGACCAGCGCCACAGCTCCTCGTAGCTCGAGAAGCCGCGCTCCTCCATGTAGCTCCCGAGCTTCGACGGGCCGTGCGGCTCCCAGAGCAGGTCTCCCTCGCGCATCGGCGATTGATCCTAAGGCTCGGTGGCCAGCGAGCGCAGGCGCGCCGCCCGCTCCCGTCCGCGCCGCCGCTCGTCCTCGACGAGCGGCTCGAGCAGCGCGCGGGCTGCCAGGGGTGCTACGCCCATCACTGCGAACGACACCGTCCAGGACAGCCCCGCCGCGAGCGCGCCGAGTGCCACGGGCACGCCCGCGGCAACCACCCGCATCGCGGTGTTCTGGATCCCCATCGCCTTGCCGGCCTGGCGCCTGCCGGAGATCTCGGCGGCCGCCGTGAACGAGAGGCCGTTCCAGCTCATGGCCGCGATGCCGCCGGCCACCAGCACCGGAACCGCGATCAGGGCGGGCGCAGGCGACAGCGCCGCCGCCGCCAGCAGAAGCAGGCCCGCCACGGTCGCGAGCCGGCGGAAGGGCTCGATTCGCTCGCCGCGCAGATCCGACCAGCGCCCGGCCGCAGCGCGCGCAACGGCGGCGCCGAGCTGCGTCGTGCCGAGCGCGATCGCCGCGGCGGCGGCCGACCAGCCGCGCTCGTCGAAGAGGTAGAGGACGAGCAGCGAGGTCACGCCGACCTGGCCGATGATCATCAGCGCCGACGCAGCGCTCAGCCGCCAGATGCGCGGGTCGCGGACGGCGTCGGGCGCCGGCGGGGCGGAAGACTCGATGCGCGGCCCGTCGCGCAGCCAGATCGCCGCGGCGAGGGCGGCGACCGCCATCGCGCCCGCGAGCGCGTAAAGAGCCGCGTCGAGGCCGGCTCCGGCGGCGAGCGGCGGCAGCGAGAACGACGCCGCGGCGGCGCCCACCGGCACGGCCGTCTGCCTCAGGCCGAGCGCGAGGCCACGCTCGTCGCGCGGGAACCAGTTGAAGACGGCGCGGCCGCTGGCGGCGATCCCGCTCGCGCCGAGCGCGCCGGCCAGGGCGACGCCGCCGAGCAGGGCGGGGTAGCCGTCCGATGCCGCCACGCCCGCCATCAGGAGCGCGGCCGCGCCGACCCCGCCCGCGATCACGAACCTCTCCCCCACCCGGTCCGCGAGCACGCCCCACGCGAGCAGCGTGGCGACCGTGCCGAGCGCGAACGACGAGAACACCGCCGTGACCTCGACGAGGGTGAGGCCGAATTCCTCCTGGATCGCGGGCCCGAGCGCGGGCAGGCCGCCCTGGGCCGCGGACAGCGCCGCCGTCGCTCCAGCCCCCACCGCAAGGACCACCCAGCGGTAGCGGGCAGGCTTCGGCTGGGCGGCTGTCATCGGCAGGCGGTCACCGATTCGAGTCTAGGCGCGGCGCGACGTGCCACGATTTCGCACGTGACCAGCAGTCCCGCCGCGGCGCAGCACCTGCGCGACCTCGCGCGGCTGCGCCGTGTCCGCGACCGGATGGACCGGGAGTACGCGCAGCCGCTGGACGTCGAGGCGCTCGCCCGGGACGCGCACATGTCCGCCGGGCATTTCAGCCGCGAGTTCCGGCTCGCCTACGGCGAGTCGCCGTACAGCTATCTGATGACGCGGCGCATCGAGCGCGCGATGGCGCTGCTGCGCCGCGGCGACCTCAGCGTCACCGAGGTCTGCTTCGAGGTCGGCTGCTCGTCCCTGGGGACCTTCAGCACTCGCTTCACCGAGCTGGTGGGGGTGCCGCCCAGCGCCTATCGGCTCCACGCTGCGGGCGAGATGGCGGGGGTGGCGCCGTGCGTGGCGAAACGGGTGACCAAACCGGTCAGGAATCGAGAAGCGCCGGTCCCAAGCCCGAACTAGCCTGCGCCCCATGGACATCACCATTCACCAAGCCATGCTGCCGCACAACGACCCGGAGGCCTCACTGGCCTTCTATCGCGACGCCCTCGGCTTCGAGGTCCGCAACGACGTGGATTACGAGGGGATGCACTGGATCACGCTCGGACCCCCGAACCAGCCGGACACGTCCATCGTCCTGTACCCGCCGGAGGCGGATCCCGGCGTCACCGACGACGAGCGCCGCGTGATCGCCGAGATGATGGCCAAGGGCACGTACGCCAGCATCAACCTCGCCACCCGGGACATCGACGGCACCTTCGAGCGGATCCAGGCCGGCGACGCCGAGGTCGTCCAGGAGCCGACCGACCAGCCGTATGGGATTCGCGACTGTGCGTTCCGGGATCCCGCGGGCAACCTGATCCGCCTTCAGGAGCTCAGCTGAGCCGCATGGCCACGACGACGGACACGCGGTCGCGGTCGCCGCACGCTGCCGACAGCCACGATCTGATCCGCGTGCACGGCGCGCGCGTGAACAACCTCAAGGACGTCAGCGTCGAGATCGCCGAAGCGCCGGCTGACGGTGTTCACCGGCGTCTCCGGCTCGGGCAAGAGCTCGCTGGTGTTCGGCACGATCGCCGCGGAGTCGCAGCGGCTGATCAACGAGACCTACAGCGCCTTCGTGCAGGGCTTCATGCCGACGCTGGCGCGGCCCGAGGTCGACGTGCTCGACGGGCTGACGACGGCGATCAGCGTCGACCAGGAGCGGATGGGCTCCAACCCCCGCTCGACGGTCGGCACGGCGACCGACGCCGACGCGATGCTGCGCATCCTCTTCAGCCGGCTGGGAAGTCCGCACATCGGCGGGCCCGGCGCGTACTCCTTCAACGTCGCGTCCGTCCACGGGAGCGGCGGGCTCACGGTCGAGCGCGGCGACAAGACCATCACCAAGAGCGCGAGCTTCAGCCGCACCGGCGGCATGTGCCCGCGCTGCGAGGGCCGCGGCTCGGTCAGCGACTTCGACCTGTCAGCGCTCTACGACGACAGCAAGTCGCTGAACGAGGGCGCGCTCACGATCCCCGGCTACAGCATGGACGGCTGGTACGGCCGGATCTACCGCGGCTGCGGCTACTTCGACCCGGACAAGCCGATCAAGAAGTTCAACAAGCGCGAGCGCCACGACCTGCTCTACAAGGAGCCGACCAAGATCAAGGTCGAGGGCATCAACCTGACCTACGCGGGGCTGATCCCGCAGATCCAGAGGTCGTTCCTGTCCAAGGACGTCGATGCGATGCAGCCGCACGTCCGGGCGTTCGTGGAGCGGGCGGTGGTGTTCACCACCTGCCCCGACTGCGACGGCACCCGGCTCAGCGAGGCCGCTCGGTCGTCGAAGATCGACGGCGTCAGCATCGCCGACGTCTCCGCGATGCAGATCACCGACCTCGCGGAGTGGGCGGCCGGCCTGGACGAGCCGTCCGTCGCGCCGCTGCTCGAGACCCTGCGGCACACCCTCGACTCGTTCGTCGAGATCGGGCTGGGCTACCTATCGCTCAACCGGCCGTCGGGCACGCTGTCGGGCGGCGAGGCCCAGCGCACGAAGATGATCCGCCACCTCGGCTCCTCGCTGACCGACGTCACCTACGTCTTCGACGAGCCCACGATCGGCCTGCACCCGCATGACGTGGAGCGGATGAACGACCTGCTGCTGCAGCTGCGCGACAAGGGCAACACCGTGCTCGTCGTCGAGCACGAGCCGGACACGATCGCGATCGCCGACCACGTCGTCGACCTCGGCCCGGGGGCCGGCACCGGTGGTGGCGAGGTCGTCTTCGAGGGGACCGTCGATGGGCTGCGGGACAGCGACACGGTCACCGGGCGGCACCTGGACGACCGGGCCTCCCTGAAGCCGTCGGTGCGGGAAGCCTCGGGGATGCTGGAGGTGCGAGGCGCCGACACCCACAATCTGCAGGACGTCGACGTCGACATCCCGCTCGGCGTGCTGGTGGTGCTGACCGGGGTGGCGGGCTCGGGAAAGAGCTCGCTGGTAGGCGGCTCGGTGGCGGGCCGGGACGGGGTGGTGATGGTCGACCAGGGCGCCATCCGCGGCTCGCGGCGGAGCAACCCGGCGACGTACACCAAGCTGCTCGACCCGATCCGCAAGGCGTTCGCGAAGGCCAACGACGTGAAGCCTGGGCTGTTCAGCGCCAACTCCGAGGGCGCCTGCCCCAACTGCAACGGCGCCGGCGTCGTCTACATGGACCTGGGGATGATGGCCGGCGTCGCCACGACCTGCGAGGAGTGCGAGGGCAAGCGGTTCGATGGGTCGGTGCTGGAGTACAAGTTCGGCGGCCGGGACATCAGCGAGGTGCTGGCCATGCCGGTCAGCGAGGCGACCGCGTTCTTCAACAACGGCGACGCCAACCTGCCGGCGGCCCACAAGATCCTGACCCGGCTCGACGACGTCGGGCTTGGCTACCTCAGCCTCGGTCAGCCACTCACCACCCTCTCCGGCGGCGAGCGGCAGCGACTAAAGCTGGCCACGCACATGGCCGCGAAGGGCGGCGTCTATGTCCTCGACGAGCCGACCACCGGCCTTCACCTCGCCGACGTCGAGCAGCTGCTCGGCCTGCTCGACCGGATCGTCGATTCCGGCAAGTCGGTCATCGTCATCGAGCACGACCAGGCGGTCATGGCGCACGCCGACTGGATCATCGACCTCGGCCCCGGCGCCGGCCACGACGGCGGCCGGATCGTCTTCGAGGGAACACCCGCCGACCTCGTTGCCGCCCGCTCAACCCTCACCGGCGAGCACCTCGCGGCCTACGTCGGCACCTGATCGAGGCCCTCCAGGTCTAGCCGTCAGGCGCGGGATGACTGTGGCGCAGCTGCCGGCGGATGCCGCGCCGCACGAGGACGCGCTGCACGCGCGCGGCGCCTGCCAGCGCGAGCGGGCCTGCCACGGCGCCCGCCACAGCGAGCCCGAGCGGGGCGAAGACCGTCCCGCCGAGCACGACCAGGCCGATGGCCGCTCCCGCCTCGGCGCCGATCAGCGCAGCCACGAGCGGACGCGGCGCGAGCTTGGTCGGGTCGGGGCCGGGCGCGGGCATACGTGTCGGGGCTTCGCCCGCGCACACCGCACTCCTCTCGCTGCAACATCGCTCCCGATAGGGTCATTCCCACCATGGGACTTGTGCTCACAGAGGACCTCGATGGCGTGCGGCATGTCGTTCTCAACCGTCCGGAGAAACGCAATGCGCTGGGCAAGGATGTGATCAGGGAGCTGGGCGCAGCGATCGAGGAGGCGGCCGCCGACGACGCGGTCCGTGTGGTCGTGCTGCGCGGCGAGGGGGCGATGTTCTCCGCGGGCATGGACGTCTCCGATCTGCGCCGGCTGTCCGAGAACCCCGACGGCCTGAGGTCGTTCCGGCGGCCGCTCATCGGCTGGTGGAACCTGCTCGAGGAGATGCCGAAGCCGACGATCTGCCAGATCCACGGCGCGGCGCTCGGCGGTGCGTTCGAGCTCGCGCTGGCATGCGACTTCCGCACGATGGCCGAGGATGCCGTGGCCGGGATCATGGAGGTGCGGGTCGGGCTGCTTCCGGACGTGGGCGGCTGCTCGCGGCTGCCGGCCGTAGTCGGTCTCGGCAACGCCAAGGAGCTCATCCTCACCGGCAAGGTGATCGACGGGCGCGAGGCCCACCGCATCGGGTTCGCCAACCGGATCGCGCCGGCGGAGTCGCTCGACGAGCTGACCGCGCGCGTTCGCGGACGAGTTGCTCGCCTGTGCCCCGCGGGCGGTCGGACTCGCCAAGCGCGTGCTCGACGCGGCGGCCAAGCCCGCCCTCTCGGCGACGCTCGAGCTGGAGGTCTCCGCCCAGGAGCAGCTCGCCGGGACCGAGGACTTCGCCGAGGGGACGCGCGCCTTCTTCGAGAAGCGCCCGCCCCAGTTCGCAGGCCGCTGAAACGGCCCCAGAAACGACTCGAGCCCGGATCTGGTGTTCCGAGCTCGAGTGTGCATTGATGCCGAGGCTGGGTCGGGGGAACCCATATGTGCCGAAAACCGGCCTCGGCGGCTATGGGTTATTACCCGCCCCAGAAAGGTCCAACACCTAAAAAGGGTCTAAAAATGTCGGAGCTTGGGGTGGTCAAGGCCGGCTGAGGGCCACGCGGCGGCCGGCGAGGGCCATCACGAACGCCGCGCTGAGCGCAACCCCGGCCGTGACGAGCCAGGCGACGGTGTAGCCGCTCATCGCGTACAGGGCGCCAAACGCGGCCGGCCCTCCCCCCGCCCCGACGTAGATCCCGGTCTGGCTGATCCCGGTCGCGGCGCCGGGCGCGTCGCGGTGCAGATGCACGATCGCCATGTTGAAGATGCCGGGCCAGCCCCATCCGAGGGCGAACGCCAGCACGGCCCCGATGGCGAAGGGCGCGGGCGTCCCGAAGGCGAGCAGCGCGAATCCGAAGCAGCCGAGCCCGATCAGGGTCACGACCATCCGGAAGCCGTAGTCGAGCCGGCGGTCCGCCCGGATGCCGACCGCCAGCCGCACGGCCGAGCGAGACCGCGCTCCCCACCGCGGCCAGGATCCCGGCCGTGCCCTCGGCGATCCCCGCATCGACGGCCGAGGCCACCAGGTAGGCGCTGAGGGCGCAGGGCGCCGAGCTGCCGAGCGCCGCGCCGAGCGCGACGAGGATCAGCGCGCGCGAGGGGCGCGGCGCGCGCTCGCGCAGCGCGGCGGGCCGCAGCAGCCCGGCCTGGCGGCTGAGCATGATCGCCACTGCGAGCGGCGCGAGGGCGCAGATCGCGAACGTGGCGCGCCAGCCGAACGGGATCGCGAGCACGGGCAGCGCCAGCCCGCTGATCAGCACGGCGGCCGGGATCGCCGACTGCTTGATCCCGAACGCGAGGCCCTGGCGCTCCATCGGCACCTGATCGGCCATGAACAGGTTGATCGCGGGCTGTGCGACGGCGTTCGCGAGGCCGGCGCCGGCGAGGCAGGCGAACAGAGCGACGAGCGAGCTCGCCGCAGACCCGGCGACGAGCAGGCAGACACACGTCACGAGCGAGCTGCTGACCATCGCGCGTAGCGCGCCCGTGCGCTCGGAGAGCCGCCCTCCCGGCCCCGCGCCGATCGCGCCCGCGAGGAAGAAGACGCTGACGCCCGCCGCCACCGCCTCGACGCTCGCGTCGAGGTCGCCGCGGATCTGCAGCGCGAGCGCGCCCACGAGGAAGCCGGGCAGCACGGTCACGGTCCCTGCCGCGACCGCGAGCAGTGAGGGGCGGACGAGGCCTACGCGAGACCCACCAGGTTCGCCATCACGGTCACGCCGACGATGCACAGCACAGCGCCGATGATGTCGAAGACGAAGCCCGCCTTGATCATTCGCGTGATCGGAAGCAACCCGGAGGAGTAGACGATCGCGTTGGGCGGCGTGGAGACCGGGAGCATGAAGCCGTAGTTCGCCGCGAAGATCGCGGCCAGCGCCGGGATCGTCGGGTTCAGGTCCGCCGACGCGGCGATCGAGATCGCGATCGGAACCACGATCGCCGCGCTGGCGGTGTTGCTCGTCGTCTCCGAGATCAGGATCGCGATCACGACGATCACGACGGTTATGCCGAAGATGGTCGACACGCCGAGCGCGTCCGAGATCGAGGTGCCGATCTGCTCGGCGAGGCCGGTCTCGCTCAGCATCGCCCCGAGCACGATGCCGCCGCCGAAGAGCAGCACGGTCCCCCAGTCGATGCGCGCGGCCTGGTTCCAGCTGATGGTGAACTTGCGCTCCTTCCAGTTCACCGGGAGCAGGAACAGCAGCGCCACTGCGAGCGAGCGCAACGGTGCCCTCGTTGGACGCCTCGCCGACCTGGACGTAGGCGTCGGAGTCATCGCCTGCGAACACGCCGACGATGCCCGGCAGGAACCAGCCGATCAGCGCGAAGGCGAGCACGAGCAGCGTGTTCTTCTCGCCGCGGCTGAGCGGTCCGAGCTTCTTGCGCTCCTCGGCCACGTACTCCTCGACGCCCTCGACGTGCTTGACCTCGGGGCGGTTCATGAGCATCACGATCACGACCACCGCCACGAACATCACGACGACGATCGGCAGCGCCATCAGGAACCACTCGAGGAACGTGATCGGCTCGCCGGTCTCGCTCTCGAGCAGGTCCCGGCCGATCAGGTTCGGCGGGCTGCCGATCGGGAGCAGGAGGCCGCCGACCGTGATGCCGTAGGTGATGACGAGCATGAGCGCAGCGCCGAACCTCAGCTTCTCGACCTGATGCTCGCCCTCGAGCTGGCTTGCGACCATCCCTCCCACGACGCCCATCACGCCGAGCGCGATCGGCAGCATCATCGCGGCGCCCGCGGTGTTCGACATCACCGGCGACGTGAGCGCCCCGATCAGGCCGAAGGCGAGGATGATCCGGTAGGTCGAGCCGCCCACGGCCTTCATCGAGAGGACGCGGAAGGCGAGTCTTCGGTGCAGCCCGTGCACCACCATCGCCTCGGCGATGATGAAGCTGCCGATGAAGAGGAAGATCGTGTCGTCCGAGAAGGTGGCGAAGACGACGTCCGTCGCCGCGTCGCCCTCGGGCGGGGTCGGTGTGGCCTCGAGCAGCGCGACGAGCGCGACGCCGAGCAGCGCCGTGACCGGGATCGGGATCGCCTCGCTGACCCACCAGACGACCACCAGCGCGAGGATGGCGGCGAGCCGGTGCTGGTTCGGCTCGAGGTCGAACGGGATCAGCAGGACGAGCGCGAACGCGATCGGCCCGAGGAAGAGGCCCACGGTGCGCCGTCGGCGCTCGAAGCGCTCCTCGGCGGGTGAGAGGCGTCCTTCCTCGGTCTGCTCGTCGAGCGTGCGGTAGGTGCCGCCGCGGCCGACCGGAGCCTCGCCGTTGCTGCGACCCTCCTCCTCCTCGACGCCTGGTCCCCTCGTCGGCGTCGCCATGGGCCTGTGCGTACCCGGGGAAGGCCGTGGCTACTCGCGGGTCTCGGACCGCCACTCCACCGGTCCCGCCGTCAGCACGTGGCTGCCCAGCGGCCGGCCGAGCACGCGCTGCGCCTCGCGCGCGCATCCGATCAGCTTCTCGAGGTCGATGCCCGTCTCGTAGCCCATCTCGTGCAGCATCGAGACGAGGTCCTCGCTCGCGATGTTGCCGGTCGCGCCGGCCGGGACGGGACAGCCGCCGAGCTCGCCGAACGAGCTCTCGAACGAGCGCACCCCGGCCCGCAGCGCGCTCACGACGTTCGCGAGCCCCTGGCCGCGGGTGTTGTGGAAGTGCGCGGTCAGCTCGGCGCCGCAGGTCGAGCCCGTCGAAGAAGCCCTCGACCTGCACCGGGTTCGCCATGCCGGTGGTGTCGCCGAAGGCGATCTCCTCGCAGCCGGCGTCCACGAGCCGGCGCGCGATCGACGAGCACGCGCTCGCGCGGGACCTCGCCCTCGTAGGGACAGCCGAAGGCGACCGAGATCACGCCCTCGCAGCGAAGCCCCTCGGCGCGCGCCCGCCCGACGACGCGCTCGAGCCCTGACAGCGACTCCTCGATCGAGCGGTTCACGTTCTTGCGGTTGTGCGTCTCGGACGCCGAGAGGAAGAGGTTGACCTCCTGGAAGTCGCGTCGCCGCAGCGCGCAGCGCGTTGTCGAGCCCGCGCTCGTTCGGGATCAGCACGGTCACCGCGACGTCGTCCGGGATGTCGGCGCGGCGCAGCACCTCGGCGGCCGTCGGCCAGCTGGGGGATCACGTCGGCGCGCACGAAGCTCGTGACCTCGAGCCGCCGCACGCCCGTGCGCGCGAGCATCTCGACGAGCCGCACCTTGTCGTCGGTCGCGATGACCTCGGGCTCGTTCTGGAACCCGTCCCGCGGGCCGACCTCGCGGATCTTCACCATGAGCTAGATCCTGGCAAGCCCGCCGCTCACGCCGAGCGACTGGCCCGTCACGTACGACGCGTCGTCGGACGCGAGGAAGGCGATCGCGGCGGCCACCTCGTCCGGATCGCCCGAGGCGGCGCAGGTTGGTGGAGCCGATCATCGTGTCGACGATGCGCTTGCCGACGTCGCCGAGCTGCTCGGGCGCCGCCATCAGGAGCGGCGTCTCGATCGGCCCGGGCGCGACCGCGTTGCAGGTGATGCCGTAGCGGCCGTTCTCGACGGCGATCGTCTTGGTGAACCCGATCACGCCCGCCTTCGCGGCGGAGTAGACGGCGGAGCCGCTCGAGCCGACGCGCCCCGCCTCGGAGGCGGTGTTGACGATGCGGCCGCGGCGGCGCTCCTGCATGCCCGGCAGGACGGCATGCGTGACGGCGATGACGCCGCGCAGGTTGACCGCCAGCACGCGGTCCCAGAGCTCCTCGTCGGTGTCGGTGAACCAGGCCCACTCGTCGTAGCCCGCGTTGTTCACGAGCACGTCGACGGGGCCCAGCTCGGACTCGCGCGCCGGCGACCGCGGCGGCGATCGACTCCGTCGAACGCACGTCGAGCTCGAAGGCCGCACCGTCGATCTCGCCGGCCACGGCACGCGCGCCCTCCAGGTTGATGTCGGTGACCGCCACGCGCGCGCCCTCGGCGGCGAGCCGCCTGCAGGTGGCGGCGCCGATCCCGGAGGCGCCTCCGGTCACGAGGGCTGTGCGGTTCGCGAGTCTCACGGCGGCGCGCCAGCCTACCTCCTGCCCGGTCCATATGCTCCGGGCGATGGCGCGCGCAGACTCGCTCAACGGCCGTGTGATCTTCATGTCGGGCGGCAGCCGCGGCATCGGGCTCGCGATCGCCGCGCGCGCGGCCCGCGACGGCGCGCGCGTGGCCCTGGTCGCGAAGACGGCCGAGCCGCACCCGAAGCTGGCCGGCACGGTCTACACCGCCGCCGAGGAGATCCAGGAGGCGGGCGGCGAGGCGCTCCCGATCGTCGGCGACATCCGCGATGCGGGCGCCGTCGACGACGCCGTCGCCCAGACGGTGGAGCGCTTCGGCGGCATCGACATCGTGGTCAACAACGCCAGCGCGATCAACCTGGCGCCGATGCGCGACCTCGAGGTCAAGCGCTTCGACCTCATGCAGACGATCAACTCGCGCGGCACCTTCGTCGTCACGCGCGCCTGCCTGCCCCACCTGCGCGAGTCGGACCACGCTCACGTGCTCACGCTCTCGCCGCCGCTGACGTTCGACCCGCGCTGGCTCGCGGGCCACAGCGCCTACACGCTCTCGAAGATGGGGATGACGATGCTCACGCTCGGCGTCGCCGCCGACGAGGCGGAGGCGGGCATCGGCGCGAACTGCCTGTGGCCGCGCACGATCATCGCCACCGCCGCCGTCCAGAACCTGCTCGGCGGCGACGAGGCCATGGCGCGCTCGCGCACGCCGGAGATCATGGCCGACGCCGCCCACGCCATCCTCGTCCAGGACCCGCGCTCGACCACCGGCAACACGTTCATCGACGACGAGGTGCTGGCCGCGGCCGGCGTCACGGACCTGTCCGGCTACTCGGCAGCTGACGGGGAGCTCGTCCTCGACCTGTTCGTCGACAGCTGGCCCGAGGAGCGCGTCTGACGCTGCTGCTGTCCGGGGGCACGGGCGGCGCCAAGCTCGCCCGCGGCCTGCTCGACGTCGCCGGCGAGCTCACCGTGGTCGCCAACACGGGCGATGACGTCGAGGTCTACGGCGTTCACGTCTCGCCCGACCCCGACCTCGTGACCTACTGGCTCGCCGATGCGATCGACGAGCGCGGCTGGGGCCTGCGCGACGACACCTGGAACGTGATGGAGCGCGCTCGAGGCGCGCCGGGGTCCCGCACTGGTTCCGGCTCGGCGACCGCGACCTTGCGAACTGCCTGGTGCGCACCGAGCGCCTGCGCGCGGGCGCGAGCCTGACCGAGGCGCAGGCCGCGGTGACGGAGGCGCTCGGCGTGCGGGCGCGGGTGCTGCCGATGTCGGACCAGCCGGTCACCACCTGGGTCGGCGCGCGCGGGCGCACCGCTCCCGTTCCAGGAGTTCATGATCGTCGAGCACGCCGAGGGGCCGGTGGACGCGGTCGAGCTGCGCGGCATCGACTCGGCGCGGCCCTCCGCCGCCGTGCTGGCCGCGATCGCGGACGCCGACGCGATCGTGATCGGCCCCTCGAACCCCGTGGCGTCGATCGGGCCGATCCTCGCGCTGCCCGGGCTGGCGGCCGCGCTCCGCGAAGCGCCCGCGCCGGTTGTCGCGGTGAGCCCGTTCGTCGGGGGGCGCGTCCTCAAGGGGCCGACCGACGACTTCTGCCGCTTCGCGGGGATCGAGACGAACGCGGCGGGGATCGCCAAGGCCTACGCGGATGTGCTCGACGGCATCGTGGCCGACGAGGAGGTGCCGGGCCTCGACTGCCTCGTCACCGACACGCTCATGAACAGCGCTGCGGAGCGGCTTGCGCTGGCGACGAAGACCCTGGACTTTGCGGCGAAGCTCTCCGCCTGAAGAGCGGCCCTGCGGGCCGCCGCGCTAGGCTCGGCTGAGTCTGCGGGCCGTCCTCGATGAGAACGATCGCGATCCTCCCGGTCAAGAGCTTCAGCGCGGCGAAGCAGCGCCTCGCCGGCCTGCTCGGCGCGGGCTCGCGCCAGGCCCTCGCGCAGGCGATGTTCTCCGACGTGCTCACCTCGCTGCGCCACGTGCCGGGCCTCGACGCCGTGGCGGTCGTGACCTCCGACCGCGTGGCGGAATCGGCCGCGCTCGGGGAGCGGGTGCAGGTGCTGCGCGACACCGAGCAGGCGGGCCAGTCCGCGGCCGCGGTGATCGGCATCCGCTACGCGCAGGCCGCCGGCTACGAGCGCGTGCTGCTCGTGCCCGGCGACACGCCGCTCGTCGATCCGGACGAGGTGGGCGCGCTGCTCGAGCTCGAGGCCGCCGTGGCGATCGTCCCCGACCGCCACGGCACCGGCACCAACGCGCTGCTGCTCGCGCCGCCGGACGCGATCGCGCCGAGCTTCGGGCCGGGCAGCTTCGAGCGCCACGTCGCGGCCGCCCGGGACGCGGGCGTCGCCTACGCGGTCGAGCGGGTCCCGACGCTGATGTTCGACGTCGACACGCCCGAGGACCTCGCCGACCTCTCGGGCGTGCTGGACGAGTGCCGCGGCCACGCCCCCTCGACGCGCGGGGCGCTGCGCCAGCTCGACCGCTCGCGCGCGCGAGCCTCCGCGACGCGCGTGGCGCCGGCGTCGGCCTAGCGCCGCGCGCGCCTAGTCTCCGCCCCGTGGCCCAGCTCACCTGCCTTGCGCTGCCCTCGCTGCCGCCCGTCGGACTGGGCGATGACCTCGCCGGCCTGATCGCCGCCGCCGCGCCCGCCGATCTCGCGAGCGGCGACGTGATCGTGGTCGCGCACAAGGTCGTGTCGAAGGCCGAGGGTCGCGTCCGCCGCCTCGCCGAGATCGAGCCCGGCGAGCGTGCCCGCGCGCTCGCCGCCGAGCACGGCAAGGACGCGCGGCTCGTCCAGGCGGTGCTCGACGAGTCGGCCGAGCTGCTGCGCGCCGTCGACGGCGTGCTGATCTGCGCCACGAGGCACGGCTTCGTCTGCGCGAACGCGGGCGTCGACCAGTCGAACGCGGGCGAGGCGGGCGAGCTGGTGCTCCTCCCCGAGGACCCCGACGCCTCGGCGCGCAGGCTGCGCGCGGGCATCGAGGAGGCGCGCGGGGTGCGGCCGGCGGTCATCGTCGCCGACTCCTTCGGGCGCGCATGGCGGGTCGGGCAGACCGACGTGGCGATCGGGCTCGCCGGGCTCACCCCGGTCGACCACTGGCAGGGCCGCCCGGACGCGTTCGGGCGCGAGCTGCGCGTGAGCTCGATCGCAATCGCCGACGCCGCCGCCGCGGCGGCCGACCTGGCGCGCGCGAAGGACTCGCTCGAGCCGGCGGTGCTCGTCCGCGGTCTCGATCGTTACGTCACGGACGCCGACGGCCCGGGCGCGGCCGCGCTGCGGCGCCCGCCGGAGCAGGACCTCTTCCGCTGAGGCGCGCTCAGGCGGCGCCCCGGAAGGGCCCCGTGATCTCGTAGACGGCGCCCGGCCCGGGCAGCGAGCTCGGACTCCGGGAACGCCCGCTGTGAGGAGAAGAACATCCGCCGGCCGCTCGGGTCGAACGTCACGCCGGTGAGCTCGGAGCGCTCGTGCTGCGGCCCCGTGACCGAGAGGAAGCGGGACACGCGCCGGTCGCGGTCGATCACGCCCATGTCGATCTCGTCGGTCGCGATGTCCTCGCACACGAAGATCTCGCCCGCCCGCGAGCCGGTCATCTGGTCGACCCGCAGGAGCGGCGCGCTGCGCGACGCGAGCCCGTCGTAGATCACCTCGATGCGCTCGCGGCCGGGTGTCGTAGGCGTGCACCCGGTGGTCGGCCGTGGTCGAGACGTAGAGCGTGCTCCCGTCGAGCCAGATCCCCTCCCCGCGCTTCAGCTGCAGGGATCCGTCCACCTGCCGCCGCGTGCGCTCGCGGCGGGCCAGCGGGTCGGGCAGCTCCACCCACTCGACGCGCCCGCCGCTCTCCCGCGCGATCTCGAGCAGGCCGCGGGAGAGGTCGGGCCAGTCGGCCGGGGTGTAGCGGTAGAGCCCGCCGTCGATCAGGTCCTCGGTCAGGTAGACGCGGCGGGCGCGCGGGTCGACGGCGGCGGCCTCGTGCTTGAAGACACCCATCGCCGGATGCGCGACCGCGCGACGGCGGCCGCTCGGATCGCATTCCCACACGCGCCCGTCCTCGACCTCCTCGCACGAGAGCCAGGTGCCCCAGGGGGTCCCGCCGCCGGAGCAGTTCTGGGTCGTGCCGGAGAGGATCCGGTAGGCGTCCTCGACCCGCCCGTCGCGGCCGAAGCGGAGCGCCGACGCCCCGCCCTCGATCGTCTCCGAGTTGGACACGAGCACGAAGCCGCCGTCCTCGCCGCGGGAACGACGCCATGCCGTCGGAGGCGAGGTGCCAGCGGTAGCCGGTGCCGGGCACGACCTCGTCGCCGCGCGCCACCACCCGCGACCGGAATCCCTCCGGCAGCCGCACGCCGTTCTCGTCCGGCGGGCCGAGCGGCCCGTAGCCGCGCCCGCTGCGCAGCGGGCGGCTCTCGGCCTCGCCGAAGAGCTCGTCCCAGAACGCCGCGCCGAGCGACACCGCCGCCACGCCTCCGATACCCATCCCGATCAGCTCGCGGCGGCGGACGGTGCGCATTCGCGGCAAGTGTGCGCGCCGCGCTCCGGGCGCCGGTGAAGACCGTGCGAACAGCGGGTGAAGGTCGTGTGACCGGCCCCTACCCGACCGGCGTCATGCCCTCCTCGCCCTTCCTGCCGGGCTGCACGAACACGTAGAAGTAGACGACCGCCGCCACCAGCGCCCCCACCAGCGGGCCGATCAGGTAGACGACGAAGAAGTTGTCCCACTCGCCCGAGACGAGCATCGGGCCGAAGCTGCGCGCAGGGTTGAAGCCCGCGCCCGTGACCGGCGCCAGCACCATCACGCCCATTCCGAGCGCACCGCCGATCGCGAACCCCGCCCACTCCTTGGCCGCGCGCGGGTGGACCGCCACGCCGATGATCGCCCAGAGGAGGAAGAAGGTGCCGAGCGCCTCGACGACCATCCCCGGGAAGGCCGCGCCGTCGACCACGCTCGTGACCGCCGGGGCGCCGTAGTTCTCCACCTGGCCCTCGTCGAGCAGGATCCCCTTCGTGAGCAGGGCGCCCGGCCACGGCACCGGCGAGCTGGGCGACGATGTAGATCCCCGCGTCGGCGGCCTTGATCTGCCGCAGCGCCGTCAGCGCGACCGTCACGGCCGGGTTGAAGTGCGCGCCCGAGATCACCGCGAGCGTCTGGATCAGGACGAACAGGACGAGGACGTGAACGAGGCCGATCACGCCGAAGTCCACGAACGGGTTCGGATTGACGGGCGACGGCTCGGGCCCGTACAGCGACACCGCCGCCGTGATGAAGAAGACGAGCAGCAGGGTGCCGACGAACTCGGCCATGTATGCGGCTGGTCCGCGGTCCTCCACACTGCCGGTTTCGCGCCCGGCGGTGCATACCCTTGTCCGCCGTGCGCCGGCTCCTGCTCGCAGCGCTGCTCCCGCTGGCCGCGTGCGGCGGCGATCCGGCGACGGCGCCGATCCGGCGGCGCTGGCGCTCGACTTCCAGCCCAACGCGGTGCACTCGGGCATCTACGCGGCCGAGCGGCTGGGGCTCGACGAGAGGAACGGGGTCGAGCTCGAGATCCGGGTGCCGTCCGCCTCGACCGACTCGCTGAAGCTGCTCGCCGCCGGGCGCGCCGACCTCGCGGTCGTTGACATCCACGACCTCGGGCTCGCGCGCGAGCGCGGCCAGGACGTGGTGGGCGTCGGAGCGCTGGTGCAGCGGCCGCTCGCCGCCGTGATCGCCCGCGCCGGGGAGGTGCAGCCGCCCGCGCGACCTCGAGGGCCGGCGCGTCGGCGTTACCGGGCTGCCCTCGGACGAGGCGCTCCTGCGGGCGGTGGTCGAGGACGACGGCGGCGACTTCGACCGTGTGCGGCGGCTGACGATCGGCTTCTCGGCCGTCCCGGCGCTGATCGCCGGCCGCGTCGACGCGGTCGTCTCGTTCTGGAACGTCGAGGGGGTCGCGCTGCGCGAGCGCGGGGTGGCGACGCGCGAGTTCCGCGTCGACGAGTTCGGCGCCCCGCGCTATCCCGAGCTGGTGCTGGCGGTGGAGCGCGACACGCTGGAGGAACGCCGGGCGCTCGTCGACGACGTGCTCGCCGCGCTACGGGCCGGGACGCGGGCGGCGCTCGCCGACCGGCCCGCGGCGGTTGCCGACATCGTTCAGGCGTCCGGGGCAGACGAGCCGCTCATCCGAGGCGCAGCTCGCCGCCGTCGCGCCGGCCCTGAGGCCGCCGCTCGTGCTCGACCGCGCGGCGCTCGTCGAGTGGGCCGAGTTCGACGCCCGCTTCGGCATCCTCGACGCGCCGCCGGACGTGGAGCGCGCGTTCTCGCTGCCTCCTTCAAGCTAAAGTGAGCTTGATATGTCCGACCTGCTCAGCATCGGCGAGGTCGCGGACCGGAGCGGCGTGGCCGCCTCGGCGCTCCGCTTCTACGAGGAGCGCGGGCTGATCAGCTCGGAGCGCGCCGGCTCGGGCCACAGGCGCTACCCGCGGCCGGTGCTGCGCCGGATCGCGTTCATCGTCTTCGCCCAGCGCGTCGGGCTCTCGCTCGAGGAGATCGGAGCGGAGCTCTCCAAGCTGCCGCCCGATCGCGCGCCGACCCGCCGCGACTGGTCGCGGCTCTCGAGCGGCTGGTCGCTCGCGCATCGACGAGCGCATCGCGGAGCTCGAGCGCCTGAAGCTCGGCCTGACCGAGTGCATCGGCTGCGGCTGCCTCTCGCTCGACCGCTGCCGGCTCGCGAACCCGGACGACCGCGCGAGCCGCGCCGGGCCGGGCCCGCGCTACTGGATCGGCGACCGCCCGCTCGACTGAGCGCCGCTCGGGCTCAGGCGCCGCCGGCGAGCATCGCCTCGACGAGCGCCGGCGCCTCGCGCGCCATGCGCGAGCGCGGCACGACCCGCTCGAAGCCCGCCTCCTCGGCGCGCCGCCGCACGTCCTGCTCGACGTGCGAGTAGAAGCCGAGCCGCGGCATTCCGGCGCCTGCCGAGCGCTCGATCCGCTCCTCGGGATCGACGGTGAGGTCCACGACGAGCAGCTCGGCCTCCTCCCCCGGCTGGACGACCTCGTGCCCGGCGGCGCGCAGGGCGCCCTGAAGCTTCGAGCCGAACAGCAGGTCGGGGCAGAGCAGCGCGACGCGGGCCACGCTAGAAGTCGCGGCGGCGGCGGAACTCCTGGCGCACCGACTCGGGGCGGCCCCACATCTGCACGACCTCGGCGCGGCCGGAGCGGGCCTCGCGCACCACGAGCTCGCCCTCGATTCCGTTGTCGTCGAGCAGCCCGAGCGTGCCGTGCACCGTCTCGGGCGCGGCGGCGTGCCCGAACTCGCGGGCCGTGCGCAGGCGCCAGTGCCAGTCGGCCTGCGAGTACGGCATCGCGTTGATGGTCACGAGCAGCGTCGCGGCCTCGACGTAGCGGTCCTCGTCCGCGATGCGCAGGTCGAGCTCGAGCTGGGTCCAGTCCGGCGGGAGCGTGTCGACCACGCCCTGGAAGTCCTCGGCAAGCGCCATCCGGCCGGAACCCTACCGGGGCCGGCGACCCGCTCCGGCGCCCTCGATCCGCATCGCGCGGGCGAGCTGATCGCCGAGCGCGTGGTCGCGCCCGTTGGCCCGCACGGTGAGCGGGCCGCCGAAGGGCTCGTGGCCGGTCAGCTCGACTTCGTCGCCCGGCGCGATCCCCCGCTCGGAGAGGTAGCGCAGCATGTCGGGGTTCGAGTCCGACACGCGCGAGAAGACGCCGCGCTCCCCCGGGCCGCAGGTCGGCGAGCGCACGCGAGGGGCGCTCGTCGATCTCGCCGTCGACGGTCGGGATCGGGTCGCCGTGCGGGTCGTGGGTCGGGTTGCCGAGCTTCGCCGCGATCAGCTCCGAGAGCTCGGGCGAGATCGCGTGCTCGAGCACCTCCGCCTCCTCGTGCACGCGGTCCCATGACATGCCGAGCGCCTCCGCCAGATACAGCTCGAGCAGCCGGTGGTGGCGCAGCACCTCGAGCGCCACCCGCTCGCCCGCGCGGGTGAGCCGGACGCCGTGGTAGGGCTCGCGCGAGACGAGCCCGAGCGCCTCGAGGCGCTTGATCATCGCCGACGCCGACGCCGGCGACACGTCGAGACGCTCGGCGAGCGCCGAGGTGGCCACCGGCCCGCGGCCGCGCTGCGCGAGCGACCAGATCGCCTTGGCGTAGTCCTGGACGGCGCCCGTGATCTCGTTCGCCTCGGTCCGGGTCGCCATCAGACGGACACCAGCAGCCCGGTCACGTACATGACGAACAGGCCGGCGAGCACGCCCACGCTCGCGAGCGGATGCAGGAAGCGGCCGCTCTCGTCGCGCACCTGCGGCGCGATCTGCACGATCACCTGGGCGATCGCGCCCGCGCCGATGCCGAACATGAGCGCGGCCAGGCTCGGATGGAACGCCGACGCGCCGATCCAGGCGCCGAGCACCGCCGGAGCGCCTGCGAGCACGCCGAGCAGCAGCAGCCGGTCGACCCGAGCGCGCCCCTCGCGCGCCACCGGCGCCACGATCGCGAGCCCCTCGGTGGTGTTGTGAAGTGCGAAGCCGACCACCAGCGCCGCGCCGAGGGCGAGCGAGCCGATCGCGTACGCGGAGCCGATCGCGAGGCCCTCGCCGAGGTTGTGGAGCCCGATGCCGAGCGCCACCAGGAAGGCGGCCCGGTAGCCGAGCCCGGAGCCGGTCGCCGCCGTCCTCCTCGCCGAGCCGCTCGCGCCGCGACCTGAGCCAGCCGTCGACGGCCGCGAGCGCCAGGTAGGCGCCGGCAGCGCCGAGCCAGACGAGCGCGGCCCCGCCGAACGAGCCCGGCCCGCTGCCGGCGAGCTCGGTTCCCTCGAGCAGCGCGTCGACGCCGAGGAAGGCGAGCAGCCCGATCGTGAACGCGAGCAGGAAGCGCATCCAGCGCGCGTCGACGCGCGCGCACCCACGGCAGCCACAGCATCCCGATCGCCACCGGGATGATCCCGACGTACAGCCCGATCAGGGCCATCAGCCCGTAGAAGCCGAGGTCCGCGTCCGGCGTCTCGACGGCCGCCTCGATCTCGTGCGTGATCGTGGCGCCCGTCGCCGTGAGCAGGATCAGCTCGTAGGCCTGGCCCTCGATCCAGGCGTACTGCACGTCGATCGTGGAGCCGCCGAGCCGGCCGATGTCGTCGTTCGACTGCGTGAACGACGGCGAAGCCGTCGTTCACGATCACCTGCCGCACCTCGACCGGGTCGGCCCCGTCGTTGCGCACGTGCAGCTCGATCTCGCCCGGCGCGAGCACGGTCCGCTCGACCGCCAGGTTCTCCTCCGGCACCCCGATCCGGTCGAGCCCGGGCGCGTCGAGCGCGACGAACAGCCCGATGGCGAGCGCGAGCACGACGAGCGGGGCGAGGCCCGCGAGCCAGGTCGGACGGCGCCGGGTGACGGTGGCGGCTTCCATCAGCTGACTTCGAAGAAGCCCATCCAGCCGAGCTCCGCGAACTCGCTCACATGGGCGTGGAACATGTACTTGCCGGTGTACGGGAAGCGCAGCTCGAGGATGCCGCGCTCGCCCTGGCCCTGGATCACCGTGTCCGTGAAGTCGCGCGGCTCGAGCCGGGTGCCGGTCGGGTAGTAGTCGAAGAAGTTCGCGTGGATGTGGAACGAGTTGAGGAAGTCGTACTCGAGGATGTTCACCAGGTAGATCCGCACGAGCTCGCCGCGCTTGACCTGGACCGGGCGCTGCATGTACTCGAAGGCGACCGTGTTGACCGCGTACACCTCGTTGGAGCGGTCGAAGTTCGTGTCGAACCCGTTCATCACCATCACGAGCTCGTCGGCGGGCGGGCGGCCGGCCTTGGGATCGATCACCACGGCGCCGTAGAGGCCCTTGGCGATGTGCTCCGCCAGCGGGGTCGAGTGGCAGTGGTAGAGGTGGAGCCCGAAGGGGCTGGCGTCGAACTCGTAGACGGTTCGCCCTCCCGGGTCGATGTTGCCGGCGCCGATGCCGGGCACGCCGTCCATGAGGTCGCGGTGGATGCCGTGGAAGTGCATCGTGTGCGGGTGCGGCGAGCCGTTCACGAACTTCACGCGCATCCGCTCGCCCTCGCGCGCCCGCAGCGTGGGACCGGGGACGCGGTCGTTGTAGGTCCAGGCGAGGTACTTGACGCCCGGGCGCGACCTCGATCTCCTTCTCGCGGGCGACGATCTCCCATTCGCGGACGCCGTCGACGAGCGTCCCCTCGTCGAAGTCGCGCAGGATCTCCTGGGGATCGAAGCCGTTGACGCGCGGGTCGACGGTGCCCTCTGCGCCCAGGTGGTTGGCGGCTGCGCCGTGGCTCTCGCGGTGCGCCATGTGCTCGGCGGCCGACGCGCCCGTGGTGTGCAGGCTCTGGTGCGGAACGAGCTCGTGCAGGACGGGCAGCGTCGCGCCGGCGGCGGCCGCGCCGCCCAGCAGCTTGCGGCGTGAGAATTTGGTTGATGCGGGATTCACTCTTTGGCCAGACTTAGGATACAGATTTAGACGGGTCTAAAAGTACACTGGATCTGTGATCGCGACAAGCGAATACGAGCTCGTCACCGAGGCGGCCGGCGGTGGCGGATCGCTCCGACCGGGCGAAGTTCGTCGTGAGCGGCGCCGAGGCCGCGGACTTCCTTCAGGGCCAGGTCTCGAACGACGTCGAGGCGCTCGCCCCCGGCCAGGGCTGCTACGCGACGATCCTGAGCCAGAAGGGCAAGCTGCGCACGGATCTTCGGATCCTCCGCGGGAAGGGGATCGGTGCGCACCCGGCCGAGCCGGGTGCTTCCGCTGACAGCGACTGGTTCTTCCTCGACACCGAGGCGATCGGCCACGCCGTGATCCGTCACCTGCTCGAGACGTACTCGCTCGGCCGCGAGGTCCGTCACGAGGACTTGACCGAGACGCGGGCGCTGCTGTCGCTGCTGGGCCCGGCCGCCCGCTCTGCGCTGGACGTCGAGCCGCCCGCGGCGGAGCACGCCTTCGTCGAGGGTGAGCACGGGCTCTACGTGTCGACCGATCTCGGCGTGGACGTGATCGGCGAGCCGGGACTCGACCTGGGCGTGCCGGTCGTCTCCGGCGAGGTCGCCGAGTGCGTGCGGATCGAGAGCGGCCGGCCGCGGCTCGGCTACGACATGGACGCCGAGACGATGCCCCAGGAGGCGGGCATCAACGAGCGCGCCGTGAGCTTCACCAAGGGGTGCTACGTCGGCCAGGAGACGGTGGCGCGGCTGCACTACAGGGGCAAGCCGAACCGCCATCTGCGCGGCCTGCGGCTGCCGCAGCCGGTCGAGCGCGGCACCGACATCATGCTCGGCGAGCGCGTCGTCGGGCGCGTCGGCTCGACGTGCGTCTCGCCCCGCTTCGGCCCGATCGCGCTCGCGCTGGTCCGCCGCGAGGCCGAGCCGGGCGCCACCGTGACCGTGAACGGCGCCACGGCCGAGCTGGTCGGGCTACCGTTCACGCGTGGCTGATCGCCGCACCCCCACGAGCAGGAGCGGGCTGACGCGCGAGAGCCCGCTGCTCGGCTACGACCCGCGCGGCAGCGTGCTCGACCTGCCGCCGCCGCCCGAGCCGATCGACGAGCCGGCGCCCGACCTGCGCGATTTGCGCCGGCTCGTGCCCGCCGCCGAGCCGGGCCGGCAGCTGGACGACTGGGGTCGCTCTCAGCGCGTCTTCGACCTCGTCGAGCCGCTGCTCGACTTCTACTACCGGCACTGGTTCCGGGTCGAGGTCGAGGGAATCGAGCACGTGCCGTCGGAGGGCGGAGCGCTGCTCGTCTCGAACCACTCCGGGGCACTCCCGCCGGACGGGCCGATGATCATCCAGGCGATCAAGCTCGAGCACCCGTCTCCGCGACCGGTCTACATGCTCGGTGAGCACTGGTTCAAGGGCTATCCGGGCATGTCGATGCTGACCACGAAGATCGGGATGGTCGCCGCGCACCCGGCGAACGCGCAACGGCTGCTGGGCGACGAGCAGCGGCTCGCGCTCGTCTTCCCCGAGGGCCAGAAGGGAAGTCGCAAGCTCTTCTGGCAGCGCTACCGCCTGCGCCGCTTCGGGCGCGGAGGGTTCGTGCGCACCGCCATGCGCGCGGGCGTGCCGATCGTGCCGGTGGCGCTGATCGGCGGCGAGGAGGCGATGCCGATCTTCGCGCACGTCCCGCTGCTTCAGCGCCTGACCGGCCTCATCTACTTCCCGGTCAACCATGCCTTCCCGCAGTTCGGCCTGGCGGCGGCGTTCATGTACATGCCCGCGAAGTTCAAGATCCGCTTCCTCGAGCCCATCGACATGTCGCGCTACGGCCCCGAGGACGCCGAGGACGTGGCGCTCGTGCAGCGACTGTCGGAGCGGATCCGCACCCATATCCAGGAGGAGCTCGACGACCTCCTGCTTGCGCGCCGCTCAGTCTGGTTCGGGTAGGTTGCTCGCCGTGGGGTCGAGGACGGCAGGAGCGCTTGCGGGCGCCGCGATCTCGGCGGCGCTCGTCGCGGGCTGCGGCGACGAGGACTTCAAGAACGACCCGCGGCCACCGGTCCCGGTCGGCCTCAGCGGCGTCATCCAGCAGGACAAGATCACCGTCTCGCCGAGCCGCCTCGGCGCCGGCCCGGTGGTCATCACGATCTCGAACCAGACGCGCCGGCCGCGGATCGTGATGATCGAGGGCGAGACGCTGACGGCGCGCAAGGGCCCGATCGATCCCGGCGAGACCGGGACGATCCAGCGGACGCTGTCGCCCGGCAGCTACGAGGTGCGCGCCGGCTCCGAGACCGCCGTGCGCAAGGAGATCGAGCCCGCCGTGATCGACATCGGCGCGGAGCGCCCGCCCTCGAACAACGACCTGATGCTGCCCTGACGGGACGCTAGAGCGCCAGCTGGTCCTGATCGAGCTCGGGCCCCGGTGGGGCCGCGGCCGGTGGCAGCGCCCGCCGGACCGGGGGCAGCCCCGGCCGGACCGGCGGCGCGCCCTCGACGTCCTCGCGGTCGTCGCAGCCGGCGCGCACCAGCGCGTCGATCTCGTCGAGCTGAGCGCGGACCTGGGCGGCCATCGCCTCGACGAGCTCGTAGGCCTTGTCGATGCCGGTCTTCGCGCCGGTCAGCTGGTTCTTGATCTTGCGCTCCTCGGCGAGGGCGCCGAGCGCCCGCTCGACCGTGGCGCGCAGGGCCGCTGCGTCGATCCCGTCGGCGTCCGAGCGCTTCAGCAGCACCCGCGCGCGGGCAAGCCGGTAGGCGAGCTCGAGCGCGAGAGTCCCCGTCTCGGGGTCGAGCGCGACCACGATCTTGTCGCCGTTGTACTCGCGCAGCGGCTCGACCTTCGCCGGCAGCTCCTCCTCAGTGGGCACCACGAGCAGCGCGAAGTCGGCGCTGCGCTCGGCGAGCGCGTCGTTCAGCTCCTTCATGGCGCGCGGCTGCGACAGGCGGCTGTCCTTGGCCTCGACGACCAGGCGCCCGCGCGCGGGGCCGCGCGCAGCGTCGATCGCGACGACCACGTCGCCGACCTTGCCGGTGGCCTCGACGAAGTCGCCCACCGCCTCGGCGACGTCACCCTGCGCCAGCGCGATCGCGGTCGACCGCGTCCGCGACGTGCTCTTCGAAGGTCCTGCCCTTGGCGGACCCCTTCTCGCGCTCGGCCTCGACCTCCTCGATCTTCTCCTTCTCGTGCCGCAGCGCCTGGAGCTGCATCTCGAGATCCGACATCTGCCGCAGCAGCGCCTGCTGGCTCTCGTGCTGGCGCTGTTCGGCGGCCTTCAGCACGCGGATCGTGCCCTCCTTGAAGTCGGCCAGCGGGTTGGAGCCGTCCGCCGTGGAGAACTGGCGGATCAGGTCCTCGCGCGAGCGCGCGAGCGTCTCCGCCACGAGCTCGCGCACGCGGTTCTGGACCGACGCCGAGGAGCCGTCCGAGAAGTGCTTCTCGAGCTCCTTGGCGAGCTGGCCGTTCTCGGCGCCGAAGACGCTGTCGACGCGCTCGCCGAGGAACTCGGCCACCTGCCGCGCCTTGTCCGTGAACTCGCTGTTCAGCTGGGTGGCGGCGCGCTCGAACTCGGTCTTGACGAACTCGGCGTTCGCGCCGGCCTGCTCACGGTCGAGCACACGCGCGCCGATCTCGACGGCGTCACGGACCAGCTTGACCGGATCCTCGCCGTTCTGCTCGCGCTCGGAGACGAGCCTGACGGCGCATTCGTCGTCCACGACGAGGCCGTCGACGACCACGCGTTCGCCAACGACTCGCACGTGAGGCGCCCTGAGGGGGGTTGCAGCTTCCATTTCTCTCTCGTCGCACGGTAGGGGTGCGACCTGACGGAACGGGTGCGATCAACCGGCTGCCGGGCGCCAGGCCGCCGGGAGGGCGGGCGGCAGCCGGCCCGGCTGGCGCGGCACGACCGCCCGCGCGTGGTGCTCGGCCGGCCGGCCCTCCACGTACGGGCGCGTGTCACCCATGGTGAGCAGCAGGCCGACGCTGGTCGCGATCTGGAAGTCGGCGACGTTTCGTTCCGGCCCGCCGATCACGCCTTCGGCGAGGAGCTGGTCGCGTCCCCTGCAGGCGCGCGCCGCCCAGGCGCGGCGCCGGCACCGTGTTGCGCGGGTAGCCGAGCGCCCGCACCATGCCCCGGTGCAGTCCGCTGACGAGGTCGATGCGGCGATAGCCGATCCCCTTGTGGCGCAGCATCAGCTCCGCAGCGAGCGTCGGGTGCGAGGAGGGGACGCCGAAGAGGGTGGCGGGCATCCCGGCGCATCCTATGGCTGCTCGGCGCCCCGGTTTCGACCATCGATATCACTCGGTTGACGCAACAACTGCTTGTGTGCAATACTTGTTTGCGTGCAAGCATCTTCCTCAGTCAAGCGTCCGGATCTCGTTCCGCCGGTCCCTGGGACCGAGGTCGCCGAGACCGAGACCGCCGTTGCCGACACCGCCGTTGCCGACACCGCGGCCGCCGTTGCCGCAGCCGTGCCGACACCGCCGTCGACGAGACCGCCGTTGCCGCGACCGCGGCCACCAAGGCCCCGGCCCCCGACGAGCTCACAGAGGCCCTCTCCCGCGACGTCGCCACCTTCGTCAGCCAACTGCTCGCGGCAAGCCACCGGGACCTGTTCGCCGCGATGGAGAAGGCGGACCTCTCGATCACGCAGGTCAAGTGCCTGCACGCAATGGGCGAGGCGGACGCGCCGATGGCGCTCGGGGCCGTGTCGGACGCGCTCGGGCTGTCGCTGCCGGCCATCAGCCGCTCGGTCGACGGCCTCGTTCAGCGCGGCTTCGTCAAGCGCAAGGAGGACCCGCGCGACCGCCGCTCCAAGCTCGTGACCGTGACCAGTCGCGGCCGCGCCACCTACGAGCGGCTCACCGCGCTGAGGCTTGCCGGGATCCGCACCTCCCTCACCAAACTCGATACCGAAGAACAGCAGGCGCTCGCCAATGCGCTGGCGCCCGTGATCAGGAGACTTTCACCGTGACCGACCGCATTCGCCTCAACGAAGACAACCGCCGCTGGTGGACCCTGGCGGCGATGTGCTTCGCCCTCTTCATGATCATGCTCGACAACACGGTCGTGAACGTGGCGCTGCCCTCCATCCAGGAGGACCTCGGCGCGACCCTGTCGGGCCTCGAATGGACCGTCAACGCGTACACGCTCACCTTCGCCGTGCTGCTCGTGACCGGAGGCCGCCTCGGCGACATCTTCGGCCGCCGGCGGATGTTCCTGTTCGGCGTGGTGGTCTTCGCCGTGTCGAGCGCCGCCATCGGGCTCGCGCCCGGCGAGGCGTGGCTCGTGGCGGGACGCGCCATACAGGGCGTCGGCGCTGCCTTCATGATGCCGGCCACCCTCTCGATCATCACGAACGCCTTCCCGCCCGAGGAGCGCGGCAAGGCGATCGGCACCTGGGCGGGGGTCTCCGCGCTGGCGCTCGCGGTCGGCCCCGTGGTGGGCGGCGCGCTCGCCGAGTACGTGTCCTGGCGCGCGATCTTCTTCCTGAACCTCCCCGTGGCGGTCGGCGCCGTGGCGGTGACCCTGTTCGCGACCCGCGAGTCGCGTGACGAGACGACCGACCACCACGTCGACATCCCCGGCATCGCGGCGCTCTCGGTGGCGCTGACGTCGCTGGTCCTGGCGCTCGTCGAGGGCAACGGATGGGGCTGGGGCTCGCCCGCCATCATCGGCCTCTTCGCGCTCTCGGCCGTGTCGTTCGTCGCCTTCGCGCTGCTCGAGCCGCGCGTGCGCGAGCCGATGGTCGACTTCAGGTTCTTCCGCTCGAAGACGTTCGTGGGCGCGAACGTGGTCGCCTTCGTCGTGACCTTCGCGATGCTGGCCACGTTCTTCTTCATCGCCCTCTACATGCAGAACATGCTGGGCTACTCGGCCGTCGAGGCGGGAGTGCGCTTCCTGCCCGCGACGCTGATGATCGTGCTGATCGCGCCGCTCGCCGGGCGCCTGACCGACAAGGTCGGGCCGCGCCCGCTGATGGTCGGCGGGCTCTCGCTCACCACGCTGTCGCTCGTCCTGCAGGCGCAGATCGACGTCGGCACCGGCTACGGCCTGCTGCTGCCGGCCTTCCTCCTGCAGGGCGTGGGCATGGCGCTCGTCATGTCCCCGATGTCGACGGCCGCGATGAACGCCGTGAGCGCCGACAAGGCGGGCGTCGCCTCCGGGATCCTGTCCATGAGCCGCATGGTCGGCGGGACCTTCGGGGTCGCCGCGATCGGGGCGCTCTTCCAGCACCTGGCGCGCAACGAGCTCGCCCAGGACCTCGCGGGCACCGGGGTGAGCGCGGCGACGCGCGAGCGCATCGTCGAGAACCTGGGCTCAGGGAGCGACGGAGGCCTCGGGCCGCAGGCGACGGAGGCGGCGCACAACGCGTTCATCCACGCGCTCTCGACCGGCATGTGGCTGGCGGCCGGCGTGTCGCTGCTGGGCGTACTCGTCGCACTGTTCGCGATCGAGCCGCTGGCGGCGCAGCAGCCCCGATCCCGCGCTGCGCTCCGAGGAGCAGGCAGTGGCCCGGGCCTAGATCGCGTCTAGGGCAGATTCTCCACGTGTGAAACGAGCGCGCCGTCCGCGACGGCGTGCAGCGCGTACCCGCGGCCGCCGTCGCCGATGCTCAGCTCCTCGGCGCCGAAATCGAGGCAGAGCTTGGCGTAGGTGCTCGGGACGGCGAGGACCGGCCGGCCGCGCAGCTCGCCGGCCACGGTCCTGTGGACGTGGCCGGCGATCACCTTGAGCACCTGCGGGTGGCGCGCGAGCACCTCCCCCAGCCCACGCCTGCCGTCCGGGTGCAGCGCGATCGAGTCGATTGCCGGCACGCCGGTGCGGAGCGGCGGGTGGTGCACCGCGATCAGGGTGGGCCGCTCGGGCTCCGCCGACAGCTCAGCCTCGAGCCACGCGAGCCGCTCGCCGTCGAGCTCCCCGCGGTCGTGCCCGGGAACGGTGCTGTCGAGCGCGACGAGCCGCAACGGCCCGAGCTCTACCGCGTACTGCACGGGCTCCCCGGCCGCCCCGGGGACGCCGAAGTGTCGGTGGAGGGCATCACGGTCGTCGTGATTGCCGGGAAGCACGTGGACCGGCACGTCGAACGGCTCGAGCAGCTCCCGGACCAGCTCGTACTCCGAGTCCTGCGCGTCCTCCACGAGATCGCCGGAGACGATCACGGCGTCCGGTCCCGGCTCGAGCCGGCGCACCGCCGCCACCGCCGCGGCGAACAGGTCCGCCGGCTTCGGCTCGATCCACTCCGCGCCGATGTGCGGGTCGCTCAGCTGGGCGATCAGGAACGGGCGGGCCATGTCCCACTGATTGTTCCGCGTGCGCCGCCGAGACCCTCGCCGCAGGTAACCTCCCGCTTCCCTGGACCGACCCTGGAGGGCTCGAGCGCGAAATGGCCGTCGACGTAAGCAAGGTGTCCGAACTTGACGTGGAACCCGGCACGCTGCCGGGAACCATGGCCGCCTGGGTGATCCGCGAGGAGCGCTTCGGCGAGCCGCGCGACGCCTTCCAGATCGAGGAGATCGAGGTACCGGAGCCGGGTGCGTTCGAGGTGATCGTGCGCGTGATGGCGGCCGGCGTGAACTACAACAACGTGTGGGCCGCCCTCGGCGAGCCGGTCTCCGTGATGCGCTACGGCGACCACCCCGAGTGGGGACATCACATCGGCGGCTCGGACGCCTCCGGGGTGGTGTGGAAGGTGGGCCCCGGGGTGACGCGCTGGAAGCCGGGCGACGAGGTCGTCGTCCACTGCAACATGGCCTCCTATGAGGACCCGGAGGTCCACGGCCTCGATCCGCTCGCCGCGCCCTCCCAGATGATCTGGGGCTACGAGACGACCTGGGGCTCGTTCGCCCAGTTCACCAAGGTGCAGGCGCAGCAGCTGCTGCCGAAGCCGAAGGGCCTCGCCTGGGACGAGGCGGCGTCGTACGGCCTCGTCTACTTCACCGCCTACCGGATGCTGATCACCCGCTGCGACCTCCAGGCGGGCGCCCGCGTCCTGATCTGGGGCGCGGCCGGCGGCCTCGGCGTCTTCGCCACCCAGATCTGCGCGATGGCGGGCGCCCACGCCGTCGGCGTGGTGTCGAGCGCCGAGAAGGGCGAGCTCGTCAAGCAGCTCGGCGCCGTCGACTACATCGACCGCAACGAGTTCGCCGGGATGATGCGCAAGGGCGGTGAGACGCCGGAGGAGGAGAAGGAGCGCTTCGGCGTGTCGCGCGCCTTCTCGAAGCGCGTCCAGGAGATCCTCGGCGACCAGCCCGACATCGTCTTCGAGCACGTCGGCAAGGCCACGTTCCCCACCTCGGTGTTCACCTGCAAGCCGTTCGGCAAGGTCGTGATCTGCGCGGGCACCACGGGCTTCGAGCTCGACTTCGACGTGCGCTACCTGTGGATGCGCCAGAAGGAGATCATCGGGTCGCACTTCGCGAACGCCTACGAGTGCACCAAGGCGAACCAGCTGATCGACTCGGGCCAGATCCGGCCGGTGCTCTGGAGGACGCTCGGCTTCGACGGCGTGCCCGAGGCGCACCAGCTGATGAGGGACAACCAGCACCTTGGCAAGATCTCGATCCTGGTCGGCGCCGAGAAGGGAGAGGGCGCGACCGAGGACGGTCACCCGGGCGCGATCCAGGCGGAGGTGGGAGCATGATCGAGATGCAGATCCGCTGGGGGATCAACCCCTTCAGGGGCGACCGCTTCGCGGAGGGCTGGCTGCCGGCGGCGGAGGCTGTGCTCGACTACGGCGCGAGCAAGTGGTCGTTCACGCGCAACCTCGACGGCGGGCTCGACTTCGTTCAGACCGCGCGGTTCCCGTCGAAGGCGCACTTCGAGCGCTACTGGTACTCCGAGGAGATCGCCCAGAAGCGCATAGAGCTGTCCGGCTGCTACCAGGTGCCGCTGCTGCCGACCTTCTGGAAGATCGTCGGCTCGGGCGAGGAGGTCGAGCCGGTGATGCCGGAGGGCGCCGCTAGCCCTGCTCCAGTGGCGCCATCGTCAGCCCCGACTGGCTGAGCAGCTCCCAGTAGTGCTCGGCGGGCTCGCGCGCGCCCGTCCAGACGATCGCCTGGCCCTTGCTGTGGATGGTGTTCGCCATCGCCATGCCCTGGTCGTAGCTGACACCGGGGAGCGTCGAGGAGAGCGCGAAGGCCACGCCCTCGAAGGTGTTGTGGTTGTCGTTGAGGACGATCACGCGCCAGTTGTCGTCGAGCCCGCTGCCGGGCTCCCTGGTGCGGGGGAGCTCGACCGTCCCCGTCATCCGGCCTCTGCCTGCTTGCGCCAGTAGCGCTCGAGTCCCTTGTAGAGCTGGTCCGGGGCGGCGGCCTGCTCGTAGGACATGAGCGACTCTTCGTCCACCGCCGCGCCGAGCTCGTTCTCGAAACGGGCGATGAAGCGCTCCTCGCCGTCGATGCGGGCGGAGTCGGCGGAATCGACGAGCGCCGTTCGGATGCGGTGGAGCTGCGGGCCGACGTCGGTCACCTTGCCGAAGTGGGTCAGGCAGAGCGACTGCGGCTTCCACGTCGCGATCATGTGAAGCGAGTCGAGCCACTTCTCGACGTCGATGTCGGGCGGCGGCGTGGGCGCCAGGGTGTAGTCGAAGGGCGGAAGGCGAACCCCGGCCATGTCGCCGACGTAGGCGTCGCCCGTGTCCTCGTGCAGGTAGCAGACGTGATGGGACGCGTGGCCGGGCGTGTACTCCACGCGGAAGCCCTCGACGGTCTCGCCGCCGGCGAGCGAGTGGATGCGCTCGGCCGGGACCGGCGCGACCTCGCCCCAGAGCGCGTCCATCTGGTCCCCGTAGAGCATGGTGGCGCTCGCGAGCAGCTTGGATGGGTCGATCAGGTGCGGGGCGCCGCGCTCGTGCACGTACACCTCGAGGTCCGGAAAGCGCCGGCAGAGCACGCCCGTCGCGCCCGCGTGGTCGAGGTGGATGTGGGTCAGCAGGAGGGCGCGCGGCTCCACGGCCCCGAGCCGGTCGAGCAGGGTCTCGACGCAGGAGGCCGGGCCGGGGTCGACGATGAGGCCGTCGATCTCGAAGGCGCAGATCACCCGGTCGCGGCCCATGTGCATGACGTCGATGGCGCTGCTCACGGACAACCGACGATACCGGCGGGGGCCTCGCCATAGAATCCCTCGGGTGAGCGAGCACCGTCTCCCTGTGCGCGACAACCCATGGGTGATGCGCACCTATGCAGGGCATTCGACAGCCAAGGAGTCGAACGCGCTCTACCGCGGCAACCTCGCAAAGGGTCAGACGGGCCTCTCGGTGGCGTTCGATCTCCCCACCCAGACGGGCTACGACCCCGACCACGAGCTGGCGCGCGGCGAGGTCGGCAAGGTCGGAGTGTCGATCGCCCACAAGGGGGACATGCACGCGCTGCTCGACGGCATCCCGCTCGACGAGATGAACACGTCGATGACGATCAACGCGACGGCGGCGTGGCTGCTCGCTCTCTACATGACGGTCGCCGAGGAGAACGGGGTCGATCGCCAGGCGCTTCAGGGGACCACCCAGAACGACATCATCAAGGAGTTCCTCTCGCGCGGAACCTACGCGTTCCCGCCCGAGCCCTCGATGCGGCTGATCGCGGACATGATCGCCTTCACGGTCGACGAGGTCCCGCGCTGGAATCCGATCAACATCTGCTCGTACCACCTCCAGGAGGCGGGCGCGACGCCGGTCCAGGAGATCGCCTACTCGCTCTCGACGGCGCAGGCGGTGCTCGACCGGGTGCGGCGGCGCGTCGACGAGGAGACCTTCCCGCGCGTGTTCGGGCGCATCTCGTTCTTCGTCAACGCAGGCATCCGCTTCGTCGAGGAGCACGCGAAGCTCCGGGCGATGGGGGTGCTCTGGGAGGAGATCGGGCGCGAGCGCTACGGCGTGGACGACGAGCGCCTGCTGCGCTTCCGCTACGGCGTCCAGGTCAACTCGCTCGGCCTGACCGAGGCGCAGCCCGAGAACAACATCATCCGGATCGTGCTCGAGGCGCTGGCGGTGACGATGGGCCGCGAGGCGCGCGCCCGCGCGCTGCAGCTGCCGGCCTGGAACGAGGCGCTCGGCCTGCCGCGGCCGTGGGACCAGCAGTGGTCGCTGCGCATCCAGCAGATCCTGGCCTACGAGACCGACCTGCTCGAGTACCCGGACATCTTCGAGGGCTCGAAGGTGATGGACGGACTCGTCGAGTGAGCTGATCGAGGGCGCACGCGAGGAGATGGCGATCGTGGCCGAGCAGGGCGGCGCCGTCGAGGCGGTGCCCTACATGAAGACCCAGCTCGTCGAGTCGCACCGCGAGCGCGTGCGCCGGATCGAGACGGGCGAGCTCAAGGTCGTCGGCCAGAACGCCTACACGCACGCGGAGCCCTCGCCGCTCCAGGAGGGTGAGGACGGCGGGATCCTGCGGGTGAACCCGGCGGTCGAGGGCGGCGGCGATCGCCGCCCTCGCCGAATGGCGCTCAGCCCGCGACCAGGCGGCCGTCGATGCTGCCCTCGCTTCATTGCGGGAGGCCGCGCTCGACTCCGAGTCGCAACCTGATGCCTGCGACGCTTACGGCAGCGGCCACGGGGGCCACCACCGGGGAGTGGTCGGCCACCCTTCGGGACGTGTTCGGCGAGTACCGAGGCCCCACGGGTGTCGGCGATGCGGCCGCCCCGGCGCTCGGACGACGCGCTCGCCCGCTCCGCGAGCGCGTCGAGCGTGTCTCGGAGGAGCTCGGGCGGCGCATCAAGATCCTCGTCGGCAAGCCGGGTCTCGACGGGCACTCGAACGGCGCCGAGCAGATCGCCGTGCGCGCCCGCGATGCGGGCATGGACGTCGTCTACGAGGGGATCCGGCTCACACCCGCGCGGATCGCGCGCACCGCGGTCGAGGAGGGCGTCCACGTGGTCGGGCTGTCGATCCTCTCGGGCTCGCACGCGGAGCTGATCCCGACCGTGCTCGCCGAGCTCGAGGAGGCGGGCGCAGACGTCCCCGTGGTGGTGGGCGGGATCATCCCGCCGGCGGACGAGGCGGCGCTGCTCGAGGCGGGCGTGGCGCGCGTCTACACGCCCAAGGACTTCGAGGTCAGCCGCATCATGGGCGACATCGTCGAATTGGTCGCCGCGCACCACGGCGTCGTCGCCGTCTCGTCACCTTCGTAACCCACAGGTTTGCCGCGGTGCGCCAGGCTTGGCCGCGATGTCGGGCGCCCCGGAGAGCCTCCCGCAGGGGGTCCCTGAAGTTAGTCAACTCCGGGTTGACAAACGTTCATGAACCCCACGTCGACAGGCTGGTCGCCGACCTCGCCGCTCGCCAACACGGGGTGGTTTCGGTCGGCCAGCTCGGCCGGCTCTCCCTCAGCCGACAGGCGGTGGCCCGGCGCGCCCGGGCGGGCCGGATCCATCGGATACATCGAGGTGTATACGCAGTCGGGCATCGCAGCCTCACCCGCGAGGGGCACTGGATGGCCGCGGTGCTCGCCTACGGACCCGACGCGCTGCTCTCGCACCTGTCGGCGCTTTCCCTTCATGCGCTGCGTCCGGACAGCCGCCGTCTCGTCGACGTGACCGTCCCGCTCGGGTCCGCTCGCTCCCGGAGCGGCATTCGGGCTCATTCGAGCACAGCGCTCACCACGGCGGATCGCACGGTCGTCGGCGGCATCCCGTGCACGTCCCTGGCCCGCAGCGTGCTCGACTCGACGCCCGCGCTGGGGGTCAAGGGCACCGAGAGGGTCATCGAGCAGGCCGAGATCCTGCGAGCGTTCGACCTGCGCGACTTCCGCGAGCTGCTCGTTCTCGCCCCCGGCCACCGCGGCAGCGGTGTGCTCCGAGCGGTCCTGCGCGATTTGCGCGACCCCGCGATGACCGTGAACGACTTCGAGGCCGACGTGCTCGCGCTCGTGCGTGCGGCGGGACTGCCCAGCCCGATCGCGCAGGCGCCCCTGTGCCTCGGCGGACAGGATGTCGTGATCGACTTCCTTTGGCCGCTTCAGCGCGTCGCCCTCGAAGCCGACAGCTTCGAGTTCCACGGCACCCGTCAGGCGTTCGAGCGCGACCGGCGGCGCGATCAGCTTCTCCGCCTCGCGGGCTACGAGCCGGTTCGCATCACCTGGCGGCAGCTCAGTCGACATCCCGAGCAGGTCGAGGAGCTGCTGCGCGAGCTGCTCGGCCGGGTCAGCTAGCTTGCCGACCTCGATGGCCGCGGATCCCGAAGAGCTCGGCCGGCGCCTGCGCGAGGGCGACCGCTCGGCCGCGCCGGCCGCGCTCAACCTGATCGAGGACCGCTCGCCGGCCGGGCGCGAAGCTCGCGGCGCGGCTGCTCGCCGAGGTCGCCCCGGCCGCGCTCGGCGGCGAGGCTCCGGCGCACCTCGTCGGCATCACCGGGCCGCCCGGCGCCGGCAAGTCGACGCTGCTCTCCGCGCTCGTCGGCGAGTGGCGGGGTTCGGGTCGCAGCGTCGCGGTGCTGGCCGTCGACCCCTCCTCGAAGCGCTCGGGCGGGTCGCTGCTCGGCGACCGCGCGCGGATCGAGCACGACCCCGCCGACGACGGCGTCCTGATCCGCTCGACCGCGGCCGGGGCGCCGGCTCGGCGGCCTCGCCGCGCCCACGCGCGAGGCGGCCGACGCGCTCGCCGCGGCGTTCGACATCGTCGTCGTGGAGACTGTGGGCGTCGGCCAGTCGGAGACCGACGTGGCGGACGTCTGCGACACCGTCGCCGTGGTGGTCCAACCCGCATCGGGCGATGTGCTGCAGTTCCTGAAGGCCGGGATCATGGAGGTGCCGGACGTGCTCGTGGTGACGAAGGCGGACCTCGGCGACGCGGCGGCGCGCTCGCGGCGCGACCTCGAGCAGGCGCTCGCGGCGGTCGGCTCGTCGCAGACGCCGGTGGTGGCCGTCTCGTCCGTGCCCCCGCCGAGCGGCATCGCGGAGCTCGGCGCGGCGCTCGACGCGCACCGCGCCGCGCTCGACCTGCCCGCCCGGCGGCTCCGGGCGCGGCGCGCCTCGGCGCTGCGGGAGTTCACCGCCGAGCACGGCGAGCGGGCGCTGCGCGCGCTCGGCGGGCGGCGCGAGGCGGAGCGGCTGCTCGCCGCCCAGGACGCCGGCCTCGGCGTGAGCGAGCTGGTGGCCGCCCTCGAGGCGGGCGCGTGAGCCGCCGCAGCCGCCGCGCCCGGGAGACGCCGGTCCGGGAGCCGGCCCCGAAGCCGACCACCGCCGGACGCCCGCCCCCTCACCCGAGCGCCCGCGCTGGGGCCTCGTCCTCACGCTCGGCGTCGCGATCGGAGTGTTCGCCGTCGTCACGCTGGTCGCCTGGGCGGCCGGCGCGGCCAACCTCGGCGTGGCGCTCGGCATCGGCCAGGTCGCCTTCGCGCTGGCGGTCGTCGCGCTGATGGTCTGGCGCTAGCCGGTCAGCGCACGTCCGCCAAGAGCGCCTCCGCCTCGGCCAGCTCCTCGGGCGTGTTCACGCTCCGCACGAGCCCGGGCGGCAGGGCGACGCGAGCCGGGTCGAGCGCCTCGACCGTGCGCGTGAGCGGGGCGTCCGGCTCGGCCGCCCTCAGCACGTCGAGCGCCGCCGGCGCGTAGAGGCCGAAGGTCGGCTGCAGCACCCCCGCCGCGCTCGCCACGACCGCGGGCGAGCCCCCCGCGCCCTGGATCAGCGTCCGGCAGGCCTCCGCCGTCACGAACGGCATGTCCGCCGCGCACACGAGCACCGGCCCGCCCGCCGTCTCGAGGGCGTGCACGATCCCGGTCAGCGGGTGGCGCGGCTCGTCCGGCTCCTCCCAGCGCTCGGCGCCCGGCAGGTCGGGCAGGCGGGTGCCGCGCTTGCAGACGACCGCGACGCGCTCGCACACCTCCGCGAGCGCCGCGAGCGGGTACTCGACGAGCGGCCGGCCCGCGAGCGGCGCAGCGGCCTTCGAGCCTCTTCCGAGCCTCTTCCCCTCGCCCCCCGCCAGCACCACGCCGATCACAGCGCGCGAGCCTAGCCGCGCACCTCGCCGCTGTAGGCTCCCACCCGCCTTGGCCCTCGGCTCGTTCATAGGCGCCGGACGCTCGCTCGAGACGGCGATCCAGCGCGCCGCGCGGGCCGACGAGCTCGGCTACGAGTCGGTCTACGTGACGCACATCGCCGCGCGCGACTCGGTGACCATGCTGATGGCCTACGCGTCCCGCACGGAGCGCATCAAGCTCGGCACCGGCGTGATGCCGATCTACTCGCGGACGCCGGTGGCGACGGCGCAGTCGTTCGCGACGCTCGACGAGTACTCCCACGGGCGCGCGGTGATCGGCCTCGGCGTGTCGCACCGGCCGGTGGTGGAGGCCTGGTACGGCCAGACGCTCGACAAGCCGCTGCGCGAGACGCGCGAGTACGTCGGCATCGTGCGGGCGACCCTGCGCGGCGAGAGCCCGCCCGAGGGCGAGAAGTTCCGGTCGAGCTTCCGCTTCATGGGCTACGAGCCGCGCGCCGATATCCCGATCTACCTCGCGGGCCTGTCGGAGAAGATGCTGCGCCTGTCGGGCGAGATTGCGGACGGCGTCGTGCTCTGGCTCTGCAACCCGCACTACATCCGCGACGTGGTCGTCCCCGCCGTCACCGAGGGCCGCGCGAAGGCCGGGCTGCCGTTCGAGGGCTTCGACATCGTGGCGGCGGTGCCGTCCGCGGTCACTTCCGAGCCCGAGGAGGCGCGCGCCCGGCTGCGAACCGAGCTCACGCCCTACTTCTCGCTCCCGTTCTACCGCGCGATGATCGAGGCCTCCGGCTTCGAGAAGGACGTGGCGGGCTTCGATCGCGGGATGGAGGAGGGCGGCCCCGGGGCGGCGGTGCGCGCGATCTCGGACGACTACCTGGGCCTGCTGGCGGCGATCGGCGGCGCCGACGAGGCCGCCGCGGCGGTGCGCCGCTACCGCGACTGCGGCGCCACGTCGCCATGTGTCGGCAACATCTCGAAGACCGACTTCGACGCCACGCTCGAGGCGCTCGCCGGGTGCCTCGACTGACCCCCACCGGAGTAAGAACTCCGCCGACGGCCATAATGGGTGCATGGAGGGATCCGCGCCAGAGTCGGTTGGCACGCAGTCGAGCTGGCTTCGCTGCTACCGCTGCTGGTCGCAGAACCTCGAGGTCCAGCTTCACTACGAGGGCATCCTCAAGGTCGACGCCGACACCGGCGAGGCCGTCGAGCCCGTCGAGGAGGTCCAGGAGGCCGTCGTCCAGTGCCTCGACTGCCTGCACGACCAGCCGCACCTGAGCCTCACCTTCTACGAGGAGAACGGCCGCCGCGATCTCGCGCATCGAGCCGGTCGAGGACCGCTGGGAGCGGATGGTCACGGGAACGCCGTGGGTCGCGTCCTGCACCGTCACGGTCGACGCCGATCAGGTCGAGTCCTGCTCCGGCCCGGAGGCGGCCGAGTCGCTCGCCTTCGCGGCCTTCGGCGATCACGGCACCCGCGAGTTCTTCACGCACGTGCGCTTCCACAAGCACGACGAGGACCGGATCGTCATCCACATGCTCGTGGAGCTCTACGCGCGCTCGTCGGAGGAGGCGACCGAGGTGATGGAGCAGGCGGCCCGCGGGGCGCTCACGATCACGTCGCTCGCCGAGGAGTCGCGGCCGCCGGCGTCATCGCCGGACGAGCCTCACTGACCGCCCGCCGCGGGATACTGCGGGAGAGGATGTCGGAGGAGAACGTCGAGAAGACGCGCGCCTTCATCGAGGCCTACAACCGCCGGGACTTCGCGACGGCGATCCGGGACTTCGACCCCCGGGTCGAGTGGGTGCTCCCGGAGCTCCAGCGCTCTGACTCCGGTGTCGGCCCCGACGAGATCATCCGCTTCTGGGACGAGATCGACGAGAACATGGAGGAGCTCCAGCTGCGGCCGCAGGAGTATCACGACGCGGGCGACCGGGTCGCCGTCAGGCTGCGCCACTACGGCGTGGGCAAGGGCAGCGGCATCGTGATCGACGAGGAGCTGTACCACCAAGTGAGCACGTTCCGCGACGGCGTGATGGTGCGGATCGAGTACTTCACGAGCTGGGACCAGGCGCTCGAGGCGGCCGGACTCAGGGGCTAGACGCGACCCCCGACGCGAGCAGCGCGCGATCTCCTCATCCGACCTGCCGAGCTCACGCAGCACCTCGGCCGTGTGCTCGCCGAGCAGCGGCGGCGGCAGCGAGGACGCCGGGTCGACCGGGCCCCAGATCGGCGAGGCCACCAGCTCGAGCGGCCCGGCGGTGGGGTGCTCCACCTGCATGGTCGCCGGTCGTCCCGACTGCGGCGGCCGCCGCCAGCGCCTCGGTGACCGAGCGCACCTTGCCGCACGGCACGCCGGCCGCGTCGAGCGCCGGGACCCAGTCCTCGGCGCTCGCGCTCGCGGAAGCGACGCTCGAGCAGGGGGATGAGCTCGCCGCGGTTCTCGACGCGCGCCGCGTTGGTGGCGAAGCGCTCGTCCCCCGCGAGCCCTCGCCAGCCCGATGGCGCCGCAGAGCGCGCGGAAGAGCCCGTCGTTGGCCGCCGCGACCGCGATCCGGCCGGAGCCGGTCTCGAAGTCCTGGTAGGGCACGATGTTCGGGTGCGCGTTGCCGAAGCGGTCCGGCTCGCAGCCCGGTCACGAGCGCGTTCTGGGCGACGTTCACGAGCCCGGCGAGCCCGCTGTCGAGCAGCGGCACCTCGATCCGGCCGCCCTCGCCGCCGTGCAGCGCGGCCAGGACCCCGGCGGCCGCGTGCAGGCCGGTGAGCACGTCGACGACCGCCACGCCCGCCTTGTACGGCTGCCCGTCGCGCGGGCCCGTGATCGACATCAGGCCCGTCTCGGCCTGGGCGACGAAGTCGTAGCCCGGACGCCCGCGCGGCTCGCGCTCGGAGCCGAAGCCGGTGATCGAGCAGTAGACGACGCCGGGGTTGCGCTCCCGCACCTGCTCGTAGCCCGACGCCGAGCCGCTCGGCTCCGCCGAGCTTGAAGTTCTCGATCACGATGTCGGCGCCCGCGCACAGCTCGAGCGCGAGCGCGCGCCCCTCCTCCGTGCCGAGGTCGATCGCGCACGAGCGCTTGCCGCGGTTCACGGAGAGGAAGTAGGCGGCCTCGCCGGCCGCGAACGGCGGCCCCCAGGTGCGCGTCTCGTCGCCGCCCTGGGGGCGCTCGACCTTGACGACGTCGGCGCCGAGATCGGCGAGCACCATCGTGCAGTAGGGCCCGGCGAGGACTCGCGACAGGTCCACCACGCGCACACCCTGGAGCGGCAGCCGACCCTGTAAGGATTGGTCCGGTGAGCTCATCGCGGACGGGCATGCTGACAGGCGCCGCGCTCGCCGTGGCGGCGCTCGAGGACGCCGGCGTCGAGCGTGGCCTTCGGCCTGCCCGGCGTGCACAACCTCCGGCTCTGGCGAGCGCTGAACGGATCGCCGATCCGGCTCGTGGGCGTGCGCCACGAGCAGACGGCCGCCTACGCGGCCGACGGCTACGCCCGCGCGACCGGCCGGCTCGGGGTCGCGCTCACCACCACCGGCCCCGGCGCGGCCAACACGCTCGCCGCCGTCGGCGAGGCCTGGGCCTCGCGCCAGCCGGTGCTCGTGATCGCCACCGACATCCCGACGAGCGCGCGCCGCCCCGGCGTCTGGCGCGGCGTGCTGCACGAGACGACCGACCAGGCGGCGATGTTCGCGCCCGTCGTCAAGGAGGCGATCCGCGTGACGAGGCCGGAGCACGTCGGCGCGGTCGTGGCCGCGGCCGCCCGCATGGCGCTGGCGCCGCCGCGGCGGCCCGTCTACGTCGAGATCCCGACCGACCTGCTGGCGGCCACCGCCGGCGACGACGCCGCGGTCGCGACCGACCTGGCGTCCCCCGCCCCGCTGCGCCGGGCGGACGAGGAGCATCTCGGCCGTGCGCTCGAGCTGCTCGAGCGCTCCCGCCGCCCGCTCGTCTGGGCCGGTGGCGGCGCGCTCCAGTCCGGCGCCGGCGAGGCCGTGGCCCTGCTCGCCGAGCGGCTCGTCGCGCCGCTCATCCTCACCTACTCGGCGCGCGGCCTCGTCCCGCCCGGCCACCCGTGCCTCGCTCGACGCGCCTCCGCACGTGGACGAGGTCGGGGCGCCTCTGGGACGAGGCCGACCTGGTGGTGGCGGTCGGCACCGACTTCGACGGGATGATGACCCAGGGCTGGACGCAGCCGCAGCCGCCGCACCTCGTGGCGATCAACGTCGACGCCGCGGACGCCTCCAAGAACTACCGCGCCGGACGTGCTGCTCGAGGCGGACGCCGCCGCCGCCACCCGGACGCTGGCCGGGCGGCTCGCGGAGCGCGGCGGGCTCGACTCGCTCGCGACGCCGGCTGAACGCGCTCGGCAAGGAGGTGCGCGACCGCTACGCCGAGAGCGATCCGGAGGCGATGGCCTTCCTCGCCTCGATCGAGAGCGCGCTGCCCGACGACGCGGTCGTGGTCTGCGACATGTGCATCCCCGGCTACTGGCTGGGCGGCTTCCACCGGACCCCGGCGCCGCGCAAGCTCTCCTACCCGCTCGGCTGGGGCACGCTCGGCTGCGCGTTCCCGCAGGGCCTCGGCGCGGCGCTCGCCGGCGCCGGGCCCGCCGTGAGCATCTCGGGCGACGGCGGCTTCCTGTACGCGTGCGGGGAGCTCGCGGCCGCCAAGCAGGAGCACATCCCGCTGACGGCGGTGGTCGTGGACGACGGCGGCTACGGGATGATCCGCTTCGACCAGGACCGGCACGGCGACCCGCACGAGGGCGTCGACCTCGTCAACCCGGACTTCGTGGCGCTGGCGCACTCCTTCGGGGTCCGGGCCGAGCACGTCGACGGGCTCGGCGAGCACTTCGCGATGGCGCTCAAGGCCCACGTCGACCATCACGGAGCCGACGCTGCTCGTGGCCCACGCCGCGCTCGGCCCGCCGCCGAACGTGTCGCCGCGCTGGTACCGGCGGTGAGCGGCCGGCGTGAGCCCCCGGCGGAGCTGCCGCCCTCGCGCATGGACGAGGTCTCGCGCGCCGCCCGGCGGGCCGCCGAGCTGAGGAGCGCCCCGGGCCGGGCGGAGCTGCTCGAGGAGGCGGCCGCGGCCTCGCGCACCGGCCTCCGGGCGCGCCGCGCGCGAATGATCGCGACCGCGCGCCCGATCCTTCAGAGCGCCGTGGCGGCGTCGCTCGCCTGGCTCGTCGCGACCGAGCTGATCGGGCACTCCACGCCGTTCTTCGCCCCCATCTCGGCCGTGATCACGCTCGGCCTCACCGTCGGCGAGCGGCGGGCGCGCGCAATCGAGCTCGCGCTCGGGGTGGCGGTCGGGATCGCGATCGCGGACCTGCTCGTGGCGCTGATCGGCACGGGCGCCTGGCAGATCGGGATCGTCGTGGCGCTCGCGATGTTCGGCGCCACGCTGGTGGGCGGCGGGCCACTGCTCGCCTCACAGGCGGCGGCATCGGCGGTGCTCGTGGCCACGCTGCAGCCGCCGGACGGCGCCTTCGACTTCACCCGCGCGGTCGACGCCGCCACGGGCGCCGCGATCGGCCTGCTGGTCGGCTCCGTGCTGCTGCCGGTCGACCCCCTGCGGCTCGTGCGGAGCGGCACCGGCCCGGTGATCGACGGCCTGGCCGAGGCGCTCGGCCACATCGCCAGGGCGGTCGACCACCGCGACGAGGCGGAGGCCGACCGCGCCATCGAGGCCGTCGCCGAGCTGCGCCCCCAGCACGACGACCTCGAGGACGCGATCGCGGCGGCGGCGGACGCCGCGCGGCTCTCGCTCGGACGGCGCGAGGCGCTCGTCGAGATCGGCAGGCTCTCCGAGCTCGCTCGCCACCTGCGGCTGGCCATCGCGGACGCCCGCTCGCTCGCCCGCGGCGTCAGCCGCGCGATCGCCACCGGCGACTCCACCCCGCCCGAGGTGCACGCGTCGATCACCGAGCTGGCGGACGCTACCCGCGCCCTGCACGTTCTGCTCGACGACGAGAACGCCCGTCCCGCCCGCGAGCGGGCCGTCCGCGCCGCCGGGTTCGCCAACGCCGTGCTCGAGGAGACGGGGAACATGTCGGCCCTCCACATCGTCGGGCAGGTGCGCCTGATCGCGGTCGACATCCTGCGCGCGACCGGGATGGAGCGCCACCGGGCCCAGGACGCGGTGCGCGGCGCCCGGCCGGCCGGCGCCGCCTGACCCTAGGACAGCCGGAAGTCCGGGTCGCCGGTCAGCTCGGCCACGTCCATCTGGGCCTTCTGGAGCTTGCCGGCGTAGTCCCAGTTCATCGACTGCCAGCGCGTGAACTGGTCGAGCACCCAGATGCCCGACTGGCGGCTGCCGTTGCCCGGACCGGCCGTTGCCGCCGAAGGGCAGGTGCGCCTCGGCGCCGCTCGTCGAGTTGTTGACCGAGACCATCCCGGCGCTGACGCGCTCGCGGAAGCGGAAGGCCCACTTCGCGTCCGTCGTGTAGATCGCCGCCGAGAGCCCGTAGCCGTGGCCGTTGGCGAGCTCGACCGCCTCGTCGAAGGAGCCGAAGTTCGCGACGCCGACGATCGGCCCGAAGGTCTCGGTGGAGTAGATGTCGTCGTCGGCGGTCACGCCGTCGACGATCGTCGGGTGGCAGTAGATGCCCGGCGTCGGGGTCGCCCACGAAGCCGTCGCGCGGGTTGTCCGACGCTGATCCGGCCGGTGCGCGCTCGAGCCCGAGACCGTGTGGTGGTCGCGGATCAGGCCGAGCCAGTCCTCGAAGCGCTCGGCGAAGCGCTCGTGGATCATCGGCCCGTAGAGCACCTCCTGGGTCGGGTCGCCGATCGGCGCCTCCTCGACGGCCTCGTGAAGCGCTCCATGAACTCGTCGTGGATCGACTCGTGCACGATCACCGTGCCGAGCGAGGTGCAGCGCTGCCCGGCCGTGCCGAAGCCGCTGAAGAGCGCGCCCTCGACGGCGAGGTCGAGCTCGGCGTCGGGCATCACGACCAGCGGGTTCTTGCCGCCCAGCTCGAGGCAGGGCGACTGCACGTGGCGCCCGCAGAGCGCGCCGATCTCGGAGCCGACCGCCGACGAGCCGGTGAAGCCGACCTTGTCGACGAGCCGCTCCTCGAGCGCGCGCTCGAGGCCCTCGAAGGCGGTCGGGCCGTCGCACTGGACGAGGTTGAGGACGCCGTCGGGCAGGCCGCCGGCGATGAAGAGCTGGGCGAGCGCGTCGCCGAGCGCGGGCGCGTACTCGGCCGGCTTCCAGACGACCGCGTTGCCGCACAGGATGCGCCGGCACGAGGTACCAGGACGGAACCGCGACCGGGAAGTTGCCGGCCGTGATGATCGCCGCCACGCCGACCGGGTTGCGGAAGGTGAAGAGCTGCTTGTCCGGCATCTCGCTCGGGACGGTCTGGCCGTAGAGCCGGCGCCCCTCGCCGACGAAGAAGTCGCAGGTGTCGACGATCTCCTGGACCTCGCCGAGCGACTCCGGATAGGGCTTGCCGATCTCGCGCGTGACGAGCCGGGCGAGCGCCTCCTTGTTGTCCTCGACGAGCCGGCCGATCTGCTGGATCGCCTTGCCGCGCACGGGCGCCGGCACCGCGGCCCACTCGCGCTGCGCCGCGCGCGCGGCGCGGCAGGCGTCCACGAAGACGTCGGCGTCGGCCAGCACGGCCTCGCAGACGACCTCGTCCAGGTTCGCGGGGTTGCGCGACTCGATCCGCTCCCCCTCGGAGCGCGCCTCGCCGCCCACGATCGACGCGACGGTCCTCGTCTCGGTGATGCTCATGCGTGCAAGCGTAGTGCCAGGGCTGGCCTCCGGCGGGGCGCCCGTATAGGTTGCCCGTCTGAAATGCCGAGTCGCCACCGAACGTGAGGTGGCGAGCGGGGGACCCATGACGTACCGGGGCGAATCGCGGCCGACAGTGCCGCGTGGCGATTCTCTTTCCGCGCCAGCCCGACAGCTAACCCCGTAGGCCTGAGAGAGAGGACCCGATGGGCCGAGTCAGCCGGGGGATCACCGTGGTCGCCGTCGCGATCTGCGCAGCACAGCCTGCGGTCGCCACGGCCGTCGCGAGCGACGCGGAGTCGAGGGCCGCGCTCAGGGCGATCAACCACGCGCGCGCCCAGGCGGGCGTCGCGCCGCTCGTCCCTCTCCCCGCCCTCACTCGCTCGTCGGCGGCCTTCGGCGGGCGGCTGATGCGAACCGGCGTCTTCGCCCACGCCGCGAGGATCCACGCGCCGCGGCGCTTCCGCCTCCTCGGGGAGTGCATCGCCTGGCACACCGGCCGTGCCGCGCGCCCGCGCTGGACGGTGCGCCGCTGGCTCGCGTCGCCCGGGCACCGCCCGCTGCTCCTCGAGCAGGAGCTTCCGGCGCGCCGGCGCGGCCGCCGTCCAGGGCCGCTTCCGCGGCCGGCCCGAGCACCATCTGGGTCCTGCAGCTCGGCAGCGCGCTAGCGGCGCCGCTAGGCCAGCCGAGCCCTCGAGCGCGTCGAGCTGGGCGCGCAGCGCGTCCGGCAGCGGTCGCCGAACTGGGCGAAGTGCTCGTGCATCTGCGGCAGCTGCGCCGCGCCACTCCTCGGGGTCGACGTCGAGCAGCTGCTCGAGCGCGTCGTCGCTCACGTCGAGGCCCGTCAGTGTCGAGCGCGTCCTCCGCGCGGCACGAGCCCGATCGGCGTCTCGACCGCCTCCGCCTCGTCGTCGCAGCGCCGGAAGATCCACGCCAGCACGCGGCTGTTCTCGCCGAAGCCGGGCCACAGGAAGTTGCCGTCGTCGTCCTTGCGGAACCAGTTGACCATGAAGATCTTCGGCAGGACCGGCGCCCTCGCGGCGCCCGATCTCGAGCCAGTGCGCGAAGTAGTCGCGCCATGTCGTAGCCGCAGAACGGCAGCATCGCCATCGGGTCGAAGCGCAGCTCGCCGACCTCGCCGGCCGCGGCGGCCGTCGTCTCCGAGCCCATGATCGAGCCCAGGAAGACGCCGTGCTCCCAGTCGAACGCCTCGTGCGACGAGCGGCACGACGGTCGCGCGCCGGCCGCCGAACAGGAAGGCGTCGATCGGCACGCCGGCCGGGTCCTCCCATTCGGGCGCGATCGACGGGCACTGCGTCGGCGGGCGTCGTGAAGCGCGCGTTCGGGTGCGCGGCCGGCTCGTCCGACGTCGGGCGTCCAGTCGCTCGCCCTGCCAGTCGATCGCGTGCGCGGGCGGGTCGGTCGTCATGCCCTCCCACCAGACGTCGCCGTCGTCGGTGCAGCGCGCAGTTGGTGAAGATCGAGTTCGCGCGCACCGTCGCCATCGCGTTCGGGTTCGTCTTCTCGCCGGTGCCGGGCGCCACGCCGAAGAAGCCGGCCTCGGGGTTGATCGCGTACAGGCGGCCGTCGTCGCCGAACTTCATCCACGCGATGTCGTCGCCGATCGTCTCGACCTTCCAGCCCTCGAGGGTCGGGATCAGCATCGCCAGGTTCGTCTTGCCGCACGCGGACGGGAAGGCGCCCGCGACGTGCTTGACCTCCCCCTCGGGCGAGGTGAGCTTGAGGATCAGCATGTGCTCGGCCAGCCAGCCCTCGTCGCGCGCCATCACCGAGGCGATCCGCAGCGCGAAGCACTTCTTGCCCAGCAGCGCGTTGCCGCCGTAGCCGGAGCCGAACGACCAGATCTCGCGCGTCTCGGGGAAGTGGACGATGTACTTGTTGTCCGCGTTGCACGGCCACGGGACGTCCTCGGCGCCGTCCTCGAGCGGCATCCCGACCGAGTGCAGGCAGGGCACGAACTCGCCGTCCTCGCCGAGCACGTCGAGGCGCCGCCTTGCCCATGCGGGTCATGATCCGCATCGAGACGGCCACGTAGGACGAGTCGGTGAGCTGGACGCCGATGTGGGCGATCGGCGAGCCGAGCGGGCCCATCGAGAACGGCACGACGTACATCGTGCGGCCGCGCATCGAGCCGCTGAAGAGCGCGCTCGAGCGTCTCGCGCATCTCCGCCGGGTCGCGCCAGTTGTTCGTCGGGCCGGCGTCCTCCTCGCGCTCGGAGCAGATGAAGGTGCGGTCCTCGACGCGGGCCACGTCGCCGGGATCGGAGCGCGCGAGGTAGGAGTTCGGGCGCTTCGCGTCCGAGAGGCGCTCGAAGGTTCCGGCGCTCGACCAGCGCGTTCGCAGAGCTGGTCGTACTCCTCCGCCGAGCCGTCGCACCAGTGGATGGCGTCGGGCTGGGTGAGCTCCGCCACCTCCTCCACCCAGGCGAGCAGCCGCTGGTGGGTGGTGGGGGCCGTGGTCGTCTGTGTCACTGGTCTCGCGATCTCCTTAGGTCATGCCGGGGGACCGCAAACCGTATCCCACCTCTCCCTACACTGAGCCGAACCTGAACGCCCGGCGATCCAGCCCATGGCGGCACGTGCTCCGCGTTCGTCGGCTCGGTGCTGATGGTGAGCGGCATCCTCCTGATCGCCGACGCGGGCGTCACGCTCGCCTGGCAGGAGCCGGTTTCCGCCTTCTTCGCCGAGCGCCAGCAGGACGCAGCTCGAGAAGGCGCTGATCGACCCGCCGCCGCCGGGTGAAGCGGTCCGCGAGAAGCGGCCGCTGCCCGGCGACGCGATCGGGGAGATCATCATGCCCTCGATCGACAAGCACTACTTCGTGGTCGAGGGCACCGACACGGACAACCTCCGCAAGGGCCCGGGCCACTACCCGGACACGCCGCTGCCCGGCGAGCGCGGGACGGTCGCGATCGCCGGCCACCGCACCACCTACGGCGCGCCCGTTCCGCAACATCGACGAGCTCGAAGCGCGGCGACCGGATCATCCTGTCGATGCCCTACGGGCGCTTCGTCTACCGCGTCGAGAAGACCCAGATCGTGGACGACTCGCGCGCTCTGGGTCACCGAGCCGGTCGGCTACGACCGGCTCGTGCTGAGCGCGTGCCATCCGCTCTACAGCGCGGCGCAGCGCCTCGTCGTGTTCGCGCGGCTGGCGAAGCGGCTGCCGCCGACGGTGCGGGACTAGGCCGGGCCTGCGGCCCGTACACTGAGCCCGGGCGGGGCGGAGGCCCCCTCGATATCCGACTGGTCCCGCGACTCGAACCACAGGATGAGCCCGATGACGAGCGCGAGGGCGATGGCGAGCACTGCGAGCCAATAGAGGAGCTTCAGCAGGATGCGCATCGAGAGCAGAGCGCGACGCTACCGGCTCACGCGGCTGACTGACTGGCTGCGCGAGCTGCTCTCCGAGGCGCCCGCTCTGCCGTCGCAGCTCCTCGCGGTCGGCGTGCTGCTCGTCCTGGTGGCCTCCGAGGCGGGCTACGGGGACACCAACTGGCCGCCCGCGGCGCTGCTCCTGCTCGGCCTGCTGGTGGTGACGGCCATCGTCGTCGGCATCCCGCGGCGGCCCGGGCGCGCTCCAGCTCGCCGGGCTCGGCCTGTTCGCCGGGTATGCGGCCTGGAGCTTCCTGTCGATCACCTGGGCCGGCGTGAGCGCCGACGCCTGGGAGGCCGCCGACCGCACGAGCGCCTACCTCGTCGTGATCGCGCTCTTCCTGCTCTGGCCCCCCGGACCGCGCGGGGTGTGGCTGCTGCTCGCCGTGTTCTCGCTCGGCGTGGCCGTGATCGGCGCTGGTCGAGCTGCTGCGGGCCGACGCCGCCGCGGCGCCCGGCGGGTTCTTCATCGACGTGCGCTTCGCCGAGCCGGCGGGCTACATCAACGCGAACGTGGCCATGTGGACCGTCGGGCTGTTCGGCTGCGTCGCCACCGCGGCGCGTCCGCGCGCGCACCCGGCCCTGCGCGGCGCGGCCCTTGGCGGCGGCCACGCTGCTCGGCGGCCTGGCGCTGCTCGGCCAGAGCCGCGGCTGGGTCTTCGCGCTCCCGCTCGCGCTGCTCGCTCCTGCTCGTGATCTCGCCCGACCGGCTGCGGATCGCGCTCGGGGCGATCCTGCTCGCGGTCGCGCTGCTCCCGATCCGGCGGACGCTGCTCGACGTCCACGACCTGTACACCCCGGCGCGCTTCGACGGGCTGCTGTCGGACGCCACCGCGGCGCTGATGCTGGTGACGCGTGCTCGCCGGCGTCGCGGGCGCGCTCTGGGCGTTCGGCGAACGGCGCGCTCCGGTGGGTGAGGGCACGCGCCGGCGGCTCGCGCTCGGGGTCGGCGCGCTGCTCGTCGCGCTGGCGCTCGGCGCGGGGGTGGTGGGCCTCGCGGCCGCCGACGACCCGGCCGGGAAGCTCCGCGACACCTGGTCCGAGTTCAAGCAGGGCTACTCGGACGAGCCCGCGAGCGAGAGCGAGTCGCGCTTCGGGAGCGCCGGGTCGAACCGCTACGACTTCTGGACGGTCGCCTGGAACGGCTTCCAGGACGAGCCCCTGCGCGGCCTCGGCGCCGAGAACTTCCAGCGGCTCTACCTCAAGGAGGGGCTGAGCACCGAGAAGCCGCGCTACCCGCATTCGCTCGAGCTCGAGGTGCTGTCGGGCCTCGGGATCGTCGGCGCGCTGCTCCTCGGCGGCGCCCTGCTCGCGCTGCTCGGGGCCGCGGGCCGGGCGCTGTTCGCCTCGCGCGAGGCGCGCGGCGCGGCTGCCGCGGCACTCGGCGTGTTCGCGTACTGGCTGCTGCACGCCTCGGTCGACTGGTTCTGGGCCTTCTTCGCGCTCACGGGCTCGGCGCTCGCCGCGCTCGCCCTGGCGGCCTCGCTGTCCGCCCCGCCTCCGCCGGCTGAGGCCGCGAGGCGTTCCGGGGGCCGCACCGTCGCGCTCGTCGGCGGCTGCGTCGCCGCGGCGCTCCTCGCCGTCTCGATCGCCGCGCCCTGGATCTCGGCGCGTGAGGTTGATCACGCTTCCGATGTATGGCGGGAGGACCCGGAGGCCGCCTTCAGCTCGCTCGACCGGGCCGAGACCCTCAACCCGCTCTCGACCCTTCCGGCCGCCACGGCCGGCACGATCGCCCTCAGATTGCGCCGCGAGGCCGACGCCGAGCGCTACTTCCGCGACGTTCTCGAGGACGATCCCGAGAACGCCTACGCGGCGCTCGAACTCGGCCTGATCGCCTCTGCAAAGGGAAAAAAGCGCGAGGCGACGCGCATGCTCGAACTGGCGCACGATCAGAATCCCCGCGATACGCTGGTCATGGAGGTGCTGGAGGACGTATCAGCGGGAAGACGGGTGTCCCCGGCCGCCGTCAACGCCAGAATCGCGCGCAGCGCGCTGTCTGTGGCAAACAGGGCGGCGGGGTCGGGCGATTAAAGAAATCAAGAAATATTCGTCATCCGTTGGCGAACTCAGCTGAGTCGTGGTATTGAAAAAGGAGGACTTTTACGGGCGAGGTGGGGGCACGTCGCCCGGCGTATACGCAACAAGCTCAGTGGTCACGACGGGTGCCACTTGCACGACTCTCGACAGGGGATGAAGATGAAGACAATCAGTTCAGTCATGGTTGCGCTGGTGCTCTGCCTGGCCTTCGCGACCACCGCCTTCGGCCAGTCGGCCGTCGACGGATACAACGATGTTGGTGGAACGGTCCAGAGCGATGTCGGCGGTACGCCCGCCGGCGGTGACCACTACGACCAGCAGCAGTGGCAGCCTGCCTTTCACCGGCCTTGACGTCGCGCTGTTCGCCGCCGCCGGCGGCCTGCTCGTCGTCGCCGGCGTCGGGATGCGTCGCCTGACGCGCTCGACCGGCACTGCCTAGACCCTTCCAGGATGGCACCCCGCCGCGGCCCTTCGGCCGGCGGTGGGGCGGCCCTCCCTGGAAACGACCCGGACGCGCGGCGATCGGATGGCCGACCACGCGTACATAGATAATTCAGCGATGGCGGATGCGCTGAGGAGTGGCCGGACTGCGGAGCCCGCGGCCGACGCCACGCCGCGGCGGCCGTCGATCGAGCGCCGCCGGGTCGTGCACCTTCTCTTCGAGGGACGCGGCTGGCTCCTGCTTCCAGCTCGCCGTGGACGCCGTCCTGCTCGTCCTCGCCGTGCTCGCCGCGATCGTCGGCGCGCGCGACGGCGGACGTCGACGCGGCCTCCGGGCTCGTCTGGCTGCTCCCGCCGCTCACGCTCGTCCTGATGGCCGTCTGGGGCCTCTACCGCGACCGCACGGCGCTTCGGCTCGTGGACGGGATCGGCCAGGTCATGGCCGCCACGGCACTGCCCGCGATCGTCATCATCGCGGGCGCAGCGCTGATCGATCCCACGATCGAGCCGGCGCCGCTGCTCGCCCGGGCGTGGCTGTTCGCGACCGTCTACCTGGTCGCCGGCCGCATCCTCCTGACCTGGGCCCAGCGCAGGGCCCGCGCCAGCCGGCTCATGTCGAAGCCGACCCTGATCGTCGGCGCCGGCGTGGTCGGCTCGCACGTGGAGCGGCGCCTCAGCGCCCAGCCCCAGCTCGGGCTCGAGCCGGTGGGCTACCTCGACTCGGACCCGCCGCCGCGCGGACATGGTCCCGGACCGGCAGGCGCCGGTGCTCGGCTCACCGGCCGACCTCGGCCGTGTCGTCGCCGAGACGGGGGCCCGCCACGTCGTCCTCGGCTTCAGCACGGCCCCGGATCACGAGCTGATCCCGCTCGTCAAGGAGTGCGAGGCGCGCGGGCTCGAGGTGTCGCTCGTCCCGCGGCTCTTCGAGAGCGTCAACGTGCGCGTGGCGCTCGACCACCTCGGCGGCCTCCCGCTGTTCGGCCTGCACACGATCGACCCCAAGGGCTGGCAGTTCACGATCAAGCACGCCTTCGACCGGATCACCGCCACGCTGATGGTGATCGTGCTGTCGCCGCTGCTGCTCGGGATCGCCCTCGCCGTCCGCTTCAGCTCGCCGGGCCCGATCCTGTTCCGGCAGCTGCGGATCGGCCGGGACGGGCGCCGCTTCGAGATGCTCAAGTTCCGCTCGATGGCGCTCCAGCCGCCGCAGCCCGAGGCCACGCCGAGCAACGTCCTGACGCTGCCGACGGACATCGGGCCGGGCGGCATCGAGGGCGTCGACCGGCGCACGCGCACCGGCGCGTTCCTGCGCCGCACCTCGCTCGACGAGCTCCCGCAGCTGCTCAACGTGCTGCGCGGCGACATGAGCCTCGTCGGCCCGCGGCCCGAGCGGCCCGAGTTCGTCGACCTGTTCGGCGACCGCATCGCCCGCTACGAGGACCGCCACCGCGTCAAGTCGGGCGTGACCGGCTGGGCCCAGGTTCACGGCCTGCGGGGCCAGACATCGCTGCGCGACCGCGTCGAATGGGACAATTACTACATCGAGAACTGGTCCCTCACCCTGGACTTCAAGATTCTCCTCATGACCCTTGGAGCCATCTTCACGGGCTCGCGTGACGCCTGACGCCGACGCGCTGCGCGAGCGCTTTCCAAGAGTCGCGATCGCACACGAATGGCTGACCATCCCCGGGGGCTCGGAGAAGGTGGTCCTCCAGTTCCTCGAGCTGTTCCCCGATGCGGAGATCTACACCACGGTCTACGACCCCGAGCCCTGGCCGGAGGCGATCACCCGCGCACGCGTGCACACCTCCTTCCTCCACAGGCTGCCGAAGGCGACCGGCTACTACCCCCGTCTGCTGCCGCTCATGAACGCCGCCTTCGAGTCGCTTCGACATGAGCGGATACGACCTGGTCCTGTCGAGCCACCACGCCTGCGCGAAGAGCGTGATCACGGCTCCCGGGACGCTGCACGTGTGCTATTGCCACACCCCGATGCGCTACGTCTGGGACCCCGGCTTCTTCGCCGGCGAGGACCTCGGCTTCGCGGAGCGCTCGGCGCTGCCGCTGCTGCTCAGCCGCCTCCGGCGCCAGGATGTGATCGCCGCCGTGCGTCCCGACGCGTACATCGCGAACTCACGGCATGTGGCCAAGCGGATCCGCAAGTACTACCGCCGCGACTCGACCGTCATCCACCCGCCCGTCGAGGTCGAGCGCTTCCTCGGCACACCGACGGCGCGACGGCGGCTACTACCTGTTCCTCGGCCGGCTCGTCCCGTACAAGCGCGCCGACGTCGCCGTTGCGGCGTGCGCGCGGCTCGACCGGCCGCTCAAGGTGGTCGGCTCCGGGCGCGGGGGCGACGCGCTCGCGGAGCTCGCCGGGCCGCGAACCGAGCTGCTCGGCTTCGTCGACGACGACGACCTCGCCGAGATCGTCGCGGGCGCGCGCGCCCTCCTCTTCCCGGGCGAGGAGGACTTCGGGATGGTGCCCGTGGAGGTCCAGGCGGCCGGCGTCCCTGTGATCGCCTACGGGCGCGGCGGCGCGGCTGACAGCGTCGCCGACGGCGTGACCGGCATCCTGTACGGGGACCCGAGCGTCGAGTCGCTCTGCGCGGCGATCGAGCGCTTCGAGGCAACGAGCTTCGACGAGGAGGAGCTGCGCCGGAGGGCCGCGACCTTCTCGCCGGAGCGCTTTCGCCGTGAGATTTCCGAGTTCCTGATGACGACGCACGCCGAGGAGAACAAATGAGTGATCTGGTGCTGGTGACGGGCGGAGCGGGCTACGTCGGAGCGTCGCTCGTCGAGCAGCTGCGCGAGCGCGGCCGTCCCGTGCGAGTCCTGGACACGCTTCCTGCACGGGCAGGACGGCGTCGGCAGCCGGCTGGAGGAGCTCGGAGCCGAGCTCCGCCGCGGCGACGTCCGCGACGAGGCGGCCCGCCGGTCGGCCCTCGAGGGCGCCGAGCGCGCTCGTCCACCTGGCCGCGATCGTCGGCGACCCGGCCTGCGCCCGCGACCCCGAGCTCGCCCAGGCGGTCAACGTCGAGGCGACGCGGCAGATCGCGGTCGAGGCGCGCGAGGCGGGCGTCCGGCACATGGTCTTCGCCTCGACCTGCTCGAACTACGGGCGCATGGCCGACCCGACGATGCGCGGTCGACGAGACGGCCGAGCTCGCGCCGGTCTCGCTCTACGCCGAGCAGAAGGTCGAGGTCGAGAAGATGCTGCTGTCAGGCGCCACGGCGCCGATGGCCGCGACCTGCCTGCGGCTCGCCACGGTCTACGGCGTCGCGCCGCGGATGCGCTTCGACCTCACCGTCAACGAGTTCACGCGCGATCTCTGGGCCGACCGCGACCTCGAGGTGTTCGGCGAGCAGTTCTGGCGCCCGTACGTGCACGTGCGCGACGCTGCCCGCGGCGATGACGATGGTGCTGGACGCGCGGCCCGAGGCGATCGGACGGCGAGGTGTTCAACGTCGGCCACTCCGACGAGAACTACCGCAAGCTCGACCTCGTCGAGATCATCACCGGCCAGCTCGGGCGCGGCAACGTGAGCTACGTGCACCGGGACGAGGATCCGCGCGACTACCGGGTGGCGTTCGGCAAGGTCCACGAGCGGCTCGGCTTCGAGCCCGAGATGCGCGGTGCCGGACGGCGTCGCGCGAGGTGGCGCAGGCGCTCGACGACGACGCGTTCGAGGATCCCTGGGCAGGCGCCTACCGCAACACCCCCTGAGCCGGTGGCCCGCCGGCTGGCGAAGGCGGTTCTGGGCCCCATCCTCGGCTGGCTCGCGCGGCTGTCGCCCCGGGAGGTCGGGGTCGCGCTGCTCTACCACGGGATCGCCGACAGCGACCGCGCCCGGGCGGACGAGCTGGTGCCGCCCACGACCCCGGAGCTCTTCGCCCGTCAGCTCGCGCTGCTGGCGCGCAGCTACCGCGTCGTGCCTGCATCCGAGCTTCAGGCCGCCGTGGCGGAGCGCCGCATCGGCAGTCGCATCCCGGTCGCGATCACGTTCGACGACGACGACCACACGCATCCCGCCGTGGCCGCGCCGCTGCTCCGCGACGCCGGCCTCACAGCGACCTTCTTCGTGAACGCGGAGTCGCTCGACCGCCCGCTCCCGCTCTGGTGGCAGCAGCTCCAGCGCGCCTGGGACGAGCGAGCGATCGACTCGGGGCTGCTCACGCTCGCCGGACTGCCGCCCGACACCCGGCGCCACCGGCTGGCCGTCCTCGGGGCCGCGGTCACGCAGTTGCGCCCCGAGGAGCGCGGGCGCGTCCGGGACGCATTGCGCGAGCGGGTCGGAGACGACGCGGCGCTCGACGGCCTCTCGCGGGACGAGCTGAGCGCGCTCGCCGCCGGCGGGTTCGAGCTCGGCTGCCACACGACCCGGCACGACTTCCTCCCGGTGCTGAAGCGGGAGGAGCTCGACGAGTCGGTCCGCAGCGGGCGTGAGGAGATCGAGGACGTGGCCGGCCGGTCCGTCCGCGTCTTCGCCTACCCGAGCGGAGGCTGGGACGCCGGGGCGCGCGCGGCCGTCGAGCGCGCGGGCTTCAGCGCCGCCTTCACGGCGCAGGGCGGAGTGGTCACCCCGGAGGTCGATCCGCTCGCCCTGCCCCGGATCTCGCCGCCGACCGGGCACGTGGCGGAGCTCTCGTACGTCCTCGGCAGGACGCTTTGGGCATCCGCCCCACAGGTCGAGGCGGCCCGGTGAGGATCGCCATGGCCGGCCGTTACTACAACCGCCAGGGCGGCGTCTCGCGCTGCCTCGCGGAGCTCTCGGACCGCGCCGCCCGCGAGGACGAGGTCACGGTCTTCACCCACGAGCTGCTCGACCGGCGTGGCTCCGCCGCCCGCTTCGAGCGCGTCCGGATGCTCGAGCGTCCTGAGTGGTTGCAGGCGCAGACGTTCGCGCTCGGGCTCGGGCGGCGCCTGCGCGGACAGGACTTCGACGTCGTGCACGTGCACAACCCGCAGGGCCTCCGACCCGACGTCTACACCGCCCACTCCTGTCACGCGGCGTACATCGGCATGCGCCGCGAGGAGGGCGGCTCGCGCGCCTGGCTCAGCCGCGTCTATCCCCCGCATGTCGCGGACCTCGCCTTCGAGAGCTACTGCTACCGCTCCTCGCCGGCTCTCGTGATCGCGCTCACGCCGGTCGTCAAGGAGGAGCTCGAGACCCATGTCGGCCTCGATCCGGAGCGGATCCGGGTGATTCCGAACGGGGTCGACACGCAGGCGTTCACGCCACCGGCCTCGCAAGCGGCCGCCCGGCAGGCAGTTGCGCCAATGACGGGTGAGCTGCCCGACGACGCAGTCCCTCTGCTGTTCGCGGGCTACGAGTTCGAGCGCAAGGGCCTCGCCGTCGTGATCGAGGCGATCGCGGCCTCCGGTGACCCCCGCCTGCATCTCTGGGTCGCTGGAAGCGCCGACGCGGGGCAGTACGAGCGGCTTGCCGCACAGGCCGGGATCTCCGAGCGGATGCGCTTCCTCGGCCACCAATCTGAGCTTGCCCCGCTCTTCCAGGCGGCGGACGCGTTCGTCTTCCCCACGACCTACGAGCCGTTTGGGCTCGTGCTGATCGAGGCGCTCGCGTGCGGGACGCCCGTGATCACCTCGCGGCTCGCGGGCATGGCCGGCTGGATCGAGGACGGTGAGCAGGGCCTGCTGCTCGAGCGGCCGGAGGACGGCGCGGAGCTGACGGCGGCGCTCGGGCGCTTCGTCTCGCAGCGCGAGGACTGGCCGCGCATGCAGGCGAGCGCACGCGCGCTTGCCGAGCGGTTCAGCTGGGACGACATCTGGCGCCGGACGCGGGAGCTCTACGAGGAGGTCGTGGCCGCGAAGACGCGCTCGGCGAGCGCCCCCCAGCGCTCGGCGAAGACGGTGTAGCTGCCGTTCTCCTCCATCCAGGCCCGCGCCGCCACGGTCAGCGCCGAGTGGTCCTCGCCCGGCAGGCTCGCGAGCCGCGCCGCGATGTCGTCCACATCCGCCCACACGCACAGCGCGCGGTAGTCGGGCTGCTCACGCAGGAAGGTCTCCATCCAGCCCACGCGGGTGGTGACGAGCGGCGTGCCGGAGGCGAGCGCCTCGAGCACGACCCAGCTGCACGCCTCGTAGCGAGTCGGGAAGAGGACGCAGTCGGCCGCCGCGTACGCCCACGAGGTCTCGTCGGGCGAGAGCAGGCCGAGCTCGCGGCCGCCGTCGAGCGTGGAGACGCCGGCCACGAGCAGCTCGTAGCCCGCCCGCGCGCAGCTCGGCAGCAGCAGGTCGGCGCCCTTGCGCACCTCGGTGCGCCCGACGAAGAGCGCGTAGCGCCCGTCCGGGTCGAGCCCGAAGCGGCGCCGTGCCTCGGCGCGGTCGCGGGGCCGGAACACGTCGGTGTCGACGCCGTTCGGGATGACCTCGTCGACCTCCTGGCGAAACCAGCGACGCACCTCGCGCGCCGCGCTCTCCGAAACCGCCACGCGCGTGGCGCCGCGCCCGGCGCCGCCCTCCCCCACCACCGACCCGAACGCGCGGCGGGCCCGCTCGCGCAGCGGCAGGTCGAGGTCGCCCCGGATCGTGTGCTCGATCATCGTCCCGTGGAAGACGTGGATGCGCGCCATCGGCTCGGGCGCCCACAGGCCGAAGGCCGATGAGCTGATCATCAGGTCGGCGGGCGCCAGCCCGGCCATCATCCGGCGCGAGGACCACAGCGGCGACACCCCGGTGCGGCTCGCCCAGCGCGGCGGCTGCGCGGGCGGCGTCACCACCTCTACCCGCCAGTCCCGCGCCTCGAGTGTCCGGCGCAGCAGGTCCGAGGTGCGCTCGACCCCGCCCGTGTTGCCGGCGGCGGGCGAGACGACGAGCGCCGTCCGGCTCACGCCCGCCGCCGGCCCAGCCGAGCGGAGACCACGCCCGTGAGCGGTCTTGGCGATGCGCTCGCCGGTGAAAGCGGCCTGGAAGCGCAGCTTGCCGGGGATGTAGCCCTGCTCGGTCGAGCCAGTCGCCGTGCAGGCGCAGGAAGCGCCAGTTGTTGCGGAGCGTCGAGAGCTCATAGGCGAGCGGCGCCGAGCGCGAGCCCCCCTCCTCCCACTGCTGCTGCTGGTAGGACGTCGTGAACGGCGTCAGGACGCAGCGGTAGCCGCTGCGCACGGCCTGCACGAAGAAGGCCGTCTCCTGGCGGTAGGCGTTGCCGGTGTAGCCCTCGTCGAAGGAGACGTTGCCGAACACGTCGCGCCGGATCAGCGCAGGCGCGGGGATGAACGGCGTCTCGACGGTCTCGGCGGGGACACCGCCGTGGGCGTCTATCCGCGGCGTTGCGGGCGCGCCCCCGCGAAGCTCAGCGAGCCGGGCGAGCGGGTCGACGCTCGGGTCCACGTGGATCCAGGGCGCGCCGGCGATCTGGGCGTCGTGCGCGAGCGCCTCGCGCTTGAGCACCACCGCGTAGTCGGGTGGAAAACGGCAGTCGTCCTCGCCGAACAGGATCCACGCGCCGGACGACTCGGCCACGCCCGCGTTGCGCGAGGCCGACAGACCGGGCGGCCCGGGGTTGCGGATCAGGCGCAGGCGCTCGTCCCCGAGCGCCTCGACCACCTGCGGGGACTCGTCGCTCGTGTGGCGCTCGATCACCACGATGATCTCGAGCAGGCCCTCGAGCCGCAGCATGTCGGGGAGGTTCGTCCGCAGCGCGTCGGCCCGGTTGTGGCTCGGGACGACGAGCGAGATGTCGGCCGGCTCGGGGCTCACCGGGCCAATGCTATGCGGGGCCGGGCCCGGGCCCACCGCGCCCCCCGCGCAGCTGCAGCAGCTGCCTGACCTCGGCCGGCCGGACCGCGCCCACCAGCAGCACGGCGGCCGGGTAGGTCACGGCCGCCGCCGCGAGCAGCACGCCGAGCGGCGCGCCGAGCGCCTCGAGGCCCGCCACCGCGCCCGTCATCAGCGCGGCTGCGACCGTGGCGAGCGCCATCCGCCGCAGGCGCAGCTTCAGCTCCAGCTTGCGCAGTGCGGCGCTGAGCGTGAGCGCGGTCACGAGCACCTCGGTGGCCAGGGTGACCCACGCCGCCGCCACGAACCCGTAGGGCGGGATCAGGATCAGGTTGAGGACGACGTTGAAAGCGAGCGCGATCAGCGCGTTGCGAAGGAAGATGCGCTGCAGCTCGAGTACCACGACGAGGTTCCCCGCCAGGTACCCGAAGCAGATGACGACGAAGGCGCCCATCAGGATCGGCAGGGCGTCCGCCGCGCGCAGGAAGTCCTCGCCGAAGAGGAGTCGGACGACCTGCTCGGCGGCGACGAGCGTGAAGCCGAGCGCGGGCAGCGACACGATCGCGAGGTAGTCGGCGATCAGGCGGCCGATCCGCCGCACGCGCTCCGGGTCGGCGGGCCAGGACGACGCCATGATCGGGAAGAGCGTCGTCATCAGCGCCGCGGGCAGGAACTGGGCCTGGTCGAGGAACCGGTAGACGGCTCCGTAGAGGCCCGCGTCCTCGGCTCCGGCGAGCGAGAAGAGCATCACCTGGTCGAGCTTCACGTAGGCCGTGACGACGAGCCCGGCCACCCCGATCGGCACCCCGATGCGCGCGAGCTCGCGCCAGAGCTGCCGCGACCCGCGCATGCGCGGGCGCGAGAGCCGGCTGCCGAGCCACAGGCCGAGCGCGACGCTCACCACGGCCGAGCCGAGGAACGCCGCCGCGAACCAGACCATTCCGCCGTCGCTCGCAACGATCGCGATCACCGCGGCGGTCCAGAGGATGCTGTTGACGGTCAGGACGAGGATCGTCAGGTCGTTGCGGACGCGCGTCTGGAAGGCGACGCGCGCCATGCTGAACGGGGCGAGCAGCAGGGTGCCCGTGAGGAGCAGGCCGGCCGCCGCCATCTGGCTGTTGTCGGCCACGACGAGCTGCACGACGGCGGTGACGATCGCCACCGGCAGCGCGAAGGCGAGCCGCAGGGTGATCAGCGCGCCGATCCAGTCGCGCTCCTCCTCGCGCGCGGCGGCGGCCTTGCGCACGGCCACCTGCTCGAGGCCGAAGTCGCCGAACGGGGTGGCGATCTGGACGATGGCGAGCGCCGTCGACCACTGCCCGAAGCCGTCGTCGCCGAGCGCCCGGGTCAGCAGGACGGTCACGACGATGCCCGGCACCAGGTTGAGGGCGCGGCCGAGCACCTGGATGGCGACGTCCGCCGCCGCGCGTGCGCGCGGCACCCGGATGCCGCTCATCGGGGCCGCCCGCGGGCCATCGAGGTCAGCCTATCCAGGGGGCGGGCCTCGCAGCGGGGCGGCGTCAGCCCGCGCCGGTGATGCGCCGCAGCGCGTGGTACGCGGGCTTCGGCGAGAAGTCCGCGTGGACGAGGCCGAAGAAGTCCTCCGCGTCGTTCGCCTGGCGCTCGAAGCCGATGAAGTGGTAATAGAAGACGGCGTCGACGAAGGTGTAGCGCGTCCGCACGAGCCCCGCGAGCCGCTCCATGTACGCGGCCTGCTGCCCCTCGGACACGCACCATTGCGGGTCGGCGGTGCAGGTTGACCAGCCCACCTCGGTGATCCAGAACTCCTTGTCGCCCGCGCCGTGGCTCTCGAGCGCGCTCTTCGCGTCGGCGATGCGGGAGAACCCCCACGGGTCGTTCGGCTCGTCGGGCGCGCGGTTGCCGCTGTAGGGGTGCATGGCGACCCCGTCGAAGAGCTGGTTCAGGCCGGGCTCGGCCCTGTAGAGGTCGTCGATCCAGGTGTGCCGCTCGCCGTCGGGGGTGCGGTCGACCGCGATCAGGAACCTGGCCTGCGGGTTCGCCTGGCGAGCGCGTGGCACGACGGTGCGAAGCAGCGCGGCATAGCGCGCCGGCTCGACCGGCCCGTACCAGTCCCCGTAGGGCTCGTTGTAGACCTCGAAATGGGTCGAGGCGAACGAGGCGAGGCCCGGGTGCGCGGCCCAGAAGTCACCGCCCGGGCCATAGCGCCGGGCGAAGCCCGCAACCACGTTCGCGTACTCGTTCACGTCAGCGGGCAGCGCGCTCGACTTCTGCAGGAGCGGGAGGATGCGCATCCCGCGCTCGGCTGCGTTGCGGTAGATCGCGTCCGACTCCCCGTTGGGAACCGAGTCGAACTCCTCACGGATCCAGCCCACTCCCATCGAGCGCATGCGGTCGAGCTCGGACGGCCCCTCGGCGCCTCGCCCCCAGCGGTTCGCGTGCAGGCCCCAGCGAACGCCCGCCGCCCCGCTCAGCGGCTGCACAGAAGGCGCGGGCGCGACATACCTGCGCACGTCGGGGCTGGGACGCCGCGCGCTGGCGCAGCTGCGCCTGAGGCGCCGCATGCGAGCGACCTGGCGCGAGGTGCGGGCCCGGTGCACCCGCCGCAGCGCAGCGCGTCGCGCGCGCGGCCGCGTGCGGGCGGCACGGGCCTGGAACTCACGGCGCGTCCGCTGCAGGCGCCGCTTGGCGCGCCTGTACTGGCGGCACGCCGCCACGGCCCGCGGCGACTTCTTCGCCGTCTGCGCGGCCGGCCCGTCGCCGTGCGCGGACTCTGCGGGAGCGTCACCGGGCCCGGCCAGCAGCGCCAGGAGGATCGCACCCAAGGCAAGCGTCCCGACTCCAGGCACGACGGCCGCCGGGGGGAGGGCGCTTGGAGGGCTTGTGAGCACGTCGGAGAGAGCTCCTTCGGCGACCGGGCTGTCTCAGAGAGACCCCTGGCTTTGCGACCCCGCCTCGCGGCGAGTGTGCCTTTCTCGAGAGCGCCCGGAGAGCAGACGCACTCACGTCTCATCCATGTTCCCAGATCTAGCAAGCCCGGATGAGAAAATCGCGGCCGAGCCTGCGTATCCGGGCACGGCTGACCGGTTACAGTTCGCCCACGGCTCTGGTCCGGGCCGGTTAGCCATGGAGCGCGCGCAGCAGCTACGAATCCTCTGGAACTACAAGTGGTGGCTCCTTGCGTTCGCAATCACCGCCGCGCTCGTCGCGTACCTCGTCAGCAACAGCCGCGACTCCGTCTACAGCGCGTCCGCGCTCGCCCAGATCGTCTCGAGCCGCCAGGCGGCCGGCGAACAGCTGAGCGAGGACGAGCTGCTGAGCCTCACGAACGTCTACGTAGAGCTCGCCTCGACCGACACCGTGTCGCGCATCGCGCACCGCGACCCGTCCGTGCGCGGGCAGGAGGACGAGTTCGACGCGAGCGTGTCCGTGGAGCCGCAGCAGCGCGTCGGCGTGCTCAGCTTCAACGCGGAGACGGGCGACCCCGAGACATCCGCCGATTGGGCCAACGCCTATGCCACGGCGTTCGTCCAGTACACCGACCGGCTCCGGGAAGATCAGCGCGCGCTCGCCCTCGACCGGATCCAGGCGCGCCTCGACGAGATCACGAGCGAGCTCGAGGAGCGCGGCGTCGGCGCGAATGATCCAAGCGTCGCCGGGCTGACCGCGGAGCTCGAGGCGCTCCAGTCCTCCGCGGCGGCGGAGACGGCCGCGCCCGGCGACGCCGTGCGCGTGATCGAGCAGGCCGTCCCGGACAGCAACCCGGTCTCGCCCAAACCGCTGCGTGACGCGCTGCTCGCGCTGCTCGCCGCGCTCATCATCGGGGCGATCGCCGCGTACGTGCGCGAGACGCTCGTGGACCGCTTCAGCTCGCCCGAGGAGGCGTCCGCCGACCTCGGGGTGGCGATCCTCGGCGAGATCCCGAAGGCGTCCGCGGACGTCCCGGTGCTCGAGGCGTTCCGGCGATTGCGAACCGCCGTGGTGGTCGCGCTCGAAAGCGCGGGCGGCAGCGTCGACGCCGACCACGGCCGCACGGTGCTGCGTCACGGGCGCCGAGCCCGGCTCCGGCAAGAGCTTCGTCAGCACCAATCTCGCCCGCGCCCTGGCGGCCGAGGGCTGGAGGGTGACCGCCGTGGACGGGGACCTGCGCCGGCCCACGCTCCACGACCAGTTCGACGTGCCGCGCGAGCCCGGCCTCGGCGACCTGCTGAGAAGCGGCGGCCTCGACAAGGACCCGAACCGGACGGCCTTCCAGGTGTCCTCGTCCGCCAGCGAGCCGGGCGGACGCGGCGAGCTGCGCGCGCTCACGTCCGGGCCCTTCATCGAGGACTCGGTCGAGCGCTTCTCGTCCTCGCGCATGGCCGAGATCGTCGAGCTGCTCAAGGAGCACAACGACTTCGTGGTCATCGACAGCCCGCCGGCGCTGGCCGTCGTCGACCCGGTGGTGCTGGCGCGCTACTCGGACGGCGTGGTGATCGTGATCGACTCGCGCAAGACGAAGCGCCGCGACGCCCGCCGCGCCGTCCAGACGATGCGGGCGATCGGCACGCCCGTGCTCGGGATGGTCTACAACCGCAGCGAGGCGCCGGTCGGCGGCTACTACTCCTACGACGCGCTCGGCACGGGCATCGAGGAGCGGGGCGAAGGCCGGGTGAAGGGAGCCGCAAGCTGAGGCTGGACCGGGCCGCCCCGGGAGCGCTCGCGGTGCTGCTGGGCGCCTTCACCGGGCTGTTCTTCGTCGTGCTGATCGATCGCGCCGGCCCCGTCGCCGCGCTGCTCCCGCTCGCCGCGCTCGTCGTCGCCTTCCTCCTGAGCCAGCCGCGGCTGACGCTCGCCGCGCTGCTCGGCGTCGTGATCGTGATCGAGGCCGATCCCGATCGGCCTGCTTCCCGATCGGGCCGAGCTTCTACTCGCCGATCCGCATCGGCCAGACCCCGCCCGACCTCCTCTTCTACATCCTGTTGGCCGGCACCGGCCTGCAGCTCATGCGCGAGCGCAGCCACCCGCGCGGCATCGGGCCGATGACGCTGCCGCTGATCGCCCTCGCGGCGGCCGCGATCGGCGGGCTCGCCACCGGCTACTACGGGGGTGCTTCGGCGAGCGGGCTCGTGATGACCGGGATCCGCTTCGGGCAACTGCTGCTGCTGCCGCTCATCGTCGCGAACCTCCTGACCGACAAGGCCTCGGTGCGCGCCTTCCTGGTCGGCGCAGCCGGGCTCGCGGCCTTCAAGGCGATCACCGGGCTCGCCGCGGTGGCCACGGGCGCGGGGTTCACGGTGGACGGCGGTGTCATCACGTACTACGAGCCCGCGGCGAACTGGCTGATGCTGATGTTCCTGCTGTTCTGCCTCGCCGCGCGGGTGCGGCGCTTCCGGCTTCCCGGCTGGGTCTGGTGGACCGTGCCTCTGGCCCTCCTTGCGTTCCTGCTGTCCTACCGCCGCTCGTTCTGGCTCGCGGCCGCGTTCGCGGTGATCGTGGTCCTGGTGACGGCGAGCCGCCGCTCGGGCCGAACCGCGCTCGTGATCGTCGGCGTGGGGCTCGTGCTCGTGCTGGCGGGCACGGCGGCGCTCAGCGGCAAGTCCGAGGTGCAGAGCCCGGTGCTCGAGCGCGCACGCTCGCTTCAGCCCGGTTCGATCGGGCAGGACTCGGGCGACCGCTACCGGCTCGACGAGCAGCGCAACGTCGTCTCCGAACTCGAGGACGCGCCGGTCACCGGGCTCGGCATGGACGTCCCCTGGAGCGCCCGCCACCCGCTCTCGGAGGAGCACGACCGCAACTACGTCCACGTCATCCTGCTCTGGTACTGGCTGAAGCTGGGCCTCATCGGGGTGCTCGCGTTCATCTGGCTCTACGCGATGGCGATGTGGACGGCGTTCGGTATCTGGCGGCGGCACCCCGACGAGCTGGTGAGGATCGGGGCGCTCGCCGCGCTCGGTGGCCTCGTGGCGCTTGCGATCGTCGAGCTGACGGCCTCCTTCACCGGCGTCGAGCCGCGCCTGACGATCGTGTTCGCGGCGCTGATCGGCTGGATCGCGGCCGCCTGGCGTCAGCTGCCGCGCGGGCCGACGGCGCGCGCCACCGCCTCGACCGAATAGCTGCGCGCCACGAGCTCGCGGCCCCCGTGGCCGATCCCCGGCCGCTCGCCGCGCAGCACCGCCACGAGCTCGCCCGCGAACGCCTCCGGGCTGCCCTCGGCCTCCGCGTAGTCGCGCCCCGGCTCGAGCGACAGGCCCGCAGCGGCGAACGGGGTCGCCACGACCGGGAGGCCGTAGGCGAGCGCCTCGACGAACTTGAGCGGCGAGCCGCCACCCTCGAGCAGCGGGATCACGACGCAGCTCGAGCCGACGTAGGCGTCGCGAATGCGCTCGACGAAGCCGGGCACCTCGACCCGTTCCGAGGCCTCGACCAGATCGCCGGCGCCGCGGCCGACGACCCGCAGCCGGGCCTCGGGCAGCTGCTCCCACACGCGCGGCATGACCTCGTCGAGCAGGAAGCGGATCGCACGGCGGTTGGGCTCGTAGTCGAGGCTGCCGACGAACAGAGCCCGCTGCGCTTCGGCGTCCGGCTCGACCGGCTCGATGGCGGCGACGTCGACCGCGTTCGGCACGAGCAGCAGCGGCGCGCCGGGGCAGAGCTCGGCGGCGAGCGCCATGTCGCGCTCGCTCACCATCCATGACTCCGTCGCGGTGCGAAGCAGGCGCTGCTCGAAGCGGCGCAGCGTGCGCGCCGAGCCGACGTCGCGGTCCTCGACCCGCGCGCGCAGGTCCGATTCGACGTTGTGGCCGTTGTAGACGAACGGCCGTATCCGGCCGACGAGCATGACCGCGCCCGCCACCGGGCCGTCCGCCACCGTCGTGGCGGCTCCGCTGCTCGCCGCCCGCGCCGCGGCCACCAGCTCGGGCGAGACGCCGCGGGCGAAGCCGCGCGGGATCCCCGAGGCGAGCGCCTGCGCGTAGGTCGAGAGGCGCCGCGGCCCGCGCCCAGGCTCGACCGGCTGGAGGCGAAAGCGCTCGTCGTCGCGGTACTCCGGCGCGGCCTCGCCGGCGCCGAACACCGCGTAGACGATGTCGAGCGGCCGCTCGGCCGCCAGCGCCCGGGCTATCGCGTAGCGGCGCAGGCCGTGTCCCGAGTCGAGCCGCGGCGTGTGCTCGGTCACGAGGACCGTCCGCTCGCTCACGGCAGGGCCGCCTCAATCTCCTCGATGCGCGCGTCCCAGGAGTGGAGCGCGGCCCGCTGCGAGCGCCCGGCCCGCAGCTCGGGCGTGTCCGCCGCGAGCTCGGCGTCGAGCGCGGCCGCCATCCCCGCCGCGTCGGCGGCGATGAGCACGTCCTCGACCCCGTCGAGCGCCGGCAGCGGCGTCGAGACGACGGGCAGTCCCGCCGCCAGGTATTCGTAGACCTTCATCGGGAAGATGCTGCTCGTGAGCGGGTTGACGGCGTAGGGGATGATCCCCGCCGCCGCGCCGCGCAGGACCGCCGGCAGCGCATCGTGCGCCCGGGGGCCGAGCTCGTGGATGTTCGGGACCCCCTCGAGCGGGGAGAGGTCCGTCCCCGGGTCGCCGAGCCCGCGCGGACCGACGAGCACGACGCTCCAATCCGGCCGCAGGCGCGCCAGCTCACGGATCAGCCCGAGGTCGAGCTTCGTGGCCACGAGCGCGCCGTGGAAGACGATGCGCGGGTGCGGGAGCGACTCGATCCCGGGATCGGCCGGTCCCTCCTCCAGCGCCGTGGAGAACAGCGGCGTGTCCGCCACATTGGGGGCGTAGAGGACCTTCGCGGCGATGCGCCGCAGGCGCTCGGCGAGCGAGGGCGCGCTCGCGATAACGAGGTCGGCGGCCCGGGCGAAGCGCTCCTCGGCGGCGCGGAAGCTGTCCGCGTCGACGCCCTTCTGGGCGGCTATGTCGTCGACGCAGTGGTAGACGACGAGCGGCGGTGCGAGCGCCGGGATCAGCTGCTCGGCCTGCGGGACGTAGCCCCACAGGATCGGATGCTCCATCCCGAGCCGGCGCGCCGCCCGCCGCACCTGCAGGCGCAGCAGCCGGGTGTTCAGGCGCCGCAGCGCGTCGCTGCCATGCAGGGGGATGACGAGCGGCGAGAGCACGTGCACTCCCCCGCTCTCGCGCGGCGGCGCCAGCCCGCGCCGCAGCCGGCGCAGGATGCGGCGCACGTCGCGCCCGGCGAGCTGCGGGCGGCGCAGCCCGAGCGACTCCACGAACAGGACCCTGTTGCGCCGCGCGAGCCTCCCCATCAGGTGATGCTGGTTCGTCGCCAGCTCCGCGTCCCAGTCGGCGAAGCCCACGCAGACGAGGTCCCGGCCGTCCAGCCTCACTTCATCCGGACTCGCCGGGCAGGAAGCGCTCGCGCATCCGCTCGAACTCGTCCATGGCCGTCTCGTAGTCGTCGTGACGCCCGATGTCGAGCCAGTAGTCCTCGCTGCGCTTGGCGCGCACCGTCTCGCCCTCGGCGATCAGCCGCAGCACGAGGTCGGGGAAGTCGAGCCGCTGGCCGCGCTCCACGAAGTCGAGGATGCGCCGCGAGAACGCGTACACGCCCATGCTCACCTCGTAGTGGTAGGTGGGCTTCTCGACGTAGCCGGTGAGCCGCTCCGGGTCCGAGCCGTCGTCGAACTGGAGGACGCCGAGCGAGATGTCGACGTCGCGCTTGTGGGCCGCGATCGTCGCGGCGGCGCCGCTCTCGACGTGGTCGCCCAGCAGCGCCGCGTAGTCGAGGTCGGTGAGCACGTCGCCGTTCATGACGAGGAACTGGTCGCCGAGATCGTCGAGCGAGGCGAGCGCGCCGACCGTGCCGAGCGGCTCGTCCTCGCGGAAGTAGTCGATCCCGAGGCCGTACTTGGCGCCGTCCCCGAAGAAGACCTCGATCAGCTCCGCCAGGTGGCCGGTCACGATCGTGACGCGCTCGAAGCCGTGTCGCGCGAGCTGGCGGATGATCACGTCGAGGATCGGGCGGTCGCCGACGGGCATCAGCGGCTTCGGCAGCACCGTGGTGTACGGGCGCATGCGCATGCCGAGGCCTCCGGCGAGGATCACGGCACGACGCTGCGCGGAGGGGGCTCCGTTCTCGCTCACGGCAGGAGCGTAATCGGCTCAGCCGCGGGCCGACCTCCAGGGCAGCCTGACACCGCGCCTGCGGGCGGCCGGGCCCGGCGGTGCGGGTGGGAGCGGGTCCCCCGCGAGCAGCGCTCGCGGCACATCGCGCGCGAGCCAGTCGATCTGGCCGGCGAGACCGGGCAGGCCGTCGGACGCGCCGAGCAGGGCAGAGCGCAGCAGCGGCGGCCTGCGGCGCGCGTCGTGTGCGTCCGAGGCGACGTCGTGGACGAGGCCGCGGCCGGCGAGCGCCAAGGTGAGCCGCTTGACCGTGCCGCCGAAGCCGCCTCCGTAGGACGCGGCGGTCACGGAGGTGAAGACGCCGCCCGCCACGAGCCGCGCCAGCCGGTCGGGATCGCGATGGAACGAGGGACAGCGCTCGGGGTGCGCCAGCACGACGCCGAGACCGCATGACTGCACGCGCTCGATAGCGTCCTCGAGCTCACCCCCCACGGCGGCCAGCGGCGCCTCGAGCAGCAGGTTCGGGCCGCCGCCGAGGGTGAGCGCGCGCAGGTCGTCGTCGTCGAGCCGGCCGAGCATCTCGTGGGCCACCTCCGCGCCGGGCTTGACCTCGACCCCGATGCCCTCTTCGCGGAGCGCATCGTTCACCCGGGGGACGCCCTCCCGCACGATCTCGGGGCCGTTCGGAAAGCGGTGGCTCACGTGCGGCGTCGCCACCAGCACGGTCGTACCGTCGGCCTCCGCCGTACGCGCGAGGGCGAGCGACTCGTCGAGGTCGCGCGGGCCGTCGTCGATCCCCGGCAGGACGTGGCAGTGCAGGTCGATCACGCGCGCGCGGCGTCCCGGACGAGCCGGTCGAACGAGTCCTCGACGCGCACGCGGTCGTAGCGGACCTCGGCATGCCCGCGCGCCCGCTCGCCCTCCGCGCGGCGCCGCTCCGGGTCGCCGCGGTACTCGTCGAGAGTGCGCGCCAGCGCGTGCGGGTCGTCCGGCGGCGAGATGACCGTCCCGGTGCCGTCGACGAGCATGTCGGCCGCGCCCTGGGGCGCCGTTGCCACCACCGGGCGCGCCGCCAGCTGGGCCATCACGATCGACCCGGGCGCCCCCTCGGTGGGAGCCGGCGCGCACAGGGCGACGTCGAACGCCGACAGCACCTTCCCGGCAAAGCCCCGGGGCGTGGCCATGAAGCGCACCCGCCCGGCGTCCGCGCGCGCGAGCTCGCGCAGGCGCGGCTCGTCGTCGCCGTCGCCGGCGAGCACCAGCAGCACGTCGCCCGGCAGGTCCTCGAGTGCCTCGATCAGCACGTCGTTGCGCTTCTTCGGGTGGAGGCGCGAGACGGTCCCGATCACGAACGTGCCCTCCTCCGCGCCCCATTCGGCGCGGTAGCGCTCGCGCGCCTCGGCGTCGAACTGGATCTCGGTCACGTCCATCGCGTTCGGTACCACCTCGATCTTGTCGCCCGGAACGCCGAGCTCCTCGATCGAGCGCTTCGTGCCCGCGGAGATGGCGGCGATGCGCGCCGCGCGGCGCGCGGCCAGCCGGTAGAGGTGGCGCGGCAGCCCGCGCCGGAACTCGAACGGGACAGGCCCCCACTCGGCCCACACCACCGTCCGCGCGAGCCGGCGCGGCACGAGCGCCGCCATCAGCTGCTCCTTCTTGTAGTGCACGAGCAGCACGTCGATCGGCCCCGCCTCGGCGCGCTCGCGCTGGAGCTCGCGCAGCAGGCGCACGAGCCAGGGCAGGAAGCCGAGCGCCACGCGGACGACCGACCGCCGCGAGAGCTTCGGCCCCAGGTCCACCTCGCGGACCGGCACGCCCGTGCCCTCGGCGATCTCCGGGAAGTTGGTGAGCAGCTTGACGCGCGCGCCACGCTCGGCCAGGCCGTGCATGAGGTCCACGTTCGAGTACTCGGCGCCGCCCTTCTCCCCGGTCGTCTGGACCGAGACCACGTGTAGCGGAGCGGCGGCCATGCGCGCGGCCCTCAGCGCCCGCTGAGCTCGGCCAGCGACAGCCGCAGCGCCTCTACGACCCGGTCCTGGCGCTCGTCGCCGAGGTGCGGGTAGAGCGGGAGCGTCAGCTGCGTGGCCGCGGCCAGCTCGCAGCGCGCCAGCGAGGCTCCCTCCGAGGCATACGCGCTGAACTGCGAGATCGACGGGTAGAGGACGGTCGTCTGCACTCCGTGCTGCTCGGCGAGCATCGTCCGCAACGGGTCGCGCAGCTCGGGGTTGCGGAGCATCACGGGCATCACGTAGCAGGAGCTCCGGCCCACCTCCTCGTCCGTGTACGGCAGCTCGAGCTCGTCCATGCCCGCCAGCAGCTCCCGGTAGCGGCGCGTGACGGCGCGGCGGGCCTCGATGTCGGCGGCGAGGCCCGGCAGGCGCGCCGAGAGCAGTGCAGCGCGCGGCTCGTCGAGGCGGTAGTTGTAGCCGAGCCCGACGACGTCGTAGCCGAGGCTGTGGCCGCGGTGCCGGTCCCAGGTCCCGCTCGTCATCGCGTGCGAGCGGCGGCTGCGCGCGAACTCCGCGACCTCGTCGTCGTGCGTCGCGAGCAGGCCGCCCTCGCCGCACGACAGGATCTTGTTCGAGAAGAAGCTGAAGGCGCCGGCCAGCCCGACCGTGCCGAGCATCGTCCTGCCGTCCTCGGCGAAGGCGTCGGGCGAGTGCGCGGCGTCCTCGAGCAGCGCGATCCCGTGCTCGGCGCAGATCGCCTTCAGCTCGTCGAGCGGCGCGCCGTAGCCCCCGTAGTGGACGGCGCAGACCGCCTTGGTGCGGCTCGTGATCCGGTTGCGGACGTCCTCGGGGTCGATGCCGAGGTCGTCCTGGCCGGCGATCTCCGCGAGCACCGGCTCGGCGCCGCAGTAGCGGGCGGCGGCCGCGGTGGCCACGAAGGTGATCCCGGGCACGATCACCTCGTCGCCGGGGCCGATCCCGGCGGCGAGGTAGGCGAGGTGGAGGGCCGAGGTGCAGCTGCTCATCGCGATCGCGTGCGGCACGCCCAGGTGCTCGGCGAACTCGCGCTCGAACTCCTGGGTGCGCGGCCCGAGCGTGAGCCAGCCGGTGCGCAGCGTGTCCGCCACCGCCTCGACCACGCTCTCGTCGAGCTGGACGTCGAAGACCGGGATGCGCTCGGCGCTCATGCCGGGAGCATGCCGTACGCGCGCAGGTGCGCGTCGACAAGCCCGGATTCCATGTCGTCGGGCGGCGGCGCCATCGTCAGAGCCTCCTCGATTCCGGCGGCGAGCGGCCGCGCCTCACCGGGCGGGACGGCGACCGTGGCGAGCTCGCCGAGGCCGCCGACGTCGCTGGCGACCGTGCGCGCGCCCACCTTGCGCGCGAGCGCGAGGATGCCGCTCTGGCTTGCTCGCTCGTAGGGACAGACGATCACGTCGGCGGCGGCGAGGATAGCCACGAAATCTGAGAGGGGCACGTACTCGGTCGTCCACGACACGGGCACGCCGAGCTCCGCGGCGAGCTCGCGGCAGCGCTCGAGGTCGCCCTTGTCCTCGCCGACCACGGCGAGCCGGTGCTCGCGCTCGATGAGCGCGGACGCCTCGATGGCGAGGTCGAGCCGCTTGTCCGGGCGGATCTGGCCCGCGAACAGCACGACCGGCGCGCCGTTCGCCGACCAGCGCTCCTTCCAGCGGGACACCGCGGCGTCGTCGACCGGCGGGGAGTACTGGGCCAGCGGCGAGACGAACGCGGCCGCCCCCATCGCCTCGATTCGGCGCGCGTCCTGCTCGGAGAAGACGATCACCGCGTCCACGACGCTGCAGGTCGAGCCGGAAGAGGGCGTCGTCGGCGAGCCTGTTCGAGCGCGAGAAGGTGTTGTGGCGGCTCTGGACGACGCGCTTGCGGCCGAGCTTCTGCGTGATCAGGAGGAGCGACACGATCGGCGTCTTGAACTCGCCCTGGAAGTGGAAGACCTCTCCGCGGCGAACGGCGCGCGCCAGGTGCGGCACGGTCCGCAGCGAGCCAGTTGAGGAGAATGCGCGCGCGCCGCAGGGGCGACCGGAAGTCGCGGTACCAGCGCACGCAGCTGCACACGCGCACGCCCGGCCCCGGCAGGAGCTCCGCGTCATCCGCAGTGTGCAGGACGACGTCCTCGCCGTGACGCGCGAGCGCCTCGGCCACCGCCACCGCATGCTGATACACGCCGCCTCGCCCGCCCGCCTCCACGATGTGGATGCGCACCGGGCCGGCCTCGCTACCCCGCGTCCGTGCGCCGCGGCACCAGCACGAGCGCGCTTGAACTCGGCGACCAGCACGCCGTCCTGGTTGAGGACGCGCGTGTGCACCTTGACGATGCCGCGGTCGGGCTTGGACTGCGACGGCCGCACCTCGAGCACCTCGGACTCGGCAGAACAGCGTGTCGCCGTGGAAGACCGGGCGCCGGGTGCGAGAGCTCCTCGGTCGCGAGGTTCGCGATCGCCTTGCCGGAGACGTCGGAGACGCTCATCCCGAGCGCGAGCGAGTAGACGAGCGGCCCGACGACGACGTTGCGGCCCTGCTGCGACTCGGCCGCGTAGACGTCGTTGATGTGCAGCGGGTGGTGGTTCATCGTGATCAGGCAGAACAGGTGGTCGTCCGCCTCGGTCACCGTCTTGGCCGGCCAGTGCTTGTAGACGGCGCCGACCTCGAACTCCTCGAGGTAGCGGCCGTAGGGGTGCGCGCCCGAGGCCTCGCGGGCGGCCTGATCGGTCTCGATCATTGAGTCTCTGTGCGTCAGTGACTGGTCAGTCATGGGACGCGCAATCGTACCGCAGGTAGATTCAGTCGCCTCATGCGCAACCCACGTGACTTCTTCAAGCCGCTCGCCATCGGCGCTCCCGAGCCGCTCCGCGAGATCCCGGTCACGCCGTCGCGGATGATCCATTTCTTCGACTTCTCGAACGAGAAGATGGTCGCCAAGGTGCCCGACATCGCGACCAAGACCGACATCCTGCTCGGCAACCTCGAGGACGCGATCCCGGTCGACCGCAAGGAGGCCGCGCGCGAGGGCCTGATCCAGGTCGGCCGCGAGATCGACCTCGGCGAGACGCCGCTGTGGACGCGCGTCAACTCGCTCGAGCGCCCGTGGGTGCTCGACGACCTGACGCAGCTCGTCGAGCGAGATCGGCGACCGGCTCGACGTGATGATGGTCCCCAAGGTCGAGGGCGCCGTGGGACATCCACTACGTCGACCGGCTGCTCGCCCAGCTCGAGGCGCAGGGCCGGGCTCGAGCGGCCGATCCTCGTCCACGCGATCCTCGAGACCGCGCAGGGCGTCGCCAACCTCGAGGAGATCGCCACCGCCACCCCGCGCATGCAGGGCATGAGCTTCGGCCCGGCCGACCTCGCCGCGTCGCGGCGCATGAAGACGACGCGCGTCGGCGGCGGCCACCCCGGCTACCGCGTGATCGCGGACCCCGACCCGGAGGACCCGACGCGCCGCGCGCCGAGCGCCCAGCAGGACCTGTGGCACTACTCGATCGCGCGCATGGTCGACGCCTGCGCCGGCGCCGGGCATCCTCCCCTTCTACGGCCCGTTCGGCGACATCCGCGACGTCGACGGCTGCGAGGCGCAGTTCCGCGCCGCCTTCCTGATGGGCTGCGTCGGCGCCTGGTCGCTGCACCCGGCCCAGATCGACATCGCCAAGAAGGTCTTCTCCCCCGACCCCGACGAGGTCAAGTTCGCCAAGAAGGTCATCGAGGCGATCCCCGACGGCCGCGGCGTGCACATGATCGACGGCAAGATGCAGGACGACGCCACCTGGAAGCAGTGCCGGGTGATGGTCGACCTCGCCGAGATGCTGGCCCGCAAGGATCCCGAGCTGGCCGAGGCCTACGGGCTCGAGCCGGCGCCGGCCTGACGCCGGGATGCCTGACGCCAGGTAGATCCCCGCCCCTCATGAGGTTCTTCGAGTACGAGGCGCGCGAGATCGTCAAGCGCGCCGGCATCCCGGTCACCGACTACGGCTTCGCGACCACGCCGCAGGAGGCGCGCGAGATCGCGCACCGGATCGGCGGGCCCGACCGTGATCAAGTCGCAGGTCCTGACCGGCGGGCGCATGAAGGCCGGCGGCGTGAAGTTCGCCGACACGCCCGACGAGGCCGCCGACGCACGCCGAGACGATCCTCGAGCTCGAGATCAACGGCCACATGCCGCGCGGCGTGCTCGTCGACTCCCAAGGCCGAGGTCAAGCAGGAGTACTACGCCGGCGTCGTCTGGGACGGCACTGCGCAAGCAGCCGGTGATGATCTTCTCGCGACATGGGCGGCATCGACATCGAGGAGGTCGCCGAGGAGCACCCCGACCAGGTCGGGCGCGGGCACTTCTCGAACCTCCGGCCGTTCAGCGACTTCCAGGCCAAGGAGGTGATCGCCTCGCATCGGCGTCACCGGCCGCGCGCTGACCGCGCATCGACGCCGATCCTCACCCGGCTCGCGCGGCTGTTCGTCGAGCACGACATGACGCTGGCCGAGATCAACCCGCTCGGCGAGCTCGAGGACGGCTCGTTCGTCGCCGCTCGACGCGCACATGGACATGGAGAACGAGGCGCGCCCGCGCCAGAAGGCGCTGCTGAAGGAGCTCGGCGTCGGCGACGAGGAGACGCGCCAGGCGCGCGAGGCGACCCGTTCGAGCTCGCCGGCGAGGCGGTCGACGCCCATGGACCACCGCGGCGTGGCCGGCAACGTCACCGAGTTCGACGGCGACCTCGGCCTCGTGATCGGCGCCGGCGGCGGCTCGCTGACGCTGTTCGACGCGGTCCGCGCCCACGGCGGCAAGCCGGCCAACTACTGCGAGATCGGCGGCAACCCGTCGGTCGCGCAAGGCCTGCGGCCTGGCCAAGCTCGTGCTCGCAGAAGCCGGGCGTCGACAAGATCGCGGTGATGATGTCGATCGTCTCCAACACGCGCGTCGACATCGTCGCGCGCGGCGTGATCAAGGCCTGCCTCGAGCTCGGCTACGACCCGGCCGAGAAGATCGCGATCTTCCGCATCCCGGGCGCGTGGGAGGAGGAGGGCTTCAAGATCCTCGAGAAGTACGGCGTCGAGTACGCCGACCGCACCGTCTCGATGCACGAGGCGGCGCGGCGGGCCGTGGTGAAGATCCAGGGCGCGGCCGCATGAGCATCCTGATCGACGCGGACACGACCTTCATCGTCCAGGGCATCACCGGCCGCGAGGCCGTCAACCTGACGCGCGAGTGCCTCGACTACGGCGCGGGCGCGAAGATCGTCGGCGGCGTGACGCCCGGGCCGGCTGGGCCGCGACGTCCACGGCGTGCCGGTGTTCGACACGGTCGCCCAGGCGGTCGAGCACCACGGCGCGCCCGATCGACGGCTCGGTCGTGACCGTCCCGCCCGCGTTCACCAAGGACGCCGTGTTCGAGGCGATCGAGAACGGCATCAAGCTGATCGTGATCGTCACCGAGCGCATCCCGCGCCGCGACGTCGCGCAGATGGTCGAGCTCGCCGACGCTCCGCGGCGCGCGCATCATCGGCCCGAACTGCCTCGGGATCATCGTCCCCGACGTGATCAAGATGGGCGGCATCGGCGGCCCGGCGAGGGACGCCGCCAAGGCCTACACGCCGCGGCCCGGTCGGCGTCATCTCGCGCTCCGGCGGCATGACGACCGAGATGTCCTCGACGCTGACCGCCGCCGGCCTCGGCCAGTCGACGGCGGTCTCGATCGGCGGCGACGCGATCATCGGCTCGACCTACGCCGAGCTGATGCCGCTGTTCGAGGCCGACGAGCAGACCGAGGCGATCGTCATCTACACCGAGCCCGGCGGCCGCATGGAGGCCGAGCTCGCGCGCTGGGTGACCGAGAACGACTCGCGCCTGCCGATCGTCGCGTTCATGGCCGGCCGCTTCATGGACGAGATGCCGGGCATGAGCTTCGGCCACGCCGGCACGATCGTCGAGGGCAAGGAGGACACCGCGACCGAGAAGATCGCGCGCCTCGCCGAGGCCGGGATCGTCGTCGCCGAGGAGATCGCCGCAGATCCCGGACCTCGTCAAGGAGCGGATCGGGGCGACGGCATGAGCGTCGAGCCCGGCGAGAGCACGGCATCTTCATCGACGTCGAGGTCGACGACGCGGTCGCGCGGCGACGCCGAGCTCGCGACGAAGCTCGACCGAGGTCTGCCCGGTCGACATCTTCGCGGCCGGCGACGGCGGCGTCGAGATCGTGCGAGGAGAACCTCGACGAGTGCGTGCTCTGCGAGCTGTGCCTCGACGCCGCGCCGCCCGGCGCGGTCCGCGTGGTCAAGCTCTACGACGAGGGCGCGGCGCTCGAGCGCGCCAGCTGACGCTGCATCACGTTCCCCAGCAGCTTGATCACCGCCGAGTTGCCCGCCACGCGCACGTGACCCTGCTCGTAGGCCTTCGCCCAGTCGCGCAGGCGCCCGTCGGCGGCCAGCTCGTTGAACTGCGAGTGCGCTACCGACACCTCCAGGCGGGCGTCGCCGGCCGGGTCGCGGTCGATCTTGGGGCCCGGCACCTCGACCCGCCAGATCGGTGCGCCTGCGCCGCGCGCTCGCAGCTCGAGCTTGATCACCAGCTTGAGGCCCTTCAGGGACGGGACCTCCTCCTGAAGGCGCTCGATCGCGCGGGCGATCTGGGTTCTTGTCTGGGTGGCGGACACGCGTTGTCGATCAGGATCCCAGCCGGCTCCACCAGGGGCGCGGTTCGACCTCTGCTCCACCCTTCTGAAGCTGAGCCCGCGCGATCTGGAGCTGGTGCTGGAGCGAGGCTACCCGCTCCCGCATCCGCTTGAGATCCGCCTCGGCCGCCCGGCGCGCGTCGCGCTCGCGAGCGAGCCCGGCCTCGAGCTCACGCGCTTCCGCCGCCGCCTGATCGCAATCCGCCTCGAGCTCGGCGCAATCGAACTGAAGCCGCTCGCGCTTCTCGACAAGGGCCTTGCGCTCGGCGTTCATTTCCCGCGTCTTCTGCTCGAGAGCGTCCTCGGCGTGCTTCTGGCGCACCCGCGCCTCGGCCAGCTCCTCCGTCTGCTGCGCCAGCCTCGCCAGCAGGTCCGTCACGTCGACGCTGGCCGTGCCCTCGGCCTCGGGCACGCTCCCCTCGCGCAGGTACAGCGGTGCGTCAGGCCGCGTGTCAGGCATTTGAACCGACGTCCGGGCTCCTCACCTGCTCCCCCGGCGGGTAGTAGGCGGGGAGGTCGGAGGGAACCCGGTTGAGCACGATGCCGATGACGTTGGCGCGCGCGTTGGCGAGCTGCTCCTTCGCAACCGCCAGCTCCTTGCGGCGGATCCGCCCCAGGTCGATCACCAGGATCACTCCGTCGGCCGCCGCGGCGACGGCCGAGGTATGGGCGACGCTCGCCACCGGCGAGGTGTCGACGAGGACGAAGTCGGCTCCCTCGCGCAACTCGTGGAACATGCCCTGCAGCGGATCCTGGCCGGCCATGTTCAGGAGGAGCAGCTCTTCGTCGTTGGCGCTCACCACGCGCAGGTTCGACAGCCGGCCGAGGACCTCGTCGGGCGTGTCGAAGTACGTGTGCAGCATCGGGCTGCGCAGATCGCAGTCCACGGCCACCACCTCGGCCTCGTTCACCGCCAGCGACTGCGCGAGCCAGGCCACGAGGGTCGTCTTGCCGTCGCCCGCCGTCGGGCTGGTCACGGCCAGCACGACGCCCTCTCCGCGCGGTTTCGAGCGCTGGACGTTCAGGCGCAGGAACTGGATCGCCTCGAAGAAGGCGGCGTCCTCGTGCCGCCCCCCGGTCGGCAGGAAGCGCCACGAGCGGGCCACCTCGGGGATGCGCGCGAGCACGGGAGCCGGGATCAGCGCGGCGAGCTCGCTCTCGTCGCGTATGCGCTGGTCGAAGGCGGAGCGCAGCACGACGGCCCCGAGCGCGATGAGCAGGGCGATCAGGCCCGCGGCGATCGCGTTGAAGACCGGCCTGGGCGAGCTGGGGTCGTCCGGCGGGGTCGCCGGCTCGGCGAGCCGGACGTCGCTCGTCTGGGCCGCCTTCAGGGCCGTCAGCTGGGAGACCCGCAGCCTGAGCGCCGCGACCTCCGGCGAGCGGTCGGCTGCGCGGCGATCGCCTGGTTCAGCGCGTCGATCGCCTTCTGGGTCTCGGCCTGGGCGATCTCGCGCCGCTGAGCGACCACCTCCTCGGCGAAGGTGGTTCGCCAAGCGGGCCGCACCGTTCGCCGTGCCCCATTCCGCGGTGACGATCGACGAGGTTCGAGAGGCCCTGCGCCTCGATCTCCACGGCGCCCTCGAGCTCGTCCGAGGGTCGCGGTGGTCCTGAGGCGCTGCTTGACGCGCGGCACGACGCTGTCCAGGGACGCGAGCGCGACGTTCGTCGCCGTCGACTGCTCGGGCTCGGCGTCCGCGTCGGAGGTTCCCTCCACCAGCGTCTCGGCGTTCGGCCCGCCGCCGAACAGCAGGACCGCGGTGGCCCGGTAGCGCTCGTCCTGACTGAGCGACACGACGAGCGCGAGGCCCGCCGCGATCAGCGTGACGGCGATCAGCAGCCCGGCCCGCGCCTTGACGAGCGCCAGGAGCTTCGGAAGATCCAAGCCAGCGGACCGGCTCATCAGAGTTCAAGCATAAGCAGAACCGAACAGGGCGCCAGTCAGTTCTTCGTACCAGCGCTTCTGGCGAGTGGTGGGAAGGAAGCTGTTGTGCCAGAGAAGCGACAGGGTGCCGCCGTAGTGGCGACACTCGCGGGCGAGCGCAAGCACGCTCTCGAAGGCGGTGTCGGGTGAGAGCTTCATGTACTCCGACAGCGTCCCGTCCATCACGTGCAGCGGGCGCTCGCGCAGCCGCAGCGACCCGGCGCTCAAGGAGGTGGAACGGGGAGAACTCGTAGGAGGTCCCCGCCCTGAAGCCGATCCGGTCGGCGTAGCCCAGCGTGCCGTCGTAGTCGAGTCCCGCCGACTCCCAGTTGGACCAGGTCACCGGGTTCTCCCAGCGCAGGTAGTGCTGCCTTCCGCCCCAGCGTTCCTGGGCGACTCCCTGGCGCTCGGCGGCGCGCCGCAGCCGGTGGAACTCCGTCTCGGTCCGCCGGGGGTCGAGATGGCTGTGGAAGCCGGCATGCAGGCCCACCTCGTGGCCGCGCTCGTGAATCCGTCTCATCAGCGCCTCGATCCACGGCTGCTCGAGCGTGTAGAGGCCGTCCAGGGCGTTCATCTCCTCCGTCGCCAGGAAGTAGAACGCGCTGGTGGTCGCGTGGCGATCGCTCACGTCCATCAGGAAGTCGAAGGTGTTGTACGGGTCGAGCCGGTGGTCGCCGCGGCGCAGGCCGGCCCAGGAGCGCACCCTGCGGACGGCGAGCCCGGCGTCACGGCGGACGAGGGCATCCGCGCCGAGCTGCCGCGCCAGCTCGGGCGCGCTCCGCCCGACCGAGGCGAGCGGCCGGTCGACGTCGTGCGAGAGCGCGACCCGGAAGTGGCGGGGACGCCGCTCGAGCCGCGGCCAGAGCTGCTGCAGCGCGCTCCACAGGACGTCCACGTAGGCATCGACGATCGGCAGGCCGAGGAACCCCTCGGAATACGCGAGCGAAGAGGTCGCCGCGAAGCGGCCATGCTCGTCGCGGTCGGGAACGACGAGCTCCTCGTAGCGCGAGAGCATGAAGAACGCGCCGCCGAAGACGTCCACGCCCAACTCGAGGCCGTCCTCCACCGGGGCGATCAGCTCGGCGGGCGCCTCCGGCCCGTACAGGACGGGCAGTCGACTGCCCGCCCGACAGCTCTCGCCATGCAAGAGGCCTTGCAGGGAGGGCCGCCGGAGTGAGCCACTCGCCCGGCGGAGTCGCGAACAGCACGTCCGGCACGCGGACGCACCGGGTCGGGTCGTCCGCGACCGCGATGCGCACGTCCGAGCGCTCTCCGAGCCGAAGCTGCCAGTCGAGCCCCAGCCTCTCGCCCAGCATCAGGTCTAGGATGTAGCGCCGCTCCGGCTCATAGCTGCCCGGTGCCTCGACCTCGAGGGTCATGCTCGCGCGGCGACGCTATCACTACACCCGTGCGCCTCCTATTCGTAACTCACTACTTCCATCCGGAGGTCGGGGCGGCGCCCACGCGAATCCTCGAGCTGGCCCAGGAGCTGTCCGCGAACGGGCACGAGGTCACCGTCCTCACCGGCTTTCCGAACTATCCCGACGGTGTGATCCCCGCCCACTACCGTGGTCGCCTCTTCCAGGGCGAGCGCCTCGGCGACCTGCGGGTGGTGCGCACCGCCGTGTACCCGGCCCCGAACCGTGGCGTTGCGCGGCGGCTTCTCAACCACACGTCGTTCGCGCTCTCCGCCGTCGCCCTCTGCCGCCGCACCGGGCCGGCCGACGCGGTGATCGTCGAGACGCCGCCTCTGTTCACCGCCGGCGGCCGGCGTCGCGGTGGCCCGCCTGAAGCACGCACCGCTTCTCCTCAACGTCGCCGACCTGTGGCCCGACGCGGCGATCCAGTTCGGCGCCCTGCGCGGCCGCGCCGCGGTCGCGGGCGCGCGGGCGATCGAGCGCTTCGCCTACCGCCACGCGGATGTGATCGCGGTGCCGACGCCCGGCCTGCAGCGCGTCGCTGCGCGAGCGCGGACGACCCGCCGAGCAGATCGTCCTGATCCCGCACGGGGTCGACCCGGCGCGCTTTCCGCGCGACGGAGACACGCAACCGGTGCGCCGCCGGGTCGTCTACTGCGGGACCATCGGCATGGGCCACGCCGTCGGCACCCTGATCGACGCGGCGCGCAGGCTCGAGGAGGCGGGCGAGCGGCATGAGCTCCTGATCGTCGGCGACGGCGCCGAGCGCGCCGAGCTCGAGGCCCGCGCGGGGCAGCTGGGGCTGCACGGCGTGACCTTCGCGGGACGGCTGCCGCGGGACGAGCTGCCGGAGCTGCTCGGCCACGGCCGAGGTCGACCGTCGCCACTCAGCGCGACCTGCCCCTGCTCGCGGACGCGCTCTCCACGAAGGTGCTCGAGTACATGGCCGCCGCGCGGCCGGTGGTGGCCGCGGCGTCGGGCTGGACGGCCGAGATCGTCGAGGGCGCCGAGGCCGGCGTCGTCTGCCCGCCCGAGCAGCCGGAGGCGCTCGCCAAGGCGATCGCCGGGTTGACCGCGGATCCCGGGCGAGCCCGCGCCCTGGGCCTCAACGGACGCCGCTACGTCGAGGCGAACCTGACCCGGGGCATCGCGGTCGAGCGGATCGAGCGGGCGCTTCACTCGATGGTCGGCGTGTGAGCGCCAACTCGATCTTCCAGCAGCCCTGGTGGCTCGACGCCGTGGCGCCCGGGCGCTGGGGACAGGCGGTCGTCGAGCGCGACGGCCGGACCGTCGCGCGGCTGCCCTACGTCGTGCGCGGCCGCGGCCGCTGGCGGATGCTCACCCAGCCACCGCTCACCCAGACGCTCGGCCCGTGGGTGGAGCGCTCCGGCGCCAAGCCGGCCAACGCGCTCTCGGACGAGATGGAGCTGCTGACCGCGCTCGAGGCCGCGCTGCCGCGGGCGGAGGCCTTCCTCCAGCACTTCTCGCCCACGATGCTCAACGCGCTGCCGTTCTTCTGGGCGGGCTACGGCATCGAGGTGCGGTACACGTACCGGCTCGACGGGCTCGGCTCGGAGGAGGCCCTGTGGGACGGCCTGCGCGGGAACATCCGGCGCGAGATCCGCAAGGCGCGCAAGCGCGTGGAGGTCCGCGAGGACCTCGGGCCTCGACCGCTTCCACGCCGTCTGGGCGAAGACGTTCGCGCGACAGGGCCTCGAGCCGCCCGCACTCGCTCGCCGCGCTCGCCCGGCTCGATGCGGCCTGCGCCGCGCGCGGGGCGCGCGCGATGCTGTTCGCACAGGACGACGCCGACCGGGTCCACGCCGTGACCTACGTCGTCTGGGACGAGCACGCCGCCTACTACCTGCTCGGCGGCGGCGATCCGCGAGCTGCGCACGAGCGGCGCCGAGCAGCCTGCTCATGTGGGAGGCGATCATGCGCGCGCGAGCAGTCACCGACGTCTTCGACTTCGAGGGCTCGATGCTCAAGCCGGTCGAGCGCTTCTTCCGCGCGTTCGGCGGGCGTCAGACGCCCTATCTGCGGGTGAGCCGGGCGACCCCGGCCGCGCGCGCCGGGCTGGCGATGCGCGCGGGCTGGCGCCGCCTCTCCGCGCGCCGCGGCCACTAGGCGCAAATAGCTCGCATTTGGGCGCGTTCGCCGTCACCCGGTGCGGGTCCCGGTGACAACCTGCGACGCGTGCGAGCTCGGCGAAGTTGGCACGAGTACTGGTATCACCAGACAAGTTCGTTGCCGCGAGAGGACACGGCGGCGTTCTATCGGCGCCAGGCCGAGGAGCTCAGGCTGTTGTTCGTCGGCCGGCGGGTGGAGCGAGTCCTCGAGCTCGGCTGCGGTAACGGCGTGCTATTCGAGCACCTGGACTTCGACAAGCTCGATTACACGGGCGTCGATTTCTCGCCGTCGATGCTGGAGACGTTCGCCGTTCGCCATCCCCGCACGCGGCTGGTGACCTGCGACGCCGCGCACTACATGGACGAAGACCGGGGCTATGACCTGCATCTTCTCGAATCAGCTGGTCGCAGTACCTCGACAGGGACATGCTTGCGCGCATGCTCGGCAACGCGGTCGCCATGCTGGCACCACGGGGCTATCTCATCACCGGCTGCGATTCCGTGGAGATCGCTCGGGCGCGGTACTACACGGGCGAGCTGACGGGCGCACGGACGAATCTCATGCGAAGTGCGTACCGGATTGCTGCCGGTCACGCCAGGGACAGGATCGGAACCTGGTACTCGTTCGCCGAGGTCGCGAGGCTCGGAGAGCAGTGCGGCCTCGAAAGCGAGCTGTTCGGCTCGGTGCACTATCCGTACCGCTTTCACGTGCGCATGAGGCGGGGTAGCGGGCAGCGGTGGCGGGTGGTCGCCGCGCGTATTCCAGCATGCGAGCGGCTACCTGAGAGCCGAGCCTCAAGGCGCCCGACGCGCGGTTCTCGTGGCTGCTCTTCGCGGCGCGGTCGGCGTGCTGCAGCACGATCACGCGTCCCGAGGCTTCGAGCTCGGCCTCGCCGAGGCCTCCGGCGCCGCCAGGCGCCTCCGGAGCAGGGCCACGAGCGGCGCACGTGTCACCACCGCAGATCGCCGCCGCCGGCCCCAACTCGGCGTAGATCTCCAGGAAGAGGTTGTGGGGATAGCTCTCCGGCACCAGCGCGAGCGTTCCGACGCTCTGGAATCCCCCGGCGCCGATACCGCGCAGGGGCTCCTGATCGACGAGGTCAACGGCCTGTTCGTAGAGCAGCCAGCGATCGTTCGTCTCAGGGTGAGAACCGGGTCGCTGATCGCCTGCCCGATCCGCTCGGAAGCGGTCGCGGGGAGCGGGATGGACGGCACGATCGCGACACCCGCAGCAACCACGAGCAGCACCGGCACGACGGTGCGCGGCACGCGGAGCAGCCACACCGCCGCGGTGGCCGCGAGAGCGACGGCAAGGCTCAACAGTGGGCCGCGCGAGCCCACGGCCGCCGCGACTCCTACCAGCCCGAGCCCGGCGCCGACCGCCCACCAACGCGACCAGCGGGCCGGGCCAAGGTCCATCAGCGCCGCGAGCAGCAGCACGAGCAGCGCCGGCACAGAGCAGTTGGGTGATGCCGATCGTGTTTCCCGCGCCGCCGAACACCAGTCGGCCGACGTCGGCGGACGGGGGGTTCGGCGAGCGCTATGGCGGCGGTGAGCAGCGCGAGGGCAACGCATCCAGGGGACAGGTGCTGGAGGGCCCGCCGGTTCTCGATCAGGAAAACGGGGCCACGATCGCGAGCAAGGTCAGGTTCGGAACTTCTCGGCTCACCGCGCCGTAGTCCGGCGCAGGGCGTCCACGCGCAGACTCACGACGAGCATGTACACCGACGATCCCCGCGGCGCTCACCAGCCCGACGACAGCCCGGTGCGCCCTCGCCGGACGCAAGCCGGTAGAAGCACACCGCCGCGAGCAGAAGGCCAAGACCCAGCGTGACGTCGAAGGGGCAGCGGCTGGTGATCGGCCTCGTCCTGCTGAACAGTCCGACGTAGACGAGCAGCGTCAGCGCAACAGGGGCTGCAGGACCAGGAGAACGGCTGCCGCGAGGCCGACCGGGATGGCGAGCGCCACCGGTCCCAAGGCGACCGCGACGCTCGCGGATGAGCGTCGGCGATGGCGAGCCCGAGCGCCACGGCGGAGGGCTCGAAGCGCGCGGGGCGGCGGATCGGCGGTCCGACCTCGCGGGTGTCACGCTGCTCGTACGGACCGATGTCGACGCCGCCGCCCTGCGGCCGGGGCCGTCCTGTCGAAGTCGTGGCGTGGCGCGCCGGACCGCGTCCCGGCGTCGACGACCGGGCTCGTCGCCCGCAGGCGGTAGGTCGCCGGTCGCCCCGCGGGCCCGCCAGGTCCGGATCCTGCATTGAGGGTGCCCTGACGGTGGCGCTCGGGAGACAGCCCGGACACTCCGGCTCGGCGTCCCCCTCGCCCCGTCCGTTCGCGTACGTGAGGTTGTTGAGGTAACGATTGCCGGGGCCCACCGGATGCGTGCCGTCGCTGCTCTCGGTCATCCCGTTACGGCCGTTGCGATAGACGATGTTGTTCGCCACCAGCGTGCCGCTGTGGCCGCGTGTCCGGCCCCGACGTCGCCGGAGCCGATCAGGATGCCCGAGCCGCCGTTCATGGCCGAGAGGTTGTTGGCGACGGTCAGCTTGCGGGCCGCGTGCCAGCTCGTGATCCCGTCCCCAGCCGCGCGCGAGACGATGTTGTTGACGATCGTCACTCCCGGCACCGCCGCGTAGATGCCGTGCACGAGCCGAGCACGTTCCGTCGAGCTGCGCCCGCGTCCGATGTCCTCGACCACGTTGCCGTCGATGCGCCCGCGCGTGGTTGCGGTAGTCGGTGCTCCCGCCTACCACGATCCCGGCCCGCCGTTGCCGGTTCGAGCACGGGGCGACAACCGGTGGACATGATTGCCGACGACCGCGTCATCGCTGCCCTCGACCTCGATGCCGGCCGTACCGTCGCCGCCTCGTCCGGTCACGTCGAAGCCCCGAAGGTCACGTGGTCACCGCGAATCACCACAACGGTGATCGCACCGGCCGCGCGCGCGGCGATCGTCGCCCCCCAGCGCCGCTCCGACACGAAGCTCGGACACGCCGTGCGCGGTTGCCATCGCGCTCGATCACCAGCGGCCCGCGGTAGCGGCCCGGCGCGACGTGCACCGTGTCGCCCGGCGCACCGGCTCGCGCCGCGTGCCCGAATCGTGCGCCACGGGTGAGCCCGCGTGCCATCGCCGCGGTCACTGCCCGACGGTGACACGTAGCGGTCCGCCGCCTCCGGATGCGCCCGCAGAGCGGGTGCGCGCGATTACGGCGCCCGCGGCGACGAGCAGGCCGGAGAGGGCCAGAACGGCCCATGCGGTCAGGCCCCGCGCTCTCCACTGCTTCGACACCGTAGCCGATCGCACCTGTGCGATTTGCGCTCCGATCTCGCGGCTCCAGCGACGTAGAGCCGGACGGCCGTCGCCTCCCGCCACCTGCGGCCCGGCCGCAGTCCGAGCGAGGTCCGAACGAGCGTGAAGCGTCCGCTGCGGATGAGCCGATCCTGACTCGCGCCGTTGCGGAGGATCAGCCGCACGGCACGCGGGCTGCGATCGACCGAGCTGACGAGCTCCGTGATCACCACGTCGAAGATCGACCCGCGGAACGGGTTGAACATGTAGACGACCGTCACGTCGTCGGGGATGCGATAGGCACTGACGTCAGCGGTGACGAGCTCGACCGCGCCGCTCCGGGCAGGCAGCCGGAAGTGGGCCGCGTTTCGCCGGGCGATCGCGGCCAGGCGCTCGGAGAGCTCGACGCCGATCACCCGGCGAAACGGATAGCGCGACGCCGCGAGCAGCAGCCGGCCCTTGCCCGCGCCGAGATCGAGGAACACGTCGCCCGGCGCCACCTCGGAGGGAGGGAGCACCCGGCGCAGGTCGCGCCAGCCCCCCGCCTCGTAGTCGACGCGCTCGGGGTCGTCGAGCCCGAACTCCGCGAGCTCGACGCTCTCCGCGGTGTCCACGTTCAGGATCCGGTCGACCACGGTCGCGCTGAGCGTGCGCCTGCACCGCGCGCACCGCGCGTTTGACCTCCGCTTGCAGGCGAGCGATCACCGCGCGTCGCTTATGCTGGACCCGGATGAGCGGCAGGTCCCGGTTCGAGGGACTATGACGTGGCTCGGATGAGCGGCGCGGAGGCAGAGGAGCGCCTGCCGGCGGGCGACGGCGAGGACACGGATGCTGCTCGGGTGGCGGGATTCGAGCCGCCGTCGATCGCGGCGGGCGGCGTCAGCGCGCTCACCTTCCGCATCATCGAGCTGGTCTCGCTCACGCTGCTCGTGATCCTCACCGGTCGCCTGATGGAGCCCGCCGGCCGCGGGCTGTACGCGCTTGCCTCGCTCACCACGACCTTCCTGTTGCTCCCGCTCGGCCCGGTCTGGGTCAGCAACGCGGTCGAGATGGCGCGCCGGCGCCTCCCGCTGCCGGAGATCCTCGGCGGGTCGATGGTCATCGCCGCCGTGGGCGGGCTCGCCACCGGGGTCATCGCGCTCGCCGTCGCACCGCTGCTCGGCGACGAGTGGTGGGTGGTGGCGTTCCCGGCGGCCGTGACGCCCTTCATGCTGCTGCTGAAGTACGAGGAGGGGTTCTACACCGGCCTGGGGCACGTTCGGGGGGTCAACCTGATCAGGGTGGCGCGGGCCGTCGTGCCGCTCCTGTTCATCGCGCCGCCGCTCCTGGCCGGGGCCTCGCCGCGCACCGCGATCGCGATCTGGACGCTGTCCTTCGTCGCTCTCCCGGCGGTGATCTTCGTGCCGCTCCGCAGGCTGGTGGGCGGGCCGCGGCTTCCGGGCGACCGCGGCTTCTATCGCCGTGTCGTCACGTATGGCGCCAAGATCTCCGGCCTCAACGCCGTCGACACGGTCAACGACCGAGTCGGCCTGCTCGCGCTCGCGGTCTTCGCAACCGACGCCGCCGTCGGCATCTTCTCGATCGCGATCGCCGCCCTCCAGGCGCTGCTGATCGCGCCGCAGGCCCTCGCTCTCAGCGCGTTCCGCCGCATCGGCGTGAGCTCCCCCGAGCCGTCCGCAGCGCTGACGGCCCGCGCGGTGCGCCACTCGATCCTGTTCACGCTGGCGGGCAGTGTGCTGCTGCTCCCGGTGGTCTTCATCGGGGTCCCGCTGGCGGTGGGCGACGAGTACGACGACGTGCCCCTGCTGTTCGTGCTGCTGATTCCCAACGCCCTCTGCCTCGCGGCCCTCACCTCGCTCTACACGTTCTTCCAGGTTCAGGCCGGGAAGCCCGGCACCCTGCTCAGGGTGGGCGGCTGTGCCCTGGTCGCGAACGTCGGCCTGAGCGTGGCGCTGGCGCCGCTGTGGGGCACCTGGGGCGTGGCGATCGCGGCGTCGTGCGCCGGGCTCATCGGCGGCAGCGTGGCGCTGGTGGCCTTCCGGAGGGAGTCCGGGACGAGGCTGCGGGAGCTGATCCCGGGCCGGGGAGAGCTCGCGGACTACGCGACCCTGCTCCGGTCCTGGAAGAGTCGCCGCTAGCCGATGCTGAGGCTGGAGCGCATCGCAGCGGACGGGCGCGACTGGGAGCGCATGGACGGCCTCCCGGACCGCGTGCTCTTCCAGACCCGCGAGTGGCTCGACTTCGTCGCCCGGACCCAACGGGCGGAGCCCGTCGTCGCGGCCCTGCTCGAAGGCGGCGAGCGGGTCGGCTGGTTCACCGGGCTCGTGATCCGGCGCTTCGGCGTTCGCATCCTCGGCAGCCCGTTCCCCGGCTGGACGACCGAGTCGATGGGCTTCAACGTCGAGGAGGGCGTGAGCCGGCGCGACGCCGCCGCGGCGCTGCCGGCCTTCGCCTCGAAGGGCCTCCGCTGCCGGCACCTGGAGCTGAAGGACCGCCACCTTCGCGCCGCCGACCTCGACGGCCTCGGCTTCGAGAGCGAGTCCACGCTGACGTACGAGGTCGACCTGTCCGGAGACGAGGCCGCGACCTTCGGACGGATGTCGAGCGCCTGCCGGCGCGCTGTGCGCAAGGCGGAGAAGTCCGGCGTCACGGTGGAGCCCGCCACGGGGGCGGGCTTCGCCGACGAGTACTTCGCCCAGCTCGAGGGGGTGTTCGCCCGGCAGTCGCTCGTGCCGACCTACGGGGTCGAGCGGGTACGCGCGCTGATCGACTGCATCGAGCCGACCGGCCGGCTGCTGCTGCTCCGGGTCCTCTCCCCGGACGGGCGCTCGATCGCCACGGGCATCTTCCCGGCCTTCAACCGGACCGCCTACTTCTGGGGCGGGGCCAGCGTTCGCGCCGACCAGGGCCTGCGGCCGAACGAGGCGATGTTCTGGTACGCGATGCGGTACTGGCGCGATCGAGGCATGACCGCCCTGGACCTCGGCGGGGCCGGCGACTACAAGCGCCGCTACGGGCCGAGCGAGCTGTGGCTGCCGTGGTTCCGGCGCTCCGCCGTACCCGGGCTGTCGGGGCTGCGCAACCTGGCGCGGGTCGCGGCCCGGCGGCGCCAGGCCTGGATGGGCCGCCGCCGGCCGGGCTGATCTCCGGCTCGACCCGAATGCGGTCAGGTCCGCCCTCCGAGGCGGATCTTGTGGGCGAGCCAGCGACGCTCGAGCGCCGAGCGCTCGCGGTCGGTGATCTCGTGTGGACCCTTCGTCTCGAGCAGGAAGTCGAGCAGCGTCGAGACCGGGACGAACCAGCCGTTCTTGGCGCTCAGGCGACGCATGAGCCGCTCGAAGCCGGGGTCGATGCGCCCGTCGTGCACGAAGCCGGAGCCGAAATGCGTATACGCAATGCACGCGCCGCCCTCGGCCTCGAGACGATCCTGGTTGCGCTCGGACAGGGCTCGCACGAACGAGCTGGCCTTCGGGGCCTCCGTCGACGCGAACCAGTAGCGGACATAGGGCCGCCTCGGATCGTGGTAGGGCATCTGCGGGCAGAAGCTGAGCGTGTTGACGTTGCCGTGGACGAAGTTCCGGACGTACTTCAGCTCCTTCCTGCAGATGTCGCCCCAGAACAGCGGGCTGCTCTCGACGTGCCCCTTGTAGATGCCGTGGGTGGCGTAGCGGTTGAGGACGTTGTAGAGCGTCTGATTCGGCGCCGAGAGCCGGTCATCGCCCCAGTAGATCGCCTCGCGGCAGCCGGTGTGGTTGGCGTGGGCGGAGGGCGCTGCGCCGAAGAGCTCACGGAAGCGGTCGATGCCGCGGATCGTCTCCTCGCGGGTCGACGTCTGCGGCGCCACGTTGTGAAGCGCGATCTCGAATCCCCCGCGCTGGAGCCCCTGCACCCACTCCGTATACGCGGCGTCCTCGCACGTCGCCCCGCCTTCGACCGCATCGGCCGTGGCCGGGAGCGTCCAGACGGACTTCGTCGTCAGGAAGCCGAGCTCGCCGAGCAGCTCGTAGATGCGCGGCGCGTTCTCGAGCGTCACCCGGTCGGTGTCGTCGAACACCGAGAACGCGAAGTCGCGCCCGTCGGGCCAGTTGATGCGGCTCACCCCAGCAGCCTCTTGTAGAGATCCGTCAGCTTTCGCCCCTCGTGGTCCCAGTTGTACGTGCCGGCGACGGCGCGTCGCCCGTTCGCACCGAGCACGCCGGCCTCGTCCGGGTGGGAGACGATCCAGCGGATCGCCCGGGCGAGCGCGTCGGCGTCGAGCGGGTCGACGCAGATCCCGCATTCGGAGCCCTCGACTATGTCGCGCCAGAGCGGGAAGTTCGACGCGATCACCGGCAGCCCGGCCGACATGTACTCGAACAGCTTGGTCGGCTGTGCCCGGACGTGGTTGGCGAGCGGAGGGAACACCACGACGCCGGCCGCGGCGCGCTCGAAGAGGTCGGCCACCTCCGCACGGCCGAGTGGCCCGAGGTGCACGACCTGGGACCAGCCCGGCAATGCCCGCAGGCGATCCGCCAGCGCCGGCGACTCGAAGCGCCCGGCGAGCAGCAGCCGTGCGTCGGTTTCGGCCACCGCCTCGACCATCACCTCGATGCCGCGGATCGCCGTGATCGCGCCGACGAAGCAGACGGCGGGGTTCACGCCGTCGCCGGAGCGGTCGACGTCCAGGAACTCGCCGAGCTCGGGGAAGTTGTTGACCGTGACCACCTCGCAGCGGCAGTCCGCAAAGCCCTCGGCGATCGCCGGCGTCGCGGCGACGACCGCGGCGAGCCGGTTCGCCGCCCAGGGCTCGAGCCCGGACACGAGCCGCGCAAGCGGGCGCCGCAGCCGCGGGCGCACCCAGGCCTTGTCCAGCACCGTGGCCGCGAGGTCCTCGTGTGCGTCGTAGATCACGGGCACGCCCGAGCGCGCGAGCAGCAGGCCCGCGGGCGTCAGCTCGGGATCGTGGAAGTGGTAGAGGTCCGCCCCAAGGGCCCGAGCCTGCCGGTAGACCCCGAAGGCCGTGGCGGACATCCGCGCGCGGCGGTCACCGGAGCGCGCGGGTGCGACGCCGTGCGTCACCACGCCGTGGCTCGTCCCCTCGGCGGCATTGGGCGCGATGAGGTGGACGTCGTAGCCGGCCGAGGCCAGCGTCCTGCATTCCTTGGCGAAGATGCGGGTGTCGTCCGCCTCATGGGCGGTCGTCATGTGGACGACGGTCCGCGAGCTCACGCGGTCACCGCGGCTCAGTGACCTGCCAGGCGCGCAAGGGCGATCACGAGGCGCATGATGCCCTTCACAGCGAGGGCACGGAAGGCAGCGGCGCCAGGATGGGAGTCGACCCGTTCACCCGCGGCGCATCGCCCAAGAGCTCGTGCTTCACCTTCTCGTACTCGAGGATCGCCCTCTCGTAGTCCTCGTGGCGCCCGATGTCGAGCCAGTAGCCGTCGTAGAGGAACGAGCCGACCGGCCGGCGATCCTCGAGCAGCCGTACCACGAGGTCGGGCACGTCGAGCACGAGCCGGCATCCACGTACTCGAGCAACTCGGGCTCCGCGACGTACACGCCCATGCTCACGGTGTACGGGATCTCGGGCTTCTCCACGTAGCCGGTCACCGAGGAGGTCTCGCCGACCCGGCCGTTCACCCGGATCACGCCGTAGTCGGTGCGCACGACGCGACTGTGGGTGGCGATCGTGAGGATGTTGCCCGCCCGGCGGTGCGCATCGTAGAGGTGGGCGTAGTCGAGCGTGGTGAGCACGTCGCCGTTCATCACGAGGAAGCGTCTCGTCGAGATCCTCGATGGTTCCGAGCGCGCCGGCCGTGCCGAGCGGCTCCTTCTCCATGTGGTAGTCGATCGTCACGCCGTGCCTGGAGCCGTCGCCGAAGACCGCCTCGATGAGATAGGCGAGGTAACCCACCGCGAAGGTCAGGTCCGTGAACCCGTAGCGGCGCAGCTGGTGCACCACGACATCGAGGATCGCCCGATCGCCGATCGGCAGCAGCGGCTTGGGAAGCACCGTCGTGTAGGGGCCGAGCCGCGACCCCTTGCCGCCCGCCAGGATGATCGCCTTCTTGGTCATGGCGGGGGCATTGCCGCGGATCACCGCCTGCGGATGTTCATCTTGCCGGTGTCGCGGTGCACGGCCACCTGGCGCCTCAGGAGCACGGTCACCGCCGTCCAATAGAGGACGCGCATGTTGAAGGACAGGCTGCGCCGGTTCGCGTACAGCCTGTCGAGGCCGACCTTCTGGGGAAGGATCCGGCGGACGTAGTGCTCCACCGGATCATCGGGGTCGAGGATCCGGCGCTCGTCGATGAAGGCGATCTGGGAAAGGCCCGTGATCCCGGGCCGGACCGAGAGGATCTCGGCGTAGTCCCTCGGCATGGAGGCTGACGAACTCGGCGACCTCCGGCCTGGGGCCGACCAGGCTCATGCTTCCGTCCAGCACGTGCAGGAGCTGTGGGATCTCGTCGATCTTCAGCTTCGAGAGGAGACCGCCGATGCGGGTGAAGCGGATGTCCGCGTCGGTGGTGAGCGAGGCGCCCAGCGCCTCATGGGTCATCTTCCGCAGCTTCAGCATCCGCAGGCGCCGCCCCCGGTAGCCCACCCGCTCGCACCGGAAGAACGCCGGGCCCGTCGATTCCATGCGCACGGCGAGCGCCACGACCGCCACCAGCGGCAGGAGGACGAGGAGCAGCGAGGCTGCCACCACCACGTCGAAGACGCGGATCGCCGCGCCGCTGAGGGCGGCCCGGACGGAGGATCGGGCGCCCGCCTCCTCGGCCCCGGGCAGCAGGTGCAGCTCAGTCGCTGCAAGCGCGGCGACCGTGTCGGACTCAGGCGGAGGAACACTTACCTCCCCGGCGGTGCTGAAGCTCATGGCATCGATCTCCAAAAACGACGTGCTTCCGTTAGGGAAAAACACTCTGGAGGCGACCTATACCGAAGGTACATGCGTTCTGGAACATCTGCCACGAAGTACGCAACCGATCCCTTGCGTACTCGAATTGTTGGCGCGCTCGAACCCGTTGATAATGGGGTGCCCGCGCTCGCGTACACGCGTGCGTACGAAACGGTTACGCGCCCGGAGGGGCGCCGCGGCGCCCTAGATCTTGTGGCGCTCGAGCAGCTTCTTGCCGATGACCATGCGCTGGATCTCCGAGGTGCCCTCGCCGATCAGGAGCAGCGGCGCGTCGCGGTAGAGGCGCTCGATCTCGTATTCCTTCGAGTAGCCGTAGCCGCCGTGGATGCGGAACGACTCCTCGACGACCTCCTTGCCGGTCTCGGAGGCGAACAGCTTGGCCATGCCGGCCTCGAGGTCGGAGCGCTGGCCGGCGTCCTTCAGGCGCGCCGCCTTCAGCGTCAGCAGCCGCGCGGCCTCGATCTTGGTCGCCATGTCGGCGAGCTTGAACTGGATCGCCTGGTGCTTCGCGATCGCCCGTCCGAAGGTCTTGCGCTCCTGCGAGTAGCGCAGCGCCAGCTCGAGCGCGCGCTGGGCGATGCCCACGCCGCGCGCCGCCACGTTGCACGCGGCCCACCTCGAGCGCGTCCATCATCTGCCCGAAGCCCTTGCCGAGCCCGCCCTCCTCGCCGCCGAGGATGCGCTCGGGCGGACAGCGGAAGCCGTCGTAGACGAGCTCCGTCGACTCCACGCCCTTGTAGCCCATCTTCTTGATCTGCGGCGGGACGGTCAGCCCGTCGTTGTGCTCGGCGCCCGGCTCCTTCTCGGTGATGAAGCAGGTCATGCCCGTGTGGGGCGGGTCGGCCTTCGTGTCGGTCTTCATCAGGACGAAGACGACGCCCGCGCGCAGGCCGTTCGTGACCCACATCTTCTGGCCGTTCAGCTCCCAGTCGCCGTCGTCGGTCTTCTTGGCGGTGGCCTTGATGCCCTGGACGTCGGAGCCGCACCTCGGGCTCCGAGAGCGAGAAGGCCGCGCGGATCTCGCCGGTGGCCATCTTCGGCAGGAAGTACTCCTTCTGCTCGTCGGTCCCGAACTTCATCAGCAGGTAGGAGCCGATGAAGTGGGTGTTGACGATCCCCGAGACCGAGATCCAGCCGCGCGAGAGCTCCTCGACGATCATCGCGTAGGTCGTGAGGTCGAGCCCCATCCCGCCGTGCTCCTCGGGGATGGTGACCCCGAACAGGCCGAGCTCCTTCATCTGCTCGACGACCGCCTCGGGGAACTTGTCCTCGTGGTCGTGCTCCTCGGCGATCGGGAGGACCTCGTTGTCGACGAACTGCCGGACCATCTCGGTGATGGCCTGCTGTTCCTCGGTCTTCTCGGTGAAGGGGCTGGCGGCTACGGCCATGGCGTCAGCTTAGCCCGCGCGGTCCGGCCGCGGTGTCAGTAGCCGGCGGGGTGACGCGCTACGAACGCCGCGGAGCGGCGCAGCGTCCGGCTCCAGCGCGGGCCCGTGCTCGGGCCCGGGCGCGTCCGCGTCGCGCATCGAGGTGTCGAAGCGGAAGCCCGCGATCACCACGTAGGCGTGGCCGCCGTGCGCGTAGACGGTGATCCAGGTGCCCGGGCCCTCCTCGCCCCAGCTCATGAGCGCGCCGCTCGGGAGCGGCGAGCGCAGGAAGCGGCCGCCGTAGAGCGCGTAGTGACACGGCGCCGGAGCAGTCGTAGCCGGCGTCGAGGGCGCCGCTTCTGTAGAGCTTGTGGCCGCCGCCGTAGATGTAGGGCTTCTCGACGATGCGGTTGGCCGCCTCGATCACGCGCACCACGCGGACCGGCGCCGATGCCGGCGCGATCAGCGCGCCCGTTGACGAGCGTCGCCTTCTCGGGCGGCGGGCGGCGGCGGCGTGAAGGTCGCGCCGCCGCCACCGGCTGAGACGACCTCGGCAGCCGCGACCGGCGCCATCGTGGCGACTCCGGTGAGGCATGCGAGCGCGACGCGGCAGCATGCAGCAGTCTTTTGCGTGAAGGTGAAGGCATTCTCTTTCGAACGCCTGCGGGGTTAGCTGACGGGCTCGCGCTGAAAGAGCTTGCGCGCCTCCTGAAACGTCCAGGAAGTTCGCCCCAGTGGCCGAAGCCACCTTTGGTTCCCCCGCTCCGCGTGACCGCGGATTCGGCGTGGCGGCGAAGCTACCAGATGATTCGGCGAGTGACTTCCCCGATTTCGTGCTGTTTCAAACTAGTTCCGTGCGAGAGGCCGCGGTCCTGCCTCCGCGGCGGCTCGCCGCGGCCGCCCGAGTCGACGCGCAGCAGCGCCCAGGCGATCAGCGCGAACAGCGACAGCGCGATCGCGAGCACGGTCAGGTACGCGACGGCGCTGAGCGCGCTCGGCACGTCCTGCCTTGCGCTCGCGCTGGAGCACCTCGAGGTCGGGCAGGAAGCTCGCGCGTGAAGCGTGGCCGAGCGCGGGCACCTCCGGCGCCGGGATCGCCGCGGTCCTCGGGCAGGAAGATCGGCACGGCCACGAGCGAGCTCGCCCTGCTGGAGGCGCAGCGTCGCCTTCCAGCCGCCGTGGACCGGGATCGGCTCGGTGGTGCGGTACACGCCCGGCCCGACCCGCTCGAGCGGGTCGAGCACGCTGCCGCCGCCCTGCCAGGCGGTGACGTTGAGGAACTCGGGCGTCGTCGGCGACCGCCGCGCGGCGGCTCGATCCTGATGCGTGGCCGCGACGGTGCGCCCGGGCCGCCGGTCGACGTCGCGCAGGCTGACCGTGGCGCTGCGCGGGCCGCTCGTCGGACAGCGGCACGTTCCAGCGCGAGCACGGCCACGAGCGCGACGGCGCCGAGCAGCGCCGCGCGCCTGTCGACGAGCCGAGCCGCGCCGGACGCGCGGCCGCGCAGCCGGACGTCACGGCCGCGGCCGTGCAGCGCGCCGCCGACGAAGCCGCCGACCGCCCCGCCCGCGACGGCGGTCACGAGGCCGGCGACGGCGGCCTCGGGCAGCAGCGCCGCGGTCCAGGGGATCGGCATCCAGACGTGCGACCAGCCCCACTCGGCCGCGAGCCCGATCGTGCCGATCAGGACGCCCGCCAGCGCGCCGGTCGCCACCGGGCTGCGGCCGCGCGGCGCGCAGGAAGACGAGCTCCACGAGCAGAGCCTCGACGAGGTAGAGCGGGAAGTGCGGCGTCGTCTGCCCCCAGACGCCGCCGACCATGATCGCCAGGAGGCCGCGGATGAGCGATGAAGCCGAGCACCGCCAGCAGCGCGCCGCCGCGCCCGAGGTAGATGCGCGCGGTGACGAGGCCGATGCCGGCGGCGAGCATGATCAGGATCGGGTGCAGCACGAGCCGGAACTGCGGCACGCCGAAGTCGAACTCGCCCTGGAAGGTCGAGAGCGCGACGAGGAAGCCGCCCACGAGCAGCGCCGCGGCGCAGGTGGTAGATCGCGGCGGCGTGGCGTCTCGCGCTCGGGGTCGCGCCCGACCGTCGCCGACCGCCTCCGCCATCAGCACCATCGCCGCCGAGCGTGGCGAGCGAGCCGCCGCCGATCAGCATCAGGTGGGTCGGCCCCCAGAGCGTCACGTCCTGGCCGAAGATGCGGTGCCAGAGGTCGTCGAGCGGGAAGCCGGTGAGCGCGAACGCGCCGCAGGCGGCGATCATCAGGCCGCCGACCGGCGCCCACCAGCCGCCGCCGAGGTGGACGGCGGTGCGGCACGGGCGCTCGCGCCCGGACAGCGCCATCGACAGCGCGCCCGCGAGCAGCGTGCCGTAGAGCCCGACCAGGATCAGGTAGTGCGCCGGGTTGGCGAGCGGGCCGTCGTCGCGCCCGTTGTCGATGTGGAGCGAGATGTCCCAGTACATCCCGAGCACGGCGGTGAGCAGCGACGACGCCCATGCACCGCCGACGGCAGCGCGGCCCAGCCCGGCAGGCCGGTCTGGCGCTCGGCGAACCGCGCGAGCGCGCGCGAGCCACGTGATGCGCCCGCTGCGGTGACCGGCGATCACGAACGCGATCAGCGCGGTCACGACGAGCGCGCCCACGGTGGCGCCGATCGCCTCGCCGGCGGCCGCGCCGCCGGCCGGCTCGTTGCCGGTGGCCTGCGCCGAGAAGAGTCACGTGCGCCCATCCGCCGTAAGCTCCCACTCTCGATTGCACGTCCTGCCGGGCGGTCCTTCTGCCCTCGCGCGCTAACTAACTGAACATTCAGTCAGTCTATCTGTGACGAGCGTCACAGAACCGACGATGAGCTCACCACCACCCGACGACGCCTCACCGCCGAGGAGCGCCGCGCCGGCATCCTCGACGCCGCGCTGCGCGGTCTTCTCGGCGCGCGGCTACCACTCCGTCGTCGATCGACGACATCGCCCGCGAGGCCGGCATCTCGAAGGCGCTCATCTACGAGCACTTCGACTCCAAGCAGCGAGCTCTACGCGGACCTGCTCGAGCAGCAACGCCGACGAGCTCTTCGAGCGGCTCGCGTCCGCCGCTCGCCGGCGTCGAGGTCGAGTCCGGGGCGGCGCGGCTCGCCACCGGCCTCGACGCCTTCTTCGCCTTCGTCGAGGAGCGCCGCGAGGCCTGGCGGATGCTCTTCCGCGACGTCGCCGACCCCGAGAGCTCGCGCCGTCCTCGACCGCATCCTCGAGCAGGTGACCGGCGTGGTCGCGGCGCTGATCGCGGAGGACCCCGGCGCGCGCGACCGGGGCGAGGACGCGCCGAGCGGGCGATCCACCTGCTCGCGCAGATGCTGGTCGGCGCCGTCCAGTCGGTGGCCAACTGGTGGGCCGAGCACCCGGAGGTCGCTCGCGAGCAGGCGGTCGAGATGGTCGATGGACTTCGCCTGGGTCGGGCTCGAGCGCCTGAGCCGGGGTGAGCGCTGGGCGCCCGAGGCCTGACGGTGCCCGCCGCGAGCTTCGTCGCGCGACGTGGTCGACGCCGCCGACCCGGACCGGCCGGCGCTCGTCTGCATCTCGCCGCGAGGGCGAGCGCAGCGAGATCGCCTTCGGCGGAGCTCGCCGACCGCTCCGCGCGGCTCGCCGGGGCGCTCGCCGCGCGCGGCGTCGGCCGCGGCGACGTCGTGATGACCGTGCTCGGCAACCGGCCCGAGTGGGCCTACGCGATGGTCGCCTGCTGGCGGCTCGGCGCGGTCGCGCAGCCGTGCACCGAGCAGCTGCGCCCAGCCGACCTGCGCGCACGCATGGAGCTCGTCGGCCCGCGCGCGGTCGTGGCGGACGAGCGCGACCTCGACCTCGTCGCCGCGGCGGGCTTCGACGGCGTCGTGCTCGAGCTGCCCGACCCGCGCCGTGTACGAGGCCGCGCCGGCCACCGCGGTGGAGCCGGACCCGACCGACCCCGCGCTGATCGTCTTCACCTCCGGCACCGCCGGCGAGCCGAAGCCGGTGCGCCACGGGCACGGCTATCTCGGCGGCCAGCTCGTCCAGGCGGAGCACTGGTACGGCGCGCGGCCGGGCGACCTCTGCTGGTGCACCGCGGCGAGCGGCTGGTCGCTGTCGGCCCGCAACGCCTTCGTCGCGGCCTGGCTGCGCGGCGCGACGGCGCTGCTCCACGACGCGCGCTTCGACCCGGACGAGCGGCTCGACCTGCTCGAGCGCGAGCGCGTGGCCGTGCTCTGCATGTCCCCCACCGAGTACCGGGCGATCGCGAAGCGCGCCGAGCTGCGCTCGCTGCCGGACCTGCGCCACGCCTGCGCCGCCGGCGAGCCGCTCAACCCGGAGGTGGTGCGCGCCTGGCAGGACGAGGTGGGCGTCCAGATCCACGACGGCTACGGCCAGACCGAGACCGGCCATCTCACCGGCATGCCGATCGGCCCGCCGGTGCGGCCCGGCTCGATGGGCCGCCCGCTGCCGGGCTTCCGGGCCTGGATCGACGAGGGCGAGCTCGTGATCGACCCCGCCACGGTGCCCACCTTCTTCCTCGACGGGCCGCGCGACCGGCCCTGGCGCACCGGCGACCGGGTGAGCGAGGACGAGGACGGCTACCTCTGGTTCGAGGGCCGCACCGACGACGTGATCATCTCCGCCGGCTACCGGATCGGCCCCTTCGAGGTCGAGTCCGCGCTCGTGTCCCACCCGGCCGTGGCCGAGGCGGCCGCCGTGGCGGCGCCCGACGACGTGCGCGGCCAGGTCGTGCGCGCCGTGGTCGTGCTGCGAGACGGCTACGCGCCGGGCGACGAGCTCGCCCGCGAGCTCCAGGAGCACGTCAAGGAGACGACGGCGCCCTACAAGTATCCGCGCATCGTCGACTTCGCCGAGGCGCTGCCGAAGACGCCGAGCGGCAAGATCAAGCGAGGGGAGCTGCGCGGGGGTAGCCCGCCGGGCCGCTCACGCGAACGGGTCCAGCGTCGCCAGGTACCGGCGCAGCAGCGGATCGATCACCCGCCAGCGCCCGCGCGCCTCGTGCTCGAGGATGCCGGCGTCGCGCAGCAGCTTCAGCACGCGGTCGCGGACTCCGGCGTGCAGGCGCCGCGGCGGCGACTCGCCCGCCGCGACGGTGCGTGCCACGAGCAGGCCGTGCTTGTGCAGCAGCCGGATCCGCTCGACCACCTGCTCCATCGTCGGCCGGTCGCCCTCGAGCGCGCGCTCGAACCCGAGCTGCACCAGGTCGAGGCCGATCTCGCGGGTGTCGAGCTCGATCGAGAGCAGGTGGGTCTGCTGGGCGATCCGCATCGTGGCGCGCGGGTGGCCGCCGCCGAGCTCGACGATCCGGTCGAGCGCCGGCGCGGCGACCACGCAGTCGTCGGCGGCGAAGCGCTCGCCCAGCCCGCGCCGCCACTCGTCGTCCGTGATCGGGCGCAGCGAGTAGAAGCTGCCGAAGCCGCTGAACGCCCGCCGCGTCGGCGCGAACAGGTCGCGCATGACGTGCTCGATGCTGCCCGCGAACAGGTAGCTCACCGCGGTCGTGCGCTGGAAGACGGCTCGCATCCGGTTCGTCACGGCGTCCGGGTCGCCGTACGGCCGGCGCGCCGCCGCGACCTCCTGGAACTCGTCGAAGAACAGCACCAGCCGGCGGCCGTCGGCGAGCGCGATGCGCTCGGGCAGCTCGAGCGCCAGGTCGAGCGCGCGCTCGGGGTCCTGCGCCGCGATCCCGGGGCGCAGCGCCAGCTCGACCCCCTCCCCCAGCTCCCCGACCATGCGGATCAGCATCTGCGACTGCACCGCCGACAGCGCCGCGCGGCCCGCCTCGCGGGCCCGGCGCAGCACGCGGTGGACGCCGGAGCGGTTGGCGATCACCGCGGTGGCGAGCGCCTCGGCCAGCTCGGCGGCGTCGGAGACGCGGAACAGGTCGAGCTTCGCGACGTAGGCGCCCCGGCGGCGCACTCGCCCGAGCGCCGCCTCGCAGACGCTCGTCTTGCCCGTGCGGCGCGGGCCTGCGACGATCAGGTGGGTGCCCGCCTCGAGCCTGGTGGCGAGCTCGCGCACGTCGTCGCGGCGCCCGATCAGCTGGCTGGCGGGTATCGGCGAGTCGCTCGGGAAGAGATCTCCACTGGCCTGGCGCACCATTGCGCAGAGATTACATGCTTTCTGTGTAATTACTACACACAGATTGTGTAAATGCGATGTCCGGGTAGCCTCAGCGGCGACATGCCGAACCGGCTCGCCCAGGAGACGTCTCCCTACCTCCTCCAGCACAAGGACAACCCGGTCGACTGGTACCCGTGGGGCGAGGAGGCGCTCACGCGCGCGCGTGACGAGGAGCGGCCGATCCTGTTGTCGATCGGCTACTCGGCGTGCCACTGGTGCCACGTGATGGAGCGCGAGTCGTTCGAGGACGCCGACACCGCGGCGCTGATGAACGAGCTCTTCGTCTGCATCAAGCTCGACCGCGAGGAGCGGCCCGACCTCGACTCGATCTACATGGACGCCTGCCAGGCGATGACCGGATCCGGCGGCTGGCCGCTCAACGTGTTCCTGACGCCGGAGCAGGTGCCGTTCTACGCCGGCACCTACTTCCCGCCCGACTCGCGCATGGGCATGCCCGGCTGGCGCGACGTCCTCGCGGCGGTGGCCGAGGCGTGGCGCGACCGGCGCGAGGAGATCCGTGACGGCAGCCGGCGGATCGCCGACCGGCTGCGCGGCGCGGCACACCTCGATCCGTCCGACCAGGCCGCATGAGCCCGCGCGCCCTCGACGACGCCGTGGCAGCTCTGCGCCCGCAGTACGACCCGGCGAACGGCGGCTTCGGCCAGGCGCCGAAGTTCCCGCCCGCCTCGGCGCTCGAGTTCCTGCTGCGCCGCGGCGAGCTCGACATGACGACCCACACGCTGCGCGCGATGGCGTCGGGCGGGATGTACGACCAGGTCGGCGGCGGCTTCGCGCGCTACTCCGTCGACGCGCACTGGCTCGTCCCCCACTTCGAGAAGATGCTCTACGACAACGCCCTGCTCGCCCGCGCCTACCTGCACGGTTGGCAGGTCACGGGCGAGCCGCTGCTTCCTGACGGTGGCCTGCGAGACGCTCGACTGGGCGCTCGCCGAGATGCGCGGGCCCGAGGGCGGCTTCCGCTCGGCGCTCGACGCCGACTCCGAGGGCGTCGAGGGCAAGTTCTACGTCTGGTCGGTCGAGGAGCTGCGCGAGGCGCTCGCCGGGCGAGCCCGACGCCGACGAGGCGATCGCCTGGTTCGGGGCGACCGACCGCGGCAACTTCGAGGGGCGCAACATCCCGGTGCGCGGCCCCGGCGAGCCCGAGCGCAGCGAACGAATGGCGGCGCGCCCTCTACGACGTTCGCGCGACAGCGCGTCTGGCCGGGCGTCGACGACAAGCGCCTCACCTCCTGGAACGCGCTGATGATCTCGGCGCTCGCCGAGGCGGGCGCCGTGCTCGAGCGGAGCGACTACCTCGATGCCGCCCGCGGCTGCGCCGGCTTCGTGCTGGAGCGAGCTGCGCGACGACGACGGCCGCCTGCTGCGCTCCTGGAAGGACGGGCAGGCCAAGCTGAACGCCTACCTCGAGGACCACGCGTTCCTGCTCGAGGCGCTGCTGACCCTGTACGAGTCGACCTTCGAGCCGCGCTGGTTCGCCGAGGCGCGGGCGCTCGCGGACACGATGATCGAGCGCTTCGCCGACGACGAGAACGGCGGCTTCTTCGAGACCTCGTCAGATCACGAGCAGCTCGTGGCGCGGCGCAAGGACCTCGAGGACCACCCGATCCCGGCCGGCAACTCGAGCGCCGCCTACGGCCTGCTGCGGCTCGCCGCGCTCACCGGCGAGCACCGCTACGAGGAGCGGGCGGTCTCGGCGCTGCGGCTGCTGCACGAGCTCGCGCCGCAGCACCCGCAGGCCTTCGGCCACCTGCTCCAGGCGCTCGACTTCCACCTCTCGCCGGTCCAGGAGGTCGCGCTCGTGGGCGACGACCTCGGCGCCGCTCGAGCGCGTGGTGCGCTCGCGCGTTCCGCCCGCACATCGTCCTGGCCGGCGGCGCCCGCGGACGGCGTGCCGCTGCTCGAGGGCCGCGAGCCGGTCGACGGCCGGGCGGCGGCCTACGTCTGCGAGCACTTCGCCTGCAAGCGCGCCGGTGACCGAGCCCGGAGAGCTCGAACGGCTGCTCTCCTAGCCAGCCTGGCGCTGCTCGTGGCGTCCCGCTCCGAGCGCGCACGACGTGGCCGTCGCGGCTCGCCTCCTGGGGCCCGCGGCCGGCCGCGAGCGCCGCCGAGGCGCGGGCGCACCGGCTCGTCGCGCGCAGCTTCGAGCGGGCCGGCCTGCGGGTCGGCGATCCAGGAGCTCGAGGTGCCCGGCCGCGGGCTCGTCGCGCAACGTGATCGGCGTGTACGACACGCAGCGCGTCCTGCCTGCGCATCGTGATGGCCCACACCGACACGACCCCGGACGCGCCCGGGCGCAAACGACAACGCCTCGGGCGTCGCGCGTGGTGACCGAGCTCGCCGGTCGCCTCGAGCGGATCGGCCCCGCCTGCGACGTCTGGCTCGTCGCCACCGGCGCCGAGGAGCGCATCTACACGGGCTCGCCGGACCACCTCGGCGCGCTCGCGCTCGCCCGCCGAGTGCGCTCGCGCGAGCGGCGGGCGCCGGCTCGACTGGGCGCTCTCGCTCGACGAGGTCGGCCGCGACCGGCCGTTCTGGCTGCGCTCGCCCGAATCCGGCATCCGCGCCCGCGCGTCGAGGGCGCCGCTGCTCGACGCCGCCCGCCGCGCGCGGGTGCCCGTCAGCTGGGTCCGCGACGAGAGCACCGGCAACTCCGACCACCGCGAGTTCGAGCTGCTCGGCCTGCCGGCGGCGAAGCTCGGCGTCGGGGCCGGCGGCGAGCCCTGCCGCCACAGCTCCTGCGACCGCGCCGCGCGCCTCGACCCGGTCTCGCTGCGACAGGCGCGCCGGCTCGTGGCCGAGGCGCTGCGGTCTCCCGCGCCCGGCTAGGACGTGACCAGCGTCCGCTGGTCCTCGCCCGCCCCGACGCCGTCGGTCTTCGCCAGCTGCGACGGCCACCAGACCTTCGGCCCGAGCTTGAGCACGATCGCCGGCACCAGCACGCTGCGCACCAGGAAGGTGTCGAGCAGCACGCCGAACGCGACGACGAAGCCGATCTCCGTCAGGAACACGAGCGGCAGCACCGCCAGCACCGAGAAGGTGCCGGCGAGCACGATGCCGGCGCTCGTGATCACGCCGCCGGTGACCGCCAGCGCGCGCAGCATCCCGTCGCGCGTGCCGTGCTTGAGCGTCTCCTCGCGCGCACGCGCCATCAGGAAGATGTTGTAGTCGACGCCGAGCGCCACCAGGAACACGAACGCGAACAGCGGCAGCGACGGGTCCGAGCCGGGGAAGTCGAAGAACACGTCGAAGACGAAGTAGCCCACGCCGAGCGCGGCCAGGAAGCTCAGGATCACCGTCCCGATCAGGATCAGCGGCGCGACCACCGCGCGCAGCAGCAGCACCAGGATCAGGAACACGACCACGAGCACGATCGGCGGGATCACCGTCGAGTCCCAGCCGGCGGCCTCGCGCACGTCGAACTCGACCGCGCTCGCGCCGCCCACGACGGTGCCCTGCCACGGCGCCCGACGCCGCCGCGCGGATCGGCTCGACGAGGTCGAAGGCCTCGGTCGAGTAGGGCGGCGGGTCGAGCGTCGCCTGGATCAGCGTGCCCTGCTCGCCCTCGGCCACCGGGCCGGTCACGGCCTCGATGCCATCCGTCTGCTCGAGCGCCGCCTGCACGGCCTGGACGTCACCGCCCGGCGGCACGATCACGTCCGCGGGCGCGCTCGCGCCCGCCGGGAAGCTCCGCGCGAGCAGGTCCTGGCCCTCCACCGACTCGACCGACGTGCGGTAGCCGTCGTTGGTCGTGAGGTCGGTGGAGAAGAACGCGAGGCCCGCGCACATCACGAGCAGCACCACGATGGAACCGGTCATCACGCGCGCGGGCCGCGCCGCGACGCGGTCGCCCACGCGCTTCCAGAAGCCGTGCGTGGCGTCGGCGAGGTGCTCGTGCTGCGTGCGCCGGACCTCGTAGGGCTTGAAGATCGGCCCGTCGAAGAGGCTGACCACGGAGGGCGTCTTGACCCGGCCGCCGGTCACGAGCGAGACGAATCGGCGCAGGAGGCCCGTGATGATCGTGATCGGGAGCAGGATGATCGCCACGAGCGCGGCGCCGATCACCGGCAGCAGCGCCCGGACGCTCGAGCCCTCGACGATGCGCCGGCCGATGCCGCTCTGCGCCACGTCCGTCGGCGCGCTCCAGCTCGGCGTGTGCGGCACGAACGGCCAGAACGCGCGCCGGCCGAAGATCGTGAGCAGCGCCGGCAGCAGCGTGAGCATCGAGATGGCCGCGCAGGCCACGCCCATCGCCCCGATCGGGCCGAGCCCGGAGGTGCCGTTGACCTTGGCGATCGTCAGGCAGAGGAGCGCCGCGATCACGGTCGCCGCCGACGCGAACACGGCCGGCCCGGCCGACGTCATCGCCGCCTGCATGGCCTCGTGGCGGTCCTCGGTGTGGTGCAGCTCCTCCCGGTATCTGGCCACGATCAGCAGCGCGTAGTCCGTGCCCGCGCCCAGCACGAGGATCGACATGATCGAGCTCGACTGGCCGTTGATCGTCACGCCCAGCTCGGAGAGGCCGTAGCCGACCGAGCGCGCCAGCATCTCGGCGAAGATCACCGCCGCCAGCGGGATCAAGAAGAAGATCGGCGACCGGTAGATGACGATCAGCAGGAAGATCACGAGCGAGACCGCGGCGAGCAGCAGCGTCCCGTTGATGCTCTCGAAGACCTTGATGGCGTCGGCCGCGTAGCCGGCGCCACCGGTGATCTTCACCTCGAGGCCGCCGCCCGGGTCGGACACCGTGTCGCGCCAGAAGTCGACCGGGTCGAGGATGCTGTCGGACTCGCCGTCGCCCTTGAGGTAGGCGGTGACGATCGCCGCCTTGCCGTCCGGCGAGCAGATCGGTCCCACGAAGGGCGCGTAGTCGTCCGGCTGCCCGGGGATCGGCGTGGTCGGGCCGGCGCAGCCCTCCGGCACGTTTGCCGGGGGCGCGCCGCCGCCCTGGTCGCCCTGGCTCTGGCCGCCCGCCGCCGCGGTCGCGCCGTCGGCCACCACCGCCGGGAAGCGCTGCTCGGTCAGGCGCCCGACGTCCTCTGGATCTTCTGCCGGTCCGCCGCGGTCAGCCCGGACTCGCGCCGGTAGAGGATGACCGCGGGCGCCAGCTCGCCGCCCTGCAGCTCCTCGGCGGCGGTGAGCACCTTGGTCGACTCGGCGTCGCCGGGCAGGAACGAGGTCGACTCGTTCTCCTCCGCGTCCGTGAACTTGCCGGGCAGGTTCGCGCCGAGGGCGATGAAGATGCCGACGAGCCAGATGAGGAAGACGACCCACTTGGCGCGGGGGCCGGCGGCGATGGCGAAGATCGAGCGGCGTTGGGCGTTCATGACCTTGGAGTGGTACCGAGATATCTCTTGATTGTCAAGATACTTAACAGATAAGATTCAGCTGTCACGATGACCGATCCGATCGAAGTCCTGGTGGCGCTGCGGCGCTACGGCCTGGAGAACGACCGCTTCGACGCCAGTGTCGCGCGTGCGCACGACGTGTCACTCGCGGAGATGAAGGCGATCGACCACATCCAGGCCGAGGGCGAGCTTACTCCTCGCCAGCTCGCTGAACGTCTGAGCCTGACCTCGGGCGCGGTCACCGCGGTCATCGACCGCCTCGAGCGCGGCGGGTGGGTCGAGCGCAGCCCCCACCCGAGCGACCGCCGCTCGGTCGTCGTGCGCATGAGCGAGCAGTCGCTCGAGGCGGGCGCCCGGATCTACCTGCCGTACTCGGAGGCGCTCGCGCGGATGGCCGCCGGCCTGCCGGCGGCATCCCGCCGGGCGATCACGGACTTCCTGAACGCCGCGGCGGACGTCGCGGCCTTCCGCGCTAGAGAATGGAGAGGTAGCGGTCCAGCTCCCACTGGGAGACCTGGACCCGGTAGTCCTCCCACTCCTGCCGCTTGATCTCGACGTAGCGGTTGAAGATGTGCTCGCCGAAGGTGCGCAGCACGAGCTCCGACTCGGCGGTGAGCTCGATCGCCTCGCCGAGCGTCTCCGGCAGCTGCTCGATGCCGAGCCGCCTCCGCTCCTCCGGGCTGATGTGGTAGAGGTTCTTCTCCATCGGCTCGGGCAGCTCGTAGCCCTTCTCGATCCCCTCGAGCCCGGCCGCCAGCAGGATCGCGAAGGTCAGGTAGGGGTTGCAGGCCGGGTCCGGACAGCGCAGCTCCATGCGCGTCGCCTGCTCCTTGCCGGGGTGGTAGAGCGGCACGCGCACGAGCGCCGAGCGGTTGCGACGCGACCAGGCGCAGTAGACCGGCGCCTCGTAGCCGGGCACGAGCCGCTTGTAGGAGTTGACCCACTGCGCGAACACCGAGGTGATCTCGCGCGCGTGCTTCAGCTGGCCGGCGATGAACGCCTTGCCGACGTCGGACAGGAAGTACTGGTCGTTCTCGTCGTAGAAGGCGTTGCGGCCGTCCTTGAAGAGCGACTGGTGGGTGTGCATGCCCGAGCCGTTCTCGCCGAACAGCGGCTTCGGCATGAAGGTGGCGTGCCAGCCGTACTTCATGGCGTACTCCTTGACCGTGATGCGGTAGGTCATGCAGTCGTCGGCCATCTTCAGCGCGTCGGCGTAGCGCATGTCGATCTCGTGCTGCGAGGGGCCCACCTCGTGGTGGGTGTACTCGACGTGGATGCCGAGCTGCTCGAGCGCGAGCACGGTGTCGCGGCGCACGTCCGAGCCGGCGTCGAGCGTCGTGAGGTCGAAGTAGCCGCCCTCGTCGAGGATCTCGGGAATGCCGTCCGGCGGGCGCGCGCTGCGGAAGTAGAAGAACTCGAGCTCCGGCCCGACGTAGAAGTTCGAGAAGCCGAGCCCCTCCATCCGCTCGAGCGTCCGCCGCAGGACCTGGCGGGGGTCGCCCTCGTAGGGCTCGCGGCTCGGCGTGACGACGTCGCAGAACATGCGCGCCACGCCCCGGTCCTCCGGGCGCCACGGCAGCACCGCGAACGTCGACGGGTCCGGCATCGCGATCATGTCCGACTCCTCGATCGCGTTGAAGCCGGTGACCGAGGAGCCGTCGAAGCCCATCCCGCCCTCGAAGGCGTCGTCGAGCTCCGCGGCGTTGATCGAGAAGCTCTTCAGCTGACCGAGGATGTCCGTGAACCAGAGGCGGACGAAGCGGATGTCACGGTCCTCGACGAGTGACTTGACGTCGTCAGCGGTCTGCGGCTGGTCGGCCATACGGCTCCTTCGCGATGTCGGGAGCCGCGTAGGCTACAGCGGGTCGAGCCCGCCTACATCCAGGCGCGCGCCCACAGCTTGAGCGCGCGCACGGCGGGCTCGAGGGCCGCGCCCTTGTCGGTCAGGGCGTACTCGACCTTGACGGGCATGTCGTCGATCACGCGGCGCTCGACGATGCCCTCCGACTCGAGCTCCTTCATGCGCTCGGACAGCAGCCTGTCCGACAGGTCCGGGACGAGCTGCTTGACCTCGGAGAAGCGGGCGGGACCGTCCATCAGCACGAACAGGATCGCTCCCGTCCAGCGCTTGCCCGACGAGCTCGACCGCCTGGTGGTAGTGGCCGCAGCAGGACTCGCGACGTATCTCGCGGCGCACGGCCACAAGCCGCTCCGAGGCCATGCCGTACATCGTAGTCCTCGACACGGCCGGGGGCTCAGGCCGCCTGCAGGAGGCGCGAGTCCTCGCTCGAGCCGTCCACCGGCACGTCGCCCGCGCGGGTGACGAGGTTCCCGAAGGTCGCCGAGCGCGACGTGGGCGATCGTCTCGAGGATCTGCTCGTCGTCCCAGCCCGCCTCGCGCGTCTCCTCGAGCACGTGCCGCGGCGGCGACCCGTCGGTCTCGAGCAGCGACTTGACGTAGCGCATCAGCATCGACTCCCGCTCGTCGCGCGAGTCGAACTCACGCGCGAGCGCGATCTCGTCGAGGCCCAGCCCGGCGTCGCGAGCGGTCCGCAGCAGCGTCGACAGCGCGTACTCGCTCCCCTGGTGCTCGGCCACGGCGAGCGCGATGCGCTGCTGGGTGGCGTACGGAAGCGCGCCGTTACGCAGCTCGGAGCGAAAGCGGGCGTAGGCCCGCAGCACCGCCGGCGAGCCGGCGAGGACGCCGAGGAAGTTCGGGAGCTGGCCGCCGCCCGCCAGCGCGCCCTTGAGAATCGGGACGCTGCGCTCGGGAGCGGTGAGCTCGTCGTGGACCTGGAACCTGCTCTCCTTGACCTTCATCGGCGCTTCTCTTTCTGCGTACGACTTACCTGCGGTAAGTGTAAAGGAAAAAGGCTTGATTTCCACTCCAATATGGATACGGAGCGGAGGCCGCAATGGATGACGAGCTGCGCCGGCGGGCTCGCGCGGCGGCGCGGCAGGTTGACCGGGCTCGGCTCTACGCGTGCGCGGTCCCGGCGGCCACTGCCACCAGGAGGAGGCCCAGGAGGAACGCCCACAGGGCGATCCGGTCGGGCTGGGCGATCGGGGCGTCCATCAGGGAGGGCGCCGGCGCGGCGGCGTCGGCTGGCCGGTGATGGTGATCGTGCGACGCTCGGGCGTGGCGGGCAGGGAAGCGTCGGCGGGCGCCGCGGCACGACGCTCGAAGCGACGCGGCTCGCGGTGCGTGGCGTCCTCGCTGGGACGCAGCTCCTCGACGGTCCCGCCCTCGCTCGACTCGAGCAGCTCGGAGCTACCGGGGCTCCGCTCGGCGGCCTCGATCTTGCGCTCCCACTGGAGGAGCACAGCCTCGCGGCCCTCGCGGCTCATGTCGTGCTGATCATCCTCCCGTAAGACGCGGGCACCGGCTTGCTGCATCGGCTCTCTCTCGTTTCGCCTGCGGGGTTAGCTGACGGGCTCGCGCTGAAAGAGTTGCGCTACGCGGACCTTCCGCGACTCGCCCCAGGCCTGCGGCCAACGGGTCCCCCGCGCCCTGATTTTCCGCTCAGGGCCTCGGCTGTGGACGCGGCCATGCTAGCAGTACAAATGATGGCCCGGACGGAAAAGCCCGCTGCTTGCGGGCGTTTATGCAACGATCCGCCCAAGCGGCAGGATTTGGGCTCTCGGCGCCGACGAAAGGGCTACTGACCGGCGACCTTTTCGACGTATCCGGCGACCGTCTTCGGCGTTCTCATCCTGGAGGATCTTCGCCGGCATGCGGCCCTGGCCGGTGCCGCCGTTCTCGATCGCGTTCAGCACGCGCTCCTTGTCGAGCGCGCCCAGCTCGTCGAGATTCGGGCCGGTGACGCCGGTCGGCCTGGACCGCGGCGAGGGTGTGGCAGGTCTTGCAGTTCTGGATGAAGAGCGTCTTGCCGTGCTCGTCGGCGGTCGTGAGCGACTCGCTCCGAAGCGCGCCGACGCCGCCCTCCGCCTCGCCCCGTGAGGCGATCACCGCGGCCGGGACGATCACGCCGAGCAGGAGGTAGAGCACCACGATCGTGAACGTGAAGAGCTTGCCCCCGCGCGTGAGGTACATCTCGCGCGCCGCCCCCGCCCCACCGGCGAACGCGACGAAGAGCACCCCGATCCCCAGCACGACGAACGGAGCGATGACGAGCACGATCTCCATCGGCGCGGCACTCTACCTGCCGAGGGCGACGAGCGGCCGGGTTCTAGGCGGACGTCGCGGCGGCGCGGCGGGCGCGCTTCCAGCTTCCGTACGCCGCGAAGATCTGGTCCAGGCCGGGCAGCTCCTCGTCGTCGGAGGCGAGCTGCTGATAGTCGACCATCAGCAGCCGCTCGGGCCGGGCCCCGACCGTCTCCGCCACGGTGCGGATCGCCCGGCAGACGGTTTCCTTCGGAACCGTCTGGTCCGGCCCGGAGCGCTTTGCCTGGTGGGCGAACACGCCTGCGGCGCTGCCCCTCGCCCCCGGCTCGGCCGACGGCTCGGCGCGCGCCCGGCCGGCGCCGACCAGCAGCTTGCAGTGCGGACAGCGGAGCGGCTCCTTCGGCCACTCCTCGCCCACGCTCTTCTCGATCAGCAGGTGGCAGTGCGGACAGTACGCGTCCTCTGCGGTGGACTTCTTGCGGCGGGTGGCGATCTGAGTGGGCATGCGGGGGTGCCTTCCTCGTTGCCGCGATCAAGCCCGTCCAAACCCGAATGTAGACAGGTCCCCCCACTTGGGGTGACCTCGGAGGCTTGAGTAGAGGGCCCCCGCCTGAGCGGGGGCCCTCCGTAGCCGGCCGGTAAGCCGGATCTTGTCGTGGGCAGCCATCCATCTCGCCCTTCGGCGGGGCCTCTCGGCCCTGCGGCCTACCTGGAGCTCGGCGGGCAGCGTCATCGCTCCTGCTTGGCCTTGCACCGGGCGGGGTTTGCCTGGCCGCCGCGTCGCCGCGACGCCGGTGCGCTCTTACCGCACCATTTCACCCTTGCCGGCGCGGAGCTCACGTGCGGCCCCGCCTTCGGCGGTTTGTTTCTGTGGCACTTTCCCGCGGGTTTCCCCGGGTCGGTCTCCCGACCGCCCTGCCCTGCGGTGTCCGGACTTTCCTCGAGGGGACGGTTGTCTCTCCGCCCTCCCGCGGCTGCCTGGCCGGCTCCTCAATGGTAGGTGCACGGCGTGCGATCGTCACGTGATTCGACCCAACTGTGACGACTCCCTCACATAGGAGGTCCCGGAAGTCCGAAAGTTCCTGTCGACGCAGGTTTCGTTCGATGGCACACCGGAGGCACAGGACCACGATGCTCGACTCGCCGCCCGTCACGCTCGGCCCAGGCGCCCGCAACGGCTTCGCCCGCGGCAGCAGCTACGAGGTCGACCGCTATCCCGCGGACCTGTCCGCCGCTCATGCGGCGGCGCCGGTCCGGCCGGACCGCCTGACGGTCTGGCCGACCGAGGACGGCTCCTTCGGGATCGACGTCCGCTGGTACGGCCGCGAGTGCATCCTGCGCGCCGTGGTCGTACGCCGGCTGCTGAGCGAGGCGGGCTACCCCGCCACCGTCGGCAACTCGATCGACGGCCGGAACTGGGAGCTCAGCGTCGGCCCGGTCCCCGCGCACGAGGTCGCCGACGTGATCGACACCTACATCTGGTGAACGGCGGCAAGTGCTGAAGCTCTTCGATCTGATCGCGCCCTCCCCTCCCAGCGCGATCCGGGTTGCGCCCATCCCTCCAAGCGCAACCCCCGAACGGCAAAGGGGCCGTGCGGCCCGCTAGGGACGCACGGCCCCGGAGCCGTCCACAGACGAGCTACATCGAGTCAACTCAGGCGGCTGCCGCACGAGCCACATTCGGCGGCCGCGTCTCGTAGGACCATCGCCGACCCGCACAGCGGGCAGTCGGCGGCGCCGTCGGCGTTGGCGGCGCGCCAGAGGCCGGTCAGCCGCTCCTCGAGCGTGAGCCGGCCGCCGCTGCGCGCGGCGGCCAGTGGCGACTCTCCGAACAGGCGCGCGGGCGGATCGAGCAGCGCGGTGCTCATGGCACCCTCCTGCACACGCCCACGACGCGACCCAGCAGCTTGACGTCGCGGCTGAGGATCGGCTCGTGCTCATCGTTCTCCGGCTGGAGGCGCACGTGGTCGTTCTCCCTGAAGAAGCGCTTCACGGTCGCCTCGTCCTCGACCAGCGCCACGACGATCTCGCCGTCCGCCGCCGTCTCCTGCGGGCGCACGACGACGTAGTCGCCCTCGAAGATCCCCGCCCCGACCATCGAATCGCCCTTGACGCGCAGGACGAACTCGCCCTCGTCGCCTCCCGCGATCTGCGGCACGGGGACGTACTCCTCGATGTTCTCCTCGGCGAGCACCGGCTGGCCGGCGGCCACCTGGCCGACGATCGGAAGCCCGGAGGGCGCGACCGCCGCCTTGGCCTTGTCGACCAGCACCTCGATCGCGCGCGGCTTCGTCGGGTCGCGCCGCAGCGCCCCGAGCTTCTCGAGGTTGGCGAGATGCGCGTGCACGGTCGACGACGAGGTGAGCCCGATCGCCTTGCCGATGTCGCGCACCGTCGGCGGGTAGCCGTGCTCCTCGCCGTACCGCTTGACGAAATCGAAGATCTCCCGCTGCCGCTTGGTGAGGTCTAGCTCGACCATGCATACCCCCCTGCGAAGCCGTTTCGGTTGCCTGATCCGAACATGTGTTCGCAGAGTACCCCGGGGGCCGGACGGCATCAAGCCGGGCACGGGGAAGCCCGGAGGCCCGCTCTATACTGGGCGGCCGCACGCGCCTGTGGCGGAATTGGTAGACGCGCAAGGTTGAGGGCCTTGTCCTGTGTAAACGGGGTGGGAGTTCGAGTCTCCCTGGGCGCACTGAAGCGGTGCGGATGAGCGCTCCGCGACGGGTCGGCTATTCGGGCCCAGGCGCGGCGGCCACGTCCAGCGTCAGACGCGCCCTCGCCAGCACGTCCTCGCCGTGGTCCCCGTTCCGCCAAACCGCCACCGCCGTGCGGATCTCGGGACTCGTGCCGTCGAACCCCTCCGCCACGCGAGCCGCCACCGCTGTGGCGGCATCGTGGTCCGCGCCGGGCAGCACGATGGCCAGCCGGCGTCCGCTGAAGCGTCCGGCCGTGGCGCTCATTCCGGCGACCGCCCGCTCGACCGCCCTGCCGAGCTTCCTCAACGCCTGGTCGCCGGCGGCGTAGCCCTCGCTGCGGTTGATGTGCGAGAGCGAGGGCAGCTCGGCCATCACCACCGCAAAAGGACGCTGGCGGCTGCTGGGCGCGACGCGCCTCGGAGTTCGCCGCCTCCTGCAGATGGCGGTGGGAGGACAGCAGGGTGACGTGATCGGGCGAGGAGACGGGGCCGTGCCCGAGCAGCGGCTCCCCCAGCGTGCGCTGAGTCTGGACGGCGGGCACGTCGAGAGACTCGGCCAACGTCCCCTCGTCTGCTTCCTCCGGACGCAGGCCGCGCATCGCGTCGGCGAACAGCGAGGCGATCTCCGGATCGAACTGCGTGCCGGCGCAGCGCTCGATCTCCTCACAGGCGAGCTCGGGGCTGACCGGCCGCCGGTAAGGACGGGTCGAGGTCAGGGCGGAGTAGGCGTCCGCCACGGCGAGCACGCGCGCTTCGAGCGGGATCGCCTCGCCACCGAGCCGGTCGGGGTAGCCGTTGCCGTCCCAGCGCTCGTGGTGATGGCGGATTGCCGGGGCGATGTCGACGAGGCCCGGAACCCGTTCGACGATACGGGCGCCGATCAGCGGGTGCAGCTCGACGATCGCGCGCTCATCAGCATCGAGTGGCTCTGGCTTCAGCAGCACCTTCTCGCTGATACCGAGCTTTCCCACGTCCCTCAGGATCCCGGCGAAGACGAGCTTCTCACTCGCGCGCTCGTCGAGCTCCAGCTGCCGGGCGACGACCTCGACGCACGCCGACACCTCGTCCGAGCAGGCGCGCACGAACGGGTCCTTGGCTTCGATGGCGTCGGCGAGCATTCGCACGACGGCGAGGTAGGAGGAGCGCACCTCGCCGTGTAGCCGGTGGTTCTCGAGGACGGCGCCGGCGTGGTCGCCGAGTGCCAGGAGCACGTCGTCGTCGAGCTCCTCGAAGCCGCCGTGGCGGTTCGCGCAGACGATCACGCCCTCGAAGTTGTCGCGCAGGAACTCATCGCGCATGTAAACGGGGATCGCGACCAGGTTCTCGATCTCGTCGTCCGCCGGCGCGGCACCGTCGCCGGGCCTGTCCTCGCGGATGATCTCGTCGCGCTCGATCACCCGATCCGCGAAGCGCTGGGCCAACGAGCTGGCGCCGGGGTCCTGCTCGAACCCGCGGTGACACACCAGGTCCAGATCGCCATCGCGGTCGCCGTCGTGCTGGGAGAGCAGCACGCCCTTCTCGGCGCCGGACAGTCTGATGGCCACCTCGAGCACGAGCTCGCGCACATCCCCACCGGGGCCCCGGCGCTTGTACGTGTTGATCACCTGCTCTCGCAGCTCTCTCGCCCACTCGCGCTCCGCGCGGCGTGCCCGCTCGGTTTGCAGGCGCAGCCGGCGCTCGCTCATCAGCTTGGCGCGCTCGTTCTGGAGCTCCTTGCGAAGCTCGCTCAGCTCCCCCTCCGCCTTGCCGCCTGCGGCTTCGTGCTCCTTTGCGCGAGCGGCCATCTCGCCGCGGCGCTTCTCTTCGAGAGCAGCGCGGCGGCGCATCGAGGCGAGCTCGTTCGCCCATGCGCCAAGCCCCGCGACACCGGCGCCGCTCAGAACGGCTATGAGAAGCGGATTCCCGATTCGGTCACCGGAGATCAGGATGATCAGGACGCCAGCGGCGGCGACGGCCAGCAACAGCAGTGACACGACGGCCAGACGGCGGCCCATTCGCGGATCCGCGGATTCCACCCACAGGGGGTACCCGCGAGAGCGCCCCGGTACTCGCAATCTCGGTCCCCGCCATCGCCCTGGACGGCCACGCGCTACACGGCGCCAAACGGCTCCGGATAGATCACGAGCCCGCGAGCCGCCGGGCGGTAGACCGGCAACCGGTGGACCATCCACGCCGAATCCGGCACGTCGTACGGGCACCTTACCCCGCATGCCGCGCCGGGCTCGAAGCCGAAGCGCGGGTAGTACTCGGGATGGCCCAACACCACGACGAGCGGATAGGCGGTCCCGGCCGCGCGACGCAGCCCCTCGCGGACGAGCGCCGAGCCGACGCCGCGCCGCTGACGGTCGGGGAGGACGGCCATGGGCGCAAGTGCGAGCACCGGCGCTCCCGAGTCGACTCGCGCCTCGCTGAAGAAGATGTGCCCGACCGGCGAGCCGTCGCCGTCAACTGCGACCAGGCAGAGCTCCGGCACGTGGTCGCCGGCCGCCCGCAGGGCGTCTACGAGCTCCGCCTCGTCCGGGCGGCCGAAAGCCGCCTCGTTCAGGCGGTGGACTGCGTCGTGATCGCTCCGGCCGCTCGGCCCGGATCTCCTCCATTCCTCGGCCACTATCGCCGATCGAGCCCCTACCGGCGCTCGAAGCCGCGCGCGCTGAGGGCGTCGACCGCGAATGCCGGTAGCGCCGACGCCAGCTTGCCGAGGCGAGCCCTGCCTGGCGGCTGCAGGCTCTGCTTGTCCTGCTCGATCGCGTCGGCGATCCGGGCGGCCCAGTCGTCGGGCTCCATCCACTGCCAGCCCGACGGGTCGGTGTGGTCGTCGAGCTCCTCGGCGGCGCCGCGCAGCATCCTGGTGTCGACGCCGCCTGTGACGATCTCGAGCGTCGTGACGCCCGTGTCCTTCAACTCGCGTCGCAGGCACTCGGTGAACGCCGTGACGCCGGCCTTCGACGCCGCGTAGGTGCTCAGCCCGGGGAAGTGGACATAGCCGACGAAGCTCGAGTGGTTGACGATCTTGCCCGACCCGCGCGCGAGCATCAGCGGCAGCACCCTGCGTGTGAGATGGGCGAGACCGACGAGGTTCACCTGGAACAGCTCGTAGAAGGCGTCGATGTCCAGGGACTCGAGCTGCCCGGCGGTGAAGGACCCGGCGTTGTTGACGAGGACGTCCACGTCCGGCCAGCTCCGCCGCGAGCTCGTCGCAGCCGGCGTCGATCGACTCGCGCGAGCCCAGGTCGAGCTTCACGGGCAGCGAGCCGAGCGCCGTCCGACGGAGCGTGCTCGCCGTCCCGCGTCGCCGCGAGGACGCGCGCGCCGCGCTCCGCCAGTTCCTTGGCGAGGGCCCGGCCGATGCCCCGGCTCGTCCCGGTCACGAGGCAGGTGCTGCCGGACAGCTTCACCGGAGCGCCTCGACACGGCCGTCGGTCATCCCCTGCGGGGTGTTCCAGCGGACCTTGTCGCCCGCCTCGAACGTCCGGGCCACGGGCTCAGGCGGCCTCGTCAGGGCGCTTGACCTCACCGCGCCAGCCGCCGTTCTCCCCGCCGCGAGACTCGACGAGCTCCTTGAAGCGCTCGAGGTCGCCCTGGACCCGGCGGTCCGGAGCGCCGAGCGCATCGCCGATCTTCTCCTTGATCCCCTCCGGCACGAAGTCCATCTGGACCATCACGCGCGTGTTGTCGTCATCCAGGCGGTGGAACGTCACGACGCCCGCGTTGTCCTTGCCCTCGGTGTTGCGCCAGGCCACGCGCTCGTCGGGCTTCTGCTCGGTGATCTCCGCCTCCCACTCGTGGCGCGAGCCGCCGAACTCGGCGACCCAGTGCAGGTGGGTGTCGTCGAGCTGCTGGACCTGCTCGACCCCGTCCATGAACTGGGGGAACTCCTCGAACTGCGTCCACTGGTTGTAGACGGCGCTGAGCGGCGCCCCGACCTCGATCGACTCCTCGATCGTCGACATGCTTGCCTCCGTTGGTTGATTCCGGGAGGTTTCGGGGTACCCGGGTCTTGTCCAGGAAAACCTGGATCTCATGTCCAACTCGGCGCCAGCAGAACTGAGCATCGGAGACGTCGTCCGCGCGACCGGCGTGGGCGAGGCCACGCTGCGCGCCTGGGAGCGCCGCTTCGGCTTTCCCGCCCCGCGCCGTGAGCCGAGCGGGCACCGTCGCTATTCGCCGGAGGACGTGGAGCAGATCGCGCGTGTGGTGGCGGAGCGTGAGAGCGGGCTCGCACTGCGGGTGGCGATCGCGCGGGCCCGGTCCGGCCCGGCTCCGGCGCGCTCGATGTTCGCCCGCCTGCGCGAGACCCGGCCCGACCTCCATCCGGTCCGCGTGCGCAAGCGCCACCTGATCGACCTCACGCAGGCCGTGGAGGACGAGAGCTGCGCCCGCGCGGAGCGCCCGGTCCTGATCGGCGCCTTCCAGCGCGAGCGCTTCTACCGCCAGAGCGAGCGGCGCTGGCGCGAGCTTGCCCGCGGTGCCGCCGGGTGCGCCGTGATGGCCGACTTCGAGCAGCTGCGCCGCCCACGCGGCGCGCCGGCCGAGGTTCCGGTCGAACGCGCCCATCCGGCGCTGCGCGAGTGGGTGCTCATCTGCGATGCGCCCGGGCACAGCGCATGTCTCGTTGCCTGGGAGCCACCGGAGCGGAGCCGAGTACCCGACGCCCGGCGCGAGTTCGAGGTCGTGCTGAGCCTCGAGCCGGCCGTGGTGCGGGCGGTTGCCGAGTCCGCCCTCGACGTGGCGGCCTCCACGGCGCCCGAGCTTGCGCTCCAGCTTCGGGCACGCCTACGGGACGACCCCCCGCCGGCGGCCGAGGTTCAGCTGCGGCTCGCAGCCGCGATAACCGCCCGCCTGATCGCCAGGCTACCCTGACGGGCGAGATCAGATCGAGGGCGGCGGGACCGGATCGGGGCCGGGATCCGGCGGCTCCGGATCGGGCGGCTGTCCGGGCGGCGCGGGGCCGGGAGGCGTGGGCCCGGGGCTCGGCCCCGGCGGGTTCGGCTGAGGCGATTCGAGCTGCATGTGGCGTTGCTACCCGGGTACGCGAGCGGGATGCACTACTGGGTTCAACTCGCAACGGAGCAGTTCCCGCCCAGCGAGCTCGTCGATCAGGCGATCGAGGCGGAGCGGGCGGGCTTCGACGCCGTCAACGTCAGCGACCACTTCCAGCCATGGTGGGAGCCGGGCGAGTCCGGGCAGGCCTGGGCCCTCCTCGGCGCGATCGGCCAGGCCACCGGCAGGGTCGGGCTCGGCACGGGCGTGACGGCGCCCGTCCACCGCTATCACCCCACCGTGGTGGCCCAGTTCGCCGCCACGCTCGAGGAGATGAACCCCGGCCGGGCGTTCCTCGGCATCGGCTCGGGCGAGTCCCTGAACGAGTCGCCCGCCGGCATGGACTGGCCCGATACGGGCGAGCAGGTCCGGCGCATGGAGGAGGCGCTCGAGATCATGGACCGGCTGCTCGACGGTGAGCGCGTCGACCACGACGGCCGCTTCTTCCGCACCAAGGCCGCCTACCTCCACACCCGCGGCGAGCGCCGGCCGCCGCTGTACGTGTCCGCCTTCGGGCCGGACGCCGCCACGGTCGCCGCGCGGCTCGGCGACGGCCTCTGGACGCTCGCCGACCCCGAGTCCGCCCCCGGTCTGATCGACGCCTACCGCGGCGCCTGCGACGACGCGGGGAAGGAGGCGGGCGAGATCATCCTTCAGACGGGGATGTCCTGGGCCGAGGATGACGACGCCGCGCTCGAGGGCGCCCGCGTCTGGAAGGCGACCCAGCCGGAGGAGTACTTCACGGGCGACTGGCACGACCCCGCGGCCATGTACGAGAAGGCCGAGCGCGACGTGTCGGACGAGGAGTTCAAGCAGTCCTACATCATCGGCCGCGACCCGGAGCTGCACATCGAGCGGCTGCGCGAGGTCGAGGCGCTCGGCGCGACGGTCGTGTGCGTCCAGAACGGATCCGGCAACGACCCGCTGCGCGCGCTCCAGGTGTACGGCGCCCAGGTGCTTCCCGAGCTGAAGGGCGCGCGCGTCTAGCCGGACACGCCGCCTAGACTCGGCGCGGCCGATGCAGGAGCTGCCGCTGCCGCCACACTTCGACCCGGGCCGCGTCGGGGAGGTCTGGCGCGTGCCCTACGAGCTCCGCGCGCGCGAGGCGCCGGCCTGGGCCGAGCGCCACGGCCTGCGGCCCGCGGCCGAGGACGAGCCGCGCATCTGCCTGCTCGCCGTCGACGTGCAGAACACGTTCTGCATCCCGGAGTTCGAGCTGTTCGTCGCCGGCCGCTCGGGCAACGGTGCCGTCGACGACAACCGCCGCCTCTGCGAGTTCCTCTACCGCAACCTCGGCACGATCACGCAGATCTTCCCGAGCCTCGACACGCACCACGCGATTCAGATCTTCCACGCGATCTGGCTGGTCGACGAGCGCGGCGAGCATCCCTCGCCGTACGCGCTGATCACCGCCGAGGACGTCGCGGCGGGCCGCTGGTACGTGAACCGAGGCGTGGCAGCCGCGCTCGGTTTCGACCCCGAGTACGCCGAGCGCCAGCTCGCCCACTACACGCGCCGGCTCGCCGAGGGCGGCAAGTACGACCTCACGATCTGGCCCTATCACGCCCTGCTCGGCGGCATCGGCCACGCGCTCGTGTCGGCCGTCGAGGAGGCGATCTTCTTCCACGGGGTGGCACGAGCCTCGAGCCCGGACTTCCAGGTGAAGGGTGAGCACCGGCTGACGGAGCACTACTCGATGCTCGGCCCCGAGGTCACCGAGGGGCCGGACGGGGAGGTGCTCGAGCGGAAGAACCGCGACCTGATCGAGAAGCTGCTCGGCTTCGACGCCGTCGTCGTGGCCGGCCAGGCCAAGAGCCACTGCCTGGCGTGGACGATCGACGACCTGCTGGAGGACGACGACGTCCAGGAGCGCCGCCTCGCGGAGCGCACCTACCTGCTCGAGGACTGCACCTCACCGGTGGTGGTGCCCGGCGCGGTCGATTACACGAACGAGGCGGACGCGGCCTTCGAGCGCTTTCGCGAGGCCGGGATGAACGTCGTGCGCTCGACCGACCCGATCGCGAGCTGGCCCGGCCTCGAGCACCACCCCGGCTAGGCGAGAGCCAGCCGTCGCGCGAGCGCCTCGGTCACGACGAGCGCCTCACCGACCGTCCCGTAGTCGACGTTCTCCGGCGTGTCGCTCACCAGGTGGTAGTTCGACAGCAGCTTCGTGTCGGGCTCGAACGAGGTGAGCGTGGCGGTGGGATAACCGGCGCGGCTCGGGACGACGCTGTCGGTGCTCGAGCGCGACCGCTGGCCGCGGGTGAGCGGCACGCCCGCGTCCGCGGCCGTGGCCGCGATCAGGTCGCGGAAGGAGGGGTCCGGGTAGTCCTCTATTCCGAGCACCCCCTCCCCCTCGAGCAGCACGAGGCGGGGGGAGCCGACGGTGTCGAGGTTGAGCACCCACGTGCGCGCGGGGTCGAGCGGGCGCAGGTGCGTGTCGGTGAAGGCGTAGATCCCGCCCTGCAGGACCTCCTCCGCCCCGCACGAGCAGAGCACGACGCGCAGCCCCTCGACCGGTTCTGCTCTCAGCCGATCGGCCAGGCCGGCGAGCACCGCGACGCCCGAGAGGTTGTCGTTGGCGCCGGGCACGATCTCGGCGCGGGCGATGTCGGCGCCGAGCGCGGTGGTCGCCACCGAGGCGGCGGTACCCGCCGCGAGCAGCCCGCGGTGACCGCTGGCGGCCCCGAGCGCGACGAGCCCCGGCGCCGCGATGATCGGCCACCAGAGCGGCAGCGACGCATTGGTGCGCTGGACGAGCCCCGGGAAGCGCCGAGCGAGGAAGCGCTGGAAGGACGGGTCGAACACGCGGCCCGTCGGGGCGGCGTCGTGATGGGCGAGCACCACGAGCGTGCGCTCCGCAGCGGGGTCGCCCGCCTCCGCCACCACGTTCGCCGTGGTCTTCGGCCGCGTGACGAGCCGCCGCCACGGGCGCAGCCCGTTCGCCGCGTCGTCGGCGATCGCGCCCGCCGCGACCGTGCCGACGAGCGCGGCGGGCAGCCGCCCGCGCCCGGCGAGCGCGACCGCGCCCATGACGGCGCCGGCGGCGCCGAGCGGGAGCAGCTGGCGGGCATAGCCGTCGCGGAAGGGAACCTGCTCGACACGGGCGGGCAACCCCAGCCTCTCCAGCCGCGCGCAGAGCAGGTCGGCCGCCTCGCGCTCGCCCTCGGAGCCCGCCCGCCGCTCGAGCGGCGCCAGCTCCTCGATCACTTCACGCAGCAGGGCGGTCATCCGTTTCAGCCTACGAGAAGCCGCTCATCCGCTTCTATGCTGGCCGCGATGCCCCGCTCGGCCTGGATGCTGCTCCTCTGCGCGCTCGCCCTGCTCGGGCTCGCGGACGTGGCTCTCGCGACAGGCCGGCGGCGGGTCCTCCGGCTTCGGCGGAGGCGGGGGCGGAGGGGGCGGCGGCTTCGGGGGCGGCGGCGGAGGCGGGTTCGGCGGGGGTGGCTCCGGGAGCACCGGCTCGCCGGTGGTCGTACTCCTCTTCTTCGGCGGCTTCGCCGTCTTCCTGATCTACCTGACCCTCCATGCGAGGCGCTACCGGCGCAAGGTGCGCGAGCGCGACGCCAAGGTGCGAACCGCCTCGGCGGAGGCGGCCGAGGACGACGCCCACTTCGCCGCCGACCATCTCGTCCCGTCCGCACGCAGCCTCTTCCTGGAAGCCCAGTCCGCCTGGGACGCGCGCGACCGCGATCGGCTCGGCCGGGTGGTGGGCGAGGACCTCATGGTGGAGTGGTCGCGGCGGCTCGACGACTTCGACGCGAAGGGCTGGCACAACCGCGTCGAGGTGCTGGGCGAGCCGGAGATCGTCTACGCCGGGCTCGTCAATCGTGACGACGACGACGAGGACCGCGCCGTGGTTCGGATCAGCGCACAGCTGCGCACATACGTGACCGACCGGAGCGGTCGCCGGATCATGCGCAGGGAATCAGGTGACGAGGACATCGAGCTGACCGAGTATTGGACCCTCGCCCGCCGCGGCGACAGCTGGATCGTCGTGTCGATCGAGCAGCGTCAGGAGGGAGACCACCACCTCGACAGCGAGATCGTCGCCTCGCCCTGGTCGGACACCGAGCGGCTCGAGGACGAGTCACTGACCGAGCTCGCCGTGGCGGATGGGTTGCCCGAGGGCTTCACAACCTCGGACCTCGCCGAGCTCGAGTTCGCGGGCGATGCACAGGCGCGCGCGCTCGACCTTTCGCTCGCCGACGCCCGCTTCATGCCGGCCCTGCTCGAGGTGGCCGCGCGGCGGGCGGTGGCCGCCTGGGTCGAGGCGGTGGACGGGTCAGACGACGCGCTCGCCGAGGTGGCGAGCCCGGAGGCGCTGCATGCGCTCCTCTACGGTGGCGACTGCCTCGCGGCGCACGCGGCTGGTGGTGCGCGGCGCGCGCGTACGGCGAATCGAGATCGCCTCCGTTCAGGTCGAGCGCGAGCCGGCGACGATGACGCTCGTGGTCGAGGTCGGCGGCCGCCGCTACGTGGAGGACCGCGATACCGCCGCGGTGCTCTCCGGCTCGAAGGACTCGGCCACGACCTTCACGGAGACCTGGACGCTCGCGCTCGACGGCCCGGACGACGCGCCCTGGCGGCTCGTCAGCGCGGCCGGCGTGCCGGCGGCCTAAGCCGCCTCACGCTCGGCGTCCGGCGCTGTCGCCGTGGCGCGCCCGCCGCGGTGCCGCCTGGCGCTCGCGCTCGAGCTGGCGCTCGGGCGTGATCCGCACGACGTTCTTCGCGATGCCGAGCTTCTCGAGCGTCCAGATCAGCGCGGCGGACGGGTCGAGCTCCCAGCGCCGCAGGCCGTGCGTGGCCGAGCGCGGGAAGGCGTGGTGGTTGTGGTGCCAGGACTCGCCGAAGGACGGCAGGGCGAGCCAGAAGACGTTCGTCGACTGGTCGTCGGTCTCGAACCTGCGGTTGCCGAGGAAGTGGCAGACGGAGTTGACGCTCCACGTCACGTGGTGCACGAGGAAGACGCGCACGAGGCCGCCCCAGAGCAGGCCGGTCGCGCGCGCCGAGCAGCGTGCCCGTGAGGAGCCAGCCGGCGAGCGCCGGGATCAGCAGGGTGGCGAGCACGAACAGCGGGAAGCGGCGGTTGATGATGCGCATGCCGCGGTCCTCGTAGAGGTCGCGCGCGTACTTCTTGCCCGACTGGCCCTGATGCTCGAGCAGCCAGCCGACGTGGGCGTGCCAGAGCCCGCGCATGACGCCGCCCGGCCCGTCGCCGTGGCCGACGTGCGGGCTGTGCGGATCGCCCTCCTCGTCGGCGTGCGCGTGGTGCTTGCGGTGGTCGGCGACCCAGCCGATCACCGGCCCCTGGACGGCCATCGAGCCGAGGACGGCGAAGGTGTACTCGACCGGCTTGGACACCTGGAACGAGCGGTGCGTGAGCAGGCGGTGGAAGCCGACCGTCACGCCGAACCCGGTCACGAGGTACATGACCAGCAGGATCGCCAGGTCGGTCGCGCGTGACGACGCTGTTCCAGAGCAGCACGATCGCGGCGATGCGTGGCGGCGAAGGGGATCACGACGGCGGCGAGGTTCACTCGCTTCTCGAACTTGGTCATGGATCGTGACGATATGCGTACTCGTGGCATGACGTACTAGAGTTCATTCGTCCAATACAAGTTGTAAATTGCTCATCTGAATGACAAAAATGACCGCAGCTGAGCCTTGGCGCGCTCTGCCCGCCGGAGGTGGCCGACGTGATCGAGCCGGAGCTCGGCCGCGGTCACCGACCGAGATCCTCAGCACGATCGCCCGCGAGGTCCCCGAGTACGCCCGACCGTTCGAGGGCTCCTTCGGGCGCGGGGTGCAGGTGGGCGTGACCGAGGCGCTGCGCCAGTTCGTCGCCCTGATCCGCGACCCCGACAGCGGGCGCGAGCCCGGCCGCGACGTGTACGTCGCCCTCGGCCGCGGCGAGCTCCGCCAGGGCCGCACGCTCGACGCGCTCCAATCGGCGTACCGCGTCGGCGCGCGCGTCGCCTGGCGGCGGCTGGCGGAGGCCGCGCGCCGCGCGGGCCTCGACAGCGGGGTGATCAGCGCGCTCGCCGAGTCGATCTTCGCCTACATCGAGGAGCTGTCGGCCGACTCCGTCGAGGGCTATGCGCAGGAGCGCTCGGAGCGCGAGGGCGAGCGCCAGCGGCGCCGGCGCGAGCTGATCGCGCTGCTCCTGCGCGACCCGCCGCCCGCGCAGGCCGAGCTCGCCGCGGCCGCCGAGGCGGCGGACTGGGAGACGCCGCGGACCGCCGCGGCGCTCGCCTGCCGCGAGGCGGAGCTCGGGCGGCTGGCCCGCCGCCTGCCGCCCGACGCGCTGGCCGGCGTGGTGCGCGGCGTCGGCTGCGTCGTCGTCGGGGACCCGGGCGGCCCGGGTCGCGGCAAGCAGGTCGACGGACGCGGCCGAGCAGGTGACCGCCGCGCTCGGGCCGGCGGGCGCTGCTCGGTGAGCTGGCCGGCTCCTGGGCGCTCGCCCGCGCGGCGCTGCGCGCGCTCGAGTCGGGGGCGATCCCGCGCCCGGGACGGTGCGGGCGGACGAGCGACTGCCGGAGCTGCTCCTGCAGGAGAACCCCGTGCTCGTCGACAGGATCGCCGCGCGCCGGCTCGCGCCGTTCGAAGGCCTGACCCCGAAGGCGCGCCGGCGCATGGAGGAGACCGCTCTCGCCTTCGTGCAGCGGCAGGGCAACGCCGCCGCGATGGCCGGCGCGCTCGACATCCACCCCCAGACCGCGCGCTACCGCATCGCGCGGCTGCAGGGAGCTGCTCGGCACGGATCTCGACGATCCGGACGCTCGTTTCGAGCTCGAGCTGGCGCTGCGGGCTCGCCGCGACGCCGCGGCTGAGTCCCGGCGGCGCGCAGGACGCCGGAGGCCTCCGGCGAAAGAGACCCCACCACGGACGCGCCTTCCGCGCGCGCGCACGTGGCGATGCCATGGCGATCGACGAAGACGTCAGCGAGCAGGGCCTGGGCCTCGGTCCTCAGACGGCGGCCGCGCGCCGCCGCGCACAGCCTCCGCCCGAGCTGCCCACCGAGCCGCCCGCGGAGCCTGCGGAGGAGCCGCTCGGGCCGCTCACCCCGGTGGCCCGCGAGCTGGCGGAGCTCGAGGAGTCGGAGGACGCGCCCGCGGTGCTGGCGACACCGGTTGAGACGGAGCCGGAAGCCGAGGCGGCGCCTGAAACCGAGGCGGAGCCGGAAATCGAGGCCGAGCCAGAGCTTGAGCCCCCCTCGCGCCGCCCCCCACGTTCCTCGCCCCCCTCGCACGCGTACGCGCCGGGCGCGCCCGGCCCGCCTGCGCTTGCGGCGTGCGCGTCCGGTGACGCCGCTGTTCGCCCCCGAGCCGCCCCCGACGCCCGTTCGCCCCGCCCCGCCGCAGCAGCAGACCCCGCCGCAGCGGCCGGCCGGGCCGCCCCCGGGCGCGGCCCTGGCGGCCCTCACGACCCTCGGCTCGGCGCTCGCCATGCTGCTCTTCCTCGTCGCCACGATCGGCTCGGACGACGACGCCCCGCTCGGCGGGACGGCGCCCTTCGAGGCCAGGCCGTCGCTGACGGAGGTCGCGCCCGGCGGGCGCATCGTGCTCTCCGGCTCGGGCGCTCCTGCGGGCGCGCCGCTGACGCTCGAGACCCGCTCCGCCGCGGGCGAGTGGCAGAGCGCCGGGAGCGCGGCCGCGGACGGCGAGGGCGCGTTCCGGGTGAGCGGCCGCGTGGCGGCGGCCCCCGGAGCCGTGATGGTGCGGGCGCGCACGGAGCAGAGCAGCTCCACCCCGGTCGGCGTGACCGTACGGCCGCTGCGGCTCTCCTCGGTCGGCGACATCAACCTCGGCGACGTTCCCGGCGCCAACATCGCGGTCGAGGGCCCGCGCTACCCGTGGTCGAGCGTCGGGCGGCCGCTGAAGGACGCGGACATCGCGTTCGGGAACCTCGAGTGCGCGATCTCCCGGCGCGGCGAGCCGTTCCCCAAGCTCTACAACTTCCGCGGCACGCCGGCCGCGCTGCGCGGCCTCGCGCGCCACTCCGGCCTCGACGTCCTCAACCTCGCCAACAACCACGCGGGCGACTACGGCACGGTCGCGCTGCTCGACACCGTGCGCGGCATCGAGCGTCACGGGATGAAGGCAGTGGGCGCAGGGCGCAACCTGCGCCGCGCGCTCGCGCCCCAGATCGTCGAGCGACTCGGGCTGCGCGTGGCGTTCGTCGGCTTCTCGGAGATCGCGCCGGTCGAGTTCGCCGCGACACCGGACAGCCCCGGGACGGCCTGGGCCACGCCCGAGGCCGTGACCCGCGCCGTCCACCGGGCGCGCCGGCGGGCGGACGTCGTCGTCGCCACCTTCCACTGGGGCGTCGAGACGGCGCCCACCGAGAGCGCCGCCCAGCAGGCGCTCGCCGCCGCGGCGGCGGCCGCGGGCGCCCAGCTCGTCATCGGCGCGCACCCGCACGTGCTTCAGCCGCTGCGGCGCCAGGGCTCGGCGCTCGTGGCGTACTCGCTCGGCAACTTCGTGTTCGGCGCCGTGTCGGCCGAGACCACGGCCACGGGGATCCTCGAGACCGACCTCACCTCCGAGGGCGTGGCAGCGGCCCGCTGGCGCAACGGCACGATCACGTCCGGCCGGCCCGAGCTCGAGCGCTCGCGCCCGCAGGCGCTTCCGGTCGACGACCCCGCGGCGATGACCGCCGGGGTTGCACTCTGACCCCCCAGTTCGCTTACGCTCTTCACATGCCGGTCGCCCGCAACCACATGTCGCGCAGCCTGCTCACGGTCGAGCCCGGGGGCGGGCTCCAGGCGGTGGCCGAGCGAATGGTCGCGAAGGACGTCGGCGCCGTCCTCGTGACCGAGGGCGACAGGCTCGTCGGAATCCTCACCGAGCGCGACATCCTGCGCGCCGTCGCGGGCGGCATCACGGACGAGACGCTCGTCTCCGACTGGATGACACGCGACCCGGAGACGATGGAGCCGGACGAGACGACGCAGCAGGCCGCGGTGATGATGATCCACGGCGGCTTTCGCCACATGCCGATCGTGGACGGCGAGGAGGTCGTCGGGATGCTCTCGATCAGAGACCTCATGCGCCTGGTCCTCGAGGACTCGGCGCCGCGCGGCGCGTAGACAGCCCCGGCGCGTCTGTGTGACGCACCGCTCACACGAGTGGACGCATTCGCGGGAGTCTGTCTACCCACCCCCCACTCCGTTTCGGAGGACTCGCAAAATGCATCCCGGTCTGCCGCTGGCCTACGCGGCCCGCCACATCTACTCCCAGGACTCTGACCCGTACCGCGCCGCGTCGGGCAGGAGCCGCTCGGCCCGGCGGAGGCGTCGCCGCAGCGCGGCTCTCCAGCTGCCCGGGCGCCCGCGCCTCGCGCTGTTTCACCGCCGCACCGCGGCCGGGCGCTAGCGAAGCCCCGCGGGAGGTAGCCTCCCGCGGCGGGTGCGGGACCTCCTGAGAGAGCTCATGGATTCGGCTCGTTCGCGGGCCGAGTACGCGGACGTCCGCTACGTACGCACGCGCAGCGAGCGGCTCGCCACCCGCAACGGCGCGCTCGACGCGCTCGACACAGGCGAGAGCGAGGGCGTCGGCGTGCGCGTTCGCGTGGCCGGCTGCTGGGGCTTCGCGGCGGTGCGCGGGACCGACCGCCGCGACGCCGAGGCCGCTTTGGCGCGAGCGCTCCAGGTCGCGTCGGCGCAGCCGCTTCCGAGCTCGTCGGTCGCGCTCGCTCCCGAGCCGCCCGCCGAGGGCTCGTGGCACAGCCCCGCTGGGCGCGACCCGTTCGAGGTGTCGCTCGAGGACAAGCTGTCCGTGCTGCTCGCGGCGGACGCTGCGCTGCGGGCGGAGCCCGCCGTGACGCTCGCGCTCGCGCACTTCCGGGCGCTGGCCGAGGAACGGCTCTTCGCCTCCACCGAGGGCGCACTGTGCGAGCAGCACGTGACCGAGTGCGGCGGCGGCCTCGCCGCGGTGGCCGTGGACGGCGACCAGACGCAGGTCCGCTCCTTCCCCGCCTCGCACGGCGGCCACGTGGCGCAGGGCGGATACGACGAGTTCGCCGCGCTCGATCTGCCGGCCGTGGCGCCGCGCGTGGCGTCGGAGGCGGTCGAGCTGCTCTCCGCGCCCGCCTGCCCGCCCGGCCGCGCCACGCTGATCCTCGCCGGCGAGCAGCTCGGACTGCAGGTGCACGAGTCGGTGGGCCACGCCGTCGAGCTCGATCGCGTGCTGGGCCGCGAGGCGTCCTACGCGGGAACGAGCTTCGTGCCCGCCGACGGCATCGGCTCGCTGCGCCTGGGCTCCGAGCACGTGAACGTGACCGCGGACGCCACCAGTCCCGGCGGGCTCGGCAGCTACCGCTGGGACGACGAGGGCGTCGAGGGGCGCCCGCTCCCGATCGTGCGCGAGGGGGTCCTTGCGGGCTTCCTCTCCTCGCGCGAGACGGCCTCCGAGATCGGCCTCGAGCGCTCCGGCGGATGCATGCGCGCGCAGGGCTTCGCGCGCCAGCCGATCGTCCGGATGACGAACGTGAACCTCGACCCCGGCACGGCCGGCACGCTCGACGACCTGATCGCGGACACCGCCGACGGGCCTGCTGATCGAGAGCAACCGCTCCTGGTCGATCGACAACCGCCGCCTGCACTTCCAGTTCGAGGGCGAGGCCGCCCGCGAGATCCGCGACGGCCGGCTCGGCGGCTCGTGCGCAACCCGAGCTACAGAGGGCAGTACGCCACGGTTCTGGGGAAGCTGCGACGCGGTCTGCTCGCCCGCCGAGTGGCGGCTGGTCTCGTTGCTCGACTGCGGAAAGGGCGAGCCCGGTCAGCTCATGCGCGTCTCGCACGGGTGCGCTCCGGCGCGCTTCCGCGACGTCGAGGTCGGCGTCGCGTGAACGCGCTCACGCTCGCCGAGCGCGCCGTCCGCGCGGCGCGGGAAGCGACGCGCTGGCGCTCGTCACGTGCGAGCGCTCGCTGCTACTGCGCTTCGCCGCGAGCCGTCCGACGCAGGCGACCGAGGTGGACGACCTGACGGTCGACCTCGCGGTCGTGCGGCGCGGCCACGTGGGCCGGGCCGAGACCAACTCGACGGACGACGAGGCGCTCGCCGCCTGCGCACGGCGCGCGGCCGCCGCAGCGGACGCGGCCGCCGTCGGCGGGCGACGGGGCCTACCCGGGCTTCCCGGACTCGATCGGCGGCTCTCCCGTCGCCGGGCGGCAGCGCGGCGCTCGACGCCGGCACCGGCGGGGAGGCCCTGGCGGACGCGTTCGAGGTCGCCGCCGAGCAGGGGCTCGAGGCGCACGGCATCTGGTCCTCGGGAGAGGTCGAGCGAGCCGTGGCGGGAGCCGGCGGCGGTGTTGCCGAGCGCAGCAGCGACGCCTTCATGAAGGTCATCTGCATGACCTCCGAGCGCGATCGCGGCCGCAGCGGCTATGCGTCGCAGACGGCGCGCGCGGCGGGCGGCCTCGAGCCCCGCGCGCTGACGGAGCGTGCCGCCGCCAAGACGCTCGTCGTCCGGGCGAGCCCGCCGAGCTCGAGGCCGGCACCTACCCGGTCGTGTTCGAAGCGCAGGCGATCAGCTCGCTGCTCGACCTGCTGGCCTTCACCGCGTTCAACGGCCTCGCGCACGCCGAGGGGCGCGGCGCGCTCGCCGGCCGGCTCGGGCAGACGGTGGCCGCACCCGCCGTGAACCTGTCCGACTCGCCGCGCTTCGGGCGCACGTTCCCGAGCGGATTCGACGCCGAGGGCACCCCGAAGGCGCCGCTGCCGCTGATCCAGGACGGCGTGGCTCACCGGGTCGTCCACGACATCCGCAGCGCGTCGCTGATCGGCGCCGCCTCGACCGGCCACGCGCTCGCGCCGGGCGGGAACCCGTACGGCCCCCACCCCACGAACCTCGTGCTGGCCGGCGGCGGCGCGGCCGACCTGGACGAGCTCTGCGCGCCCGTCGAGCGCGGCATCTACGTGACCCGCCTCTGGTACGAGAACGTGGTCCGCCCCAAGGAGACGCTCATGACGGCCGTCACCCGGGACGGGACCTTCCTGATCGAGGACGGCCGCATCACCCGTCCGCTGCGCGACCTGCGCCTGACCGACAGCGTGCTCTCGATCCTGTCGAACGTGCAGGCCCTGACGGCTGCCCAGCAGCTGACGAGCGACGGCGAGTTCTACGGCCGGCGCTTCGCCCACGGGGTGGTCTCCCCGGCGCTGAGGGCGGGGCGGGTGCGATTCACCGGACCGGCGGGCTGAAACGGCGCGAGGCGGGACGGCCGTTCACGTCGGTCGGCGGCTCCAGATAGAAGACCTCCGAGGACACGTCGTTCTCAGTGTCTATGCCGCTGACGAACGCCCGCACCTTGCGGCCCGTCGTGCTCTCGACGACTTGGATGAAGTCGCGTTCGCTCGCGTACTGGAAGAACATGCGTATCTCCCGAACCCGCCGGTGCTCGCCGAGGCTCACCATGGTCTGCTCGGCCTGGGTCAGGGTGTTCTCGATCGTCGTCACAATGGTGTTCGGTCCGGCGTAGTCGGTTCGCGCCTTGGTCGGACCGCGCCCGAACAGCTCCTTGTAGAGCCGCACCATCGAGTTCGTGAGCCCTTCGAGCTCCGCACCGTCGTGCCGGACGGGCGTCGCCGGAGGCTCCCGTGTCTCCATCATCATCACGGCTTCCTTCCCGCCCCTCTTGTACAAGCCGCTCGCGAGGAGGAAGGACGAGAGAACCCAACGGGCGTCAAGCCGAGGGTACTCCCTCACTTGCCTGTTGTCTCGCCGGACTTCCCGGGTAAGCAGGGGGACGCACGCCCACAGCGGCGTGCAGTTCCCAGTGGGCCGGTGGTACCGGTCGCCCGGACCTCAAAAGGGACGGGGGCCGGGGCCGCCGCCTCACGACGCGGGTCCTCAGATCTTCAGAAGGACGATCACGTTCGCGACGAACAGGAGAGCGAACCCGATCGTCCAGCGGTTCAGGTTGCGCTCCACGAGCGAGCCGCCGCCGAACGGGCCCGCGCCCGTACCGACGCCGAAGGCTCCCGAGAGCCCGGAGTCCTTGCCCGAGTGCATGAGCACGAGCACGATCACGATGACCGCGAGGATCACCTGGACGCCGCTGAGGATCGCTTCCACGGCCGGGAAGCCTAGCGGCGCCATCGATTTCAGAACCCGCTGGCGAGATCGCGAGGGCTGACCTACTCTGGACGCACGGGCTAGAACAGGGTACGGACCATCATCTCTATACGGACAATCTGCGCGGCTGCGGCCGCAACAATGCTGTGCGTGCCGGCAGCGGCCTCGGCACACCATGCACCCGACGGTGCGGCCGAGCACATCGCGGAGGACTCGGTCATCCACACGCCGGCCGAAGAGGCCAGCCTCGGGCGAAGCACGGAGATCGCGACGCGGGACGATGCGGCGCGCGCCGCCGCGGCGGTCGTGGGCAACGAGCACCAGGTCGGCAGCTGGGGGCCGGTGGTCAACTGGCCGGTGGTGGGAGTCCACGTCGCGCTGATGCCCAACGGCAAGGTCCTGGCGTACGACTCCGTCGGCGACAAGGCGACGGAGACCTATCCGGTTCACGACCACACTCGCGCCACGGTGTGGGACCCGGCCACGGGAGCACACACGCCGGTGAACGTCGAGACCGGCTTCAACGTCTTCTGCAGCGGCCTCGCACACCTGGCCGATGGCTCGCTGTTCCTGGCGGGCGGCAACAAGAACCAGCAGCTCCAGGGAATCCGGCAGACGCACATCTTCAACCCCTCCACCAACACGTGGTCGCTCGGCCCGAACATGGCCTACGAGCGCTGGTATCCGAGCGTGACCCCGCTCAGCAACGGCGAGATGCTGATCACCGAGGGGGGACCCGACATCCCGGAGGTTCGTCAGACCAACGGCCAGCTGCGACAGCTGAGCGGCGCGAACCTCGGACTCCCGAACTATCCGTGGCTCGACGTCGCGCCGGACGGCCGCACCTTCTTCTCCGGGCCGAGCCCGACGATGCGCAGCCTCAACTCCTCGGGGTCCGGCGCCTGGCAGAACTTCGGCAATCGCGACTCCGTGGACCGGGACTACGGCAGCCGGGCGATGTACGACATCGGCAGGATCCTGGTGGCCGGCGGCGGGCCCTCCACGAAGTCCGCCAGCACGATCAACCTCAACGGCGCCACTCCGCAGGCCGCGGGCACCGGCTCGATGCAGTACGGCCGGCGCCAGCACAACCTCACCGTGCTCGCCGACGGGTCCGTGCTGGCGACCGGCGGCCTCTCGTCCGGGGAGCCTCTCGTGGACATCGATGACGGCGTGTATCCGGCCGAGCTGTGGAATCCGGGCACCGGTCAATGGAGCACGCTCGCCGCGATGCAGGTCACACGCCAGTACCACTCGACCGCTCTGCTGCTGCCCGACGGGCGCGTGCTCTCCTCCGGAGGCGGCATCTGCGGCGCCTGCGACTCGCAGGGCTACCTGGCCAAGAACGCCGAGGTCTTCACGCCGCCGTACCTGTTCAAGAAGGACGGCTCGGGACAGCTCGCCCCGCGGCCCGCCATCAGCTCGGCACCGGGCGTGGTCAACTACGGCGCGCAGCTGCGAATCGCCACGCCGGACGCGGCTTCGATCAGCCGGGTGGCGCTGGTCCGCCTGGGGGCGGTCACCCACTCGGTCGACATGGAGCAGCGCTTCATCCCGCTCTCCATCAACGCCCGCGACAGCGGGAGGCTCAGGGCGACCGGGCCCGCGAACGCGAACATCGCCCCTCCGGGGCCCTACATGCTGTTCGTGATCAACGCAAGCGGTGTGCCGTCGGTCGCTCGCATGGTCACCGTGGCCGCGGGCAGCCCGCCGGCGAATGGCAACCCCGTGGCGGTGCTCGACGCCAACACCACGTCCGGGCGACGCCCCGCTGAGCGTGAGCTTCGACGGCCGCCGCTCGAGCGACCCCGACACCGACCCGCTCAGCTACTCATGGAGCTTCGGCGACGGCGCGACGAGCAACGCGGAGGCGGCCGCGCATGCCTACTCGGGGCCGGGCACGTACACGGCACGCCTGACGGTGAGCGACGGCCTCGGCGGCACCGGCACCGACACCCGGACGATCTCGGTGCGCGTCCCGGGCGGCGGCGCCACACCGGGCCCGGGATCTCCCGGCACCCCCGGCCCGGGGTCTCCCGGCACCCCCGGCCCGACATCGCCCGACACCAAGGGCCCGACGCTCCGGTTGCTCGGCGTGAACGCGGCCCGCGGGCGCATCCGAGGCAGCGCGGCCGACCCGGCGGGCGTTGAGTCCGTGAGCGTCGCGCTTCGCCGGAAGCTCTCCGGCGGTCGCTGCAGCTGGTGGCTCAAGGGCGAGCGCAGGATGAGCGTCTCAGGGCGCCGCTGCGACCGCCCCCGGTGGATCAAGGCCCGGCTCACCTCGGCGAGCGGCGAGTGGCTGCTCGCGCTCGGCAGGCGCCTGCCGCCGGGTGGGTACCGCGTGCTCGTCCGGGCTGAGGACGCCGAGGGCAACGTGAGCGCGCTCGGACAGGCAAGGAGCTCGCTGGTCCGCGTGGCTCCGGCGGCATCGCGCTGATCAGCACCAAGGGCGCGGTCGATTTCAAGAAACCGCTGGCGGGATCGCCAGAGCTGACCTACTCTGGACGGTCGGGCTAGAACAGGGCACGGACGATCATCTCTTTACGGACAATCTGCGCGGCTGCGGCCGCAATCATGGTTTGCGCGCCCCTCGGGGCCGAGGCCGCCACCTACCCGGCGGGCTTCGAGGAACGCACCGTCGCCGCGAACCTGAGCGCGCCGACGGGCATGGCCTGGGCGCCGGACGGCCGGCTGTTCGTAATCGAGAAGGAGGGGCGGCTGAAGGTGGTGCCGTCGGCGTCCGGCACCACGGCAACGACGATCCTCGACATCTCGAACGAGGTCAATTCGTACTGGGACCGTGGCCTGCTCGGGATCGCGGTCGATTCGGACTTCACGAACCATCCCTACGTCTACCTTCTGTACACGCGCGAGCTCCAGCCCCTGATCGCGGACGGTGAGGGCGCCATGAGCTCGCGGCTCGACCGCTTCACGATCGGTCCGGGCAACCAGGTGTCGGGCCGGACGACGCTGCTGGGAACACACCCCACCGCGTGTCCAGCACCCTCGAACACGGTCGACTGCATCCCGTCGGAAGGCGCGTCTCCACTCGATCGGCACCGTGCGCTCGGCGCCCGACGGGACGCTGTGGGTCGGGAGTGGCGACGCGTCCAGCTTCAACATCGTGGACCCGCTCGCCTACCGCACCTACAACACGCAGAGCCTGGCCGGGAAGATCATGCACGTGGACCGGACGGGCCGCGGCTTGCCCGGCCATCCGTTTTGCCCCACCAACGCCGACCTCAGTCACGTCTGCACCAAGATCTGGGCCGGCGGCTTCCGCAACCCCTTCCGCTTCAAGCTCCGTCCAGGCGGCGGGCTGACCGTCGGCGATGTCGGCTGGGGGACCACCGAGGAGGTCGATTTCGTACCGACCGCTCCTCCGGGCGGCGGCCGCCACTACGGCTGGCCCTGTTACGAGGGAAGCGGACGCACGGGCGGCTACCAGGATCGCGAGGCGGACTGCAACCCGGAATACGCGAAGGAGGGCACACCGCAGGCGCACCTCGGGCCGGTCCACCAGTACGCGCACAACAGCGCGGGCGGCGCGGTCATGGGAGGGCCGACGTACGCGGGGCCCTACCCGCAGAGCTATCAGGGCGACGTCTTCTTCGGCGACTACGCCCAGGGCTTTGTCGAGAAAGCTCAACCTGAACGCGCAGGGCGAGGTGACGAGCGTCGACAACTTCGCCGGCGGCGGCTGGAGCGGGGTCGACCTCGAGCTGACGCCTGCAGGCGAGCTCGCCTACGCGGCATACGGAGACGGCAGTGCCGGGACCGGCGCGATCCGCCGGGTCGTCTACACGCCCGGTAACGCGAGCCCGGTCGCGCGGATCACCACGAATCCCAGTCCTCCCACCGGAGCGGCACCGCTCGCGGTGAGCTTCAACGGCAGCGGCTCGACCGACCAGGACAACGACCCGCTCAGCTACGAGTGGCGCTTCGGCGACGACACACCGGTCAGCACCGTCGTGGCGCCTTCCCACACATACGTGAATCCCGGCACCTACACGGCGAGCCTGACCGTCCGCGACGGCCGTGGCGGGAGCAACACCGCCTCGGTGCAGATCAGCGCCGGCAACACGGCGCCCGACCCACAGGTCACCGCCCCCGCGAGGTATCGCGCCGGCCAGAGCTTCCAGTTGCAGGGCTCCGCGACGGACGCCCAGGACGGAACGGTCCCCGGATCGCGCATCGCCTGGGACGTGAAGGTCATCCACGCGGACCACGTCCACTCGCTGGGCACCTACGGCGGCACGCCGCTCACGCTCAACGCGATCACCGACCACGATGCCGATGCCCGCTACCGAATCGTCATGACTGCGACGGACTCGGGCGGCCTGTCCGCGCAGGAGACGGTCGAGCTGCTGCCCGAGACCACCACCGTGCGGCTGCGGAGCTCGCCCTCGGGAGCCAGCCTCTCGTACGGCGGCCGCGTGTTCACGGCCCCGCAGGACCTCGTCACGGCGATCGGCTACCGCACGACCGTCAGCGCATCGGATCCGTTCGAGCTCGGCGGGGCGATCTTCGACTTCACGAGCTGGTCGAACGGCGGCACGCGGGTGCAGGACTACGTGGTGCCGCCCGCAGGTGCCGAGCTCACGGCCAACTACATCGAGCGTGCCGGGCCGCCGCCCGATCCGCCGCCCACGGATCCGCCGCCCACGGATCCGCCGCCGCCCCAGCCCCCAGCGGCCGGACCGCCCGCCGGCGGGACCTCACCGCCCCCGGCCTCGGGCCAGCCCCCCGCGGGCCCGCCGGCCGACGGCCGCGGCCCATCACTGCGGCTGCTCGGCGTGAACACGGCCCGCGGGCGCATCCGCGGGAGCGTGACCGACCCATCGGGAATAGCCGTGGTCGAGGTTGCGCTGCGCCGGAAGCTCAGGAGCGGCGACTGCTCCTGGTGGCTCGAGCGCCAGCGCGCGATGAGCGCCCAGCCGCGTCGCTGCGACCGGCCGCGCTGGATCGACGCCAGGCTCAGCTCGACGAGCGGCGATGTCCGGTGGCTGCTCGCGCTGGGCAAGCGCCTGCCCCAGGGCAACTACCAGGTGATGATGCGGGCAGCGGACACGGCGGGCAACTCGAGCACGATGCGCGCCCCCGCCCGGGCGCGCTGACGCGGACGTCCCCCGGCGCTACTCCGCCGGCCGCCCCTCCAGCCGGTCGAGCTCGCTCAGGATCACGATCGCCTCCGCCCGCAGGTCGCGGTCGACCGTGCGCCAGTCCTCTCGGGAGAGCTTGCCCATGCGGTGGTCGAGCTCGGCGTCGCGGATCTCGCGGTACTTCGCCTCCTTGGCGGCCTCGAGCTCGCCGATGCGAGTCTCGTCGCGGCGCTCCTCGACTCCGGGGGAGCGCAACGGGCGCGCGACCGCGAGCGCGACGAGCGCCGCCAGGACGAGCAGTGCGAGCGCGTATTCCACGGAGCCGGCCGGGGGGCTTGCGCTAAGCCCGCGACAGCTCCTTGCCGAGCCGCGCGGAGTAGAGCGCCCGCACCCGTCGCAGGCGCGCCTCCGGCGTCGGCCAGGCTGCCACGAGCGCGCCGAGCAGGGCGATCGCGCCGCCGATCCAGATCCATGCCACGAGCGGCGAGACGATCGCCCTGAAGGCGGCCGGCGGCGGATCGCGGCGGTAGCGCTCCGCGAGCGCCGCGATGATCAGCGCCTGGACGTCGCCCTCGGCGTCGGCGAACTTCGCGTCCGCCTCGCGGATCGGCTGCTCGAGCGACCCGATGTCGGGCCGGACGGCCAGCCAGAAGTCGCGCCGCAGCCCCCAGCGCACGTCGACCTCGCTGGTGGCCTCACCCTCGAAGAAGCGCGAGATCGTGCCGAGCGACGGATCGCCGCTCGAGTAGAAGTTGCGCGCCGGCCGCAGGGTGAAGGTCTCGTCGCCCTTGCGCACGTCCATCACCGCGCCGAACGAGATCGGCGCGCCGGTGCCCGACGAGTCGCCACCGAGCCGCGCGGTCGGCTCGCGGTAGGTGACCTCGTAGTCGCCGAGCGTGAAGGACTCGCCCGGCGAGAGCCGCACGTCGCGCTGCTCGATGAACGCGGACGACGCCGCCACGCCGAGGAAGAGCACGGCGATTCCCGCGTGCACGAGGTAGCCGCCGTAGCGGCGCCGGTTGCGCCCCATCAGCCGCGCGAGCGCCTGCGGCCAGGGCTCGCCCGTCATCACACGCCGCGCGCCGGCCCCGCGCCAGAACTCCTGCGCCACCACCGAGAGCACGAACGCCGTGAAGCAGAACATGATCAGCGAGGCGGTGCTGTCGGCGGCGTTCGTGAGCAGCAGCAGCGCGGCGAGCACGACGGCCGTGAACGCGAGCGGCACCAGCAGGATCCGCCGCAGCGACGACGGGGTCATCCGCCTCCACGCCAGCACCGGCCCGATGCCGGTGAGCAGCACGAGCACGAGCGCGAGCGGCGTCGTCAGCCGGTTGAACCAGGGCGGCCCGACCGTGGCCTCGGTGCCCGTCAGCGCCTCGGAGATGAGCGGGAAGAAGGTGCCCCACAGGATCACGAGGCAGAGTCCGACGAGAACGAGGTTGTTGAGCAGGAAGAACGCCTCTCGCGAGAGCAGCGAGTCGAGCCGCGCGCGCGAGCGCAGGTCCGGCAGCCGCGCGATGATCAGCCCCGCGGACAGGGCGATCACGAGGCTGATGAAGACGAGGAACTGCACCCCGATCGTCGACGCCCCGAAGGCGTGGATCGACTCGAGGATGCCGCTGCGCACGAGGAAGGTCCCGAGCAGCGCGAGCACGAAGGTCGCGCAGATCAGCGACACGTTCCAGACCTTCAGCATCCCGCGCTTCTCCTGCACCATGATCGAGTGCAGGAAGGCCGTGCCCACGAGCCACGGCATGAGCGACGCGTTCTCCACCGGGTCCCAGGCCCAGTAGCCGCCCCAGCCGAGCTCCGAGTAGGACCAGAGCGCCCCCAGCAGGATGCCCGTGCCGAGGAACATCCAGGCGACGAGCGCGAAGCGGCGCGTGGCCCGGATCCAGTCGGCTCCGGTGCGCCGCGCGACGAGCGCGCCGATGGCGAAGGCGAAGGGGATCGAGAAGCCGACGTAGCCCGTGTAGAGCATCGGCGGGTGGATCATCATCGCCGGGTGGCGCAGCAGCGGGTTGAGCCCGTTGCCCTCCTGAGGCGCCACCGGGAGCGTGTCGAACGGGTTCTCCCAGCCGACCATCAGGAACAGGAAGAACGCGGCCACGCAGCCGAGCACGGCGGTCGCCCAGGGCGCGATGTCCCGCAGCGAGCGGCGCGTGAGGAAGAGCACGGTGCTCGAGAACAGGCCGAGCAGCGTCGCCCAGAGGAGCAGCGATCCGTCCTGCGTGGCCCACACGGCGGTGACCTTGTAGAAGGTGGGCGTATCGGTCGAGGAGCCCTCGGCAACGAGCGCGTAGGAGAAGTCGGATCGCAGGAAGGCCGACTCGAGGATCGCGAACGCCACCACGCACAGCGCGGCGACGCAGTACATCGCGCGCCGTCCCGACGTGACCCACTCGCGCCGGCCGCGGAGCGCGCCGTAGACGGACGCGCCGGCCGCGTAGAGGGCGGTCAGCAGGGCGACGGTAAGGCAGGCGGAGCCGACCCCGGCCACTTCAGGAAGACTGCTCGTCCGTGGTGAACTTCGACGGGCACTTGGTGACGAGCGAGTCGCGCTCGGCGACGAAGGTGCCCTGCTTCAGCTCACCCGAGACGATCACTTCGCGTCCCTCGCGGAACGGGTCGGGCACGACGCCCGCGTAGGCGACCGAGACGGACTCGGTCCCGTCACGGTCGCGGATCCGGAAGTGCAGGTCGTCGCCGGTCTTGCGGATCGACCCGTGGACCACCTTGCCGGTCAGCTCGTAGGACTTGCCCGGCACGATCTCGCTCGGCTTGCTGGCCTCGGTCGAGGCGCTGAAGCTCGTGTAGATGAGCGCCGTGGCGAGCAGCACTGCCGCGGCCAGTGCGACCCCAAGCCGGAGCTTGCGCTTACGGGACGGATCCATCGGCTTGGATTCTGGCAGGCAGGCCCGTCTACCCGCCCGCCTGCTTCGAGCTCGGGTGGCCGTCGCCCGGCCAGGGCGAGAGCAGGAGGATGAGCCGCGAGTCGGTCTCCGCGCACACCTCGTGGCGCTCGTTCGGCTCGAAGTGCACGAGGAAGCCAGGGCCGCCGCGCACGGATTCGCCACCCTGATCGAATTCGACCTCGCCGGCCGCGACGATTACCCACGCGCGCTCGTGCACCTGGTGCTCCTGTAGACGCTCGCCCGCCGGGAGGTTGATGGCGATCACGCGGGTCTCGTTGTCCGAGCGCAGCACCGTGGGCTGATGCGGCTGGACGTCGAATGAGGCGATGTCCCAGGTCTCCATGGCTACTCCGGCTCGGGTGCGCGTGTGCCCGGCATTATGGCGAGGCGCCGGCCTGCGCCGGGTCGGGAGCGGAGTCCTGCCGCTTGGCGATCCATTCCGCGCCGGGCTGGTCGGTGAGCCCGTGCACGATGATCGAGATGAACACGGTCACTGCGGCAATCGCGGCGATCCGCTCCCCGTTCGGCACCGTCGAGCCCAGCACGAACAGGGCAAACGTCATCGTCGCCACCCCCTTGGGCCCGAACCAGGCCATGAACCCCTTGGCGGCGGTGTCGACCTGGTCGGTGCCGGCCAGCGCCACGAACACCGCTATCGGGCGGGCGGCGAGCAGCGTGAAGGCGGCAATCGCCAGCGTGGCCCAGCCGTCCTCGAACAGCGTGTCGAAGGTGAAGATGGCGCCGAAGACGAGGAACACCCCGAGCTTCACGACCTCGATCACGTCCTCGGAGCGCTCCTCGAAGCACTCCCGGATGTCCGGTCGCCAGATCCCGAGTGCGATCGCCGTCACGAACACGGCGATGAAGCCGTTGCCCTCGGGGGGCAGGGTTGCCAGGCCGTAGGCCGCGAACGCCACGCCGAGCGCATAGAGCGCCTTCTGGTGCGGACTGATCTCGTAGCCGAGCGCTCGGTCCTGTGGCATCAGGCGCGAGGCGATGAGCGCCAGGAGCAGCCCGCTCACGAGCCCGACGCCGAGGTCCTGGAGCACGAACTGCCACCACACGAACTCGTCGTCCGCCGCCGCGGCCGCCGAGAAGGCGAGCACCGCCGGCAGCGCGAGCCCGTCGTTCAGCCCGGACTCGAGGTTGAGCGAGTGGCGTATGAGCCGCGGCACGCGGGGGTTCGTGACCACCGCCGACGACAGCACGGGATCCGTCGGTGAGAGCAGCGCGCCGATGAGGAAGCACTCGGCCCAGCCGAGGTCCGTCAGCACCCGCGTGGCCAGGGCGACCAGCGCGCAGGTGAGCGGCATCGCCAGCACGAGCTTGCGCAGCGGCAGGTGCCAGGCCTGCTGAAGCATCTCCTGCTCGACCTCGACGCCGTCCCTGAACAGGATCAGGACAAGCGCCACCACGGCGAGGCCCTGCACGAAGCCGGACGTCGGATCGAGGTCGAGAATCTCGAACCCGCCCTTTCCGAGCACGAACCCGGCGACCACGAAGGCGGCGGTCAGGGACAGGAAGCTGCGCTTCGCGATCCCTGACACCAGCGCGCCCAGCATCAGCAGCACGCCGAAGACCGCAAGCGGCTCCTCGAGGAACTCGACACCGGCGGCTAGCGGCGGCACGGCGCGCAAGGTTGGCAGAACGGGTCGTTCACATATGGCTACGGTGAAGTGCTCATGCGCCGTCCAGCGCTCCTGTTCTCCCTGCTCCTGCTCGCATTTCCGGCGGCTGCCGCGGCGGCCGACCCACCCCTGCGCGAACGCAGCCTCACGAGCGGCTGGGAGGTGCGTGTCGAGCCCGCCGCCCCGGCTCCCCCGCAGACCGCGCCGCCTGAGGAGACCGACCCCACGGGCGCGCCGCCGGCCGCGCCCGTCACTCCGGCGGGGCGCGCCGCCCAGGCGCCCGGTGAGTGGGGCCCGGCGCGCGTGCCGAGCGTCTTCGACACGCGCGCGCTGCCCGGGCTGTTTCCGGGGCAGGTGCGCCGCTACCGGCTCGTCTTCACCGGCCCGGACACCCCGCGTGGCTTCCGCTGGCTCATCGAGTTCGAGAGCGTGCGCCGCGGCGCGGCCGTCTTCCTGAACGCGCGCAGGATCGGGCGCAACAACGATCCGTACACCCCGTTCACCGTGGAGGCGCGCGGCCTGCGGCCCGGCGCGCCCAACGAGCTCGTCGTGATCGTGGACGGGCGCAAGAACCCCAAGCTGCCCGAGGGCTGGTGGAACTGGAACGGCATCGTGAGGCCGGTGCGGCTCGTCCCCGCCGGTCCGGCGCACATCCGGGATCTCGGCACGCTCTCGGACGTGAGCTGCCGCGGGCCCGCGTCGGGCTGCCGCGCCGAGCTGCTCGTGGACGGCGAGCTCGTGCGCAGAGGCCGGCGCGTGCTCGAGCCGACGCTCGAGGTTGAGCTGCGCTCGCCCGGCGGGCGGCGGACGCGCAAGAGCTTCGAGCTGCGCCGGGGCCGCGCCGGGCGCGAGCGCCTCGAGCTGAGGATGCGCGTGCCCGCCCCGCAGCTCTGGTCACCGGACAACCCGCAGCTCTACGGGGCGACGCTGAAGCTGCGGGACGGCGAGGACGTCGTGCAGGTCGAGAAGCGCCGCATCGGGCTGCGCTCGGTCGAGGTCAAGGCCGGGCGCCTCTGGCTCAACAACCGCCTGATCCAGCTGCGCGGCGCCTCGATCCACGAGGACATGCCGGGCTCGGGTGCCGCCCTCACCGGAGCGGATATGGATCGCATCGTCGCCGACCTGAAGGAGCTCGGCGCGAACGTCACGCGCGCCCACTACCTGCTCAACGACCGGCTGCTGGCGCGCCTCGACCGCGCCGGGATCATGGTCTGGAGCCAGGCGCCGATCTGGCAGCGCGACCACGGCGCCCACATCCTGTGGCAGCCACGCGAGCGCGAGCGCGCCCTGCTGAGCGTGCGCCGCACCGTCATCGCCGCGCGCTCGCATCCGTCCGTGCTCACCCACTCGGTGGCGAACGAGCTCGCCTTCACGCCCGACACGACCCCCGGCACGAGGCGCTTCCTGCTGGCCGCTCAGGCAGCAGGCCCGCGACCTCGACCCGACGCTCCCGATCGCCGTCGACATCAAGGGCCGGCCTGGCTTCGGCGAGCAGTTCACCTACCACGAGTTCGACCTGATCGGGTTGAACCAGTACTTCGGGTGGTACAGGTGGGTGGAGGATTTCAATGTCCTCGAGCCCTACATCTACGAGTTGCGTGACCACTACCCGGACAAGGCCATCGTGATGACCGAGTGGGGCGCCGAGGCGCGCCCGGAGCTCGCCGGCGCCGCCCTCGACCTCAAGGGGGGCTATCCGTTCCAGACGATGCACGCCGCGCGCACGCTCGACGTCATCGATCGCTCGCCCGTGCTCTCGGGCGCCATCTACTGGACGCTGCGCGAGTTCGAGATCTATCCCGGCTGGACGGGCGGAGCGGGACGGCGCTCACCCGAGTACGAGCCGAACACGCGCCACCACAAGGGGCTGATCACCTACGACGGCGAGCGCAAGCCCGCCTTCTGGCTCGTGCGCGACCGCTACCTGCGCACTCCCCTCTACCCGTGAGCCGCCGCCCCCTCCGCTTCGACCGAGTGGCGGCTGCGGTCGCCGATCTTTGGACGTTCGTACAAGGACATCCGGGCCGTTCGGCGGAATGCTGAAGAGGGTGACATCGCAATCCTCGCGGCTCTCGGCGGGCACGGCGGCGGCGCCGCGCCCGCCGGGTGTCCTCTACACGCCCGAGCCCGATGCCTTCGACGAGGCGCTCGAGGCGGACGGCACCCCGAGGCCCCCCTACGCCGACCTGATCGAGGCGCTCGCCGAGATGGATCTCGCGGCGCTCGCCGGCGAGGTCCACGACGACGTCTGCACGCACGGGGTCGAGTTCGGCGGCAAGGGCGGACCCGAGCCCTTTCGTCTCGACCTCGTCCCGCGCGTGATCACCGCCGAGGAGTGGGACGTCGTCGAGCGCGGGCTCACCCAGCGCGTGCGGGCGATCGACCGCTTCGTGGCCGACGCCTACGGCGCGCAGGAGATCGTCGAGGCGGGCGTCCTGCCCCGTCGCGTGCTCGAGAGCTGCGACCACTTCGAGCCGCGGCTGGTGGGGCTGGCGCCGCCCCCGGTGCGGGTGGCGATCGCCGGGCTCGACCTCGTGCGCGACAACGACGGCCACTTCCACGTCCTCGAGGACAACGTGCGCACGCCCTCGGGCACGACCTACGCCATCGCCGCCCGCGAGACGCTCAGCCGCCACCTTCCCACCGGGCTCGTCAATCGCCCCCGTCCGCTCGACGACGTGATCTCCATGCTCGGGGAGACGCTGCGGGCCGCCGCTCCGGAGGGCGTGACCGACCCGTCGATCGTGGTGCTGTCCGACGGGCCCGCCAACAGCGCCTTCTACGAGCACGAGCGCATCGCCCGCGCCCTGCAGGTCCCGCTCGTGACGCTGTCGGACCTCACGCTCTCGGGCGGCGACCGGCTGATCGCGCGCGTGCGCGGCCGGCGCGTGCCCGTCGACGTCCTCTACCGCAGGACCGACGAGGACCGGCTCGAGGACGAGCGCGGGAAGCTCACCTACGTCGGGGCGGCGCTGTTCGCCCCGATCCGCGCGGGCAAGCTCAGCTGCGTCAACGCGTTCGGGACGGGGGTCGCGGACGACAAGCTGATGCACGCCTACGTGGAGAAGATGGTGGACTTCTATCTCGCCGAGGAGCCGCTGCTCGGCTCGGTGCGCACCTACGACGTCGGCGTCCCGGACGTGCGCCAGTCGGTGCTCGACCGCATCGACGAGCTCGTGATCAAGCCGCGCTCGGGTCACGGCGGGGTCGGCGTCGTCGTAGCGCCGCACGCAGAGCCCGAGGACGTGCAAAAGATCGCGGGCGAGCTCTCCCGCGACCCGGACGGCTTCGTCGCTCAGGAGACGATCATGCTGTCGCGCCACCCCACCGCCGCCGACGGCCGGCTCGAGCCGCGCCACATCGACCTCAGGCCGTTCGTCCTGCTCACAGGGGACACTGCACGCGTCATCCCGGGTGGACTCACGCGCGTGGCGCTGAGCCGGGACGCGCTCGTAGTGAACAGCTCGCAACAGGGAGGGGGTAAGGACACATGGGTGCTGTCGTGAGCCGGCCGCCACTGGTCGGGGTGTCCACGTCCGAGGTTCGGCGCGCTTCGGACCACAGCGTCGTGCCGCAGGGTGAGCCGAGCCGCCGCGAGCTGGCGCTCGGGGAGCGCTACCTCGACGCCGTGCGTTCGGCCGGCGGGCTGCCGGTGATCCTCACCCCGGTGCATGGGTCCGCGATCGACCCGTTGCTCGAGCGCCTCGACGCGGTCTGCCTCTCGGGTGGGCCCGACCTCCACCCCTCCGCCTACGGCGCCGAGGCCCACGAGGGAGCTCGGCCCGACCGAGCCGGAGCTCGACCTCTTCGAGCTGGCGCTGGCGCGCCGGGCGGTACGGCGCGGCATGCCCGTGCTCGGCGTCTGCCGCGGCGCGCAGGTCCTGAACGTGGCGCTCGGCGGCACCCTCCACCAGCATCTGCCCGACCTGAGCCAGGAGATCGAGCACCGCCAGGACGTCGCCGGACGGCGGACGACTCACGACGTGACGCTCGCCGCCGACAGCCGCCTCGCGAAGCTCGTCGGCCGCGCCGAGCTCGACGTGAACTCGTTCCACCACCAGGCGCCCGCCACGCTCGGCCCGGGGCTGCGGGTGGTGGGCAAGGCGGGCGACGGCACGGTCGAGGCGCTCGAGAGCGACGGCAAGGGATTCGTGTTCGGCGTGCAGTGGCACGCCGAGTGCCTCGTCGAGATGCCGGAGCACTTCGCGCTCTTCGAGGGGCTCGTCCAGGCCGGGGCGGAGCACTCGGCGGACGAGTTGAGGGCCGCCTGAGACATGAGCTCGGTGCCGGAATGGGCGGAATGGCAGGCGGACCACAGCCGGCCGGCCTGGACCGTGGGGATCGAGGAGGAGGTAATGCTCCTCGTTCCGGACAGCTGGGCCCTGGCGCACCGGCTCGACGAGCTGCTGCCCGTCCTTAGCGCCGGCCTCACGGAGAGCGTCAGCGCCGAGACCCACGCGTGCACGCTCGAGCTCGCGGGCGGCGTGCACACCGGGGTCCGCAGCGCGGTCCGCGAGCTGCTGACGCTGCGGGGCAAGCTCGCCGACGAGCTGGCGCCGCTCGGCCTGCGCGCGGCGGTGGCCGGCACGCACCCCTTCGCCATGGGCGAGGACACCGAGGTGTCGTCGAGCGCGCGCTATCAGGTGCTCTACAAGAAGATGCGCGAGCTGGCGCGCCGCGAGCCGACGTTCGCGCTCCACGTGCACGTGGGCGTCCCCGACCCGGAGCTCGCGATGCTCGCCGCCGACCGCATCCGCGCCCACCTGCCGCTCATCCTCGCCGTCTCCGCCAACTCGCCCTACTGGCGCGGGCGCGACAGCGGGATGGCCTCGTTCCGCACCCCGCTCTTCCAGGGCTTTCCGCGCTCCGGCATCCCGCGCCGCTTCGGCAGCTACGGCGCGTACACGGAGGTCGTCGACCTCATGCTGCGCGCCGACGCCCTTCCGGAGCCCACCTTCATCTGGTGGGACGTGCGGCTGCAGCCGCGCTTCGGCACCGTGGAGGTGCGCATCGCGGACGCGCAGACGAGGGTCTCGGAGACCGCCGGGATCGCGGCGCTGATCCAGGCCCTGGTGCGGCTCGAGGCAACCGAGGGGCACGCGCCGCCGCAGCTGGTCAGCGCCCACGAGGTGATCGAGGAGAACCGCTTCCTCGCCGCGCGCGACGGCATCGACGCGCGGCTCATCGACGTCACGACCGCGACACGCGTCCCGGCCCGCGAGCAGCTCGAGGGGCTGCTGTCGGTGTGCGAGCCGCACGCGGACGACCTCGGCAGCCGCGCGGAGCTCGACGAGCTGCGCGAGCTGGCGCAGTCACCCGCTGCCGAGCGCCAGCGCGCCCTGGTCCGTGACGAGGGCTATACCGGTCTCGTCGCCTCTCTCGCCGCGTCCTTCCTGGACCCGGGAAGCATCGCGACGACCACAGTGGCCGCGGGCGCCGAGGAGCGCTAAGGCACATGTGCGGCTTCGCCGGTGAGCTCGCGCGGAGCGGGCCGCCGGACCTGACCGCGGTCTGGCGCATGAGCGAGGAGCTCGCGCCGCGCGGACCCGACGGCGCGGGCGTCTGGGCCGGCGGCCGCGTGCGGCGCTCGCCCACCGGCGGCTGGCGATCATCGACCTGTCCGAGCCGCGGCGCGCAGCCGATGGTCGACGCCGAGCTCGGCCTCGCCGTCGTCTTCAACGGCTGCATCTACAACCACCGCGAGCTGCGCGCGAGCTCGAGCGGCTACGGCTACCGCGTTCTTCTCGACGAGCGACACCGAGGTGCTCCTCAAGGCGCTGGCACGAGTGGGGCGAGCGCTGCGTCGACCGGCTGGCGGGCATGTTCGCCTTCTGCCTCGTCGAGCACGCGACAGCGGCCGGGCGGTGCTCGGCGCGCGACCGGCTCGGGATCAAGCCGCTCTACCTGGCCGACGGTCCGACGGCGGGCTGCGCTTCGCGTCGACGCTGCCGGCGCTCGTCGCCGGCGGCGGCATCGACACCTCGATCGACCCGGTGGCGCTGCACCACTACCTGATCGTGGCACTCGGTCGTGCCGGCGCCGCGGACGATCCTGCGCGGCGTGCGCAAGCTCGCCGCCGGCGACCGTGCTCGCCGTCGAGCCCGACGGCGCGCCGGCGCGAGCGCGCGCTACTGGGACCCGCGTTCGAGCGCGCGCCGCGAGCGGCCCGCGCTCCGACGCGCGAGTGGGAGGAGGCCGTGCTCGAGCGCGCTGCGCGTCGGCGGTCGAGCGGCGCATGGTGGCCGACGTGCCGGTCGGGGTCCTGCTCTCGGGCGGGCTCGACTCGAGCCTGATCGTCGCGCTGCTCGCCGAGCAGGGCCAGCGCGGGCCTCGCCACCTTCAGCGATCGGCTTCGAGCCGCCGGCGGCCGCGCGGGCGACGAGTTCGACTACTCGGACCTCGTCGCCGCGCGAGTTCGGCACCGACCACCACCAGATCCGCATCGGGCACGAGCGCCTGCTCGCCGGCGCTGCCGCGGCGCGATCGCGGCGATGAGCGAGCCGATGGTCTCGCCACGACGCGGTCGCGTTCTACCTGCTCTCGCGAGGAGGTCGCGAAGCGAGCGCAAGGTCGTGCAGTCCGGCCAGGGCGCCGACGAGGTGTTCGGCGGCTACTCCTGGTACCCGCCGCTGCTCGACGCGCCGACGGCGACGGCGCTCGAGCGCCTACGCGCGCCGAGTTCTTCGACCGCGACGCACGCGGACGTGCGAGCGCTGGTCGCGCCGCGACTGCGCGTCGGACGACGACGCCAGCGCGCGCCTTCGTGCGCCGCGCACTTCGCGCGCGGCCGGGCGCGGACACGCCGGTCGACCGCGCGCTGCGGCTCGACACCGAGGTGATGCTCGTCGACGACCCGGTCAAGCGCGTCGACAACATGACGATGGCGTGGGGCCTCGAGGCGCGCACGCCGTTCCTCGACCACGAGCTCGTCGAGCTCGCCGCCGCGCTGCCCGCCCGAGCTCAAGCTCGCCGACGGCGGCAAGGGCGTGCTCAAGCGCGCGGCGCGCGGCGCTGCTGCCGGACGAGGTGATCGACCGGCCCAAGGGCTACTTCCCGGTCCCGGCGCTGACGCCACCTGGAGGGGCCGGTGCTCGAGCTCGTGGCGCGACGCGCTGCGCTCGACGCGCCGCGCGCGAGCGCGGCCTGTTCGACCCGGGCTACGTGGACGACGCTGCTCGCCGCGCCCGAACGACGCACCGCACCACCCTCGACGGCAGCGAGCTGTGGCAGCTCGCGCTGCTCGAGCTGTGGCTGCAGGAGCAGGGGCTCTAGGAAGCCAGGTACGCCCGCCCGCGCGGCGAGAGCCGGTAGCCCCGCTCGAGGCTCTCCGTCAGCCCGAGCTCCTTCAGCTTGCGGACGTCCGCCTTGAAGGGCGCGGTCTCACGGCCGAGCTCGGCGGCGAGCTCCGGGCGCGCGCGTGGCCGGGCGGCGGGCGATCAGCTCGAGCACCCGCCCGGTCCAGGGCCCGTGGCGGCTCGCCGCGTCGAGCCGGGCCAGCCGGGCATCGATCGCGGCGCGCTCCTCGGCGTCGAGGTCGGCCCGCTCGCGCAGCGCGATGCGCGGGTCCGGACCCGCGAGCCTGAACTCGATCCGGTACAGGGCGCCCTCCGGTCGCAGGCCCGCGATCAGCTCGTCGCGGCCGGCCGCTCCGGCGCGGCGCGCCTCGGCGTCCGAGATCGCGTCCTCCTCGACACGGTCGACGGACCGGATCGCGAGCACCCCGGCCCGCGTGCGGAGCGTGCCGCCCGGCCCGCACCGTCGGCCTGCGCCAGCGCCGGAAGGCGAGCGTGACCTCCCCGGCCTCGATGCCCCGCAGCGTCTCCTGGCGGAACAACATCGCGGGACCGGCGCTCAGCTGATGACGAAAGCCACGTCGTCCACGTAGCAGTACGACCAGTCCTCGCCGGGCTCGACCGAGCTGACGATCGGGTGGCCGCTCTCTCGCTCGTGCGCCGTTGCGTGGCGGTTGGGCGAGGAGTCGCAGCAGCCGACATGGCCGCAGGTGCGGCACACCCTGAGGTGCACCCAGCGGTCGCCGGTCTTGAGGCAGTCCTCGCAGCCCGGCACCGACTCGGGGCGCTCGACGAGGACCTGGTCCAGGTGGGAGCAGGTGGCCATGCGTCAAGTCATAGCGGATCGGGCGCGTGCGTAGGATCGGCCGCGTGTCCCCCGTCCGGCCGACCGTGCAGCTCATCGGCACGCGCCTCGATCCAGAGCACTACCGCCTGCGCGACTTCCTGACGCGCTCCGCGCAGCCGTACGAGTGGGTCGAGGCAGGCAGCCCCGAGGCGGCCGAGTTGCTCGCGAGCCGGGGAATCAGGGCGGACGTCGCCCTCCCGGTCCTGATCGATCTGGACGAGCTGCACACGGGCGCGAGCGTCGAATCGATCGCCACCAGCTGGGACGCGATCGAGCCGCCGAAGCGCGCGCACTACGACCTCGGGATCGTCGGCGCCGGGCCGGCCGGGCTCGCGGCGGCCGTCTACGCGGCGAGCGACGGGCTGTCCACCGTCGTGTTCGAGCGCGACGTGCCGGGCGGCCAGGCCGCCTTCACCTCGAGGATCGAGAACTTCTTCGGCTTCCCGGACGGAATCGGCGGCGCCGAGCTGGCCAGGCTGGCGGGGCGCCAGGCCGAGGGCTTCGGCGCCGAGCTGCTCCTGCTCCGCGGCGTCGAGGGGCACAGGCGCGACGGCGGCGGGCGGACCAGCTTCCAGCTCAGCGACGGCAGCTCGGTCTCCTCGACGGTGGCGCTCGCCGCGCCCGGGATGGTGTGGCGCACGCTGGACGTGGAGGGCGTGGATGCGCTGCTCGGCCGCGGCGTCTACTACGGCGCGGGGCGCAGCGAGGCGGCCCAGTGCGGGGGCGACGACGTGATCGTGGTCGGCGCGGGCAACTCCGCCGGCCAGGCGGTCCTCAACCTCGCCAATGCGGGCGCCCGCGTGAAGATGCTCGTGCGCGGCGGGCAGCTCGGGCGCACGATGTCCGCCTACCTCGTCACGCGGATCGAGGGCCATCCCTTCATCGACGTGCGGCTCGCGCACCCAGGTCGCGGCGCTGCACGAAGAGGACGGCCGGCTCGCCGCCGTGACGGTGAGCGACGCGGCGGGCGCGGCCGAGGAGCTGCCCGCGCGGGCGCTCTTCATCTGCATCGGAGGGGCGCCCCGCACCGGCTGGGCGGAGGAGAGCGGCGTCCGGACCGACCGCGCCGGCTACATCCTCACCGGGCCGGACCTGCTCGACGGCGGGCGGCGCCCGGAAGGCTGGCCGCTCGACCGCGATCCGCTCGCGCTCGAGACGAGCCTGCCCGGGCTGTTCGCCGCGGGCGATGTGCGCAGCGGCTCCATCAAGCGCGTGGCGGCGGCGGTCGGCGAGGGATCGATGGCGGTGGCGCTCGCCCATCGCCGCCTCGAGGAGATCGCCTAGGACGTAGCGGTACGCTGCGTCGGCCGTGCACGTCCAGGTGCGACTCGGGTCGGGGCTGGCCACCGCCGCCGGCACCCGGCGGCTGCGGGTGGAGCTCCCCGCGCGAGGCCACGGTCGACACGCTGCTCGCCCGCGTCGGCGAGCTCGAGCCGGCCATCGCCAGGGCCCTCGACTCCGCCCTGCCGGTCGTGAAGGGCACGCACGCAAGCCGAGCACAGGCGCTCGCCGACGGCGACGAGGTCGCGCTGCTCATCCCAGTCGCCGGTGGCGCCGGCAGCAATCCAGAGAGGAGACCTCAATGGCCGTAGAACCCGCCGCGCCTGCCGCCGCCGGCCAGGCCCATCCCACCGTCTTCGTGGACACGTTCACGAACGGCCTGCTCGGCCCGGAGGTCGAGATGCTCGGCCCGGTCGAGGACGGCGGCCACGTGGTCGTCAACACCACGCCCGGCTGCTGGGGGCCGATGATCACGCCCGCACTGCGGGGCGGTCACGAGGTCGCCCAGCCGGTGGCCGTGGCCGGGGCAGAGCCGGGCGACGCCATCGCGATCCGCATCAAGGACATCGAGGTCACCTCGATCGCGACCGCTTCCGGCAATGACGTCTCCCCGGAGGGCAGCTTCAACGGCGACCCGTACTGCGCGGCCGTGTGCCCCGGCTGCGGGGCCGAGTATCCCGAGACGCGGCTCGAGGGCATCGGCCAGGACGCCGTTCGCTGCGTGGCCTGCGGCGCCGACGCGACGCCGTTCAAGTTCACCAGCGGCTACACGATCGCCTTCGACCACGCACGCAGCCTGGGCGTCACGGTCGGGCGCGAGCCCGCCGAGCGGATCGCCCACGAGGCGGCGCGCTACGCCGCGCTGCCGGAGAACTCGGTGCAGAACCCGATCCTCGCCTTCGCGCCGCACGACCTCGTGGGACTCGCCGCCCGGCTGCGCCCGTTCATGGGACAGCTCGGCACGACGCCGTCGAAGACGATGCCGGACTCCCACAACGCGGGCGACTTCGGCTCCTTCCTGATCGGCGCGCCCCACGGCTATGCGCTGACCCCCGAGGAGCTCGCCGAGCACCGGACCGACGGTCACATGGACATCGACGCCGTCCGGGCGGGAGCGATCCTCATCTGCCCGGTGAAGCTGCCCGGCGGCGGCGTCTACATGGGAGACATGCACGCGCTCCAGGGCGACGGCGAGATCGCCGGCCACACCTGCGACGTGTCGGGCACGGTCACGCTCCAGGTGGAGCTGCTCAAGGGGCTCGGCATCGACGGGCCGATCCTGCTCCCGCTCGAGGAGGACCTGCCCTTCCTCGCACGGCCGCTCTCCGGTCCGGAGCGCACGCGCGCCGAGGGGCTCGCGCGCGAGTGGGGCCTCGACGGCCTCGAGGAGTCGGCGCCGATCTCCGTGATCGGGACGGGCCCGGACCTGAACAGCGCAACCGACAACGGGCTCGAGCGCGCCGCCGCGCTGCTCGGCATGGAAGTGCCCGAGGTGAAGAACCGGGCCACGATCACGGGCGCGATCGAGATCGGCCGCCACCCGGGCGTGGTCCAGGTGACCTTCCGGGCGCCGCTCGAGCGGCTCGAGGCGCGCGGCCTGATGCCCTGGGTGCGCGACCAGTACGGGGCCGGCTGACGCACGCCGCTCACCTCTCCCCGCTCGTCGGGCGCTCCGGCGAGCTCGCCTCGATCGAGGCGGCGCTCACCGCGCTGCGCCGGGACGGCGCCGCCACCTGCCTCGCCTTCGCCGGCTCGCTCGGGATCGGCAAGAGCCGGCTGCTGCGTGAGCTCGAGGAGCGCGCCGACGCGCTCGGCTGCCTCGTGCTTGCCGGACAGGGCTCCGAGTGGGAGACCGGCGTGCCCTACGGCGTCCTCGCGAGCGCGCTGGGCGACCACCTCGCCGCTCTTTCCCAGCCCGACCTCGACCGTCTCGGCGAAAGCCTGGAGACCGAGCTGTCGGCGGTACTGCCGGGGCTGGCCGCGATGGAGCCGGCCGCGCGGGGCGAGCGGCTCGAGGCCGAGCGCTACCTGACCCATCGCGCCCTGCGCGAGCTGCTCGCACGGCTCGCGGCGCGCCGGCCGGTCGTGCTCGTGCTCGATGACCTGCATTGGGCAGACGGCGAGACGCTGGAGCTCGTCGGGCACTTGGTCAGGCAGCCGCCGGCGCAGATGTTGCTCGCGCTCGCGTTCCGGCCCGGACAGCTTCCGCGCGCCTCGATGGCGTCGATCGAGCAAGCGGGGCGTGAGGACCGCTGTCAGCTCCTGCAGCTCGAGCCGCTGGACGAGCGAGAGTCCGCCGAGTTGCTCCGCGACGGGCTCGGCGTCGAGCAGCGCACGAGGCTCGTGAGGGAGGCCGCGGGCAACCCTTTCTTCCTCGAGCAACTCGCTCGCGGCGCGGGAGCGGACCCGCCGTCAGGGCAGGGCGCCCGCGAGCGCGTTCCGAACGTGCCTCCGGCAGTGCTCGCCGCCATCGAGAGCGAGCTGGCGGCGCTCGACCCCCCGGCCCGGCGGCTGCTCGAGGGCGGTGCCGTGGCGGGCGTCCCGTTCGAGATCGGCGTGGCGGCCGCGGCGGCCGGGCTCCCGGGCGACGAGGCGCTCGCCGCGCTCGACACGCTGCTCGCGAGCGACCTCGTGCGGACCACGGACTCGCCCAGGCGCTTCGATTTCCGCCATCCGCTCGTACGGCACGCCGTCTACCGGTCGCAGGGCGCCGGCCGGCTCCTCGGCGCGCACGCTCGGGTGGCGGCTGCGCTGCGGGAGCGGGGCGCACCACTCGGCAGGATCGCGGAGCACGTGGAGCTGTCCGCGGGCCCGGGTGACGAGGAGGCGATCGCAACGCTGCTCGAGGCCGGCCACGCCGCTGCGCCGCTTGCACCGGCGACGGCGGCGAGACTGTTCGAGTCGGCGCTCGAACTGCTGCCCGAGGGCGCGTCCGATCGCCGCCTCGAGACGCTCGTCTCGCTGGCCACCTCGCAGGGCGCCGCCGGGCGACTCGAGGAGGCGCGGACGACGCTCTGGCACGTGCTCCGCGACCTGCCGGCTGAGCGCCACGACCTGCGGGCCCGGGCCGCCACCTTCATGGCGCGCGCGGACCATGCGCTCGGCAGGCAGGGCCAGGCGCGAGCGCTGCTCGAGCAGACGCTCGCCGAGCTGCCCGATCAGCGCTCGCCCGCGGCGGCGCTGGTGCTGCTCGAGCTCGTGATGGAGCACCTCTTCACGGCCGACTTCGAAGCGATGGCCGAACGCGTGGAGGCGGCCCTCGAGCTCGCCCGCGACCTCGGCGACCCGCTGCTCGAGGCCGCGGCGCTCGCCGGAGTGGCGCACGCCGCCCAGAACAGCGGCGACATCCCGACCTCGCACGCGGCGGCGGAGCGCGCCGCCAGGTTGCTGGACGGGCTCGACGATGCGCGCTGTGCTCCCCTTCTCGAGACGTTCTGGTGGCTCGCTTCGGCCGAGGACGTGCTCGAACGCTGGGACCCGTGTGTGCGCCACGCCGAGCGCGGCATCGCGTTGGCGCGGCGCTTCGGGGTCTCGTTCGTGTTCGTGGCTCTCACTCACACGCTCGCGGTCACGCTCGGCTGGCAGGGTCGCCTGCGGCGCGCACGCGACGCAGCGGCCGAGACCATCGACGCCTCACACCTCGCCGGCAACCCCAGCTCGCTCACCTACGCGTACACGACCCTGTGCTTCTTCCATACGCAGGCCGGCGAGGCGAGCGAGGCCGTCACGGCCGGGGAGCAGGCCGTCGAACTCGCGGCCGACCTGCCTGCCGGCCTGTTCGTCTCACTCCCGCACGCCAACCTGGGCGCGGCGCTGCTCGCCGCCGGCGAACCCGAGCGGGCGCGGGCGCAGCTTCTGGCGGCACGCTCGCGCGGTGCTCTCGAGCACTGGGTCGGGCGCTTCTGGTGGGAGCGGTGGATGGCCGAGGCCGAGCTCGCCCTCGGCCGCGCGGAGGAAGCCGAGCAGTGGCTCGAGGCCGCGGAGCGCACCGCCGACGAGATGGGACTGGAAGGCCGCCGCGGCTCCGCGCGCGCGGTGCGCGCAGCCCTGCTGCTCGCTCGAGGCGACAGCGCGGCCGCCTCACAGGCCGCGCTTGCGGCGGCCGGGCTGCTCGAGGGCGCGGGGCGACCCGCGGACGGTGCCAGGGCGCGCCTGCTCGCCGGCCGCGCGCAGGCCGCCGCCGGCGGCGCGGAGGCCGCGGCGGCGGAGCTCGAGCGTGCCCGCGGCATCCTGCTCGAGGCAGGGGCGCCACGGCTTGCGGACGAGGCTGCGCGCGAGCTGCGCCGTCTCGGCCGGCGCGTGTCCGGCCGCGGCGGCCGCTCGGCGGCGGCGAACGGGATCGGGTCGCTCTCCGAGCGCGAGCGCCAGGTGGCCGAGCTCGTGGCCGCCGGGCGCACGAACGGTGATATAGCGGCGGCGCTCCACCTCTCCGAGAAGACGGTGGCCAACAACCTGACGCGCATCTACGGGAAGCTCGAGATCTCCTCGCGCTCGGCGCTGGCCGCCACCGTGGCGCGCGAGTCCGCTACCTGACGCGGATCACGCCCGCGCGACGCTCCCGCTGCTTCTGGCCGCGGTCGTTCCGCGCGGCCATCCCGAGGCTGATGCTGCGGCCGCGCAGCGAGCGCCCCGGCACGATGGCGAGGCGCAGGACCACCCGGCGCGACCTCGGGCCGAAGCGCACGATCGAGCTGTGCGCGAGGTCGACCGAGAAGGAGCCCGCCCTCAGCCTGCCCTTGCCGTCCGGTTGGCCGAAGGCGCGGCGCTTCCCGTCGATGACCCACAGCACGCCGTCGTCCTGCGCGAGCCTGATCGTGCCGAGCCGTTTCCCGCCGGAGCGCACGGGAATGTCGATCCGGCTGAGGTCGGTCCATCGCCCGGGCGTGCGCCAGGCCACCTCCGCCCGGAGCCGCCTGGATGCCTTGACGCCACGCGCCGCCCGCACGACGAACGTGCCCACCGGGGAGGGCTCGGCCGGCTGGACCGGCTGCGTCGGGCTCGTGACCTGGGCGACGAGGTACCCCGAGTACGGCGAGCAGCCGGCCGTGGCGCAGGCGCGCACACGGAACCACCACTCTCCGGGCTGTGGCAGGTCGATGCGGGTCGCGGTGGAGGTCGTCTCTCGGACCCCTCCGCCGCTGAACAACGAGCAGTTCGAGAGCGACTGCCCGATGCAGCCGCCGCCGAAGCGCTTGTACTCGACCTGGTACCTGACGGTCGGCGGCGTGCTCGGGCCCGGCGACCAGGCCAGCCTGATCGGGTTGTCGGCGAGCACGTCGATCGGCTGGCGGGCCGTGCGCCGCAGGTCCAGCGGCGTGCCGGGCCGGTCGGTTGCGACGGTGATCGCGTTCGAGAAGGGACCGCAGTAGTCGCCCGTCGGCGTGAACCTGCAGCCCTGGACCCGCACCGTGAATTCGCCCCGACGTGGAACTCGCCAGGAGAAGCTGTTCCCGGGCTCGTCCCGAAAGCCGTCGGTCTCGTTCGGGCCGCTCGAGCGGAGCAGCTGCACCGATCCGGGCGAGGCGAGCTCCAGGCGCCACTGGGTCTCGGGAAGGTGATTGGGCGACGGGTCGTTCCAGGAGACGTCGAAGTCCTGGTTCTCGCGGACGCCGGAGAGGATCAGGTTCGGCGCCCGGAACTTCATCCGGACGTGCTCCTCGAGCACATCGGCCACGATGCTCGCCCGGTCGGCGTAGCCGGCCTCGTTGGGATGAGCCACGCCGGGCGACGTGAGCGGCAACGGCAGGCCCTCGTCGCCCTGGATCCGCAGCGCGTCGGCGTTCGTCCGGAGGAAGGAAGCCCCGTCAGCGCAGATGCCGTGGTCGCGCCAGGCCTCGAACATCTGCGGCATGAAGATCCAGCCGTGGCGGTCAGCCGCCCTCTGCATGCTGGCGTTCAGGCCGCTGAGCAACTGCTCGATCGTCTCGGACTCGCCGCGCGACGCGTTGTTGTAGAGATCGTCGGAGGTCTGGGAGCCGTCGCAGAAGTCCTGCGGGTTGGCGGTCGGGTTGTCGACGGGCGGCGCGTCGTGGGTGGGGTTGGGCAGTGCGGTGAGGTAGAGCTCGTCCGGCCGGCCGTCGGCGTTGGCGCTTGCCTTCATCCGAGCATCCATCTCGCGGTAGCGCACGCTCAGGGGAGCCTCGACGTTGCCGAACGGCGGCTGGTTGGCGTCGGGAGTAAGCCGGTCGCGGATCCGCCTGAGGCTCGGGTTGTCCCTGCAGTCCCCGTCGAGCGGGTTCACGATGGACAGGCAGTCGGCGACGATGTCGTCGAACTCGGCGTCGTTGCCGCCGATGTTCACCACGATCGCGTCGATCCTGCCGCCCCGGCCCGTGTTGCCCGCGTAGTCGCTCAGGTCCTCGATCTGGGGCGGGATGTCGGGGTCGGTCGGCAGATTCCGCTCCGGCCCGGGCCACGGCAGGAGCAGCCCGCCGCTGTCGCCGTCGGCGGCGATGCAGGTGGCGCCCACCGGGTTCAGTCCCGGCACGATCCCGCAGGCCGGCCCGATCGTCGAGCCGCCGCAGGCGAAGTCGAGCACCTCGACGCGTACGTCGGGAAAGCGGTCGGCTATCAGCATCGCCGCGTGCGGACCTGGCGCCTTGCTCGAACGGTGGCAGCGCTTGGCCGATGCCTGCCAGCCGGCGTCGTCCTGCTGCGGGAAGACCGCGTCGCGGTCCTGGAACCACGAGTCCGGAGCCCACCACTTCTCGCCGAAGCAGGGCGGCGGCGTGAACGGGATCTGGATGCACTCCGCGGCCAGGAAGTCGCCGCCCGCCGAATGCTTGCCGTGCACGTCCGGCGACCCCTCGCCGGAGGCGTAGGAATCCCCCAGCACCGCGATCACGAAGCGCGGCCGGGTGTCCTGGGCGGCGGCGGCCGCGGGCAGCGCAAGCGCGACGAGGCACGCGGCGAGGACGACTGCGGTCATGGGGAGGCTCTTTCTCATGAGGCGAGCGTGCGCCCGGCACGGCGCTCGCGCCATGGGAAGGTCTTCCCTTTGTGCGCGCCCGGTTAGCCGACCGGCTCTGGCGCGAAGGCGGGCATCACCCGCTCCGCGACCAGCTTCAGCTGCCCGCGGATGTCGGGCACGCCCTCGACGTCCTCGTTGGTGAAGAACTTGACCAGGTGAGGGTCGGAGAGCGCGAAGATCATGTGGTTGACACCGGCCGGCTCGATGTCGGACTTGATCTTCTCGACGACCTCCTCCGGCGTCCCCGCCAGCGACAGCTTCTCCACGTAGTCGGGCGTGAACGCCTCGTACGCGCCCTTGATGTCACCGGCGCCCAGGGCGTCGACGACCGGCTGGAGCTCCGCGGCGTCGATCCCGTGTCGTGCGAGCTGCTCGGCCGGCATCGACGAGATGTAGAACGCCACGAGTAGCCGCGCGGCGTGCTTGGCGGCGGCGGAGTCCTCGCCCACCACCGTGACGACCCAGGCGCCCACGTCGAGCTCGTCGAAGGAGCGACCGGCCTTCTCGGCGCCCACGCGCATGTTCTCGACCTGGTAGTCGTAGGCCTCGCGCGAGTACGCGAGCGCCTGGTGCAGGCCGTCGGTCAGCTCGCCGGCGGTCTGGAAGGAGCGCGGCCCCTTCATCCCGCCCATCAGCAGCGGGATCCGCTCCTGCACCGGCCGGGCGGCGGTGAACAGGCCGGAGTACTTGAAGAAGTCGCCCTCGAAGTCGATCTTGCCCTCGTCGAGGAACGTGCGCATGACGTGCAGGGCCTCGCGCAGGCGCGAGAGCGGCTTCTGGCTCGCCCAGTCGAGGTGGTACTGGGCCATCAGGCCGAAGTTGCCGGTCGAGACGACGCACTCGGTGCGCCCGCCGGTGATCTCGTCGAGCGTCGCGAGCTGCTGGCAGATCAGGGTCGGCTCGCGCAGGAACACGTGCGTCACGTTGGGGCCGAAGCGGATCCGCTCCGTCTTGTCGGCCGCGTGGGCGAACAGCGTCCAAAGGTCCTTGTGCCAGGTCTCGTCGACGGCGTAGCAGGCGTGGTAGCCGAGCTCGTCCGCCGTCTTGATCATCTCGATCGAGTCGTCGAGCGGATAGTCCGGCAGCATGCAGTAGCTGAACTTCATTCGGTGGTCTCCTCCTCGGGCATGGTTTCCGAGCCGAGCCCCGCCAGCAGCACGTCGTCGGCGAAGTGCTTGTGCATCCAGGCCAGGTGGTCCCAGCGCGCGGCGACGATGCGCTTGGTATCCCAGGCGGGCAGGTCCTGCTGCGGGAAGATCCGCATCTTCTCCGGATCGACCTCGTAGATGTGCTCGAAGCGCTGGATCACGTCGTCGTTGATCCGGGTCGCCTCGGGTGGCTTCTGGTCGCCCAGACGGAAAATGCTCATTCGTAGGCCTCGTCCATCATCTGCTTTCCGGGATTCATGATGTTGTTCGGGTCGAGCGCCGCCTTGATGCTCTTGACGACCTGCCAGGCGCTCCCCATCTCTGTGGGCACGAGTGCGGCGTCGCCCTCGCGCGTGGCGCCGTGGCAGGCCGTGATCGAGCCGCCGTACTTGAGCGCCACCTCCGCGATCTCGCGCTTGCAGGAGACCCAGGCCGCCCAGTTCTCGTCGTCGAGCTTCTGCTCCCAGATCCCGACGTCGATCTCGACGAGGTAGTCGCCCCAGGGCTTGTGCGCGCCGCTCGTGTAACAGAACATGCCCCAGTCGTCGAAGACGCCGTACTGCTCGATGTAGCGCTCGACGATCGCGTGCCACTCCTCGCGCACCATGGGCAGCACCGAGTAGTTGAGCGCGGCGTCCTCGCAGTGCCACGACATCGGGACGACCTGGCCGTCGCGCGTGCGGCCGTGAAGGGGCGTGGCGTAGCGGTCATGGCGCGAGGCCCAGTCGCCCTCCGAGATCTCGTCGCCGAGGTACTTGCCGCCGTCCGCGCGGCCCAGCTCCATCACGATCTTCGAGGCCGGCTCGACCTCGGCGCGCGTGCCGTACATCGCCACCGCCACCACGGCCTTGACCCAGTCCGGCTGCGGGATGTAGGCCTCGTCGTCGCGGCGCAGGTAGCGGAGCTTCCACTCGTCGAACAGCACGACTCCGGCGAGCGTCGCGAGGCCCGAGCGCGTGAGCGTTCCGGTCGTCCGGTACGCCTTCATGTAGTCGTCGAACGCGAAGAAGGCGGCGAACTCGAGCTCGGGCTTCGGCACCAGCTCGAGCGTGGCCTCCGTAGTGATGCCGAGCGTTCCCTGGTGGCCCGTGAAGAGCTGCTTGAGGGTGAGCCCGGTCGACGACTTGCGCAGCTTGCGGCCGCCGCCCTCGCCGATCTCGACGATCTCGCCGGTCGGCAGAACGACCTCCATCGATATCACGAGGTCGCGGGTGTGGCCGAAGCGCCCACCGAGCAGCGACCATCCGCCGGTGCCGATGCGGCCGCCGACGAGCGAGCATGGGTACGAGGCCGGGTCGTCCGGATAGAAGACCCCGTGCGGGCGCAGCTCCTCGTTCAGCTTGAGCATGTTGATGCCCGGCCCGACCGTGACGCAGCGGTCCTCGAGGTCGATTTCGTGGATCTTGTTCATCAGCTTCACGTCGACGCAGATGCCGCCACGCAGCGGCACCGCCCCGTCCGAGAGCCCCGTTCCGCCCGCGCGCGGCACCACTGGGATCCGCAGCCGGTTGGCGAGCTTGACGACCTCGGAGACCTCCTCCGCGGAGTTCGGCAGCACCGCCACGTCGGGCATGAACTCGGCCCAGCGATGAACGGGGAACGGTGCCGGGACGCGCGTGCGGTTGACGCGCGAGCTGAGCCCCGGCAGGACACGGTTCTCGTCGCCGATGATCCCGCGCAGCTCGTCGATCACGCCCTCGTCGACGGCGCTCTTGTAGGCGACGCTCATTGCATCCCCTCCGCCGCCGCGGCGGGCCCACGCGTCGTGCCACCCACCTCGATGCCCGCCGACTGGGCCACCAGCTCGAACAGGTCGGCCACCTCGAGCGTGTCGCCGGCCGCCTCCGACAGCGGGCGCTCGGACCACGGGCAGGCGCTCACGAGCGTGTCGACCTCGAGCTGCTCGGCGCGCTCGACGCGCCGGCGGCTGATCTCGGCCGTGATCTCGGGCTTCTCGACCGGCAGGCCGCCTCCCCCGCCCGAGCAGTAGGACCACTGGGTCACGTGGTCGACGTCCTTGAACGTCAGCCCCGGGATCGCGCGCAGCAGCTCGCGCGGCGGCTCGTGGACGCCCTTGCGTTTGTTGAGCCGGCAGGGGTCGTGGTAGGTGACCGTTCGCTCGATTGGCTCGGTGAGCTCGAGGCGGCCGTCGCGGACGAGCTCGGCGATCAGCTCGACGCCGAGCACGATCTCGAAGTCGTAGTCGTCGCCGAAGTAACGCGGGTAGTCCTCCGTGAACGCGATGTAGTCGTGCGGGTCCGGGGAGAGGATGCGCTTCGCACCCGCGGCCCGCCAGTCGGCGACGTTGTGCTCGGCGTGCTTGAGCGCGAGGTCGACGTAGCCCATCTCGGCGGCCGGGCCGCCGCAGCACCACTGCTCCCGCATGAGGCCGAACTCGACGCCCGCCTTCTGGAGCAGCAGCGCGAAGGCGCGGCTGTACGAGGTCCGGTAGAAGGCCGCCTCGCAGTCGACGAACAGGATCGTCTCGCCGCCGGTCGGCAGGTCGAGGCCCTCGGCCCAGTCGCGGACGTGCTCCTGCGTGACCGGCACGTCGCCCAGCACCGGCTCGTTCGTGCCCTCCGCGAGCCGCTCGTTCCAGAGCTTCCAGCCCTCGCGCTCGTTGCCGGTGGCGACCATGAGCGCGCGCATCGCCTTGACCACGTCGACCGTGCGCGTGCGGTGGCGGTAGAAGTCGCCGGTGAAGAGCGTGTTCGGGCAGCGCAGCTCACAGGCTCCGCACTGCGTGCAGTGGACGAAGTCGTCGGCCACGTCCTCGACGGAGACGAGCCCCTTCTCCATCGCCACGATGGACGCGTGGAACGAGGTGGGCGTGTGGTTCTCGTTGCGAGTGACCTGCATGACAGGGCACACCTCGCGACAGAACTTGTGCCCGGATGAGAAGCAGCCGAAGGCGTTGTTGCGCCACTTCTCGACGAACTCGCGCTGCAGCTCGCCGTCGCCATTCGCTGAATAGTCGGCCACGGGCTTCCTTTCACTCCGCTCAGGGCAGGCCGGGCGAACGTATCAGTTCGCACACACCGCTTGCTCGGGAAGCTTGGCGGGCGTTTCGCCGCTAGTGGAACCGCTTTGGAAACTGGGCCGGTGCTGCCGTGCCGGCCGGCGGCGTCGCTTCGAGCTTCGTCTCGATGCAGTCGAGCAGCTCGTGATACGAGTCGCAGAATGAGCGCACCCCCTCGTGCTCGAGCTCACGGGTCACGCCGTCGAGGTCGAGGCCTGCGGCGCGGGCTCGGCGGAGGACCGCGCCTTCCGCGCCCGCGATGCTCACTCCGCGCCCCACATCGCCGTGGTCGGCGAAGGCCCGCAGCGTCGCTTCGGGCATCGTGTTGACGGCGCCCGGAGTGATCAGTCCCTCGACGTACAGGACGTCCGAGTACGCGGGGTCCTTGGTGCCGGTGCTCGCCCAGAGCGGTCGTTGAGGACGAGCGCCCGCCGCGCGCAGGGCGATCCACCTGGCGTCGCCGAGACGCGGGCCCTCGCCGAAGCGGTCGAGATAACGCGCGTAGGCCAGCCGCGCGTTGGCGATGGCAACCTGGCCGCGCAGGCCGGAGTCGGGCGGAAGGAGCGGGTCGACCTTGGAGTCGACGCGCGAGACGAAGAACGAGGCCACCGACGCGATCTCGCCAACGCGGCTCGCCGGCCGCGACGCGCCGCTCGAGGCCGGCCATGTAGGCGTCGATCACCTGTTCGTACCGCGCGACCGAGAAGAGCAACGTCACGTTCACGTTGACGGCGCGGGCGGTGAGCTCCTCTATTGCAGGGATGCCGGCCTCGGTGGCCGGGACCTTGATCATCACGTTGGGCCGCGCGAGCCGCCTCCACAGCTCGAGCGCCTGCTCGACCGTGGCCTGGCTGTCGCCGGCCAGGTCCGGGGTGCATTCGAACGAGACGAACCCGTCGCGCCCGTTGCTGTCGTCGTACGCCGGGCGGAGCAGGTCCGCGGCCCGCCGGACATCGTCGAGGGCGAGCTGGAAGAACAGCTCTCGAGGCGTGCGCACACCGGCGGCGGCCGCGGCACGCAGCTGATCGTCGTAGCGGTCGGAACCGGTGATGGCCTTGGCGAAGATCGTGGGGTTGGAGGTCGCCCCGGTCACCGCGCAGTCCGCGATCAGCCTCGCGAACTCGCCGCTGTCGAGCAGCTCGCGCGACAGCGTGTCGAGCCAGATCGAGACTCCGGCGTCGTGTAGCGATTGCAGGCGGTTCACGCGACACCCCCCTGCTCGACGTGCGCCAGCTCGGCGAGCGGGACGTCGGGGTCGGCGAGGCGCCGGTCGTCGACCGCGACGCGCGAGCTGATCAGCGCCCTGATGGGTTCGGTGACGTCCCACACGTTGACGTTCATGCCGGCCACGACGCGATCCCCGACCAGCCAGAAGGCGATGAACTCCCTTGCCGCCGGGTCGCCGCGGATAACGACCCTGTCCCAGGAGCGTGCGAAGCCCAGGTACTCCATGCCGATGTCGTACTGGTCGGAGAAGAAGTACGGCAGGCGCTCGTAGGCGACCGACTGGCCGAGCATGTTGCGGGCGGCCACCGGCCCCTGGTTGAGGGCGTTGGCCCAATGCTCGACGCGAATGCGCTCGCCGAAGAAGGGGTGCTGGGCGTTGGCGACGTCGCCCGCGGCGAACACTCCCGGCACGCCGGTCTCGAGACGCTCGTCGACGACGATGCCGTTGTCGACTGCGACGCCCGCCTGTGACGCGAGCCGAGTGCGCGGCTCGACGCCGACACCGATGACTGCGAAGTCGCATTCGAGCTCCCGGCCATCGCTGGTGCGAACGCGCTCGACCGCGGTGTCGCCCTCGAAGGCAGCCACACCGGTGCCGAGCAGCATCCGCACTCCATGGTCGGCGTGCACATCGCGGTAGACGGCGCCCACCTCGGCGCCCAGCACGCGCTCCAGCGGAACCGCGAGCGGCTCGATGACGGTCACGTCGAGACCGCGTTGCCGGGCGGATGCGGCGACCTCGGCACCGATCCAGCCGGCGCCGACGATCACGACCGCGCCGCCCCGGTCCAGACGCTCACGAAGGGCATCCGAGTCCTGGACGCTGCGCAGGTAGTGAATTCCCTCCAGGTCGGCTCCCGGAGTCGAGAGCCTGCGCGGCTCGGCTCCGGTCGTGATCAGCAACCGGTCGTAGCGCAGCCGCTCACCGCCGTCGAGCACCACCTCCCTGCTCGAGACGTCCAGGCCGGCAGCCGTCCGCCCCGGTCGCAGCTCGATGTCGTGCTCCGCATAGAAGCCTTCGTCGTGGACGTAGACCTTCTCGCGCCCGACCTCGGCCCTCAGGTAGTCCTTCGACAGCGGGGGCCGCTCGTACGGGCGCTCCTCCTCCGCGCCGACGAGCACGACGCGCCCGTCGAAGCCCTCCTGACGGAGCGTCTCGGCCGCCTTGGCGCCGGCGAGGCCGGCGCCGACGATGACGTGCGTCTGGTCGCTGGTCATGATCGGTTTGCGGCGCCGGGCGGCGAGTTCTTACCGCCCGGACCGCCTGGCGCGCGAACGGCCTACTCGAGCGCCTCGACGCGGGCGCGCTCGGCCTCGACGTCGAAGTCCGCCTTGGGCCACTCGAGCCCGAGCTTCTCAAGCTCCTCGATCAGCAGCTTCGTCACCGCCCAGTTGCGGTACCACTTGCGGTCCGCCGGGATCACGTACCACGGCGCGTGGTCGGGATTGCAGCGGCTCAGGACGTCGCTGTAGGCCTCGAGGTAGTCGTCCCACAGGCCGCGCACGTCGAGGTCGCCCGGGTTGTACTTCCAGTGCTTGGCGGGATCCTCGAGGCGCGCCAGCTGGCGCTCGCGGAACTCGGCGGGTGAGATGTGGAGGAAGCACTTGACGATCGCCGTGCCGTCCTCGGCGAGACCCTGCTCGAATCGCTCGACCGCGCCGTAGCGGCGCGACCAGGTCGAGCGCGGCGCAAGCTGTCGCACTCGCACGGTCACGATGTCCTCGTAGTGCGAGCGGTCGAACACGCCGATCTCGCCCGGCTCCGGGAGCCTGCGCCGGATCCGCCAGAGGAACGGGTGCTTTCGCTCCTCGGGCGTCGGCGCCTTGAACGCGGTGATGCTCACACCCTGCGGGTCGACCTGCCCGACGACGTGCTTGATCGTCCCGCCCTTGCCCGAGCTGTCGAGGCCCTGGAGGATGAGCAGCAGGCGTCGCTCGGCCGCCGGCCCGCCCGTGCGCGTAGAGGCGCTCCTGCAGGTCGGCCAGGAGCGGCGCGAGGGTCCCCTGCTCCCCCTTCGTCGCCGACTTGCCGCCGGGCGCCTGCGGAGTCGCCGAGGGGTCAACCGACGACAGCGCGATCCCCGCGGCGGGCACACGGAGGAGTCGGGAGAGCGGCTTGGCCTTCTGTCCCTTCGGCATCGCGCCGCGACTCTATGCCACGGCGGCTGCGACCGGCTCGCTGTCGAGCACCCAGAGCGGGCCGTCTCCGCAGTCGACCCGCTGCCCGCCGTCCTCGCCGTCGAGCCTCGTGCGCAGCAGGCGCACCCGTCGCCCGCCGAGCTCGGCGAGCGGGCCGCGGCGGCCGCCGACCGGCGGCGACATCTTCCACGCGCGCGTCTGATTGTGGATGAACCGCGCGTCGTTCGACCAGTCCACCTCGACGTACTCCGGCTCGAAGATCCCGGCGTAGGTGGCCTGGGTCTCGTCCTGCGGATCGCCCGGGTTCCCCGGCCACGACGCGCGCGAGCGCTCTGCCCACGAGCCCGTTGCCTAGTACCTGGAAGCGCTCGCCGCCGTCGAGCGCGGGATCCTCGTGATCGGCGAAGGGCACGGCGACCTGGGCGTAGATCGGGCCCGGCGTCGAGCTTGCTCGTCATACGGTGCACGGTGAGCCCGACCTCGCGGTCGCCGTTGCGGATCGCCCAGCCGAGCGGGTTCGGGCCGCGGTAGCGCGGCAGCAGGCCCGGATGCACGTTCAGGATCCCGTGCCGCGGAACCGCCAGCGCGTCGTCCGGGATCCTGGCCGGGAATGACGCGCTCAAGGCGACGTCCGGCTCGTAGGCACGCAACAGCGGGCCGAGCCGCTCGCCGGAGCGGACGAACAGCAGATCGCCGTCGGGCGCGCCCGCGTGCAGCGCCGACGGATAGCCGGAGCCGTAGCGCCCCGCCGGTCCCCGGAACGAGATCAGCGCCGCGAGCTCGTGCCCGAGGTCGGCGAGCGACGAGCTCAGGCCGAGGGCGGCCGGCGGGGCCGAGGCTATGAGGACGACGCGCATGCAGGACCAGACGCGAAGGCCGCGCGGGTTATTCCGGCACCTGTTCCGGGCACGATCCGATCAGCCCAACCTAGGGGAAGGAGTGCAGCATGAGCGAGCGGGGCAGGCTCAGCCGGCGCGGATTCGTGGGCGCGGCGGCGGGAACGGCGGCGGCGACATCCCTGGGGCCGTGGGCCCCGGTGGCGGGGGCGCATGGCCGGCACGGACACGGCGGGGACCGGCTCCTGCCGCGCGACCTGATCGGGGTGCAGCTCTTCACGGTGCGCGACAAGGTCGCGGCCGACGGCTTCGAGTCCGTGTTCGCGGAGCTCTCGAGCCAGGGCTACCGCGAGATCGAGTTCGCCGGCTACAACGCGCAGGGCCGCCGCTGGACGAACGACGAGCTGCGCGCGCTGCTGCGGCGCTATCGGCTCCGGGGTGTAGGCAGCCACGTCGGCTACTACTCGCCGAACCCGGCCGCCGTCACGTTCGTGACGCCAGCTCGAGCAGGTGCTCGACGACGCGGAGGAGATCGGGCTGCGCTACATCGGCACCGCCAGCAGCCCTGGCCAGCGCTACGGCGAGACGATCGACGGCTACCAGCGGGCGGCGGAGGACTTCAACACCTTCGGCGAGGCCGCCCGGGCGCGCGGCCTGCGCTTCTACCAGCACAACCACTCGGGCGAGTTCGCGCTCGAGGGTGACACGCGGCTCTACGACGTGATCCTCGAGGAGACCGACCCGCGGCTCGTGTTCTTCGAGCTCGACATCTTCTGGGCCTACGTCGGGCAGTCGCGCTTCCCTGGCTTCAAGCCGCATGAGTACCCGTGGGACCAGCCGGAGCGCTTCCCGCTCTTCCACGTGAAGGACGGCGTCATGAACGGCGGGCCGTCGTTCGGCTGGACGATGACCGACGTGGGCGACGGCGACATCCCGTTCGAGCCCTTCTTCTGCGGGCTCGACACGGGCGACCATCACTACATCGTCGAGCGCGACACGGCGACGGACCCGGTCGCCAACCCGGCCGGCTCCTATTCGACGACCGAGCGCAGCTACGACTACCTGGCGGACCTGAGCGAGCGCCGAGGAGGCAAGAATCGCGGGCACTGAGGGGCGCCCCCCTGGCGGTAGGGTGAAATCGACCCCGCCGGAGACCATGGGTGGCCGCCCGAAACCCCGACGACACTTCTCGAGCGTGAGCGAGAGCTCACAGCGCTGGACGACGCCCTCGGCGACGCCGCCGGGCGGCGCGGCCGTGTCGTACTGATCGAGGCGCCCGCCGGCCTCGGCAAGACGAGCCTGCTGAGGGCGGCTTCCGAGAGCGCGGGCGAGCAGGGCTTCACCTGTCTGCGAGCACGCGCGAGCGACCTCGAGCGCGACTTCGCCTACGGCTGTGTGCGGCAGCTGCTCGAGCCCGCGGTCGCGCAGCTCTCCGATGCCGAACGCGAGCGCGCGTTCGAGGGCACGGCGGCGCTCGCCAAGGGCCTGTTCGCGCCGACGATCGCACCCGGCCAACCGGTCGAGCCGTTGCCGGTCTGGCCCGACCCGACGTTCTCGATGCTGCACGGGCTCTACTGGCTGCTGAACAACCTGGCGGCGGACGTGCCGGTGGCGCTCGTCGTCGACGACCTGCACTGGGCCGACACGGAGTCGCTGCGCTTCTTCGTCTATCTGGCGCCTCGCCTCGACGGCCTGCCGGTCGCGCTGCTCGCCACGACCACGGCCGGGCGAGGCCGACGCGGAAGAGCTGGCACGGCTGAGCGCCGCGCCGGAGACGACGCTCGTGCGCCCGCAGCCGCTGAGCGAGCGAGGCGACGGCAGCGTTATGCGAGCGCACGCTCGGCGCAGGGGTCGCAGCGGAGTTCGCGGCCGCCTGCCGCGAGGCCACGGGCGGCAACCCGTTCTTCCTCGAGGCGCTCCTGCGCGAGGCCCGCGAGCTCGGCTTTCCGACCGATGCGAGCGGCGCGCGGCGGGTTCGCGAGCTCGGCCCGGCCGCCGTGGCACAGGCGGTGCTGCTGCGCCTGTCGGGCAGGCCGGAGAGCGTGACCACGCTGGTGCGCGCCGCGGCGATCCTGGGCGACGGCGCCAGCCTTGCCGAGGCGGCTGCCCTGGCGGAGCTGCCGGAGGACGAGGCCGCCGCTGCCGCCGACCTGCTCGTGGCGCTCGGGATCCTCACGCCGGCGGACTCGCTCGAGTTCGCGCACCCGATCGTCCGCGAGTCGGTCTACGCGGACATCGGCCCGCGCGAGCGAGCCGCCGTGCACGCCCGCGCCGCGCGCGTGCTCGCCGCCCGAGGCGCCTCGGACGAGCGCATCGCGGCCCAGATCGCCGAGGCCGAGCCGGCCGGCAACGCGCATCGGGTCGAGTTGCTGCGCAGGGTCGCGACGGACGCGCTGGCGCGCGGCGCGCCCGCCGCCGCCACCACCCTGCTATCGCGCGCCCTGGCCGAGCCGCCCGCAGCCGACATCAGGCCCCGGGTGCTCGTCGAGCTCGGCGGCGCCGAGCTGCGGCTCGGCTCGCCGAGGCGATCGCGCATCTCGGCGAGGCCGTCGAGTCGATGAACGACCCCGCGGAGCTTGCGACGGCGGCCCGACAGCTCGCCAACGCGCTGGACCATCTCGGGCCGGCCCGAGCGGGGCGTGCAGACGCTCGAGTCGGTGATCGAGCGGGTCGAGCCGGAGGAGCCGGAGCTGGCACTGCTGCTCGAGGCCGAGCTCGCTTCGCACGCATGGCAGGCCGGGCTCGAGACCCGCGCTCCCGCCGCGCAACGGCTCGAGCGGCGCGGCGACCTCGAGGGCGCCACGCCGGGACAGCGGCTCGTGCTGGCGAGCCTCGCCTGCGAGCGCGCCCGCGCCAGCGAATCGGCGAGCGAGGCGGCCGCGTTGCTCGAGGCCGCTCTGGCCGGCGGGCGGCTGCTCGACGAGCAGCAGCTCGACATCGTCGGGCCGTTCTACGACCTGGTCCTCGCTCTGATCGCCGCCGACGCGTTCGATGTGGCCGAGGCGAGCCTCGAGAAGGCCCTCGCGAACGCGCGGGCACGTCAGTCGATCGCCTCCGTCGCCTACCTCACCGATCGCCGCGGCTGGATGTACCTCCGCCGCGGCTCGGTCGGCCAGGCGGAGGCCGACGCCCGCACCGGGCTCGGGCTGCTCAGCTCGCACGGCATCCCGCTGGGTGTCCCGTTCGGCGTGGCCCTCCTGATGGAGGCGCTGATCGAGGCCGGTGACCCGGACGGCGCCGAGCGGGCGCTGCACGGCTACGACCTGCCGGACGAGATCGAGCCGGGACCGACCACCAACTTCCTGCTGCGCTCGCGCGCGCTGCTCCACTTCGCGCAGGGGCGCACCGCCGAGGGCATCGAGGACATGCTCGAGTTCGGGCGGCGCGACGAGCTCCGGGGCGCGGCCAACCCGCTCGCCTCGCGCTGGCGCTCGCACGCGGCGGGCGCACTCATCTCGATCGGCGAGAACGAGCGGGCCGCCCGTCTGGCGGCCGAGGACGTCGAGCGGGCGCGCCGCTGGGGGCTGCCGGGCGGCATCGGCGTTGCGATGCGCACCCTCGCGCTGGCTGAGGGCGGCCCGGCGCTGATCGACCGCCTGCGCGAGGCGACCGCCGTGCTCGAGGCCGCTCCCGCCCGGCTCGAGTATGCGCGCACGCTCACCGAGCTGGGCGCGGCGCTGCGGCGCGCGAACAGCCGCGCAGAGGCACGCCCGGTTCTCAAGGACGGCCTCGAGCTGGCGGAGCGTTGCGGGGCGCGGGCGATCGCCGAGCGCGCGCGCACCGAGCTGCGCGCCGCCGGCGGGCGCTCGAGCGACCCCGACGCCGACGGCGTGGGTCAGCTGACCGCCTCGGAGCGGCGGGTCGCCGAGCTGGCGGCGGAGGGGCACAGCAATCCCGAGATCGCGCAGACGCTCTTCGTCACCCGCAAGACCGTCGAGACGCATCTCGGTCACGTCTACCAAAAGCTCGACATAGCGGGCCGTGGCGAGCTCGGGCGCGCGCTCGCCCGCGGCTGAGCTCGCCCCAAGGCCGGGCCGCGCTCGAAGTTCAGGGATCCGGTTAGGGGTGCTCCCCGAGGTGCACGCGGGTCGCTCCGGCTTACGGTCGGCCCATGACTCAAGACGCTAACGACGACAGGCCGATCCTCGTGCTCGGCGGAACCGGCAAGACCGGCAGCCGCGTGACGACTCGCCTCGGCGCCATCGGCCTTCCGACGCGGATCGGATCGCGCTCCGCCGATCCGCCGTTCGACTGGGAGGACCGGTCGACCTGGGGCCCCGCGCTCGAAGGCGCGCGCTCCGTGTACATCTCCTACTACCCGGACATAGCCATGCCCGGCGCGCCGGAGACGCTCGGCGCGTTCGCGGAGGAGGCCTTGCGGAGCGGAGTGACGCGCCAGGTGCTGCTGTCCGGGCGCGGCGAGCCCGAGGCCGAGGAGGCCGAGGAGCGCGTGCGCGCCGCCGGCGGCGAGGTCACGATCGTCCGCGCCACCTGGTTCACCCAGAACTGGAGTGAGTCCTACTGGGCCGAGTACGTGCGCGCGGGCGTGGTCGCGCTGCCCACCGGAGAGACCCTCGAGCCGTTCGTAGACGTCGAGGACATCGCCGACGTGGCGACCGCGGCGCTGACCGACGACAGCCACATCGGCCGGCTCTACGAGCTCACCGGCCCGCGCCTCCTGACCTTCGCGGAGGCGACCGAGGAGATCGCCAATGCGACCGGCCGCGTGATCCGCTACGAGCCGGTCTCGGTCGAGGACCACGCCGCCGAGGCTCGCGAGCAGGGCGTGCCCGAAGAGGTGATCGAGCTGCTCACCTACCTGTTCAGCGAGGTCCTCGACGGCCGCAACGCGCACCTGGCCGACGGCGTCCAGCGGGCTATCGGGCGCGAGCCGAGGGACTTTGCCGACTACGCGCGCGAGACGGCGGCCGTCGGAGTCTGGGACGCGCCCGCGTGGGCCGCCTGATGGGCGGGTCACTCACGGCGCTGAGCGTCACGGCGGCGCTCGGCTGCGCTCTGAACGCGGGCGTGTTCTTCGCGTTCTCGAGCTTCGTGATGCAGGGACTGGGCCGGCTGCGGCCCGCCGACGGCGCCGCAGCCATGCGGTCGATCAACGTGACGGCCGTGACCCCCGCCTTCATGACGGCGCTCTTCGGCACGGCGGCGCTTTGCGTCGCCGTCGTCGCGGCGGGGCTCGGCGGCCTCGACGAGAGCTACGGCGGCTACCTCGTCGCCGGCGGCGCGCTCTACCTCGCGGGCCCGGTGCTGCTGACGATGGCCTACCACGTTCCGCGCAACAACGAGCTTGCGGCGGCGGGCCCGGATGCGCTCGAACAGGTGTGGGCCGATTACCTGCCCGAGTGGACGAGGTGGAATCACGTGCGCGCGGCCGCGGCGCTCGCCGGCGGCGGCGCTGATCGTCGCCGGCATCGGCGTCGGCTGATCCCCATGCGCTAACACTTGAGGGCGTGACGACGGCGACGGTGGCGCTCGAGGAGTCGCAGCGCCAGCGGCGCGGGCAGATCTACGTCGCGCTTGCCGCCGTCGCGTGGTCGACGGCGGGCGTCCTCCAGCGCCAGCTCACGCTCGACACGGCGACGCAGGTCATGGGCCGCGCCGCGTTCGCGGGCGTCGCGCTGCTCGTGTACGTGGCGGTCGTGGAGCGCGGCCGGCTCGTGGAGGCGTTCCGCTCGGTGGGGCTCGCCGGCGTCGCGGTCGCGCTGTGCGTCGCGATCGCCTCGTCCTGCTTCATCGCCGCGCTCAACCACACGAGCGTCGCCCGCGTGCTGTTCATCCTGGCCGTCGCGCCCGTGCTCGCGGCCCTGCTCGCCCGAGTCATGCTCGGCGAGCCGATCACGCGCCGCACGGTCGTGGCGATGGCGCTCGCGCTGGCGGGGGTCGGCGCTGATGCTCGGAGCGCCGGGCGAGGGCAACCTGGCGGGCGACGGGCTCGCGTTCACCGCCGCGTTCGCCTTCGCGCTGATGATCGTGATCACGCGCTGGCGCCACGACGTGTCGATGGCGCCGGCCACCTGCCTGTCGCAGGCGATCCTCGTGGCGGTGTTCCTCCCGTTCGCGAGCCCGGGCGAGATCACGCGGCGACGACGTCGTCTGGCTGGCTGCGCTCGGCATCGGCCAGATCGGGCTCGGCTTCGCGCTCCTGACGGTCGGGGCACGGCTGATCCCCGCGGCGCAGGTCGGCCTCATCACGCTGCTCGAGGTCGTGCTGGGGCCGGTGTGGGTCTGGCTCGCGCTCGACGAGCGTCCCAGCACGGCGACGCTGGTCGGCGGCGTCATCGTGATCGTCGCGATCGTGATCCAGACGCGCGCGACGCCCGGCCCGGAGCCGCGGGACCGCGGTGCCGCCGCCCTAGCATTGGGATCAATCCGATGACCGTCGACCTTCCCATCGCATGCACCCTGAGCGCCGAACAGCTCTCGGCGCGGCTGGCCGAGATCGCGTCGCTGGGGCGAGACGCGCTCATCGAGTCCGACGAGAACCGACGGTTCGCCTCCGCAATGACCCGCGGACGCGGGCGCGGCTCGACGCGATCGTCGCCGCCGAGTCGAAGCTGCTGCGCGTTTCTCGGATTCGACGTCAGCGAGAGCCACGACGAGCTGCGTCTCACGATCAGCGCCCCCGCGGGCGGCGAGCAGGTGGCGCGCGAGCTCGTCGCGGCCTTCTCCGGGCGGATGTAGTGTGGCCCGGTGCGCATCACGTCGCCGCCCTGCTGCTCCTGCTCGCCCTGCCGGCGGCGGCGGGCGCGCAGGGGTACGGCCAGGCCGAGGTCGGGCGCGGCCGCCCGGGCGGCCGGCTTCGGGCACATCGCGGACCGGGTCGCGGCGGTTGCCAGGCCGACGGTGCTGGTGGGGCGCCGGGTCGTCCGTCGGACACCTCCTGACGCTCGGCACCTCGAGGCTCGGAGGCAATCCCGACCTGCCCGCGGGCGCCGCCTGGCCCGTCTGCGGCAGGCGGACGCAGACGTTCCTCGGCCAGATTCCGCCTGGCCGGACCTGCCGCCCGAGGCCTCGGAGCTCGGCGTGCACGGCGGTCTCCTGCTCCTGTTCACGGAGGTCCGCTTCGAGAACGCTTCGTCCACTCGAGTCGGCCTCTGGGGCGGGCGCTGCACGACCGTCCTGCACGCGCCCGAAGGCACTCTCCTCGTCCGCACCCGGCCGCCGCGCGGGGCTGTCGTCATGCGCCTGCGCCCCGCCGGGCTCCGCTACCGCGCGCGCCCGGACATCCCGGATGTCGGGCATGGAGCTCGACTCACTCGCGGCGCCGCTCGCCGACATCTCGCTGCTCGACACCGAGGTCGATCGCTGGTGGGACCTGCGCGAGTCTCTGCAGGACAGGAAGAGCCTGCTGGCGCACCGGCTGCTCGGCTACGTCGACACGCCCAACCGCGGCGGAAGCTGCTGGCGCCGGACCGAGCTGCCGATCGGCGCCTGGCGCCATCTGATCACCATCGGGCTCGACTTCGGAATCGGCTTCGAGGTCGCGGACGGCGGCCGCCTCCAGGTCGAGATCGCGCCGGCCGATCTGGCCGCCGGGCGCTTCGACCGCGTCTGCGGCATCTTCGACAGCGCCTAACCGGGTGTACACCGGCCTGTGAGAACGCTCACAGAGCGGGAATAGCGCGGTTCAGGTCGGTGTCCTTATGAGCATGGACACCGACTCCCTCACGATCCGGATGGCGGCCGCCGAGGATGCCCGGACCCTCAAGCGCCTGGCCGACATCGACAGCGCGGACCCGCTGACCGGCCAGGTGATGCTCGCCGAGGTCGACGACACCTGCATCGCGGCGATCTCGCTCGACAATGGCACGGTCAACGCCAACCCGTTCCTCCGCACCGCCGGCATCGTCTCCCACCTGCGCATGCGCCGCTACCAGATCATGCGCCAGGGCGGCGACGTCGCACCGTCCAAGTCGCTGCTGCGCCGGCTGGTGCTCATGCCGACGCGCTGAGGACGGTCTGCGGGAGGCGCACGTGCGCCACGAGCGCTGCCGACCGACATCTGACTACGGGATCACGTTGACGCAGATCGCGGTGACGCGGATCTGCCAGTTCGAGCCGGTCGAGATGTTCTCTCGGGCCGCGACGGTCCACGAGCCCGTCGCGGATTGGTAGCTGCCTTGGATCGCAATGCCCGCCGGCGGTGGTGAGGGCACCAGTTCAGCCGAGCCCGAGATGGCGATCTTTCCGGTCGGGGCAGGTGGCGGTCGTGGCCCTCGGCGACACCGAGTCGTTGGCCGAGGTGGCAACCACGGGCTGATAGCCGCTGATGCCCGGTAGGCCCTGCAGCCCTTGCGCGCCCTGGGGCCCGGACGGGCCCGGAGACCCGGCCGGCCCCACCGGTCCTTCTGGCCCGGTGGCCCTGCCGGACCCTGTGGACCCGCGGGGCCGATGCGCCGGCGCCCGGGGCGCCGGCTGGGCTGGCGGCGGCGGTCGGGCCGCCCACCGGCCCCGCGGCGCCGAGGGTGCCCGGAGCACCTTGCGCTCCGGGGGGACCCTGAACGCCCTGTGGCCCCTGGGGCCCGGCCGGTCCCGTTGCCCCCGCGGGCCCTCCCGGTCCGGCCGGTCCCGTCTCGCCCCCGGGCCCTGCCCGGTCCGGCAGGTCCCGTCTCGCCCTGCGGTCCGGCGGGACCCACCACCCCGGGAACCCCCTGAGGGCCAACCGGCCCAGGCGGTCCGCCGCCGGCGATGCGCGGCTCGAACAGCAGGATGCCGCGACGACGTTCGCCGCGACTGGTGCGGCTCTCGATCAGTGCACCCAGCAGCCCCGCGCGGTCGAGTACCCGTACGGCACGCTCGGAGAGCTCGACGCGCAAGGTGGTGCTGCGTAGGCCTCTCAGGCTGAATCGGACGCCCGCAATCGTCTCTGCGTCCTCCATCGCCGCCAAGCCAGGCGCTGATCGTGAGGCGACCAACGCATCGGCGGTCCCGAGGTGCAGGGCACCACAGGCGCAGGACGGCGCGTCCGTCGTCAACTGCGACACGATGGTTCAGGCGCGGCCGGTCATCGTCCTGCGCGCCCACTGCGGCCGGCAACACGAGCCATCCGGCCATCATCGCCAGGACCAGTGCAGCCGCTGTGCGTGCTGAACGAGCACGTGCCGAGTCGCCCAGCATGCCGGCGCGATCTTAGAGCCACGACGCGCTCATGAGGCGCCGATCAACCGGTCGCGAGCACCTCGCGAACGAAGGCGAGCACCTCCGGCGCCGCCGGATCGATCAGATGGCCGCCGTCCACGAGCGCCGTGCGGGCGTTCGGCAGGACCCGCGCGAGCGCCGCGGTCGGGTCGCGCAGCTCCGGCCGTGAATCGGCGGCCGCGACGAGCAGCGCGGGCTGCCTGACGGTGGCGAGCGCGGCGGCGTCGGCGTCGAGCCACCACTCTCCCCCGAGCTCCGCGAGGATCGCCGGGCCGTTCTGGCCGAGGACCTGGCGCAGCTGCTCGGGCAACGAGTCCCATGTCCCCTCGCCCAGCACCTCGTCGATGAGCGCCTCGGGGACGGCGTCGACGCCGGCTCGCTCGGCCACCTCCCGCAGGCGCTCGGCCACGGCCTCGCCCCAGGCGGCGGTCGCCGGTGCGAGCTCGCGGGGAGCGTCGCCCTCGAGCACGACGAACGCGCGCACCAGGTCGGGATAGCCGGCGCGCCAGGTCGATCGCGACCGTGCCGCCATAGCTGCGGCCGATCACCACGGCGGGCGCCGCCTCCAGCGTGTCGAGCAGCGCGGCCGCGTCGTCCGCGTGCTCGGCCACGCTCGTGCGCTCGTAGGGATCGGGGCGTTCGCTGCGGCTGCAGCCGCGACGGTCGTACGAGATCACGCGCCCCAGTTCCGAGAGCCGACCGACGGCGTCGTCCCAGACGAGCGCGGAGCTGCCGGCGCCGTGGATGCAGAGGATCGGGAGCGCCGCTGCCGCGCTCCTCGCAGTGAAGCCGGATGCCGTTGACCCTGTATTCCATACGCGCGACGGCTACGCCCCCCGCGGCTTCTGCCATCGGGAGAACTCCCCATCTCGAGTCAATCCACGAGGTCGTGGCGCATCGCGAACAGCGCCGCCCCGACGCGCGTCGAGACACCGGTCTTCGCGTAGATGTGCTCCACGTGGTGGCCCGCCGTCTTCTCGGTGATCACGAGCGCGCTCGCGATCTCCTTGCTCGTCCGCCCCCTGCGCGACGAGGCGCAGGACCTCTACCTCGCGCTCGGTGAGACCGGCCGGGTAGCCCTGTCGCACGTCGAGCGCCGCCGCCCCGGCGGCCTCGAGCACGCCGTCCACGGCACGCTTGTCGAGGCGCCCGGCCACGACCATCTCGCCGAGCTCCGTCCGCGCGGCAGCGGCGCTCAGCGCCCCCCGGTAGGGGCGGTCGTGGGTGAGCGCGTCGTACACGTCGGCGGCGGCCAGGACCCGCGCCCCCGTACCGAGTTGCGCGGCCGTGGCGCCCCGGTGGTAACCGGACCCGTCGATTCGCTCGTGGTGGGAGCCGGCGAGGACCGCAAGCGGCGCGAGGACGGCCGAGCGCTCGAGCACACGCTCCGTGTAGTAGGGGTGCAGGCGCACGCGCTCCCACTCCCCGGCGTTCAGCGGACCGGGCTTGTCCCAGATCCCGTTCGGCACCGCCACCCTGCCGACGTCGTGGACCAGGCCGGCGGCGCGAATCTCGGCGACCTCCGGCGCCGGGCAGCCGAGCGCCTCGGCGGCGCCGCGCGGCGAGGCCGGACACGCGCCCGGAATGCCCGTGCAGGAACGAGACCTTGAGGTCGGCGAACTCGCCGAAGGCCGTTGCGACGGAGACGAGCCCCGCGCGCGAGATCGTCGCGACCGGGTCCGGCTCGGCATCGAGCACCCGCTCCCAGGCGTCCTCCACCTGTGCCAGCGCGAGCAACGCCTCGGGATCTACGAGCACGGCGTCCGCCACCGCCGGGTCATAGCCGCGCCCGCGGCGCCGCGCCACGGCCGCGCCGGCCGCCTCCCGGTCGCGCGACGCCGCAAGCACGACCACGTCGTGCGCCACGGTCACGATCCGCATCGGGCGAGCGAGGCGCTCTCCGCCCACGCCGCCGGGGATGCCCCTTGCCGTCCCAGCGCTCCATGAGCTGGCCGAGCGCGGCGACGACGCCGTCGGGCATGTGCAGCCGGCGGGCGAGCAGCGTCGCGCCCTCACAGAGGTTCGCCGCCATCAGCTTCGCCTGCTTCCCGCCCCCCGCGAGCACCCCGGCGACGAGCCGCGCGCGCTCGGGCAGCGGGCGGTCGTCCGCCAGCCGGCGGACGAGATGGCGCAGGTCCTCGGCCGGCTCGGAGCCCAGCCCGAGCTCCTGCATGCCGCGCAGGAAGCGGATCTCGTCGCCCCCGGCCCAGCTCGCGAAGTCGGCCGCCGCGCCCGTGCAGCCCAGATGCGCTAGCAGCGCCACGTAGTAGACGTCCGAGCGCTCCTCCGGAGAGCAGCCGAGCCGGTCGGCGAGCTCGAGCGCGGCCAGGCAGATCGCGAGCTCGCGTTCGAGCGGCCGGCCGAGACCGAGGTCTGTCGCCAGCGACAGGGCCGCCATCAGCTCCGCCAGCCGGACCGGTTCGTCGGGACGGGCCGCCCCCACGAGGCGAGTCTAGATCGCGGCTCGCGTCAGGGTCGCGCGCAGAGCACGTAGGCGACGGGGGTCTGGCTGGCCGTGGGGTGGTAGTTCTCGATGATGCTCCACCATCCGCGCGGCGTGTCACCGGTCTCCGCGGGCGACTCGTCGCCCTCCACGGGGTAGCTCTGCTGGAGCTCCTCGGCGCCGGCGTTGCCGGTCATGCCGGCGCCACCGCCGATGGCGACCTCGCCCGCGTTGCACATGACTCTGTTGTTCCGGTGGACGTTGGGGGGAAGCGGCGTGTAGGTCTCCGCACGGACGACGACGTTGGTGGCTCCCGGAGCCCCCTTCTCACCCTTCTCACCCTTCTCCCCCTTCGGGAGCTGCCCGGACGCGAAGTCCTCGGCGAGCAGGCGGCCGTTCTGAACGTCTGCGCTCGTGAGGCCCTTGATGTCGCCGCCGGTCAGCGAGTTGGCGAGCACGTCCTTGCCTGTGAGGCGCTTGATGTCGGCTCCCGTGAGGGCGTCCTTCGGGACGTTCCTACTCGTGACCTGCAGGGCTGCGTAGGAGGAGCCGCCGAGGGCGATGAAGACGGCAACGGTCGCCATCACGTTGGCGTAGGTCAGGCGCGAGCGCAGCTTGGCCGGCATTCGTTCTCCTCCGTGGGTCGATCGGACGGGGCGAGCCTACGGTGGACGGCCTCCACCGCTGTGTGAGAGCGGTCACTCAGACGTTGCGCAGGAGCCCGGCCTCGCGGGCCCAGGCCACCGTGCGGCGAACGGTGTCACGGGGATCGGTGTACTGCAGCCCGAGCTCGCGCTCTGCCCGTGACCCGTCGTACCTGTGGCCGTGGATCAGCGTGCGCACCATCTCGCGGCACACCGGAGGGCGGCGGCGCACGAGCCGGAACGCCCGCTCGACCACGGCGCCGGCGACCGTGGCCGCCCGGCGCGGCACGAGCCGCGGGCTCCGCTCGACGCCCGCGACATCCGCGGCCAGGGCGAAGGCATCGGAGATCGTGAGCGTGACGCCGCTCAGGATGTAGCGCTCGCCGGGCGTGCCGCGCTCCGCTGCGAGCAGGTGCCCGGCGGTGCAGTCCTTGATGTCGACGAGGCTCACGTGCGTGTCGACGAACAGCTTCAGGCGGCCGTCGAGGAAGGCGAGCAGGAAGCGGGCTGTGCCGCCCGCGCGGCCCGGGCCCTGGACCGAGCAGGGATTGACCGAGACCACGTCGACGCCCTCCGCCCGCCCGGTCTCGAGCGCCACGCGCTCCCCCTCCGTCTTGGAGCGCTCGTAGGTCGAGAGGAACCAGCCGCGATGCGGCGTGTCCTCGCGCCCGATGATGCCCTCGGGCTCGCCGATCGTGGCGGCGGACGAGGTGTGCACCACGCGCCCCACGCCCGCCCGCGCGGCGGCGCGGATCGCCACCGCGGGGCCCTCCACGTTCGCGCGGAGCATCGACGACGGGTCCTCGACGCACAGGGAGTTCTGGCCGGCCACGTGGAAGAGAGTTGCGCAGCCCTCCATGCCGCGGGCGAGGACGTCGGCGTCCAGGATGTCGCCGCTCACCACCTGCGCTCCGCGCTGCTCGAGCGAGGCGCGGGCGGCGTCGGAGCGGGCGAGCGCGACCACCTCGTCCCCGCGTGCGCGCAGCGCGTCGACGAGTGCCCCGCCGACCACGCCGCTGCCCCCGGTCACGAAGACGCGGGTCACGTGTCCGATCGGAGCACGGCGGCGAAGCGGAGCAGGTAGTCGATCCCCGACCAGGCGGTCACCACGGCCGCCACCAGCATCGCCCACTCGTCCAGATACTCGCCGCCCACGATCACGTCCGGCCGCACGATCGCGAGGGCGATCGCGACGAACTGGACGGTGGCCTTCCACTTGCCGAGCAGGGAGGTCTCGAGGTGCCGGCCCTCGGCGGCTCGACCGCGGCTCGCAGCCCGAGCAGGATCAGCTCGCGGCCGATGATCACCATCGCGAGCCAGGGCGAGGCCCGGTCGACCGCCACGAGCGCGACGAGCACGCCGGTCACGAGCAGCTTGTCGGCGGTCGTGTCCAGGAACGCCCCGAGCCGCGTCGTCACCTCCCAGCGCCGAGCCAGCCGCCCGTCGAACCAGTCGGTGGCCGCGGCCGCGATGAAGACGATCACGGCGGCCGTGTCGGATCCCGCGAGCACGAGCGCCATCACGACCGGCGTGAGCAGGATGCGCAGGCCGGTGCCGATCACGAGCAGCCGCGTGCGAGCCTCGTCCCCCTGCGATCGCACGGGGCGGGCGCCGACCGCCGAGGCGGTTCCTTCGGCGGGGCGGCTCACAGAAGCGCCGCGGCGAGCCGCCGCGCCTCGTCGGCGTCCTCGGCGGCGAGCGCCTCATCGGCCACGCGGCGAGCGTCGGCCATGCTGATCTCGCGCAGTGCGGCCTTGACCTCGGGCACGAGCGGCGGGGCCATGCTCAGCTCGCGCACCCCGAGCCCAGCGAGCAGGAGGGCGGCGGGCGGGTCGCCGGCCAGCTCGCCGCACACGCCGACCCAGCGGCCGTGCGCCTCGGCGCCGGCGACGGTCTCGCGCACGAGTCGCAGAACCGCCGGCTGGGGCCCCGCCAGCAGCGGCGCCACGTGCTCGTTCCCGCGCTCGGCGGCCATCGCGTACTGGGTCAGGTCGTTCGTGCCGATCGAGAAGAAGTCTACGTGCCGTGCCAGCCGCTCGGACAGCAGCGCGGCGGCGGGAACCTCGACCATGATTCCGGTTTCCATCGGCGCGTCGACGCCGGTTTCCTCACGCGCGCGCGCGAGGATCGCGAGCGCCTGCTCGAGCTCGGCCTCGGTCGAGACCATCGGGAACATCAGCTTCAGCGGGTGCTCGGCGGCCACCCGCAGGGTCGCCCTCAGCTGGGTGGCGAGGAGGTCGGGGCGCGCCAGCGACAGCCGGATCCCGCGCCGTCCGAGGAACGGGTTCGCCTCGGGCTCCATGGGGACCGCGGGCAGCGGCTTGTCGGCGCCCGCGTCGAGGGTGCGCACGATCAGCGGCCGTCCGCCGAGAGCCCGCGCGATCGCGCTCGAGCAGCTTGGCCTGCTCCTCCTCGCTGGGGAGGCTCGGCCGGTCGAGGAACATGAACTCCGTCCGCAGCAGGCCGACGCCCTCCGCACCGAGCTCGACGGCCGCCTCGGCCGCGTCCGGGTCTTCCACGTTCGCGGCCACCTCGATCCGGACGCCGTCGCGCGTCTCGGCCGGCTCGACGGGCATGCTCGCGCGCGGCCGCGCGCCGCTTCGATGCACGCGCTGCGCGCTCGCGGGCAGCGGAGAGCACGTTCCTCGGGCGGCGAGACCTGGACCGAGCCCTCGTCCCCGTCGAGCAGCAGCGGCGCACCCTCCGGCACGGCCAGGAGCCCGTCGCCGAGGCCAACCACTGCGGGGAGCCCGAGCGCGCGGGCCAGGATGGCCGCGTGAGCGGTGGGAGTGCCACGCGCGGTCGCGACACCGCGCACGAGCGCCGGGTCGAGCCCGGCGGCCGCGGCCGGGCGTGAGCTCGCGGCGATCACCACGCCCTCCTCGAGCGGCCCGGGGCGCGGCGCCCTCGCCGGCGATGGCCGCGGCCACGCGCGTGCCGACGTCCGTGACGTCGGCGGCGCGCTCGCGCAGGAGCGGCGCGTCGAGGCCGCGGTAGGTGTCGGCCACGCCCGCGGCGGCGTCGAGCCAGGCTCGCTCGGCGGTGGCTCCCTTCGTCGATCGCCGCGTGGGCGGGCTCGAGCAGCGCCTCGTCGTCGAGCAGCGCCAGGTGGGCGGCGAAGATCTCCGCCTCGGCGCACCGCACCGCGCGCGGCCACCCGCTCACGGTCGGCCTCGATGGCGGCGCGCGCCGACTCCCGGCCCTCGTCGAGCCGACCGCGCTCGGACGTCCGCGTCGCCCGGCTCGCGCTCGGGCGGGGCGGCCGGCGCCGCGCCGAGGCTGGCGGGCGGGCGCGAGGGCGATTCCGGGCGAGGCCGCGATGCCCCTCAGCACCGTCGCCCGGCTGCGGCTCGGCGGGCCGTCTCCTCGGGAGCGGGCGCCGGCTCCTCCTCCGGCGCGGCCGGCGGCGCCGGCTCGGTGTCGCGCGCGGCCACCCCCTCCCCGAAGCCCCCGCGCGCGAGCTCCTCGAGCGCGTCGATCGCCTCCTGGGCGTCCGGGCCCGACGCCGTGGCGAGCAGCTCGTCGCCCAGCCGCGCGCCGAGCGTCATCAGGCCGGTGAGGCTGCGCGCGCTCACCGGTGCCCCGCCGTCCGCCCTGGCGAGGCGCAGGTCCGACGTCGTGGCGCGACGCGAGCTCGACCACCAGCGCCGCCGGGCGCGCGTGCAGGCCGATCTCGTTCGAGGACGGGGATGCGCGCCTCGGCGTCGGCGTCGGCGACCGGCGCGCGCCGGCTCCGTCCGCCGGCGGCGCCTCATCCGCCTCGAGCTGCGAGCTCTTCATGGCGAGCGCCCCGCGAGCCTCGCGCGCCACCTCGTCGAGCGAGCTGCCGACGCGCGCCGCGGCCGCGGCGGCCACCGCGCCCTCGACGAGCGGCGCCTCGCTCAGCAGCACGCGGGCGCCGTCCGTCGAGCATCTCCGTGGCCATCTCGGCGCTCATGAGCGCGCTGCCCAGATCCATCAGCACGAGCACACCGGCCTCAGACATCGCGCGCTCGATCGCCGCGAGGACGCGCGCGGCGTCGGTGCCGACGGTCCCGTCGTCGAGGCCGCCGGCCGCCTCGATCGCGCACCTCCTCTCCGCCCATCTCGCGCGCCAGCTCGACGACGCCCTCGGCCAGCGAGGCGCTGTGCGAGACGACGACGAGCCCGACCATCCGGAGCTACAGCCCGTAGGCGCGATGCAGCAGCTCGAGCGGGTGCACCGAGGGCTTGTCCGTGCCGTGCTCGATCTGCCAGCGGCAGGTCTCGCTGTCGCACGCCACGACGCCCGGCGCCGGACGCGCCGACCTGGGCGAACAGGTCGGCGCCGACCTTCATCGCGATGTCGTACTTCTCGCGCTTCAGGCCGTACGTGCCGGCGATGCCGCAGCAGCGCGCGTCGAGCTCGCTGCAGCTCGAGGCCGGGCACGAGCGACAGCAGCTCCACGCGCGGGCTTGCCCATGAAGTGGCCCTGCTGCTGGCAGGGGGCGTGGTAGGCCACGACCTCGCTCGACCGGGCTGAAGTCCGTCCGCAGCTCGCCCTTGTGGTGCAGCTCGAGCAGCAGCTCGCAGATGTCGTAGGTGCGCTCGCTCACGAGCTTCAGGTCGGGGTCGTCCTCGAGCCCGAGGATCTCGCGCGCCTCGCGCTTCAGCATCAGCGTGCAGCTGGTGGCGTTGCCGACGATGATGCGCGCCGTCGCGGGCATGCGGCGCGAGCCTGCGCGGCCAGCTGGAGCACGTAGCTGCGGGCGTCGTCGAAGAGCCCGTTCGACTGCAGCGGCAGGCCGCAGCAGTCCTGCTTGGGGATCTCGACCTGGAAGCCGTTGTGCTCGAGCACGGCGACGGTCATGCGGCCGACGTCGGGCTCGTAGTACTCGGTGCCGCAGCCGTGGAAGTAGACGGCCCGGCGCGGCGCCGGCGGGCTCTGGTGGCGCTTTGCCCAGGAGCGGAAGGTGTGGCCGCGCGAAGCTCGGCATCGCGGCGTCGCGGTGGATGCCGAGCACCTTCTCGAGCAGCGAGCCGCAGCGGGCCGCGAGCGCAGCGACGCGTTCGCCAGCGGCGCCGCCGGCTGCCCGAGGCGCCCGATCAGCGTGGGCCGGCCGATCAGCCGGTCGCGCAGCGGTGATGCCCGCGCTCCTCCTTGACCTTGCGCCGGGCCTGGGCGTTGATCTGCGCGATCTTCACCCCCTGCGGGCACACCTGGGTGCAGATCCCGCAGCCCGAGCAGTAGTCGACCGACCACTCGACCGCCGGCTCGTCGTGCACCCGGAAGCGCTCGGCCTGCGGGCCGGCGTACTTCGGCCCGGGGAACAGCGGCGTGACGTTCGAGACCGGGCAGGCGGTCTCGCAGATCGTGCACTTGACGCAGTGGTCGAGCGAGTCGCGCAGCGACTCCTCCTCGAGCAGCGACTCGAACGAGGTCGGTCATGCCGCGGCCGCCTGTCCCGCCTCGGCGAGCACGAGCCCGGCGGCGCGGTGGCCGCTCGTGATCGCGATGCCCTCGCCCGAGCCCTCGCGCCAGGGCTCGGCGCCCGGAAGCGCGGCGCCCGGCCACGAAGCACGTTCTCGGTCCCCTCGGCGCGCTGCTCGCGCGTCGACCGCCACCCCCGCCCGGCTCATGCGGCTGGTCGCCGAAGTAGTCCGCGGCTGAAGCGCGGCTCGCCCGGGCCAGGCAGCGCCGCGCAGCGGCAGCCCGAGCACGCTCTCGTGCGTCTGCCAGTCGGAGTCGAGCGCGATGCCCGCCGGAGGCGAAGCCGCCGCTCGCGAGCACCACGTGGCCGGCGCCGTACGACGTGTCGCGGCCGCCGCGCGTGGGTGCGCAGGGCCGTGACGCGTGCGCCGTCGCGCTCCGCGCCGACGACCTTGGCGCCGAGCACGAGCCGGCCGCCGGCCGCCAGCAGCGCCGCGCGCAGCGCCTCGAACACGCGCATGCCGGGCACCGAGGGCGGCAGCGTCGGGATCTCGAACACCTGGTGCCCGAGCCGCTCCTCCAGGTCGGACCAGGCGCCGTGCGGATCGCGCAGCCCGAGGATCGCGGGCAGCCCGACCCGCTCGCCCGGCCGCAGGAGCGGCCGCGAGGCGGCTCGCGAAGCCGGCCCGGAACGCCGGGTCGTCGAAGCGGCGCGCCAGCCCGAGCGCGTTGCATCTCGGCGCGGCCCTCCTCGATGTCGAGCTCGACCGCGCGCGCCTCGATGCCCAGCCGGCGCGAGGTTGGCGGCGCAGAGCGAGGCGTGGAAGTCGCGCAGCCGCGGCACGCCCACGATGCAGAGCGGCGCCTCGCCGCCGCAGGTCGCCGCGGGCCATCGTCTCCGGCACGAGCGCCGAGGGCCGCGCCGCGCCGAGCGCCGTCGGCAGCAGCGATGTTGCGCTCGAGCGTCGCCGACGTACGCGTAGCCCGGCTGGGGCCCGCGGGCGATGCGCTCGGCGAACCAGTCGAGCGCCGGGGCGACCGCGTCCACGCCGAGCAGGGCGTACGGGTGATCGGGCCTGCGCCTCCACGAACGCCGGCAGCGCCCGCGCCGGCTCCTCCACCCGCTCGGGCGCATAGCCGAGCACGTCGACCGTGCCGGGCGCCAGGTGCGTGGACCCGACGCCGTGCGCGAGCACGCAGACGCCGGCGCCGTCCTCGGCGAGCCGGGTGGCGGCGCAGAGCCCGGCGACGCCGGCGCCCACCACCACGACGTCGTAGCGGAAGTCGGTCATTGCGGGAGGTGGTCCACGTCGAGGACGCCGTGGTAGATCCAGTCGTCGAGCCGCGCCTGGCGCAGCTGGTCGCCGTACAGGATCGGCCAGGTGCCCTTCCAGCGCTCCTCGAGGAACGCGCGCAGCGCCCCGTTGGCCTGCGTCGGTCGTCATCCCCTCGAGGCCGTGCAGGATCCCCGTGGCCCGGTAGGTGCAGAAGCCGCCCTGGCACGGGCCCATGCCCGAGGCGCAGGACGCGCCGGATGTCGTTCAGGTTCGCGGTGCCGCGCCGCTCCATCGCCGCCTCGAGCCTGCTGCGCGGGACGAGCTCGCACTCGCAGATGAGCTGGTCCGTCGAGGAGCGTCGACTCGCGCCGCCGAAGGCGCTCGGAGATGTGGTAGTGCTCGCCCTCCTCCGAGCCCGGCAAGGGCGTGCTCGCCGTCTTGCAGGGGCGGTCCTCGCCGAGCTGGCGGCACACCGCGTCGACGGTCTCCTCGGCCATCAGCCGGAAGGTCGTGAACTTGCCGCCGGTGATCGTCACGAAGCGGCCGACGCCGTCGCGCTCGCGAGTGGTCGAGCAGCGTGTGGGCGCGCGTGACGTCGCGGGTGGAGGCGACGTCGCCCTTCGCGTCCTGGAAGAGCGGGCGCACCCCCGTCCACACCCGCAGCGCGCGGGCCCGCGCGGAAGCCCGGGACGAGCTTCTCGCCGTCGTCGAGCATCGCGTCGACCTCGTCCTGCGCGACGGTCTGGTCGTCGGGGTCCGGCGTCTCGACGTCGGTCGTGCCGATCACGCAGACGGTGCGGATCGGGACGAGGATGTCGCCGTCCGTGGGCATCTGGCAGCGGTTGATCACCGTGTTCACGAGCCGGTGGTTCATGGCGATCATGATTCCGCGGCCCGGGATGGATGCGGACGCCCTCGATGCCGGCCATGTCGGCGATCGCCCGGCCCACGCGCCGGCGGCGTTCACCGTCACGCGCGCCGACCTCGACCTCCTCGCCGTTGCGCACGTCGCGCAGCCGCGCGCCGGTGACCTCGTCGCCGTCGCGCTCGACGGCCACCGCGGCGTGGTAGGGCAGGATGTGCGCCTCGCCCTGCCGCTTGGCGCCGCGGGCGAGCGCCCACACGGTCTTCCACGCGTCGATCGCCGCGTCGGGCACGCGGAACGCGCGCGTGATGCCCGGGTTCAGCCGCGGCTCCGACTCGAGCGCCTCGCGCGGCTCGATCTCCTCGCAGTCGACGCCGTCGCGCGGCAGCCCTCGGCGAAGCGATCGGCGTACTCGGGGTCGTCGTAGGGCGTCGTGACGAACAGCCCGCCCGTGTCCTCGATGCAGTCGGGGACGATCTCGCGCAGCACGCGGTTCTCGACGATGCACTCCTCGGCCGCCTTCGGGTCCTTGACCACGTAGCGGCCGCCCGAGTGCAGCAGCCCGTGGAAGCGCCCGCTCGTCCCCTCGCGAGGTCGAGCCGATCGGCGAGCACGACGCGCAGGCCGCGCAGCGCGGCGTCCCAGGCCACCCCGGCGCCGGTCGCGCCACCGCCGATCACGAGCACATCCGTCTCGCAGCAGCAGCCACTCCTCCTTCAGCCTACCCGGCGGCGGCATCGGGGGCCGCGCGCCGCCGGCCGACCCGGCCGCGCCGCGGCTCGGCACCTACTCCGCCCAGTCGAACGTCCGCGTGACGGCCTTCTTCCAGAAGCGGTAGGCCTCGTCGCGCGCGTCCGCGTCCATCTGCGGCTCCCAGCGCTTGTCCTCGACCCAGTTCTCGCGCAGGTCCTCGACCTCCGCCCAGAACCCGGTGGCGAGGCCGGCCGCGTAGGCGGCGCCGAGCGAGGTCGTCTCCGCGACCTTCGGCCGGATCACCGGCACGCCGAGGATGTCGGCCTGGAACTGCATGAGCAGTCTCGTTGCACGACCATGCCGCCGTCGACCTTCAGCGACTCGAGCTCCACGCCGGAGTCGGCGTTCATCGCGTCGACGACCTCGCGGCTCTGGAAGGCCGTGGCCTCGAGCGCCGCGCGCGCGATGTGACCGCCGTTGACGTAGCGGGTCAGGCCGGCGAACGACGCCGCGCGCGTCGGACTTCCAGTACGGCGCGAACAGCCCGGAGAACGCCGGCACGATGTACGCGCCGCCGTTGTCCTCGACGGTCTTCGCCAGGTCCTCGACCTCGGCTCGACGAGCGGATCAGCTTCAGGTTGTCGCGCAGCCACTGCACGAGCGCCCCGGTGATCGCGATCGAGCCCTCCAGGCAGTAGACCGCGTCGTCGTCGCCGATCTTGTAGCCGACCGTCGTGATCAGGCCGTTCTTCGACTGGACCGCCTCCGTGCCCGTGTTGAGCAGCAGGAAGTTGCCCGTGCCGTAGGTGTTCTTCGCCTCGCCGACCGAGAAGCAGGTCTGGCCGAAGGTGGCCGCCTGCTGGTCGCCGAGGTCGCCGGCGACCTGGACGCCCGCGAAGCGCGCCGCCCTTGACCTCGCCGTACACGCCGCTCGAGGGCTTGATCTCCGGGCAGCATCGAGCGCGGCACGCCGATGGCGTCGCAGCAGCTCGTCGTCCCAGTCGAGCGTCTCGAGGTTCATCAGCATCGTCCGGCTGGCGTTGCGTCGGGTCGGTGATGTGCAGGCCGCCGTCGGTGCCGCCGGTGAGGTTCCAGATGCACCAGGTGTCCATGTTGCCGAAGATCAGATCGCCGGCGTCCGCCCGGTCGCGCGGCGCCGTCGACGTTCTCGAGGATCCAGCGGATCTTCGGCCCCGAGAAGTAGGTCGCGATCGGCAGGCCCGTCTTCAGCCGGAAGCGATCCTGTCCGCTCGTCGGCGGACAGCTCGTCGCAGATCTTGTCCGTCCGCGTGTCCTGCCAGACGATCGCGTTGTAGACCGGCTCGCCGGTGTTGCGGTCCCACACGACCGTCGTCTCGCGCTGGTTGGTGATCCCGAGCGCCGCGATGTCGTCGGCGTTCGCCGCCGACCTTGCCGAGCGCGCCGTCCATCACCTGGCGCGTGCGCTGCCAGACCTCGCTCGGCGTCGTGCTCGACCCAGCCCGGCTTCGGGATAGATCTGCTCGTGCTCGATCTGCTCGACCGCGACCACGTTGCCGCCGTGATCGAAGATCATGCAGCGCGTGCTCGTCGTGCCCTGATCGAGCGCTGCCGCGTACTCCGCCATATGTTTCCTCCTTTCAACCTGCGCCGCGAGCGCCTCGGCGGCGGTCGGTAGAGGTAGTAGGTCGAGGTGGCGCCCGGATCCTGATGGTCCTTGCTGCGCTCCCCCAGGTAGCTCGCGCGGCCCTTGCGCGCGACCAGCGGAATCGTGTCCTTCATTCCGGTCTCGGCCGCCTCGACGGCCGCCCGCAGGGCCGCGTCGAGGTCGCCGGCCTGCTCCATCGCCTCGACGGCCGGGGTCAGCACGTCGACCATCGTCTTGTCGCCGGGCTCGGCCTTGCCCCGCGCCTGCACCCCCTCGAGGCCCTTCTGCCAGGCGGCGACGTAGCCGGCCAGGTCGACCTCGCTCCTGGCCGGCCATCGCCCCGCCCATCTGCAGGAAGAGCGTCCCGTAGAGCGGCCCCGCGGCACCGCCGACGCTCGATATCAGCGCCATCGCCACGGTCTTGAGCACGGCGCCGGGGTCGGCCTGCTCGGCGCCGTCGAGCTTCTCGAGCGCCTTGCGCATCCCCCGGTCCATGTTCGTCCCGTGGTCACCGTCGCCGATCGCCGTGTCGAGACGGACGAGCTCCTGTCGGTGCTCCTCCATCTCGCCGGCGAAGCGGCGCATCCAGTCCACGACCGTGTCGCGGGTGACCGGCACTGCTCGTCCCGGACTAGCCCCAGCGCAGGGCCGGTGTGTCCACCGGTGCGTCCCAGTAGCGGACCATCTCGTCGTCGAGCTTCACCAGCGTGATCGAGCAGCCCTGCATCTCGAGCGAGGTGATGTAGTTGCCGATCAGGTTGCGCTCGATCTGAAGGCCGTGGCTCCTCGAGGAGCTTCGCCACCTCGCCGTACATCACGTACAGCTCGATCAGCGGGGTGCCGCCCATGCCGTTGACGAAGGCGAGCACGCGGTCGCCGCGACGAGAACGGCAGGTCCTCGACGATCGGCGTCATGAGCCGCTCCGCGATCTGCGAGGCGGGGCCCGATCTTCTCGCGGAAGCGCCCGGGCTCACCGTGGATGCCGATCCCGATCTCGACCTCGTTCTCGCCCAGCTCGAAGCTGGGCTCGCCCGAGCCCGGCGTGATGCAGGGCGTCAGCGCCATGCCCATCGAGCGGCCGTTGGCGTTGACCCGCCGTCCCAGCTCGGCCACCTCCGCGAGGGAGCGGCCGTCGTCCGCCGCTCCGCCGCAGATCTTCTCGACGAGCACCGTGACCCCCACGCCCCGCCGGCCGGCGGTGTAGAGCGAGTCCTCGACCGCGACGTCGTCGTTCGTGAGCACGGACTCGACCTCGATGTCCCTTCGCCCTTGCGCGAGGTCGGCCGCCATGTCGAAGTTCATGACGTCGCCGGTGTAGTTCTTGACGATGTGGACCACGCCGGCGCCGCCGTCGACGGCCTTCGTGGCCTCCTGCATCTGGTCCGGCGTGGGCGAGGTGAACACCTCGCCCGGGCAGGCCGCGTCCAGCATCCCGGGGCCGACGAAGCCTCCGTGCATCGGCTCGTGTCCGGAGCCGCCGCCCGAGACCAGGCCGACCTTTCCCTGGACGGGAGCGTCGGCCCGGACCACGTAGGGCGGGTCGTAGTTGACGCGGAGGCGGTCGCCGTGCGCCGCCTCCACCCCCCGGAGCGAGTCCTGCAGGACACGCGTCCGGCGCGTTGATCAGCTTCTTCATCGTCCGCCTCCCCGTAGGGCCTAGGGCCACCACCACCAGAAGAGGAACCCGCCGAGCGCGCCGCCGATGAGCGGCGCCGACGACCGGCACCCAGGAGTAGCTCCAGTCGGAGCTGCCCTTGCCCGGGATGGGCAGGATCGCGTGCATGATGCGCGGGCTCAGGTCACGCGCCGGGTTGATGGCGTATCCGGTCGGCCCGCCGAGCGACAAACCGATTGCGAGCACATCAGGAACGACGACCAGCAGCGTCGTCAATCCCGACTCGCCTGGACGCCGCGTTGTCGGCGATCGCCAGGATGCCGAACACGAGCGCGAACGTGCCGATGATCTCGGTGACGATGTTCCACCCGTAGTTGCGGATCGCCGGGCCGGTCGAGAAGCACCGCAAGCTTGAGGCCTGGATCCTCTGTTTCGCCGAAGTGCTCGGTAGTAGGCCAGGAACACGAGCAGTGCTCCGATGACGGCGCCCAGGAACTCGCCGGCGAAGTACGTCGGGCACATCGCTGCCATCGATCGCGCCGGTGATCCAGAGGCCGACGGTGACGGCGGGGTTCAGATGAGCGCCGCTGAACTGCCCGACGGCGTAGACGCCGACCATGACGGCGATCCCCCAGCCCGAGGGCGATCACGATCCAGTCGGCGTTCTGAACCTTGGACTTGTTCAGCAGCACCGCCGCCACGACACCGTCGCCGAACAGGATCAGGAGCGCAGTCCCGATCGTCTCAGCGCCGAAGATGCTCAAGAGCTCTCTCCCTCTCTTGGACAACCTGGACGGCGCGACACTAATCCGAGCCCGTTCGACAATGTCAAACGCAGTTCGCACACGAACTCGGTCGTCCGGCGTCACGTAATCGCCCGTGCCCGGAACATCCAGTCGATCGAGCGCGCCGCGGCCATCCTGCGCCTGCTGTCGGGGCGCACCCGTCGGCTCGGCGTGGCCGAGCTCGCGGGCGAGCTCGGCCTGCCGAAGGGCACCGTGCACGGGATCCTGCGCACGCTCCAGCACGTCGGCTTCGTCGAGCAGGACGCGAGTCGGGCAAGTACCAGCTCGGCGCCGCGCTGCTGCACATGGGCTCGAGCTACCTCGACGGCAACGAGCTGCGCACGCGCGCGCTCAACTGGTCCGACGCGCTGGCCGCGCGCAGCGAGCGAGAGCGTGCGCATCGGGACGCTGCACGAGAACCAGGTGCTCGATCGTCCATCACGTCTTCCGTCCCGACGACAGCCGCCAGGCGCTCGAGGTCGGCGCGCTGCTGCCGGCGCACGCGACCGCGCTCGGGCAAGGCGCTGCTCGCGCGACCACCGGTACCTCGCGGCCGAGCTCACCCGGGACGGGCCTGCGAGCGCTTCACGCCTGCGACCATCACCGACCTCGACCGCTGCGGCGCGAGCTCGAGCGACGTCCGCGAGCGCGGCTGGGCGAGCGACATCGGGAGCTGGTCGACGGCGAGGTCTCGCTCGCGGCGCCGATCGAGGACCGCCGCGGGGTGACCGTCGGAGCGATCGGCATCTCCGGACCGACCGAGCGGCTGCTGCGAGCACGGCAGCCGCGCGAGCGACCTGGTCGCGTACGTGCGCGAGGCGGCGCGCGCCGTCTCACGCGAACTCGGCGCGATCCCTTGGTAGGACAAGCATGGCGATGAGCGAGCGCTACGTCGCCGCGATCGACCAGGGCACGGCGTCGTCGCGCTGCATCGTGTTCGACCGCGTCGGCGCGCATCGTCTCGGTCGCCCAGAAGGAGCACCACCAGATCTTCCCCCGCCCGGGCTGGGTCGAGCACGACCCGACGGAGATCTGGCGCAACGTCCTCGAGGTCGTCGCGCGAGGCGCTCGACGGCGCAGACCTCGCGCGTCGCGACCTCGTCGCGCTCGGCATCGCCAACCAGCGCGAGACGACCGTGCTCTGGGACCGCGAGACCGGCGCGCCGGTGCACAACGCGATCAACTGGCAGGACACGCGCACCGACCACCTCGTGCCGCGAGCTGGCCGGCGACGTCGGGCAGGACCGCTTCCGCGAGCCGCTGCGGGCTGCCGCTCGCCACCTACTTCTCCGGCCCGAAGATCCGCTGGCTGCTCGACCAGCGTCGCCGGGCCTGCGCGAGCGCGCCGAGGCCGGCGAGGTGCTGTTCGGGACGATCGACACGTGGCTGATCTGGAAGCTGACCGGCCGCCACGTCACCGACGTGACCAACGCCAGCCGGACGATGCTGATGAACCTCGACGACGCTCGACTGGGACGACGAGCTGCTCGACGCGATCGGCGTCCCGCGGGCGATGCTGCCCGAGATCCGCCCGTCGGCGGAGGTCTACGGCGAGGCGGGCGGGCCGCTCGCCGGCGTCCCGGTCGCGTCCGCGCTCGGCGACCAGCAGGCCGCGCTGTTCGGCCAGACCTGCTTCGCGCCCGGCGAGGCCAAGTGCACCTACGGCACCGGCAGCTTCCTGCTGCTGAACACCGGCGAGCGGCCGGTGCGGTCGGCCAACGGGCTGCTGACGACGGTCGGCTACAAGCTCGGCGACGAGCCGCCGACCTACGCGCTGGAGGGCTCGATCGCGGTCACCGGCGCGCTCGTGCAGTGGTTCCGCGACAACCTCGGGCTGATCGGCTCGCGCGCCCGAGATCGAGACGCTGGCGCGCACGGTCGACGACAACGGCGGCTGCTACTTCGTGCCGGCCTTCTCCGGCCTGTTCGCGCCGCACTGGCGCAGCGACGCGCGCGGCGTGATCGCCGGGCTGACCGGCTACATCACCAAGGGCCACCTGGCCCGCGCCGTGCTCGAGGCGACCGCCTGGCAGACGCGCGAGGTGGTCGAGGCGATGAACACCGACTCGCGGCGTCGCCCTCGCGCACGCTGCGCGTCGACGGCGGCATGACCGCCAACAACCTGCTGATGCAGTTCCTCGCCGACGTGCTCGACGTGCCGGTGGTGCGCCCGATCGTGGCCGAGACGGTGTCGCTCGGCGCCGCCTACGCCGCCGGCCTCGCCGTCGGCTTCTGGCCCGACATCGACGAGCCTGCGCGCGAACTGGCACAAGGCCGCGGAGTGGCTGCCGCAGATGGACCCGGCGCGTGCGCGAGAAGGGCTACCGCAAGTGGCGCAAGGCCGTGGCGCGGACGATCGACTGGGTCGACGACGACGACTACTGAGCGCAGCGCTCAGTAGCGCTCTGCAACGCGCTCGCGGATGCGAGCGAAACGACCTTCGCCGTCGCCGTTCTCGAAGAACGTGCTGGACGCGATCGATCACCGCGGCGGCGTCCTCGATCGGCGTGATCGGGTCGCCGAAGGAGATGCTCGACCGTTGTGGCGCTTCGACATGACCTTGCCGTGCAGGCGCTTGGGCCAGAAGCGGCCCGGCGGCATCGCGTCGCTCGTGCCGGTGACGCGGATCGGGATCGATCGGCGAGCTTGTGGCGCGCGGCCAGCACCGCCGCGCCGCGCCGCACCCGGCCGAGGCCGCCGCTGCGCGAGCGCGTGCCCTCCGGGTAGAGCAGCAGGTTCCAGCCCTGGTCCAGCAGCTTGTCGAGGTGCGCCGTGGCGCTGCTTGTCGAGCGCCGCCGCCGTCGCGGTCGATCGGCACGGTGTTGAAGACCAGCGACACGAGCGCCGCGACCATGCGGTTGTTGTAGAAGTAGTCCGCCGCCGCGGCCACCGCGGTGCGCTTGCGGAAGCCGGCGCGGCAGCGCCGCCAGGATCACGGGCGTGTCGATGTGGCTGCGCGTGGTTGGCCACCAGGATCACCGGGCCCCTTGAGGCGCGAGAGGCTTGTCGCTCCCGGTCGCGCGGCGCCGCGTGTAGACGTCCATCGTCGGGGCGAGCACGAAGCGCAGGAAGTTCTCGCGTATCGCCCCGCGCGACCCACGAGCGGGCCCACGGAACGTCGAGCTGGGGAGCCGCCTTGCGGAGCTCGCGCCCGCGCTTGATGGCACGGGCCTTCAGCGTGCGTTTGCGGCGGAAGAGGCGCACCGCGGGTGATACCCCTCTCTGTGCGGCCTGTTACAGGCGGCGTAGAGTGCACGTACACGGGTAACGCAAGCCCAGCCGGCGCCGCCACACGGCGAGGCCCCGGCTCGACGAGGAGGTCCTTCGAAATGGCACACGATCCCGCCGAGAACCCGAGAGCCCCGAGAGCCCCGAGAGCCCTGAGAGCCAAGAGCGCGATCCCGACTTCGCCAGGGGCGAGGACGCACCCGAGGAGTTCCCCGAGGACGAGCGCGTCGGTCGCTTCAGCACGGGCGAGGAGGATCTCCCCGAGACCGACCCCGAGAAGCACGAGCACGGTCGCTTCAGCGAGGGCCAGGAGGATCTTGGCGAGGAGGACCCCGAGAAGCACGAGGAGCGGCGCTTCAGCGAGGGTCAGGACTCGACGCCGCCGGAGTTCAAGCAGTAGCGCTCTACGCGTAGTCCTCGTAGCGCCACAGCATCACGCCGAGCATCGCCGGGATCATTGCGGCGTGCTGGGCGCCGAGCGCCGCGCCGGCGGACAGCACGCCCCCGGCGGCGAGCGCGGCCGCCGCGAGCGTCGGGACGATCATCGACGCGGCCATCTCCATGTTCCGCGCCCGCGCGTGCCCGCGATAGCTCATCCAGGCGACCATAGGAGCGGTCATGGCGAACCCCATCAGCAGCACCCGGACGCTGCCCGGTGCGTCGCCGAGACTTCCTCCGCCGGCCGAGAACGCGAGCTGCGCGATTCCGGCGAGCACGCCCATGCCGAGCAGCATCGCGAGGAGCATCTCGCCGAAGTGCATGACGAATCTACGCCTGCCGCCGGAGCGGCTCATGTTGTTCGGTGCGTGTGTCATCGCGCAGCCACGATACCCCCATGGGGTATATGATCTGTGCGTTCGCGCACACCGCGAGGGAGTGCAGTGACCGACTCGCCAGCAACGTTCGTCTTTGCCGACATCGCCGGCTTCACCGCCCTGACGGAGGCACACGGCGACGAGCAGGCGGCCGCCCTGGTGGCGGACTTCCGCGAGGCGGTCGGGTCGGAGCTGCCGCGCGGCGCCGCACACGTGAAGACGATCGGCGATGCGCTCATGCTGCGCGTGCCGGACCCCGGCGAGGCCATCCTGCTCGGCCTGAGCATCACCCGCGGGCTGATGCCGGGGCACGGGGCCCCGGCAGTGCGCGTCGGCCTTCATCACGGGCCGGCCATCGAGCGCGACGGCGACTACTTCGGCTCCGCCGTCAACCTCGCGGCGCGTGTCTCCGGGGTCGCGAGCGGAGGCGAGGTCCTGCTCACGGGGCAGACCGCCGCGCTGGCGCCTGATCTGGAAGGCGTCTTCTACGAGCCGCGCGGGCGTCAGGTGCTGCGCAATGTCCGGGAGCCCGTCGAGCTGTTCGCGGCGGTCCCCCTGAGCGAGTCCGGGCAGGGCCGCCTCCCCCTGGACCCCGTCTGCCGGATGGCCGTGGACCCGGACCGCGCGGCCGGCCGCCTGCTGCACGAAGGCACCGCCTACTTCTTCTGCACGCTCGCCTGTGCAGGCGAGTTCGCGCGGGATCCGGAGCGCTTCGTCGGCTGAGCCGCTCGCGCCAGGTTCGGCGGACGGCCCCGAGCCGGTAGGTTCGGCGAATGGCCGACCCCGGTGACCTCGACACGAGCTTCGATGTCGAGGGGAAGCGGGCGATCAACTTCGGCGGGATCGACGCGGCGCGAGTCGTGCTGGTGCAGCCCAACGGAAGGATCGTCGTGGCCGGTGGCGGCGCAGCCTCGGATTCCTTCTGCGTCGCCCGCCTGCGCCCTGGCGGCGCTCTCGACACCACGTTCGGCAGCACCGGGAAGCGCGAGATCGGCTTCGGCGGCGACAACGAGTCCGCCTCCGGGGCGGCACTGCAGCCCGACGGCAAGATCCTGCTCGCCGGACAGTCGGACCTGCGTGTCGCCGTCGCGCGCCTGAACGTGAACGGGTCCCTCGACACGACGTTCTCGGGCGACGGCAAGACGGTCTTCGGCTGGGGCCCGATCAGCCACGCCACGAGCGTGATCGCGCTGGCTAACGGCAAGATCCTGGTGGCGGGCTTCTCGGGTCCCGAGGGCGGGAACATGCAGGTCGCGCGCCTGAACGCGAACGGCGCCCTCGACACGACGTTCGGCACCGGCGGCAAGTCGCCGATCGACTTCGGCGGCGACGACTTCGGCCTGGCGATGGCCCGCCAGGCCAACGGGCGCATCCTCGTTGCCGGCCAGTCTTCGGCCGCCGGGGCCGTGGTCGCGCGGCTGCGGACGAACGGCGCCCTCGACCCGGACTTCGACGGCGACGGCCGCGTGACGCTGGCCGGCGGCGGCATCGCGAGAGCGGTGCTGGTGCAGCCGGACCGCAAGATCGTCGTCGCCGGGAACGCGACCGGAAGTCAGATGATGACCGTCACGCGCCTGAACCCGAACGGGTCGCTCGACGCGACCTTCGACGGCGACGGCACCGCGACGATCATCTTCGGGTCGCTCGCCAACCTCGCCAACGGCGCGGTGCTGCAGCCGGACGGCAAGATCGTCGTCGCCGGCTATTCGCAGGCCGACGAGGTCGTCGCGGTCGCGCGCCTCAACCCCAACGGGTCCCCGGACACCGGATTCGGCGCCGCCGGGAAGGCGACCGTCGACTTCGGCGTCGCCACGTTCGGCAACGCGGTCGCGCTCCAGCCGAACGGCAGGATCGTCGTCGCCGGCCAGAGGACGGGCGGCGACGACTTCGCGCTGTGCCGCCTGCTCGGCTGACGGGCGCCTGGGGATAACCGCACCCCCGGCCGAGGGTTGGCCCCAGTGTGCCGCCTCCTGCCCGATGGGATCTTGGATGGCGCCACCATGGCCAAGCCGAGACAGGAGCGAGAGATGACCGAGAACAACACGCAGGTGACGCGGGGACGCAGCACCGGCGGCCGCATCGGGCTGATCGTGACGGGTGTCGTCGCCGGGGTACTGGCCCTGGGCGCACTCGCATTCGGGGCCGCCGCGCTGTGGGCCGACGGGGAGAAGAACGACCAGGGCTATTTGGCAACCGACAGCGAGCGCTTCGCGGCCGGGACCCACGCCCTTGCCACCGACAACCTCGACGTGGACCTGGACGGCGTCGACTGGCTCGTCGACTCGGGCGAGTTCGGCAGGGTCCAGCTCGAGGTCGCGTCGGAGGGTGACGAGCCGGTCTTCGTCGGAATCGCCCGGACGGAGGACGTGACCTCCTACCTGCGCGGGGTCGGCCACACGCTCGTGACCGACGTGGACACAGATCCGTTCGAGGCCTCGTACCAGCGCGAGCCCGGCAACCGGCGCCCGGCGGCGCCCGCCCGGGAGTCGTTCTGGGTGGCCTCGACCCAGGGCCGCGGCACCCAGACGCTCGACTGGCGCGTGGACGACGGCGACTGGTCGGTCGTCGTGATGAACGCCGACGGCTCCCGGGGCGTGGCCGCGGACGTGACCGCGGGCGCCAAGCTCCCCTTCCTGGACGAGCTCGGCTGGAGCGCGATCGGCGGCGGCGGAGCGCTGATGATCGGAGCGCTGGCGCTGATCGTGGTCGGCGCCCGCCGGCCCGGCAGCCGGCCCCCGCACGCCCACGTGGGCGGCTTGGCACCGGCAGCGGGCTGATCCGCACAGGCACCGCGAACATCGGAGGGCCCGTCTTCGGACGGGCCCTCTTCTTTGCGACTGCTAGAGCGGACGACGGGCCTCGAACCCGCGACCTTTGGCTTGGGAAGCCAACGCTCTACCAACTGAGCTACGTCCGCGTGGAGGGGGATTCTAGCCCGACACTAAGGTTCTGAGCGGTCCTATGAGGAGGGTTCTCACCCCGGTTCCGATCGCCGTTCTGTGCGTCTTTCTGGCGCTCGTCGCGCTGCTCGCGTACGGGCTCTCGCAGAACGAGCCGGACCGCAGCGTCGAGGACGCGCTGGCTCGTGGGGAGCTCGAGGAGGCGCCCGCCCTCGAGCTGCCGAAGCTGAGCGGCGGCGGCAACGGCTCGCTCGCCGACTACCGCGGCGAGGTCGTCGTCCTCAACTTCTGGGCCTCCTGGTGCGAGCCCGTGCCGCGAGGAGTCGCCGCTGCTCGAGCGCTGGCACCGTCGCATGACGAAGCAGGGCGGCACCGTGCTCGGCGTGGACGTCCTCGACGTGACCGGCGACGCCGAGGAGTTCATCGACGAGTACGGCCTGACCTACCCGATGCTGAAGGACAAGGACGGCGACGCGCTCGAGAGCTTCGGCGTGCGTCGCCTATCCGGAGACCTTCGTGATCGACCGCGACGGGCGCATCGCGGCGGTGCGGCGCGGCCCCGTCGACGAGGCGTTCATGACCGATGCCGTCGCGCCGCTGCTGGAGGACGCATGAGGCGCATGGCGGCCACGGCCGGCGCCTTGCTCGCGCTGCTGGCCCCCGCTCCGGCCGCGCTCGCCCAGGACTGCCCGCAGACGACGCTCGGCGACATCGAGGACGAGGTCATGTGCCCGGTCTGCGGCACGCCGCTCGGCGCTCGCCACCGAGGCCCCGCAGGCCCAGCGCGAGCGCGAGTACATCCAGGGCCTGATCGACGACTGCCGCTCGAAGGACGAGATCAAGCAGGCGCTCGTCGCGCAGTTCGGCGAGGAGGTGCTCGCGCTGCCCGGCGACGAGGGCGATGACGACCTCGGCGACGTGCTCGTCTACGTGATCCCCGCGCCTCGGGCTCGTGCTGGCGGCCGGCGGGATCGCCTTCGCGGTGGTCCGCTGGCGCGCGCGGCGGGCCGGGACCGGCGAGCGGCGCGCCCCGCCGCCGCCGACAGCGGCGCGCCTCGACAGCCGACATGGAGCGCTACGACCTGTGATCGCCGCCGACACCGTCGACACCACGGTCGTCGCCGCCTTCGCCGTCGGCTTCATCTCGTTCGTCTCGCCCTGCGTGCTGCCGCTCGTGCCCGGCTACCTCTCGACGATCTCGGGCGTCTCGTTCGCGGACATCCAGGAGGGCCGCGGCCGCGCTCAGGTGCTCGGCCCCGCGCTGCTCTTCTGCCTCGCGTTCACCGCGATGTTCGTGGCGCTCGGCATGACCGCCACCGGCCTCGGCCAGACGCTCCAGGACAACCGCCAGCTGCTCCGCCAGATCTCGGGCATCGTGATCGCGCTGCTCGGCGTGCTCTTCATCTCGACGCTGTTCGTCCGGCAGCTGAACAAGGAGTGGCGCCCCGAGGAGCTCATGCGGCGCGCCCACACCGGCGGCCCGATCATCGCCGGGCCTCGCCTTCGCGGTCGCCTGGCTTCCCTGCACCGGCCCCACGCTCGGCGCCATCCTCACCGCCGCCTCCACCGAGGACACCGTCGGCAAGGGCGGCGTGCTGCTCGCGTTCTATGCCTTCGGACTGGCCGTCCCGTTCATCCTGAGCGCGCTCGCGTTCACGACCTTCGCGGGCGTCTTTCGCTTCTTCCGCGACCACTACGCCGCGATCACGCTCATCTCCGGCACCGTGCTGATCGTGATGGGCGTGCTGCTCTACACGAACGAGCTGACCCAGCTGAACTCGGAGGCGCTCCAGGTGATGGACGACCTCGGGATCAACTTCTTCAGCGAGATCTAGGCGAGACGCGGGATGAGCTCCCGCCCGATCAGCTCGACCGCCTCGATGTCCTCGTGCAGGAAGTGCTGCACCATCACGCGCTGCGCTCCCGCCGCCTCCAGCTCCCGGAATCGCTCGGCCGCCTCGTCGACCGTGCCGACGATCCCGGTGGTGCGAAGGGTCTCGAGCACCTCCCCCCGCTCACGTCCCTGCCACTCCGCAAGGCGGGCCGTGCGCTCGCGCACCTCGCCGTCGTCGGCCCCCACGACCACGCTCGCCATTGCGCTGAAGCGAAAGGCCGCGGGATCGCGGCCGGCGTCGCGCCAGGCCTCGGCGAAGGCTTCGCGGCGCTGCCGGATCTCGTCCACCGACGCGCTGAAGGTGTTGTACTCGTCCCCCCAGCGCGCTGCGAGGGCAAGGCTGCGCCGGCCGCCGCGGCCGCCCACGATGATCGGCGGGCGCGGGCGCTGCACCGGCTTGGGGAGCGCGTCGAGATCCTCGATCTCGTAGTGCTGCCCCTGGAAGGAGAAGGGCTCGTCACCGAAGGAGCGCGCCACGATCTCCATCTGCTCGGCCATGACGTCCATCCGGGTCCGCAGCGGCAGGAAGGGGAACCCGTAAGCGCGGTGCTCCGCCTCGAGCCAGCCGGCCCCGATGCCGACCTCCACCCGTCCACCCGAGACGCGGTCCACCGTGGCGGCGGACTTTGCGAGCACCGACGGATGCCGGAAGGTGGCCGGCGAGACCAGCGTGCCGAGCCTGATCCTGGACGTCGTCGCCGCCAGCGCCGCCAGCGTGGCCCACGCGTCGAGCGATCCGCGCTCAGGGCTGCCCATGACCGACAGGTAGTGGTCCGAGCGGAACAGGGCCTCGTAGCCGTGCTCCTCGCAGGCGGCGGCGAGCGCCTGCCACTGCTCCCAGGTGACGCCCTCCTGGCCCTCGATCATGAGGCAGATCCGCATTGCGGGCCCGAGGCTAACGGCGGACGGCGTCCGGCACGCGCACGGCGCCGCCGAGCGCCGCGGCGACCAGGCAGAGCACCACGAGCACCAGCAGCCCCGTGCGGAGCCCCGCGAGCTCGGAGATGCCGCCGATCATCGGCGGCCCGGCGAGGAAGCCGAGGTAGCCGCCGGCCGACACGGCGGCCACCGAAGGTCCCGCGGTCTCGCCCTTCGCCGCGCCCGCGCGCAGGGCGAGCGGGAACAGCCCCGCGAGCCCGACGCCCGCCAGCGCGAAGCCGACCAGCGCGATGGCCGGGACGTCCGCGAGCAGCGCGATGCCGATGCCCAGAGCGGCGAGCGTCGCCCCGCCGCGGGCAAGCCGCACGGGGCCGAGCGCGAGATTGAGGCGGTCGCCGAAGAGGCGGCCGAAGCCCATCGTGAGCGAGAAGGCGGCGAGCCCGGCGGCCGCCGTCGACTCGCCGGCGTCGAGTTCGCTCTCGATGTAGATCGCCGACCAGTCGTTGACGGCGCCCTCCGTCAGGAGGACGCAGAACGCGAAGGCCCCCACCAGCGCGAGCGCGCGGCTCGGCACCGCGAAGAGCGGCCCCTCAGGCGTCGCGTCGGCGCCCGGCGGGAGCAGGAAGCGGCCCGCCGCCAGCATTCCCACCGCCCCCACGGCCGCCACGATGAACAGATGTGGCTCCACCTCGAGGCCCGCGCCCGCCGCGAGCCCGCCGAGGGCTGCGCCACCCAGCGCGCCGAAGGAGAACGCCGCGTGCAGGGTCGACAGGATCGGCCGGCCCAGCTGCTTCTCGACGGTCAGGCCGTGGGTGTTCATCGCCACGTCGAGCACCCCGTTCGCGAAGCCGACGAACAGGAAGCTCACCGCCAGCACCGCCCAGGAGCCGGCGAGCGCGACCGGCACGAGCCCGACGGCGTAGCCGAGCCCGCCGACGATCACGAGCGGCCGGCTCCCGCGGCGTGCGATCAGCGGGCCGGCGATCACCTGGCTCGAGAGCAGGCCGACCATCGAGCAGAGCAGTGCGAGCCCCAGCGCCCCGTCGCCGATGTCGGTGCGCTCCTGGATCGCCGGGAGGCGAGAGAAGATCGATGCGAAGAGCGCGCCGTTCAGCGCGAAGACGGCGGTTACCGCGATGCGGGCGGCACGGGGCGCGCTCATGCCCCATGCCTACCCGATCGAGATGGATCAGAAGTCGCGCCGGCCCCGCACCCACGCGGTGAGCGCGATGGCGAGGGCGCCCATGATCGCGAGGTAGAGCGCGTGGCCCCACTGCTCGGAGAGCGGGTCACCGGTCCACACGTTGACCATGGGGTCGGTCAGCTGTGCGGCTACATCGACTCGGGCGCCTCGACCCCGACGCAGGTCGAGCGACTGCGCGAGCACCCGCTGCGCCATCACGCAGATCGCGATGCGCACGTCCTCGTCGCCGCCCTCGTCCGCTGCACCGACCACCCGGCAGTCGCGGTAGAACGCCGAGAAGTCCTGGGCGGTCTCGGTCGCGTAGACGGTGAGGCGGTGCGGCGCCCGCCGGTCGGCGGCCTCGCGCACCTCGGCCGGCAGCTCGAGCAGCTTCTTGACGAGCGCGCGCGCCGAGGGATGGAAGCGCTCCGCGCTCGCGCGCAGGTCGGCCCCGAGCGCTGCCTCGACGCGCTCGTCGCCGGCCTTGCGCAGGATCGAGGCGATCCGCGCGTGGGCGTACTGCACGTAGTAGACGGGGTTGTCCTGCGACTGCCTGCGCGCGAGGTCGAGGTCGAGGTCGAGCGTCGTGTCGTTGCTGCGCGAGACGAGGAACCAGCGCGCCGCGTCGACGCCGATGTCGTCGAGCAGGTCGTCGAGCGTGACGATCGCGCCGGCGCGCTTCGACATCTTCACGCGCTCCCCGCCCTCGGTGAGGTTGACGAGCTGCATGATCACGATCTCGAACCTGTCCGGATCGCCGCCGAGCGCCTGCCACGCGGCGCGCAGGCGGCCGATGTAGCCGTGGTGGTCGGCGCCCCAGACGTCGAGCGCGCGGTCGTACTCGCGCCCGAGCTTGTGCAGGTGGTAGGCGATGTCCGAGCCGAAGTAGGTGTACTCGCCGTTCGAGCGCCGCAGCACGCGGTCCTTGTCGTCGCCGTAGGCGCTCGTCCGCAGCCAGAGCGCGCCCTCGTGCTCGTAGAGCCCGCCGAGGTCCTCGAGGCGCCCGAGCGCCTCGTCGACCGCGCCCGTCTCGTGCAGGCTGCGCTCGGAGAAGTACTCGTCCATGCTCACCCGGAAGCGCTCGAGCGTGGCGCGCACCCCCTCGAGCATCAGCTCGATGCCGCGGCGCGCGAGCTCGTCCGGGTCGGCCTCGGCGGCGCCCTCGATGCGGCCGGCGAGCTCGGTCACGTACTCGCCGTGATAGCCGTCCTCGGGCGGCTCCTCGCCGCGCGCCCGCGCGCCGATCGACTCGCCGAAGCGGCGCACCTGCGTGCCCGTGTCGTTGATGTAGTACTCGCGCTCGACCTCGATTGCCCGCCCGCTCGAGGGCGCGCGAGAGCGAGTCGCCGTAGGCGGCGTGGCGGCCGGACGCGACGGTGATCGGCCCGGTCGGGTTGGCGCTCACGAACTCGACGTTCACGTGCTCGCCGGCGTCGCCGTGGCCGAACTCGTCGCCCGTCTCGAGCATGCCCGCGAGCGCCTCGAGATACCAGCGGTCTGCCATGAACAGGTTGAGGAAGCCCGGCCCGGCGACCTCCACGCGCTCGATGGTGTCGCCGAGGCGCTCCCCGAGCGCGTCCCCGAGCCGCTCGGCCACGTCGCGCGGCTGCTCGCCGAGCGTCGGGGCGAGCAGCATCGCGGCGTTCGAGGAGTAGTCGCCGAAATCCGCCTTCTTGGGGCGGTCGAGCCGCGGCGCGGAGAGCTTGCCGTTGCCGGCAAGGCCGGAGGCCGTCTGCTCGACGGCGCTGGAGAGCTGGGCTACGGGGTCTGAGGCGGGGTCCACTTAGTAGTGATAGGGCTCGCGGGCGAGGATCTTGTGGCCACGATAGAGCTGCTCGAGCAGGACCACGCGGGCCAGCTGGTGCGGCAGCGTCATGGGGCCGAGCGAGAGCCGCATGTCGGCCTCGAGCTCGAGGCCGCGCGGCCCCCCGATCACGAAGCACAGGTCGCGACCCTCCTGGCGGCGCTCCTCGAGCCAGGCGCTGAACTCGACCGAGTCGAGCATGCGGCCGTCGCTCGCGAGCAGCACCTTGTAGGAGCGCTCGGGGATGCGCGGGAGCACCTTCTCGTCCTGGCGCACCTCGACGAGATCGACCCTCGCATGGCCGGCGAGCAGCTTGCGGTAGTGCTCGAGGTCGTCCTGGTACGGAGGCCGCAGGCGGCCGACGGCGATCACCGAGATCCGCATGGGCGGGTGCGATACTACGCGCGTGTCCGACGACGGCGAGCGCCACTTCAACATCCATACCGACCCGGAGACGATGGCCGGCCATTACGCCAACTTCGCCAACGTCTCCCATTCGGACTACGAGTTCACGCTCACCTTCGCGCGCGTGGACCACGAGGTCGAGGAGGGCGAGGTGCCGGGCGTCGTCGTGTCGCGTGTCAACCTCTCGCCGCGCTTCATGCGTGAGCTGATCGACGCCATGGAGGACAACTTCTCCAAGTGGCAGACCCGCGAGGGCATCCGCGACCTGCCCGAGACCGGCCCGGGCGGCGAGGCGAGCGAGACGAGCTAAGCCGCGGACGCGCGCGCGGCGCGGCCGCGCACGAACTCCTCGCAGACGGCGAGCGCCCCCTCGACGCTGTCCCAGTCGAGGTTGTCCGGCGTGTCGGACGGCCAGTGGTAGTTGGCAGGGAACTTGGACTCGTCGACGCCGCCGAGCAAGCAGGTCGGATAGCCGGCGCGCAGGGCGATCAGGCCGTCCGTGGCGGCCACCGTGCGCAGGCCGCGGGTGAGCTCGACGCCCGCGTCGAGGCCCGCCCGGGCGAGTCGCTCGCGCGTATCGGCGCGTGTAGTGGCGCATGCGCAGCATCCCCTCCCCCTCGACCACGCACAGCTCCGGTGAGCCGACGCATTCGAGGCAGACGAACTCCGTTCGTCTCGCGGTCCAGTGCCGGGAAGTGCCGCTTCGCAAACCCCTGCATGCCCTCCATGAACGACTCCTCGGAGCCCGTCGAGAGCAGCAGCACGCGCACGCCGTTCGGAGGCTTCTCGCGCAGCGAGTGGGCCAGCGCGACGACGACGGCGACCGCGCTCAGGTTGTCGTTGGCGCCCGGCACCACGCGGCTGGCGCCGATGTTCGCCATCACGGCGCTCGCGCCGAGCGTGAACGACCGTCCCGGCGGCGCGCAGCGCACGCCCTCCGAGCACCCCCCAGAGCGCGAGCAGCAGCGGCCCCAGGAACGTGCCGTAGAGGATCGGCACGCTCTGCTCCGCCCGCTCGTGCAGCTTCGGCGCCAGTCGCATGCCGATGCGCGGCAGCGCGGGATGGAAGACGAGGCCGCTGTGGGCGGCGTCGTGGTGGGCGAGGAAGACGATCGTCCGGTCGGCGGCGGGATCGCCCGCCTCGGCGACCACGTTCCAGGTCGGCCGCCTGGGGAGCGTGGCGCGCCGAAACCAGAGCCGGCCGCCGCCCACGTCGTCGTATACGGCGGCGGCCGCGGCGGCGCCTCCGAGCGCGGCGCCGCGGCGCCCGCCGAGGAGCGAGGCGAGGAGGGCCCCGGAGTTCAGGAGCCCGAGCGGCCACCAGTAGCCGCCGTGCGCGCGCTCCTCCTCGATCCGGACCTCGCGGCAACCGGCGTCGCGCAGCTCGGCCGCGATCCACTCGGCCGCCCGCAGCTCGCCCTCCGACGCGGAGGGACGCTCGTGGGCGGCGAGCTCGCGGACGACTCGCTCGATCAGCGCACGGCGGGACACGGGCGCGGCAATCTAACTAATGACCCTCGCCCGCCCGAAACGCCTCGCCGATCCCGATCCGCTCGACCGTGGTCGGGTGGGTCCCGAAGAGGAACTGCGTAAGCGCGGGCGGGTCCGGATCGATGACGTTGCGGACGGCGATGCGGCGCTCGAAGTCCTCGAACGCGGCGGGATCGCCCGCGAGGCGCAGAGCGAACGCATCCGCTCGCGCCTCGACCTGGCGCGACAGGACGTTCGAGGCCGAGCCGAGCACGAGCGACGCGAGCGTGACCGACAGCGCAACCGCGGGCAGCACGATCGGCCCCGGCTTCACGCTCGGGTCGCCGAGGCCATAGCGGCGGCCGAACGCCTCGGCGAGGCGCTGGGCGAGGAACGTCCCCGCCGGCGCCACGAGCGCGAGCCAGGCGAGCCCGCGCAGCAGGTCGCCGTGCTTCTGGTGGCCGAGCTCGTGGGCCACCACGAGCCGGACCTCCGCTCGCGGGAAGTCGTCCAGCAGGTTGTCGTAGAGCACGACGCGCTTGCTGTGCCCGAGCCCGCCCACGTACGCGTTGGCGGCGGTCGTGCGGCGGCTCGCGTCGACCTGGTACACCTCCCCCACGTCGACACCGGCCTCGTCGGCCAGCCGCAGCACGTCCCGGCGCACCGGCCCGTCGCGGAGCTTCTCGAAGTCGTTGAAGAGCGGGTCGATCACGACCGGCCAGAGCCAGATCGTGATCACGCCGAAGGCGACGATCACGCCGGAGGCGGGGATCCACCAGTTGCGCCTGAAGCGGCGGATCAGCACCAGCGCGAGCAGGCCGCCGGCGGCGGCGAAGACGGCGTCGATGGCGGTCGACTTGACGACGTCGACCGCCCAGTCGGGCCAGGACTGGGTGGCGAGGCCGACGTCGAGCGAACGTGAGCGCCGCCAGGCGGCGAGCGGCAGGCCGACGACGACGAGCAGCACGGAGATCCCCGCTCCGGTCGCGGCGGCGCCGAGCAGCGGGCGCCGGCCGAGCCGCTCGAGCAGGCGCCGCGGCGGCCGCCAGGCCAGCAGCGCGAGCGCACCCGTGCTCACCACGAGCCCGCCGATGCCGAGTAGGCGCTGCACGCTGCGGAAGTCCTCGGCGCGATCGAGCTGGAGGGAGGTGAAGTACGCTTCCACGTCCACCGGGGCCGGCTCGATGAGGCCGGTGCGCGGGCGCAGCAGGAAAGTCGCGGCGCCGGCCGCGGCCACCGCGACCACGATCGCCAGCGGCAGCCGCAAACGCGCCATCCCGGGACATCGTAGAAGGCACCCCCATGCGAATCGCTCTGCTCTCGGACGTCCACGGCAACCTGCCCGCCTTCCGGTCGGTCCTCGACGCGATCGAGAACGAGGGCGTCGACGAGATCTGGTGCCTCGGCGACCTGGTGGGCTACGGCGCGGAGCCGGACGGCTGCGTCGCGCTCGCGCGGGAGACCTGCGCGGTCTGCCTCGCCGGCAACCACGACCTGGTCGTGACCCAGGAGATCCCGATCTCCGACTTCTCCTCGAGCGCGGCCGCCGCCGCCCAGTGGACGCGCGAGAACATCAGCGAGGAGTCGCTCGAGTTCCTGCGCGGTCGTCCGGCCTCCGCCCCCGAGCGCGAGCCCGGCCTGTACCACGGGAGCCCGCGCGACCCGGTCTGGGAGTACGTCCTGTCGGCCTGGCAGGCCGACGAGTGCATGGACCTCATGTCGGGGCGGGTGGCCGCGATCGGGCATTCGCACGTGGCGCTCTGGTTCGGTCGCGCCCCCTCTGGCGAGGTGGACGGGGGCCAGGCGAGCGACTCGGACGAGGCCGATCTGTCCGCCGGCGAGTGGCTGATCAACCCCGGAAGCGTGGGTCAGCCCCGCGATGGTGACCCCAGGGCCGCGTGGCTCCTGCTAGACACAGAGGAGTGGAGCGCGCGCTGGAACCGCGTCGAGTATTCGATCGACGAGGCCGCCGGGGCGATCGAGAAGGCGGGACTCCCCTCCGTCCTCGCGGGACGGCTCTACAGCGGACAGTGACCAAGCTCAAGCGCACAACCCTGCTGATGCTGCTCGGCGCCTGCCTGGCCGCCGCCGGCTGCGGCTCCGACGACGAGGGCGACCCGATCCCAGCCGATTCCGCCGCGGAGCTCGAGAGTCAGCTCGACGGCGTGGAGGCGCGGCTCGACAACGGCAGCGTCGGGGCCTGCGACGACATCCTGGCGGGGCCGCGCGGGCCGAACGTGGACGCCGTCAACCAGACGATCTCGCAACTCCCCGATGGTGTGGACGAGGATGTCCGGGCCGGGCTGCAGGACGGCTTCGACAAGCTCTGGACGCTGGTCGAGGATCGCTGCACCGAGCTGCGCGAGGCGGCCGAGTCCCAGCAGCAGGAGCAGCCCGAGCCCGAACCCGAGACCGAGACGGTGGCGCCGCCGGAGACCGAGACCGTCGCGCCGCCCGAGACGGAGACCGTCGCGCCGCCCGAGACCGACACGGTGCCGTCCCCCGAGACCGAGACGCTGCCCCCGGTGGAGCCGCCGGCGGACGAGGGCGACACGGACAGCGGCGGCGTGCTCGCTCCGCAGGGGGACCAGGGATGAGCCCGCCCACCCAGGTCGCCGGCCGCTACGTGATCGATCGCCGGCTCGGCGCCGGAGGCATGTCGACCGTCTTCATGGCGAACGACACGGTCCTCGAGCGGCCGGTCGCCGTGAAGCTCCTCGCCGAGCATCTCGCCGACGACGACGCCTTCGTCGCCCGCTTCCGCCGCGAGGCGCTGGCGGCCGCGCGCCTCCAGCACCCGAACATCGTGCAGGTCTTCGACTCCGGCAAGGACTCCGAGAGCGGGCGCCACTACATCGTCATGGAGTACGTCGACGGGCCCTCCTGCGCCGACCTGCTGCGCGAGCGCCGCGAGCTCGACATCGAGGAGACGGTCCACGTGATCCGCGACGCCTGCCACGGGCTCGACTACGCCCATCGCGCGGGCGTCATCCACCGCGACGTGAAGCCCGGCAACCTGCTGCTGGCCAGGGACGCGTGGATCACGAAGCTCGCCGACTTCGGCATCGCCAAGGCGGCCGAGCAGACGCGCATCACCCAGGTCGGCTCGATCCTCGGCACCGCCGCCTACCTCTCGCCCGAGCAGGCCCGCGGCGACGAGGCGGGCCCGGCCTCGGACATCTACTCGCTCGGCGTCTGCGCCTACCAGTTCCTCACCGGACGGCTCCCGCACGAGTACGCCTCGCTCACCGAGCTCGCGCTGAAGCAGCAGCAGGATCCGGTCGCCCCGGTCGCCCAGTACCGGCCCGAGGTCCCGCCCGCGCTCGACCGGGCGGTCCGGCTCTCGCTCGAGCCCGAGCCCGGCTACCGCTACGCGTCCGCGCTCGAAATGGCCGAGGCGCTCGAGGCGGGGCTCCACGGCGAGAGCACCGAGGTCACGCGCCGGCTGACGCAGGACGACTACGAGGCCACGCGCGCGCTCGACGACACGGCGGCCACGCGGGCGATGGCCGCCACGCGCGTCGTCCCCCCGGGTGCCCCACCGCCCGCGCGCCCGCCCGCCGAGGCCGCGCCGCGCCGCGCCTCGCGCGACGACGCCCGGCGCGCGGCCACGCGGCGGCGCTGGGGCATCTTCCTCGCGCTGCTGGCCGTCCTGGCCGCCATCGCCGTGGTGGCCGTGGCGCTCAGCTCGACGAGCGGGAGCGGGGTCGACGCGCCGAACGCGAACGACGTCGACCAGCAGATCCAGCAGCTGCGCGACTTCATCGAAGAGAACTCGCGCTGACGCGCCGATCGCGGCCGTACGCCGCGGCGATGAAGGGGTTGCCCGTGCCCGCGCCACGGTGTAGCGGCCCGGCCATCGGTGGCGGCGCCCGCACGTTGCTCGATCGGCGGCTCGGCCGGCCACCGACCCGACTTGTGGTCGTCTCGCACGATCGGTCCTGACATTCGGCGTCGCGTCCTGAAGCCGCCGGCGAAAGCCAGGACGGCTCTGCGCTCGCGGAGCACACCGCGCTCCCCAGCCGTCGTGCGGCGGCCCCGCACGGCGGCCTAGGCGCGCCGCGGCCACCTCGGCTTCGAGCGGCGCCGCTTGGCGCCGCCGCTCGGCTGCACCATCCGCGCCAGACAGCGGCCGGTGTGCGGGCCCGCCACGGCGGCGACCTGCTCGGGCGTTCCCTGCGCGACCAACAGGCCACCCTCTCGCCGCCCTCCGGGCCGAGATCGATGATGCGGTCCGCCGTCTTGATCACGTCCAGGTTGTGCTCGATCACGACGACCGTGTTGCCCTGCTCCACCAGCCGGTTCAACATCTCGAGCAGACGCTCGACGTCAGCGAAGTGCCGGCCCGTGGTGGCGCTTGATCTTCGGGACGTGCTGGACGAAGTCGACGGCCTCCTCGACGGTCATGTCGAGCACGCCCGCGATCGTCTTCCCCCTTGAAGCCGCGCTGACTCAGCGGTCGGCGGGGAACAGCGGCGCATCGCCCGTGCCCGTCCCCGTGATCGCCTCGGCGATCAGCCGGCCGGACAGGAAACCGGGCACGTTCCCGTGGCCCGAGTAGCCGCCCGCGACCCACAGGCCCGGCCGGCCCGGCGCCTCGCCGACGTAGGGCAGGGAGTCCTCGCTGTAGCCGACCACGCCGGCCCAGCGATGGGTGATCACCGGGTCGAGGCCGAGGTCCTCGCGGATGTGGCGCTCGATCCGATCCCAGATCTCGGGACTGCCGGTGTCGGAGTCCGTGTAGGAGGCCTCGCCGTCGAGGTCCGAGAAGCCGCCGATCAGCAGCCGCCCGTCCGGGCGCTGCTGGAAGTACTCGTAGCCCCAGCGCGAGTAGACGAGCCGGTCGGTGACCCGCTCCGGCAGCGGCGCGGTCGCCGTCATGTGGAGCCGGCGCGAGCGCACGCGCGACGCGTACTCCGGCACGAGCGCGGGGAGCGCGCCGTCGGAGGCCACCACCACGTGGCGCGCGGCGACGCTGCCCGCCGCCGTGCGCAGCTCGCCCTCGCCGGGCGCCGGACACGGGGCCCTCGACCGGCGAGCCGTCGTGGATGCGCGCGCCGGCCGCCTCCGCCGCGCCCGCGAGCGCGCGGATCCAGCGGGCGGGCTGGAGCGCGCCGTCGTGCTCGGTCAGGCAGCCGTTCAGCGCGTAGCGCGCCACCGCCGGCGGCAGCTCGTCGCGCTCGACGAGCTCGCCCGGGAAGCCGTCCTCGCGGAGCGCCTCGGCGTGGCGCGCGACGTCGCCGGCCTCCTCCTCGGATGCGCTCACGCGCAGCAGGCCCGACGCGGCGCATCGACTCGCCCGCGCCCAGCTCGTCCGCCAGCTCGTACATCCGCTCCTGCGCCTCGAGCGTGGCCGCGTACATGCGGCGCGCCCGTTCGCGCCCGTAGCGCTCGCGCGCGTCCGAGTAGAAGGGCGCCACGCCGGCCAGCAGGAAGCCGCCGTTGCGGCCGCTGGCGCCGCCGGCGACCGTGTCGCGCTCGAGCACGAGCGTGTCGACGCCGGACTGCGCCAGCGCAAGCGCACACGACAGGCCTCCCACGCCCGCGCCGATCACGCAGACCTCCGCCTCCACCCGGCCGTCGAGCGGCGGGCCGCGGCTCGTAGGGCTCGTCGAGCCAGTAGGAAACGCCGCTCGAGCCGCTCAGGGCAGCTCTCCGGCCAGCACCGCGCGTGCGTGCTCGGCGTAGCGCGCCGGCCTCGATCGCCGCGCGCATCCCGCTCATCAGCCGCTGCATGAAGGTCAGGTTGTGCAGCGTGAGCGAGCCGCTTGCCGGTGAGCTCGCCGGCCCGCAGCAGGTAGTGCAGGTAGCCGCGCGTGTGCTCGCGGCAGGCGGGGCAGGGGCAGCGCTCGTCGATCGGCTCGCGGCTCGTGCGGTGCGGCGCCCTTCGTGAGGTCGAGCCGCCAGCGCCGCTCCGGGTCGGGGACGAGCGCGGTGCCGTGGCGCGCGAGCCGGGTGGGCGTCGCGCAGTCGAAGGTGTCGAGGCCGAGGCCGACCGCGTGGACGAGGTCGTCGACGTCGCCGATGCCGAGCAGGTGCCGCGGCGGCTCGTCCGCCAGCCGCGCGCAGCGACCAGCCCACCACCTCGCGCATCTGCTCCTTCTCCTGCCCGAGCGAGCCGCCGATCGCGATGCCGGGGACCCCCGACTGCGACACGTAGTCGGTCGACTCCGCGCGCAGGTCCTCGTAGACGCCGCCCTGCACGATCCCGTAGAGCAGCTGCCCGGGCGGCGCGTGCTCGGCGCACCAGCCGACGCAGCGGTCGAGCCAGCGGTGCGTGCGCTCCATGGAGCGCGCCGTGTAGTCGCGCTCCACGTGGAAGGGCGTGCACTCGTCGAAGGCCAGCGCGATGTCGGAGCCGAGCGCGCGCCTGGACCTCCATCGAGGTCTCCGGCCCCATGAAGCGCTCGCGCCCGTCGAGGTAGGAGCGGAAGCGCACGCCCTCCTCCTCGATCGAGACGATCATCGACTGGCGGCGGTCGCGGCGGCGCTTGATCTCCTCGGCCACCGAGCCGTGTCCCATCGAGAAGACCTGGTAGCCGCCGGAGTCGGTGATGATCGCCCGCCGCCAGCCCATGAACTCGTGCAGGCCGCCCATCTCCTCGATCAGCTCGGGCTCGGGCTGGATGAAGAGGTGGAAGGTGTTGCCGAGCACCATGTCGTAGCCGAGCTCGGCCACCTCGGAGGCGTGCAGCGACTTGACCGTCGCCGTCGACGCGAGCGGCACGAACGCGGGCGTGCGAACGTCGCCGTGCGGGGTGTGGATCAGGCCCGCGCGGGCGTCGCCGTCGCGGGCGTGGATGCTGAAGGCGCGACGCGGTCAGCTACGCGTCGGGAGCCAGAGCGACCTCCCCGTCATCTCGGGCGGCTGCTCAAGCCCCAGCAGCTCGAGCGACGGTCGGCGCGACGTCCGCGAGGATGCCGCCCTCGCGCAGCTCGCCGACGTCGGCGGTCACGACGAGCGGCACCGGGTTCATCGAGTGGGCGGTGTTCGGGCTGCCGTCCGGCTCGAGCATGTGGTCGGCGTTGCCGTGGTCGGCGGTGACGACGCAGACGCCGCCCTCTCGCGCGACCGCCTCGACCACCCGGCCGAGGCAGTCGTCGACCGTCTCGATCGCCTTCACGGCGGCCGGGATCACGCCCGTGTGGCCGACCATGTCCGGGTTCGCGAAGTTGATGATCGCGAAGCGCGAAGTCGCCGCTCCGCCAGCGCCTCGACGAACGCATCGGCCGCCGCGCGCGGCGCTCATCTCGGGCTTCTCGTCGTAGGTCGGCGACGTCGCGCGGCGAGTCGACGAGGTGGCGCTCCTCGCCCTCGTACGCGTCCTCCTCGCCGCCGTTGAAGAAGTAGGTCACGTGCGCGTACTTCTCGGTCTCGGCCACGTGCAGCTGGCGCAGGCCGCGCTCCGCCAGGACCGAGGCGAGCGTCAGCTCGGGGCGGGCCGGCGGGAAGGCGACCGGGTAGTTCCAGTCCTCCTGGTACTCGGTGAGCGTGGTGAGCTCGACGGACGGCGCCTCACCGCGGTCGAACTCGTCGAAGTCGCTCTCGCCGAGCGCGCGCGTGAGCTGGCGGGCGCGGTCGGGGCGGAAGTTGAAGAAGATCACGCTGTCGCCGTCGCGGATCCGGCCCTCGTCGCCGACGAGCGTCGGCTTGATGAACTCGTCGGTCTCGCTCGCGCTCGTAGGCGGCCCGCACGGCCGCCTCGCCCGGTCGGCCTCGTGCTCGGCCCGCCCGTGGACGATCGCGTCCTAGGCGAGCTTCGTGCGGTCCCAGCGGCGGTCGCGGTCCATCGCGTAGTAGCGCCCGATGACGCTGGCGACGCGCGCGCCGCCCCAGCCTTCCACCTCGGCGACGTAGTCCGGCGCCGGAGTGCGGCAGCGTGTCGCGCCCGTCGGTGAACGCGTGGATCACGATGTCGGCGACGCCCTCGCGCCCGGCCAGCTCGACCAGCGCGCGCAGGTGCTCCATGCTCGAGTGCACGCCGCCGTCCGAGACGAGCCCGAGCAGGTGCAGCCCGCTCGGCGCCGGCATGCGGCCTTGCAGCGTCTCGTTCTCGAAGAACGAGCCGTCCTCGATCGCCTCGTCGATGCGCGTCAGGTCCTGCTTCACGATGGCGCCCGCGCCGAGGTTCAGGTGGCCCACCTCGGAGTTGCCCATCTGCCCCTCGGGCAGGCCGACGGCGGGGCCCCAGGCGGTGAGCGTGGTGTGCGGCCAGCGTTCCCAGAGCTCGTCGAAGACCGGCGTGTCGGCCAGCTCGACCGCGTTGCCCGGCCCGGGCTCGGCGAGGCCCCAGCCGTCGAGCACGACCAGGCAGACGTCGCTTCGCGCTCACTCCGCCGCGGCCGCGACGATCCGCGCGAAGCCGTCCGGGTCGAGGCTCGCGCCGCCGACGAGCGCGCCGTCGACGTCCGGCTGCGGCGAGGATCTCGGCCGCGTTGTCGGGCTTCACGCTGCCGCCGTAGAGCACGCGGCACGCGCTCGGCGGCCTCGCGCGAGCGCCCGGCCACGAGCGCGCGGACGAACGCGATCGCCTCCTGCGCGATCTCGGGCGTGGCGACCTTGCCGGTGCCGATCGCCCAGATCGGCTCGTAGGCGATCACGACCTCGGTGAGCCGCTCGTCCGGCACGCGCTCGAGCCCCTCCTGCACCTGGTGGCGCAGCTTGCGCTCGGTCTCGCCGGCCTCGCGCTCGTCCTCGGTCTCGCCGACGCAGAGGATCGGCTGCAGCCCGGCCTCGAGCGCGGCCGGCACCTTCTCCTGCAGCGCGCGGTCGGTCTCGCCGAAGTACTGGCGCCGCTCGGAGTGGCCGAGCACCACCCCGTCGACGCCGAGCTCGATGAGCATCGGCGCCGAGACCTCGCCGGTGAAGGCGCCGCTCTCGGCCTGGTGCATGTTCTGGGCGTAGACGGCGACGCCGCTGCCCGCGAGCCGCCTCGACGCACACGTCGAGCGCCGTGAACGGCACGCAGAGCCGACCTCGGCGGGGCGGCGCGGCTCGTCGGGCAGCAGCTCGAGCAGCCGCTCGCAGTACGCCTTGGCCTCTGCGCGCGTGCCCCACATCTTCCAGTTGCCGACGATCGCCGGCCTGCGCGGCCCTCGATCTCCGGTTCAGGCGTCATCGAGCGCCTCCACTCCGGGCAGCTCCTTGCCCTCGAGCAGCTCGAGCGACGCGCCGCCGCCGGTCGAGAGGTGGTCGACCTGGTCGGCCAGGCCGAACTCGGCGAGCGCCGCGGCGGAGTCGCCGCCGCCGACGACGGTGGTGCCCGGCGCCTCGGCCACGGCCTCGGCCACGGCGCGCGTGCCGCCCGCGAACGGCTCCAGCTCGAAGGCGCCCATCGGGCCGTTCCAGAAGACGGTGCCGGCGCGCTCGATCTCCTCCGCGTAGGCCGCGGCCGTGCGCGGGCCGACGTCGAGCCCCATCCAGCCGTCGGGCACCTCGATGCCGTCCTGCTCGCGGCGCTCGGCGTCGGCGTCGAAGCGGTCGCCGAGCACGAGGTCGACCGGCAGCAGCAGCCGGCAGTCCGAGCTCTCGGCCTTGCTCGAGCGCCTTGCGCGCCAGCTCGACGCCCTCCTCCTCGACCAGCGAGTCGCCGGTGTGCGATGCCCTGCGCGCGGAAGAAGCGAAGCACATCGCGCCGCCGATCAGGAGCGCGTCGGCGGTGTCGAGGAAGCGGTCGATCAGCGCGATCTTGTCGCTCACCTTGGCGCCGCCGAGCACCACGACGAGCGGCCGCTCGGGCGCCTCGATGATCGCGCGCAGCGTCGTGACCTCGCGCTCGAGCAGCAGGCCCGCCACGGCCGGGCGCAGGTGCTCGGCCACGCCCGCCGTGCGAGGCGTGCGCGCGGTGCGCGGCGCCGAACGCGTCGTTCACGTAGACGTCGGCGAGCGCGGCGAGCTGCTCCGCGAGCTCGGGGTCGTTCTTGGTCTCGCCGCGCTCCCAGCGCGTGTTCTCGAGCACGAGCACGCTGCCCGGCTCGAGCCGGTCGACGCCGCGCCGCACCTCGGGCCCGACCACGTCGGGCGCCTGGTGCACCGGCGCGTCGATCAGCTCGCCGAGCCGGTCGCGAGACCGGCTTCAGCGACGTCTCCGGGTCGCGGCCCTTCGGCCGGCCGAGGTGCGAGCAGAGCACGAGCCGCGCGCCCTCGCTCGAGCAGCAGCTCGATCGTGGCAGCGCCGCCCGGATGCGCGCGTCGTCGCGCGACCCGGCCGTCCTCGAGCGGCACGTTGAAGTCCACGCGCACGAGCACCGCTCGCCGTCCGCGAGCTCGAGGTCGCGGACGGTCTTCGCTTGCCCGAGGCTGCGGCTGCGTCTCAGGCAACCGGCGCCCCCGCCAGCACCCGCTGCGCCAGGTCGACGACGCGGTTCGAGTAGCCCCACTCGTTGTCGTACCAGGCCACGACCTTCACGAGCCTCCCGTCGATCACCATCGTCAGCGGCGCGTCGAAGATCGACGAGTAGGGCGAGGTGCACGATGTCGCTCGAGACGATCGGGTCCTCGGTGTACTGGAGGATGCCCTCGAGCGCGCCCGGTGTCGGCCTCGCTCCGCGAAGGCCGCGTTGATCTCCTCGGCGCTGGTCGGCCGCGCGACCTCGCACACGAGGTCGACGACCGAGCCGGTGGGCACCGGCGCGCGCACGGCGATGCCGTTCAGCTTGCCGTCGAGCTCGGGGATCACGAGGCCGATCGCCTTGGCGGCGCCGGTGGAGGTCGGCACCAGGTTGACCGCGGCCGCGCGCGCGCGGCGCAGGTCCTTGTGCGGGGCGTCCTGGAGGTGCTGGTCCGCGGTGTAGGCGTGGATCGTGGTCATGATCCCGCGCTCGATCCCGAGCGTCGTCGTGCAGCACGCTTCGCGACCGGCGCCAGGCAGTTGGTCGTGCAGGACGCGTTCGAGATGACGTGGTGGTTGTCCGGGTCGTAGGCGTCGTCGTTCACGCCGAGCACGAGCGTCACGTCGGGCTCGGTGGCCGGCGCGGAGATGATGACCTTCTTGGCGCCGGCGTCGAGGTGCTTGGCGGCGTCGGCGCGCTTCGGTGAAGAGGCCCGGTGGACTCGATCACCACGTCCGCGCCCACGTCGCCCCAGGGCAGCGCCGCCGGGTCGCGCTCGGCGAAGACCTGCAGCTCGTCGCCGTCGACGATCAGCGCGTCGTCGGTGACCTCGACCTCGCCCGGGAACGGGCCGAGGATCGAGTCGTACTTGAGCAGGTGCGCGAGCGTCTTCGTGTCGGTGATGTCGTTGACGCCGACCCAGTCGATGTCGGCGCCGCGCGCGTGCGCCGCTCGGAACACGTTGCGGCCGATGCGGCCGAAGCCGTTGATGCCGGCCTTCAAGGCCATTCGAGTGCTTCCTTTCCTGTCGATGATTGCAGAGTGGCCGCTGTCCGAAGCCTATCGATAGGCATCAGGGCCGCCGCGGCGGCTTGTCGACGTCGCGGTGGACGACGTCGATCGAGGTGGTCGCCGCGCTCCTCGTAGACGCGGGCCAGGTGCTCGGCGATCACCACCGAGCGGTGGCGGCCGCCGGTGCAGCCGATGCCGACCGTGAGGTGCGACTTGCCCTCCTGCTCGTAGGCGGGCAGCAGGTAGTCGAGCAGCGGCATGAGGCGGTCGTAGAACTCGCCGATGCCGTCCGAGCTCGCTCGACGTAGTCGACGACCGCGTCGTCGAGCCCGGTCAGGTCGCGCAGCTCGGCCTCGTAGTGCGGGTTCGGCAGGAAGCGGACGTCGAAGGTGAGGTCGGCGTCGCGCGGGGCTGCCGTGCTTGAAGCCGAAGGTCATGAAGGTCACGGCGAGCTTGCCCGATCTCCGCCGTGCGGGAGCATCTTGTCCGCCACGACCTTGCGCAGCCGCGCTGGCCGACAGGTCGCTGGTGTCGATGCAGACGTCGGCGCGCTCCTTGCAGCGGCGCGAGCAGCTCGCGCTCGCGCGCGGATGCGCCGCCTCGATCGAGCCGCCCGGCGCGAGCGGGTGGCGCCGCCGCGTCTCCTTGAAGCGGTTGATCAGCACCTCGCTCGGAGGCCTCGAGGAAGAGCAGCCGGTACGGGACGCCGCGCGCGTCGAGGTCGTCGAGCACCTTCACGAGGTCGTCGAAGTAGTCGCCGCCGCGCACGTCGGAGGCGACCGCGGCGCGCTCGACCTTGCTGCCCTCGTGGCCGAACAGGTCGGCCAGCGAGCCGATCATCTCGGGCGGCAGGTTGTCGACGCAGAAGTAGCCGGCGTCCTCGAAGCGTGGCCATCGCCTGCGACTTGCCGGCGCCGGAGAAGCCGGTGATGACGACGAAGTCCTCGATGACTGCCCTTTGTCGCCGCCGTCACCGGCATCTTGTGCACGTAGTCGTGGATCTCGCGCGCGACCTTGCCCGGCAGCCCGGGCACCGCCTCGAGCTCCTCGCGGCTCGCGCGCAGGAAGCGCTCGGGCGAGCCGAAGTGCTGCAGGATGCTGCGCTTGCGCGCCGGCCCGACGCCGGGCAGCTCGTCGAGGATCGAGCGCGTCATCGCCTTGTCGCGGCGGCCGCGGTGGAACTCGATCGCGAAGCGGTGCGCCTCGTCGCGGACGCGCTGGAGCAGCTGGAGCTCGGGCGTGTCGTGCGGCAGCAGCGAGCGGCTGCCTGCGGCCCGGCAGGAAGACCTCCTCGATCCGCTTCGCGAGGCTGACCACCGTCACGCCGAGGTCGCGGAACGGCCCGAGCTCGCCGAGGCCGGCGGACAGCTGGCCCTTGCCGCCGTCGATCACGATCAGCGCCGGGCACGCGACGGCGAAGCTCTCGTCGAAGTCCTTGTCGTGCGGGGTGCGCTCGCGCTGCGCGACGTACTGGGCCATCCGGCGCGAGAGCACCTCCTCCATCGCGGCGAAGTCGTCCTGAACGCGGCCTCCGGATCCCGAAGCGGCGGTAGTCGGACTTCTTCGGCGCGCCGCCCTCGAACACGACCATCGAGGCCACCGTGTGCGTCGCCCATCAGGTTCGAGATGTCGAAGCACTCGATCCGCATCGGGATCGCCTCCATGCCGAGCGCCCGCTGGAGCCCGTCGAGCGCCTCGATGCGCTGCGAGCGGCGGCGCTCGGAGCGCAGGCGGTCCTGGTCGAGCGCGAGCCGCGCGTTGCGCTCGGCCAGCTCGAGGATGCGGCGCTTGTCGCCGCGCTCGGCGTGGCGCACCTCGACCGGGGCGCCGCGCCGCTCGGCGAGCGCCTCGGCCAGCGTGCCGGTCCGCTCCACGAGCGCGCGCGGCACGATCACCTGCGGCGGGATCGCCAGCGCGCTCGCGTAGTACTGGAGCACGAACTCCTCGGCCACCTCGGACTCGTCGCGCGGCGCGGCGTTCTCGAGGTAGAAGCTCTGGCGGTCGGCGAGCACGCCGTCGCGCACCTGGAAGACCTGCGCGTTCGCGTCCGTGCCCTCGGCCGCCACGGCGATCGCGTCGAGCGTGCCCACCGCCTCGTTCGAGATCCGCTGGCGCTCGAGCAGCGAGCGCACCGCCTTCAGCCGGTTGCGGTACTGGCGCGGCCTGCTCGAACTCCTGCTCGTCGGACGCCTGCCTCATCCCGCTGTCGAGAGCCGCGCTCGATCTGGCGGTAGCGGCCCGAGAGGAAGTCGATGATCGTCTCGATGTTCTCGCGGTACTCCTCCTTCGAGATGTAGCCGACGCAGGGCGCCTGGCAGCGCTTGATGTAGTAGTCGAGGCAGGGGCTGCCGACGGCGCGGCCGGGCTCCGGCCCGTCGCAGGTGCGGTACTGGAAGACCTTGCCGAGCAGGTCGAGCGTCTCGCGCACGCGCTTGGCGTTCGAGAACGGCCCGAAGTAGGCGCGCCGCGGCGGTGGCGCTCGCGCGTGAAGTAGACGCGCGGGAACTCCTCGTCGAGCGAGATCCCGATGTAGGGATAGGACTTGTCGTCGCGCAGCCGGACGTTGAAGAGCGGCCGGTAGCTGCTTGATGAAGTCCTGCTCGGCGAGCAGCGCCTCGGCCTCGGTCTCGGTGGCGATGAACTCGATGTCGGCGATCTGGGCCGACCATGTCCGCGGAGCCGCGCGCGCCCGGCTTCGAGAAGTGGCCCGCCACGCGCTTGCGGATCGAGCGTGGCCTTGCCGACGTAGAGCACCTTGCCCTTCGCGTCGCGGAACAGGTAGACGCCCGGGGCGTCGGGCAGCGCGCGGCGCTGCTCCCTGAGGCGGTCCTCGGTGCTCGTGGCGGCGGTGGCCATCCCTCCCCGAGGATAGGACTCGGGGTGGAGGGCCCTTCCGGGCGGCTACGCGAGCAGGCGGCCGACCGACTCGGCGACGCAGACCGGCTTCTCGTTGCCCTCGACCTCGACGGTCCAGCGCTGGACGATCTGGTACCAGCCGTCGCCGACCTCGTCGACCGAGACCGTCTCGAGGCTGGCGCGGATGCGGCTGCCGCTCGGCACCGGCGCCGGGAAGCGGATCTTGTTCCAGCCGTAGTTCACGCCCATCTTGAAGCCCTCGACCGGAACAGCCCGTCGCGGAAGCCGTCGATCATCGACAGCGTGAGGTTGCCGTGCGCGATCGTCGTCGCCGAACGGGCTCTCGGTCTTGGCGCGCTCCACGTCCACGTGGATCCACTGGTCGTCGCCGGACACGCTCGGCGAACTTGTCGATGTCTCCTGGGTCACCTCGCGCCAGTCGCTCGGGCCGACCGTCTGGCCGACGAGCGCCTTGAGCTCTTCGATTCCGTTCACGGTGGTGATGGTCATGGCGGCAGCGTACCGCCGGTCCGGATCAGCCGCGGTGGTACCAGGGCTTCGAGCGCAGCGCCGAGCGGAGCGCCTTCTTGCCGTCCTTCATCACCGGCTCGCCGTGGGTCACGAGCACGCGGTCGAAGTCGAGCTCGAGCAGCGGCTTCAGCGTCGGGTTGAAGCGCTCGCGGTAGAAGCGCTCGACCTTGTCGTCGACCGCGCTCGGCCGCCCAGACCCGCAGGCGTCCGCCGTGCTCCGCCACCGCGTCGCCGAAGACGAGCGCCTTGTGTGACGGGAGCAGGAGCGGCGTCTCGAAGCGGCGCGGCTTGCCGATCGCGTACGCGCTCGACGCCGCGCGGGCAGCGGCGTCGCCGGGTCGATCGGCTTGAAGCCGGCCTTGCGCCTCAGCCGCTTCGCGCAGGCGGGGTGGCCCCAGATCGTCGTCTCGGCGGCCTTGCGGAAGCGCTCGCGCAGCTCCTCGGAGCTGCGCACGTGGTAGGGCAGCGTGATCAGGATCGAGAGGCGCTCGCCGAGGATTCCCTCGATCAGCTCGAGCACCGGCGTCCGGCTCGGGCGGCAGCAGCGGGTCGATCAGCAGCGTGTCGTCGCCGCTGCGGGCCGCGAAGCTCGCCACCTCGGCGCCGAACTCGCCCGGGATGCCACTCGGGGTGGCGGGCGGTCCAGCGCCACAGGTCCTTGGCGATGCGCTTCGGCTTGCTCACGGCGCGGACCCTAAAGCGTGCCAGCGCTCGTCGCTCATGCTGAAGCTCCAGGTGTCGGCGTAGAAGCGTTCGGCGTCCCGGCCGAAGGCGAGCAGGAGCTGATCGCGAAGCTCGTCGTAGGCCGCGCCTGCCGATCGCCGGCACGCGGGCGCATACGCAGACGAGCAGTCCGACCCCGCGAGCCGCGACCAGTGCGCGTCGTCGCCGCTGAGGGTGAGCGCCCAGACGTCGTTGAAGTGCTCTCTGTCTGCGGTGTTCAGCCCGCCGGCCACCAGGAGCTGGACGGTGCCGCCGGTCGCGCGGATCGGCAGAGCCCGGCACTGCGCCGGGGCTCGGGCCCCGAGCCCGGAGGCGTCAGCATGCTCCAGGCGGGCGTGTCGTCGAGCGACAGTGCCCAGGCGTCGTCGTGGCTGACGGCGTTGCCGTCGGCCCCGGTCTGGCCGCCGCTCACGACCATGCGCCGCCCGGCGGGGTCATAGCCCGCGGCGGCGCCCCAACGCGGGGCCGGCGCGTCGCCCACGGGCTCGAGTCGGCGACCAGCGCGGGTGGGCACCCAGCGACAGCGCCCAGACGTCGGCGAAGCTGGTTCCGTCGCTGCGCCGGCCGCCGAACACGACGATCCGGTCGGCGACGGGGTCATAGACGGCGTGAGCGCCCCAGCGCGCCGCTGGACCCGGTCCGCACGAGCTCGGCGAGCACAGCTGCCGCCACCGTGCCGGTCCCCGATCGAGGTCGGCGGCCCACACGTCGGCCAGCTCGTCGTCGCCCTCGAGCCCGCCGACCATCACCATCCGCCGGCGGCGCGTATCGGTGGCGACTGCCGCGGCCTCGCGGTGCAGCGGATTCGGCTCCCAGGCCGGCGGCGTGACGTTGCGCCACCGGACGCCGCCACCCGTGAGCCCGAGGCTCCAGCTGTCGCGCCAGGTGCGTGCCCGCGTCGAGCTGCCCGGGGAAGGTCCCGGAACCGAAGCCACCGAAGGCAAACAGGCGATCGCCACGCTCGGAGATGGCCATCGCCACCTGGTCGCGGCCCGTGAGCGGCGTGCGCGGCGCCAGCCCGCCCCAGGCGAGCCGGTCGCGCAAGCCCAGCTCGAGGACGGCCACGTCCTTCAGCGCGGTGGCGCCGATACCGCCGCCGAACTCGAGCAGCCGGCGCGTTTCCCGGTCGTACGCGCCCACGCCGAAGTAGCGCCGCTTCGGCGCCTCGCTGTCGATCTGAGCGCGCGTCCAGACAGGCGCGGTCGCCGAGGTTCTCGAGCGTCCAGGTGTCCCGCGGGTAGCTGTTCGGGCCGGATTCCCAGCCGCCGTGGAGCACGAGGCGGTCCTCGCGCAGGTCGTGCACGAGCACGGCGCCGGAGCGGGCTGCCGGACAGCCCGCGGGACAGGCGGAAGGCGTCAGCGCCGTCCACGTGTCGGTGGCGAGATCGAACGTCCATGTGTCCCCGAGGTCGGGACCGCTCGTCGTGCCCCCGAACAACCACGCACTGGCGGCCTCGGCGGTCGTAGACGAGCGAATGTCCGGCGCGCGCGGGCGGCTGCGGCCCCACCGGAGGCAGCTGCCGCCAGGCGGGCGAACCGTCGAGCGTGAGCTCCCACGTGTCGTTGCGGTACTGGGTGTCCAGACCGCCGAAGACGAGCAGCCGGCGCCGGATCGGGTCGTAGACGGCCTGAGCGGCGCGCCGCGCCGACGGCGGCGTGCCGCACGACGTGGCGTCGCACAACCGTTGCCAGCGCGGTGTCGCGCCCGGCGTCAGCGCCCAGACGCCGTTGGTCGGAGTGACTCCGTTCCACCCGCCGAACACGAGCAGCCGGCCGGCGTGGCGGTCGAATGCCGCCGCGCAGCTCCGCAGCGGCGGCGGTGCTCCCTCCGCATCGCCGTCCGCGACGCGATGCCAGCGCGGCGCCCGCCGGCGCACGTCGATTCGCCAGACGTCGGCGAAGTGAAGGCCGCCACCCTCGCTGCGGCCGCCGAAGACGAACCAGTCGCCGTGTGCGTCGTCGAAGGCCGCACAGGGAGCGAAGCGGCGCTCGGGCCATTGCAGACCCGGGCTCGCGTCGGCCGCCGCCGGCGCGGACGGCGCACTCGCAAGGACAGCGGCCGCGAGGAGCACGACCAACGCACGAGTGAGGGCAACCGCAGCCATGACAGGCTGACGGCCAAACGCGTTTCGCTATTCCGCTACCGGCGAGTCGAGAAGCGCAGCGCGCCGTCCTCGAGGCGGTCGACGCGGGCTCAGGTGCGTGCCCAGTAGCGCTCGGAGGCCTTCGTCTCGGTCGAGCGCCTCGGCCGTCTCGAAGCCCGGCGCCATTGCGGCGCTGGTGCCCGGCATGACCTGGTGGTGGTCGATGCCCAGCAGGCGCAGCCAACGACTGCTGGCCGAGCGTCAGCCCGATCACGCAGCCGAACTCGACGAGCTCGGGCTCGCTGAAGTGGGCGCGCAGGCGCTCCCAGAGCGCGTCGTCGGCGTCGCCCGTCCAGGTGATCGCCTCCGCGTAGGCGAGCGCGGTCTTCTCGCGCTCGGAATAGGCCTCGGAGGTCTCGAAGTTCAGCAGCTGGTCGTACTTCCCCTCGATGAGCCCGGCCTCGCGACCGCGCTCCGAGCGCTGGTTGCCGCAGTACTCGCACTTGACGCTGTGCGAGACGTAGACGCGGCACAGCTCCTTGATCGAGTGGTCCACGATGCCGTTGCGGAACAGGTCGTTCCACGCGCTCGCGAAGAACCAGAACGCCGCGGGGACGTGCGCGCGGATCGCCGTGCTCTCCGGGCGCGGCGTCCCCTCGCGCGCACAGCGCTCCATCTCCTCGCGCATCTCCGGCGTCATCTCCTCCAGCGGCACGTAGCTGATGCGTTGCGGTCCGGCCATGGTGCCCTCCTCCTTCGGCGTTCTGCCCATAGCTTGCCCGGTAGTGGGCGTTAGGGCGCCCTAACTAACGTGCACGAAAGCTGGTATCACTCCCCGCTGCCGTTTGTTAGGTGACCCTAACTGGGAGCGAATCGTGCACGTACAGGGCGGTGGATGTGCGATGTGGGGACGCGTATGAGCGTCACGGTCCGCCGACCGCGGCCGACGCGGCGGACGCGGGGAATCCCCTCAAAGCCGGCCGGCGCCGAGGACGGCGCTGGATGCAGCGTGCGCACCGATGGGTCGCGCTCGCGACCGGCCTGGTGCTGCTCGTCGTGGTGGTGAGCGGGGTCGCGCTCGTGCTCGACCCGGAGATCGACCAGTGGCTCCACGGCGACCTCTACCGCTCGACCGAGACCGAGCATCCGCTCTCGGCCCAGGGCGCGGTCGCCGTCCTGAAGAGCGAGCGGCCGGAGATCGTGCCCGAGGACGTGATCTGGAACCGCGGCCACTGGGAGGTCTACTTCGACGAGTACACCCGGCAGGCGCACATCGATCCCGGCACGGGCGAGCTGAACGGCATCGGGACACATGACACGGGCGTGATGGGGTTCCTCAAGAACCTCCACATGTGCGCGCTCAGCTGCCCCGAGTACCCCGGCCACATCGGGTTCCTCGAGAAGCCCGCGCACGTGCTCGGCAACGAGGAGCTCACGGTCGGCGGGCTCATCCTCGCGGTGACCGCGCTGGTGCTGCTCGCGCTCTGCATCAGCGGGCTCGTGCTCTGGTGGCCGGGGATCAAGCGCTTCGCGCGCGGGCTGCGAGTGCGGAAGGGCAAGGGCCGCTACGCGTTCAACTACGACCTGCACAAGGTGGCCGGGTTCGCCGTGCTGCCGCTGCTCGCCATGTGGGCGATCACGGGCGCCGGCTTCGAGCTCAAGCAGGTCGAGGAAGCCTGGTACGGCCTGCTGCCGGGCGACAAGCCGCCTGAGTACGTGGGGCTCGAGTCCAAGCCGGGGGGCGGGGGCTCGGTGAGCCAGAGCGAGGCTCTCGAAATCGCGAGCGCCAAGCTGCCCGGTTACGAGATGACATCCGTGTCGGTACCCGATGCCGAGACGAAGACCTCCGCCTACAGCGTCTGGCTGAGCCCCGGCTCGGGCATCGACCCGACCGCGCACGCCCCGTGGGCCGGCACGACGGAGGTGGCCGTCGACCGCTACTCGGGCCGGGCCGAGGTCACGTGGGGCGCCCCGGACCGCGAGGTCGCCCGGTGGGTCTGGGAGGACTGGCAGTACTACGGCCATGCGGGCTACTTCATGGGAGGCCCGCTGAGGACGCTCTGGATCATCCTGGGGCTGACCCCGCTGCTGCTCGCCGTGACCGGGATCACCACCTGGCTCATGCGCCGCCGCAAGAGGCGCGCCAAAGCCGTCCCGGCGTGAGCGCCCGTGTCAGCGCCACCATCTTCATGTACGCGCTCGGTGTTGCGGTGGCCGCGGTCGTCGCGGGCGCGCTCGGCAGGGGTGCCGGCAGGCGTCTCGTGGCATGCCTGGTGCTGCTCGAGATCGTGCTGCTCGCCCAGGCGCTCGCCGCGGCCTTCGGGCTGGCGGGAGGCCACGAGCCGGCGGACCCGGCCACGTACGCGGGATACCTCGCGGCGTCGGTGTTGCTGCTTCCGGCGGCCGGCGGCTATGCCTTCGCCGGCCGAACCCGCTGGGACTCCTTCGTTCTGGCGCTCGCCTGCCTGGCCGTCGCCGTGGTGACGCTGCGCCTGCACGAGACCTGGCCCCAGGCCGGTGCCTGAGGCCTCCGGCAGGGGACCCGAGCGCCTGCTCGTCGCCCTCTACGCGCTCTTCGCGATCGCGGCGGGCGCACGCTCGTCGGTTCAGATCGCCACCCGCTTCGACGAGGCGCCGCTCGCCTATGCGCTCTCGGCGGCCGCGGCCCTTCTGTATCTCGTGGCGGCCCTGGCGCTCGCGCGGCCGGGCCCCGGCGCGCGCCGCGTCGCCACCGTTGCCTGCTCGGTCGAGCTCGCGGGCGTCCTCGTCGTGGGGACGGCGAGTCTCGTCGACTCCGCCCTCTTCCCCGACGAGACGGTGTGGTCCGAGTACGGCCGCGGTTACGGCTTCCTGCCGCTGTTGCTGCCGATCGCCGGCCTCGCCTGGCTCTGGCGGGGTCACGACCGGTGGCCCGCGCCGAGTGCCACTGAATCGGCTCCACCCGGGTAAGACCGCGCCGCCGGGCGGCGCGAACGTGTCATGAACCTGAACGGACAGGGTGTGTCCGCGCTGCGCCGCGTCGATCATGCCGCCGTGGAGCGCGCCGCGCGCGAGTTGCTTCGCGCTGTCGGCGCGGACGTCGAGGGCGAGGCCCTCGCGGAGACGCCCCGCCGGGTCGCCGACGCCTATGCCGAGCTGCTCACTCCCCAGCCGTTCCGGGCGACCGCCTTTCCCAACGAGCACGGGTACGACGAGCTGATCGTCGCGCGGGCGATTCCCTTCCACTCGCTCTGCATGCACCACCTGCTCCCCTTCCACGGCCTGGCATACATCGCCTACCTTCCCGGCGAGCGGATCATCGGCCTGAGCAAGCTCGGCCGCGTGGTGGAGTTCTTCAGCCGTGATCTCCAGATCCAGGAGCGGCTGACGACGCAGGTGGCGGACTGGCTCGAGCGCGAGCTCGAGCCGAAGGGGGTCGGGGTCGTCCTCGAGGCCGAGCATCTGTGCATGTCGCTGCGCGGGGTCCAGAAGCTCGGCGCGAAGACGGTGACCTCGGCGCTGCGCGGCCTCGTCCGCGACGACCCGCGCACCCGTCAGGAGTTCCTGGCACTCGCCACCGGGACATGCCGGCCGGGGTCCTGAGCCGCCCGCAGGCTGTTAGCGTCGAGCGCGGCATGAGCTCACGCCTGTCCGGCGCGCAGGTCGACTCGCGCGCGTGGCTGGACGCCCTGCGCAGCTCCGGCGCCGAGCGCGACGCCGCGATCGCGGGCCTGCACGAGCTGCTCTTGCGGGCGGCCCGTTTCGAGGTCTCCCGCCGGCGCGCGGCGCTTTCGCACGTGCGCGGCGAGGAGCTCGACGACATCGCCCTCCAGGCCGCCGACGACGCCCTGGTCGCGGTCCTCGCCAAGCTCGACGGCTATCGCGGCGAGAGCCGCTTCACCACGTGGGCCTACAAGTTCGCCCTGCTCGAGGCCGGGGTGCGGCTGCGGCGCCGGGCCTGGCAGGAACGCGAGCTGGTGCTCGAGCCCGAGGCCTGGCCGCCGGTGGTCGACTCGAGCCGGAGCCCGCACGAGCAGGCCGAGACCGGTGAGTTCTTCCGCGCGCTGCGGGACTCGATCGACAGTTGCCTGACCGGCCACCAGCGCGACGTGTTCGCCGCGCTCGCGCTCAACGGCGTGCCGATCGACGTCCTCGCCGAGCGGCTCGGCACGACCCGCGGAGCCCTGTACAAGACGCTCCACGACGCGCGCCGAAAGCTGCGCTCCGACCTCGCGCAGAGGGGCTTTGCGCTCGACTCGATCTAGCGGAGAGATGATGGACAAGGACAACCGTGACAACACCCTGAAGCGCCTTCTCGGCCCGGCCGGGCCCGAGCTGCAATGCGACGAGTGCTTCGAGAAGCTCGACCGGTACGTCGAGCTCCAGCTCGACGGCGCTCCGGCCGACGAGCGCATCCCGGGCATGCGGGCCCATCTCGAGGGCTGCCCCGCCTGCCACGAGGACTACGAGAGCCTGCGCGCGCTGGTGGAGGAGCAGGGGACGTAAGTTCGGCCTGCCTCCGGGGCGCTAAGCCCGTAAGCGTCTCCGAAGGAGGAACACCATGAGCAGTGCAGTAGGCGCCGCCCTGCGGCCGATCCCCGTTCCAGCCTCGAGCGTGCTGCGCAGCGACCCCGCCGCCCAGGCGTTCATGCTGCTGCGCGTCGCGTTCACCGTCGCGCCGATCCTCTTCGGCCTCGACAAGTTCGCCGAGGTCATGATCGGCGACTGGCCCAAGTACCTCGCCCCGGAGTTCAACGACCTGATCCCCGGCAGCGCCGAGGACGCGATGCTCATCGTCGGGGGCGTCGAGATCGTCGCGGGGCTCGTCGTGGCGGTGATGCCCCGGTTCGGCGGGCTGCTCGTCGCCGCGTGGCTCGGCGGCATCATCGTCAGCCTGCTGCTGGTCGGCGGCTACGCCGACATCGCCCTGCGCGACTTCGGCCTGCTGATCGGCGCGCTCGCGCTGGCACGCCTGGCCGCCGCTTTCCCCCGGCGCACATAGCGCTTCGGGCCACCTGGGCGCTTTGACCACCACATAGGTGGTCAGGACGCCAAGGTGGCGGCGGATCGGCGAGGATAGGAGGGTGTTTGGACCACACGCTCCGGGGTCGCCACTGTGAGCCTGCCGCTGGTCCTGGTGGGCCCGATCGTGCGGCGGGTCGACAGCCGGATGGCGTCCGTCTTCATCGCGCTGAGCAAGCCGGCTGCCCTCGAGATGCGCGTCTGGGAAGGCGTCCAGGTCGCGCAGCCGGGACAGCCGGGGGTCGTGAAGAGCGGCGCGTCGCCGGTGGCCACGGGCACGTCCCACACCCGGCGCCTCGGTGAGAGCCTTCACATGGCCGTGGTCGTGACTGACCTGGTCTCGCCGCTTCTTCCCGGCCGCCTCCACAGCTACGACCTGCTGATGACGCCCGACGGCGGCCAGTTGACCGACATGCGCCTCAACGGGCTGCTCGCCGAGGGCCGCGTCGTCGGCTCGGATCCGGAGGCGCCGGTCAGCCTGCCGCTCGGCTACGACGAGAACGTGCTGCCCGCGTTCATGACCTGTCCCGCCAAGATCGAGGACCTGCGCGTGGTCCAGGCGGGCTGCCGCTGCACGGACTCTGAAGGCGACGACGCGATGGCCTACATCGACGACCTGATCGGCTCGCGCAGGGAGGGCTCGACCCCGCCGCCGCATCAGCTCATCCTGAGCGGCGATCAGATCTACGCCGACAGGGTGGCGGCGCCGCTCCTGCCGGTCGTGAACGCCGTCGGCCGCGAGATGCTCGGCGGCCCGACGGAGGAGCTCCCGCTCAGCGACACGGAGGGGCTGATCTGCGACACCGACCGGCTCCCGCCGCTGCACCGCAAGAGGATCTGCTCGCTCGACGCGAAGCTCAGCTGCAACTCGGGCCAGAGCCACGTCTTCTCGCTCGCCGAGTACTGCGGGCTCTACGCGCTCTCCTGGAGCACGTCGGTCTGGCGGGCGCTGCCGGGAGCGGACGACTTCCCCGACCTGAGCGGGATCGGCACGCTCCACCGCAGCCACCTGACGGACTACGAGACGCGCCTCGCCGCCCGCCCGGCGGAGGCCGAGGCGAAGATGCGCGAGCTGCGCAGGCGCTGGGCCGACGAGCTCCAGGCGGCGCTCGTCTTCCGCTCGGCGCTCGCGAAGGTGGCGCGCGTGCTGGCCAACGTGCCCACCTACATGCTCTTCGACGACCACGAGATCACCGACGACTGGAACCTCACCGCCCGTGGCCGCCGCCGCACGCTCGAGGCGCCGCTCGGCGGCCGCGTGATCCTCAACGCCCTGTCGGCGGCGACCGTCTTCCAGGCGTGGGGCAACGACCCGCACTCGTTCGACCCGCCGAGCGGGGAGCCCGTGACGGTCAACGCCCGCCTGCTCGACGCGGTCTGCGACACCGATCGCGAGACGGCCCGCGCGCTGCTCGGCCTGCTCCCCCCGCAGCCCGACGTGGCGGCTCGCTTCGGCTTCAGCGTCGACGGGCCCGCGCACCGGCTGATCGGGATCGACACCCGCAGCCACCGCGACTTCCCGAGCGAGACCGGGCCGCCTGCGCTCGCGCGGCCGGAGCAGATCGACGACCAGCTCCCGGAGGGCCCGCTGCCCGCCGGGCTCGAGGTGCTGATGGTCCTGTCACCCGCGCCGGTCGTGCATCCGCCGCTCGTCGACACGATTGGCCAACCGCTCGCGGCCGCCGTCATCGACCTCATCGGCGCCATCCGAGGCGAGCCCGAGGACGCCAGCCTTCCCGAGGGCCGCCATCCCGACGTACCGCTGCTCGGGTCGGCGAAGACCGAGGTGGAGCTCTGGTACGGGGACCGCCAAGCATACGACGGGCTGCTCGAGCGCCTGTCGACCTACCCGCGCGTGGTGATCCTCTCCGGCGACGTCCACTTCTCGGTGTCCCTCGCGATCGACACCTGGCTTCACAAGAACCTTCCGGGCGCCTCGTCGCGGATGGTGCAGCTCACCGGCAGCGCCGCGCGCAATCACTGGGAGCCGATCGTGCGACTCGTCCTGCGCGCCTTCCGCCCGTTCCAGGACCTGCTGCACCTGAACGCAGCGACGGAGTTCAGCACCACGCTCACGGAGGACATCAGCGACGCGACGACGTCGATCAGCGTGGCGACGCCGGCGCCGACCGCCCTTCAGGGCGAGCCGTTCAGGGTGAGGGTGGACGACGAGATCATGGTTGCCACAGCCGGCCCGAGCGGCGCCTCACCCTGGCAGGTGGAACGCGGCGTGGCCGGGTCGACGGCCGCGACCCACGACCAGGATGCATCGGTGAGGCACGTGTCCTCGCGCGCCACCGTGCTGAAGTGGGATCGGGGCGACACCCCCACGGTCGAAGGGGTCGAGGGCCGGCGCTACCTCGAGCTGAAGCTCGAAGAGACGCCCGTGCGCGTTCCGGCGACGGGCTGGCCGGAGGGCTCGGCGCAGCAACGTCCGGCGGACTTCGTCCACCGGCTGGCGATGCTGTCCGACACGCGCCCCGACGCCGAGCGCTCGACACAGCTCGGGTCGCTACTGGCGCCGTTCGCCGAGATCGACCCCGACGATCCCCTGCCCGGCTACGGGCAAACGCTCCAACGCCACCAGGCCGCGATGCGTAACTCGGCCCAGGTGCGCACGCTCGTGTACACGCACAACATCAGCGAGGTCTACTTCACGGCCGACCTGGAGAGCGACGCGCTGCGCGTCGTCCACGACATCTACTCGCGCATCGAGCACGCCGACGCGGGCGTGCGCGGCGAGATGCTCACACGCCACGAGTCGAGCCTCGACCCCGTCCCGGACCCGCGCCCGACCATCGAGATCGAGACCGGAGCCTGATGGGCACCTTCGGCGTCGTCCGCTCGATCGGGAAGGGCATCAAGGACGCCGTCGAGCCGCTGATCGAAACACTCTCCTTCGGGGACTCTCGCCGTGAGCTCGTGCTCCTGCTCGAGCTCGAGCCGCGCGAGGACGTCGGCCCCCTGCCGCTTGCGGAGCTCGAGCAAGCCTCGGCGAGACTGGGCGAGTTCGAGGACGCGGCCGAGACGATCGAAGGCATCTCGGCGGTTGTCACGCTGATCGAGCAGGCCGTGCGGACGGTCGCCTTCGTGGACGACACCGACGACCTGTTCGAGATCGCCGTGCGCCTGCTCGAGATCGGCGGCGCCTCGCGCGTGCGCCGGCGCTACCCGGTGACGTTCGCGCTCGCGCGACTGCTGGGAGTCCTGACCGACGACCTTGCGCGGATCGACTGGGACGAGGCCGGCGACGTCTTCACCCGGCTGCTCGTGCCGCGGCCCCCGGACGACGGCAGCGGCGACGCTGCGGGGGTGCCCGTCGACGCGGCCGTGGTGCAGGCCTGGATCGCGGTCGTCTCGCTCATGCTCGGCAAGGGCTTCGGCGTCGACGAGGTCGACTGGCTCTACGGCTGGGACCCGGACCCGACCATCGCCGGCGACCCGGCGCAGCAGATCAGCGAGCGCTCGCTGACGATCGCGTTTCGCGAGCTGGTGCTCGAGGAGGGCGGGAGCTCCAGCGGAGCTGCCGCCGAGGCGCTGATCAGCTCCGCCTTCGTGCCGCCCGAGCATCGCGGGCCGGCGGTCGTGCTCGGCCTCGGCGGCGCGCTCGAGATCGAGACCGGGGCCGACGAGGTGGACCCCGCGACCTCGCGGCCGGTCCGTCCGCCCGGCACGCGCTTCCGCCTGGCCGCCCCTTCGGCCGCGACGATGTTCATCCCGCTGCCCGGCTCGCCGGAGAACTTCCGGCTCGACGCGGGCTCGGGTGGCCCGGGATCGGTCCTGTTCGAGCTCCGCCGCCCGCCGAGCGACACGAAGCTCGTCTTCCCCGACGACACCAGGCGGCGCTGGGAGATCGGCGGGATCGCGTTCGCGGGCGGGCTCGTGGCGAACGACCTCGCGTTCGAGCTGACCGTCGGCGACGCGGGCATTGTCATCGACCCCAAGCAGGATCCCGACAAGCCCGCTGAGCCGGGCTCGGAGCTGCTCGACGGTCCCACCCGGATCCCGTTCTCGTTCTCGGTGGGCTACACGGCCAGCCGCGGAGTCTTCATCGCCGGCGGGACCGCCCTCGGGTTCACGAAGCCGACGCCGTGGCTGAAGTTCAAGGGGCTGCGCTTCCAGCACGTGCGCGTCGAGCTGATCACGCCCGGCGGCCCCGCCGGTCGCGCCGTCGGCGTGGACCTGATGACGAGCGCCTCGCTCGACTTCAAGAGCTACTTCCACATGACCGTCGACCGGATCGGCATCCGGTTGAAGGTCGACTTCACCGCCGAGCCCGATTTCAAGACTGACTTCATCGCCCCCGACGGGATCGGCCTGGCGGTGAACATCAAGTGCGTCAAGGGCGGCGGCGCGCTTGTGTTCGACCGCGAGCGCGGCGAGTACGCGGGCGCCTTCGAGGTGGTGATCGACCTCAAGAGCGTCGACCTGACGGTCCAGGCGATCGTGATCTACACCTCGAAGATCGAGGGCAGCGAAGACGGCGCCGTGCTGGTCTCGCTCTCGCTGTCGGGCTTCCGCTGGGAGCTCGGCTGGGGCTTCTCGCTGACCGGTATCGGCGGGATGATCGCCGCGAACCACGGCTACGACCTCACGGCGCTGCGCGACGGCCTGCGCACCGGGGCGCTCGAGCATGTGATGTTCCCCACCGACCCGGTCCGGAACGCGGCGAAGATCTTCCAGACCCTGCGGACGGTGTTCCCGATCGAGTTGGACGCGACCACCGCGGCGCTGTTCTTCGAGCTGCGCTGGGGCCTGGGCGATGTCGCGCGGATCCGCCTCGGCGTCCTCGGCCGCTGGCGGCCCGGCGCCGACGACAGCGAGCTGGTCCTGCTCGGCAGCCTCGACATCGCGCTGCCGACGCGCCCTCACGACCTGCTGCGCATCCAGGCCGACATGCTCGGCGTGGTCAACTGGACCGACGGCATCGCGATCTCGTTCGACGCCCATCTGCGCGACTCGCACCTGCTCGGGATCGCGCTCACCGGCTCGCTCGCACTGCGCCTGCGCCGCGGGGGCGCCGAGCCGATGTTCCTGCTCAGCATCGGCGGCTTCCACCCGCAGTTCCCGCTGCCGCCGGCCAACGAGGTGCCGCGGCTCGACCGGGTGGGCTTCCGGCTCGAGAAGAGCAATCTGCGGCTGTCGGCCGAGATCTACTTCGCAATCGCCGCGGCGACCATGCAGTTCGGCCTGCGCGCGGACCTCGTGGCGCGCGGGCTCGGCCTGCGCTTCGAGGCCACGGTCGCGCTCGACGTGATCGTCGAGACCGACACCGGCAACTACGTGGCCGAGCTCCAGGCGCGCGCCGCGCTCAAGCGCGGCAGCACGACGCTGATGGGGGTCGACTTCTACGGCCGGCTCGAGGGCACGACGACGACCCGGCTCTCGGGCAAGGTGACCTTCAAGATCTGGTTCATCAAGAAGAGCATCCCCTTCGACGAGACGCTCTCGGAGGGCGAGGCTCAGCGGTCGCTCGTGGATGCCCGGGAGCTGCTCGTCGCGGAGCTTGCGAGCCCGCGCAACTGGAACGGCGCGATGCCGGGCGAGGGGCGGCGGCTCGTCTCGATCGATCCGGTGCCGGGCGAGGACGGCGTCGTGGTCGTCCACCCGCTCGGGGAGCTTGGCGTGCGCCAGGGGCTGATGCCGCTCGGGCTCGAGCTCGACAGACTCGGGTCGGCGCGGCCGTCGGGCGAGCGGCGCTTCGTCATCTCGCGTGTCAGCGGCATCGGCGACGACGTGGCGCTCGACGACGTGACCGACCACTTCGCGGCCGCCCAGTTCCTCGACCTCGACCAGGCGGCGGCGCTGTCGCAGCCCGGCTTCGAGCGCATGCCGGCCGGCGTGCGGGCGCGCTCCGACGCGGTCTCGGCGGGCAGCGGGCGCAAGCGCCCGATCGTGTACGAGACGATCGTCATCCCGGTGGACCACCGGCCGCAGCCGGAGCCGCCGCGGCCCCCGAGAGGCCGGTTCGAGGTGCTCGGGCAGTTCTGGGCGACGGCGTCGACGCAGCGCACCGTGCGCGCGGCGCCCTCCAACTTCCAACCCGCCCCCGAGCGCCGCGTGGGCCTCCGCGCCGAGGAGTACGTCCTCGTCGGCGAGGACCTCGCGCCGGTCGACGGCGGGGCGCAGCGGTCGTTCCACCTGGCCCGCCAAGAGCTCGCCCGCGACGGGGTCGACGCGGCGGCGGTGGTCGAGGCGCACGAGGTGCGGGGATGAGCGACCCCGTCTACGAGTTCCTGCCCTGGCTTCGCAGCGGAGCCGGCAGCGCGGTCCGAGCTCCCGACGACCTCGGCTCGCTGCCGGCGCGCGCCGGGTTCGAGGTCGGCGTCCACCTGAACGAGGAGGGGGTGCCCGCCACGAGCACCCGGCTCGAGGTCGCGGGGCCGGGGGACGTCGTCGGCATCGACCCGCGCCACGTGGTGCGGCGGGTGCCCAGTCCGGGGACCTCGGACTTCGAGCCCAACTTCTTCTGCGCGATCGAGTTCGACCGGCCCGAGCTGCCGTGGCTGGCGACGCCGGCGGGGCCCGACCCCGGAACGCAGAAGCTGCGGCCGTGGATCGTGCTCGTCGTGGTCGAGGAGACGGCGGGCGTCACGCTCGAGCCGCGCCGGCCGCTCCCCGTGCTGAGCGTCCCCTCGCCCGATGAGCAGCTCCCGGACCTGAACGATTCGTGGGCCTGGGCACATGCGCAGGTGCTGGTCGAGGACGGCGACACGACCACGGCCGCCGAGGTGGCGCGCACCCAGCCGGCACTCGCGCTCTCGCGACTGATCTGCCCACGCCGGCTGATCCCGGCGCGCCCCTACATCGCCTGCGTTGTGCCGGCCTTCGACCTCGGCGTCCGGCGCGGGTTGGGTGAGGCCGCGCCAGGGACCGCCGCCGGGCCGGCGTGGCGCCGCGGCTCGGGCACCGGCCCGGTCGAGCTGCCCGTCTACCTGCACTGGCGCTTCGCGACCGGCGAGGCCGGCGACTTCGAGACGCTCGCCAGGCGCCTCGCCCCGCGCGAGCTGCCCGATGAGCTCGGCCGGCGCACCCTGTTCGTCGGCGCCGGCGGCCCGAGCCTGCCGGAGATCGACGGCGCCACGGCGATCGCCGACCTCGGCGGCGCGCTGGTGCCCGCCGGCCGCACGCTCGCGGAGCTCGACCCCGTCGTCGCCGCGCGCCTCGCGACCGCGGTCGACGCCGCGACCGCCCCCGACGGCGGAGCGTCCGACGACGAGGTGCGGGCGCCGCGATACGGCGCCGCCGCGATCGGCGACACCCCTCCCCCGTGGTTCGAGGAGCTGAACCTCGAGCCGACGAGCCGTGCCGCCGCGGGCTTGGGAAGCCGCGCCGTGCGCGAGCACCAGGAGGAGCTCGTGTTCGGCGCCTGGTCGCAGGCGGAGCAGCTCGGCGAGGCGAACGAGAAGCTGCGCGGGCTCGGCTTCGCCGCGGCGATCGGTGGCTCGCTCGAGCGCCGCCACCTGGCGCCGCTGACGGTCGGCCAGACGATGCAGACAGGCGGCCCGTCGCTCCACCGCATCGCCCACGCCGGGGCAACCGCCGCCCGCGCGCTGCACGAGAGCCCGATCCCGGACGAGTTCGTCGATCCTCGCTACCGGAAGGCGGTGAGCATGGCCGTGCGCCGCAGCGTCGCGCTCGACCGGGCGGCCCCCGTCGCCGAGGCCCTGAATGCGGGCGAGATCCGGCCCGAGCCACTCCCCGTGCCGCCCGACGGCGCGGTCGAGACGATCATCCGGGAGCAGCTCCCGGCGAGCGCATCCGGGCCGGTCGAGGTCCCGGGCACGGGCATCGAGCTCGACGGCTCGATCGCCGCCGCGCTCGCGGCGGGCACGGCGGGCGGCGAGGACCGCGTGATCGACGTCGGCCGGGTTCGCTCGCAGCCGCTTCCGGCGGCGTTCGAGCCCGTTCGCGAGCTGACGGTGCTCGGCGCGATCGCGGCCGGTGTGGCGAACGCCACCGGCATCGTCGCCGAGCACGAGGGCAACCGCGTGATCGTGGACAGCGCCACGCGGATCACGAGCTCGACGGCGACCCGGGTCGTGACCGGAGGGGTCTTCACGCTGCCGGGGTCGGTGTTCCGGAGGCGCGGGGCGATCTCCGCGCGGGGCGGCGTCCTGGGACCGATCGGGCCCCGCCCGCCCGTCACGGTGCGTCGCGTGACCGAGATCGACCGGCGCACCCTCGGCCGGATGCTCGGGACCGAGACGACGCAGCTCGTCTTCGCGACCGGCGCGGAGCGGCCGGCGCTCGACCTGCGCCGGCCGGAGTTCCTCGAGCAGTTCGTGATCCCCAACGTCGTGGTGGGCCTTCCCGGCGGCACGCCCTCGACGACGGTGCCGCTCGATCCCGGCTCTCCGGCCCGGCTGCAGAGCGCGCTCGTGGCGCACCTCGAGGTGACCGTCGATCTCCCCACCGGCGAGACCGTTCGCGAGCCCGCCGATCTGGGCGCGCTCGCCGGCAGCCTCGGCGCCGCCACCGACGCCGCGTTGTGGTCGGTGGCACGCGCCGACGCCGCGATCGCGACGGGCGCGGCAATCACGGACGTTCCCGGCTCACTCGGCCGCGTGCGCGGCGAGCCGCAGCTCACCCGCCCGCTCGCCGAGCTGCTCGCGGCAATCGATCCCGACCTGCTCGTTCCCGGGATCGCGGCGCTGCCGGGCGATTCCGTCTCGCTCTTCCAGACCGACACGCGCTTTGCGCAGGCTGCGCTCGGGGGCGCCAACCACGAGCTCGGGCGCGAGCTCCTGTGGCGCGGCTTCCCGCTCGACCCGGCCGCGACGCCGCTCGACCGCTTCTGGCGCCGCAGCCGCCCCCCGCTCCCGGACGTGGGACCGATGGCCGAATGGGCGGGTGAGCTCGGCGCCGCGTTCGATCTCGCCGGCGACGACCAGCAGATCGTCCTGTTGCTGCGCAGCGGTCTCGTCCTGCGCTACCCGGGCACGCTGCTGCTGCTGCTCGACGCGATCTGGACCCCCGGGGACGAGCGCATCCCGGACGAGCAGGCGGAGCCGGAGCTGCCGATCTTCGCCGGCCGGCTCGGCCCCGACGTCCTCTACGCCGGCTTCGATCGCTCGCTCGCGGACGTCCTGGGCGCGGACGATCCGAGCGGCTCCGCGGGGCGCTTCTTCGTCGTCGAGCAGCCGCCGAGCGAGCCGATGTTCGGACTCGACGAGGACGACGCGCCGCGTCCCGATCCCCCCAGCCGCTGGAGCGACCTGTCCTGGGGGCACCTCGCGGCACCCGCCCGGTCGGCCAGGTCCGCTTCGCCGAGCTCGACGCGTTCGGGGGGCCGCTCACCCGCGATGGGCTGACGTGGGGCGGGACGGCTGGGGATCAGGCTGCGATCACTCTTCAGGACCCGGTACGCGTGGCAGTCCACGCGCGCGATCTGTTCGCGGCGGCCGACGAGGACGACTGAGGATGCCGCTCGACCTCTCCCGCCTCGCCGAGCTGCGCCGCACGCTGGCCGCCCGTGAGGACGCGCTCGACGAGGCGCGCGCCGAGCTCCAGGCGGCGCGCGAGGCGGAGCGCGCGGCACGGCGCGCCGACGACGCCGCCGCCGTCGAGCGGCAGCGCGCGGCCTTCGAGGCGGCCGCCGCCGAGCATCGCCGGCGACTCGCGCGGCACGCCGCGACGCTCGAGGAGATCGGGGAGCTGCGAAGCGCCGCCGAGGCCGAGCTTGCCACGCCGGAGGCCCGCCTCGACGGACACGGAGCGGGCCTACCTGCGCTGCTCCTCCCCGTGCGGATCGAGACGCGCTTCCTCCCCGTCGACGGCGACCCGGCCGAGCTCGTCGTGCGCATCTACCCCGACGAGATCCACGTGGACGACCACGACCCGGCGCTGACCCCGAGCGAGGAGGCCGACGGCCACCAGTACTGGCGCGGAGTCTGGAGCGCCGGACCGGGAAGCGATGGCGGCCCCGACTGGGAGCGGCTCCGAGATCTCCACGGCGGCGCGCGCGCCGCATGGATCGTCCGCTCGACCGAGCCGCGCAACCCCGCCGCCCGGCCGGACGCGCCCCTGGCCGAGGGTGAGCCGCTCGAGCCGGAGCCGCAGTTCCCGGCGCCGCCGAGGCGCCCGGAGGGCTCGGCGCGGGCCACACGCGTGGCCTGGCTCCCTGACCGCTTCGCGGCCGTCGGCTTCGTGGCCGGAGCGCCCGCGGTCACGGCCTGGGGCGAGCTCGTGGCCGAGCAGCTGCTCGCCGGCCCGGTCGAGGATCCCGCCGCCGAGGACACGGACCCGCTCGGGCCGGGCGCCGACGTCGACGAGCTCGAGATCCCGGAGCTCGATTGGCTGATCGACCTCGACACGGCGGTCGCCGCGGGGATGGCGATCCGGATCCCCCTCGACGACAGCACCAGTGGCGGCCTCGAGCGGCTCGTCGTCCTCGGCGTGCGCGCCGACGGCACGCCCGAGACGCTCGCCGCAGACCTCGAGCGGCTGCTCGAGGCCCACGCGCACGCGAGCGGCGTGGAGGTGGCCACCCCGGGCCGCTCGACCAATGACGCGGCGGGCCCACCGCCCGTGCGCCCCCCGCTCCTCGACCCGCCGGAGCTCGCGCCCGAGAGCGCGGGCGGCCGCCTCGCCGCGGCCCTCGGGCTCGCCCCGGAGCGGCTCGCGGCCGTCCCGGGCGCCGGGCGGGGCGACCCGGGGCGTGCCATGAACGCCCTGCTGTGGCCCTCGACCGTCGGTTACTACCTCGAGCAGGTCGCCCTCCCCGCGTTCGGCGACGACGACATCGACGCCGCGCGGCGCTGGTTCATCGACCACGTCCGCGGGCGCGGGCCGCTGCCGACCCTGATCGTCGGCGCGCAGCCGTACGGCCTCCTGCCGGTCACCGTCGCTGGCCGCCTGCAGCCCGGCGAGCCGTTCGCGGGCGAGCTCGCCGCGCTGCTCGGACGGCTGCGGGGCTGGTGGCGCGAGGCCGTGGCGCGGGTTCCGCGGCTCGGCCGCAGCGGCGATCCGGAGGCCGATCTCAACGAGGTGCTGGGGCAGGCGCCCGTCATGGAGCGCCTGCGCATCCGCGAGGGGCTCGGGCGTCACTACCTCGAGAACCTCTTCCTTCATCCGGCCCCGGCCGCGCCGATCGATGGCGCGGCGCTCGACCAGCAGCGGCTCGTGGCGGGAGCGCTGCTGTCGACCCTCTCCGAGACGCGGGTCGAGGCGCGCGTGGCGGAGATCGCCCTGCGCAGCCGGTCGAACCTCTTCCGCGCCCCGCTCGTGGCTGCCGAGCCGTCCGGTGAGCCGCTCGAGGAGGACTACCTGAGCGCGACGCGCGCCGCGCTCACCGGGGCGAGCCCGTCCACCGCCCTGGGCGCGCTGCCTGCAGACGGGCCGCTCCTGAGCCGGCTGGCGCGCCACGGCGCCCTGCTCTCCCTCGTCGACGGCAGCGGACGCGTGCTGCGGGACGTGCGGAGCCTCCCGAGCAGGGTCCTGATGGAGGCCGAGCTCGTGGACGTCGAGCGCCAGGAGGGCACGGGCACAGGGACGCGCCGGCTGGCGGAGCGGATCACCGTCGACGGCGCCACCACCGCCGCGGTCGACGTGCTGATCGACGGCGCCCGCGACGGCGGCTTCGGCCGGATGGACCTTGTCGTGAGCACCGAGGCCCTCGACGAGCTCGTGCGCGCCGACGCTCACCGCCGCCATGCCGCCCTGCTCGAGTACGAGTGGGCGCTCGCCCGGCTCGCCGAGGAGTCGTCCGCGAGCCTCGACCTGCTGCTGCGCGAGGGCTTCGACACCGTCAGCCACCGGCTCGACGCATGGCTCAGCTCGCTCGCCTGGCAGCGGCTGCTCGAGCAGCGCGCGAGCGCGCCGGGCGGCCTGCACGTCGGGGCGTACGGCATCGTCGAGGACCTGCTCCCGGCGCCACGGCTGCAACCCGATCCCGGCGAGCCGGGCCTCTTCGAGGATGCGGGCAGCGGCTACGTCCACGCCCCGTCGCTCGACCAGGCCGCGGCGGCGGCGCTGCTGCGCGCCGGCTACGTCGCGCACGGACGGGGCGAGGCGTTCGCCGTCGACCTCTCCTCCGCGCGCGTGCGCGCCGCGCTGGGCGTGATCGACGCCGTGCGCGCCGGCCACCCGCTCGCCGCCGTGCTCGGCTATCGCTTCGAGCGTCGCCTCCACGAGCTCGGCCTCGACCGTTACGTGCCGGTCTTCCGGGCGCTCGTGCCGCTGCACGGCGAGGCCGCGGCCGGCGAGGACCAGGTCGCGGACGGGCTCGCGCTGCGAGACCGCTTCGCCGTCCGGGCGCGGCTGGCCGACCACAGGCTCCCGGGCGCCGCTCCCGACGACCCCCGCTTCCAGAGCGAGCCGGCGCTCGACGCGGCCGCGTTCGTGCGCGTCGTGGGCGGGGTCGTCGACGAGCTCGACGACCTCGTAGACGCCGTCTCGGATCTGATGCTGGCCGACGCCGCGCACGCGAGCGTCCAGGGCAGGCCGGAGCGGGCCCGCGCGGTCGCCGACGCCGCTCGCTCGGGCAGCCTGCCTCCGGAGCCCGAGGTCGCGCGCACCCCGCGGACGGGCGTGTCGTTCACGAACCGCGTGGCCATCGCGATGAACGACGCGACCGGCAGAGCCCCGGGCTGGCCCGGCGCCCGCCGGCCACGCCGGATCGCCGAGCCGCGGCTCGACCGCTGGGCCGGGGCGGTCCTCGGCGATCCGTCCGCGCTCACACAGCCGCTGACGGTCGTCTCCCCGGCCGGCGGCGAGACCACGGTGACCGTTTCGGTGGCCGACCTCGACATCGCAGCGCTCGACGTGGTGTACGGCGTCCGCGGTGCAGGCTCCCGCGGGCGCTGCGAGCTGGACGAGCGCTTCGTCGCCGCCGCCGGCGCGGCTCGCGGGCGCCGACGACGCGACGATCGAGCCCGCGGGCGAACCGCCGTGGCGCGCGCTCGCGACAGAGCTCCATTCGCTCCTCTCGTCGGCGCGGGCCTTGGCTTCCGCGGATCTCGCGCCGGCCGGCGAGACTCCGGGCGAGCTCAGGGACGCGGAGTGGGCGGAGCGCGCGGACGACGTCCGTGACGCGCTGACGGACGCCGTCGACGAGCTCGACCGCGCCATCACGGCGGCCGACGCCGACGACATGCTGGCGGCAGCCGAGCGCCTCGGCGACTTCGGCCTCGTGGACGGCATCGGCATCGCGCGCGCCGCCGATCCGTCCGGCGCCGCCGCGGACGTCCTGCTCGATGCCCGCGCCAGGCTCGAGCGCGACGATCCGTCCAAGCCGCCGGGCGAGCGGATCGGCGCGCTGCTCGGGGAGGACTTCAAGTCGGTGCCGCTCGTGACCGCGGCCGGGCGCGACGAGCTGGCGGCAACGCTCGCGCGCAGCACCGAGCTGCAGGGCGGCGACCCGCTGTCGGCCGCCGGCTGGCTCGCGGGCATCGGGCGCGTCAGGCCCGAGGCCGACCGCCTCGCCCGCGTGATGGCGCTCGGCGACTCGCTGTCGAGCTCCGGCCCCCGTCTCGCCGTAGGCCAGCTGCCGCACGACCCCGACCCGGCGCGGCGCTGGATCGGGCTCGAGATCGGCCCGGAGGCGCCGCTCGTCCAGGTCGCGCTCGTGATCAGCTCGGCCGACGAGCTCGACCCGAGCGGGCCGATCGCCGGGCTGCTCCTGGACGAGTGGGCGGACGTGGTTCCGCGCGCGGACGAGACGACCGCGCTGGCGCTCCACTTCGACCGGCCGAGCACGGAGGCGCCCAACTGCGCGCTGCTCGCCGTGCACCCCGGCGACGGCGATGCGTGGGACCTCACCACGCTCGTCGACACGGTGATCGAGGCGGTCGAGCTGGCGCGCCTGCGGGCGGTCGACCTGCAGTCGCTGCACATGGTGGGCCGGGTGCTGCCCGCCACCTACCTGCCGCGGAACGTCACGGGCGACACGACATCGTTCGACTTCACCACCGTCGACTTCGACTCGAGCGTGTTCACGGATCCATGAGCTCGATCACGACCTGGAACCGGCTCGAGCCCTCGCCGCGGACGTCCTCGCTGGCCGGCGGCCTCGAGGCGCGGATCGCGGACCCGCTGTGGTTCCTCGCGCGCCAGTGGCAGCTCGGCGAGCTGGCGGGCCACGACAGCGGCTCGCCGGTCGAGGCGCGCAGCGTCGCGACCGCAGCTCCGCTCACGACGCTCCGCGGCCGCGACGGCACGACCGCGCCGTTCGACCTCACGCGGGCGCCGCTCGAGGCGCTCGTCGAGCAGGAGGAGCCGCGACTCACCGACCGGCTCGCGCTGGACGCGGGCGCGCACTTCCTGCGCCTGCTCGACCGCGAGCAGGTGGAGGTCGAGCGCGGCGAGCCGGCCCGCGCGTTCGCGCTCACTCCGGAACCGGAGGCGCCTGCGTTCGTCCGTGCACTCGCGGCGTCGGTGCCGGATGGGCGCAGGCTCGACAGCGCGCTCCGCGCCTCGGTCGACGATGTGGCCGGCCGGCTCGCGATCGCGGCGGCCGACCGCCCGGGCTTCGACCGGGCCGCGGCCGCGTTTCGTGAGTGGCTCGCGGAGCTCGTGCCGCGCCGCCCGGCGGGGATCGACACGTGGGACCCGCAGCGGCTCGAGCACCGCTTCGGCGTCGAGGCGGAGCTGCCGGGCGAGACGGTCAGACTGGACGCCGACGAGTATCCCGGCGGCCACCTCGACTGGTTCGCCTTCCACCAGGCGGAGCGCACGCCGGCGCCGGACGGCGCGCAGGCCCGCACCACCGTGCGGGCCGTGATCCCGACCCCCGTCACGTTCCCGGGCATGCCCCGCAGCCGCTTCTGGGAGATCGAGCCGCGCACCGTCGACCTGTCCGCCGTGGACACCTCCGCCGACGACCTCGTCGGGATGCTGCTCGTCGAGTTCAGCGTCGCCTACGGCGACGACTGGTTCCTCGCGCCGGTCGAGGCGCCCGTCGGTCACGTGATCGCGGTCGACTCGCTCGTGGTCACCGACAGCTTCGGCGTGCGCACCCGCATTCGCTCGAGCCGCGAGATCGACGGTGCGGAGTCCCGCTGGCGGATGTTCGACCTCGGCGCGGAACAACCGAAGGACGACGTGCTGCTGCTGCCGCCGAGCATCGGCGTGCGGGTGGAGGGCCCACCGGTCGAGCGGGTCGTGCTCGCTCGCGACGAGATGGCCAACATGGCCTGGGGCATCGAGGAGCGCGTCGACCGCGGCGACGGCGCGCCGCACGAGCGCAGCGGCGACCTCCCGATCGAGGACCTGCGCCGTCGCGCGCTGGCCGGCGCGTCGGGAGCCGAGCTGTGGTGGCGGCTCATGACCGACGTCCCGGCGAGCTGGTTCCCGCTCGTGCCCGTCGGCCGGCCCGGCGAGCGGGCCACCGGGCTCGAGCTGCGCCACTTCCGCGGCGACGACGGGGAGCTCGTCCAGCCGGCCGGCCGCGTCCTGCCGGAGCTGGACGACGTCATGCTCTTCGGCGAGGAGCTGCCGCGCGCAGGCGTGACGGTCGAGCGCGCAACCCAGCGCGCGCGCTGGCTGCTCGGCCGGACCGCCCTGTGGACAGGCCGGCACGCCCGGCCCGGGCGCGGCGAGCTGCGCAGCGGCCTGCGCTTCGACGCGGCCGACTCGGCCGAGTAGACGGCCGGCACAAGCCCGGCTGCGCCGGCGGCCTCACTCCACGAGCCTCACCTCGAATTTACCCACCATCGGGATCTCCCCCGCCCCGCCCAGCAGGCCCAGGATCTTGGTGACGTAGGCGCGCGTCTCGGCGTAGGGAGGGATGCCGCCGTACTGCTCGACAGCACCGGCCCCGGCGTTGTAGCCGGCCAGCGCCAGCGCGACCTTGCCGCCGAACTGCCGCAGCAGATCGCTCATCAGGTGCGCCTGGGCGTCGATCGCGGCGACAGGGTCGAACGGGTTGTGGAGCCCGTACGCGCCGGCCGTGCCGGGCATGAACTGGGCGATGCCCTCGGCACCCGCCGGGCTGCGCGCGAAGGGATTGAAGCCCGACTCCGCGTACAGCTGCGCGGCGAGCACGTTCATCGGCACGTTCCAGCGCAGCGCCGCCTTCGCGATCGGATCATGGAAGCGTGGCGGCACGAAGCTCGGAAGCCCGTGGCTGATGCGCCCGTGATCCCCGCCGGGCGGCTCCCACGACCCCTGATCGAAGCGGGCGGGATGCTGGCGGTCGCGCGGGTTGGCCCCGAAGCCGTAATGCCAGGGCTCCCAGGCGTACCTGTGAATGAAGCCGAAGCGGCCGGCGTTCGCGGCGAGCCAGGCGTAGGCGGCCGTGGGGCCCAGGTCGAGCTCCGTTCCGTAGCGATGCAGGCTCGTTCCCGGCGGGGCGACCCACTTCGGGTTGGGGTTGGCGGCGAACAGCCTCGCCTGCTCGGCGTCGGAGCGGAAGGCGCTGTTGATCGACAGGAAGAGCCCGGCCTCCTCTCTCGCCGCGGCGGCCATGCGGTCGAAGGCGGCAGCGACGTCCGGCCGCATCGGCTTGCCCATCCGGTATGCGAGCGGCCCGTCGTAGCCGCCGCCCGAGCCGAACGCCGGCATCCCGAGCGGGACGTTCAGATCAGGGGCGATCTCCGCGGCCGCGCGCGCCTCGACCGGGACGCGCTCCCCGCGGCCGCCGCCGCTCTGCTCCACGCGCACGCGCGCGACCCCGCGCACCCGCACCGCCACCCGCGTCGGGGCGAAACCCCCGCCCGGGAAGCTCACATCCGCCCCACCCACCTCGACGCCGTTGCGCCGCGCGCCACGAACCGCAGCCCGCCGCACCAGCGCCAGATACACCGGTAGCGGAAGGTGCCGCGGGTTCGGCAATCCGTTCTCGAGCAGCGGCGGCTCGAACAAGCGCGGATACAGCTCTCGCATCACCTGCCCGGCCGACACGGCTGCCAGATCCGCGGCGCGCTGATGCTTGCCCTTCGACCCGAGCGCCGAGCCGAAAGCGAACAACACCACCGCCAACCCGAGCAGAAGCACGACCACGCCCAGCATCAACAGCGACGCCTGACCGGCCTCCCCTCGGTGAACACGGATCGTGGCCGACGACATGGTCCGCCACCATCCCGCGCACCGTGTAACGCCTCAACGCACGAGCGCAACAACGTCGTGAAAACCGCGCGGCGATTCGCCACGGCGGCAAGTCCCAGGACGGCTCAGTCGCGTGCGTCTGAGCCGTCGAGCAGGCGTGCTCGAGCCAACCACCTGTCGACGGCCGTCCCGGCGGATCGGACCTTCTCGCCGCGAACGGCGAGCCCTGTGCCGATGCGTGCGCCCTCGGCACGACTGTGCGTAGTCGTCGGGGGTCGTGCCGAGGCCGCTCATGGCGTGCGTCGTGACCGGGTGGACGGTCTTGCCCGAGAAGTCGTAGCTCTCGGTGAACGTCGTCATGATCATCGGCGCCCTGACGTTCCAGATCGGGCTGGCCAGCAGGATCGTGTCGTACGCGTCGATCGACGCGAAGCGGGTTGGCGATCGCTGGGCCGGGCGTCCGCCTCCTGCTCGCGCACGTTGCGCCGGACGGTCTCCTCGTAGTCGGCGGGGTAGGGATCGGCGGCTTGGATGCGGTGCACGTCGCAGTCCAGGCGCGCGCTGATCATCCGGGCCAGCACCTCGGTGTTGCCGACCTTGAGGTCTCTCCTGCCGCCGTACCAGTAGTTCTCGCCCGGGCGCGAGAAGTACGCCAGCAGGATCCGGTCACGACCAGCCCGAGCCGGCCGTGAAGCACGGGCCGCATCGGGTTGAGCGTCACGCGCTGACTCTGCTCCGCAGGCGCTCAGCGGCACGCCGACCGCCGCACCGCCGATCCCCGCGAGGGCGAGGCGGAGGAAGGAGCGTCGTCGCATCGTGCGCGGCATTGCGGCGTCGTCAGAGGGACTGGGCGGTGGGCCGGACGAGGATCTCGTTGAGCGACACGCTGCGCGGGCGGGAGACGGCGAAGGCGATGATCTGCGGCGATGTCGTCGGCGGTGATCGCCGTCGCCTCGTAGAACTGCTCGATTCCCTGCTTGGTCTCGCCGTGGGTGATGTGGTCGGTGAGCTCGGTCGCGACGGCGCCGGGCTCGATGACGATCACGCGGACGTCGGGCTGAAGCTCCTGGCGCAGCGCCTCCGACCAGCCGTTCAGGCCCCACTTGGTCGCCGCGTAGGCGGCGTTGCCGGCGCGGGCGGTGCGGCCGGCGACCGACGAGATGTTGACGAGGTCGCCGCCGCCGTCGCGGAGCTGGTCGAGGAAGACCTCGGTCGCGGTCATCGCGCCGAGCAGGTTGACCTCGACCATCTGGCGCTGCTCGGCGCGCTGCTCGGAGGTGAACGGCGCCAGCAGCATCACGCCGGCGTTGTTGACCAGGACGTCGGCGCCGCCGAGCTCGTCCTGGACGCGCCGGCGGCGGCGACGAGCGAGTCGCGGTCGGTGACGTCGGCCTCGATGGCGATCGCGCCGTCGCCGAGCTCGTCGGCCAGCGCCTGGATGCGGTCGGCGCGGCGGGCCAGCAGCGCGACGCGGTAGCCGTCGGCGGCCAGCGCGCGGGCGGTGGCCTCGCCGATGCCCGACGAGGCGCCGGTGATGACCGCGACGCGGCCGGTGTTGGATTCAGTGCTCATGACGCACCCACTGTGCCCGCCGGATGAGACGTTGTGAGGGGCCCTGTGAGAGGGGCACCGACAGGGCCCCTCAACGACGGCGCGGACGGTCTACCGTCGTCACGACCGTGAACGCCGCCGACGACATCGCCGAGTTCCTCGCCACCCGCCGGGCGAAGATCACGCCCGAGCAGGCCGGCCTGCCGAGCTACGGCAAGCGGCGGGTGCCCGGCCTGCGCCGCGAGGAGGTCGCGTCGCTGGCCGGCGTCAGCGCCGACTACTACCGGCGCCTGGAGCGCGGCCAGGTCAGCGGCGTCTCCGAGCTCGTGCTGGAAGCGCTGGCCCGGGCGCTCCAGCTCGACGACGCCGAGCGCGCGCACCTCTTCGACCTGGCCCGCGCCGCCAGTCCGGTCGCGCCGCAGGCGCTCGCGGCCGGCCAAGACAGCGCGATCCGGCCGGTCGTGCAGCGCCTGCTCGACCAGATCGAGGCGCCGGCGATCGTCAGCAACGTCCACGGCGACTACCTGGCCGCCAACGCGCTCGGCCGCGCGCTGTACGCGCCGGTGTTCGAGAGCCCCGAGCAGCCGGCCAACAGCGCGCGGTTCACGTTCCTGGACCCGGCGGCGCGCGACTTCTACCCCGACTGGGAGCGGCTGGCCTCGGAGCTCGTCGCGACGTTGCGCTCGCAGGCCGGGCGCAACCCCTACGACCGCAACCTCCAGGACCTCATCGGCGAGCTGTCGACGCGCAGCGACGAGTTCCGCGTCCGCTGGGCGGCGCACAACGTGCGCTTCCACCGGACCGGCACCAAGCGCCTGCATCACCCGATCGTCGGCGAGCTGGAGCTCAGCTACGAGACGCTGACGCTCGACGCCGACGACGGCCTGCGCATGGCGCTCTACACCGCCGAAGCCGGACTCGGCCTCCCAGCAGGCGCTCGACCTGCTGGCCAGCTGGACGGCGACGCCCGACCCGACCGAGGGCGCCTGCGCGGCGAGACCCGCGAGCGCTAGGCACGCGTCCGACCACCTGACACGAGAGGACCACAGGACGATGACTCCTGCAACGACCCCTGCCCTGACGCTGAACAACGACGTCACGATGCCCGCCCTCGGCCTGGGCGTCTTCCAGAGCCCGCCCGAGGAGACCACCGCCGCCGTCGAGACCGCGCTGCGCGACGGCTACCGGCTGATCGACACCGCCGCCGCCTACGACAACGAGCGCGAGGTCGGCGAGGGCATCCGCCGCTCCGGCGTCGACCGCGACGAGATCTTCGTCGACCACCAAGCTGTGGATCAGCGACTACGGCTACGACGCCGACGCTGCGTCGGCTTCGAGCGAGCCTGCGCCGGCTCGGCGTCGACCACGTCGACCTGCTATCTGCTGCACCAGCCGGTGCCGACCGCACTTCGAGGACACGATCGGCGCCTACAGGGCCGCCGAGACGTTGCTCGCCGACGGCCGGGCGCGCGCGATCGGCGTCTCGAACTTCAGCGTCGAGCACCTGCGCCGGCTGCTCGACCGCACCGACGTCGTGCCGGCGGTCAACCAGGTCGAGCTGCACCCGTACTTCACGCAGCCCGCGCTGCGCGAGGCTCCACGCCGAGCACGGCATCCTCACGCAGGCGTGGTCGCCGATCGGCGGCATGCTCGTCTACGTGCCACGGCGCCGACGAGTCCCGCGGCCCGCTGACCGACCCGGTCATCACCGACCTCGCGGCCAAGTACGGCAAGACCCCGGCGCAGGTCGTCCTGCGCTGGCACATCGAGCACGGCTTCGGCGCGATCCCGAAGTCGGTCAAGCCGCACCGCATCGCCGAGAACTTCGACGTCTTCGACTTCGCGCTGACCGCCGAGGAGGTCGCGGCGATCGACGCTCTCGACACCGGCGTGCGCGGCGGCCCGGACCCCGAGACGCTCAGCCCGGAGACGTACCCGAAGGTCGTCGACAACTCCTAGGAGACACACCATGGACTACCGCCCGCTCGGACGCACCGGCGTCCAGGTCTCGAAGCTCTGCCTCGGCACGATGATGTTCGGCGCCTGGGGCAACACCGACCACGACGACTCGATCCGCATCATCCACGCGCGCGCTCGACGCCGGGATCAACTTCGTCGACACCGCCGACGTCTACTCCGCCGGCGAGTCCGAGGAGATCGTCGGCAAGGCGCTCAAGGGCCGCCGCGACGACGTCGTGCTGGCGACGAAGTTCTTCGTGCCCGATGGGCGAGGACCCCAACCAGCGCGGCGTCTCGCGCCGCTGGATCATCAGCGAGGTCGAGAACTCGCTGCGGCGGCTCGGCACCGACTGGATCGACCTCTACCAGATGCACCGCCCCGACCCGGACACCGACATCGACGAGACGCTCGGCGCGCTGACCGACCTCGTCCAGCAGGGCAAGGTCCGCTACATCGGCTCCTCGTCGTTCTCCGGCCGGGCAGATCGTCGAGGCGCAGTGGACGGCGCGCGAGCGGCGCCTGGAGCGCTTCCGCACCGAGCAGCCGCCCTACTCGCTGCTCGTCCGCGGCATCGAGCTCGACGTCCTGCCGACCGCGCAGCGCCACGGCATGGGCATCCTCACCTACAGCCCGCTGGCCGGCGGCTGGCTGTCGGGCAGCTGGACCGCCGACAGCTCGCCGACCTCGCCCGCGCGGCAGCGGCTGGCCGCGCGCTTCGACATGTCGCTGCCCGAGAACCAGCGCAAGCTCGAAGCGGTCGAGCAGCTCGCGAAGGTCGCCGACGACGCCGGCCTCTCGCTGATCGAGCTGGCGATCGCCTTCGTCGTCAACCACCCGGCCGTGACCTCGGCGATCATCGGCCCGCGCACGATGGAGCAGCTCGACAGCCAGCTGCCCGCCGCCGACGTCGCGCTCGACGCCGCGACCCTCGACCGCATCGACGAGATCGTCCGCCCCGGCGTGAACCTCAACCCCGCCGACACCAGCTACGGCGAGCAGGTCCTCGAGCCGGCCCTGCGGCGGCGCTAGAAGGGCGAGCGCAGCCCGCGTAAGGCTCTGTTCGGCACGCCGAGCGTCACCGCCTCACCCGCGGATCGTGGCGGTGAGACGGTGACGCACCTGTCGGACCCGATCAACGGGCCGGGCGGCGGTTGAAGAGATAGCCCGCCCAGACGAACCCGGCGGCGGCGATCGCAAGGCACCACGCGACTGCCGCTATCCCCTCCCCGCCGACGTGCTCACCGCCGAGCAGGCTCCGCAACGTGTCGGTGATCGGGGTGAACGGTTGGTTGTCGGCGAACCAGCGCAGGCCGGCGGGCATCGAGTCGGTGGGCACGAAGCCGCTGCCGAGGAAGGGCAGCAGGAACAGGATCATCGGCATGTTGCTGGCGGTCTCGACGCTCTTGGCGAGCAGGCCAAGGGCGACCGAGAGCCACGTGAGCGCGATTGCCACCAGCAAGAGCAGTCCGACGACGGCGAGCCACTCGAGCGGTCCGGCCGTGGGGCGGTACCCGATCACCAGCGCGACCGCGACGATGACGGCGAGGCTGACAGCCGTCAGCACCAGGTTGCCGAGGACGTGGCCGGCGAGCACGGAGGGCCGCCAGACGCGCATCGTCTTGAACCGGGCGATGATCCCCTTGGTCATGTCCATGGCGACCGAGATCGCGACGACGTTCGCGGCGCCGGCGATGGCGAACACCAGCATCCCGGGCGTGACGAACTCGACGTAGGCGTCGCGCCCGCCACCGACCTCCAGCCCGTTGCCCAGCGTGCCGCCGAAGACGTAGACGAAGAGCAGCAGGAAGACGACCGGCATCAGGAGCGGAAACAGCGACAGGCCGGGGTAGCGGCGCAGGTGAAGCAGGTTGCGGCGCAGCATCGTGGCCGAGTCGTGCAGGGCGTAGGCGGTCATCGCGAGACCTCCCTTGTCTCAGGTTCGCTCGTCGCCGGCTTGCCGGTGAGCGCGAGGAACACGTCATCGAGGTCGGGGGTGTGAATCGAGAGGCTCTCCAACTCGATCCCCGCCTGATCGAGCCGGCGCAACACGTCGCGGACGTTGGCGACGTTGCCGTCGGTGGCGACCTGCAGCGCGAGCGAGGCCTCGTCGCGCGCGGGCGCGTCCAGGACGCCCGCGGCCGCGCGGTACGCGCCGCGGTCGCCGAACGTGAGGCCGATGTGGCCGCCCGGGACATGCGCCTTGAGCTCGGCCGGCGCGCCCTCGGCGACCAGCCGCCCGCCGTCGAGGATCGCAACCCGGTCGGCGAGCTGATCCGCCTCGTCCAGGTACTGGGTGGTGAGGAAGACGGTCGTCCCCTCGCTCACCAGGCCGCGGACGATGTCCCACATCGTGCGGCGGCTGCGAGGGTCCAGGCCGGTCGTCGGCTCGTCGAGGAAGATGATCTCCGGAGCGCCGATCAGCGTCATGGCGAGGTCGAGGCGACGCCGCATCCCGCCCGAGTAGGTGGCCACCGTCCGATCGGCCGCATCGGCGAGCTCGAAACGAGCGAGCAGCTCGCCGATCCGCCCCTCGGCGTCGGGACGCGCGAGGTGGTGCAGGTCGGCCATCAGCCGTAGGTTCTCGCGGCCGGTCAGCAGATCGTCGACGGCCGAGAACTGGCCGGTCAGGCCGATCGCGTCGCGCACCGCGTCGGGCTCGCGCGCGACGTCATGTCCGGCGACTCGCACCTCTCCGGAGTCGGCGGCCAGCAGCGTCGCGAGGATGTTCACCGTGGTGGTCTTGCCCGAGCCGTTGGGGCCGAGCAGCGCGAACACGCTCCCCTCCTCGACCGTCAGGTCGAGACCGTCAAGGACAACGTGATCGCCGAAGGACTTGCGCAAGTCGATGGCGGAGATCGCGGCCGACGATGACGAAGCCGCCGTTCGCGTCTGGGTGATGGGTTCCGTGGCTGGCATGATCGACATCGGTTTCAGGCCTTTCCGGGGAGCTTTCCGGAGGCGCGCAGGGCGTCACGGTGTGCCTCCCACTCCTCTTGCAGGGTGCGGGTCCGCTCGACCAGCCAGTCGGCGAACGCCTCCATCTCGATCAGGGTCGCCCTGCGCTCTGGCGGCGCATCTTTGAGGACCTCGAGGCCCTCCCTGGCCAGATCACCCAACTCCTGGTACTCGGAAACGTCGAACCCACGTGACTGGGCAGAGGAGAAGTCCACGCTGACGCGGTCCATCCGCTCTCCCGCCGCGCGCGAGCGGCGGACCGCCTGGATGCGCTCCAACACATCCAGGGCGCCGGTGACCGCGCTGCGGCTTGCCAGCAGCGCGTCGCTCAACTCCGCAATCGTCTTGTCGGGCCGATCGCACACGAGCAAGTAACCGAGCACGCGGCCGGCCATGGGCGGGAAGGCGTATCGGCGGGCGTAGAAGCGGCCGAGGTGGTCGGCAAAGGTGATCTCTTCATCTCGCGGCATACGCCAAGGATAGCATGTATCACGGAGATGTCGATGATTTGTGTTATCTCAGCGATGGCAGTCCTCACGAACAACCGGCTCGCGCGAGACGTCGCGTCCGCACGCCGCGCAAATTGCCCGCAAAGTGTGCGTTATCGCTCACAACGCCCCCGGGCCCGGTGGGATCGTTCGCCGGTGGCAAGGACCGTCACTTGATTCCCACGCCGAGCGCTGCTCTAGTGTCGCTGATGGACTTCGCGGTGGCATCCGGCCGGCCGGAGACAGTGCCTCGTGGATGAGATCACGGAACGTCTGGGCCGCCTAGAGCCGGGCTCGCTGTTCGCCGGCTACCGCATCGACGGCATCCTCGACCGCGGCGGGATGGGCGTGGTCTACAAGGCCACCGACGCGGATCTCGAGCGCACGGTGGCGCTGAAGATCATCGCGCCCGAGCACACCCAGAACCCGGACGCGGTGACCCGCTTCAAGTCGGAGGCCCGGCTGGCGGCGTCGCTCGAGCATCCCGAACATCGTCCCGATCCACCGCGGCGGCGAGTACCAGGGCGTCCTCTATCTGGCGATGCGCTTACGTGCCGGGCACGAACCTGCGACAGGTCATCGACCGGGGCCAGCTCGACCTCGACCGGGTCCAGCGCGTCGTGCGCTCGGTGGCGTCGGCGCTCGACGCCGCGCACGAGCGCGGACTGGTGCACCGCGACGTCAAGCCGGCCAACATCCTGATCAGCGGCAACGGGCGACCACGAGCAGATCTACCTCACGGACTTCGGGCTCACCAAGCGGCTCGGTCGCGCCGGCGAGCCTCACACGGACCGGCGCCTGGGTCGGAACCGCCGGACTACGTCGCGCCCGAGCAGATCCAGGGCGGGACGGTGGATGGACGCACCGACGTCTACTCGCTCGGCTGCGTGCTCTACGAGATGCTCACGGGGAGCGTCGCGTACCCGAAGGACAACGACATGGCGAAGCTGTGGGCGCACGTCCAGGATCCGCCGCCCTCGCCGAGCCTGAAGCGCCCCGAGCTCGTCCAGACCTTCGACGACGTGGTGTCGCGCGCGACGGCCAAGGATCCAAACGACCGGTACGCCAAGGCCTCCGAGCTCGCCGCCGCGGTCGATCGCGCCGTCGCCGAGCAGAGCGCGGCGCTCGGCCCGGATGCCGTCGACGCGACCCGCGCGGCCGGCGCTCGCTCCCTCGACCGACGAGCATGACGTGTTCGTCTCGGCGCCCACCCGTGGCGCACCGGCGCCGCGGCCCCGACGCCCACCGCCCGGCGGCGACAGGCCGGCGGCGTGCCGCCGGCCGCCCCCGGCCGGCGGCGGGCCCGCGGTCGCCGCCTGGTGCTCGCCAGCCCGCCGGCGTCGCTCGGTGGTGCTCGTCGCGGCCGTGTGCTGGCCGCCGTCCTGTTGACCGGGGGCGATGGCGGGAACGACGAGGACGCCTCCGCCTCGGCGGCGGCCGGGCCGGTCGCGACGAAGCTGCCCGCGGACCTCGACGTGGCGCCCGATCGCGAGCCCGCCGTTCCAGCGACAGTACGCGGCGGCCACCACGGTGGACGGCAAGGTGATGGTGATCGGCGGCATCGGGGTCCGGGACGTCCAGCACCACCACGAAGATCTACGACCCCGGGACGGACAGCTGGACCACCGGCCCGGGCCTGCCGGCCGCGCTGCACCACTCCTCGGCCGTGACGTACAAGGGCGAGGCGGTGGTGATCGGCGGCTTCGTACCGGGCGAGGAGCTGACGTCCGAGCAGTCGGACCGCGCGTATGCCCTGCGCGGGGGCTCCTGGGAGCAGCTGCCCTCGCTGAACCATCCCGCGTGCCGCGGCGGCCGCGGCGGTGGTGGGCGACAAGATCGTCGTCGTCGGCGGCCAGGCGGACGGCAAGCTGGTGCCGCAGACGGAGGTGTTCGACGGCGAGCGCTGGACCGACGTGGCGGAGATGCCCACGCCGCGCGAGCACCTCGGCGCGGCCTCGGACGGCCGCTACCTGTACGCGGTCGGCGGCCGCGAGCTGTCGGCGGACAAGAACTCGACCGCGATCGAGCGCTACGACCCGGCGGACGACAGCTGGACGGAGCTCGACGGCATGCCGCAGGCGGCCGGCGGCGTGAGCGCCGCGTACGCGGGCGGTCGAGTGGTCGCGATCGGCGGTGAGGGGACGACGGCGGCGTCGGACGCCGTTCAGGCGTACGACATCCGGAACGACGACTGGTCGCGACTGCCGGCCCTGCCCCGGGCGCGGCACGGCGTCGCCGCGGCGGCCGTCGGCGACGCCGTCTACGCGATCGGCGGCGCGACATCGGCCGGCCATCTCGGGTCGACGAAGGAGGCGGAGGTGCTCGACCTGTCCGGCAAGCCGGCCACGGCACAGGGCAGCCCGAACCTCGCGTGGCGCGCGCTCGCGGGCGCGCCGTCGAGGCGTCGAGTACGCCGCCTCGACGGAGGTGGGCGGCAGACTGTGGCTGTTCGGCGGGATCGGCGACGACGGCCGCGCAAGCACCGAAACGGCCGCCTACGACCGGGCGATCAACACCTGGACGCCCGGACCCGAGCTGCCCCGGCCGCTGCACCATGCCGCGGCGGTGACGTGGCACGGCGACGCAGTGGTGATCGGCGGCTTCGTGCCGGGCGCCGAGCTGACCTCTGGAGCAATCCGACCGCGTCTACGTGATGCGCGGACGGCTCGTGGGAGGAGCTGCCGCCGCTCAATCACCCGCGCGCGGCGGCGGCGGCAGCGGTGGTGGGCGACAAGATCGTCGTCGTCGGTGGCCAGGCGGACCGGAAGCTGGTGCGGCAGACCGAGGTGTTCGACGGCCGGCGCTGGACGGACGCCGCCGACATCCCGACGCCACGGGAGCATCTGGCCGCGGCTTCGGACGGGCGCTACCTGTACGCGCTGGGAGGCCGCGATCTCACGGCCGCCAAGAACCTGCCGACGCTCGAGCGCTACGACCCCGCGGACGACTCCTGGACGGCGCTGGACGACATGCCCGACACGGTCGGCAGCGTGGGGGCGGCGTACGCCGACGGCCTCGTGATCGCCGTTGGCGGGGAGGGCGTCACCGAGCCCTCCGACGCGGTGCAGGCCTTCGACGTGGAGTCGAAGCGCTGGTCGCAGCTCCCGGCGCTGCCCGCCCCGCGCCACGGGGTCGCCGTGGGCGTGCTCGGGGATTCGCTCTACGCGATCGGCGGCGCCGCCGCTGCCGGCCACGTCGAGCCGACCGACACGGTGAGCGTGCTCGACTTCGACTGAGGCGCAGTCGCTTGGCCTATTCCGCGGCCCGCTTCGGCGCGTGCGTGGAGCTCTGTCCCATGTACGTGACCTGCTCGGGCTCGAGGAAAACGTCTCGTGCGCGGTGCTCGTCCGGTACCGGCGCCCGGAAGAGCACGACGGTGTCGCCGAACCGGAACACGTCGCCGTCGCGCAGCGGGCGTTGCCGTGTGACGCGCTCACCGTTGAGGTAGGAGCCGTTGCGGGACTCGTCGTCGACGAGCGCCCAGCCCTCCCCGGTGTGGAGCAGGTGGGCGTGCCGCCGAGAGACCTCGCTGTCCCACGAAAGCACGATGTCGTTGTCCGGACGCCGGCCGATCGTGACCGGCGAACGCTCGTTCTCGAGTGTGAGCACTTGCTGACTTCCGCCGCCGTCGTGGAAGGCGACGAACGCCCTGCCTCGCCGCTCAGCCCGGATCCGGTCTGCGAGCAGCGCGTCGGCGCGGGACAGGTCACCGCTCTCGGCCAGGCCGATCCCCAGCTTGAGCGTGAGGTCGCGGCGGGCGGGGTCATCGTCCGGAAGCAGCGACACGGCTCGCTCCAGCAGGCTGACCGCCGGGCGAATGTCGCCTCGCGCGAGGGCGCGGGTGCCGGACGCGCCCAGGTGGCGGGCCGCGCGAGTGGCCAGCTCGGGTCGCCGCTCGTCGACCGGCGCCAGCTCCGAGAGGATGCGGACGGACTGCTCGAGGTGGTGGCCGAGGATCTCCTGGTACTCGCTCGCGCGCTCGCCCGCCTCGCGCTCCAGCCAGTCCGCGTAGCGCTCGTGGAGATCGGCGCGCTGCGCCTTGAGGATGCCCTGGTAGGCCACGTCGCGGAGGAGGATGTGCTTGAAGCTGAACGTCCTCCGGCCACCGAAGCGCCCGCCGTCCGCCTCGATGATCTGCTTGCGCACCAGCGCGCCGAGGTGAGACTCCAGCTCGGCGCGGTCACGCCGGCCGGCCAGCAGCAGCGCCGCCTCGTCGCTGAACGACTTGCCGATCACGGCCGCGACCTTGACGATCGCGAGCTCGGCGGAGTCGAGCCGATCGAGACGCGCGGCCAGCACCGCCTGGATCGTGGGCGGCATGGGCAGAGCGGACGGGTCCTGCCCGGAGTGGCGCTCGTCGATCAGCATGCGGACGAGCTCCTCGACGAACAACGGATTCCCCTCGGCGCTCGCGGCCACCCGATCCGAGAGGTCCGTGGCCACTCCCGCCTCTCCGACAAGCTGCTCCACGAGCGCCTGGCTGTCGGCTTCACTCAGCGGGTGCACGTCTATTCGCCGGGCGCCGGGCAGGCCCTCGGCGAAATTCGGCCTGATGTCGAAGAGCTCGGCCCGGGTGGCGGCGATGAGCAGGACCGGGACGGAGCCGATCGCCATCGGCAGGTACTCGATGAGCTCGAGAAACGTGGGCTCGGCCCACTGGACGTCCTCCAGGACGATCACCAGCGGGCGCTCCCTCGCGACCGCCTCCAGCAGCTTGCGCACCGCCCAGAACGTGTCCTCGGGGTAGGCGGTGGAATCCACCACGCCGAGCGCCGCCGCTACGCGCTCGGCCACCGTGGCCCGGTCGTCGTCCGCCGGCAACAGGCTGGTGAGCCTCGTCAGAACCTCGTCGGAGCTGTCGCCGTCCTCCGTGCCGGCCAGGTCCGCGACGATCTCTCGCAGCGGCCAGAAGGTCAGGCCCTGCCCGTATGAGAGGCAGCGGCCCGTCACCGCCGTGGCTGCGCCGTCCAGAGATCGGACGAAGTCGCTCGTCAAGCGGGTCTTGCCGACCCCGGCGGGTCCGACGACGGTCACGAGCTCACAAGTTCCCGCGCTGACGGTGAGATCGAAGGCCTCGCGTAGCACTTCGAGCTCGAGCTCGCGGCCGACGATAGGCGAGCCGAGGCGACGGCCGACTCCCCTGTCCGGGCTCGCGACGTCGAGCAACCGGAACGCCCGGACGGGTTGCCTCTTCCCCTCGACCTCGACCGGCGCGACCGCCTGCACCAGCACGGCGCCCCGGACCAGCTCCATCGTCTGCTCTCCTATCAGGATCTCTCGCGGCGGCGCCGACCGCTCGAGCCGCGTGGCGACGTTGACGGCCTCACCGCCCACGAGGTCCTCCCCCTGCGAGGGGTCTCCGACGATCACCTCGCCGGTGGCGACTCCCGTCCTGGCCTGCAGGCGAACGCCGAAGCGCGGGTCGAGTTGCTCATTCAGCTCTCGGAGAGCCGCGCGCATCTCGTTCGCCGCCCGGACCGCGCGCAGGGCGTCGTCCTCGTGCACGGTCGGAATGCCGAACACGGCCACGACGGCATCGCCGATGAACCTCTGGGATGCCCCCTCGTGGCGCATGAGCACCTCGCTCATGACATCGAAGTAGCGGGCCAGCACCTGGCGCAGCGTCTCAGCGCTGAGTGCCTCTCCGAGCTTCGTCGAGCCAACCACGTCGGAGCGCACGATCGTGACGATCTTCCTGAGCCCCCGGGCCGCCGGCGCGGTGTCGAGCGCGGTTCCGCACACGGGACAGAACCTCGCTTCCTCGGGCGCCTGCTCGCCACAGCTGGGACACGCGCGCACGGGCTGAGTCTACGGCGGGCAGCGCTCGCAACGATGCTATGTACTCACCTCGCGAGTGACTGTTCAGCGAGCGTCGCCGAGCGAGCAGTCAGCAGCAACGAGGGCCGCACCCAGCGCGAGGGCGAGCGGTGAACATCCCGGGGCCGCCCCGCGTACCACAGACCGATGCCGGACGAAGTCGACGCATAGGCCATGGTCGACGAGGCGCACGCGTTCTGGCTGCGCCGTCCCGGGCGCGCGGAGATCCGGCAGGTCGAACTGCCCGAGCCGGGGAGCGGCGACGTGGTGGTCCGCACGCTGCGGTCCGGCGTCAGCCGCGGCACCGAGACGCTGGTGTTCCGGGGCGGGGTGCCGCCGAGCCAGTACGTGGCGATGCGCGCGCCGTTTCAAGAAGGGGACTTCCCGGGACCGGTCAAGTACGGCTACCTCAACGTCGGCGCCGTCGAGTGGGGGCCGCCGGAGCTGCGCGGGCGCACGGTCTTTTGCCTGTATCCCCACCAGACGGCCTACGTGGTGCCGGCGAGCGCCGTCACCGTCGTGCCCGACGACATGCCGCCCGCGCGCGCCGTGCTCGCCGGCACCGTTGAAACCGCCGTCAACGCCCTTTGGGACGCGGCTCCGCTGGTCGGCGACCGCGTCGCCGTCGTGGGTGCCGGGATGGTTGGCTGCTGCGTCGCCCGCCTGCTCGCCCGGTTCCCGGCGCTCGAGGTCACGCTCGTCGACGTAGACGTGTCACGGGCCGAGGTCGCGGCCGCGCTCGGGGCGGCCTTCGCGCGGCCGGACGACGCCGCCGGCGGATGCGACCTGGTCGTGCACACGAGCGCGACGTCCGCAGGGCTCCAGTGCTCGCTCGACCTGCTCGCCCCCGAGGGCACGGTGCTCGACCTCAGCTGGTACGGCGACGCCGAGGTGCGGCTCTCGCTGGGCGGCGCGTTCCATGCGGGCCGCCTTGGCCTGCGCGCCAGCCAGGTCGGGACGATGTCCCCTGCCCGGAGCACGCGCCGCACGACGGCCGACAGGCTGGCGCTCGCGCTCGACCTGCTGCGCGACCCCGCCTTCGATGTGGTCGTGACCGGCGAATCGCGCTTCGACGAGCTGCCCAGAGTCATGGAGCGCCTGGCCGCGGGGAGCTTGCCCGCGCTCTGCCACACCATCACGTACGACGGGGCGTAGCGCGTGTTCAGCGTGACCATCCGCGACCACTTGATGATCGCTCACAGCCTGCGCGGCGAGGTGTTCGGACCCGCGCAGCGCCTGCACGGCGCGACGTACGTCGTTGACGCCACCTTCCGGCGCGCAACCCTGGACGGGGACGGCATCGTGGTCGACATCGGACGCGCAGCCGAGGTGCTGCGCGCCGTGGTCGGCGAGCTCGGCTATCGCAACCTCGACGACGAGGTGGAGTTCGCGGACATGAACACCACCACCGAGGCGCTTGCCCGGGTCATCGCGGACCGACTCGCTGACCGCGCGCGGACCGGCGCCCTGGGCGACGCCGCGCGAGAGCTCGATGGGCTGGGGGTGACGCTGCACGAGTCCCACGTCGCGTGGGCGAGCTACGAGCGGCCGCTGTGAACGAGGTCCACGTCGTCGTCCCCGAGGGCATCGACGACCCGGCGTGGCCGAGCGGTGGCAACACGTACGACCGCCGGGTCTCTCGACGGCTCGCCACGCTCGGCTGGGCGGTGCACGAGCACGCGGTGCCCGGGGCCTGGCCGTGGCCCGACGAGGCGGGGCACGCCGCCCTCGCACGCACCATCCGGCGGATTCCGGATGGCGCCGTGGTGCTGCTCGATGGGCTGATCGCGTCCACCGCCCCCGAAACGCTCGTGCCGTTAGCGCGCCGGCTGCGGCAGGTCGTGCTCGTGCACATGCCGCTCGGCCACCGCCCGCCGGACGACGAGGCCGGGGCGGTCCGAGCGCGCGAGCGCGAGGTCCTCGGGGCGGCCGCCGCCGTCGTCACGACCAGCGCATGGACTCGGCGCCGGCTGGGGGAGCTGTACGCGCTGCCCGCCGACCGGGTGCACGTGACCGAGCCTGGCGTCGACGCCGCCTGTCTCGCGCAGGGGACCGCGGCCGGCGACGCGCTGCTCTGCGTCGCGGCCTTGACGCCCGACAAGGGGCACGACGTACTGCTCGACGGGCTCGCGCTGGCGATGGACCTGTCCTGGCGCTGCACGTGTGTGGGCAGTCTGGTCCGCGATCCCGCGTTCGCCGATGGCGTGCGCCGACGCGCGTGGAACAGCGGGCTGGGCGACCGGGTGCGCTTCCCGGGACCGCGCTCCGGCCCGGAGCTGGACCGCGCGTACGCCGCTGCGGACCTGCTCGTGCTCGCCTCACACGCCGAGACGTACGGCATGGTCGTCACCGAGGCCCTGGCCCGCGGCCTACCGGTCCTCGCCACGGAGGTCGGGGGAGTGACCGAGGCCCTCGGGCACGGGGAGGACGGCACCCGGCCGGGGCTGCTGGTCCCGCCCGGCGACCCGGCGGCGCTCAGCGCCGCGCTGCGCGCCTGGCTCGAGGATGCCGAGCTGCGCGATCGCCTACGGCGCGCGGCGCGGGAGCGGCGCGCGACGCTGCGCCCGTGGGACGGCGACCGCGTCCGCCGTCGCCGACGTCCTCGCGGGAGTTGTGATGAGAGCGGAGGGCGTCGCCGGCGTCGCGGGAGCAGCACGATGAGCGCAACCGCCGTCCGGGTCAGCCCGGGGTGGCTCGTCCTGCGCGAGCCGGCCGACGCGGCGGCGCGCTCCGCCGAGCTCGCCGAGCGCCTCCGCCAGTACCTCCCCGCGGCGGGCCGGCTCGTGATCCACGACCTCGGCGGCGGCAGCGGGGCGATGGGACGCTGGCTTGCGCCGCGCCTGCCCGGGCCGCAGCACTGGGTGGTGCACGACCGGGACGCAGACGCTGCTGGAGCTTGCCGCAGCCGCTCCCGGCGGCGCCGCGGCGCGGTCACGGTCGAGGTGCGGCGGTCGGATATCACGCTCCTCACGCCGGGCGATCTCGCCGGCGCGGATCTCATCGTCGCCTCGGCGCTGCTCGACCTGCTGACGGCGCACGAGTTGACCCGGATGCTCCGCGCCTGCACCGCGCGTCCGAAACTGCTCGCGCTGACCGTCGTCGGTCGCGTCACCCTAAGCCCGGCGGACCCGTTGGACCTGAGCATCGGCGCGGCGTTCAACGCCCATCAGCGCCGCGGCGGCCTGCTCGGGCCGGACGCCGTCGCGGCCGCTGTCGAGGAGCTCCGGCACGGGCGAGGTCCTCGTCCGGCCGAGCCCCTGGCGACTCGATGCGGACCACGCCGACCTGGCGGCCGAGTGGTTCGCCGGGTGGTTCGGCGCCGCCTGCGAGCAGGAGCCCGCGCTGGCAGCCGAGGCCGGCGCCTACCAAGACCGGCGCCTGGCGCAGGCGGCCTCCGGGGAGCTCGCCGTCACCGTCGACCATGCCGACCTGCTGGTGCTGCCGTGACGTCCGCGAGGCGATGGGTTCCCCTCGCCGCCGCGGCCGCGACGCTCGCCGTCCTGGTCTGGAGGCTGGGAACCGAACCGTTCCTCGACGGCCTGCGCACGGTCGACGGCTGGGCGCTGGCGGCCGCGTCCGGCCTGGCCGTGCTGACCACCTTGTGCTGCGCCTGGCGCTGGAGGATCGTGGCCCGCGGCCTCGGGGTCGACCTGTCGCTGGGTACGGCGGTGGCCGCGTACTACCGCTCGCTCTTCCTCAACGTCACACTGCCCGGCGGGGTGGTGGGCGACGTCCACCGCGGGTGGAGCCACGGCCGTGACACCAGCGACGTCGGCCGCGGGCTGCGCGGCGTGGCGTGGGAGCGGTCGGCCGGGCAGGTCGTGCAGGTCGTCCTCACCGTCGCCGTACTCCTGGTCCTGCCGTCGCCCGTGCGAGCGGTCGTGCCGCTCGTCGCGCTCGCGCTCATCGCGGCGGCAGCCGGCGTCGCGCTGGCTGTCGCGAGTGCGGCCCGCCGTCGGCCGGTCCTGGTGGGCACGGCTCCGACGCACCGCGGCCCGCGACCTGCGCGACGCGCTGCTCGCCCGGCGCGCGTGGCCGGCCATCGCGCTCGCGTCGGCGCTCGTCGTCGCGGGCCACGCAGCCACGTTCCTGATCGCCGCGCGGAGCGCGGGGGCAACCGCGCCGCCGTCCCAAATGCTGCCGCTGGCGCTGCTCGTGTTACTGGCCGCGGCGCTGCCCAACGTCGGCGGCTGGGGACCGCGCGAGGGCGTGACGGCTTGGGCGTTCGCCGCCGCCGGGCTGGGCCCGTCGCTCGGGGTCACCACCGCGGTCGTGTATGGCGTGATGGTCTTCGTCGCCAGCCTGCCGGGTGCCGTCGTCCTCGTCGCGGCCTGGGTGTCCCGCACCCGGTCGGCACCGTGGCTCGAGCAGCCGGCCCAGGGAGCCCCAGGTGTCTGACCGCCCATACACCCTGCTGAGCTGCAGCGTGTCGCTCGACGGCTACCTGGGCGACCAGACGCCCCGCCTCGCGCTGTCCAATGAGGCTGACTTCGACCGGGTCGACGAGGTGCGCGCCTCCTGCGACGCGATCATGGTCGGCGCGGTCACCGTGCGCACCGACAACCCGCGGCTGCTCGTGCGCTCGCAGGCCCGCCGCGAGGAGCGCACGGCTCGCGGGCTCCCGTCGTCTCCGAAGAAGATCACCGTGACGAACCGGGTGGACCTCGACGCGCGCTCGAACTTCTTCACCGCCGGCGAGGCCGAGAAGCTCGTCTACACCCCGAGCCCGCGGGTGGCCGTCGCCCGCGAACGACTCGGGCCGGCGGCGACGGTCGTGGACGGCGGCAGGCGCGTGCGCATGCGCCGGCTCACCGAGGACCTCGGGGACCGCGGCGTGGAGCGGCTCATGGTCGAGGGCGGCGGCGTCGTGCACACCCAGTTCCTGGCCGACGACCTCGTCGACGAGCTGCACCTCGTCGTTGCGCCCTTCTTCGTAGGCGACTCGAGCGCCCCGCGCTTCGTGAGCGACGGGCGCTTCCCGTGGAACGCGGACCGGCGCGCGACGCTCGCCCAGGTGCGCCAGATCGGCGACGTCGTCCTGCTGCGCTACGCGCTCTCACCCCGCTTCCGGGACGAATGAACGAGTGACGACGCGAGCAACTCGGACGGGTCCGGTCGCCGGGCTGATCGCCCAGGTGTTGCTGCTGACCGTGCTGGCGGGGACCGCCGGGCTCGGCACGGCGGGCTGGACCGTCGGCATCGCCTGCGCCGTGACGATGGCGACCGCGCTGGCACGCGGCGTCGGGCGCGGTCCCGCTGAGCGACTGGGGCCGGCGTCCTGGGTGACGCTCGCCCGGGCGACGCTCGCCGTCGGCGTCGCCGCGCTGGCCGCGGACTCGTTCACCCACGCTACGCCGGTCGCGCTGCTCGTGACGCTCGCGGCCGTCGCGCTCGGGCTGGACGCGGTCGACGGATGGGTGGCGCGGCGCACCGGGACGGCGACCGCGCTCGGGGCGCGCTTCGACGGCGAGGTCGACGCGTTCCTGATCCTCGCGCTCAGCGTCTACGTCGGCGCCGGGTACGGCGCGTGGGTGCTTGCGATCGGGGCCGCGCGTTACCTGTTCCTCGCCGGCGAGTGGCTGCTGCCATGGATGCGCGCGCCGCTGCCGCCCCGCCGCTGGCGCAAGGTCGTCGCGGCGACACAGGGGGTCGTGCTGACGGTCGCGGCCGCCGGCGTCCTGCCCCGGGCGCTCACGCAGGCCCTTCTCGTCGCCGCGCTCGCGCTGCTCACGGCGTCGATGGGCCAGTGCACGTGGTGGCTCTGGCGCCATCGCCCCGCCGCTCACGAACACGTGGCGGAGGGTGATGCCGGTCAGCCTCAGCGCGGGCCGCTGCGCGCCGGCTTCGCAGTGGGGGTCACGGTCCTCGCCCTGCTGCTCGTCTGGGCCGCCCTCGTCGCGCCCAATCAGCCGAGTCGCCTCAACCTCGGCGCGTTTGCGCGGCTCCCCCTCGAGCTCGTCGTCGTCGTCGCCGTGGCCGCGCTCCTGCCGGCCACCCCGCGCCGCTTGCTGGCCCTGGTCCTGGGAGCGGTCCTGAGCGTGCTCGTTGTCGTGAAGGTGCTCGACATGGGGTTCTTCACGGCGTTCGACCGGCCGTTCAACCTCGTCGACGACTCGGGCTACGCGGGGATCGGCATCGAGACGCTGCGCGACGCGATCGGCGGGTCGGGCGCGAACGTGGTCGTCGCGGTCGCGGTCGCGCTCATCGTCGCCCTCCTCGCCGTCCCGGTGCTGGCGCTGCTGCGCGTGACGCGGGTCGCGGCGGTCCACCGCGGCTGGGCGCTGCGGGCGGCGATGGCGCTGGGCGTGGTCTGGGTGGCCCTCCGCGTCGTCGGCGCGCCGGTCGCCTCGTCGAGCGCAGCCGCCCTGGCCGTCGACGAGGTGCAGGCCGTACGGGCCAGCCTGGCGGATCGTGCGGTGCTCGCCCGCGAGATCGCCAACGACCGCTTCCGCGCCACTCCCGGCAACCGGCTGCTGACAGGCCTCCGGGGCAAGGACGTCCTGCTCGTGTTCGTCGAGAGCTACGGGAGGATCGCGGTCCAGGGTTCGTCCGTCTCGCCCCGCATCGACGCCGCGCTCGAGCGGGGCGCCGCGCAGCTGCGGGCCGCCGGCTTCTCCTCGCGCAGCGCCTTCCTCACCTCGCCGACCTTCGGCGGCCTCAGTTGGCTGGCGCATTCCACCCTGCAGTCGGGGATCCTGGTCGACGGCCAGCGGCGGTACGACCAGCTCGTCGACAACGACCGCCTCACCCTCACCCGGGCGTTCAAGCGCGCGGGGTGGCGGGCGGTCGGCATCATGCCGGGGAACCACCGGGCATGGCCGGAGGGCTCGACCTTCTACCGCTACGACCGGGTCTACGACCGCCGCAACCTCGGGTACCGCGGCCCGGACTTCGGCTTGCCGCCCATGCCCGACCAGTACAGCCTTCTGGCCCTGCAACGTCGCGAGCTCGCCAAGCCTGACCGGCCCCCGCTCTTCGCCGAGGTCGACCTGATCTCGAGCCACGCCCCGTGGACGCGTATTCCGCGGCTCATCTCCTGGGACGACGTCGGCGACGGCTCGATCTTCGGCCGCATCCCCGCGGAGGAGTCTTCGAAGGCCTCGCTCTTCGGCGATTCGGAGCGGGCCCGTGCCGCCTACGGGCACTCGATCGAGTACTCGCTGGGCGCAATCTTCTCGTTCGTGCAGCGCTACGGCGACGATGACCTCGTGCTCGTCGTAGTGGGCGACCATCAGCCCGCGACGGTCGTCACCGGCGAGGGCGCCAGCCACGACGTGCCCATCGCGGTCATCGCCCATGACCCCGAGGTGATGGACCGGATCGCCGGATGGAGCTGGCAGGACGGCATGTCGCCGAGCCCGCATGCGCCGGTCTGGCCCATGGCCGCGTTCCGTGACCGCTTTCTCACCGCATTCGGCTCGTCGGCGGCGAGCGGCTAACCCGGTGCCGGCGGAGGCGCGGCCGTGACGCAGGACGACCGCGCGCCGTTCGACCGGGCGCTGCACCGCGCGCGCGTGTCGGCGTACGCCCCCGGCGAGTTCGCCGGGCAGGAGAGCTTCATGACCGCCGGCGAGATCCGGGCCCTGGCGGTGCAGGTCGGCATCGGCCCGGGGGTCACGGTGCTGGACCTGTGCTGCGGTGTCGGCGGGCCCGGGCGTTTGCTGACGCGGGAGCTGGGCTGCGCCTACCTGGGAGTGGACGCCAGCGCGAGCGCCGTCGCCGTCGCCCGCGAGCGCGCGGGCGACCTGCCGTGCCGCTTTGCGACCGCGCACGTCCCGCCCCTCCCGGCCGGCGACTTCGACGTCGTGCTCCTGCTCGAGACGATGCTCGCCTTCGAGGACAAGGACGCGCTGGTGCGCGAGATCGCCGCGGTGCTTCGGCCCGGCGGCCGCCTCGCCTTCACGCTCGAGGAGGGGCCTCCGCTCACGACGGTCGAGCGGGCCGCGATGCCCGATGCCGACACGGTCTGGCTCACCCCGCTCGACGAGATGGCCACGTCCCTGGAGCGGGCCGGGCTCGTCGTCACCTGGCAGGAGGACCACAGCCAGGCGCACCGCGCGATGGCGCAGGCGCTGGCGGACGCGTTCGCCGCGGACGCCGACGACATCGCCGTGCAAATCGGCCGCCGGGCACTGGACGAGCTGCTCGCGGCCCATCGGCTGTGGATCGAGTGGCTGGATGCCGGGCGGGTCCGGAAGCTCGCGCTGGTGGCGGAGCGCGCCTAGCCGACTTGCCGACATTCTCGCGTCGGGAAGCGGCGCGACGAGCCCTCAGGCGGGGGTGAACTCGAGCTCGAGCGACTCCAGGCCGCGCGTCACGACCCCGCGCTCCTGCGCTTCCCAGCCGTCCGCGAAGCGCAGATCGGCCAGGTTGTCGAGCAGCAGGTTCATCCCGGTGACGAGCATCGCGCGCGCCAGGTGCGCCCCCAGGCAGAAATGGCGCCCGGCCCCGAACGCGACGTGGTTGGCGCCACCCGCGAAGGCACGCTGGAAGGCGAGGTCGTCGCGGTGGATGTCGAAGCCCTCCGGCTCGGCGAAGTGCCGCGGGTCGCGGTTGGCGGCCCCGACCAGACACATGATCGTGCTGTCTCGCGGGATCTCGTCCCCCGTCGACATCACGACGTCGACGAGCGGCTCCCGCTGGAGGATGACGTTCGGCGGCGTGAAGCGCAGTGTCTCGGCGACCGCACGCTCGACGAGCGCCCGGTCTGCGCGCACCTCGTCGAGCTGGTCGGGGTTGTCGAGCAGGTGGCGCACCATGTTCGTCAGCGCCTTGCCCGCGGTCTCACCGCCCGCCGTCAGGAGCAGCCCGCAGAACGCGACCACCTCGTCCTCCGGCATGCCCTTGCCGTCGATCTCCGCGGTGAGCAGGGCGGAGAGGACGTCGTCGCCCGGGCGGCCGCGGCGCTCCTCGATGCGCTCTCGGATGTACGCCTGGAACTGCGCGCCGGCCTCCATCGCATCGGCCGTGACCTGCGGATCACCGGAGAGGTTGGACGCGAACCGCACGTTGGACAGGTACCAGGCCCGGATCTGATCCCCGTCGGCCTCGGGGAGGTCGAGCATGCTGATGATGACCTCGATCGGGAACTGGTCGCCGAACTCGGGCACGAGGTCGACGTGGCCGCGACCGACGAACCGCGAGAGCAGCTCGCGCTGGATCGCCTCGATCTTCGGCTCCAGGCGCGCCAGTCCGGCGCCGTGCACCGCGGGGTTCACGAGGCGCCGATGCGCGGTGTGCTCGCGCCCCTCGAGCTCGAGGATCACTCGTCCACCCACGACCGGGCCGAGGAAGAGGCCGTAGCAGCGCGCGGAGAACTCGGGTTCGCCCAGCACTCGCGACACGTCCTCGTAGCGGCTGATGATGAACGCGCCGGTCGGCTCGTGGACGAGCACCGGAAACTCGTCGCGGAACGTCGGATAGAGGCGGTACGGCTCCTCCGCGAACTCCGGCGAGAGGATGTCGGGTGTCACCAGGGTCATCTGAAGCTCCCTCCCATTCGCGAGCCTCGCCGGGACGACCAGGCCCCTCATCAACCTCGAGGCGCGATCCTAACCGCCCTCGTACCGCACACCGGGATACTTCTTCGAATGGCCGAGGGCAATGTCAACCTCGTTCGCACCCTCTACGGCTTCAACTGGGCCGCCGCCGATGACCAGGGACGCGGCCTGGCGGCGGCGAGCGACGTGATGGCGCAGGACCTCCGGGCGCGCGTCTCACCGGAGGTTGGCGATCGCACGCTGCACGGCCTCGAAGGCTTCGCCGTGTTCGTGGAGGGACTCGAGGAGGACTTCTCGGAGTTTCGCTATCAGGCCGAGACGTTTGACGAGGTCTCGCCCGAGCAGGTCTTGGTCACCGGTCAGATCCACGCGCGCGGGCGCAGGAGCAACATGCCGCTCACGGCCCCCTTCGGCCACCTCTGGACACTGCGCGACGGGAGGGCCGTCAGCGTCGAGCCGCGCGGCGGCCCCTGAGGCCGCCCTCGGCCGGCTCGGTCAGTCGCCGGCCGTGGCCAGCGGGAACGTCTGCTGCCCCCCGCCCGGCAGCCTGATCGTGGAGGCCCTCCCGTGCCAGATCGTCTGCATCCTGGCCCGCACCTTTCCCTCGGATGAGGCTGCCTTCAGCTCGCCCTCGCCGGTTCTGATCAGCGAGCGCGCGCTGTCGCGGAGAGCGTCCTCGCCGGGCGCCATCGCCCGCTCGAGCTGCGCCGGCAGGCCGAACTTCTTGCTCGTCAGCCTCGCCGCGACCAGCTCACCGTGGATCCGCTCGTGGTCGAGCGTGGCGGCGAGCAGGCTCTTCATGTCGTCGAGGTGGCCGGGACCCCTGTTCGCCTCGTAGACGTCTCCGCCGGGCTGAAGCTTGCGATTGACGATCATCGTGCGGATCACCTTCAGCTGATGGCCGGCCAGGTACCAGTGGTCGTCGAACGGCCCGCCGGGGTCCGAGACCCGCTTCGGTTGGAACGCCCGGCCGCCGGCGGCCCCCGGGTGCAGCCAATGGTCGGCTCGGTCGGGATCCTCGTGCTCCTCCCACTCGATCGCGCAGCGGTTGAAGCCGAACACGAAGGCCCCGCGGAAGAACGGAAACGTCCGGCTCTCGACGCGCGGCCGCTGCTTGAACTGGACCCGCTGCGGCCGCCGTGGGACCACGGTTATCTTCGTGACGTTCGAAGCGGTGTCCTGGCCGTCGCTCACGGTCAGCTTCACGCCCATCGAGCAGAGCGCCACCACCCTCGCCGTCCGCCCGGTCTTCTCGGCGCCGGACCTGGGCTTCGCATTCGCCCCGCGGGGACAGGAGATCTCTCTGAACGACCAGCGGTAGGAGCGGATACGCGATCGCTCGGTCGAGGCCGAGCCGTCGAGCACGACCGTGCCGCCGCGGCGGATGGTGTACGGGCCGCCCGGATCGGCCTTGAGACCGTCGACGCGGGTGAGCGTCAGCGTGCCGTTCATCCTGCCGCTGATCCTGAGGCCTTCGGCAGAGTGGGAGTAGCTGCCGGAGATGCCGACCCTGATCGTGGCGTCGCCGATGCTCCCGGCCGGGATGAAACCGTGCGGATCACCCTCCCCCTCGCCGAATCCGGGCCCGCCGGGACAGCCGGGGGTCGCCTGGATGTTCCCGTGGCCGAGGAAGGAGACCTTGATCCCTCCCGGTGCGCGCGAGAAGTTGAAGTCCTCATCGGCGAAGTGCTCCGTGCCGCCGGCCGGCGTCACCGCCTGCAGCGAGCAGCTCCCCGTCTCCGTTTCACTGGAGGTGCAGGAGAAGTCGGCCCAGGTGGCATGACCGCCACCGGTCCGCGTGCGCGCGTCGAGCGAGGAGAGATCGTCGAGCCGAGCCGGCCAGTAGGTGCCCCCGTAGTTCCAGCTCGTGTCGGAGCTGCCGGAGCACTCGGCGAACGTGTGCCACTCCCCCGCAATCGACGCGACGCCCGTGTACCGGGGTGCGGCGGCTGACGCCGGCTGAGCTGCCAGGGCCGCCACGATCAAGACGATGAGGATCAAGCCCCGGCGCGCGGGACACGGGCGATCATCTCATGGATCCGGACGCGCAGCCAATGGCTAGAGCAGCCGGAAGCCCTCGCCCGACCGCCGCAAACGCGCCGGCTCCGTGAGATGGGACGCGGCCACGATCAGCCCTTCGTCCGCGGCACGGCCCAAGAGCCGACGTCTCGTCTCGGGCACGAGGGCCGGGTCGGCGTCGAACTGCATCGTCCACGCCGGGTGCTCGACGTGCAGCTCGTCGAGCACCGCGTCGGTGAGATAGAGAGCGCCCTCGCCGAGCTCGACCGCCAAGTGGCCCGGCGTGTGCCCGGGCGCCGGGATGACGCGCACCCCGTCCGCCACCTCAGCCGTCCCGTCGACGAGCTCGACGAGGCCGGCGTCCGCCAGCGGCGGTATCTGGTCACTCGCCACGGTTCCCGCCTCGGTCAGCCGGCCGTCCTCCGTCCAGAGATCCCACTCCGCCTGCGAGACCACGTGCCGCGCACTCGTGAAGCGCGGGCGGGCGTCGCGGCAGAGGCCGCCGATGTGATCGAGGTGGCCATGGGTCACCACGACCACGTCCACATCGGTGGGAGCGACCCCCGCCCGTCGCAGTTCGTCCTCCAGCCGCCCGCCGGCTCCGCCGAACGGGTGCTCGTAGGCGCCGAGCCCCGTATCGACGAGCACGGTCCGGCCCGGCGCTCGCACCAGCAGGCAGTTGTACGGCGCCATGACCCGGCCGTCCGGCTGCAATCGATCTCCGAGCGCCCGGTCACGCTCTTCCGGCGGCGCATTCGCGAACAACACCTCCGCCGGCAGGCCGCCGCCACCGTCCTCGAGCAGCAGGCAGTCGATCCCGTCGACCGTGAACGACCCGGCCATCCGCGCGAGTCTACGGCGCTCGGCGGCGCCTCAATCGCCTACCAAACGCATGGTAGGCTGCAGCCGCGTGGCGAGATCGCAGACGATTGAGCTGAAGGGGGGCGAGGAGGCGGCCGTCGAGAGCCTGCACGAGCAGGGGCTCACCGACGGATTGCCGGTGGTGGCGCCCACCCCGGAACGGGTCGCCGAGTTCGTCGCCGCCGCGGGCCTTCCGGCAGAGGAGATCGTCGCGCCGGTCCCACCGATGTTCGGGGACGCCACGGTGGAGCACGTGGCCTCGAACGCGGTGATGGCGGGATGCCTGCCCGCCTACATGCCGGTCGTGCTCGCCGGCGTCAGGGCCATGTGCCGCGAGGAGTTCAACCTCTTCGGCGTGCGGACGTCGAACCACCCGGCTTCGCCGCTGCTCGTCGTCGGCGGCCCTGTCGCCGGGGAGCTCGGGTTCAACCACTCGACGAACGTCTTCGGGCCCGGCTCGCGAGCCAACGCCACCGTCGGCCGGACGCTCAATCTCATCATCCAGAACATCGGCGGCGCCACGCCGGGCCTCATCGATCAGTCCGTCATGGGCCACCCCGGGCGCTACACCTTCTGCATCGCCGAGGATCCGGACGCGCCATGGGAGCCGCTGCACACCAGGGCGGGCCTCGACGCCGGAGCGAGCGCGGTCACCTGCTTCGCCGGCGACGCGCCCAACTCGGTCATGGACTACGCGAGCACGGAGCCGGAGGACCTCATGGCGGCATTTGCGCTCGGGGTCGCCAACCTCTGGTCCGATCCCTTCTACGCGATGAGCGAGATCCTGCTGATACCGAACATCGCCCACGCCAAGGTCCTCACCAAGAGCGGATGGGATCGCCCCGAGACCCTGAGACGGATCGGCGAGGCGGCCCGCGCACGCTGCGGCGAGCTCCCGCTCGAGGCGATGGGCCACGTATACGAGACAGGCCTTCACCTGACCTGCGCCGGAGGGCCGTGGGGCCAGTACTCCGCCCTCGTGAACGGGTGGGTCGGGCCCGGGCCGGGTAGCACCATGACGACCGAGGAGGTCCAGATATGACCGTCACCGAAACCGAGACCTGCGCGATCGTCGCGCCCGTCGGCCGCCAGGGACGCGAGTCGGTCGCCGCGGCGCCGGGGCTCGGGTCGATCGAGTCCCGCCGCATCGCCGTCCTCGACATCTCGAAGGTCCGCTCGGACACGTTCGCCGATGCCGTCGAGCGGGCGGTTCAGGCGGAGGGCGCCGCGGAGGTCGAGCGCGGCATCGCCCCGCCGTCGCAGCGGCTCGACGACGACACGGTTCGCGGCCTCGCCGAGCGCAACGACGGCGCGGTGCTCGCGCTCGCCGACTGCGGCACCTGCACCTCGTGGACGCTCTTCGACGCGGTCGAGCTGCACCGCCAGGGGTGTCGCGCCGTGCTCGTGACGACCGAGGCGCTCCGCCCGATGGTCGACGCGCTCGCCCCCCGGCTCGGGCTCGCCGACCTGCCGGTCGTGGAGGTCGCCCTGCCCAACCGCGAGCAGACGACCGAGGAGATTCAGGCCACGGCCGAGGCCGCGGGCCCGGCGATCGTGGCGTCGCTCAGCCGGTAGGAGACTCCTGGAGCCCCACGGCCGGCCAGGGCTTTCTGCCGAGAGTCGGTCACGACTAGGCGACGGACCTTTCCCTGCCGGAAGCCGAAGGCGACGGCGGCGGCTCCGATCGCCACGTCGACCTGGGCGTGCTTGCCGCGGCCATAGACCGGCGAGACCCCGACGACGGTGTCCTCGGTCTCGATCAGCTCGTGGATCGGCCCGGCGTGCCAGTGCTCCCAGCTCTGGAGGTGCTCCCGCCAGGCCCTGGTCATCGCCTCCGCGCCCTTCACCTCGACCCGCTCGAGCCCCGAGTCCAGCACGAACTCGATCTCCGGGTCGAAGTGGTCGGCCCCGGCGCTGAAGTCTCCGCGCTGCCAGGCCGCCCAAAGCGCTCGAACGATGTCCTCGTGCGACATCTCGCCTGCAGTATTCCGCGCAAGCGGCCATGAGCGTCACGCGGGCGCGTGGCACACCGCCTCGACGTTGTTGCCGTCTGGGTCGAGCACGAATGCGCCGTAGTAATTCGGGTGGTAGATCTCGCGCAGCCCGGGCTCACCGTTGTCCGTGGCGCCGGCGGCGAGCGCCGGCGGCGTGGAACGCGTCGACCGTTTCGCCGGTCGTCCGCGCTGAAGGCGACGTGGACGCCGCGCTGAGCCGGCCTCCTCCCCGTCGCGATCCAGAAGAAGGGCTTGTGCTCGTCGCCGAAGCCCCCGATGCCCGGCACCGGCTCCATCAGGAGCTTCAGGCCGAGCGGCGCAAGCGCCTGCTCGTAGAAGTCCCTGCTGCGGTCGTAGTCGCCGACGTCCAATCCCACGTGATCGAGCATGCGCATCATTGTCTCGCCCGCGTGAGACGCTCCCGCGATGCCCGAACTCGAGCCATCAGCCCGGCAGTTCGCAATCCGTGTCGACTCGCTGGACGAGCTCTTCTGGGAGTTCGACGCCCGGCCGGTGGCCGAGCGCACGCTGTCAGGCAACGCGCGCTGGTACCTCCTCGACGAATGGGACCGGTTGCGGGACTCGCCGCCCACCTGCCTGACGATCTACGCCCCGGCGAGCGAGCGGGCGGGTACCGACGAGGACGCGGTCCGCACAGCCATCCGCCGCAGCCTCCACAAGGCCGCCGGCCCGCTCTCGCAGGCCGACCCGCTGTCGCGCCAGGAGCGGGTCGGGGCGCGCATCGGGATCGCCTTCCTGTTCGCCTCCATCGTGGTCTCCACGGCCCTCGACCGCGCCAGCGAGGCCGTGATCATGGAGGGCATCTCCCAGGGCATCCTGGTGGTCGGCTGGGTTGCGCTCTGGCGTCCCGCGGAGCGCTTCGTGGTGGAGGTCGTCCCGCACATCTTCAACCGGCGCCGGATCAGCGAGTTCGCTGACATCGACGTGCGGTTCGCCTGGATCTAGGCGGGCGCTCAGCCGGCCGGCGGCGCGCAGTCCGGATGCGAGGGATCGCCGGCGTGCCTCGCCGCGCACCACGTGTACCAGGCTGGACGACGCTGACCGAGCTCGTCGACGAGCCCGGAGTCCCAGACCGGGTTGTGGTCGCGCACGTGGTAGTAGCTGATGCGCGTGATGCGCGGCTGGGCCGCGAGCGGCCCGGTGATGAACCGCACCTGGGCGTCCTGCTGCTCGAGCGTGTGCGCCATCGCGACCTCCCCGTTGCCGTCGAGCCGCTCGACGATCGCACCCACCTCGGTGACCCAGATGTCCTGCGGAGCGCCCGGAGGCAGGACGTTGTCGAGCAGATCCTGGGTGCTCTCGAGGCTCTGGTGGATGACGCCGTAGTAGGGATGCCACGCCACCGCCGAGCCGAGCTGCCCTCCGGCGGCGAGGAACTGGCGAACGTACACCTCGACCGTCGAGTCGCCGCTCGGGTCGCGCTTGATCCGGCCGTCGCGTCCGTAGTCGTCGTGGAAGTCGGGCGACAGCAGCCGGTCGGTGGGATGCAACAGGCTCAGCAGAGCCGAGAGGCCGGCGGAGTACTGCGCCGCGATGGCGGCGCCCTCCGGCGTGCTCATCCAGCCCGAGCTCGAGTGGTTGGGCTCGTTCACGGGGCTCCACCACGCGACCGCTGGGCTGAATGCGCCCACGAATCTCGACACGCGGTCGAGCCAGATGGTCCAGTCGGTCGGAGCGGCCGGCGGGCCGATGCTGATCGCGATCTCGGTGGCCCCTGCCGCCAGCGCCCGCGCGATCCGGTCCCAGCACTGCGCCTGGATGCCCGGGTCGTCGAGCTGATCCCAGGGCACGATGAAGCGGAAGTGCGTCGGACGCAGAAGCACGAACGACTGGTCGAGCGACCGGCCGGGGTCGTAGTCGGCATCCGAGATCCCGAAGCCGGACCCGTCGGGGGGCAGCGTCGCGTGGGCGCCGGCGGGCGCGCCCAGGAGGCCGAGCGCGCACGCGATGACGATGAGGGCGAGCAGCTTTCTCAAGCCTCTCACCGTACCCGGCGGAGCACTCGGCCCACTTTTCTCCGCAGATAGCGGGATCGTCCCCACGGAGCTCTTGACGCCCCACGGGGCTGCTGGTTTAGTCACCAACCGAGACGCGGACGGAGCGCAAAGAGCGAAGCCAGAGGTTGTGAGGCTCGCCCCGTAATAGCTCTCGGGCTTCGGCCCGAGGCACGGACCTCAAGCGCGAAGTCTGCGTCTCTTTTCGTTCCCCGGGTACGCGATGGCCTCCCGATCAGGAGGTTTCGATGGCCGATGTACACGTGGTGCCGCAAGGAGACGAGTGGGCGGTCGAGGTCGACGGGGACACGCGCTCGACCCACTCCACCCAGGACGAGGCTGTTCGCGCGGGGCGCGAGGTCGCCGAGCAGGAGCAGGGGGAGCTCGCTGTCCACGGCGCCGACGGACAGATCCGCGACAAGGCCTCGCACGGCAACGATCCCAGGGACATCCCCGGGTAGGCCTCACCCGACGATCGACTGCAGCGGCCGCGTGTTGACCACGTCCGCGGCCGTTGCCCAGCCGCGCCGGGCGGTGGCCACCGAGAGGGCCATGTTGCCGAGCCCGCGCACCGAATGGGAGTCGGTCGAGCACACGATCTGCACCCCGGCGCGCAGCGCTTCGCGGACGTGCTCGCCGCGCAGGTCGAGGCGGGCCGGCAGGCCGTTGACCTCGAGCGCGACGCCCTCCTCGAGCGCCACCTCGAACACGCGCTCCAGGTCGAGGGCGTTCTCCGGGCGGCGGTTGATGAGCCTGCCGAGCGGATGGCTGAGGCAGCGCACGTGCGGGTTGCGCAGAGCCTCCTCGACGCGCTTCGTCATCTCGCGCGCGGGCATTCGCTGCCCGCCGTGCACGCTGGCCTGCACCCACTCGAGCTCGGCGAGCACGTCGTCTGGGAGGTCGAGCCGTCCGTCGGGGAGGATGTCGCACTCGCTGCCGCGGAGCACCCGGAACGGCGCCAGCCGTTCGTTCGCGGCCGCGATCTCCTCGGCCTGGCGGCGGACGTCGTCGGCGCCGAGCCCGCGGACGGCGCCGACGGCGGGGGTGTGGTCGCAGATCGCGAGGTATTCGTAGCCACGCTCCCGCGCCGCCCGCCCCATCTCCTCCACGCTCGCCCGGCCGTCCGACCAGGTCGTGTGGCAGTGCAGGTCGCCGCGGATCTCGCGCGGCTCGACGAGCGCGGGCGGCTCGCCGCGGAAGGCCTGCTCGCGCAGCTCCGGCGGGCACCAGGGAATCGCGAGCGCGCGGTAGACGGCGTCCTCGTCCGGGGCGTCCGGCAGGGGCTCGAGCGCCGCGACGTAGCCCGCCGAGCCCGTCGCGCGTACGAGGGCCGTCCCGAATTGCCCGGGATCGGCCGCGACGAGCTCGATCGGCACGCCTTCGACGGTCACGCCCAGCGCGCGCCGCTCGCCCTGCTCGACCAGCGCGACGATCTGCGGCAGCGCGGCGAAGCGCTCGAGCGGTGGTCGCGGATCGGCCGCGGCGCAGACCACCGAGAGCTGCTCGCACGAGTCCCGCCGGCGGCGCACGTCTCCGGCGGGCTCGCCCTCGAGCGCCGCGGCCACCGCCTCCACGAGCTCCCAGGCCTGGTTCAGCAGGAGCCCGCGGCGCGTACGTGGCTCCGCCTCGCGGCCGAGGGCGTCGACGAGCTCCGCCTCTCGCTTCGGCCCGATTCCCGGGACGTCCCGCAGCCGGCCCGCGGCGGCCGCCTCGCGCAGCTCGTCTGCGGTGCGGATGCCGAGCGTCCGCGCCAGCTCGACCGAGCGCTTCGCGCTCAGCCCCAGGTACCGGCCGAGGCCGACGAGATCGGGCGCGAGCTCGCGCTCGAGCTCGGCCAGCTCCGCGATCTCACCGGTCTCGACGAGCTCGCGCAGGCGCGCTTCGATCCCCCGGCCGACCCCGCGCAGCTGGCGCACCTGGCCCGAGCGCACGAGCCCGGCCACGGGGACCGCCGCGGCGCGGATCGTCTCGGCGGCGCGCCGGTAGGCGCGGATCGTGTGCGAGTTCGCGTCGGCGAGCTCGAGCAGCGAGGCGAACGCCTCCAGCCGCTCGGCGATCTGAGCGTTGTCCACACGAGACAGTTTCCCGGCCGTTCGCCTCAGGCGGCGAGAGCGCCCGCGACGCCTTGGCGGCCTCGGAACAGCCGACTGGCGATCGTGGCCTCCGGCACACCCAGCAGGAGCCCCGCCTCACGGTACGACAGGCCAACCACGTCCACGGCGATCAGCGCCTCGCGGAACCCGTCGGGCAACGCGGCGATCGCGGCGTAGAGCTCCTGATGCTCGAGCGCCGGCTCAGGCTCGGCGAGCCCCGAGTGCAGGGCCTCGCACTCGTCGGCGGGCATCGCCACCGTGCACGGCCGCCGCTGCTGCGTTCGCAGCCCGTTCAGATAGGTGTTCCGGAGGGCTGACAGGAGGTAGGGCAGCTCGTGGCCGACACGCAGCCTGCGCGGGCGGGCGAGCACCCTGGACAGTGTCTCCTGCACCAGGTCGTCCACGTCGTGCGGCGACCGGCACAGCGCCCAGGCCGCGCGGTGAAGCCGCTCGAGCTGGTCCGAGAGGCGCCCCGAGTCCTCGAGCCGCCGCGAGCTGAGCACGAGGGCGTTCACGCGAGCGCTCCCGCCGTGTAGGCCGAGTAGAGCAGGGCGACGGACGCGGCGCCGAGCAGCGCGACGCCGGTCACCGGCACGGCCCGCGCGCCGACGAGCCCTCCCACTGGTAGCCGCTGTCGGTCGCCGTCGGCATCTCTCGACTCCCTTTCGTCAATTACGAACGATCGTTCGCACTTAATTTTTATAGTACGACCGCTCGTGCTAAGTTGTCAAGCGGCCACCACGAGGGGGACATGGCGACCGAGGCGACACGCAAACGACGCACGCGCGCCGACGGCGAGCGGAGCTACCAGCTGATCCTGCGCACCGCTGCCCGTCTCGCAACCACGGAGGGCCTCGAGGGCCTCTCGATAGGCCGCCTCGCCGGCGAGATCGGGATGAGCAAGAGCGGCCTCTACGCTCACTTCGACTCCAAGGAGGAGCTGCAGCTGGCCACGGTCGGCGCCGCCGAGGAGATCTTCGGCGCCGAGGTGGTCGTTCCCGCCATGGAGATCCCGGAGGGGCTCGCGCGCATCGAGAGCCTCTGCGCGGGCTATCTGTCCTATGTCGAGCGCGGGGTCTTCCCCGGCGGCTGCTTCTTCGCCTCCACCGCCGCCGAGTGGGACACCCGCCCCGGGCCCGTCCGGGACCGCCTGCGCGCGGTGCTGGCCGGGTGGAGCGAGCTGATCGAGGCCAACCTGAGCGAGGCGACCCGGCAGGGAGAGCTGGCGAAGGACGTGGACATCGGTCAGCTCGTCTTCGAGCTCAACGCCATGCTTCACGAGGCAAACGGCCACTACCTGCTCTTCCGAGAGCGTGCCGTGCTCGAGCGGGCGCAGACGGCGATCGACGACCGGCTCGCGCGAGCGCGGGGCGCGACGGATTCCCGCTAGCACTTAGGGCCGGATGTTGCGGTTGGAGCGGAAGAGGTTGCCCGGGTCGTAGCGCCGCTTGACCTCCACGAGCCGCTCGAAGTTGGCGCCGTAGGTGGCGCGGATCCGCTCGTCGCCCTCGTCGGCGGTCTGGAAGTTGATGTAGTTGCCGCCGGTCGAGAACGGACGGAGCCGCTCCCCGGCTTCTCGCACCCAGCTCCGGAACTCCTCGCCGCGAGCTTCGCCGGGCTCCCACATGCCGAGCACTCCGAAGACGTAGCGCGCGTCGCGGTTGCCGACGGCGCCGTCGTCGCCCGGGCGCTCGTTCATCGCTCCTTCGAGGTGCAGGATCCCCAGCTGCGCGCGGGGGATCGGGCAGTCGCGACCGAGCTCGCGCACGGTCGCGAGCAGCTCGTCGCCGAGCTCGCCGATGAACCCCGTCCTCCAGTAGTAGTGGTCGCCCTTCGGCTCGGTCGAGTCGAGGTAGGACTGCACCTGCGTGTAGGGCTGCTCGGCGAGCAGGTCGACGACCGGGTCGCCGAGCGCCCGGATCGGCGCCATGACTTCGTCCACCTTGTCGAGGTCGCCGCTGTAGCAGACGGGCAGAGCGCAGACCCGCTCGCCGTGCCACGCCTCGGGCACGAAGGGCGCCGGCCGGCGCGCGCAGCACGTTCATCCAAACCGCCAGCTCGCGCGGGGCCGCGGCCGTGATCTCCCGGTACGCCTCCTGGATCTCCGCGGCACGCTCGAAGGGCCAGGCGATCAGCCCGCCGTAGACGGTCGGGCCGACCTCGTGCAGCCGATAGGTGAACGAGGTGACCACGCCCAGGTTGTGCGCCCGCGCCGCGGATCGCCCAGAAGAGCTCCTCGTGCTCGTCCCGGGCGGCGCGGCGCACCGCGCCGTCGGCGGTCACGATCTCGACCTCGAGCAGGTTGTCGACCGTCCAGCCGAAGCGGCGGGTCAGGTAGCCGAGCCCGCCGCCGAGCGTAAGGCCGGCGACGCCGACCTCGGAGATGAAGCCGAGCGGTGTCGCCAGCCCGTGGCGCTGGGTCTCGCGGTCGACGTCACAGAGCAGGCAGCCGGGCTGAACCGTGGCCGTCCGGGCGCCGGGATCGACGCGGACACCGCGCAGGCCCGACATGTCGATGGTCAGACCGCCGTCCGCGAGCGCCGTGCCGCCGATGTTGTGCCCGCCACCGCGCACGCCGATCGCGAGGCCGTGGTCGCGGGCGAATCCGACCGCGGCGACCACGTCCGCCGTGCCGCTCGGCTGGACGACGAGCGCCGGCGTCTTCCTGATCATGGCGTTCCAGAGCAGCGTCGCAGCCTCGAAGCCCTCGCCGCCGGGCACCAGCAGCCGCCCGCGCAAGCGCCGCCGGAGCGCGTCGAGCCGGCAGCGCGCTGCTCGCCCGCGAGCAGCGGGCGCAGCGCGGCCAGGAACGCCTCGGGCCGCTCGACCGGGGGATCGTCGGCGCAGTCCTCGATGACCTGCAGGGGCCAGCCGTGGCGCTCGCTCGCCGCCTCGGCGACCTCGAGTGCGCGTGGCCAGGTCGTGGCGGCCCCAGATCAGGCTGGTGGGGACCTCGATCCGGTCCAGCTCCTCGGCCGGGATCGCCGGCAAACCGAACTCGCCCATCATCGCGCCGAGCGCGGCCTGCACGCTCGGGGTGCGGGCGCGGTCGACGTTGTAGGCGGCGAACGGCGCCCCAGAGCTCTCCCATCCGATCGCGCAGGCCGTCGAGGTCGAGCGCGCAGTGCTGCCACAGGAGGTCGTGCGTGCGCTCGCTGGGCTCGACGGAGAACTCCTGCAGCGCCGCGCCGAAGTCCGGCGACGGTTGGAAGGGGCCCAGACCGAGCGTGTCGACGAGCACGAGGCGGCTGATCGCCTCGGGCCGCTCGATCGCAAAGCGCGCCGCGATCGCCCCGCCCAGCGCGTATCCGACCACGACCGGCGGGGACTCGCACGTGCGTGCGATCAGCCCGTCCGAGCCAGGCGAGCACGCCGTCCGCGCCGCGATCGCCGTTGGCCGGTTCGGACGCGCCGTGACCGGGCAGGTCCGGCGCGACCACGTGATGGCGCTCCACGAGCTCCGGGAGCACGCGCACCCAGTGCGTCGCGTTCGCGGCCGGGCCGTGAAGCAGCACCACCGGAGGGCCGGAGCCCCCGTCGAGCAACGCCGTTTCAACCCCGGCGAACTCCAGGCGGTGCTCGCTGACCGGCAGCCCCGCGATCAGCTGCCCACGGGCCTCGGTACCGGCCACCTGCGTGCTCATCCTTGCCTCCTCGTCGACACATTCGACACAAGGCCAATGTGCCGCCTGGGGCGCGCTTCCGCTTCCGGTAAACCACCCAACCTCGCCGCCGGGCGAGATGGGTGATTCCACTCAGACGAGCTGGTGCTCGTAGGCGAAGGCGGTGGCCGCCGAGCGCGAGGAAGCGCCGACCTTCACCAGGATGTTGCTCACGTGTCGTTCCACGGTGCGCTCGCTCAGCACGAGCCGCGCGGCTATCGCCTTGTTCGACTCTCCCGCCGCGACCAGACGCAGCACCTCGAGCTCGCGTGCCGTCAGCCCGTGGGGATCGGGGGCGGCGGCCGCATCGAGCGAGTCGACCCTGGCCAGATCCGGCGACGCGCCGAGATCCTCGAACGCGACGCGCGCGGCTTCGAGCTCGAGCTGCGGCGCCGTCCTCATCCCCGAGCGAGCGGCACGCCTGCGCGACGAGCACCCGCGCCCGCGCCGTCTCGTGTGGAACTCCGAGCTCCTGGAACGCATGCAGCGATCGCCGCAGCGGAGCCAGCGCGCCCCGGGCGTCCCCGGCGGCCAGCTCGACGGCGCCCTCGGCCTGCATGACGACCGCCGCCAGCAGGTCGCTCCCGAACCCGTCGGCGAGGCCGGCGAGCTCGCGGCAGCCGGCGCGCGCCTCGTCGAGCTCACCGACGCCGAGCATGATCTCGATGTAGGCGGGGAGCAGCGCCGCACGCTCGACCGCTTCGCCGGCCTCCCCCGCCAGCCGGCGGATTGCCGCGACCGCGGCGTCCGGCCTGCGCTGTGTGAGACGCAGCAGCGCGAGGCCCGGCTGCGGCTCGCGCCCGCTCCGGCTTGCGGCGCGGTAGGCCTCCTCCGCCTCCGCCAGCTCGCCTCGGACGCGCCGCAACTCGCCCTGGCGATAGAGCGCCTCACCGGCCGTGCCCGGGTTCGAGCCGCCCGCGCAGCGGTCGTGTGCCCGCTCTGCCTCGACCAGCGCCTCGGGCCACGATCCGTGCAGCTGCATGATCTCGGCGCGGTGCACGAGGCAGCGCCCGGTGAAGGCAGCCATCTGCGGCTGCGCGCTCGCACCAGCGCGACAGCGCGGCGGTCCACTCGCGTGCACGACTCAGCGCGTGCGCCTCCCGGCAGCCGTCGATGACGCTGCAATACATGAGCCCGGTAACGATCGGCGAGAGCTCGTCTGCGGTGACCCCCAACATCACCTCGTCGAGCAGGGCCACCCCCTCCGTCACCCGCCCCAGCCTGACGAGCGCACGGCCCTGCTCGTGGACGGCCATGGCGTGCAGGTCGCCGTCACGGTGCCGCTCTGCGATCTGCGCGGCCTCGCCTGCGGTGGCGTGCACGGCGTCGAAGTCGCGAGCGGTCCTCGTGCTCCTTCATGACGGGGATCAGCAGATAGCCGCGCTCGACGCACTCGCTCCCCTCGCGCTCGATCAGGCGCTGCGCGCGTGCGAACCAGCCGTTCGCACGGCCCTCCTCCCCGCGAAACAGAAGGCCGAGGCCGGCCCAGAAGGCACAGCGCACGGCGGGAAGTGTCTCGCCGGCATCGAGGTGCGCGTGATGGGCACGCTCGAGCGCGCGCACGTAGTCGTCGTCGCGGCCGACCATGTAGGCGGCGGTCGCCAGCAGCTCGAGGTCCGCCGCCCCGAGCGCCGACTCCGAGTCGCTGCGCGACAGGCACTCGAAGGCTTCCATCCACGCTCGCTCCGTATATGCGGAGCGGCCTCGCTCGAGTGGGTCCTTGACGTCCGGCACGGCTGACCCGTTCACGTTACCGGGGGCGGGAAGGACTGCCGGCCGGCGGGGTCGTACGGGGAAGACGCCATGGCGGACGCGGATGCGGTGAAGGCACTGGAACGCGCCGGCTGGGACGAGCGGGCCGGCAGCTACGACCTGCTCACCGGCCGGATCACCACGCGGTTCGTCGAACCGCTGCTCGACGCGGCGGGCGCGCGGGCGGGCACCGCCTGCTCGACGTGGGGAGCGGCCCGGGCCATGCGGCGGCGATCGGCCCGTCGGCGTGGGACAATGGTCACCGGTGTCGACATCGCCGGCCAGGTCGTGGCGCTCGCGCGCACGGCGCCATCGCGGGATCCGCTTCGTCCGTGCGGACGCGGAGGCGCTCCCGTTCGCGGAGCACTCGTTCGACGCGGTCGTGTGCGGGCTTCGCGGTCAGTCACTTCCCGCGGCCCGAGCGCGCGCTGCGCGAGTTCGCGCGCGTGCTGGCGCCGGGCGGAAGGGTCGCGCTCTCGACCTGGGACTCGCCGGAGCGCAACCGCTACCTCGGCATCTTCGTCGATGCGCTCGAGGAGGCCGGGGTGAGCTGCCCGCGGAGCGCGCCGCAGGGCGCCGATGAGCTCCGGGCGCTGCTGCGCGGCGCGGGCTTCGCGGCAGTCGAGGTCCGTTCGCTCGAGCTCACCCAGCGGGTCGCGGACGCGGACGAGCTGTGGCGCGGGCTGCTCGGCGGCAGCGTCCGCACGGCGGGCCTCGTAATGCGCCAGCCGGCCGCGACGCGCGAGACGGTGCGCGCAGCGGTGGAGCGGCTTGCCGCGAACTACCGCGCCGGCGGCGCGCTTGCGATCCCGGTGCGCGCCACGCTCGCCGCCGGAAGCTGGCCGTGAACGGCACGGCGGCGTCCGCGCAGGTGGCCGACGGCCCTGCGCGGCGCCCTGGTCTCGGGCGACCTCACCGGGCTGAGCGACCTCTACGCGGACGACGCGCTGCTCGACGCGAGCCTGCCGGGCGAGCGCCACAGGGTCGCCGGGCCGCGAGCGAGTCCTCGCGCTGCTCGGCTCGCAGCTCACCGGCCCGGGGCGCCTCGTCGAGTGGACCGCCGCAGCTGCATCCCGAAGGCATCGCGCTCTGGCTCGAGCGCGTCTCCGACGACGGGGCGGTCGTGCGCCAGCGCCACTATCTGCGGCTCCGCGACGGCCGCATCGAGGCGTCACTGGATCTACAGCGCGCCCTCCGCGCGGGTCCGCGAGGCGGCGGCGGCGGCGTCCTGCTCGACACGAGGCTGGTCTCGCAGCTCGGCGAGGTGGTCGAGCACGCCCGATGGTCTCGCGCGGCTGGTCCGGCAACGTGCTCGAGCGGCTCGTGCTCGCCGACGGCCGCCGGCTGGTCGCGAAGCGGATCGTGCCCGGCTCCAACTGGATCGACCGCCACACCGCGGACGAGGGCCGCGAGGCGCTGCTCTTCAGCACCGGCGTGCTGGACCGGGTCCCGGAGGCGATCGACCACGCGATCGTCGCTGCCGAGCGCGACGGCGACGCCTGGTGGGTGGTCATGCGCGACGTCTCCGACAGCCTGCTGTCCGACGACAGGCGGCTGAGCCGGGCGGAGGAGCCTGAGCAGTCCTGGCGGCCGCCAACCGGATGTGGGAGGAGTTCTGGGGCGAGCCGGTCCCGCATCTCGTGGTCGCTGCGGGACTGCTTCGCGCCTCTTCTCACCCGCCGATCGCCGAGTCCGAGCGGACGGACTCGACCTGCTACCCAAGCAGTACGAGGTCTTCTGGGAGGCGTTCGCGGAGGCGGTCGACTCCGACGTCGCGGACGCCGTGCTCCGCCTGCGTCGAGGATCCGGCGCCTCTCGTCAGCAGAGCTCGACGCGCTCGGAACAACGCTCGTCCACGCCGACATCCGCGACGAGCAGATCGGCCTCGACGCCGACCGCCTCGTGCTGCTCGACTGGGGACTCGCCACCCAGGGCCACCCGGTCGTGGACTTCGCCTGGTCGATCTGCCACAACGCCTGGCGGATCGACGCGACGCACGACGCGCTGGTGGAGGACTTCCGGCGCGTGCGCGGCGAGCGCGACGATCCGCGGGCGAACGAGCTGATCGGACTGGCGGGCTGCTCATGTACGGCTGGGTCTTCGGCCACTCCGCCGTCTACCATCCCGATCCCGCCGAGCGCGACTGGGCCCGCGAGGAGCTGGCATGGTGGGTGCCGCGGGCGCGGCGAGCGCTCGAGACCTGGTCGCCTGGATAAGGAGAATCGATGAACGAGCCGCGCGACCGCGGCGCCGGCCGGGAGTGGTACGACGCGGTCTACGGGGGCTTCGCGGACGAGCTGAACGCGACGATCCGCGCCGAGGCGTTCGGCGAGGAGATCGGCCAGAACTCGTGGCTGTCGGCCGACGAGCACCGCCTCTTCTTCGGCCGGCTCGGGCTCGACGCCTCCAGCGAGGTGCTCGAGGTGGCGAGCGGATCGGGCGGCCCGGCTCTGTTCATGGTCCGCGAGACCGGCTGCCGCGTGACCGGCGTGGACCTCCACGATGCGGGTGTCGCCGCGGCGAGCGCGGCCGCCGCGGAGCAGGGCCTCGCGGACCGCGCGCGCTTCCTGCACGTCGATGCACGCGAGCCGCTGCCGTTCGAGGACGGCAGCTTCGACGCGCTGATCTGCATCGACTCGATCAACCACATGTACGAGCGCGAGGCGGTGCTGCGCGACTGGCAGCGGGTGCTCCGCTCGGGCGGCCGCCTGCTGTTCACCGACCCGATCGTGGTCACCGGCATGCTCAGGCGCGAGGAGATGGCGCTGCGAAGCGGCGGCATGGGCGAGTTCGTCTTCACGCCGCCCGGCCTCGACGAGGAGCTGCTGCGAGCGGCCGGCTTCGACGAGGTCGAGGTGCTGGACAGGACCGCGAACATGGCCGCCATCTCAGGGGCTTGGCGTGACGCGCGCGCCCGTCATGCCGCGCAACTCGACGAGATCGAGGGCCGCGAGGAGAACGCGAGGCACCAGGAGTTCCTCGGCGTCGTCGAGCGTCTGGCGAGCGAACGGCGACTGTCGCGGCTCGCGTATTTCGCCGCGCAGGCCGAGGGCCTGCGGGCCACTGCCAGGCCGGAACTCGCGGCGCGGCGAGCGCGCGGCTAGCGGTAGGTGATCAGCGCGCGGTCTCGCCGCTCGAGGTACGCGTGCTCGTTGAACGAGACGAGCGTCGCGCCGGACGAGCCGCTGATCACCTTCGTGACGCCCGCGTTCACGGTGACCCGGTTGAGCGCCACGAACCCCTCAGGCGGCAGGCCGAGCAGGGCGACGCCGATCGCCGCGATCGGCCCGCCCGACGTGCACACGAGCGCCGTCTCGCCGGATTCGAGCGACGCGGTGAGCTCGCGGAATGCCGACCCCACCCGGTCCCTGAACGCGGGCCAGGAGCCGTCGCCCCCGGTCCCGGCGATCCACGCCACGAGCGCCCCGTCGAGCAGCGCCTGGAACTCGCGCTGCGAGCCGCTGAACTCATCGGGCGACGCGTGGCTCGCGATGATCTTCTCGCTCTCGTACTCGTTCCAGCGGGCGTCGGTCTCCGCGCTCAGCCCGAAGCGCTCGGCGATCGGGCCCGCCGTGTCGAGCTGGCGCGCCAGCGAGCCGCTGACCACCCGCGTGACGCCGCACTCCGCGCGTGTCGCAGATCCTCCGCCAGCGCCTCCGCCTGCTCGCGGCCGAGCTCGGAGAGAACGTCGTAGTTTCCGCCGCCGAACGAGCCCTGGGCGTGGCGCACGAGGAGCAGGGTCGGCACCGCGCCCAGGTTAGAGCCCGCCTTGGCACGGCACCCGGATGCGCCGGAGTACGGTCCCGGGAATGCCGGACCCGGACCCGCTGATCGCGCAGCTCGACGGCCACGTCGAGGTCGCTCGCCGAGCCGGCTCCGAGTTCTACGCCGCGTTGCTCGAGCGCATGCGCGACGACATCGCCGCGGATGGTCCGACGCGCGAGGCGCTCCGAGGGCACGAGCACGACCGGGTCGACGAGTGGGACGCCTTCCGGCTGCTCGCCGGAGTCCATCGCATGGTGCTCGCGGGCGACGCCCCGGAGCTCGCGGGGCACTTTCCCTCCACCGGCGGCGATGGCGACGCCGCGGCCGCCTGGCCCTTCGTCCGGCGGCTGATCGCTGACGGGCGCACCGAGCTCGTCGAGGCCCTCTCGCATCCGCTGCAGACCAACGCGCCCACCCGCGCGAAGGCGCTCGTCGGCGCGCTCTGCCTTGTCTCCGAGCGGACGGGCCTCCCGCTGCGCCTGCTGGAGCTCGGCGCCAGCGCCGGCCTCAACCTGCGCCTCGACCGGTTTCGCTACGAGCAGGACGGCGTAACGCTCGGCCCCGCGGACTCGCCGGTCAGGTTCGTCGACTTCCTCACCGGCGGGCGACCGCCGCTCTCGTCGGGGTTCGAGATCGCCGAGCGCGCGGGCTGCGACCTCAACCCCATCGATGCGTCGACCGAGGAGGGCAGGCTCACCCTGCTCGCCTGCATCTTTCCGGACGAGACCGAGCGCTTCGGGCTGCTCGAGCGCGCCCTCGAGGTCGCGCGCGAGCTCCCGGTGACGCTCGACCGCGCGGACCTCGCGGCGTGGGTGGCGGAACGGCTGGCGGAAGCGCGCCCGGGGCTCGCGACCGTCGTCTACCACACGATCGTCTGGCCCTACCTGCCCGACGAGACCCGCGAATCGGCCGAAGCGGCGATCGCGGCGGCGGGCGAGCGCGCCCGCGCCGAGGCGCCGCTCGCGCTGCTCGCATTCGAGGGATCCGCGGCCGATCCGGGTCTGATCGAGACCCATCTCACGGTGTGGCCCGGCGGGCGGCGCGAGCTGCTCGCCGAGTCCAGCCACCATCCCACGACGGTCCGCTGGCTCTGAGCGCCGGTCCGCGCTCGAGGTGACGACCCGTGGAATAGGAACGGGCCGGGCGTGTCTTCCCGCGACATGAAACCACCACGAACACCTCAGGGCGCCGCAGGCTCTGGGCCGTCGCCGCCGGCGCGGCCGCAGCGATCGCCTGCGCCGCGCCGGCCGCCGCGATCGGCCACGATCGCCTGCCCGACGCCGGATTCGGCAGGCAGCGATCCGTCGACCAGGCCTGGACGACGCTGGCTCGCGCGGAAGGTCGATCATCGGCGGCGATCCCGGCGACCAGCGCTGCCGACCCGCGTCCACTGGACGGCGACGACCTGCGACTTCGACGCGATGTGAGCGAGGCCGAGCTGCGGACATCCCGAGCCGTGCGTCGCGGACCAGCGTCTGAGCGCCCGGAGCGCCGGCGACGGCGAGCGCGCTCCGGGACCGTCGCGGACCTGCGCGACGGCTGCGCCCGCCGAGGGCGACTCTCCGGCGCTGGACGTCAACTGCGGTCGCTGCTCGCGCAAGGACCAGCGCTACCCAAGCCGCTTGGCGCCGATCCGGCTCGGGGCCGGCCGCCAGCCGGCGGACGGTGAGCCCACCTGTCTGAACAACGGCTACCGGCTCCCCGTGAGCATGATGTCCGTCCGGCCGCGTGGCGCGTATCGCGGGCCGTTCAGGCACCACCCGGGCTCGACGCCGGCGCTCGTGATCGGCAACACCCATGACACATGGACGCCGTTCGCGTGGGCCCGGCGCGTGGTGGCCGATCTCGGCAACGCCCGGCTGCTCACCTTCCGCGCCGATGGCCACGACGCGCTCACGAGCTTCAACCCGTGCATCGTCGGCTCCATGATCGGCTACCTCGAGGGCCTGGCTCTGCCTGCGCCCGGCAGCGTCTGCAGGCGCGATCCACCGTTCTGAGCAGCGCACGGTGCGCGCCCGGCCGTAGGGTCGGGGCATGGACGAGGAGCTCGTCAGCCAGTCGATCGAGCTGCCGAGCGGCGAGCTCCACGTGCTGCAGCCGGGCTACGCCGCCGAGTTGCCCGACGACGGCCCGGTCGAGTGGGCGCCCGTCGCTCCCTACTGGGCTGTGCTGTGGCGCAGCGGCGTCGCGCTCGCGCGTGAGCTCGACGGCCTCCCGCTCCGCGGGCGTCGCGTGGTCGAGCTCGGCTGCGGACTCGGGGTGCCGAGCATCGTGGCCGCACGCGCCGGGGCGGACGTGCTCGCCACCGACGAGTCCGCCGAGGCGCTGGCGCTCGCGGAACGGAACGCGCAGGAGAACGGCGTGGCCCTCAGGACGGCGCGCGCGGACTGGTCGCGGCCGGGCGAGCTCATCGAACGCGGCCCTTTCGACCTCACGCTGGCCGCCGATGTCCTCTACGAGCGCCAGAGCGTGGCCGCCATGCTCTCGCTCCTGCCGCGGCTCGCGCCGGAGGCCTGGGTGGCCGATCCCGGGCGCCCGGCTGAGGCCGCCTTCCTCGAACAGGCGCGGCGACGCTGGGTGGTCGAGACGCGCCGCCGCGGGGTGGTGCGGGTGCATCGGCTGCGGATCGCCCCGCTGTGAGACGGTGGCCCCGGTTCGCCGCCCGTCGGCCCGCGGACTTGGCCGGAGGTTTGTCTCCGGGCTGCCGCCGCGCGAGGCGGCACCACGGCTGGAGCACGCGCGGGCGCGGAACCCGGCTCAGCCCGACGCTGCCCCGCCGGGCCGACGGGTCACCGGCAGCGACTCCCGCAGCGCGAGTGCGCTGGCCGCGTCATCCGACCGCGCCGCGCGCTCCGAAGAGCTCACCCAGCCCGGCGAGCACGACGTCGGCGAGCTGGTGGGCGCAGCGCCGGCGCAGGTCGATGCGCTCGATTGGCCGGTCGAAGCTAGAAGGGGCCACCAGAACGAGCTCCTCGTCGTCCTCGAAGCCGACGAACCAGTCCGGACCCGTCGACAGCAGCGACAGCGACACCCCGGCCCGCCGGGCGACCTCGTGGTAGATCGCGGCGAGCAGCTCCGGGTGGCCGCGACCGCTCTCGAGCACCCGGTCGAGCATCAGGCCGTCGGGATCGCCCGGCGGGCCCGAGAGCAGTCCGCCCTCCTGACCGATCGCCTCGATCAGCCGGCGGCCGCCCTCCTCGAAGGGGAGCGTCGCGATGCCGAACGCCGGGCGCGCGAGCTCATCGAGCCGGTCGAGCGCCCTCGCCTCGTCGACCTGGTGGAACTGTGCCGCCAGGGCGAGCATTAGCCGGTCGACCGGCGGTCGGCCCTTGGCAGACCAGCGGGCGAACGCCGAGCCCGCATGGGCTCTCGCCCCGTTCGCACGATCGAATGCCGAAGCTCCCACCAGCACCTGCTCCCTCGGTCGCGGTCGAATTCCGAGCCAACGTATCAGGTTTTGTTAGGGCACCCTAACTCGCCCCGGGCAAGTCAACCCGGCGGCTTGGATCCGGCGTGGGGACGGTTGCCGAACGGGCGGTCAGGGTGCGCCCAGCCCCACTCAGGCGCCCACCTCCCAGCTAGCGACCAGCGCGCTGATTGCACGTCCGAGCCCGCCGCGCGCCTCGCGTCCGCCGAGGGCCAACTGGGCGCCGAGGCGGGACTCGGGCAGCACGTGCGCGCGCTCGAGCGCCAAGTGCGCCGGTCCGGGCAGGGCTTGCGCCGCCCCGGGCAGCGCGTGCCGTGTCTCGGGCGGCCGACCCGGTTGCTCCGGCATCGCCCCCGCGGGGGCCGGATCGAGCTCGGAGCGGGCCGGATCGACCTCGGCGAGGGCCGGATCGAGCCTCGGCGAGGGCCGGATCGTCCTCGCGGAGATCGTTCGGGCCGGCGCGGTTCAGCACCAGTATCGGCTCCGTCCCCACCCGCGCGACACATTCGATCGCGACGCGCGCCAGGGCCGGCTCGATGGCCGGAGTCGTGACGACCAGGTTTCGGTTCGCCACACACGCGGGCACGCCACCCAGCGACGACGAACCCGCATCGATCACGAGCGGCGCAATGCCGCGCAAGGCGTCCGCGAGCCCGCTCGGATCTCCTCCCCTGAGCAGGCACAGCCGGCCCAGCGCCCTGGCCCCGCCCGGCAGGTCGTCGAGCGACCGGGCGAGCCGGGCGGCGGCCTGCGTGGCGAGCGGCAGCCCGGCCGGCTTCGATTCGCACGTGACCACGGACGCGCCGGTCGCATCGCGCGCGGCGAGCTCCGCTGCGATGGCGCGCGACACCATCGTCGCGCCGCATCCGTTCGCCAGGCCGAAGACGGCGACCACCGGCCGCGTCGATGGAACGGCCACCGGGCCGCGGTCTGCTTCATCCGGAGGCTCGATGACGAACGCCCGCGCGGCAGCGAGCGCTCCATGCAGGACGCCGCGGGGAGCGTTGCCCGATGAGGAGGCGCGCAAGCTCGTCACGGCGCCTCCACCGCCGCCCGCCCCGTCACCGTGAGCCGCTCGCCGAGCGCCCGCAGCAGCGCGGGCGGACGCAGACGCACGCCCACCTCGCCGCCCCTGACCTGCACCTCGGCATCTGTGCGCGACCAGCCCGGCAGCGCCTCCCGGACCCCCGCACGGGGATCGCCGCCCGCCGCGAGGGCGAGTGCGCCCGCCTCCGCCGCGTTGCCGGCCAGCACGCTCGCGTAGCCGACGGACAGCAGCTGGAACACGGCGAGGCCGAGGGCGATCACAAGCGGCAGCACTCCGAGCAGCTCGACGCTCGCCTGGCCCGACTCGACTTTCACGAAGCAGCGCATGCGGCGGACGGCCACGTGCCGAGCGCGTCGCCACCCTCATCTCTCCCTCCCGAGCGACGACACCGCGGTCATCTCCACCGGCGAGCGCCAGCCGCGCAGCAGCAGCGGCATCCGCACGGTCACCCGAACCCCGCCCGCGCGCAACCGCTCGACGGAAAGCCCGCGCTCCATCGAGTCAGGGAGCGCACTGCGCGCCGCCCTCTGGGCGCTCGATCCGACCGTGTCGGCACGCGCTGCGGCCCGCGCCGCGCCGGCCGTGAGCCACAGCGTGTGGCCGGCGAGCGCGATCTGCCAGGCCGCGAGCGCCGCCAGCATCACGAACGGCAGCACTGCCACCAGCTCGACCGAGGCCTGGCCGCTTTCGGGGCGCGCGCGTGTCATGCGAAGACCATCCCGCGGGCGCCGTGACGGGACAAGGCGCGCGTGTTACAGGTGAGTCACGGGAGTGAGAAAACAGACACGGGTGGGCAGGCCGGCGCCGCCGCTACTCGTAGCGGCGGTAGCGCGTCCAGGGTCGCCACAACGCCGCGCGCCTTAGCGCCCTGCCGCTACCGCGGGTGCGGTCATTTCGATCGCGGATCCAGGACCCGTTCGCCTTCCGCAGGCGAAGCCACGTCTCACCACCATGAGATGAACGTGAAGTCACGCGCACCAGCGCACTTCGCCAACGCGCTGAGCGCTTTCATGTGCTCGGGCGCGAGTCGCCTCGGTCGCCTACGGGGATCGCCGGTCGCCACAACGTTGGACGCGCCCATGATGCAGACACCCATCCCGTCCCGGTCCACGACGCCCTTTTCGTGCCAGCCGCGTTCCTCGCCGACAGCTTTCGCGGCCTTGAGGATCTCATGGGCTGTCATCTCTCCCCTCAGTACTCGCTTTCGCGGTACCTCGTCCAGACCCAGAAGACGCCGTAGCACGCGAGCGCGAGCAGGGCGAACCAGACGAGCACGCCCGCGCCGCCAGCGTCGAAGAGGCGATCGGTCGCCGTGAACGTGAGCAGCGCCAGCGCCAGCGACCCGTACAGGCCGAGCCGCAGCGACTGGTCGAGCGACTCGAGGTCGAAGCGGTACTGGCGGTACATCCGGTAGACGAGGAAGGCGATCGCCGCAAAGAACGCGATCGTGAGGAAGGTGAGGGCGACGTCGAGGGCGGCGCCCCCGCCGGGCAGCACTTCGAGCGCGAGCGCGACCAGCATCACGACGCCGATCTTCCAGGCGAACTGCACGAGCGAAAGGCTATAGGTCGGGCGGGCGGTGCCGGAGAACACGTCCTGCCACGATCCCGCGCGTGAAGAAGGTCGACGTCGCAGAGCGCCGCGCGCGGCTCGCCACGCGCCATCGCCTGGCCCCCGGCCGGCGCGCGCCCCACGTGACCGAGGCGGCGAGGAGCATGGTCTGCCTGCACGCCACCGACCCCTCGACCGTCTACATGTCGGCCTGGGCGCGGGTCGACGGGATGACGGTCGCCGACCTCGACGACGCGCTCTACGCGAAGCGCTCGCTCGTGAAGCACCTGTCGATGCGCCGTACGCTGTTCGTGTTCCCGCGCGAGACGATGAACGTGGCGCAGTCGGGAGCGAGCGAGCGCGTCGCGGGCGCGGAGCGCCGCAGGCTCATCAAGGACGTCGACAAGGCAGGGCTGTACCCGGACGGCGAGCGCTGGCTCGAGGACGCGAGCGAGCTGGTGCTGCGCGCGCTGGCCGGCGGGCGCGAGGCGAGCTCGACCGAGCTGCGCGAGGAGATCCCGCTGCTCGAGGGGTCCATCGACCTATGGCGAGGGCAAGTCCTGGGGCGGCCAGGTGTCGGTCGGCCCACGGGTCCTCACCACCCTGTCGGCGGCCGGCCGCATCGTGCGCGCCTCGAACGACGGCGCCTGGATCACATCGCGGCCGCGCTGGGCCGCGATGGAGGCCTGGCTCGGAGAGCCCCTCTCTCCGCCGCCCGCACGCGAGGGCGTGGCGGGCCTCGTCGAGCGCTGGCTGCGCGCCTTCGGGCCCGGCACCGCCGCCGACCTCAAGTGGTGGCTCGGATCCACGGTCGGCGCCGTCAAGCAGGCCCTCCACGACCTGCAGGCGGTCGAGGTCGAGCTCGACGGCGCGGCCACCGGCTACCTGATGCCCGACGACCTCGAGCCGGCGAGCGCACCTGAGCCTTGGCCGGCCCTGCTCCCTCCTCTCGATCCGACCACGATGGGCTGGTACGAGCGCGACTGGTATCTCGGCCCCTACAAGCAGCAGCTCTTCGACACGAGCGGCAACGGCGGCCCGACCGTCTGGTGGGACGGGCGGATCGTGGGCGGCTGGCGCCAGGACGACGCCGGCGAGGTCGAGCTCCAGATGCTCGAGGATCCGGGCGAGGACGGCCGCGATGCGCTCGAGGTCGAGGCCGCCCGGCTGACGGAGTGGCTCGCGGGCACGCGCGTGCTCCCGAGGTTCCCCTCGCCGCTCTCGAAGGAGCGCGCTAGGCGATCGTCCCGGTACTGACCAGGATGAGCACGAGGATGCCGAGCGCCACCCGGTAGATCACGAAGATGTCCATCGAGTGGCTCGTGAGCCAGCGCAGCAGGAACGCGATCGAGAGATAGCCGGTCACGAACGCGAGCACTGTCGCGACCAGGAGCTCCGTCGCTCCGGTGTGCTGCCCCTCCTCACCGCTCACGATCGAGCCCAGCTCGAGCAACCCGCTCAGCACCACCGCCGGGATCGACAGCAGGAACGAGAAGCGCGCGGCGGCGGTCCGGTCGAGCCCGAGGAAGAGCCCCGCCGTGATCGTCGAGCCCGAGCGCGAGACGCCGGGAATGAGAGCGAGCGCCTGCGCCATGCCCATGAGGAACCCGTCGCGCGTCTGGATCTGCTCGATCGAGCGGTTGCGCTTGCCGGTCCTGTCGGCCACGAGCAGCACCAGGCCGAGCAGGATCAGCGTCACGCCGATCAGATAGAGGTCGCGGGCGCCCGTCTCGATCTGATCCTTGAAGAGGATCCCGAAGATCCCGATCGGGATCGTGCCGAGCACGATGTACCAGCCGAGCCGCGCGTCGAGCTCGCGCCGGGCCTCGCGGTCGCGCACGGAGCGCAGCCAGGCGCGGGCGATGCGGACGAGATCGTGCCTGAAATACAGGAGGACGGCGGCCATCGTGCCGAGCTGAGTCACCGCCGTGAACGCGGCGCCCGGATCCTCCCAGCCGGCGAACGCGGGAATGATCCGCAGGTGTCCGGTGCTCGAGATCGGCAGGAACTCGGTGAGCCCCTGCGTGATCCCGAGGACGATTGCCTCGATTAGCGACACGGCCGCGGAAGGCTAGTTCAGGCGACCGCGAGCGGTATCGTTTCACCTCACATGCGGCTCCTGGCGCCGATATTCGTGATCGCAACCTCGCTCGTGCTGGCAGCTCCCGCCTTCGCGGGCGACAACGGCGAGGGCCTCCTCGGCGAGACGGACGATCGCATCGTGACCTTCTTCTCGCTCGGCGTGGTGATCTTCTTCGCCGTGTTCGTTTGGTTCGCCTCGGTGATCTACGGCAGGCTCGAGAAGCGCAAGGACGAGCGCAAGGCCGTCGAGCTGCGCAAGCGCGTCGGCTGGTAGCGGCCCCATAAATGCCGTGACCCCGGCGGTCGGCCGGGGTCACGAGCGAGGAGGGATCTGCAAGGGCGATGCTCGCGGCTCCCGTCTCCCTCGATGTGAACAGGCTGAGAAGTGAGAGGGTGTCCGCCATGGATGCCGTGACCTACGAGCGCCGCGGCGCGGCCGCCGTCCTCACCATCGACCGCCAGGAGCGGCGCAACGCGATCGACGGCCCCACCGCCGAGCTGATCGCGGCGGCCTACGACCGCTTCGAGGCCGATGATGACGCGCGCGTGCTGGTGCTCACCGGGGCCGGCGGCGTGGCGTTCTGCGCGGGGGCCGATCTCAAGGCGATCGAGAGCTTCGCGCCGCGCATGGACGACCCGCGCGGCCCGCTCGGGATCAGCAGGGTGATCTCGTCGAAGCCCGCGATCGCCGCGATCTCGGGCTGGTGCCTTGCCGGCGGGCTCGAGCTCGCTCTGTGGTGCGACCTGAGGATCGCCACGGAGGACTCGCGGCTCGGCTTCCCGGAGCGGCGCTGGGGCGTACCGCTCGTCGACGGCGGCACGCAGCGGCTGCCGCGCATCGTCGGGCTGGGAAGGGCGCTCGACCTGATCCTGACCGGCCGCATCATCGACGCGGGCGAGGCGCACGCGATCGGCCTCCTCACGGAGATCGTGCCTCCCGGGCGTCACCTCGATCGCGCGATCGAGCTGGCCGAGTCGCTCGCCCGCTTCCCCCAGGACACCATGCTCGCCGACCGCCTCGCCGCGATCGAGGGCATCGGGCTCCCCTTCGGCGAGGGCCTCACGATGGAGGCCCGGAGCGCTCTCCCGACCCAGGAGACGGCCTGGCGCGGAGCCGGTCGCTTCGCGGCAGGTGAGGGCCGCGGGGGTGCGGGCGTCTAGGCTCCGGGTCGGTGGCCCCGCCCGCGATCGAAGTCTCCGACCTGCGCAAGTCCTACGGCCCGCTCGAGGCGGTGCGCGGGCTGTCGTTCACGGTGGAGCGCGGCGAGGTGTTCGGGCTGCTCGGCCCCAACGGCGCGGGCAAGACGACGACGGTCGAGATCCTGGAGGGCTACCGCGAGCGCACGGCCGGCCAGGTGCGCGTGCTCGGACACGACCCTCAGACCCGCGATCCCGACCTTCAGCAACGTGTCGGAATCGTCCTCCAGAGCTGCGGCTTCTACCCGCGCGTGACCGTCCGCGAGGCGATCGAGCATTTCGCGAAGGCGTATGCGAAGCCGCGCGACCCAGCCGAGACGATCTCGCTCGTCGGGCTCGCCGGCAAGGCCGATTCCCGCACCAAGGAGCTCTCCGGCGGCCAGAGGCGCCGGCTCGACCTCGCGCTCGCGCTGGTCGGCGACCCCGAGCTCGTCTTCCTCGACGAACCCACCACCGGCTTCGACCCGGCAGCGCGGCGCACGGCCTGGGGCGTCGTCCGCACGCTCAAGGAGCTCGGCAAGACCGTCCTGCTCACGACGCACTACCTCGAGGAGGCGCAGGCGCTCTCGGACCGGGTTGCGATCGTCAAGGACGGGCTCTTCGTGGCCGAGGGACCGCCCGACCGGCTCAGCGCCACCAGTTCGAGCTATCGCATCTCCTACCTGTCAGAGGGCCGTCGCGTCGAGCTCCAGGCAGATGACCCCACCGAGCTCCTCCACCGGCTGACCCGCGACGCACTCGCGCGCGGCGAGCGCCTCGAGGGCCTCGAGGTCACGCGTCCGACGCTCGAGGACGTCTACCTCGAGCTCACGGAGACGCCCGGCGCGTGAACTCACTGGCCCTGGCATGGGAGCAGTTCCGCTTCGAGCGCAAGCTCTTCTGGCGCAACCCGAGCGCCGCCTTCTTCAACTTCCTCCTGCCCCTCCTGCTGCTCGTGCTGGTGGCGAGCGCCTTCGGCAGCGACGACGACGCCCTCGAGGTGCTCGTCCCGGGAGTCGCCGGAATGGGCGTGCTCGCCACCACCTTCACCGCGCTCGCCTTCAACCTCACGCTGCTCCGCGACGACGGCGTCCTCAAGCGCATCCGGGGCACCCCGATACCGGCCGGGGCATACCTGGCCGGGCTGCTCGGCTCGGCGGCGCTGAACGCCTTCCTGCAGGTCGGGCTCGTCGTGGCGATCGGCCACCTGCTCTTCGGCGTCGAGTGGCCGCAGGACCCGCTGCTGCTCGCGGCCTTCACGGCGCTCGGCGTCGTGTGCTTCGCGTCGCTCGGGATCGCCTTCTCGCACCTGATCCCGAACGAGGACGCGGCGCCGGCATACACGAACGCCGTCTTCCTCCCGCTGATCTTCATCTCGGGCGTCTTCTACTCGGCGGACAACCTTCCGACGGTGCTGCTCGCCATCGCAGAGGCCCTGCCGCTCCTGCACCTGATCGACGGGCTCTCGCACGCCATGATCGGGGGAGGCTCCGACATCGGGGCCGCCGCGGCCATCGTTGCCGGCTGGGCGGTCGCGGGGATCTTCCTGGCGGTGCGCTTCTTCAGGTGGGAGTGAGCCTCAGCGCGTGCCCGTGCCGGCGCAGCCAGCGCTCGTGGTCGCGCCAGCCTGGGCAGCGCGAGGCGAGCAACGCCCAGAACCGCTGTGAGTGGTCGTGCACCTCCAGGTGGGCGACCTCGTGCTCGACGACGTAATCGAGGATCTCCGCGGGCGCGAGCAGGAGGCGCCAGTTGAAGCTCATCGCGCCGCTCGAGGAGCAACTCGCCCAGCGCGTCCGCTGGCCGCGGATCTGGAGGTTCGTGTACTCGCGCCCCGCCCGAGCGACAGCCGCGTCGAGCCGGGCACTCACCTCGTCGCGGGCGCGGCGCCGATACCAGCCCTCGAGCGCGGCGGTCAGCGACCCGCCCACGGGCAGCGACGCGCTCAGCCTGTCGCCGCGGCGAACCACGTACGGCCGCGTGCGGCCGGGCTCCTCGCGCACCGCCAGCGCCAGCCGCTCGCCGAGGTATGGCACCTCTCCGCCGTCCTCGACCCGAGCCGGGGAAACTCGCTCTCCGACTCGCGCATCCGCCTGAGCGTGCGCTCGATCCAGGGCCGCTTCTCCTCCACGAAGGGCTCGACGTCACGGAGCGGGAAGCGCCGCGGCACCACCACCTCGACGCCGTCGCCCCCGACGAGGATGCGAGCGTGACGGGCGCGTTCGGAGCGGCGGATCCGGTAGGGAACCGAGGACACGGGGCGAGGATAGGTGTCGCGTCGGCGATCACGCGACGGCCGAGGCTGGCACGATCCACGGAATGGATAGTGAGTCGCGAGCGCTCGCGCCGGCCGAGCTCCCGGAGCTGCCCCTCGAGGCGTGGCGCCCCACCAAGGACACGCTCCATCTGTATATCCAGGTGGTCGGCAAGGTGCGGATGGCCACCACCCCGTTGCGCAACCACTGGTGGAACGTTCCGCTGTACGTGGACGTGCGCGGCCTGACGACGCGGCGGATGCGTCACGAGGGGCTCAGCTTCAGCATCGACTTCGACTTCCTCGACAACGAGTTGCGCGTGCGTACGGACCGCGGCGAGATCGAGGCGATCCCGCTGCGGGACGGCCTGTCCGTCGCCGAGTTCTATGGACGCCTGATGGATGCGCTGCGCCGCCTCGGGATCGACGTCGCCATCCGGGCCGAGCCGTTCGGGGTGCCGATGACGACGCCGTTCGCCGAGGATCGCGAGCACTCCTCCTACGACGCCGAGGCCGTCAGGAACTGGTGGCGGATCGTGGAATGGTCGGACTGGGTGCTCGAGGGCTTCTCCGGCTGGTTCAGCGGAAAGACGAGCCCGGTCCACCTCTTCTGGCACGGCCTGGACCTCGCCGTGACCCGTTTCTCCGGCCGCCGGGTGGACCGGCTGCCGGACGCGGATTCGGTGACCCAGGAGGCCTATGGCGAGGAGGTGATCAGCTTCGGGTTCTGGGCCGGGGATGACCAGATCGACGAGCCCGCCTTCTACTCCTACACGGCGCCCGAGCCCACAGGGCTGACCGAGCAGCCGCTCGAGCCGCAGCACGCGTTCTGGGCCGAGGCCGGAGCCGGGCACATGGCCCTGCTCCGCTACGACGACGTGCGTGCTGCCGCTCTGCCTGAGGACGCGCTGCTGCGCTTCCTCGAGAGCGCCTATCAGGCCGGCGTGGAGGCCGCCGGATGGAACCGGGAGGCGCTCCGCTCGAACTGGTGCCCCAGCCCGGGTGACATCGAAGTCCGGATCGGGCGCTGACCGGGCGCCGCGCTTCGCGTCAGAAGATCGACGGCGTGATGCCGCCGTCGACCGACCAGGCGGCGCCGACCACGTTCGAGGCCTGCTCGGAGCAGAGGAAGACGATCGCCGCGGCGATCTCCTCCTCGCGAGCCATGCGCCCGGTGAGCGACTTGGCGTGGGTCGCCTCGAGCACCTCCTCGCGCGACTGGCCGCTGCGCTCGGCGACCTGATCGGCGAGCCCGCCCTCTGCCAGCCAGAGCGGCGTCTCGGACGGCCCCGGGAGCACGGCGTTCACGAGCACGCCGTGCTCCGCCCAGCGCTCGGCGAACACCCGCGACAGCGAGAGCTGGGCCGCCTTCGTCACCGAGTAGGCGGCATCGAGCGTCTGCGAAGGCCGCCGCCCCGAGGACGACGAGACGTTCACGATCCGGCCCCCACCCGCCTCGGCCATGACGGGCGCGACAGCCTTCATCAGCCGCATCCCGGCCATCACGTGAAGCTCCCACTGCTCGTTCCAGTCGTCGTCGGTCAGCTCCTCGATGGTGCGCGTGCGGCTCGTGCCCGCGTTGTTGACGAGCGCCCAGGGCGTGTCGGGACAGGCGGCCAGCAGGCGCTCGCCGGCGTCGGGCACCGTGAGGTCGAGCTCGATGTCGGCCCCGCTGCGCGCGACGGTCAGCGGGCCGGGCGCCCTCGGCGGCGAGCAGCCGCGCGGTGGCCGCGCCGATTCCGCGCGTCCCGCCCGTGACGACGCACACCCTGCCTTCGAGACCTAACTCCATCAACCGGGAATGATTGCCGAATGAAATCGAACACCGTCTACATGACCTTCAACACCGAGCGCCGCCGCGAGCTGATCCGCATCACCGAGGAGGTCCAGGCGGCGGTCGACGGGGCGGGAGTCGCGGAGGGGCTGGCGCTCGTCGCGGCGATGCACATCACGGCGGCGGTCTGGATCAACGACGACGAGCCGGGCCTCCACGAGGACACGCTCGAGTGGCTCGACAAGGTGGCGCCGCCGAGCTGGAAGGAGCCGGCGAACGACGTGGCGCGCGAGCTCCTGCCGGACCCGGGCGACTACCGCCACCACCGCGGCGGCGAGGACAACGGCGACGCGCACCTGAAGAACCTGCTCGTCCACCATCAGGTGATCGTCCCCGTGACGGCCGGCCGGCTCGACCTCGGGCCCTGGCAGCAGGTCTTCTACTGCGAGTTCGACGGCGGGAGGCCGAAGCGGCTGATCATCAAGGTGCTCGGGGAGTAGCCCTCGTCCGCCCATCAGCCGTAGACCTGCGGATTCGCGCAGTTCGGCATTCGCTCGCCGTCGAGGCCCGCCAGCAGGTTGTCGACCGCCATGTCCGCCATCCGCTCGCGCGTCGCGTGCGTGGCCGAGCCGAGATGCGGGATCACGAGCAGGTTCGGCGCGTCGAGCAGCGCGTGGCCCGCCGGGAGCGGCTCCGGGTCGGTCACGTCGAGCGCGGCGCCGGCGATCTCGCCCGCCGCGAGCGCGCGGGTGAGCGCGTCCGTGTCGACGATCGGCCCGCGCGCCGTGTTCACGAGGTAGGCGGAGGGCTTCATCGCGGCGAGGGCCTCGTCGCCGATGAGGCCGCGCGTCTCCGGCGTGAGCGGGCAGTGCAGGCTGACGAAGTCCGAGCGCTCGAGCAGCTCCGTGATGGGCACGCCGCCGCTGCGGCTCGTATGCAGGACCTCGCAGCCGAAGCCCTCGACGCGCCTCGCCACCGCCTGCCCGATGCGGCCGAAGCCGACGATGCCGACGGTGGCGTCGTGCAGGTCGTGGCCGAGCAGCAGGCCGGGCTCCCAGGTGACCCATTCGCCGGCGCGCACGAACGCCTCGCCCTCGGCGAGCCGGCGGGCGATGCCGAGCATCAGCGCCAGCGCCAGGTCGGCGGTCGACTCGGTGAGCACGTCCGGCGTGTTGCCGACCGGGATCCCGCGCGCCGTGGCGGCGTCCAGATCGACGTTGTCGACACCGACCGCGTAGTTGGAGATCGCGCGCAGCTCCGGCGCAGGCCTCGATCAGGTCGGCGTCGACCGGGTCGGTCAACAGCGACAGCAGCCCCTCGACGGAGGCGGCGCGCTCGCGCAGCTCGTCACGCGACGGCGGCAGCCGCTCCGGCCACACCTCGGCGTCGTGCGCCGCCGAGAGGCGCTCGAGCGCCGGTCCCGGCAGCACGCGGGTCACGAACACGCGCGCCATGGGCGGGCAGCATCGCACGGCGGCCCGGCCGATACTCTCGGAAGCGTGGCCAGGGACACGGGTTTGCCGAGCACCGACGCTCAATTCGACTTCAACCGCGCGCGGCGCCGGCGGGCGCTCTCGCAGCTGTCGGCACGGCTGCGAGGCGAGCGCGGCGACGTCAATCACATCCTCCCCTTCGAGGAGGTCGTCCAGGCCCTCGGGCGGCGCGGCGAGCGTCGGCTCGGCCAGGAGCTGATCACGCTCGACTCGATCGTCGGCACGGTCGACCGCGGGCGCGAGTTCGACCGCCGCTTCCGGCCGACCTCACAGCGAGTGCGGCCACGCTGGGAGCGGATCGCCGCCGCCCAGCGGCGTGGCGAGGGCATGCCCCCGATCGACGTCTACCGGATCGGCGACCTGCACTTCGTCAAGGACGGCCACCACCGCGTCTCAGTGGCGCGGGCGCTCGGCCACGGGGACATCAACGCCTACGTCACCGAGGTCCTCACCCAGGTGGGGGCATCACGCGAGATCAAGCTGAGCGACCTGCCGCTGAAGAGCCACGAGCGACTCTTCTACGAGCGCGTGCCGTTGCCGGACGAGGCGCGCAAGCGCATCACCCTCAACGACGAGTGGCGCTACGCGGCGCTCGCCGAGGCGGTCGAGGCGTGGGGCTTCCGGGTGATCCAGGACCGCGGCGAGCTGCTGAGCCGGGCCGAGGTCGCGATGTCGTGGTTCGTCGAGGAGTACGAGCCCGTGATCGAGCTGTTGCGCGAGGCCGACCTGATCGGGCGCGGGTCCGAGACCGAGGCCTACATGCGCATATCGCACCTGCGCTACCTGGTGCTGCGCACCCACGAGTGGGACGACGCGATCGTGGACGCGATCCGCCACGACCTCGAGGCCCCAGGGATCGAGGACGACACGATGGTGCGGAAGCTGCGGCGGGAGCTGAAGTAGGGCCGCTGAGGGCGAGCTAGGTCTGGCCGCCGGTCGCGCCCGTCGCGCCGGGCCGGTCCTCACCCTCGCGACGCGCGTCCGGGTCCTCGCCGGTCACGTCCTGGGTCGTGTCGGCCGGCGCGCCGCTCTCGGCCTCGGCGTCGCCGCCGCCCTCGGTGCGGCCGGCATCGGCCGTGGCCGGGGCCTCCGCCCCGCCCCCGGCGCCCTCGCCCGTCGTCGCCGCCGGGCCCTGCTGCTCAACGGTGAGGTTGCGGCCGTCGTCGGGATCGAAGAGCTGCAGGCGGGTCGCGTCGACGAAGAGCTCGGCCTCCTGCCCGACGCTCACCTCGCTGGCCGGATCGAGCCGCGCGACGATGCGCCCCGCCTCGCCCGCCATCGGGACCTCGCCGCCGCCCGCGTCCTCGGCCAGCTCGCGCAGCTCCTGGGACTCGATCGTCGCATCCGAGGCGACGGTGAAGTGGGCGTAGAGCTCGGCGCCCAACGACTCCAGGACCTCGATGTTCGCCGTGAAGGTGGCGCCGCGGTCCAGCGCGTCGCCTGCAAGCGAAGCGTCCTCGAAGTGCTCGGGCCGAATGCCGGCGATCAGCTGCTTGCCGTGGTGGTCGCGAACCGCGTCGTGCAGCTCACTGGGCAGCCGCACGTCTCCGAAGGGGAGCTTCACGGTGTCGCCCTCGACCGTGGCGGGCATGAAGTTCATCGCGGGCGAGCCCACGAAGCCGGCGACGAACAGGTTGACCGGCTCGTTGTAGAGCTCCATCGGCGAGCCCACCTGCTGGATCAGGCCCGCGCGCATCACCGCGACGCGGTCGCCGAGCGTCATCGCCTCGGTCTGGTCGTGGGTCACGTAGACGGTCGTGGTTCCGAGCTGCTGCTGGATGCGCGACACCTCGGTGCGCATCTGCACACGCAGCTTGGCGTCGAGGTTGGAGAGCGGCTCGTCCATGAGGAAGGCGGCCGGGTCGCGCACGATCGCGCGCCCCATCGCCACGCGCTGGCGCTGGCCGCCGGAGAGCTGCGAGGGCTTGCGGTCGAGGTGCGGCTCGAGGTCGAGGATCTGCGCCGCGTCGGTCACCTTCTTGTCGATCTCGCCCTTGTCCATGCCGCGCAGCTTGAGCGCGAAGCCCATGTTGTCGCGCACGCTCATGTGCGGGTAGAGCGCGTAGTTCTGGAACACCATCGCGATGTCGCGGTCCTTCGGCGCCTTGTCGTTCACCACGGCGTCGCCGATCTGCAGCTCGCCCTCGGTGATGTCCTCGAGCCCGGCGATCATGCGCAGCGCGGTCGACTTCCCGCAGCCGGACGGCCCGACGAGGATCACGAACTCCCCGTCCTTGATCTCCAAGCTCATGTCGCGGACGGCCTCGAAGCCGTCCGGATAGCGCTTGGTGATGTTGTCCAGCGTGATCTGGGCCATGTGCTCTCTCCTTTATCCCTTCACCGCGCCGGCGGTGAGGCCCGCGACGATGCGGCGCTGGAAGATCAGGACCATGATGATGATCGGGACGGTGACGACGACCGAGGCGGCCGAGATCGCTCCGATCGGCTGCTCGAACTGAGACGCGCCCGTGAAGAACGCGAGCGCCGCGGGCACCGTCCGCGCGGCGTCGGTCGAGGTCAGCGTGTTCGCGAAGATGAAGTCGTTCCAGGCGAAGATGAAGACGAGGATCGCCGCCGTGAAGACCCCGGGCGCGGCCAGCGGCACGATGATCTTGCGGAAGGCCTGGAACGGCGTGGCGCCGTCGACCTGGGCCGCCTGTTCGAGCTCCCAGGGGATCTCGCGGAAGAACGCCGACAGCGTGTAGATCGCGAGCGGGAGCGTGAAGGTCATGTAGGGGATGATCAGCCCGATCCAGGTGTCGTAGATGCCGAGCGAGCGCCACATCTCGAACAGCGAGCCGACGATCGAGATCGGCGGGAACATGGCGACCGCCAGAGCGCCCGAGAGGATCAGCGTCTTGCCCGTGAAGTCGAGCCGCGAGGTGGCGTAGGCGGCCATCGCCGCGAGCACGATCGAGATGAAGGTGGCGATGGAGGCGATGCCGATCGAGTTGATCAGCGCCGCGATGAAGGTGTCGTCGGAGAAGACGACGTCGTAGTTCTCGGTCGAGAAGCCCGAGAAGAACTTCTTGTCGCCGACCTCGTCGGGCTCCTTGAACGAAAGCGAGGCGATCCACGCGACCGGGATCAGGGCGTAGAACAGGACCACGAGGATCCCGATCGCCCACAGCACCCGCTCGCGGCCTGTGTGCTGCTCGCTCATCGGCTCACTTCTCCCCTCGCTGCTGCGCAGTGCTGGTGCCGAGCCCCTTCACGAAGAGGACGGCGATCAGGATCACGCAGATGAAGATCAGGATCGAGATGGCCGAGCCGAGGCCCAGGTTCACCCTGTTGATCAGGACGTTGTAGCCCAGGATCGAGACGCTCTCGGTGCCCAGGGCGCCGCCCGGCTGGATGATGAAGATGTTGTCGAATATTCGGAACGCGTCGAGCGTCCGGAACAGCAGCGCGACGAGGATCGCCGGCTTCATCAGCGGGATGCGTGATGCGGAAGAAGCGCTGCATCGTGCTCGCGCCGTCGACCTTCGCCGCCTCGTGCAGCTCGTCCGGGACGAGCGCGAGGCCCGCCAGGAGCAGCAGCGCCATGAACGGCGTCGTCTTCCAGACCTCCGCCAGGATGATCACGAAGAGCGAGCCCTTCCCGCGTGGTGAGCGGCGCCCAGTCGTCCGGTACGAGCGGCAGCCCGAACACGAAGCCGCTGGTCGGGTCGAAGGCGTACTTCCAGCCAAACGCCGCGACCACCGTGACGATGCCGTACGGGATCAGGATCGCCGCTCGAACCGGGCCGCGGCCGAAGATCGCACGGTGCATGACCAGGGCGATCAGCATGCCCAGCACGAGCTCGATGGCCACCGACACGACCGTGATGAACAGCGTCGTGGCGACGTCCGACCACCACGTGGTCGAGCTGAGCACGTCGCCATAGTTCGCCAGCCCCACGAACTCCTTGTCGTCCGGGAAGCGCAGGTCGAACTTCTGCAGCGACAGGTAGAACGCGTACACGATCGGATAGCCGGTCACGAGCAGCATCGCGATCACGGCGGGCGCGCACAGCAGCCAGGCGAGCTTGCGCTCGGCCTTGGCGCGATCGGTCATGCGCTTCTTCTTGGGCGGCGTGGCCGGCGGGGGCCTGGGTCGTGGCGGCTTCCATCAGAAGATCTTCCCGTCGACGGCCTTCTCGATCCGGTCGCTGCAGCTGCTCCACGACCGTGTCCGGGTCCACCGAGTCCGGCGGGTGGTAGGTCTTCTGGATCGCCAGCGAGATGTCGCTGTAGGCGGGCGTGACCGGCCGCGGCCCGGCGTTGTCGATCGACTCACGCAGCTCATCGGCGAAGGGGTAGTTCTTCTGTATCTTCGGATCGTCGTAGACCGACTCGCTCGTCGGCGGCAGGCCGCCCAGCTCGGCGCTGAGCGCCTGGTTCTCCGGGCTGGCGAGGCACTCGGCCGCCTCGAAGGCGAGGTCCGGGTTCTTCGAGTACGCGGAGACGGCGATGTTGAAGCCTCCGAGCGGCGGTGCGCTCGGCCGGCCCGCCACGCTGCGCGGGTAACGCGCCCAGCCGATGTTCTTCTGGAAGTCCTCACCCACCTCGGCGGCGGCCGGGTAGATGTACGGGTAGTTGACCATGTAGTCGGAGCGCCCCGACTCGAAGCCCAGGCGGGCGGCGTCCTCGTTGGCAGTCGACATGCCCGGCGGCGCCGCGGGCGAGTTGGCGAGCTTGCTCTCGATCTCGGCCGCCGTCTTGGCCGTGTCGTTCACGAGCACGTCGCCCTGCTGCGTTGACGATCTGGCCCCCGGCGCTCGTGATGAGCGCGTTGATCCAGACGACCAGCCCTTCGTACTGGGCGCTCTGCACCTCGACCGCGGTGCCCTTGTCGACCGCGTCGTCGATCATCTCGTCCCAGGTGAAGTCGTCGGGCGGGGCGTCCACGCGGTCCTTGCGGTACCAGAGCAGCTGCGTGTTGCTCGTGTGCGGGATCGCCCAGATCTTGCCCTGGTAGTCGACCGTCTCGAGCGGGCCATCGAGCTTGCCCTCGGTGGCGGCCTCGCGGCGCTCGCCCTCCCACGGGAGGATCCATTCCGCCTCCGCGAACTCGGCGGTCCAGATCACGTCGAGCGATGCCAGGTCGATGCTGTCGTCCTCGGCGGCCAGGCGCCGGACGAGCAGCTCGCGCTGCTGGTCGGCGATGTTCGGCAGCTTCACGTAGTTGATCGTGTAGCTTGCCGTTCGCCTGCTTGTTGCAGTTGGCGACCGCCTGGTCGTAGGAGCCGCCGGGCTCGTTGAAGGCGTACCAGTTGATGGCGCGCGCGCCGCTGCCGCCCTCGTCGCCTCCGACTCCACAACCGGCCACCGACGGCGGCCACGCGACCGCGATGAGGAGCAGTGCCCTGAGGCGTGACGTCCAAGCCCTCCTCGACTCCCCCGTCATCGCTGGGTTCCTACCCCGGTCTACCCCGCCTGTAACCACCCGGGTGAATCTGGTTGCACTCAGGCGCGCGTCACCGCGGCGGCGTGCGCGGCGAGCAGCTCTCCCTCGAGAGCCCCGGCGACCGTCTCGAGCACGAGCTCCCGTCCCCCGCGGCACCGTCCAGCGGAGCGTCCGTCGTGTTGAGCGCGACGACGTGCTCGCCGCGCGCGTAGGCCACGACCCCGGCGGCCGCGTCGAGCAGCTCGGAAGTCCCGCGGCAGCGAGCGCCGCAGCCGGATCAGCTCGGCGCACGAGCGTGAGCATCGAGGCCGGGTCGTCGCGCTGGGCCTCGACGTTCACGTGCTCGGGATCGACGAGCGGCAGCCAGGGCTCGCCGCTCGTGAAGCCGCCGCTCGGCGAGCCGTCCCACTGCATCGGGTGGCGGAAGCGGTCGCGTCCGGCACGGTCGAACTGCGCGGCGCTCGCCGGCCGGGCCGTCGGCCTGGCCGATCTCGTCGCCCTGGTAGAGGAAGGCCGTGCCCGGCAGCGTGAGCAGCAGCAGCGCCGCGGCGCGCGCGTTCTCGGGCCCGAAGCGGGTCACGAGCCGGCCGAAGTCGTGGTTCGAGAGCACCCACGCGGCGCCGGGCCGGCGCGTGGTGGCGGCGATCGCCGTGCGCAGCTCTTCCGCGTCCCAGGATGCATGCAGGAGCTCGAACGCGAAGACGGCGTCGAAGGCGTCGAGGTAGGGCTGCCAGCGCGCGGCCGGCAGGTACACCTCACCGACCATGAAATGGTCGCCGACTGCGGCGCGGATCTTGGCGAGCGCCTCGGCCGTGTCGGGCGCGTTGCGCGAGTGCGCCAGCGAGAGCTTCGCCTCCTCGTCCGCCAGCGGCAGGCCGAAGGGCTCGGCGGCCGGCGGGTCGTCCCGCAGCAGCGGGTCCTTCAACAGCCGGTCGATCGCATCGACCCGGTAGCCGGCCACGCCGCGCGCGAGCCAGAAGCGCAGGACCTCCTGCATGGCCGCCACGACCATCGGGTTGCGCCAGTCGAGGTCCGGCTGCTCGGGATAGAACGAGTGGAGGTAGAAGCGACCGTCGAGCGGGCTCCAGGCCGAGCCGCCGAAGGCCGACAGCCAGTTGTTCGGGGCGGCGGCCCAGATGTACCAGTCCGGATGCTCGCGGAACCAGGGGTGCTCGATCGAGGTGTGACAGGGCACGAGGTCGAGCAGCACGTCGAGCCCGCGGCGGCGGGCGGCCGCCACCAGCGAGTCGAAGTCCTCGAGCGAGCCGAAAGCCGGATCGATGTCCGTGTAGTCCGCCACGTCGTAGCCGAAGTCATGCATCGGCGACGGGAAGATCGGCGACATCCAGAGGGCGTCCACGCCGAGCCAGGCGAGGTGCTCGAGGCGCGCCTCGATTCCGCGCAGGTCGCCGACCCCGTCCCCGTCGGAATCCTGGAACGAGCGTGGGTAGACCTGGTAGACGACGCCGTCTTCGAGCAAAGGCGCGACCCTACTCACCGTTGGCCCGAAACGACGTCGAGGCGCCCCCGGAAGGGCGCCTCGACGCGGGTCGGGGCCGCGGGGCCGGCGGGGGTTACTGCGGGGCGCCGGCTCCCGCGGTCTGCTGGGCCTGTGCTTCGTGGCGGCCCTCGCAGATCTCCTCGGCGAGCTTGTCGCAGAAGGCCGGGAGGTCGTCGGGGTTCCGGCTCGTCACGAGCCCGGAGTCGACGTGCACCTCCTCGTCCACCCACGTGCCGCCGGCATTCTCGATGTCCGTCTTCACGCTCGGCCACGACGTCAGCGTCCGTCCCTCGACCACGCCGGCCTCGACGAGCGTCCAGGGGCCGTGGCAGATCGCCGCGACCGGCTTGCCCGCCTCGAAGAACGCGCGCGTGAATGCCACGGCGCGCTCGTCGGCGCGCAGGAAGTCCGGGTTGGCGACGCCGCCGGGCAGCACCAGGCCGTCGTAGTCAGCCGGCGTCCGCGTCCGCGACGGTCCGGTCGACCTCGAAGGTGTCTCCCTTGTCGAGGTGCTCGAAGCCCTGGATCTCGCCGCTCTCGAGCGAGATCAGCTCAGGTGTGCCGCCCTCCTCCTCAACGGTCTTCCAGGGCTCGGTGAGCTCCACCTGCTCAACTCCGTCGGTGGCCAGGAAGGCGACCTTCTTACCGCTCAGCCTGTTGGCCATTTCGTCACTCCTTGATGTGTTCGAATCGGGTCTCCTTGCCGATACCGGGACGAATCGCGGCTAAACGGGGTGAGACGGGGTAGGGGCGCCAAATGGCAAGTGTCACGAGGCCTGGCCCGTTTGCCACGAAGTCGCTCGAGCGCTTGCGCGAGACGGCGGAGGGGACCAGCCTCAACAGGACCGTCGGGGCGCTCGACCTCACCGCGCTCGGCATCGGCGCGATCATCGGCACGGGCATCTTCGTCATCGTCGGCGAGGCGATCACCCAGTCCGGCCCGGCGCTCGTGATCTCCTTCCTGCTGGCCGGGATCACCTGCATCTTCTCGGCCCTCGCCTACGCGGAGCTGGCCTCGTCGATCCCGGTGTGCGGTTCCGCGTACACCTACGCCTACGCGACGATGGGCGAGCTGCTCGCGTGGATCATCGGCTGGGACCTGATCCTCGAGTACGGCGTCTCCGTGGCCGCCGTGGCGGTGGGCTGGGGCGCGTACCTCACCTCGCTGCTCGACTCGCTCTTCGGCGTCACGCTCAGCGAGTCGATATCGCTTCCGCCGGGCGAGGGCGGCGACGTCAACATCCCGGCGGCCTTCCTGGTGCTCGCCGTCGCGGGGGTGCTGATCGCGGGCATCCGCGAATCGGCGCGCTCCAACACGGTCATGGTGATCACGAAGCTCGCGGTGCTGCTCTTCTTCATCGTCGTGGCGTTTTCGGCGTTCAACGGCGACCACTTCTCGGACTTCGCGCCCAACGGCTTCAGCGGCATCGAGTCCGCCGCGGCGCTGATCTTCTTCGCCTACATCGGCTTCGACGCCGTTTCGACCGCGAGCGAGGAGACGAGGGAGCCCGGGCACGACCTGCCGATCGCGATCGTCGGCTCGCTCGTGATCGCCACCGTCATCTACATCCTCGTCGCGATCGCGGCCGTCGGCGCGCTGCCCGCGGACCAGCTCGCGGGCCAGGACGCCCCGCTCGCGATCGCACTCTCCGAGGGCGCCGGCCTCGACTGGGGCGCGGACATCGTCTCGTTCGGCGCGCTCGTGGCGATCACGAGCGTGGTGCTCACGATCCTCTACGGGCAGACGCGCGTGGCCTTCTCGATGAGCCGCGACGGGCTGATCCCGGAGCGCCTCGCGACCGTGTGGGAGCGTACGCGCACCCCGGTCCTGCTCACGCTCGTGTTCGCGATCCCGATCGCGCTGATCGCGGCCTTCGTCCCACTCAAGGAGATCGCCGAGCTCGTCAACATCGGCACCCTGTTCGCGTTCTTCATCGTGAACATCGCGGTCATCTGGCTGCGCCGCTCGAAGCCCGACATGGAGCGCGGCTTCCGCGTCCCGTTCGTGCCCGTGTTCCCGCTGATCGGCGCGGCGCTCTGCGTCTATCTGATGACGAAGCTGCCGATCGAGACGTGGCTGCGCTTCTTCATCTGGCTCGCGCTCGGCCTCGTGATCTACGCCGTGTACGGCTACCGCCACTCGCTGCTGCGCCGCGAGGCATAACTTCCCGGGCGTGCCAGGCCGGCCCGCCGAGATCACGACGACCGACTACCACACGGCCGGCGAGCCGTTCCGGATCGTGCTCGACGGCGCGCCTGAGATCCCGGGCGCGACGGTCGCCGAGCGCCGCGAGCGGGCCGCCCGGGACGAGGGCGTCGACTTCGTGCGGCGGCTGCTCTGCCACGAGCCGCGCGGGCACGCCGACATGTACGGCTGCTTCCTCGTCCCGCCGGACGACGAGGGCGCCGACCTCGGCGTGCTCTTCTGGCACAAGGACGGCTACTCCACCGCCTGCGGGCACGGCACGATCGCGCTCGGCGCCTGGGCCGTCGAGAGCGGGCGCGTGATCGCGGCGCCCGACGGGGTGACCGACGTGACGATCGACGTCCCGTCGGGAAGGGTGCTCGCGCGCGTGCGCATGCAGTGACGGCGCAGGTCGAGTCGGTGACCTTCCGCAACGTGCCCTCGCTACGTCCTCGCGCGCGGCGTCGAGCTCGAGACCTCGCGCGGCCCGCTCGCGGTCGACGTGGCCTACGGCGGCGCCATCTACGCGTCGCTCGACGCAACCGCGGCGGGCCTCACCGTCACGCCCGAGCGGCTCGGCGAGCTGATCGCGCTCGGCCGTGAGGTGAAGCACGCACTCGACGCGGGCGCGCACGCGCGCCACCCCGCCGACGAGCGCCTGTCGGGGGTGTACGGGACGATCGTCTTCGAGGACCTCGGCGACTCCGGCGAGGGCCCGCACCAGCGCAACGTCACGATCTTCGCCGACGGCGAGGTGGACCGCTCGCCCTGCGGATCCGGGACCTCGGCGCGGCTCGCTCTGCTGGCCGCCGACGGGCGCATGGACGGGTCGACGCGTGCTGCGCCACGGCTCGATCACGGGCACCGAGTTCCTCGGCCGCGTGGCCGAAGCCGTGGAGGCCGACGGCCGCGAGGCGCTCGTCACGGAGGTCGAGGGCAGCGCGTTCCGGACCGGCGAGCACCGCTTCTCGCTCGACCCGCGCGACCCGCTCGGCGACCGGCTTCGTGCTGCGATGAGCGCGCCGCCGTTCCTCGGCGCGGCCGAGGTGGCCGGGCTGCTGCCGTTCGCCGGCGCCGTGGACGCGCTCGAGGAGGCGCTGCGCGCCGGGCTCGATCCCGAAGCCGACCCGCCGCGCTCGTCCTTCTCGGTCGGCGCGGGCGAGATCCTGCTCATGCCGTCGGGCTGGGCGGGCGCCGCCGGGGTCAAGCTCGCCACGGTCGCGCCGGCCAACCCGGAGCGCGGCCTGCCGCGCATCCAGGGCATCTATGCGCTCTTCGGCGCCGCCACGCTCGAGCCCGCGGCGCTGATCGACGGGATCGCGCTGACCTCGCTGCGGACGGCCGCCGTCTCCGCGCTCGCCGTGCGGCGGCTCGCGCGACCGGACGCGCGCCGGCTCGTCGTCTTCGGAACCGGCCCGCAGGCGTGGAGCCACGTGCAGGCGCTGCGCGAGGTGCGCCCGGTCGAGCACGTGGACGTGTTCGCGCGCGACCGCGAACGGCTCACGGAGTTCGCGGAGCGCTGCCGCGCGGCCGGCGTGGAGGCGGATGCCCCGGGCGGCCCCGCGGACGACCACATCGCCGAGGCGGACCTCATCTGCTGCTGCACGACGGCGCGCGAGCCGCTCTTCGACGGCGCACGGGTGGCGCCCGGGGCGACCGTCGTGGCGGTCGGGTCGCACGAGCCCGAGGCGCGCGAGGTCGACGAGCGGCTCGCCGCGCGCGCGACAGTCGTGGTCGAGGCGCGCTCGGCCGCGCTGCGCGAGGCCGGCGACGTGATTCAGGCGATCGAGCGCGGCGCGCTCAGCGCCGACTCGCTCACGACCCTCGCCGAGCTCGTCAGCGGCGGGGCGACCGTCCCGGACGAGCGCCCGCGCCTCTTCAAGAGCACGGGCATGGCGTGGGAGGACGTGGTCGTGGCGGCGGAGCTGGCGCGGCGGGCGGGAGCCCTCTAGAGACGCTCGAGCAGCTCGCGCGCGCTGGCCTCGCCGGAGCGCACCGCCCCGTCCATGTATCCGTTCCAGACGGTCGCGTATTCGGCGCCTGCCCAGTGCAGCGGGCCGACCGGCGGGCGCAGCGCCCTGCCATAGCTCGTCCACGCGCCGGTCGGCATGTGGCAGCCGTAGCACCCGCGTGTGAACTCCTCGTCGGCCCAGAGCATCTCGACGTACGCCTCCGGCTTCGCCGCGCGCGGGCCGAACAGGCGCCCGAACGAGTCGAGCACCGCCGTCCTTCGCACCTCCTCCGAGGCACGCCCGAGCTCGCGCGCCTGCCTGCCCTCGAGGAAGCCGAGCAGCACGCCCGGTGAGCCGTCCCGCGGTGAGTTGTCGCTCGTGAAGCTGACCGGGCCGGTGTCGCTCGTCCCCTGGCCAGAGAGGCCCTCGCCGCGCCAGAACGGCTGGTCGTACACGGCCATGCACTTGACGACCGTGCCCATCGGCATGCGCTGCGTGAGCTGGTCGCGAAAGCCGGACAGCGGCGGGTCGTAGGTAATCCGGCCGGCGAGCGTCGGCGCGATCGCGAGGATCGCCCGCCGGCCCCGAACAAGCGCACCATCGGCATGCACGGTCACGCCGTCGGGCCCGTGCTCCACGCGGCGGGCGGGGGCGCCCAGGACGACCCGCTCGCCCAGCTCCTCCGCCATCCGCAAGGCGAGCAGCTGGGAGCCGCCCGCGAAGCGGTCCTGCTGCGCACCGCCGTCGGTGTCGAAGAGCATCTCGAGGCTGCCCGCCGAGTGGATGTAGAAGAGGACGTGCAGGAGCGAGAGGTCCTCGGGCTGCGCCGCCCAGACCGCCTTGATGCCGAGCTCGAGCAGCATCCGGCCGGCGCGCGTCGCAAGGTTCCGGCGCAGCCATGTCGCGGCGGTCTGGGCGTCCAGGCGCTCGGCGCCCGGCGCCTCCCAGGGCGCTTCGAGAGGCACCCGCGTCGCGAGCCGGTTGAGCCGCCGCTGGGCCTGCTCGACGTCGAGCAGCACGGCCGGGTTGATGCGCGGGATCGTGCCCTCGTAGCGGCGCAGCCGGCCGCGGTACTCGATGACGCTGTCGCCCTCGTCGTAGGTCGGGAAGGTCTCGACCCCGAGCTCCTGGGCGAGCGCCGCGAGCCTGTCCTGCGTGGGCCCGATCCACTGGCCGCCGACCTCGACGACCTTGCCGTCGCCGAGCTCGTGGTTGAGCACGCGCCCGCCCACGCGATCGCGGGCCTCGACCACGACGGCGGAGGCCCCGCGCGCCGTGAGCTCGCGCGCCGCCACGAGCCCCGCGAGTCCCGCCCCGATCACCACGACGTCGGCGTCGTATGTGCGCCGCTCGGTCAAGGCGGTCGCACCCTATCGGCCCGCCGTCTGCCACCCTGCCCGTGATGCGGAGACGTGTGAGGACCCTGAAGACAGCAACGACCGCCGTCGCGCTGGCGGCGGTCACGTCGGTCGCCCTGGCGGCGCCGGCGCCCGCCACGGCCAAGACGTTCGTGCCCTGCAGCAAGGGTGGCGGCGTCAGCTTCAAGTTCAAGGCAAAGCCGCGCAAGTGCGACTTCACCTACCTCCACAACCCGCTCGCCCTCGCCGGCCGCGCGGTCGGTCTCGAGTGGCAGCACTGGGGCCGGCGGGTCACACGCGCCACCGGCACCGGGATCGCCCTGCACGCCGGGCCGGGCGGCAACTTCGACCGCTTCCCCGTGCGGGTGAAGCTGTCGCGGCGGAGGAGCTGCGCAGGCGGCCGCTCGCTCTACACCCGGGTCACGATGACCGACTCGGACGACCGCCGCACCTGGTCGATCCCGCCGGGCAGCTGCTGAGCCTGCAGGCTCGCTAGGGTCGGAGGCCGATGGCTTCGTCCCCGCGCAGCGAGCGCGAGGAGGAGCGCCGCCACAACATCCGGACGCTCGCCATTGCGAGCGCGGCGTCCGCCACGGCGGCGGCCGTTACCTCGCAGCTGTGGATCGCCGGCACCTGGATCGCCGCGGCGATAACCCCTGTCATGGTCGCCTTGGTCAGCGAGCTGCTGAACCGCCCGGCCGAGAAGATCGCAAAGGCCTGGACCAGCGAGCGCCCGGCCCTGCCCGATGACAGCGCCCCTGCCCCGGTCTCCCCTCCCCCCGCGGCGCCGCCACCGCGCTCGGCGCCCTCCGAGGGCGAGGCGCCGGTCCGGATCTACCGGCAGCCATCGGCGACCCCGCCGCGCCGCAAGCTGGCCATCCGCGCGATCCTCGTGACCGGAGGCCTCGCGTTCGTGATCGCAGTTGTGACGATCACGGCCATCGAGCTGATCGCGGGCGACTCGATCGGCAAGAGCGACCGCCGGACCAGCATCGGCATCGGCAAGAACCAGCAGAAGGACGAGACGCAGCCGGCGGACGGCCGCTCGACCGAGACCAGCGAGAAGCCGGCCGAGGAGACCGAGACGGAGACGCGGCCCGAGCCACGCACGGAAACGGAGACGACCGAGACGACGGAGACGGAGACCACGGAGACCCAGCCCTCCCCGCAAGCCGCCCCGGAGCCCGCCGCACCGCAAACGGAGACGGCGCCCGTCCCCTGAATCCGGGCCGCCGCTCCCGGGTATGGCTCGGTAACCCTCTGCGACCATGGCCGTGGATGCACGGCCACGCAGGGCACAGTCACGCGCATACGGACGATTCGCGCCGGCTCTCGATCGCCCTCGTCCTGCTGCTCGCCTTCATGGCGGCCGAGGTCGTCGTCGGCATCCTGGCCTCCTCGCTCGCGCTGCTGGCCGACGCCGCGCACATGCTCACCGATGCCGGGGCGATCGCGCTCGCGCTGTTCGCCGCGCGGCTCGCCCGCCGGCCGCCCGAGGGCGGCTTCACCTTCGGCTACCGGCGGGCCGAGATCCTGTCTGCGCAGCTCAACGGAGCGACGCTTGTCGGGCTCGGCGCGCTGATCGGGATCGAGGGCATCCGCCGCCTCGTCGATCCGCCCGACGTGGAGGGAGCGGCCGTCTTGATCGTCGCCGTGGTGGGGATCGGCGTCAACCTCGTCGCCACGTTCGTCCTGTCGGGCGCGAACCGCCGCAGCCTCAACGTCGAGGGCGCCTTCCAGCACGTCCTGAACGACCTGTTCGCGTTCGTCGCCACGGCCGTGGCGGGCGCCGTAATCCTGCTCACCGGCTTCGGCCGCGCGGACGGCATCGCGGCGCTGCTCGTGGCCGCCCTGATGCTGTATTCCGGAGTCGGCCTGCTGCGCGAGTCCGGCCGCGTCCTGCTCGAGGCCGCACCGCGCGACCTCGACCCGGACGAGATCGGGACCGCGCTCGCCGCCGAGCACCATGTGGTCGAGGTGCACGACCTGCACGTATGGGAGGTCACCTCGGGCTTCCCCGCGCTGTCCGCGCACGTGACCGTCCGCTCGGGCTGCGACACCCAGGCGCACCGCCGCCAGCTCGCCGAGCTGCTGCGCGAGCGCTTCGGCATCACGCACTCGACGCTCCAGGTCGAGACGCGCCACGAGGGCCCGCTCACGATCGCGCCGCTGCAGCGGCAGGGCAACAGCTGACGTGCCGCGCTTCGTCATCCAGCAACACGATGCGCGCTCCATGCACTGGGACTTCAGGCTCGAGGCGGACGGGGTGTTCAAGTCGTGGGCGGTGCCGCGCGGGCCCTCCACCGACCCGCGCGACAAGCGGCTCGCGATGGAGGTCGACGACCACCGCCTCTCCTGGGGCGACTTCGAGGGCCTCATTCCCGAGGGCGAGTACGGAGCGGGCCCGGTGATCGTCTGGGACCGCGGCAGCTACCGCCCGCTGGGCGACGAGCCGCCGGAACGGGCGCTCGAGGGCGGCCACCTGTCGTTCTGGCTGGAGGGTGAGAAGCTGCGCGGCGGCTGGACCCTGCGGCGGATCGAGGGACGCCGCTGGCTGCTCGTCAAGCGCCGTGACGACGAGGCCGACGCCCGGCGCAACCCCGTCTCGACGCAGCCGGAGTCCGTCGTGAGCGGCCGACGCATCGACGAGGTCGATTCTTGAAGGTCCAGATCAGCCACCCGGACAAGGTGCTGTTCCCCGACGACGGGATCACCAAGGCCGACCTGGCCGGCTACTACGAGCGCGTCGGCGACTGGATGCTGCCGCACCTGCGCGGACGCCCGATCAGCATGCAGCGCTTCCCCGACGGGATCGCGGGAAAGGGCTTCTTCCACAAGGACGCGCCCGACTACTTCCCGGACTGGATCGCGCGAGCGGAGCTGCCGAAGGCGGGCGGCACCGTCACGCACGTCCTGATCCAGAACGCGGACACGCTGCGCTACCTGGCGAACCAGAACACGATCACGCCGCACGTGTTCCTCTCGCGCGCCGATCGCCCGCATCAGCCCGACCGGCTCGTGTTCGACCTCGATCCCGCGCCGGGCAGCGACTTCGCCACGGTCCGGCGCGCGGCGCGCTGGACGGCTGAGCTGCTGAGCGAGCTCGAGCTCGTCCCGTTCGCGCAGGTCACGGGCTCGAAGGGCATCCACATCTGGACGCCGCTGCGCCGCCGCGCCGACACGGAGGAGGTGCGCTCACTCGCCCGTGACGCCGCCCAGCTGCTCGCCGAGCGCCACCCGGACGAGCTCACGACGGAGTTCCGCAAGGCCAAGCGCGGGGGCCGCATCCTCGTCGACGTGGCCCGCAACGGGTACGCCCAGACCGCCGTTCCGCCGTATGCGGTGCGCCCCCGGCCGGGGGCTCCGGTGGCCACGCCGATCGCGCTCGAGGAGCTGTCCGACTCGCGCCTCAGGCCGGACCGCTGGACGATCACGAACGTCCTGCGGCGGCTGGCCGCCAAGGGCGACCCCTGGGCGGACATCCAGACGCATGCGCGCGGCCTCTCAACGCCACGCAAGCGGCTCGCCACGCTGCTTCCGTAGCGCGCCTGCTCCGTTTTCCCTTTCGCTCGTCGGGTACGAACACCTCATGAGGACGTCCACGGTCGACGCGCTTTTCGAGCGCGGCGAGGAGCAGGGGTGCGTCAACCTCTCGGAGCTGGCCGAGCTCGTCCAGGAGCTCGAGCTCTCCGACGAGGAGGCGCAGTCGCTCGCCGATCGCCTCGAGGCACGCGGCATCGAGCTGTCGGACTGCGGCCGCGAGCTGCCCGCGCCGGTCCGCTATGACAACGCCGAGCTGGCGACGATCACCGGCGACACGCTGCAGCTCTTCCTGCGTGACGTCCGCCGCCACCCGCTGCTCACCGCGGCCGAGGAGGTCGCGCTCGCAAAGCGCATCGAGCAGGGCGACCTGGCGGCCAAGGAGCGCATGATCAACTCGAACCTGCGCCTCGTCGTATCGCTCGCGAAGCGCTACCAGGGTCAGGAGCTGTCGCTGCTCGACCTGATCCAGGAGGGCATCCTCGGCCTGATCCGGGCGGCCGAGAAGTTCGACTGGCGGCGCGGCTACAAGTTCTCCACCTACGCGACCTTCTGGATCCGCCAGGCGATCCAGCGCGGACTCGCGAACCAGGGCCGCACGATCCGGATCCCGGTTCACATCGGCCAGCGCGAGCGCAAGATCGCCCGGGCGGAGCGGGAGCTCTCGTTGCGCCTCGGCCGCACACCGACCGATCCGGAGATAGCCGCCGCAGCCGACCTGACGCCCGCCGAGGTCGAGGAGACCCGTGAGGTCACCCGCACCGTCACGAGCCTCGACCGCCCGATCGGCGCGGAGGGCGACACCGGCCTCGGCGACCTGCTGCCCAGCGACGACCGCGGACCTGTCGAGGAGGTCGAGATCGGGCTCCGGCGCGAGGCGGTCCGCGCGGCGATCGCGCGGCTGCCCGAGCAGGAGCGCGAGGTGATCAAGCTGCGCTTCGGCGTGGGCGGCGACGACCCGACGCCGCTGCGCGAGGCGGGCCGCCGGCTCGGCCTCTCGCCGGAGCGCGTCCGCCGCATCGAGCACAAGGCGCTCGAGCGCCTGGCCGGCACCCGCGAGGTCGCGGGGCTCGCCGAGGCGGCCTAGCGCCGCCGCTCCGCGGCGGTTGCGTATGCCCGTGCAGCCCGGGTAGTCGCGCGCCATGAACGGGGTTCGCTACGCCAACGAGGGCGACCCGCCCGGGTCACCCACCGATCTCAGTGGCCGCTCGTGGCTCGGCGTGCTCAAGCGCTCGGCCACGGAGTTCCAGGACGACAACCTCACCGACTGGGCGGCGGCCCTCACGTACTACGGGATCCTGGCGATCTTCCCCGCGCTGCTGGTGCTCGTCTCGGTCCTCGGGCTGATCGGCCAGTCCGCGACCCAGCCGCTGATCGACAACCTGGGCGAGGTCGCCCCGGGGCCCGCGCAGGAGATCCTCACGAACGCGCTGACGAACCTTCAGGGCAGCCAGGGCGCGGCCGGCGTGCTGTTCATCGTCGGCCTGCTCGGCGCGCTCTGGTCGGCGTCGGGCTACGTCGGCGCCTTCATGCGCGCCTCGAACGCGATCTACGACATCGAGGAGGGCCGCCCCATCTGGAAGACCCTGCCTCTGCGCGTCGGGTTGACCATCCTGTTGCTGACGCTCGTGGCCATCAGCGCGATGGCGGTCGTGCTCACGGGCGGGATCGCCGAGGAGCTCGGCTCGGTGGTCGGCGTCGGGGACACGGCGGTGACCGTCTGGAACATCGCCAAGTGGCCGGTGCTCCTGGTCGTGGTGAGCTTCATGTTCGCGCTGCTCTACTGGGCCGCGCCGAACGTCAAGCAGCCGCGTTTCCGCTGGCTCAGCCCGGGCGGCATCCTCGCGGTGATCGGCTGGCTGATCGCGTCCGCCGCGTTCGCCTTCTACGTCTCGAACTTCAGCTCCTACAACAAGACCTACGGGGCGCTCGGCGGGATGATCGTCTTCCTGGTCTGGCTGTGGATCACGAACATCATGGTGCTGCTCGGGGCCGAGTTCAACGCGGAGCTCGAGCGCGGAAGGGCGATCGAGGCCGGCCTGCGGCCCGAGGACCGTGAGCCCTTCGCCGAGCCTCGCGACGCGCCCAAGGCCGCCGAGTCGGGCTGAGCTACTCGTCCTCGAGCAGGAAGAACTCGAAGCCGATGTCCGGGTCGAGAGTCAGCTGGCTGTGGTACGCGAGGACCCGCCGGCCCATCGCCTTCTCGACGAGGCCGGTGAAGGCGTCGGCCATCGCCTCCTGGAAGACGAGCCGGACGCGCCGCACGAGGTCGGGGTCGCTGTCCGCGAGGGTCCGCTCGACCGTGGTCATCGTGTCGCGCAGCACGCAGACCACATAGCGGTCGCCGAGCAGGTAGCTCTTGGCGCGCTCGGGGCCGCGGCCGTAGTAGTCGGCGAACAGCTTGACGATCCCGTTCGTCACGGCGGCCAGCTCCTCGCCTGCGCCCGTGGTCGGGACCGGGTCCTTGATGTGCTCCACGCAGCCTATTTTTCCATGTGCGGCTGAGCGGGCCTGGCGGACTCCTTGTCAAGCAGCCGCGGCGGCAGCGTCGAGCGGAACAATCTGCTGACCTTTCCCATCTTCGCCCGGCAGCGCGGGCACTCGTCGCTGCTCAGGGAAAGGCCGGGGCTGTACACCGTCAGCCGACAACTCGGGCAGTTCAGATACACCGTCGATCTCCTCCTCGCAGTCGCGTAGCGCCCACGAGGTCCGTCCTCTCACCAGTGTCCTGGCGAACGACCGTCCCGCGTGATCGGGCCCGGCGCAGATTACCCACTCGGGGACCGGCGGTCAACGTTTGGGTTAGCGACCTGCGAACGGCGCGTAGCGGTGATGGAGCATCAGCGCATTGCCCTCCGGATCGCGGAAGTTCGCCATGTGGCACACGCCGCTGTCGATCGTGTCGGCCGGGAACGCGACGCCCCGCGCCTCCAACTCGCCTCGCGCAGCCGCCACGTCCTCGACGTGGAGCGCGATCGGCACGGTGTTGGGATGGAACTCGGTGCCGATCGCGTCCACCGCGACCAGCGCGATCGTCATGTTGCCCGTCTCGAACTCGGCGCCGGCCGGCGGCTCGTCGCCGCGCTGCCAGAGGCTCGAGCGCTCCAGCCCGAGGACCTCGCCGTAGAACTCGAGCGCCGTGTCGAGGTCCGCGCTCGGGACGCAGACGAAGTCGACGCCCCTCACGATCCTCGAGGCCGTGGTCACTGGTCGCCTTCAGGCATCGTCGGGGTCCCTTCTGGATCGAGTGCAGGTCCTCGGCAAGCCGGTTGAAGATCTCGCGAAGACGCGCGTCCGTCAATGCACGGCTTTGCATCCACCCCCGGTTTGCTGGTCACGCCGGCCGGGGCATGTGGCTCCCGTGGGCGCCCTCGCCCGGTCGATCTGCGCCGTCCTCGCCGCGGGCCTGTTCGCGTCGGCCTGCGGGACCGCAGACCGCGAGGCCGACGTGATCGCGGCCGCGGACGGCTTCCACGCCGCGCTCGAGAAACGTGACGGCACCGGCGCCTGCGCGCACCTCACCGCCGACACGGCCGCCACGCTCGAGCGCGAGGAGAAGCGTCCGTGCGCCGAGGCGATCCTCGACCTCGAGCTTCCGGCAGGAGCGCGCGCCGCCGCCGCGGAGGTCTACGTCACGTCCGGATATGCGGACCTGCGGGGGTCCGGCGCCGCATTCCTCGACCAAGGTCCCGACGGCTGGCGGATCGCCGCGGCGGGCTGCTCGCCGAGCTCACCCGACCGTCCCTACGACTGCGAGCTGGGAGGCTGACGTGCGCGTGATGTTCGTCCTCTACCTGGCGATCATCATCGCCGGCCTGGCGCTCTCGGTACTGGTGGGGCTGCTCCACGCGTAACTGCCGTGCGCACCTTCGCCAAGCACAACAGCCTCTCGCTCGTCTTCCTGGCGCTCTTCCTCGTCGCGCTCGTGCTCCAGGCGATCGCGGGGCACGCCGACTTCAACGAGGACCAGCTGCGTCACGGCGACGCCGAGCTGTCGCTCGGCCGCTACGTCGTCTCGTCGGAGTTCGCGACGGCGGTGCTCGAGAACTGGCAGTCCGAGTACCTCCAGTTCACGCTCTTCATCATCCTCACGGTCTGGCTCGTCCAGCGCGGCTCGCCCGAGTCGAAGGAGCCGGGCAAGGCCGGGCGCGAGTCGGACGAGGAGCAGGCGGTCGGCGAGCATGCCGGCGAGTCCTCGCCGCGCTGGGCGCGCGCCCGCGGCCTGCGGCTGCGGGTCTACGAGAACTCGCTCCTGATCGTGATGGGCGCGATCTGGGTCGCCAGCTGGCTCGCGCAGTCGATCACCGGAGTCGCGGAGTACAACGCCGAGCGGCTCGACCACGAGGAGCTGCCGGTCTCCTGGGCGGACTACCTCACGCGCGCCGACTTCTGGGAGAAAACGCTCCAGAACTGGCAGTCGGAGTTCCTGGCGGTCGGCTCGATGGCGATTCTCGCGGTCTATCTGCGCCAGCGCGGCTCCCCGGAGTCGAAGCCGGTGGGCGCGCCCCACCATGCGACTGGCAGGGAGGGCTGAGCGGGTTTAGTTAGTGCAACCAAAGGAGAAACTGGACGTAGGCCAAGCGCACGTCGTGGGGGGCGAGTGCAGGGCCAGGGTCACAGGGGGGACGACGCGCGGACGCCTTTTGGCGCGGTCGCGCAGCGGACCTCACGTCAATCGAGACGGAGGTTCACTGTCATGACCGCAAGCGCGACCGCGCCCGCGAGGCCTGCGCCAATTCGACCTCGACGCCGTTCCTGCAATCGCGCGCAAGCGCGTGAGACGGAGCGCCAGCTGCTGCTGCGCTACCACCACGATGGCGATGTCGCAGCTCGCGAGGAACTCGTCGAGCGCTTCCTGCCGCTCGCCCGCGACCTCGCGCTGCGCTACTCGTACACCGACGAGCCGTTCGACGACCTGCTTCAGGTCGCGTGCCTCGGGCTGATCAAGGCCATCGACCGCTTCGAGCCCGGCCGCGGGACGAAGTTCACGAGCTACGCCGCGCCAACCATCCTCGGCGAGCTCAAGCGCCACTTCCGCGACAAGGGCTGGTCGCTGCACGTGCCGCGCGACCTGCAGGAGCGCACGCTCGCGGTGAGCCGCGAGACGGAGGCGCTGTCGAAGACGCTCGGCCGCTCGCCGCAGGTGCGCGAGGTGGCCGAGGCGCTGGGATGCAGCGTCGAGAACGTGCTGGAGGCCCAGGAGGCCGCGGCGAGCTACGAGGCCGCGTCGCTCGACGCGCCGGCGGCACGCGACGACGACGAGTCGGCCTCACTCGTCGACCTGCTCGGCTCGGAGGACTCCGCCTACGAGCTCGTCGAGGACCGCCAGACCATCGCCAGCACCTGGAACGCGCTGCCCGAGGTCGAGCGCCGGGTGATCGAGCTGCGCTTCATGCACGACCTCACGCAGCGGGAGATCGGCGAGCGGATCGGCTACTCGCAGATGCACGTGTCGCGTCTGCTCCGGCGCGCGCTCACGCGGCTCGGGAAGGCTGCAGCCGCCGCTTGAGCGACAGCGCGTTCTCGACGGCGAAGCCCTCCCAGTCGTTGTTGAAGTAGACGAGCACCTCGGCTCGGCGGCGCCACTGCGTGATCCGCCGGGCCCACTCGTCGAGCTCGGTCTGCGAGTAGTTGCCGCGGCGGCCGCGGCGGCCATGGTGCAGGCGGACGAGCGTCCAGCCCGTTGTCAGCTCGCGCGCCTGGAACGGCCATTTCGGGTGGTCGCCGATCACGAGCGCCGCGCCGGCTGCGCGCAGGAGCTCGTATACCTGCGGCTTGAACCAGCTCTCGTGCCGGAACTCGAAGCAGTGCCGTCCCTCCGGGAGCACCCAGAGCAGCTGCTCGAGGACGGCGTCGTCGCGCCGGAACGTGGCCGGCAGCTGCCAGACGATCGGACCGAGCTTGCCAGCGTCGAGCAGCGGCTGGATGCGCTCGTAGTAGCGGCCGATCCCCTCCCCCACGTCGCGCAGCCGGCGGACGTGCGTGAGGTAGCGGCTCGCCTTGGCGGCGAAGAGGAACCCCGGAGGCGTCTCACGAGCCCAGCGCCCCGCGGCCTCGCGAGACGCCAGGCGGTAGAAGGTCGAGTTGACCTCCACCGTGTCGAAGAGCTCCGCGTAGCGAGCGAGCCAGCGTGGCTTACCGAGGCCCTCCGGGTAGAGGCGCCCACGCCAGTCGTCGTAGTTCCAGCCCGAGCAGCCGATCCGGACCGGCTGCACGGCGAGCTAGCTGAGCGTCTGCCGGTCGCGCGCGGTGAACTCGACCTTGTCGGATTCCGCGCGCTCGCGGAACCTGTGCACGCCCCGGGCCTGGTTGCGCCGGCGCCGCAGGTCGAGCAGACCGGCCCCGATCACGATGAGGATTGCCAGCGGCACGGCGACGATCACCGCCCCGCCCATGAACGCGCCGGACATGACGACCAGCGCGAGCGCGAATCCGATACCGGCGAAGGTGATTCCCCACATATGTCCGCGCTACCCGGCGGGTGGGGCCGCAAACTGCTCAGGCGGATGCGCCGAAGCGGCTCGTCTCGCCCTCGGGCAGCTTGCCGTCGCGCCCGACGTAGCCGTCCTTGCCGCCGGTGACGAGGTAAACGGCGGGCTCGTCGCCGATCGACCTGATCTTGCGGATCGTCGCGGCGTCGACGCGGGCGAGGCCACCGGGGCCCAGCTCGTGCACGTCGTCGTCGCCGAAGATGATCTCGATCCGGCCTCGGTGCACGAAGTAGAGCTCCTCCTGCTCCTCGTGGAAGTGGCGCCCGGTCTCGTAGCCCGCTGGAAGCTCGATGGCATTCACCCCGAAGGCCGTCACGCCGAGCGCGCGCCGCACCTTCCGGAAGCCCGGCCCGTCCGCGAGCGCGTCCACGTTCGCGACCGCGTAGCCCTCGCCCTCCACAACCTCGTGCACCGGTTCGGTCATGGCGTCCAGGGTATCCGGGACGGTTGCGTCAGGCAACTCGCTCTGCGCTGCGGAGCCCGCCGCGCGCCCAGAGCGCCGTCAGGCCGACGAACACCAGCATCGCGAGGAAGGCCGGCAGCACCTCCGTCGGGTCGCCGATGAGGAGACCGCGGATCGACTCGATCACGAGCGTGATCGGGTTGACGGTCGCGGCCGCCTTGACCCAGCCGGTCAGCAGGTCGTAGGGCAGCCAGACCGGCGCGAGGAAGATGATGAGGAACGCAGGGAGCTGGATGAGCGGGCCCGCCTGCATGGTGCGCATGCGCATCGCGACACCCGTGCCGAACAGCATCGCCGCCGCGTTCAGGAGAAGGGCGAGCGAATACAGCCCGACGACGTCGATGAGGCTGCCGCTGATCTCGAGCCCGGTGAGCAGGGCGACCACGGTGACCACGCTGATCGTGAACAGCGCGCGCAGCAGCGCCGCCAGCCAGTAGCCGCCGATGATCCCGCCACGATTCGAGGCCGCGAGCATCATCCTGCGCGCGAAGCCCGACTCGAAGTCGCGAGCGACCGCGAAGCCCGTGAAGACGCCGCCGAACGCGGACGCCTGCAGCAGCACGAAGCCGTAGACGAACGTCGTGTAGCCGCCGCTGTAGTCGAAGCCCGGAATCGAGTCGACGCGCGACAGCCCGCCCGCGAACGCCGTGAAGAAGAACATCGGGAACAGCAGCGCGGGGATGATCATCGCCGGGTTGGTGAAGAAGTTGTGCGCATTGCGCCACGCCACCGCGCGCGCCACGGCCCAGAAGCCACCGCGGCTCATGTGCGCACCATCCGCGTCCGCAGGGCCGAAGCCGCCGCCACCAGCGCGACCAGCGCGAGCGCGCCCGCGCACGCGAAGCCGAGGGCGAGCGCCTCGCTGTCCCAGCCGTCGATCATGAGCGAGCGGATGCACTCGAGCATGTACGAGACGGGGTTCCAGTCGGCCACGGTGCGGAACCAGTCGTTCTCGATCAGGTCGCGCGGCAGCGCCATCGAGGACAGGAAGAGCGCGGCGAAGAAGAGCGGGAACACGCCCTGCACGGCCTCGCCGTTGCCGGCCCTGAGCGCGACGAACGCGCCGATGCAGCCGAAGGCGAGCGAAATAAGCAGCGAGAACAGGACGATCACGACCGCGCCCGCCAGCCCCGTCGCGATCCCCGCGCCGAAGGAGACGCCCACGATCAGGAAGGTGAGCGCCTGGATGAACCCCAGGGCGATGATCCCCGCGAGCTGGCCGAGCATCAGCGACACGCGCCGCAGCGGCGTGAGCGCAAGCCGGTTCATGAAGCCGCTCTCGATGTCGTTCGCGACGTTCGTCCCGGCGCTGTTCGCGGAGAAGAGCGCGCCCTGCACGAAGGTGATGGCGAGCGCGAACTGCAGGTAGGAGTCGGTGGGGAAGCCCGGCAGCCTGGTCGTGGACTCGAGCCCGCTGGAGTTGATCGCGAGCAGGATCAGCGGGAAGAGGATCGAGGGGACCACCATCGCCGGCTGGCGCAGCGTGCGCACCACCGAGCGGCGGGCGAGCACGCCCACCTGCGTGAGCAGCGAGGAGCCGCTCACGCGGCCACGGTCTCCCGCTCCTCTTCCGCCTCCTCCTGCTCGGCCTCCTCCTCCGCGGCGCCCTCGAGCGAGCGCCCGGTCTTGGCGAGGAAGACGTCGTCGAGAGTCGGCGCGTGGAGCTGGAGGTCCTGGATCTTGATCTGCTCGCCGTCGAGCGCGCGCACGACGTCGGCGAGCTTGGAGTCGCCGCCGGCGAGCCGGACCGAGGCGCCCTTGGTGGAGCCGGCGACCGACTCGCCGAAGCGGGAGAGCACGGCCTTCATCTGCTCGAGCTGCTCAGGGTCCGCGGGAATCGCCTCGACGCTCGGGCGGCCGATCTCGGCCTTGAGCGCCTCCGGGGTGCCCTCCGCGACGATCCGCCCCTGGTCGATGATGCCCACGCGGTCGGCGAGGACGTCGGCCTCCTCGAGGTACTGCGTCGTTAGGAAGACGGTGACGCCGCGGTCCGCGGCGAGCCGCTGCACCTCCGCCCACAGCGCGCTCCGGCTCTGCGGGTCGAGCCCGGTCGTGGGCTCGTCGAGGAAGAGGATCCGCGGCCTGTGGACGAGCGCCAGCGCGAGATCGAGCCGGCGCTTCATGCCGCCCGAATAGCCGCCCACGCGGCGATCCGCCGCCTGGGTGAGCCCCACGCGCTCGAGCAGCGCGTCGGTGCGCTTGCCCCGCTCGTCGCGGCTCATGCCGTGCATCGCGGTCTGCAGCTTCATGTGCTCCCGGCCCGTGAGGAACGGGTCGAGCGCCGCCTCCTGGAGCGCCGCCCCGATGGCGGCGCGAACCTCCGCGCCCTCCTTGACGACGTCGTGCCCCCCCACGCGCGCCGTGCCCGCCGTGGGCGGCAGCAGCGTGGTCAGCATGTGTACGGTCGTGGACTTGCCCGCCCCGTTGGGACCGAGGAATCCGTAGACCTCACCGGACTCGACGCGCAGGTCGATCCCGTCCACCGCGCGCGGTCCCTTCTTGAACTCGCGGACGAGGCCGTTGGCCTCGATTGCACCTTCACTCATGCTGCAGCAAGCTAGCGAGAATAGTTGAGGTTGTCAACTATCGACTACGTCAACTATGATCGTCCGCAATGACGCCTCAGACCCCCGCAGAGGAGGCTTGGTCGCTCCTCTGGCGCATCATGCAGGCGAACAAGCCCCGCGTCTTCGAGATGGCCCGGGAACTCGACCTCTCACCCGTCCAGCTCCACTCGCTCCGTCTGCTCGAGCCCGGGGTCGAGACGCCGATGCGCGCGCTCGCCCAGCAGCTCTTCTGCGACCCCTCGAACGTCACGGGGATCGTCGACCGGCTCGAGGCGCGCGGGCTGATCGAGCGGCGCAGCTCGGACACCGACCGGCGCGTCAAGATCATCCGGCTCACGCCCGAGGGCCAGCGGGTTCGCGCTCAGGTCGTCGAGCGCATGTCCTCGCCGCCGGAGGAGATCGCGGCGTTGCCGCTCGAGTCCCAGCGCGCGCTACGTGACGCCCTGCGAGAGGCGGCCGACCGGCTCGAGTCACGTCAGCGGCCGGTCGCCGCAGCCTCGTAGCTAGCCCTTGCCGGTCACGCCGGCGGCCTTCTCCTTCACGAGCGCGCGCCGCTTCTCGCCCTCCTGCGAATCCATGAACCAGGCGGCCGCGAAACCGAGCGCGCCGCCGATGAGCAGCTTCAACATCGATCCTCCCTTGGTCGGTTGAGTCAGCTGAGCGGGTTCCCGGCGCAGCGCCCCTGAACCGCGCGGCTCAGAAGCGAAGCAGCGCGGCAGCGCCGCCCTGCCCGTCGAGCCGCTCGCGGTCGTGGTGCACCGCGAGCACCTCGGCCGACTGCTGCACCGCCACCTCGATCGCGGCGTCGGTGAGCTCCTCGAGCTCGATCATCTCGCCGCCGTCCGCCGGGCACGTGCCGCCCTCCGTGGCGAGCAGGCCGCACTCGGCGCACTGGGCGCCCGCGACACCGGAGAACTGCTCGTCGAGCAGGAGCACCTCGACGCGGCGCTCGTTCAATGCGCCCACGACCGCCTCGATGCCCGTCACGCCCCGCTCTCCGACCCGCTCGAGCATGCGGGCCTCGTGCTCGCGCTCGACCGCGTCGAAGATCGGGCCTGCGGCCGCGAGGACGCTTGCCGGCGTGGCGCCGTCCACGTCCACGCCGATCCGCCCCGCCACGCGATCGCGCAGGTAGCCGTGCAGCTTGCCCTCGAAGTCCTTGACCACCTCGTGCGGGCCGCCCAGCAGGAGGCGTTGAAACGGGCGGACCTTGAAGTGCCTCAGGAGAGCGTCGCCCGTGTGCTTGAGGTGGTCGTCCTTCTCCTTCTCGATGCCGCGCGCGAAGCGCGCCTGCGAGAGGCCGCCGCGGTCGTGCTGGCCGAAGACGGTGTCGTGGATCTGCTCGATCTCGCGCACGCCGTCGGGCGATCCGCGGAAGATGCGCGCGTCGCGGCGGCTGACGAGGGCGACGCACCAGCGCTCGCGGCGCTCGAAGCGTGCCAGCGGGCCGACCAGCGGGGAGCGGCCGATCGCCACCCGGCTGGTCACCGGCCGCGGGAGCTTGATCGCCTCGAAGAGATCGGCGGGCTCGCTCGCGAAGAGCGCCACTCCGCGTGCCCCCTCGGTCGGCAGGCTGCGCTCGAGGAAGGTGGAGGCGCGCTTCAGCGTCGCCTGCAGGCCCACGCGGTCCTCGTGCGGCAGGTTGTCGTGCTCCCGGACGCGCCGGTCCGCCTCGTCGAGGAGCGAACGCACGGCCGTGGCCCGTGCCGGCGGCGTCGCGAACTCGGAGGGATCGAGGTCGAGGTAGAGGCTGAGCACAACGGGCCGCTCGAGCCTCAGCTCCGCGAGTCGGCGCAACTGGTCGCGTTCGGGAGCGCTCACCTGCATGCCCTGCCCTCCTTGGACGTTCCTTGGGGCTTCCAATCAGGAAGGGTACGCGGCCCGCGTAGCCGGGGCCAGAAGCGCTCTGCAGACGGGAAAACGGCGCTCTGTGCTAGAATAGGTTGCACGCGCAAGCATTTGGTACACCCGATTGGACGTTCAGTCCAAGCGGGGCTTGGGAAAGCCCTCTGTTTGGGGGGTTTCAGGCTTGCCGTTGGTAACCCGCGAAGCCCGTTTGTGTAATAATTTTCGACGGACTTCGAACTATCAAAACGAGAAGCTATGACGACTGACACGCTAATTCGCCCTGCGGAGACTCCTGAGACCCGCCACGTCGCGCCGGTGGAGCTCGAGGATTCCCTGCAGCTGTTCTTCAACGAGGCGCGACGCCACCCACTGCTCACGGCGGAGGACGAGATCGAGCTCGCCAAGCGAATCGAGCGCGGCGACCTCGCCGCCAAGGAGCGCATGATCAATGCGAACCTGCGGCTCGTGATCTCGGTCGCGCGCAAGTATCAGGGGCAGGGCCTTCCGCTCGGCGACCTGATCCAGGAGGGCATGCTCGGCCTGATCCGCGCGGTCGAGAAGTTCGACTGGCGCAAGGGCTTCAAGTTCTCCACCTACGGGACGCTCTGGATCCGCCAGGCCATCGGCCGCGGCCTCGCCAACTCGGGCCGCACGGTGCGCCTGCCGGTGCACATCGTCGCGCGGGCGCGCAAGATCTCGGACGCCGAGCGCAAGCTCGCCGTCCAGCTCGGCCGCCAGCCGACCGAGGAGGAGATCTCTGAGTTCGTGGATCTCCCGATCGACGAGGTGGCCGACATCCGCCGTGCGGACCGCGGCCCGACGAGCCTCGACCAGGGGGTCGGTGAGGACGGCGAGACCGCCCTCGGCGACCTGATCGCCGGCGACGGCCCTGCCGTCGAGGACGAGGTCGTGGCGAACATGGAGGACGACCGCCTGCGCGAGGCCGTCGAGACGCTGCCCGATGTCGAGCGCGACATCATCACGCTGCGTTTCGGCCTCGACCGCGAGGAGCCGCACGCCCTGCGCGAGACCGGACGCCGCCTGGGCCTCTCGAGCGAGCGCGTGCGCCAGCTCGAGGACCGCGCGCTGCGCCGGCTCGCCCAGGACGACGCCGTGGCGGCGCTCCGCGCGGCCGCCTGAGCCGCGACCCGTCGCCGCCCGAGCCGGCGACCTCGGCGGACGGCTCGGCGCCGCGCGGCGCTCTCGGCGGCGCGGGGCCGAGCAATCCAGATCGCAGGCCGACGGCGGCTCGGCCGCCGACCTCGAGGCCGGCGAGCCGGCGATTCGCGCCGCCAGCGGGCTCGCGGTCTCGGCCGCGATGTGCTCGAGCAGCGCGCGCATCCCGCCGCGGGCGAAGGCCGCCCGCTGGCGGTCCGCGCCGTTGCCCTCCCTGAGGATCTTCTCGACGCCCTCGAGCGCCGGATCCTCACCCGCGAACGCCGCGAGCGTCTCGCGCGCCACCTCGCGCAGCGGCACGAGCCGGCCGCCGTGGGCGATCTCCGCGTCGAGCCCGTCGCGCGTGGCTCGAAACCACGACCACGCGATCGTCTGGGCGGGCGCGGGTCGCTCGACGGGCGCCTCGACCGCACGCAGTGCCAGCGCGCGGACCAGCGCGGCCATTCCGGCGGCCTCGTCGAGGCCGGCCTGCACGTCGAGCTCGCGCAGCTCGATCGTTCCCAGCCGCGGCTGCAGGCGCACGTCCCACCAGACCATGGTGTGGTCCTGCGGACCTCCGCCCGCGCCGATCGCCTCGAGCTGCTCGAGGTAGTCGTCCCAGCTGCGGAGCGGCGGCGGCGCGCCGCGGCCCGGATAGCCGCGGACCATGGCCGAGCGGGCGCTCGCGAGGCCCGGAGTCGAGGCCGAACCAGAACGCCGACCCGGCGCCGAGGCCCTGGATCAGCGGCAGCGCCTCGCGCAGCCCGGTGCTGGCCGCGACGGCGGCTTCCGGGCTCGGCATGCCGACGTGCACGTGGAGGGCGCACTCCGGCGTTCGCTTGATGAGGCCGCGCATCTCCCCCTCCACGCGGCGGTAGCGCTCGGAGTCGACCAGCCGCACGTCGCCATAGCGGGCGTCCGGGTGCACCCCGACGGCCATCAGCGTCGCGCCCGCGGCCCGGGCCGCGGCCCGGTTCTCCTCGAGCTCGGTGACCGCTTCCGCGACCGTCGGCTGCGGGCTCGAGCGCAGCTCGATCTCGGCGAGGAACGCCTCGTGGTCGGCCCTCCCCTCGGGAAGCTCGACCGCGGGCAGGATCCGGTCCGCGACGTGCGCGAGCCGGAGCGTGTCGGGGTCGACGAGCAGGAGCTCCTCCTCGATCCCGACGCTGAACGGCTCGCCGGTGCCGAAGGCGTGGCTCGTCCGGCGCAGCTCGGCGGGCGCCGCGTGGACCTCGGGCCCCTCGCTCACGGCGTCTCCCCGAGTGCGGCGCGGGCGGCGATGCGGCCGAACACGAGCGCGGCGGCGAGCCCGCTGGCGTAGCCGCCGGTTGCGATGCCCGCCGGCGTCCGCGCCGCAGCAGAAGACCCGCGGAGCCGCCTCGGCGTCCGGGTCGATCGCGCAGCCCGCCGAGCGTCGTCGTGATCCCGGCGACGGTCTCCACGGTCACATGGTCGCCGTCGCGGCGGACGGGCGCACCGGCCGCCTCGGCGGCGTCGATCATCTCGCCGACGCTGCGCTCGCGCACGCGCTCGCCGAGCTTGCCGTTCTCGACGCGGAGGAAGGCTCGCGCGCGTGGCTGGCGGGCCGCCCACTGGGCGACGTCGATCTCGGACCAGGTGTGCGACGCGGTGGCCCTCCCCGCTCGCGCTCGTCACGACGGCGTGCGTCGCGTACAGCTGCGAGAGCCGGACGAGGTCGGCGGGCGCGATGCGGGCCGGCGGGGCGGGCATCAGCCGGGCGTAGACCTGGTCCAGGTCGCCACTCGTCGCGGCGCCCGCCGCGAGCCCGAGCCGCAGGCCGTCGCCCGTTCCACCCGGGCGCGGCGCGCAGGAAGACGTGCTCCGCCTCCGCGGTCACGTGCTCGCGCAGCAGCTCGCGGCTCGCGCCGAACCCGCCGGTGGCGAGCACCACGGGCGCGTCGTCGGGCAGCTCCGTGAGCGCGGCCCCGCAGCGGATTCCGGACCGGGAGCCCGGCGCGCCGCCGTCCGCCGCGGCCACGAGCGCCGCCGTCAGCCGGGCTGGGTCGAAGCGCACGCCGGTCGTGAGCGGGTTGCCGGTCGCGCGCTCGCTGACGGGCGCGCCGAGCGACTCGAGCCAGCGGATGTCGCCGTCGACGCTCTCGAACAGGCGCGCCTGCAGCCGCTCGTCCCCAGCCGGGCAGTCGGCCCGGAAGCGGGCGAACTCGCGGTGGCGCCAGACGACCCCGCTCGAGAGCCGCATGGAGCCGCCCGGCTCGTCGAGCTTCTCGAGGACGAGCGGCGCGGCGCCGAGGCGGCGCGCCTCGGCAGCGGCAACGAGCCCGGCCATCCCGGCGCCCGCGACGACGAGGTCGGGCATGGCTCAGACGAGCGCGAAGCCCGGCTTGTGCTCGACGTACTCGATGCGCACGCCCTCGGGCCCGCGCACGAACACGGCAAAGGTGTTGGCGGCGTCCTTGACGTCGTCGATCTCGAGCCCGCCGCGCTCCGCCTCGTCCTGGACGCGATGGGCGTCGTCGACGAGCAGGGCGAGATGGTTGAGGAGCGGGCGGCCGCCGTCGTCCGCGGAGCCGTGCTCGAGCCGCACGCGTCCGGTCGTCCACCGCGAGGACCCCGTCGCGGCGCTCGAAGCCGAGCTCGGCGAGCTCGGCCGCGGCCGCGTCCGGGTCGGCGAGCGAGAGCACGACGTGGTCGAGGTCGAAGTCGCGGCCGTCGGCCTCGACGAGCCCGATCCGCAGCCCGCCGGGAGCGTCGAGCTCGAGCACGCCGTCCGCCGCCGCGCTCTGGCTTCGACCGGCAGCCCGGCCGGCGACCGCGTCGAGGTCGCTCACCCGCAGCGCGACGCGCTGCAGGGCGCCGCGCTCGCGCGGGCCCTCGGCGTCGAAGAGCGTGAGCTTGCCGAGCTTCGCGTCGACGCCGACGAGCGTGAAGCTGTCTGTCTCCTCGATCACGTGCATGCCGAGGTGGTCGCAGAGGAACGTTGCCAGCGCCGCGCGCTCGCTCACCCAGAGGGCGACGTGGTCGAGGCTGTTGGGTCGCAAGGTCATCGGGAACGCTTACCCCGCGGCCGCCCGGGCAATCTCATCGCGCTCCTCGTCCGTCAGCGTCAGCTCCTCGGCGGCCATGTTCTCCTCCAGGTGCTCGGCCGAGGACGTCCCGGGGATCGGCAGCATCACCTTCGAGCGCGCGAGCAGCCAGGCGAGCGCGACCTGGCCGGGCGTGGCGTCGTGGGCGTGCGCCACCTCGTCGAGCGCACCGCCGGGCTCGGCGAGCGAGCCGGTCGCGAGCGGGAACCAGGGGATGAAGCCGATGCCGGCCTCCTCGCATGCCTCGAGCACGTCCTCCGAGGAGCGGTCGGTCAGGTTGTAGCGGTTCTGCACCGTCACGACGTCGACGAGCCCGCGCGCCTGCTCGAGCTGCTCGACGGAGACGTTCGAGATCGCCGACGTGGCGGATCTTGCCCTCGTCCTGGAGCTCCTTGAGCGCGCCGACGGACTCCTCGTAGGGCACGTCCGGGTCGGGGGCGTGCAGCTGGTAGAGATCGATCCGCTCGAGCTTCAGCCGCCGCAGGCTCCCCTCGCAGCACTTCTTGAGGCGCTCCGGCCGCGCGTCGCGCGGCCACTCTCCGGGGCCGGTGCGGCGCAGTCCGCCCTTGGTCGCGATCACGAGGCCGTCCGGATACGGGTGGAGCGCCTCGGCGATCAGGTTCTCGCTCACGTCCGGGCCGTAGGAGTCCGCGGTGTCGATCAGGTTGATGCCGAGCTCGACGACGCGCCGCAGCAGGCTGCGGGCCTCGTCCGGGTCGTCGGGAGGGCCCCAGATGCCGTCGCCGGTGATGCGCATCGCTCCGAAGCCGAGGCGGCGTACCTCGAGGTCGCCGCCGATCTTGAACGTTTCCATGGCCTTCGCTTACCACGAAGGGCCCGGTGGCGAACCACCGGGCCCCTCGCAGCTCGGATCAGTCGTCCCAGCCGTTCCTACGCCCGATCAGGGTGTAGAAGAGATCGGTCTGGTCGTGGACGCCGAGCACGTTCGCCGCCTGCGGCCCGATCGCGGCGACCGGCACGCGGGCGCCGGTGTGTCCCTGGCCCGGAGGCGTCTTGCCCGTGCCGTAGGACACCCGCATCGGCTCGCCTTCCACGGTCTGCACCGTGGCGTAGAAGCCCGGCGTATCGGCGTTGTCGTACACGATCTGGCTGGTGTGCGAGTGGTCGGCGGTCACCACCACGAGCGTGTCCTTGTTGTAGCGCTGGAAGGCGAGGGCCTCCCTGACCGCGTCGTCGAGCTGCTTGGTCTCGCCGATCTGGCCGCACAGGTCGGAGGCGTGGTCGCGCTTGTCTATCGACGCCGACTCGACCTGGAGGAAGAAGCCGTCCCGGTCCTTCGAGAGGAGTTGGATGGCCTTGTCGGTCATCGCGCCGAGGCTCGGCTCGTTCGCCGGGCGGTACGACTCGTCGCAGCGCGTCGTCGGCGAGCCGGCGCCGGGCGTCGGGGCCGCGACGAGCGGCGCGAACTGCGTCGTCATGTTGCCGGCATTGAAGAGACCGAGCAGCGGCCTGTTCCTGATGCTGTTGACCGCCGCCAGCTCGGTCGTGTTCGTCACATAGCGGAAGCCCTTGTCCTGCGCGTAGTCGATGACCGTGCCCGAGCCGTCGTCGAGCGCCTGCGCGAAGCGGGCGCCGCCACCGCCGAGGTTCACGTCGTACTCGCCGTCGATCAGCTGCTCGGTGATCGATCCGAGGCCCCCGGCCCCCTTGGTCTCCGCCGGGCACAGCGTGCGCGCGTCCGCGGGGCCCTGGCAGGCACGACGCGAGATGTGCGACGACGGAGCGGCGGGCGTTGCGTCGGTCAGCTCGGACGTCGTGACGTTGCCGATCGCCTTGCCGCGGGCCTTCATGATCTCGAAGGTGGTCTCGTAGCCCTCGTTCGAGCCGGGCACGGTCTCCGCCGTGCTCGGCCCCTGGGACAGCCGCGCGTCGGTCGTCTTCTTGCCGGTCGACCAGGCGGTCGCGGTCGGGGCCGAGTCGGGGACGTAGTTGGGCGCGTAGTCCGGGCCGGGCCCGTACTTCAGGTTCCACGTGTGGAGCTGCGCCCGAGAACGGCAGCGTCTCGTAGGCCATGGGCGGACCCTCGGCCCCGTTCAGGTAGTAGCGGCCGATGGTCAGCTCGCTGTCACCCGTGCCGTCGCCGATGATCAGGATCACGTTCTTCGGCTTGCTCGGGTCGATCTGCTTGATGATCTGTCGCGAGTTGTCTCGGCCGCCCGACCCGCCGGCGATCACGGCAGAAGCCGAGCCGGCGACCGTCAGGGCCGCAATCGAGGCAATCGCGAGCGACTTCTGGGAGAGCAATGGGGCTCCTCGCATCTTCGGATTCGGGACGCGAGGAGCCTGCCCGCCCGCGCTGCCCTCGGTGTTAAAGCGAGGTGACGGCCGAGTGAAAGCCTCAGGGCGCCACGTCGATCGCCGCGACCGTGCCGCTGATCTCGTTGGTCACGAGCAGCATCGCGCGGCCGGTCGGGCTGTCCGCGGCGGGCACGAAGCGCACGCCCTCGGGGCCCAGGTCCTCCGGTCGGGTGTTCAGGTAGTCCTCGAACGAGGCGGACGGACCCCGCAGCCTGTACGCGTACACGCCGCCCTGGCGCTCCGAGGCGACGAAGGCGTAGGTGCGGAGCCCGACGGAGCCGACGTCCACGCCCTCCGGCTCGGGGCCCTTGCTGTCGCTGCGCTCGTCGAGCTCGCCGGGCTCCTCGTTCGAGAAGTTGAAGCGCTCGGGCGTCCTCGGCGGCCGCGATCCGCTCGAGCTGGGAGCCCGAGTCCCAGAGGAGCCCGCCGAGCGGGCCGAGGATCGAGAAGGAGCGCGCGCCGAACGAGAAAAGCCGGTCGAAGTCGCCGTCGCCGTCGGTGTCGCCGGTCGTGGTAGACACGTTCAGGCGCCCGAGCGCGGCGTCGTCCTGAAGCTCCTCCGCGTTCGGGAAGGCGGTCGGGTCGAGCTCGAGGTCCCCGGCGCGGTCTTCCTCCTCGCAGCCGTCACGCTCGCGGGCGTCGCCCTCGTTGGCCGTCACGTAGTAGGGAAGCCCGAAGTAGGTGTACGAGGCGATCGCGTCGGGCTGGTACATCCCCTCGAGGCCATCCCACGGGTTGATGTTGATGCCGCCGTCCTCGTCGCTCGGGTCGAGTGCGCCCGCCTCGAGGCCGTGGTCCTTGTAGCCGAGCCCGCGCACGTACAGGAAGCGCCCGCGCTCTATGTCGAGCACGCCGACGGCGTTGACCTCCTGCAGCGTCACGAGCGCGGTGCCGAAGCCGCCCTCCGCGATGTACTCGGGCTCGGCGTCCTGCGCGAAGGGCGTTCCCGGACAGGCGATTCGGTACTCGCCGACGCGCGGGACTCCCGCGAAGCTCGCCGTCCTGACGGTCGACCTGGAGAGCTTCCGGTTCAGCCTGATAACGGTGACGCTGCCCTCGGGGTCGTCCGCGTCCGAGAGCGCCTCGCCCTCGTTGGCCACCAGCAGCGCCCTGTCGTCGTCCGCGAAGGTGAGCATGTCGGGCAGCGAGCCCGCCGGGAACGACTGCAGGTGCTCGCCATCCGTGTCGAACAGCTCGACGCTGCCCGGCGCCGTGATCGGATCGGCCTCCACCGCCACGGCGACGAGCCCGTCGCGGCTCACGTCCACGCTGTTCGGGCCGGCGCCGTAGGACGACAGGTCGATCGAGACCGGGTCCGCGAGCTCGGTCGGGTCGGAGAAGTCGTAGACGTCGAGGGTGTTGTCCTCGGCGTTCGTGACGAAGGCCTGCTGCGTTCCGGCGTGGTAGGCGGCGATCTCCGCCTGTGCCTCCCCCTGCGGCGGTGTGCTGCCGAGCTTCGTGAGGGTCACGGCGCCCGCCGCGGGAGCGGCGGCGAGCAAGCCGGCGCAGCTGAGCAGTACGAGAACCAGTCGCTTCGTCATTCGCGGGACCCTACGGGGGGTCGCCGAGCGCAGATGTGACCGACCTGTTACCGGCCTGAGCCGAGGCTCAGCACCTGGGGCGCGGGCTTGCCGGCCCGCAGCCGCTTCATGATGCCCTCAGTGCGCTTGCGGAAGAGCACGACGTTGCGCAGCTTGATCTCCTCGTAGCCGCGGATCAGGTCGGGCAGCTCGAGCAGCTCGACGGCGGTGTCGTGCGTGGCGGGCGTGAGCAGCGCGAGCGCCTCGGCGATCGAGCGCCTCGTACTCGGCGATCAGCTCGCGCTCGACGCGGCGCACCTCGGCCCGGCCGAACGGGTCGAGGCGCGTGCCGCGCAGGCGCCGCAACGCGTACAGGCGCGCGGAAGACCGGCACGAACCAGGCGCCGAGCTTGAGCTTGCGCTCGAGCCCGAGCGCGCGCAGCATCGGCGGGTGCAGCATGAAGTAGACCTTCGCGCCCTCGCCGAACTCGGCCTGCAGCTTCGCCCGCTCGACGGCGTCGAGGTGGAGCCGCGCGACCTCGTACTCGTCCTTGTAGGCCATCAGCTTGAAGAGCTGGCGCGCCACCGCCTCGGTCAGCTCCGTGTGCCCGGGCGTGCGCTCCTGCTCGGTCACGTGCACCGCGGCGCACGAGCTCGGCGTAGCGCTCCGCGTAGGCGGCGTCCTGGTAGGCGACGAGCTCCGGCACGCGCGTCTCGACGCAGCCGGCGCAGCTCGCCCTCGGTCACCGTCGACGGCGAGCGTGACGAGCTCGCGCTCGCGCTCGCGTCAGCTCGCGCACCGGCACGATCGCCTCGGGATCTCGAGTGGCCGCCTCGACGGCGTCGGGCGCGGCCACCACCGCGCGGCCCCAGGCGAACGCGGCGAGGTTCTTCTCGACCGCCGCGCCGTTGAGGCGGATCGCCTCCTCGAGCGCCTCGCGCGAGACCGGCAGCAGCCCGCGCTGGAAGGCGGCGCCGAGCGCCAGCGTGTTGGTCATCATGTGGTCGCCGAAGAGCCGCTCGCGAGAGCCGCTGCGCGTCGAGGTAGAGGTTGTGCTCGCGCGCGTGGCGGCGTCGATCAGGTCGAGCTGGCCGCGCGAGCTCCGGGAAACGCTCGTTCACGTCCACGACCATGCGGCCGGTCGGCACCGCGCTCGTCGAGACGACGGCGACCGTGCGCTCGCGGGTCGGCGGTGACGAGGTTCTTCGCGCTCGCGGCGCCGAGCAGGTCGAAGCCGAGGTAGAGGTCGACCGACCGGCCGGCATCTTGCTCGGCCGACGGCGAGCGGCTCGCTCGTGATCCGCAGGTCGGACGTCACCGGGCCGCCCTTCTGCGACAGGCCGGTCTGGTCGAGGCCCGACACGTGCAGGCCGTCGATCAGCGCGGCCATCGCCGAGCACCTGGTTGACGGTCACGACGCCGGTGCCGCCGATGCCCATCATGCGCACGCCGAAGTCGTCGGTCGCTGACGACGCGCTCGGGCTCGGGCAGCTCGACGGTCAGCGCCGGGGTGCGGTGCTTCGCCTTCGCGGCCGGGCACGACGGTGAGGAACGACGGGCAGTCGCCCTCGAGGCAGGAGAAGTCCTTGTTGCACGAGGCCTGGTGGATCTGCGTCTTGCGGCCGAACTCGGTCTCGACCGGCAGCGACCGACAGGCAGCTCGACTTCTCGCCGCAGTCGCCGCAGCCCTCGCAGACGCGCTCGTTGATGAAGACGCGCTCGGCCGGCTCGGCGAGCTTGCCGCGCTTGCGCAGCGGCGCGCTCCGCGGCGCACTCCTGGTCGTGGATCAGCACCGTCACGCCCGGCGATCTCGGCGAGCTCCCGCTGCGCTCGCGAGCAGCTGCGTCGCGGTCGCGCACCTCGGCGATCGCGGCCAGCTCGACGCCCTCGTAGCGGCTCGGGTCCTCGGCGCGTGACGATGATCCGCCTGACGCCCTCGAGCTCGAGCCAGCGCGTGAGCTCGGGGACGCCAGCTGGCCCTCGATCGCCTGCCCGCCGGTCATCGCGACGGCGTCGTTGTAGAGCAGCTTGTAGGTGATGTTGACGCCGGCCGCGACGGCCGCGCGGATCGCCAGCGAGCCGGAGTGGTGGAAGGTGCCGTCGCCGAGGTTCTGGACGAGGTGGCGGTCGTCGGTGAACGGCGCCTGGCCGATCCACTGCGCGCCCTCGCCGCCCATCTGCGTGATGCCGGTGATCTCGCCCTTGCCCTCGGGGTTGAGCAGCACCATCGTGTGGCAGCCGATGCCGACGCCGACGAGCGTGCCCTCGGGCGCCTTGAGTCGACGAGTTGTGCGGGCAGCCCGAGCAGAAGTACGGCGAGCGCTGGGCCATCGGCAGCTCGGGCCGGCGGCCGTGGATCTCGGCGAGCTTGCGCAGCGCGGCCCGCGACCGAGTCGATCTGCGAGGCCGCGGCGCTCGAGCCGCGCGGCGACGGCGCGGGCGATCAGGTCGGCGTCGAGGTCGCGCTCGGCCGGCAGCAGCGGCGCGCCGTCGCTCGTCGCGCTTGCCGAGGATGCGCGGGGCGTCCGCGATCCCGTAGAGCGCCTCCTTGAGGAGCGTCTCGACGAACGGGCCCTTCTCCTCGACGACGACGATCTCGTCGAGCCCGGCCGCGAACTCGCGGACGATCTGCGGCTCGAGCGGCGAGACCATGCCGAGCTTGAGGATGCCGGATGCCGGCGCGCTCGAGCGCGCGGGCCGTCGAGGCCGAGGTCGCGCAGCGCGTGCGCGAGGTCGAAGTAGGCTCTTGCCGGCGGCGACGATGCCGAGCCAGGCGTCGCGGGCGCCCTCGATGCGGTTGACGCCGTTCTCGCGCGCGTAGGCGAGCGCGAGCTCGGGGCGCGGGCCGAGCAGCGTGCGCTCCATCTCGAGCGACGCGGGCGCGAGCAGGTTCGCGTTCGGCACGTGCTCGTAGGGCTTGCCCTCCCACTCACGGTGCGGCATGACCGGCTCGACGCGCTCCGGCGCCACGTCGGCCGTGCTCAGCGCGTCCGCGACGTTCGTCACGACCTTGAAGCCGACCCACAGCCCCGACGCGCGCGAGCAGGCGAGCGCGTGCAGCCCGAGGTCGAGCACCTCCTGCACGCTGCCCGGGAAGAAGACGGGCATCAGCAGGCTGGCGAGCAGCGGCTCGGAGGCGCTCGGGATCGTCGAGGACTTGCAGCTCGGGTCGTCGCCGACCAGCGCGAGCGCGCCGCCGGTGCGGGAGACGCCGCACGAAGTTGCCGTGGCGGATCGCGTCGGCGGCGCGGTCGAGGCCCGGGCGTCTTGCCGTACCACATGCCGAGCACGCCGTCGTAGCGCGCGCCCGGGCAGGTCCGGCGGCGAGCTGGCTGCCCCAGGCCGAGGTGGCGCCGAGCTCCTCGTTGAGCCCGGGTACGTGACGCACGTGGTGCTCCCGGGCGAGCTTCTCGTTGCGGGCGAGCTCGCGGTCGAGGCCGCCGAGCGGCGAGCCCTGGTAGCCGGAGATCATCGTCGCCGGTGCTGAGGCCGCGGCGGCGGTCGGCGCGGTGCTGGTCGAGCGGCAGGCGCACGAGGGCCTGCACGCCCGTGAGCAGGATGCGGCCGTCCTCGAGGACGTACTTGTCGTCGAGGGAGACGTCGCGGCGCGCGCCCTCGCGCAGCGTCGGCGCCGGCGCGGCGGCGGCCGTCGCGGCGGGCACCGCGCGGCCGGCCCTGGCACGCTGGCGCACTGCTGTCGAGTGTCACGCGGCTCTCCATCCTCCTGTCCCGCCCTAGCCTAAGTTTGGGAAAGTCACCTTACCAATAGCGGTACACAGAACGCAACGAATGACCGGGCTGATTCTGTCCGTATCTCGCTCTATGCTCGTGCTTTTCCGGGTTGAAGGAAACGTGCACCCGGTATAAGGTCAATCTACATGACCATTGCTACCCAGCTCGCCGTTCAGCGTCCGAACATCGCCCTCGCCGAGGACGACCACGAGCAGATCGTCATCCGCCAGGACGCGGAGACCGGGCTGCGCTTGATCGTCGCCGTCCACTCGACCGTGCTCGGCCCCTCGCTCGGCGGGATGCGGCTCAAGCGCTACGCCGGCGGGCTCAGCGAGGCGCTCGCCGACGTGATGTGCCCTGTCGCGCACGATGACGCTGAAGGCGTCGGCGGCCGGGCCTCGACCTGGGCGGCGGCAAGGCGGTCATGATCGACGACGGCGACGACGAGCTGCGCGAGGCGCGGCTCGAGGGCGCCGCGCACGTGATCGACGGGCTGAAGGGCGCCTACGTGACGGCCGAGGACATCGGCACGACCTGCGCCGACATGGACTTCATGTCGCGCTTCTCGCGCTTCGTGGTCGGGCGCTCGGTCGAGAACGGCGGCGGCGGCGACCCCTCCCCCGTCACCGCGGAGACCGTCTTCCAGGCGCTGCGGCGCGGGCTCGCGTCCGCCACCGGCTCGGCCGAGCTCGACGGCCGCCGCGTCGGCGTGATCGGCCTCGGCAAGGTGGGCTCCGTGCTCGCCGCGACGCCTGAGCGCGCACGGCGCGCGAGATCCTCGCCTACGACCTCGACCCGCTGCGCGCCGAGCGCTTCCGCGCCGAGCACGGCGGCGCAGCTCGCCGCCGTCGGCCGAGGAGGTCATGGCGGCGCCGCTCGACGTGCTCGCCCCCTGCGCCGCCGGCGGCATGATCGACGAGCGCGCTCGCCCACGCGCTCGACTGCCGCGTGGTGGCCGGGCGCCGCCAACAACCCGCTCACGAGCCGCGCGGTCGCGCGCGTTCTGAACGAGCGCGGCATCCTCTACGTGCCCGACTTCCTCGCCAACTGCGGCGGCCTGATCCACGTGTCGCGCGAGTGGTACGGCGAGCACGGGCCGCGGCGAGGCCGAGCTGATCGCCGGCGCCATGGACCGGCTCGAGCTGGCGATCGAGACCGCACGGGCCGAGGGGTCCGCGCCCATCGAGGTCGCGGAGCGCCAGGCGCTCGAGCGGATCGCCGCCGCGAGAGCATGAGCCCGGCGCTCCTGAGCGGCGCCCCTGCCTATACTCGCGCGGCCTTGGAGCGCTCCTTCGAGCCCGTTTCCTCACGCCGCACGTTCGAGGAAGCCGTCGAGCAGATCGCCGAGAAGATCAAGTCGGGCGACCTGCACATCGGCGACCGCCTCCCCTCCGAGCGCGAGCTCGCCGCCCAGATGCGGATCAGCCGCCCGACCCTGCGCGAGGCGGTGAGGACGCTGGCCGAGGCCGGCGTGCTCGACGTGCGCCGCGGCCAGTCCGGCGGGATCTTCGTCTGCTCGGAGCTGATCCCGCGCGAGCTCCTGCGCTCGCGCCAGGCGATCCGCGTGAGCGAGGTGGCGGGCGTGCTCGAGGCGCGCCGCCTGCTCGAGCCGCGCGTCGCGCAGCTCGCGGCCGTGCACGCGAGCGAGGACGACTTCGCCGCGCTGCGCGGCGCTCATCGAGCGCAAGCGCGAGCTCGCGGCCGACGACGACTTCCTGCGCCACGAGGACCTCTTCCTCCAGCTCGACCTCAAGTTCCACCTGGCGATGGCGCGGGCGACCGGCAACTCGACCGTCGTGCAGCTGATGCGCAGCGTGCTGCGGCGGCTCGAGATCGCGCGCGACATGGCCGTGCACGCCCCGCTCGTCCCCGACTGGGTGATCTCGATCCACGAGCGCACGCTCGCGGCGATCCGGTCGGCCGACTTCGCGCTGATCGACGAGGTCATGGACGAGCACCTCGCACAGCTCGAGCAGATCTGGGAGCGGGAGACGGGCCGCGGCCTCGTCCGCCCGCTGCCCGACTTCCTGCAGCCGGTGGCGGAGCGCTCGCAGGCGCTGCGCAAGTCCGGCTAGCCGCGCTAGTCGACGAGCGCCCCGCAGCTCACGTTGATGGTGGCCGCCGTCATCATCCGGCCCTTGTCCGAGGCGGCGAAGGCGGCCGCGTTGCCGATGTCCTCGAGCGTGGCCGCCCGGCCGAGCATGGTCTCCTTGACGATGTCGTCGACGATCGCGTCGCGGCCCTCGAAGTCCGGGACCGCCTCGGGCACGCCGCCGGTGCGCAGGGTCACGGCGCGGATGCCGTGCTCGCCCAGCTCCGCCGAGAGCTGCCGGCGCATCGACTCGAGCGCCTCGAACGCGACCTGGGTGCCGCCGAGGTAGTAGTCGCGCATCGGGTCGCCTGAGCCGCCGAAGAACAGGATCACGCCCGACGCCCTGCTGCTTCATGTGGCGGCCGCGGCCGCCGCTCGTCAGGAAGTTGCTCCGCACGGCCTGCTCGATCGGCTGGAGGAACTCGTCCGACGTCCATCTCGACCATCGGCGTCCCGTGCTTCGTCGGGTGCGCGATCAGGTTGAACGAGATGTGCAGCCCGCCCTCGGCGGCGACCGCGTCGGCGTGCTCGTCGACCGCCTGCTTGTCGAGCGCGTCGAGCTCGGCGACCTCGGCCGCGCCGCCGGCCGAGCTGATCTCGCCCGCCAGCAGCGTCGAGCTTCTCGCGCGTGCGGCCGGTCAGGAACACCCTGGCGCCCTCGCGGCGAAGGCACGTGCCATCGCACCGCCGATCCCACCGCCCGCGCCGTAGATGACGGCGTTCTTGTCCTTCAGCAGCATTGTCGATTCCTCCGGTTGTCTCTCGTTCGCTACCGATGAGACCGCGAGCGGGGCGCGGACTCATCGAGCGCCCGCGCCACGACGCGCAGATCGGCGACGAGCGCCTCGCGATTGCGCCTCGCGGTCCTCGGGCGGGCCGCGCAGGATCGCGGAGGGGTGGATCGTGGCGCGTGACGAGCTCGGCGAGCTCGGAGTCGAGCAGCTCGCCGCGGTGACGGGTCACCCGGAAGGAGCTTCCGAGCAGCGCCTTCGAGGCGGTCGCGCCGAGCAGCACGAGCGCCTCCGGGCGCACGACCGCGGAGCTCCTCCTCGAGCCACGGGCTGGCAGGCCTCGACCTCGAAGCGCTTGGGCGTCTGATGGATGCGACGGCCGCCGCGCTCCTCGAACTTGAAGTGCTTGACCACGTTGGTGAGGTACGCCTCGTCGCGCTCGATGCCCGCCGCCTCGAGCGCGCGGTCGAGCTCCCGGCCGGCGGGCCCGACGAACGGCCGGCCGGCGCGGTCCTCCTTGTCGCCCGGCTGCTCGCCCACGAACATCACGCGCGAGCGCTTCAGGCCCTCGCCGAAGACCGTCTGGGTCGCGCCGCGCCAGAGGTGACAGCCGCGGCATGCGGCGGCCGCTTCGCGCAGCGGCGGCGAGCGAGCTGCGCTCCGGCAGGAACGGCGTCGCGTCGTTCGGCTCCGCCACCCAGTTCGGCTACCCGAGGCGCGGCGGGCCGGAAACCCGGCCGACGGGCTAGCGTCCCGTGCATGCCAGGACCACTTCTCGTAGTCGACGCCCCGTCGATGCTCTTCCGCGCCTTCTACGCGCTGCCCGACTCGATCAAGGGCAAGGACGGCCAGGCGGTCAACGCGCTGCTCGGCACCGCCAACCTGATCCTGCGCGAGGTCGAGGAGCACTCGCCGCGCGCTGTCGTTCTCTGCTTCGGCCCGGACGCCGCCGACTACCGGCTCGAGCTGTTCGACGGCTACCACGCCGAGCGTCCGGAGGTGCCCGACACTGCTGGCGCCGCAGTTCGCCGACTCGCCGGACTTCTTCGGGGCGTTCGGGTGGACCGTCGCCGTGAGCGACAACCTCGAGGCGGACGACCTGCTCGGCTCGTACGCGCGCCGCGAGGCCGATGCGGGCGGGAGCGTCCTCGTCATGACCGGCGACCGCGACATGTTCCAGTGCGCGACCGACCGCGTGACGATCCTCTACGTGCGCACCGGCAGCCGCGGCGCCGAGCGCGGTCGACCCGGCCGAGGTCAGGAAGCGCTACGGCGTGCCGCCCGGAGCTCGTGCCCGACTTCATCGCGCTGCGCGGCGACCCCTCCGACGGCATTCCCGGGCGCCAAGGGCATCGGCGAGAAGGGAGCGGCGGACCTGCTGAAGCGCCACGGCTCGCTCGAGACCGCCCTCGAGGGCGCGCTGCGCGAGACGAAGCCGCGCGTCCGCACCGCCCTGACCTCCCAGCGCGAGGAGCTCCTTCGCTTCAAGGAGATCGCGACGCTCCGGGACGTGGACGTGGAGCTGCCGGCCGACCGGGAGCTCGACCGCGCGGGTGCCGCGGCGGCGGCTCGCGAGCGCGGGATGGACCGGCTGGCGGCGCGGCTCGAGCCTCAGCCTTCGTGATGCGCGAATAGCGCGTAGACGGCGGCGCAGTCGCGCATCGCAGCTTCGTCGATGTACTCGCGCGGCCCGTGGGACACGTCGAGACGGCCGCCGCCGTAGGCGAAGGCCGGGATCCCCAGCTGCGAGTACCAGCGCGTGTCGAGCACTCCCGGGCACATCCGGAAGCTCGGCACCGTGCCCTCGACGGCCTCGACGCACCGCGCTAGCGCCTGCGCGGCGGGGTCGTTCTCCTCCGTGCTGGCGGAGGGTTGCTCCTGCAGCACGTCGATCTGGACCGTGGCGCCGGCGGCGTCGGCCGCCTCTTCGATCATGTCCATCAGGCGCGCGACCTCCTGATCGAGCTCCTCCTCCGGGTTGAAGCGACGGTCGATCGAGAACCAGGCCGAGCCCGGCACGGCGTTGAAGCCGGCGCCGGCGCCGGCCTGCCCGCCGACGACGAGCATCGAGCCCGCGGCCTCCTCGCTCTCGACCGGGAAGCTCGTCCGCTTCGCGAGCAGCTCGTGCGAGAGCGCGGTCAGCGGCTCGGCGATGCGGATCATGTGCTCGAAGGCGTTGATGCCCTCGATGCGACGTAGCCGACGTGCGCCTCGCGGCCGGAGGTCTGGACGCGCAGCGTGATCGCGCCGCGGCACGCGTGCCAGATCACGCCGCCGGTGGGCTCGGCGGTGAGCATCGCCACCGGCGCCGGGTCGATCAGGCCAGCTGCGCGCGAGGTGACCCGACGCCGGCGACGCTGCCGGTCTCCTCGTCGCACACGAAGTGCAGCACGATCCGGCGATCGCCGAGCAGGCCGAGCTCGCGCGCCGCGAGGGCGCCGTAGAGCATGCTGACCAGGCCGCCCTTCATGTCGGCGCTGCCGCGGCCGGTGATCCTGCCGTCGCGCCGCTAGGGGCCGAAACTGCGCCGCGTCCTGCGCGGGGACGACGTCGAAGTGCCCGTGGAAGTAGATCGTGCGAGGTCGCCGGCGCCGACGCTCGCAGCGCACGACGCACGGCTCCTCGAGCTCGCGACTCGGGGCGACCTCGATCAGCTCGGGCGCGAGGCCCAGCCGCTCCAGCGCGTCGTGCAGGATGCGCCCGCAGCGGCCGAGCCCGCGACCGGGCGGGTTCTCGGTGTCGATCGCCACCAGCTCCTCCAGCAGCGCCGCCATCTCATCGCGCTCGCGGCTCGAGCCAGGCCCGGACCTCAGCGGCGCGACCCAACTCACGCGCTGAGGACGCTCGCTCGGTGCTACCGGATCTCCGCTTCACGCAACGCGCCCAGCTCCCCGTTGTCCGCGGCGAGCAATGCATACATGATGATTGGTGAGCGAGTGGAGGCGGCCGGCACTGCCCCGGCGTCCGCGGAACACACTCCCGATGCTTGCTACGAGCGTTCCCGTCGGAGTCGAATCTCGGCAACCGGTTCGGTCAATCCGCGGGGCACGTCCCCGGCGCCACACCCTCTGAGATGTCCCCGCGCGACTGAGGGTCAGGCCGCTTGGGTAAGCCCGCTATCTGAAGCCGCGTGCCCGGACCGCGGGCTGTCCGGCGCGACTCCCTCACCTACTTAAGAGGCGAGGGCGAACTCGTGATTGGAGTCCGCAGTTGTTGGTTTCCGGGATTTTTTTACGAGGCCAACCCGGGTCCTCGACTCGCCACACCGGGAACGTCAGCCCCACGTCGAAGCTGGTTCGCCCCCTTGTTGCCGCTACAAGTCTAGCGGCGGGCGGCCGCCCTTAGGGATCATTCCCAATAGGCGAACCGCCCCCGCGGCGGCACTCTCGATGGCAGCGCAGGCAAGCCATCGGAGGGCACCATGGAAGACCGGAACGACCACATCCAAGACGAGAACGAGCCCGAGCGCGGCGACGAGCCGGCGGCGGACGAGCCCACCGCCGAGCAGCCGGCGGCCGACGAGCCCCGATACGGACGCCGGACCCGAGGACCCGCGCGGCCCGCAGGCGCCGGCCTACGACGCTCCCACCCGCCCGCTCGGCGCGGGCGGAGGCGGCGCAGGCGGCAGCGGCGGCCCCACGGGCGGCGGCCCCGCCGCCGCGCCACCGCCGAGGCGCCTGTTCCGCTCCGCCGGACGACCGCGTGCTCGGCGGCGTCTGTGCGCGGCCTCGGCCGCTACTTCAACACCGACCCGGTCTTCTTCCGCATCGGCGCGATCGTGCTGGCCCTGATCGGCGGCGCGGGCGTGCTGCTCTACCTCGCGGCGGTGCTCCTGATCCCGAAGGGCGAGTCGGTCGCCGCTCGGCCCCCGACGGTGCTGCCGTCGACGGCCGCAATCGCGGCCTCGTGATCGCGGGCGTGTGATCCTGCTCCTGCTGGTCGCGTGGCCCTTTCTTCTTGGTGGTGGGCTCATCCTCGGGGGGTTCTCGTCCCACTCGCCGTTCTGGTCGCGGCCGGTGTCCTTGTCTGGTGGCTCGTCTCCGGAGAGGGACCCAGCGGAGACGCGGGAGACATCGCCCGGCGGGCGGCGCTCGGGATCGGGCTCCTCATCCTCTGCGGGCTCGTCGCCTTCGGAGGGGCGTGGGCCGCCGCGGCCGGAGGCGAGGCGATCGTCGCCGTCCTGGTGATCGCGGCCGGTGTCGCGATCGCCGCAGGGGCCTTCCTCAAGCCGGTTCGCTGGCTGATCCTGCCGGCGCTCGCGCTGGCGCTGTCGGCGGGCGCCGTGTCGGCGGCCGGGATCGACCTCGACGGCGGCGTCGGCGACCGCGAGTACCGGCCCGCCTCCACGGTCGACCTGCGCGATCGCTACGAGCTCGGCATCGGCGAGCTGGTGGTCGACCTGAGCGATACCGACCTGCCGGCCGGGGACACCCCGCTCGCGCTCGACCTCGGCGTCGGCTCCGCGCAGCTGATCGTTGCCGACGACGTGTGCGTGGTCACGACCGCGGAGCTCGGGATCGGCCATGCCGGCGTCTTCGACCAGCGACAGCGACGGCATCGACGTCGACTACGAAGAGCAGCACACGGCCGACCCCGGCACGAGCCGGCTCGTGGTCGACGCGGACATCGGGGTGGGCGAGCTCCTGATCGGACACTCGGACGAGTGAGTTCGGCCCGCATGAGGCCGGTTTCGACGGTGACTTCCCTCGATCGCTTCGGCGACCGCGGCATGAACTCCGCCTGCGAGGAGACGGGTGGGATCGAACGCGAGTAGCGCCGACGTGCCCTCCCTGGTCGCGGGCATCGCGGTGCTCGTGCTGGGGGTCTGTCCTGCTGCTCGACGCCACCGGCGCCGTCGGCGCTCAGCTTCGCCCTCCTCGCCCCCGTCGCCTGCGCCGCGGCGGGGGCGATCCTGCTGGCGCGCGGGCTCACGCCGCGGCCGATGAGCACCGTCGCGCCCAAGGTGCTGCGCCGCGACCGCGGACGGGCGCTGGCTCGGCGGCGTCTGCACCGGCATCGCGCGCCGCTACGGCGTGGACCTGTGGCTCGTGCGCTTCGCCTTCGTGGCGGCGACCGCGGCCGGCGGGATCGGCGTCGCCCTCTACGCGCTCGCCTGGCTCCTGATCCCCGCCGGGGACGCGCCGCGGGCGCGACGCCGCGCGCGCCCAGCGGGCCGCGCGGCCGTCGAGGTCGCGCTCGGCACCGGGCTGCTGCTGGTGAGCGTGCTGCTCACCTTCCGCGCGCTCGGGATCTGGTTCTCGGACGCGATCGTCTGGCCGCTCGTTCTGGTGGCGAGCGGCGGCGCGCTGATCTGGCGCCAGTCGCTCGGCTCGCGCGACGCCCGCCCACCGCGGTCGCGACGCCGCCGCCGCGGCCACGGCGCCGACCGCGCGCCGGCGCGAGCCCGTCGCCGCGCGACGCCGGCCTCGGCGACCGGCTCGCGGGCGCGCTCGAGGAGCTCCGCCACGACGAGGGCCGGCGCGCCGCGCTCGCCGTGTCGCGCACGGCGTCGGCATCGCGCTCGTGATCGCGGCCGGCGATCGTCTTCCTCCAGACGACCGGCGCGCTCAGCGCCGCGCGCGACGTGCTGCTCGTCGGTGCTCGTGGCCGTCGTCGTGCTCGGGGTGATCTTCGCGCCCTGGATCGTCCGGCTCGTCCGCTCGCTCACGAGCGAGCGCGCGGAGCGGATCCGCTCGCAGGAGCGCGCCGAGGTGGCCGCGCACCTGCACGACTCGGTGCTGCAGACGCTCGCGCATGGTGCAGCGGCGCGCCGGCGACCCGCAGGAGGTGGCCGCGATCGCGCGCCGCCAGGAGCGCGAGCTGCGCGCCTGGCTCGCCGGGCGGCCCGGCGCCCGGCGCGGCGGCGCGGCTCGCGCCCGCGCTCGAGGCCGCCGCCACCGAGGTCGAGGAGCGCTACGGCGTGCCCGGTCGAGGTCGTGGTGGTCGGCGACCGCGAGCTCGATCCCGCGCGTCGAGGCGATCGTGGCCGCCGCGCGCGAGGCGATGACCAACGCGGCCAAGTTCGGCGGCGGCTCGACCGGTCGACGTCTACGCCGAGAGCGTCGACGGCCGCACCCAGGTGTTCGTGCGCGACCGCGGCCCGGGCTTCGACCCCGAGCGCGCTGCCGGCCGACCGCCGCGGCGTCCGCGAGTCTATCGTGGGCCGGATGGAGCGCCACGGCGGCCGCGCGACGATCACCAGCTCGGCCGGCGCCGGCACCGAGGTCGAGCTGCGTCCTGGAGGGGCGGCGATGAGCGAGCCGCGCGTCCTGATCGTCGACGACCACCAGCTCTTCCGCGCGGGCGTGCGCTCGGAGCTCGACCCGCTGCTCGAGGTCGTGGGCGAGGCCGGCGGCGTCGCGGAGGCGGTCGAGGCGATCCGCCGAGCTCGAGCCCGAGGTCGTGCTGCTCGACGTGCACATGCCGGACGGCGGCGGCGTCGAGGTGATCCGCCGCACCGCGGCCGAGATCGAGCGGCCGCCGCGCTTCCTCGCGCTGTCCGTCTCCGACGCCGCCGAGGACGTGATCGCCGTGATCCGCGCCGGCGCGCGCGGCTACGTGACGAAGAACATCTCGGGCGACGAGCTCGCCGACGCGGTGCGCCGCGTGCAGGGCGGCGACGCCGTCTTCTCGCCGCGGCTCGCGGGCTTCGTGCTCGACGCCTTCGCCGGGCCCCGGCCCCGCAGCCCGAGTCCGAGCTCGACGCGCTCACACCGCGCGAGCGCGAGGTGCTCCAGCACATCGCGCGCGGCTACATGTACAAGGAGATCGCGCTGCGGCTCGACATCTCGCCGAAGACGGTCGAGGCGCACGTGTCGTCGGTGCTGCGCAAGCTCCAGCTCTCGAGCCGCCACGAGCTGTCGCGCTGGGCCGCGGAGCGCGGGCTCGGGCCTGTGAGGCTCGGCGTCCGCGCGGCGCTGGCGGACGGCGTCGAGGTCCCCGGCGACGTCGCGGTCGAGGACGGGCGGATCGCGCGCGCTCGGGCTGTCGCCGGCCGGTCCGCGGCGGCCTCGCCGTGCCCGGGTTCGTCGACCTCCAGGTCAACGGCTTCGGCGGCGTCGACTTCCTGACGGCCGAGCCCGCCGGCTACGCCGAGGCCGGCGCCGCGCTCGCCGCCGCCGGGGTCACCGCCTGCCAGCCCACCCTGATCAGCGCGCCGCCGGAGACGCTGCGCGCGGCGCTCGCGCGAGGGGCCGGCGGCAGCCGAGCGCTCGCCGGTCAGGCTGCTCGGCTTCCACCTCGAGGGGCCGTTCCTGTCACCGCGGCGGCGCGGCGCCCATCGCGCGGAGCACCTGCGCGAGCCCGACCCCGCGCTGGCCGAGCGAGCTGATCGCCGCCGGCCCGGTGGCCGCCGATGACGCTGGCGCCGGAGCTGCCCGGCGGCGCTCGAGCTCGTCGAGCTGCTGGTCGCGCGCGGGATCGCGGTGCGGATCGGCCACACCGACGCCGATGCGGCCACGGCTCACGCCGCCTTCGACCGCGGCGCGAGCGCGATCACGCACATCCACAACGCGCACCGCCCCTTCGCGGCGCGCGACCCGGGGCCCGCCGGGGCGGCGCTCGCCCGCGACGACGTCGCCGTGACCGCCATCGTGGACGGCGTTCACCTCGCGCCGGAGACGGTGGCGGTGGTCCGGCGGGCGGCGGGACGGCGCCTCTGCCTCGTGAGCGACGCGATCGCCGCCGCGGGCCTCGGCGACGGCCGCTTCCGCCTCGGCGACGCGGAGATCGAGGTTCGGGACGGCCGCTCGACCCTGGCCGACGGCACGCTCGCCGGCAGCGTGGGCGCGCTCGACCAGGCGGTCCGGCTGCTGGTCGAGAGCGGCGCTCCGCTCGCGGACGCGGTCCACGCGGCGAGCCGCGCCCCGGCTCTGCTCGCGGGCCGCCCGAGCTCGGCACGCTCGATCCCGGTGCGCCTGCGGACGTGCGGTCCTGGACGATGAGCTGCGCGTGACACGCACCTCGTCGGCGGCGCCGAGCGTGTTCGCGGCTAGTACCGCTCGGACAGCGCCCGCTCGATCTCGCGCTTCGTGTCGCGCTCCTTGATCGCCCGGCGCTTGTCGTACATGTCCTTGCCCTTGGCGAGCGCGATCTCGACCTTCGCGCGCGAGCCGTTGAAGTAGATGCGCGTCGGCACGAGCGTCTGGCCCTTCTCGGCGGTCTGGCCGATCAGGCGCTCGATCTCGCGCTGGTGCAGCAGCAGCTTGCGCGGGCGCTCCGGGTCGTGGTTCTCGCGCGCGCGGCCCGTAGGGCGCGATGTGCATGTTGTGGAGCCAGACCTCGCCGTCGCGCACCTCGGCGTAGGCGTCCTTCATCTGCACCCCGCCGTCGCGCATCGACTTGACCTCGGATCCCTGCAGCACGATGCCCGCCTCGAACCTCTCGAGCAGGTTGTAGCGGAACCCCGCCTGGCGGTTGCGTGGCGACGTCGCCGGGCGCCGCCTTTCGCTTTCCCTTCTTCGCCATCGCGCCTACGAGTATGCACCGGCGGGCGAGAGATCAACCCGGCCGCGCGCGGTGTCGACCCGGTCGACGACGCACGCTGACCGGGTCGCCGAGGCGCAGCCGCCGCCGCTGCCCTCGGCCTCGAGAGCCGTCCCTAGCTCGTTCAGCTTCCACCAGCCGCGCAGTCGGCGGCTCGGCAGCATGCCCTCGAAGCCCTCCTCGCCGAAGCGCACGAACGCGCCCTTCTCGATCAGCCCGACGATCTCGCCCTCGAAGGTCGGCGGCTCGGCCGGATCGGCCTCGGCGAGCACGCGCTCGAGCAGGAAGGCGAGGCAGACGTCGTCGGCGGCGCGCTCGATCTCCATCGCGGCGCGCTCGGCCGCCGGAGGTCGCAACGCCGGCCTCGTCGAGCTCGTGCGGCCGGCGGCGCCGCGTCGTCGATGCCCGAGCCCCGCAGCAGCGCGCGGTGGACGATCACGTCCGGATAGCGGCGGATCGGCGAGGTGAAGTGGCAGTAGCGCGGCGCTCGCCGAGCCCGGCGTGGCCGAGGTTCTGCGGCGAGTAGAAGGCCTGCTTGAGCGAGCGCAGCACGAGCGACGCCGAGCGCGCGCCGGCCGCCCGACTCGCGCGGCCACGATCCGCGACAGTCTCAGCCGACAGGTCGGCCGCCTGCTGCGGCGTCATGTGCTCGCGGCACCGGCGGCGTCGGCACCTCGAGGCTCGGCCAGCTGCTCGACGAGGAACGCCACCGGCCGTCGGCTCGGGGCGCTCGTGCACGCGGTAGAGCGTCGGCAGCGCGGCGGTCCGCGAGGTAGCCGGCCACCTGCTCGTTGGCGAGGATCATCAGCTGCTCGATCAGCGAGTGCGACTCGGTCTGCTTCTCGTGGTGCACGCCGGTCACGTGGCCCTCGGAGTCGAACTCGAACGACGGGCTCGGGCGAGCCGAGCTCGAGCGACGTCGCGCCGCGCGCGCAGCGCCGCGGACACCTCGCGCGCGGCGGCGAGCGGCGCGGCCCACGGCTCCTCGGCGCGCGCCGCGGCCGGCGAAGATCTCGTCGACCTCGCCGTAGGTCAGGCGCGCGTCGCAGCGGATCGCGCGAGCGGTGGAAGACGACGTTGCGCGACCTCGGCGCCGTCCATCTCCATCTCGACGGTCACGGCGAGGCGCTCCTCGCCCGGGCCGCAGCGAGCAGGCCCGGTTCGAGAGCGCCTCCGGCAGCATCGGCTCGACCGCGCCCGGCACGTAGACGCTCGTGCCGCGCCGGTAGGCCTCGCCGTCGAGCGGGCCGCCCGGGCGCACGTAGGCGGTCACGTCGGCGATGTGCACCCAGACGCGGATACGGCCGTCGTCCTCGCGCTCGGCCGAGATGGCGTCGTCGAAGTCGCGTGCGTCGTCGGGGTCGATCGTGAAGGTCGGCAGCGCCGGTGAGGTCCACGCGGTCGTCCGCGGCGTAGGGCTCGCCCGCGGCGTGCTCGGCCTCCGCGTCGGCGGAGCGCGGGTAGTCGCGATGGAGGCCGCGATCGAGCATCAGGCCCTCGAGCACGTCGCGCGCGCGGTCCGGCCGGCCGAGCGTGCGGATCACACGCGCGCCGCGCTTGCCCGCGCCCACCAGCACGAGGTCGCCGACGCGCGCGCCGCGCGGCTCGACAGCGCCGCGCGGCCCGCGCCCGAACAGCGGCTCGGCGACGAGGAAGCGGCCGCGCTTCTCGAGCACCGCCACGAGCGGCCTGGTCGAGGCGCGCTGAGCGCGGAGCTCATCGAGGCTGCTCGAGCAGGGTGTCGAGCGCCGTCGGAAGCGCCTCGTCGCGGTCTGTGTCGGGTTGTCCGCGGCCCGCACCTCGGGCTTGATGCCGGCCGTCGAGATCGTCTTGCCGCCGGGCAGGTAGTAGTTGGCGACGGTGATGTCGAGCACGCCGCCGTTCGAGAGCGGCTCGACCTCCTGGACGAGCCCCTTGCCGAAGGTGCGCGTGCCGACCACGGTGGCGCGCCCGCGGTCGCGCAGCGCGCCGGTCACGATCTCGGAGGCGCTCGCGCTGCCGCCGTCGACGAGCACGACCATCGGGATGTCCTCGTCGATGGCGTCGCCCTCGGCCTCGAGCACGCGCTCGGGGCGCGAGCGGCCGCGCGTCGAGACGATCTTGCCGTCCTCGATGAAGATGCTCGACGACGAGCTGGGCCTCGGTCAGCAGGCCGCCGCCGTTGCCGCGCAGGTCGAGCACGATGCCCTCGGCGCCCTTCTTCAGCAGCTCGTCGACCTCGCTCGCGCAGCATCCCGTGAGCGCCGGAGCTGAAGGTGGTCAGCTCGACGACGCCGATCTTCTTGCCGCCCCGCTCGACGATCCTGCCCGTCGCGACCGGCACCTCGATGCGCGCGCGCTCCACCTTCAGCTCGCGCGGGCCGTCGTCGCCCGGGGTGACCACGCTCGAGCTCGACGGAGGTGCCGGCCTCGCCCTTGATGCGGCTGGTGGCCACGTCGCTGTTGACGCCGGCGATCGAGCGACCGTTGACCGAGAGGATGAAGTCGCCGCGCTTGATGCCGGCCTGCTCGGCCGGCGAGTCCTCGAACACGCGGATCACCCTCAGGCCGCGCCGGTCCTCCTCGACGTTCATCCCGACGCCCTCGAACTCGCCCGCTCACCGACTCGTTGAACTGCGTCGCCTCCTTGGGCGTGAGGTAGTGCGAGAACGGGTCGTTGAGCGACTCGACGATCCCCTTGAGCGACGCGTCGTCGAGCGTCTCGTCGTTCACCTTCTTGTAGAAGTTGTCCTCGATCGTGTCGATGACCTCGGCGCGCAGGGCGCGGTCCTCGTCCACGAAGGCGTCCTGCACCGCGTCCGGCAGGTTCTCGGGGTGCCCGCCGAGCCAGATGCCGACGAAGAGCGCGAAGACCGCGCAGAGGAAGGCGACGACTGCCGAACGGACCGAGTTCATGCGATCGATCAGCTTAGACGCGGGCGCCTAAGCGCCGCTAAACGCGCAGGAAGCGGCGCAGCGTGATGCCGCTGCCGATCGCCGAGACCGCGATGCAGGCGATCATCAGGACGATCACGAGCAGCGGGAAGTCGATCGTCTCCGGCGCGGCGAGCAGCGCGAAGCGCTCGGAGAGCGGGTCGATGAACGTCTCCTTGGCGATCGTCAGCAGGAGCACCGCGAGCAGGCCGCCGATGAAGCCGACGATCACGCCCTCGATCACGAACGGCCAGCGGATGAACCAGTTGGTCGCGCCCACCAGCTTCATCACCTCGACCTCGCGCCGGCGGGCGAAGATCGACAGCCGGATGGTGTTCGCGATCAGCGCGATCGAGGCGAGCACGAGCAGCACCGCGAGGCCCGCGGTCAGCGCCTTCACGAGGCCGGTGGCCGAGAGGATCTTGTCCGTGTCCTCCTCGCGGTTGCGCACCTCGTCGATGGCGGCGAGCTGCGGCATGCCGTTCGGCTGCGAGCGCGCTCGACGATCTCCTCGATGCGGTCGGGATCCTCGGGCGCACGCGGAAGGAGGCGGGCAGCGGGTTCGTGCCGAGCAGCTCGGCGCCCTCCTTGAAGGCCTTCGGGTTCTTCTCCTGGGCACGCGCGAGCGCCTCGCCCTTGGAGATGAACTCGACCGACTTGACGTTGCTCGTGGCCTCGAGCGCCTCCTTCAGCTCGGCCTGCTCGACCTGCGTGGCCGACTCCTTGACGTAGACGTCGACCACCACGCGGTTGCGCACCTCGTTGGCGGTGCCCGTCGTGGCCTGCACGATCGGGATGAAGACGCCGAGCACGAGCGCGGTGAGCAGCACCGTGAGCAGCGCGGCCAGGGCCGGCGCGGAGCTGCGCCTGAGCCCGCGCAGCGCCTCCTTGAGGAAGAATCCCGAGCGCATCGGATCTAGTTGGGGTGGCCCTCGGCGCCAACGCCGAGCTCGCCGCGCAGGCGGATCGCGAACTCGGTCGTCGACTCGTCGGGGCGGTAGAGGCCGGACTTCTCGTCGCGCACGATGCGGCCCTCGCGCAGCTCGATCACGCGCCGGCGCATCTTGTCGACCATCTCCTTGTCGTGGGTGGCCACGACGACGGTCGTGCCGGTGCGGTTGATGCGGTAGATCAGCTGCATGATCCCGATCGACGTCTCGGGGTCGAGGTTGCCGGTCGGCTCGTCGGCGAGCAGCAGCGGCGGGTGGTTGACGAACGCGCGCGCGATCGAGACGCGCTGCTGCTCGCCGCCCGGAGAGCTCGTCGGGGAAGTTGTGCAGCTTCGTCGAGAGGCCGACGAGGCGCAGGATGTCCGGCACCTTGCGGCGGATCTGCTGGCGCGCGCTCGCCGATCACCTGCAGCGAGTAGGCGACGTTGTCGTAGACGGTGCGGTTCGGCAGCAGCTTGTAGTCCTGGAACACGACGCCGATGTTGCGGCGCAGGTACGGGACGCGGCCGCGCGGGATCTCGCTCGAGCGTGCGGCCGGCGATCGCGATCTCGCCCTTGCTCGGGCTCGAGCTCCTTCTGGAGCAGGCGGATGCAGGTCGACTTGCCGCAGCCCGTGGGGCCGACGAGGAAGACGAACTCGCCGCGGCCGATGCGCATCGAGACCTGGTCGACGGCCACCGAGCCGCCGTCGTAGACCTTCGTCACGTTCCGGAACTCGACGACCGGCACCTCGGCCTCGGGGGGCCGCCGTCGCTCCTCGCCCGCCGCAGCGGGGCGTAGCTTCCACAGTCGCCATGAGGACGACCATTAGTAGCGACGAGGCCGCAAATCATCGACAGGTGCAAGGGTTTCTGCAGGCTCAGCGCGACGCGCCAGCGCGTGAACAGGTCGCCGTCGCCCTCGGCGACCGAGACGAGCTCGAGCTCGGCCGGCTCGACGAGGTCGGGGCCCGCCACGATCGTCAGCGCGGCGGCGCCGCCCGCGACCTTGGGGTTGAGCGTGAGGAAGAGCTCGTCCACGAGGCCGGCGGCGAACAGGTGGGAGTTGAGCGTCGGGCCGCCCTCGCAGAGCACCGAGCGGATGCCGTGCGTCTCCTCGAGGTAGGCCATCAGCCGCGGCAGGTCGTCGCCCACGCGGACGTACTCGACCTGCTCGCCCAGGCCGGGCAGGCTCGCGTCCGAGCCGGTGGCGATCACAACCCGCTGCCCGGGCTCGTTCAGGAGCGGCAGGTCCGCGGGCAGGTCGAGCCGCGCGCTCACGATCACGGCGAGCGGATCGGCGGCGAGGCCCTCCGCGAGGCGCTTCTCGCGCAGCTCAGCCGACTTGGTCATGCGCCCGTAGCGCTCCACGCGCACCGTCCCGGCGCCCGACCATGACCGCGTCGGCCTGCGTGCGCAGGTGATGGAAGAGGCGTCGGTCGAGGTCGGTCGAGAGGCCCTTCGTGCGCCAGTCGATGGTGGCCTTGCCGTCCAGGCTCGAGACCATGTTGAGCCCGAGATACGGCCTTCCGGGCGGCGCCAGCTCCGCCAGCCGTAGGCCCGCGGCGAGCTCCTCGGGGGAGGTCGGGCGACGCTCCGGGTAGATCAGCTGCACGGCCGGCAGACTACCCGGTGTAAAGTTGACTTGACACCGCGCCGATGTCAAGCTAACTTTACATCGATGGACAACGACGTGCGCCGGCGGCGCGGCCGAGCACGGCCTCTCACAGGCCGCGCTCGCTCAGGCGATGGGGGTCTCGCGGCAGACGATCAACGCAATCGAGACCGGCCGCTACCTCCCCTCGCTGCCGCTGGCTATGGCGCTCGCCCGCCACTTCGGGACGAGCGTCGAGGAGATGTTTTCGGACAACGGAGATTCGAGATGAACGACGCGATGAACAACTGGAGCGTCCAGGTGATCGGCATGGCGCTGATCGGCGCCGCCGCCACGGCGGTCTTCTGGATCGCCGAGGGCTTCGAGGCCGCGCTGCCCGTGGCGCTCATCATGACCGCCTTCATCGCGGTGGTCCACTTCGGACGGCGCCGCTCGAACGTGCTCGAGGTGATGAGCGGAACGGGCGACGAGCGGGTGCGCTCGCTCTATATGCGCGCCGTGGCCTTCGCGGGCGCGGTGATGGCATGGGTCCTGCCCGGATGGTGGCTCGTGACGGTGGCGCAGGGCGACTCGAACGAGACGCTGAACATCCTCTGCGTCATCTTCGCGTTCTGCTTCCTGACGGCTGTGATCTGGCTGGCGCGGCGGAACTAGTTCGTTCTGCAGCACGCAGTACCCGGGGAACTCGAAGTTCTTCGAGTTGAGCCCGCGGCCGGCGCGGTAGATGCCGCCGTCGCTCGGCTGCTCCATGACGAAGGCGTTCTCGGCACCGCAGCACTCGTCCGACTGGTCGACCCGCAGGCGGCGTGACACCACCTGCAGGAGGCCGGCGGGCGAGCGGCTGCCGAACGCGTCCGTCCGGAAGCGGCTGCCGCCGCGGTTGTCGACCTCCCAGCGCGGGTGGAACACGGCCCGCTTGTCGCCCTTGCAGTAGGAGTCCCAGCCGGCGGGATCGTTCGGCCCGCAGGCGAAGCCCTTGTTGAAGATGATCTGCGTCGGGCGCGGCGGCGTCGAACTGCGTGATCGCGTTGTCGATCCCGAACCCGGGCCGGCCGCGGAAGACGCCGCCGACGTCGAAGCCGGTGTCCCACTCCTCGTAGACCGACTCGCAGGCGGGGCTCGGCAGCAGCCGCATGTGCTCACGAAGCTCGGTGCCGGGGCAGTTGGGCAGCGCCTCGCCGAAGTCGGCCATGTGACGGGTGTGCGCCACGAGCCGGCCGCGCCTCTGCTTGAACAGCCAGGTCTCGAGCGAGTGGAAGCGCACGGTCCCGCGCTTGGGCGAGCCCGAGCCCTGGTGCAGGACGACCATCCAGGCGAGCCCCTTGCGGTCGCGGTTGACGACGAAGACCTTGAAGCCGGCGTGCGCCTCGTCGCTGCCCGCGAAGGCGCCGATGTGGCCCAGGGCGGGCATGCCCGTGCGCCGGAAGTACGCGAAGGCGCGCGGGTTCGAGCCGTGCTCGTGCCCGAACGCGCACCTGTAGCGCGGGTCGCGCGGCGGGTGCCAGGTCGGCCAGCTGCGGCCGCCGCGCTCGACCGTGTGGCGTGCGTGCACCCAGTCCGCGCACATCGGCGTCCCGTCGGGCGCGGCGGGCTTCGTGTGGTCGACCGGGTCGGCTCCCGCAGCCGAGGCAGGGGCGGCCACGGCCAGCACGGCGAGGCAGGTAAGGCAGGCGCCGAGGACGCGTCTCACGGCATCCAGGGTGGCAGGCGACGGGTCAGCCGATGGCGACCATGCGGTCGATCGGCACCCGCGCCCGCTCGGCCAGCACCGGATCCACCTTCACGACCGGGCGCAGGTCGCGGAGCGCGTCGCGCAGCTTCGGCAGCGTGATCATCTTCATGTAGCGGCACGCCGCGGCCCGGTTGGCGGGGATGAACTCCTTGCCGGGGTTCTCCTTGCGCGAGCGGGTGGAGCATGCCGGTCTCGGTCGCGACGATGAACTCGCTCGCGTCCGACTCGCGCGCGAAGTCGAGCATGCCGCCCGTGGACAGCATGTGCGTGCGCTCGGGATCGACGTCGCCGGCGGCCACGTACTCCATGACCTGGGTCGTGCAGCCGCACTCCGGGTGGATCATGAACTCGGCGTCCGGGTGCGCCGCGCGCACGTCGGCGATGTCGCCGGGCCGGATGCCCGCGTGCACGTGGCACTCGCCGTCCCACACGTGCAGCCGGCGCCCGATCGTCTTCTCGACGTAGGCGCCCAGCCACATGTCCGGGCCGAACAGGATCTCGGTGTCCTCGCCGTGCTCGCGAAGGATGTGGCGCACCACGTCGACCGCGTTGGCCGAGGTGCAGCAGTAGTCGGTCTCCGCCTTGACCTCGGCGGTCGTGTTCACGTACATGACGACGATCGCGCCCGGGTGCTTCGCCTTCCAGGCGCGCAGCTGCGGGGCGGTGATCGAGTCGGCGAGCGAGCAGCCCGCGTCGAGGTCGGGCAGCAGGACGGTCTTGCCGGGAGAGAGGATCGAGGCCGTCTCCGCCATGAAGTGGACGCCGCAGAAGGCGATCACGTCGGCATCGGTCTCGGCCGCCTTGCGCGACAGGCCGAGCGAGTCCCCCACGAAGTGCGCCACGTCCTGCACCTCGGGCACCTGATAGTTGTGCGCGAGGATCACGGCGTTGCGCTCCTCGGCGAGCGCGCGCACCTCGGCCTGCATGCGCGTGAGGTCGGAGGCGCTCAGGGCCGGGGCGGCGGCGGGGCTGAGTGTCGGGAGCTCGATTGGCTTCATGGAGAGGTTTTTGCCTTATGATCGAAAACCGTTGCAGGACGAGTATACACCGCGTGAAGCGCACCTCCCCCACCCATGTGACCCTGGCCGTGGTGCTCCAGGTGCGCGGCGACTCGCTCTGGGTGCTCCTGTGGCAGCGCGCGCGTCGAGCCGTTCTCGGGCGCCTGGTCGCTGCCCGGCGGCTACCTCGACCCCGGGCACGCGCTCGACGACTCGATCCGGGCGCAGCTGGCGCGCAAGGTCGACGTGGCCGAGCTCTCCTGGCTCGAGCAGCTCGAGACGGTCGGCGACCCGGGCCGCCATCCCGCCGAGTGGCAGCTCGCGACCGCCTATCTGGGCCTGGTCCCGCTCGGCCTCGATCCGGCGTTGCCCGCCGATACCGGCGTGGCACCCCGTCGACGAGCTGCCCGAGCCCATGGCCTTCGACCACGAGGCGATCGTGCTCGCCGGGCGCGAGCGCCTGCGCGCGAAGCTCTCGTACACGAACATCGGCTTCGCGCTGGCGCCGCGCTCGTTCTCGATCTCGGAGCTGTCGTCGATCTACACGGCCGCGCTCGGCTACGCCGTCGACCCGACGAACCTGCGGCGCGTGCTCGAGCGCCGCGGCCTGCTCGAGGCCACCGGCGAGCGCCGCTCACCCGGCCGCGGCGGCGGGCGCCCGGCGGCCGTCTACCGCTTCGGCTCGCGCGACCTCGCGGTGACGGACCCGTTCGCGGTCCTGCGGCCGCCCGGGCCGCGGGCCGCTAGCGCGGATCGAGCAGCAGGCTGAAGTCGAGCGCGGGCGCCGAATGCGTGAGCGCGCCGACGCTGATGAAGTCGACGCCCGTCTCGGCGACCTCGCGAATGGTGTCGAGCGTGATCCCCCCGCTCGCCTCGAGCTCGGCGCGCCCGCCGGCGATGTCGACCGCGGCGCGCAGCTCGGCCGGCGCCATGTTGTCGAGCAGCAGTCTCGCGCACGCCGGCCTCCACGGCGGCGGCCACCTCGTCGAGCGTCGCGCACTCCACCTCGACCACGACACCGTCCGGCGCCTCGGCAAGCGCGAGCGCCGCCGCCTCCCCCACCCCGCCCGCGAGCGCCGCGTGGTTCTCCTTGACGAGGATCGCGTCGAAGAGGCCGCTGCGGTGGCTCGTGCCGCCGCCCGCGCGGACCGCCGCCTTCTCGAGGGCACGCAGGCCCGGCGTCGTCTTGCGCGTGTCCAGGATCCGCACCCCGGTGCCCTCCACGGCCTGCACGTAGCGCGCCGTCAGCGTCGCGACACCCGAGAGCCTGCCGAGGAAGTTCAGCGCCACCCGCTCGCCCGCCAGGATCGACGCTGCGGCGCCCTCGATCTCCGCCACCGGCCCGCCCTCGCGCGACTCGCCCTCGGCGCAGAGGGCCGTCCCAGCGGAGCGCCGGGTCGACGCGCGCGAACACCGCCTGCGCCACGGCGAGCCCGGCCGGCACGCCGGGCTGCTTCTGCTCGATGCGGGCACGCGCGGTCGCGCCCGCAGGGACCACCGCCCGCGTCGTGATGTCACCGGCGCCGAGGTCCTCGGCGAGCGCCCTGTCGATCAGGTCAAGCACGAATGCCCTCAGAACTTTCGGTTTCGTGACATTGCAGTCAGGCTATGTGAACAGACACCAGGGGATACGGGGGTACCCATGAAGCCGCCAGGGCAGGCGGTCGAGCTTGTGAAGGCGATGTTCGAGCGACGGTCGGACCCGTACGAGGGAGCCGACTGGGATGCCGCGCGCCGGGTGGCTGCCGCCATCCTCGGCCTGAGCGCGCTGCTCTCACTCGCCTTCCTGCCGCTCGAGCCGGTGGACGACGAGATCGGCGCGGCCGGCTGGGCCGTGGCCGGCGCGCTCATCGTGGCCGGCCTCGCGGGCGCAGTCGCGGTCGCGCGGCGAAGGCCCTCGTTCGACGACCTGCTCGTCATCGCGTACCTCGGGGTGGCCGGCATCGCGACGCTCAACTTCCTCGCGGGCGGCGGCTCGTCCGCATACGAGGACCTCTTCGTGCTGTGGATGGCGGCCGGCGCGCTGCACCCGCCGCGCCGCGCCGTCGTGCATCTCGGCGTGCTGATTCTCGCTCTCGCGCTGCCGCTCCTTTACGAGGGGGCGGGCAGCATGGTGATCGGCGACATGATCGCCGAGTCGCTCATCCTGCTCGCGCTGGGCGCGATCATGATCACGTACCTCTTCAACGCGCGCCGTCAGCGGCTCGGCCTGCAGAGCGGCGCCGAGGTGGCGCGCAGGCTCGCCCGGGTCGACGCCCAGACCGGCCTCGGCAACCGCCGCGCCTTCGACGAGGCGCTCACCGTCGAGGTGTCGCGCGGGGCGCGCGACGACCTGCCGCTGAGCGTCGGGCTCGTGGACATCGACGACCTGCGCCGCGTCAACGACCGCTGGGGCCACCTCGAGGGCGACCGCTGCCTCCGCGAGGTCGCGCTCGAGATGGAGCGCTCGCTGCGGGCGACGGATCGCTGCTTCCGCTGGGGCGGCGACGAGTTCGTCGTCATGCTGCCGGGCAGCGATCTCGACGCCGCCGACGAGGTGCTCCACCGTATGGCGACCAACGTCGGTCAGGCGTGCTCGGCGCCCGACGGCAGCAGCATCGAGCTGACCTGGGGCACCGCGGCGATTCCCGTCGGCACGAGCGCGGAGGACGCGCTCGTCAGGGCCGACGTGGCGCTGATGGAGCGCAAGACGGAGAAGCGGCGATAGGGGCCGGATCCGTGCGGACCCGGCCCCTGCCGTCCTATGCCTGCACCTCGAGCGCCTGTCCGGTCTCGAGCAGCGACTTGAGGTCGCTGAGCACGTAGGCCCAGCCGCCTCCGGCGCCCTCGGCCTCGCCGGCGATCATCCCGGCGGTCACGGGTGCGTTCTCGAGCTCGTGGGTCACGGTCAGGCTCGAAACGCCATTGCCGATCTCCTTGATCTCGAAGGCGACCTGCGTGGGGCCCTCGGCGGCGATCTCCTCGCTCCAGAGGAAGCGCCAGGTGTGGACCAGCCTGCGGGGCGGGTCGGCCTCGATCACCTCCCCGTCGACCACCACGTCGGGCATGCCCGCCGCCTGCAGCTCCGGGCTCGCGTTGCCGCGGTACCGGCCGCCGGGGCGCAGCTCGTACTCGTTGAGGGCGCCGTAGCCGTAGCGGTCGCTCCACTCGGGCTTGGTGATCGCGTCCCAGATCGCCTCGGGGGTCGCCTTGATGAAGACCCGGTACACCTGGGTCGTCTTGGTCTCGCTCATCGTGGTCATGCTGCTTGCTCCAGTTCTGTCTTGAGGTCCATGAGCGCCGACACGCGGCGCTCCGTGTACTTGTCGATCCAGCGGTCGTGGATCAGGCGGATCGGCACCGGGTTGAGGTAGTGCAGCTTCTCCCGGCCCGACCGCCGCGTGACCACGAGGTCGGCGTCCTCGAGCACCCGCAGGTGCTTCATCACGCCGAAGCGCGTCATCTCGAGCTCGGACTCGAGCTCCGTCAGCGTGCGGCCGTCACGCGTGAAGAGCCGGTCGAGCAGGAAGCGCCGGGTGGGGTCCGCCAGCGCTTTGAAGACACGGTCATCGTCGGTCACGCTGTCCATGATAGGTGACTATTTGGTCACATGTCAAGCGCGATCACCTGAGGGTTGCCGGATTGGTGTCGTCTGGTGACACCAATCCGGCAAGGCTTCCGTCGCTCGGGGTCGGGGGCGGCCGCTAAACGGGCGCCGGGGCGCCGCGGCGGTCGATACCCGCCACGGCGTAGGCGTCGATCTCGTCGAGCGTCTCGCGCTCGAGGAGCGTCTCGGCGAGGTTGTCGAGCCTCTCGCGGTTGTCGCCGAGGAGCTTCGTCGTCGTGTCGTGCTCCTCGTCGACGATCCGGCGGACCTCGCCGTCGATCAGCTCCTGGGTCGCCTCGGAGACCGGCTCCGCCCCGGGCAGCAGCATGCTCCGGCCGTTCTGCGGGGTCACGGTGAGGAAGCCGACCTTCTCGCTCATCCCCCAGCGCTCGACCATGCCGCGCGCGATCGCGGTCACCTGCTGGATGTCCGATTCCGCGCCCGTCGTGATGTCACCGAACACGACCTCCTCGGCCACCCGCCCCCCGAGCGCGACGCGGATCTTCGCGCGCAGCTCGCCCTCGGAGAGGTTGAAGCGGTCGTCGTCGGGCGTGGAGAGGGTCACACCGAGGGCCTGGCCGCGCGGGATGATCGAGACCTTGCGGACCGGGTCGGCGCCCGGGGTGAGCATGCCGACGATCGCATGGCCGCCCTCGTGGTACGCGATCCGGCGGCGGTCGTCCGCCCCGAGCACGATCTTGCGCTCGGCGCCGAGGATGATCTTCTCGAGCGCGTCCGTGAAGTCGGAGCGCTGGACGCTCTCGTGGCCGCGGCGGGCGGCCAGCAGCGCGGCCTCGTTGACGAGGTTGGCGAGGTCGGCGCCGACCATGCCGGGCGTGGTGGATGCGAGCCGCTCGAGGTCGACGTCGTCCGCCAGCGGCACCGAGCGCGTGTGCACGCGCAGGATCAGCTCGCGCCCCTTCGAGTCGGGCGGTTGCACCGCGACGCGCCGATCGAAGCGGCCCGGCCGCAGCAGCGCCGCGTCGAGCACGTCCGGGCGGTTCGTCGCGCCGAGGACGATCACGCTGTCGCTCGTGTCGAAGCCGTCCATCTCCGTGAGGATCTGGTTGAGCGTCTGTTCGCGCTCGTCGTGGCCGCCGAGCGAGCCTCCGCTGCCGCCGCGCGAGCGCCCGATCGCGTCCAGCTCGTCGACGAAGATGATCGCGGGCGCGGCCTCCTTGGCCTGCTGGAAGAGGTCGCGGACGCGCGAAGCGCCGATGCCGACGATCGCCTCGATGAACTCCGAGGCCGAGGCCGAGAAGAAGGGAACTCCCGCTTCGCCCGCGACGGCGCGCGCGAGCAGGGTCTTGCCGGTCCCCGGCAGGCCGGACAGGAGCACGCCGCGCGGGATGCGCGCGCCGAGCTTCTGGTACTTCTCCGGATGGCGAAGGAAGTCGACCACCTCGACAAGCTCGTTCTCGGCCTCGTCGATGCCCGCCACGTCCTCGAAGGTCACCGTCTGCGTCTCGGCCTCGACCCGCTTGGCGCGCGAGCGCCCGAACTGCCCGAGCATCCCGCCGCCGGCGCCGGCCGACGCCGCCCGCCGGAACAGGAAGATGAAGAGCGCGACCAGCAGGATCGTCGGGCCGAAGCTGAACAGGATCGTCTCGAGCAGCGAGCGGCTGCCGGGCGCCTTCGCGTTGACGACCACGTCCTGCTCCTCGAGGAGGTCGGCGAGCTGGTCCTCGTTCGCGAAGGTCGGCACCTCCGTCTTGAAGTTCTTCGCCTTCTCGTCGTCGTAGGTGACGTCCTTCTTGAACTCGCCCTGGACGGTCTCGCCGGTCGACGAGATCTCCTTCACGTTGCCGTCCCGCACCTCGGTGAGGAAGGTCGGCGTGTAGGGGACCCGGATCTCCTTCTCCGCGGGCGCGAACACCTGCACGAGCACCCAGTTGAGGACGAGCAGCGCAACCAGGATCACGAGGAAGCGGCGCGGGCTCCATGGGAGCATCGGCTGGCGCTCCGGCTTCGCTCCCCGCCCGTCCGGCGCGGGCGTCACCCGCCAGCTCGGCTTGCCCTTGTCCGCCGCCGGCGGCGGCGGGGTGCGCGGGTCGGGTGAACGATCGGCCATTCCGTCAATCCTAGGGACGCCTCGTTCTAGAGTTCGGGCCGTGAAGCAGCAGCTCCGTCCCCTCTTCGACCAGATCGTGATCAAGGAGCTCGACCCCGACCGGGTGCGCCGCTCGGGCCTCGTCCTGCCGCCGGGCGATCACGAGACGCCGCCTCAGCACGGGATCGTGCTGGCCGTCGGCCCGGGGCTCGACTGGTGGGGATCCGTCGGCGTGAAGATGCCCGTCAAGCCGGGTGACCACGTGGTGTTCCCGGGCTCCGCGGGGGTCTGGGTGGAGATCGAGGAGGAGCGGCTGCTCGTCTGCCGGGTCGGACAGCTGCTGGGCGTGCTCGAGGAGATCGACGAGCCGAGCGCCGGACGGCTGCGGGCGGTCGAGGAGGAGGACTCCTAGCAGCGCAGGACTCCCTGGCCGGCGTCGAGCTCGACAGGGACTTCGAACGGCACGCTCGCCAGGTGCTCACCGTGGCCCAGGGGCAGGCCGTACAGGCAGGGCTTGCCGAGCGGCTCCAGGTGGCGGCGAAGCACCTGCATCAATGTCTGGGAGCGCTCGGGCCGCCGAGGCGCGCAGTCGCGGTGCTCCGAGACGACGAAGCCCGCCGCGGCGGCCAGCTTGTCCGCCTGGCTCAGCTGGGTGAGCAGCCGGTCAATCCGGTAGGGCTCTTCACCGACGTCCTCGAGCAGCAGCAGGCGACCCTCCGTGTCGAGCTCCCACCGGGTTCCCAGCGTGGCGCAGAGAATCGAGGTCGTGCCGCCCGTGAGCGGCGCGCGCACCTGCCCCGGCACGATCGCGACCGCCGCGGCGGCGGGCGCGCTCGACGGCGTAGGGGCCGCCGCCGAGCGCCTCCCGGAACGCGGAGGCCGTGTACTCGCTCGCGCCGCCGAGCGTCACCAGGTTGGGGCCCCACAGGCAAGGGGCCCCGGCCGCCGCCAGCGGGACGTGCAGATGCGTGATGTCGGACATCCCGATCAGCGGCTTGGCGGCGGCGGCGATCCGCTCGAGGTCGAGCAGCGGCAGCAGCTGACCGGAGCCGTAACCGCCGCGCAGGCAGATCACCGCGTCCACCTCCGGGTCGGCAAACGCGGCCTCGAGCTCTGCCGCCCGCTCCTCCGCGCTCCCTGCGAGGTGGCCGTCGCGGCGGTCTGCGCGGATGATCGTGCGATATCCGTGCGCCTCGAGCGCCCTGAGGCCGGCGCTCACGAGCGAACGGTCGAAGGCGGGCGAGGCGGGCGCGACACATGCGATCGTCGCCCCGCTGCTCAGCTTCGGCCGGGCTTGCAAGGGCCGGCTACGCCGCGCCGTTGCCCGCGCGGCCGTCCCCGGCCCGCCGCAGCAGCTCCGCCCGCACGAACTCGTCGAGGTCGCCGTCCAGCACGCCCTGGGCGTTGCCGATCTCGACGTTCGTGCGGTGGTCCTTGACCATCGTGTAGGGGTGCAGCACGTAGGAGCGGATCTGCGAGCCCCAGCCGACGTCCTGGGCCTCGCCCTTCTCCTTCGCGATCTCCTCCTGGCGCTTGCGCTCCTCGAGCTCGATCAGCTTCGCGCGCAGCATCTTCATCGCCGTGTCGCTTGTTCGACGACTGCGAGCGCTCGTTCTGGCACTGCACGACGATCCCGGTCGGCCGGTGGGTGATCCGCACCGCCGAGTCGGTCTTGTTCACGTGCTGGCCGCCCGGCGCCGGAGGCGCGGTAGGTGTCGATCTGGAGGTCGTCCGGCTCGATCTCGACGTCGACCGCGTCCTCGACGAGCGGCGCCACCTCGACGCCGGCGAAGGCGGTGTGGCGGCGCGACTGCGGCGTCGAACGGCGAGATGCGCACCAGCCGGTGGACGCCCTTCTCGGCCGAGAAGAGGCCGTACGCGTTCTCGCCGCGCGCGATGAAGGTGGCCGACTTGACGCCCGCCTCCTCGCCCGCGGAGGCCTCCTTCAGCTCGACCTTCATGCCGCGCCGCTCGGCCCAGCGCATCTCCATGCGCAGCAGCATCTCGGCCCAGTCCTGCGAGTCGGTGCCGCCCGCGCCCGCGTTGACGGTCACGACGGCGTCGCCGCCGTCGTACTCGCCGCTGAACAGGCGCGCCTCCTCGAGCTCGGCGAGGCGCGCGACGATCGACGCGCGCTGCTCCTCGAGCTCGGCGGCGATCGACTCGTCCTCGGCGGCCATCTCCTCGAGCGCCTCGAGGTCGTCGATGTCGGACTCGAGCGAGCGGTAGGTCTCGAGCCGCCGCGACAGCGCGGCGTGCTCGGCCGAGACCGAGCTCGCCCGCTCCTGGTCGTCCCAGAAGCCGGGCGCCTGCATCTCGCCCTCGAGCTCGCCGAGGCGCGCCTCTAGCGCAGGTGGGTCAAAGGTAGTCCGCGAGCAGCTTCAGCTGGTCGCGGAGGCCACTGGCGTCGTCAGGCGCCATGGCACTTCTTGAACTTCTTGCCGGAGCCGCACCAGCAGGGGTCGTTGCGGCCGATCTTCTCGTGCTCGTCGAGGTGGCGGGTCTCGACGATCGGGATCGAGCCGGCGACCTCGTCGGCCGCGAGCTCCGCGGCCTCGGCCACGCCCGCCGGCACGGCGGTGCCCGGCCGCGGCGGCGATCGCGTCGCGGCCGGCGGCCGAGTGGCCGCCGGAGGTGGTGAGCCGTCCCGTCTGCGAGCTGTTGCCGCCGAAGCCCCAGTTCGGGCCGTTCGCCGGCGCGGGCGCCTGCTGCTGGGGCTGCTCGACCTCGATCTCGACGTTGAAGATGTAGCGGGCGAACTCGTCCCAGATGTTGTTCATGAGCCCCGTGAACATCTCGAAGCCCTCGTTCTTGTAGGCCACGAGCGGGTCGATCTGGGCGAACCCGCGCAGGTGGATGCCCTCGCGCAGGTAGTCCATGTCGTGCAGGTGCTCGCGCCAGCGCTCGTCGATGATCTGGAGCAGCATGAAGCGCTCGAGCGCGCGCATCAGCTCGTCGCCGAGCTCCTCCTCGCGCTCGTCGTAGGCCTCGACGACGTCCTCGCGCAGGTCGTCGACGAGCGCCTCGCGGTCGGCGCCCTCCTCGACGTCGTCGATCTCGTACGAGACCGGATAGATCTGCTCGAGCTGCGTGAAGAGCGCCTCGAGGTCCCAGTCCTCCTGGTAGTCGCCCTCCGTGTACTCGCGCACGATCCGCTCGATGACGTCGGCGATCTGCTTGCGGGCGACGTCCGACATGTCCTCGCCCTCGAGGATCCGGTCGCGGTACTCGTAGATGATCTCGCGCTGCTGGTTCATCACGTCGTCGTACTCGAGGACGCGCTTGCGGATCAGGAAGTTCTGCTCCTCGACCTTCTTCTGGGCGTTCTCGATCTGCTTCGAGAGCATCTTGTGCTCGATCGGCAGCTCGTTGCCCTCGTCGTCCGACTGGGCGAGGAACTGGTCGAGGATCTGGTAGATGCGGTCGCCGGCGAACAGGCGCACGAGGTCGTCCTCGGCGGACAGGTAGAAGCGCGACTCGCCGGGGTCGCCCTGGCGGCCGGAGCGGCCGCGCAGCTGGTTGTCGATGCGGCGCGACTCGTGGCGCTCGGTGCCGCAGATGAAGAGGCCGCCGGCCTCGATGACCTTCTCGCGGTCCTCGGCGACCTGCGCCTCCATCTGCGGGAAGAGCTCGTCCCAGGCCTTGTCCCACTCCTCGCGTGCCCGGCTCGAGCCCGCGCTTGGGCAGCTCGAGCTGGGTGAGGTGCTCCTCGTTGCCGCCGAGCTTGATGTCGACGCCGCGGCCGGCCATGTTGGTCGCGATCGTGACCGCGCCGGGCCGGCCGGCCTCGGCGATCGTCTCGCCCTCGCGCTCGGCGTGCTCGGGCTTCGCGTTCAGGACCGAGTGCTTGATGCCGCTCTTCTTCAGCTCGCCGGAGAGCAGCTCCGAGACCTCGACCGAGATCGTGCCGACGAGCACCGGCTGGCCGGTCCCGTGGCGCTCCTCGATCTCGCCGGCGACGGCGGCCCACTTGCCGTCCTTGGTCTTGTAGATCTGGTCGTTCTGGTCTCGCGGACCATCGGCCGGTTGGTCGGGATCTCGACCACCTGGAGCTCGTAGATCTTCATGAACTCGGTGGCCTCGGTGAGCGCCGTGCCGGTCATGCCGCCGAGCTTGTCGTAGCGGCGGAAGTAGTTCTGGTAGGTGATCGTGGCGACGGTCTGGTTCTCCTCCTGGATCGCCACGCCCTCCTTGGCCTCGACCGCCTGGTGCAGGCCCTCGGACCAGCGCCGGCCCTCGAGGATGCGGCCGGTGAACTCGTCGATGATCTTGACCTCGCCGTCGATCACCGCGTAGTCGACGTCGCGCTTGTAGAGCGACTCGGCCTTCAGCGCCTGCTGCAGGTGGTTGACGAGGTTGCCGGTGTCGGCGCGGTAGAGGTTGTCGATGCCGAGGAACTTCTCGGCCTTCTCGACGCCGCGCTCGGTGACCGCGACGGTCTTGTGCTTCTCGTCGGGCTCGAAGTCGTAGTCGGCCATCCAGTCCTTCGACTTGGCCTCGAGCCCCTCGGGCTTCTTGCCCGGCTCCATGATCCGCGCGAGCTTCGCGAAGTTGTAGTAGAGGTCGGCGGCCTGCTCGGGCTGGCCCGAGATGATCAGCGGCGTGCGCGCCTCGTCGATCAGGATGTTGTCGACCTCGTCGACGATCGCGAAGCCGTGGCCGCGCTGGACCTTGCCCGCCATCTCGACGGCGAGGTTGTCGCGCAGGTAGTCGAAGCCGAACTCGGAGTTCGTGCCGTAGATGACGTCGCGCGAGTAGGCCTCCTGCTTGTCGATCTCGTTCATGCCCGACTGGATCACGCCGACGGTCACGCCGAGCAGGTCGTAGATCGGCTTCATCCAGTCGGCGTCGCGGCGGGCCAGGTAGTCGTTGACCGTGACCAGGTGGACGCCCTTGCCGCGCACCGGCATGGCCCTTCTCGTCGCGCGAGGCAGAGCGCGTTCAGCACGATCGGCAGCGTGGCCGTGAGGGTCTTGCCCTCGCCGGTCTTCATCTCGGCGATCGAGCCGTCGTGCAGCACCATGCCGCCGATCAGCTGGACGTCGAAGTGGCGCTGCCCGAGCGCGCGCTTGCCGGCCTCGCGCGTGAGCGCGAAGGACTCGTACAGCAGGTCGTCGAGCGACTCGCCGGCGAGGTGCGCTCGCGCAGCGCTGGTAGCGCTCGCGCAGCTCCTCGTCGGACTCGAGCTCCAGCTCGGGCTCGAAATCGTTGATGCGCTCGACGTTGCTTCTCGAAGTGCTTGAACTTCTTGGCCTCGCCTACGCGCAGGGCGCGGTCGAGGATGGACATTCGAGCTACGGTAGCAAGGCTCCGAGGGTCGCCGATCCCGCTCGGGAAGCCGGGCCGGAGCGGGTCAGGGCCTTTTAGGCGGTGCGGCTGCTCGCCCGCCTGCTGCGCCTCGCGGCGCCCGCGGCGCTTGTCGCGGTGCTTCTTGACCTGGCGCGCCAGGTCGTCCGCCATGAGGTTGATCGAGTGCGCCCATGTCGGTCGAGCTCTCCTTCGCGCGGAGGGTCATGCCCTTGAGCTGGAGAGTGGCCTCGGCGACCTGCGAGTCCCGGATGGCCGGGTTGCGCTCCTCGCTCAGCTCGACCTCCACGACGGCGAGCGGTGAGACCTGGCGATCGACCTTCGCGAGCTTCTTCTCCAAACGCGAAATGAGCTCTTCGTCGACGGTGGCGCCGTTGCGGCCCTTCACCTCGATGCGCATCTGGCCTCCTGAGATCGCCGAGAGCCTGATGGTAGAAGGCTCGCCCCTGGTTGCGAGGCAGAACGGAGAGATCGCGCGCGCCACCGGTCAGCGCCCCAGCGTCCGCGCGAAGGCCACCGCCACGATCTCCCTGCAACCGGCGGCACGGAGCGCCGCCGCGCACGCGGCGAGCGTGCCGCCGGTCGTGACGACGTCGTCCACCAACACAGCCCGGCGCGGCGCGCCCGACCCCCGTGCACGCACGCCGCCGGCCGGCCCGGCGCGGCGCTCCCGCCGGCCGCGGCCGACCTGGGTCGAGGCCGGTCCCGTTCGCTCGAGGCACTCGCAGAGCGGCAGGCCGGTGCGCCCGGACAGCGCGCCGGCCAGCAGGCGAGCCTGATTGAAGCCGCGTGCGCCGGAGGCGCCGGGGATGGAGCGGGACCGGGACAAGCTCGGCACCCGGCCCGAGAAGCGCGGGCGCAGCGTTGGCCGCGATCTGAGCCGCCATCGCCTCCGCGAGCGCCACCGCGCCACGGAACTTGAGCGCGCGCACGAGCGCGCGGGCCGGGCCCTCGTAGGCGACCGGCGCCCAGACGCTGACGCCGCCGAGGCGCACGGGAGCTGTGGACAGGCGCCTCAGCAGGCGCCGGCAGCCGAGGCAAAGCGGCTCGTGACGGCGCGGCGGGGCCGCCGCAGGCCCAACACAGGGGTGGTGCGAGCACGGGCTCCACCCTGCCGGAAGCAAGTGTTACGCGTGGGCACGCCACTGCGACAATCCCGCGACAAGTGGACCACCCCCAGCTGCACTGGCTGCCGGACCCCGCAATCCTGGCGCCGCTGGCGCTCTTCGCCGGCATCTACATCTGGCGCTTTCGGCAGGCGCGACGCGAGGCGGGCGGCCGCGGCGCGGGCGTCAAGGAAGCGGCCGCGTTCACCGGCGCCGCCATCGCCATCCTGATCGCTCTCGTCTCGCCGCTCGACGGGCTCGGCGAGGACTATCTCTTCTCCGCACACATGCTCCAGCACGTGCTGCTGGGTGACATCGCGCCGCTGCTGCTGCTGCTCGCCCTGTCGCGCGTGATCATGCGACCGGCCACACGGCGGCTCATGGGCGTCGAGCGGGCGCTCGGGCCGCTCGCGAGCCCGGTGACCGGAATCGTGCTCTGGCTCGCGATCATGTACCTCTGGCACGTGCCGTGGCTCTACGACGGAGCCGTCGAGCACCCCCTCGTGCACGTGCTCGAGCACCTGTGCTTCTTCGCGGCGGGCATCGCGCTCTGGTGGGCGCTGATCCAGCCCGTGCCGATGCGCCGCCGCATGACGGGCATGCAGCCGGTCGCCTACATCGCGGCCGCGAAGGGCGGCCTCGCCGCGCTCGGGCTGTATCTGGCCTGGGCATCCACCCCGCTCTACCCCTACTACGAGACCACCCCGCGGATCTGGGGGCTCAGCCCGGTCGAGGACCAGAACGTCGGCGGCGTGATCATGATGGTCGAGCAGTCGATGACGCTCGTGCTCGTGCTGGTCGTGCTGTTCGTGCGAATGCTGGGCCAGTCGGAGGAGGAGGAGCAGCGGCGCGAGCGGCTCGAAGCGGCGAGGGCCCCGGGGCCGGGGTAGCCGCACGCGCAGCCACCCCGGCCCGCCCCTCAGCGGCCTACGGTGTCGGAAGCTGCAGATCGACCATCGTGTCCGCGTGCCGGTGGACGATCTTCCAGGCGCCCCTGTCGAAGCGGAAGATCATCGTGGCTCGCAGGACCTGCGGCTTGAGCGCCGTGTGCCCCGTGTACAGCACTTCGGCACGCTCGATCGCGCCCGTGTAGGCCAGCCTCCCTCGCACGTCCTTGACCAGGTACTCGAATTCGACCTCGGCGCCGCTCGGCTGGAACGCGCGCGCCGCGAGCAGGTAGCGCTCGTGGACCGACGCGACGCCCGCATCTCCCAGGCCGCCGAATCCGCCGAAGATCGACGCCGGGTCCTTCTCGGCGGTCATGGTCAGCCACAGCGACGGGTCGCCGTTGACGAAGGCGGTGTTGGCTGCTTCGTAGCGCTTCAGGAACCGCTCGAAGCCGTAGTCGTGGCCGTAGTCGTGGCCGTAGTCCGCCCCGCGCGCGGAGTCGGCGGTTGCCGCGGTCCCGGCGAACGCCCCCGAGGACGTGAGCACCGCGAGCGTGAGCAACAGCCCGGCGAAGGCGAGGGTGAGACGCTTCATCGTCAATCCTTTCGTGGCTGGCAAGCTGAACCTCGAATCGGAAGACGTTCGCGCGGCGGGCCTATTCCGTTCGCCCTCACCAAGGAGACGACATGCAAGTCACCAGGAACTCCCTCGAAACCACGGCGGGACCGAGCGACTGGTTCAGCGGCGCCGTCTATATCGACACCCTCGCCACTCCATCAGCGCCCTCCCGCCTGGGGGCCGCCAGCGTCCACTTCACGCCCGGTGCCCGCACCGCGTGGCACACACATCCCTTTGGCCAGACGATCTACGTGACCGAGGGCGTCGGGCTCTGCCAGCGCCGCGGCGGCCCCGTCGAGCTCATCCGCCCCGGTGACCGGGTGTTCTTCGAGCCGGGAGAGGACCACTGGCACGGCGCGGCCCCCGACCGCTTCATGACCCACATCGCCATGCACGAGGCCGACGACGACGGCAACCCGGTCACGTGGGGCGATCACGTCACAGACGAGGAGTACAACACCGCACCTGCGTCGTAGCGGCGGCCGTAGGTCTCAGCCGCCCGGCGCGCGGGCCTCGACGGCGGTGAAGGCAATCGTCTGCGTCCACCATGCCGGATCGGCGCAGTGGGCGAGGAACGCGTCGATCGACCGGTCGTCGAGCTCGCCGGATGCGACCAGCCGGCCCCGCAGCTCGACGATCGTCTCCTTCCAGTACACAGCCCACGAAGAGCCACCGTTGTAGAGCGCGGTCTCGGCGGTTCCCTCGACGCTCTCCATGCCCAGCGCCTGCAAGGACGCGGGCAGCCGGCGACCGATCACGTAGTCGATTCCCTGCCGGCGCGACCACGCGAGCCACCCCTCCCAGAACGCCCGAACGTCACGCGGCTCGGCGACGCTCACGGGCAGGAAATCCGGCTCGATCAGCAGGATCGCTCCGCCCGGTCGCACGCTGGCGACGAGATTCGCGATGGCGGCGTCTGCGTCCGCCACGTGGTGAAGCACCGCGCGCGCCGTGACCAGGTCGAAGTCCCTCGGCTCGACCGGTCCGGCGACGATGTCCGCCTCGCGCAGCTCGAGGCCCGGCGTGTCCGCGTCGACGAGCGACAAATCGAGGTCCACCGCCACGGCTCGTCCGCCGGGCGCGACGCGCTCCGCAAGCCAGGCGGAGACGGAGCCGTTGCCGCATCCGACCTCGAGCGTCTGCGCCCCGGGTCCGATGCCCAGCCGTTCGATGTGGCGGCGGTGCATCGGATCGAGCAGCCGCGACATCAGGTCGAGCCGTTCGCGCTCTCCCTCCTGGTGATGACCGAGAACGTACTCGGACATGCGGTTCTCGCGCGCGCCGCTACTCGCCCGGCGGCCGGTACCGGACCTGCTCGGCCTTGCGCAGGGCCTCGATCGTCTCGTCGACGGTCAGCAGGACCGTCGTTTCGAGCGAGCTGAGCGCCCCGCCGCCGCTGAGCGCGAGCGCAACCGCGGCCATCGACACGTTGTCGGGGGCCTCCCACAGGGTGTAGCCGTCGTGCGTGCCGAAGGCGTACCAGAACCCGTGGAGCTTCCCGCCGACCGACTCGATGTACGCCTCGGCGGCCTTGCGGCGGTCCTCCGGATTGCCGATCAGCCTGGCCCAGGTCTCCGGCGTATAGCTGAACTTCGTCAGATAGAGCGGCATTGTCTCCTCCTAGTTCTCCAGAACCGTCCCGTCCTCCACGCGCTGCGGCCCCTCGACACGGACCCTGCCGCGCACCGTCACGTCGCGGCCGAAGCTGACGTCACCCTCGACCTCCAGCCGCTCGCAGCCGGCCAGCGAGGGCGGCCCCGCCGCAAAGCGCTCCTCGAACTCATCCACCAGCTTGAAGTGTTCCGGGTCGAGCTCCACGTGGGGCGGGTGCCCGTCTCGCTCGGGCGCTAGCTGAACGGTCCAGTCGTCCGCCAGCCGGTACGCGTCCGAGCGCACGACGAGCAGGTCGCTCGTCTTCTTCACGGGCACGAAGCGGCTGCGCGGCACATGAACGGCCCCGGCTCCCTCGAAGACCCCAATCGCCGCGCCCATCGCCGTCTCGAGCTGGACCACCTCGGGCGAGGAGGAGTCCGTCGGATCGACGGTCTTGCGATTGACGATCATCGGGAGCTCGAGCACCCCGTCGCCGTCCCGGAGCGCCTCGTCGAGCGCGTGCAGGCCGACCCAGATGTTGTTCGCGTTGAAGTAGCTGTGCACCCCGACGTCCTCGAACGCGTCCTGGTCCTCGTCCGTGACCTGCGCCGTCTCGCGCAGCAGCAGCCCGCCGTCCGAGCGACGGCGCGCCAGGTGGCCGCCCTTGCGGTCGCTCTCCGTGCGGTCGACGACCTCTGACACGAACGGCAGGCCCTCGCTCGCGAGCCAGCCGAGGATGCGCGGCTCGAGCGTCGCGCCGAGGTTGTCCGAGTTGGACAGGAAGAGGTACTCGTAGCCGCGCTCGAGCAGCTCGGAGAGCAGCCCCGTGGCGGCGAGCGAGGAGAACACGTCACCGTGGCCGGGCGGCGCCCACTCGAGCGCCGGATCGTCCGGCCATGACACCGGGCCACCACCGTCGGCCAGCAGCTTCGGCACCCGCCCCTGGAGGAAGTCGAGCGGCAGGTCGTCCAGCTCGAGCTCGGGATGGCGCTCGAGCGCGGCCAGGGTGTCGTCGCGGGTCGCGAAGCTGTTCATGAGGAGCAGCGGGATGCGCGCGTCGTGGCGCTCCCGCAGCTCGAGGATCTGGCGCGCGATCACGTCCAGGAAGCTGTGGCCGTCCTTGACCTCGAGCAGCGACTTGGCCTTCGTCATGCCCATGCTCGTGCCGAGCCCGCCGTTCAGCTTGAGCACGACGACGCGCTCGATCGCCGTGCTGTCGCCCTCGCCCAGGTCAGACAGCGCCGGAGCGTCGTCGAGCGGCTCGATCTCGCTCTCGGGGACGAATCCCTCCTCGCCCTCCCGCAGGCGCTCCTCGTAGCGGGCGAACGTGTCGATCGCGATCTCCGGGAGCCCCTCGACGCGCATCTTGTCGGTGGCGTCGCTCACGGCGCACGATCCTAGACCGAGCCGGGCCGCGGAGAGCGGTAGCTTCCCAGCGGTGATCTCGACCGTCGCCGAGGCCGACCTCCCCCAGCTGCTGCCGCTCATGCGCGGCTACTGCGACTTCTACGAGGTGGGCCCCTCGGACGACGAGCTGCTCGCCTTCGCGCGCGAGCTGATCGCGAGCCCCGAGCTCGACGGCGTGCAGCTGGTGGCGCGCGACGACGAGGGCCGCGCCGTCGGCTTCGCCACCGTCCTGTGGACCTGGTCCACCCTGAGCGCCTCGCGGATCGCGGTGATGAACGACCTGTTCGTGAGCGATGACGCCCGTGGAGGCGGCGTCGCCGACGATCTCATCCGCGCGTGCGCCGAGCTTGCCCGCGAGCATGGCGCCACGTCACTCGACTGGCAGACCGCGCGCGACAACCTGCGCGCCCAGAAGGTCTACGACCGCGTCGGCGGCAGCGCCGACGACCGCTGGCTCGACTACTCGCTCGGCGTCGCGGTCTCCCAGACCTGATTCAGGTTGCTCTGCATGATCGGGAAGACCGCCAGGTTCGCGAGCGGGATGAAGATCAGGATGAAGAGCAGGAGCACCCCGATGTTGTTCGAGCCGAGCGCCCGGTTCTGAGCGGTCTCGATCCGCTTGAGCGTCCGCCACAGCGATACGAACGGCGGAATGATGATGAGCGCGCCGAACGTGATCGCGATCACCGACAGCATCGGGTTGTCACCCAGCTCCGGTACGTCGTTCGCCTGCCCGTAGTCGGCCATCTCGCGGTTGATGAAGTACCACCAGAAGATGTGGTAGATCCCGAGCGTGATGATGCCGAGGCCGAGCACGCCGAGCGGGTTGCGGATCTTCGCGGTCGAAGCCGCATTGGGAATCTGGATCAGTTGGGCCATCCGGGCTTCCTATCAGGTCTCGCCGGGCGACACGACGCCGGACTCGTAGGCGAGCACCACGGCCTGGACGCGGTCGCGGACGCCGAGCTTCATCAGCACGCGCGCCACGTGGGTCTTGACCGTCGTCTCCGACACGACCAGCTCGGCGGCGATCTCGGCGTTCGACATCCCGCGGGCCATCAGCTTGAACACCTCGAGCTCGCGCGGCGTGAGGTCCTCGAGCGCGGGCGGCAGCTGGCGCCCGGCCGGCGCCGAGCGCGCGAACTCGTGGATCAGGCGCTTCGTGACCGACGGCGCGAGCAGGGCGTCGCCCTCGGCGACCACGCGGATCCCGTCGACGAGCTGCTCGGCCGGCACGTCCTTGAGGAGGAAGCCGCTCGCGCCCGCCCGGAGCGCGTCGTAGACGTACTCGTCGAGGTCGAAGGTGGTCAGCATCAGGACGCGCCTGGGTGCGTCGCCGGCGGCCTCCGCGATGCGGCGCGTGGCCTCGATGCCGTCCATCTCGGGCATCCGGATGTCCATGAGGATCACGTCGGGCTCGAGCCGTCGCGCGCTGTCGACGGCCTGCGCGCCGTCGGCGCACTCGCCGACGACCTCGATGTCCTCCTCGGCCTCCAGGATCATGCGGAAGCCCGCGCGGATGAGCGCCTGGTCGTCGACGAGCAGCACGCGCACGCTCATGCCGTGACCGTACGCCTCGGGGCGCTCCGCAGCTCGGCGCCGGGGACGAGCGGGCGCGTGGGGAGCCGCGCGCGGACCGCGAAGCCGCCGCCGTCGCGCCGGCCCGCCTGCAGCAGCCCGCCGTAGAGCGCGACGCGCTCCTCCATGCCCACGAGCCCGTGGCCGCCGCCGAGGGCGCTGAGGCGCTCCGGGCCGAGCCCCTCGCCGTCGTCCTCGACCGCGATCACGAGCTCGTTCGGCTCGTAGCTGAGCGTCACCCTGGCGCTGGCGCGCCGCCGGCGTGCTTGAGCGCGTTCGTCAGCGCCTCCTGCACCAGCGCGGTAGGCGGTGAGGTCCACGCCCGGCCGGCAGCGCCGACGGGCTCGCCCTCGACGCGCAGCGTCGACCGCGAGCCCGGCGTGCCGGGCCCGTGCCGCGAGCCGCTCGACGTCGTCGAGGCCGGGCCGCTCGCCGTCGAGCGGCTCGGCGTCGTCGCGGCGCAACGGGCCGAACAGGTGGCGCAGCTCGGCGAGCGCCTCGCGGCCGGTGCGCTCGATCAGCGCGGCCACCTCCGCGGCGCGCTCGGGGTCGCGCTCGACGATCCGACGCGCCGCTCCGGCCTGGACCACGATGACGCTCAGGTTGTGCGCGAGCACGTCGTGCAGCTCGCGCGCGATCACGGTTGCGCTCGGCCATCGACCGCGCGCCGCTCGTCGTCCTCGCGCGCGTGCTCGGCGAGCTCGACCCGCTCCGCCAGCTCGCGCGCCGCCAGCATGTGTGTTGCGCAGCGACCCGCCCGACGAGCCAGGGGGTGATGACGAAGAAGATGATCGGGAAGAAGAGGTCGTTCGGCGTCGTAGAGGAACGCGACCAGGCCGACCCCCGCCACGCCGAGCGCGAGTGCCCACCACGCCCGCGGCGCCCGCCCGCGTGAGCGCCGACCGAGTAGGTGACCGTGAGCAGGAGGAGCACCTGGACGAGCGAGTCGGGCGGGCCGACGAAGCAGGCTCTCGCCGACGATCGCCAGTGCGATCAGCGCCAGGAGGACCTCGATCGGGCGCGTCCGGCGCCAGAGCAGGGCCAGGGCCATCAGCGAGACCGTCGCCGCGCTCCCGGCAACGATGCCCGCCGACTCGTCGAGCGTGAGCGTCTCGATCACGCCGAGCACGAGCAGGCGCGCCCGCGAACACCCGGTCGATCACGCGCCAGTCGCGTTCGCTCAGGCCGCTGAGCCGCCGCCTCACGAGCCCGCCTCGCTCAGTGGCAGCCGGCTCTCGAGGGCGAAGCCGCTGCCGTTCTGCCGGCCCGCGCGCAGGTGCCCGCCGTACAGGCCGACGCGGTCGCGCAGGCCGGGCAGGCGCTGCGAGGCGCCGCCGGTGCGGTCGTCGCGGACGGCGACGTGGAGGTCGCGAGCCCCGTAGTGGAGCGCGACCTCGGCGCGCGAGGCGCCCTGCTCGGCGGCCGCCTCGAGCGCGTCCTGGATCACCCGGTAGGCGGTGAGGTCGACGCCCGGCAGCGGCGCGCGCTCCTCGCCGCTCACGTTCAGCTCGACCGCCATGCCCTGCTCGCGCACCCGCTGCGACGAGCGCGCTCAGGCGCGCCAGCCCGGGCTGCGGCGTGAGCTCCGGGGCCTCGTCGCCGTCGTGGCGCAGCACGCCGAGCAGGCGGCGCATCTCGGTGAGCGCGTCGCGGCCGGTGGCCTCGATCTGCGCGAACGTCTCCTCCGCGCGGTCCGGCGCGCCGGCCGCGAGCGAGCGCGACACCGTCTCGGCCTGGACGACGATCGCGCTCACGGCGTCGGCCACCTGGACCTGAAGCTCGGCGGCGATGCGCTCGCGCTCCTCGTCCGCGGCGACCTCCGCCCGTGCCTGGCGCGCGGCCTCGGCCTGGCTCGCCTTCTCGCGCAGCTCCGCCTGCAGCGCCATGCGGCTGCGGAGCGCGCGGCCGGCGAGAACCGGCGGGATCACGAGCAGGAGCAGCCAGAAGAGCTCCTGCGGCCCCTCGTCGGTGTCGAGCATGAGGCGCACCGCCATCAGCGCGATACCGAGCCCGACGCCGATCCACATGCGGCGGCCGTCGGCGTGGCGGCCGATCGAGTAGAGCAGGATCAGGAGCGCCACGAAGGCGGCGTCCACCTCGTCGAACAGGCGGCCGCCGAGCGGCTTCTCGACGAGCAGCACGATCCCGTAGACGACGATGGCGAGCACCGGGTCGCGCCGGCGCCAGGTGAGCGGGAAGAGGATGCCCGCGACGGCAGCCGCGAGCGTGACGGCCGTGTCGTCGCCGAGCGAGCTCAGCAGCGTCTCGCCGACGGCGGCGAGCGTGATCACGCAGGCGAGGGCGAAGTCGGCCCGCAGGGGGTCGAGCGCCTGCACGCGCGCGTACATGCGGCGAAAGCTCACGCGCTCAAGGTAACCGCGACCGCGGCCTTCTGCCGTCCTTCATCGCGGCCGACACGGGGTCATCCTCGAGGAGGACCCGCCCGGCGCCGCATTTCATCCTGAGACAGGAGGCCGAATCGCCGCCCCGGGCTGACGACGCGCGCCTGCAGCGATGGGAGCGTTGGCGGCATGGCCAACTGGACCGCAACAAGCACAGCGAACGCGACCCCCGAGCAGGTGCTCGACGTGCTCACCCACCCGGAGGAGATCCGGCGCTGGTCGCCCATCGACTTCGATCTCGACGACTGGCCACGACCGTCTCGCCGCCGGGACACGCACCCGCGTGACCGGCCGCCTGGCGGGCGTGCCCGTCGGGTTCGACGTCGAGGTCCACGCGGCCGACGAGGAAGGCCTCCGGCTGAGCGCCGACGGCCCGATCGGGATCGACGTCCGCTACGAGCTCGTCCCCGCGAACGCGGGCGCCGAGCTGAACGCGTCGGTCTCGCTCCGCAGGGGCGCGGCCTCACCGGCCGGCTTGTGGCCAACGCCACCGCCGCCCTGCTCTCCGCCGGAGCTCTCGACAGCGCCGCCGGACGCATCGCCCGCGCGGCCGAAGTGGCCGTGGCGGCATGACGCAACACCACGAAGGAGAACGCTGATGCTCTACGACACGTCGACGGCCGTCGACACGATCGCCGGTGACCAACGGACCCGGCGGTGGCGGCGCACGATCTCGTGCGCCGCTACGGCGACGGGCGATTCGGCCGTCGAGGCCGTGCGCGGCGTCTCGCTCGAGCGTGCCGGCGGGCCAGTTCACCGCGATCATGGGCGCCGAGCGGCTCCGGCAAGTCCACGCTCATGCACCTGCTCGCGGGACTCGACCGGCCCACCGAGGGCACGCGTCGAGATCGGCGGCCAGGACATCACCGCGATGGGCGACAAGCAGCTGACGCTGCTGCGCCGCGAGCACATCGGCTTCGTGTTCCAGGCGTTCAACCTGGTGCCGACGCTCACGGCCGAGGAGAACGTGACCCTGCCGCTCGCGATCGCGGGCCGGCAAGCCCGAGCGCGGCTGGGTCGACGCCGTGCTCGAGCGGGTCGGGCTCGCCGACCGCCGCACGCACCGGCCGGCCGAGCTGTCGGGCGGCCAGCAGCAGCGCGTCGCCGTGGCGCGCGCGCTCGTCTCGCGAGCCGACCGTCCTGTTCGCCGACGAGCCGACCGGCAACCTCGACTCGCGCACGAGCGCCGAGGTGCTCGACCTGCTGCGCGAGGCGGTCAGCCGACTACGGCCAGACGACCGTGATGGTCACGCACGACCCGCGCGCCGCGGCGAGCGCCGAGCGGGTGCTGTTCATCGCCGACGGCGAGCTCGTCACGGACATCGAGAGCCCGACCGAGGACGAGGTCCTCGCGCACTGAAGGAGTTCGCATGAACCGCGTCGCCCTGAGGGGAATCACGACGCGCCGCCTGCGGACGGCGCTCACGGCCCTGGCCATCGTGCTCGGGGTCGCGATGGTGAGCGGCGCGTACACGCTCACGGACACGATGCGCGGCGCCGCCGACTCGCTGTCGGACGCCGTCGTACGACGGGACGGCGGCCGTCGTCTCGGCCAAGACCGCGTTCGAGCCTGAGACGAGGACTCGTTCGTCCGGCCGGACATCCCGGCGTCGACGCTCGACGAGGTGCGCTCGGCGGCCGGCGTCGAGAGGGCCGTGGGCAGCATCACCGACGAGGCCAGGCTGCTCGACCGGAAGCGGCGACGTGCTCGGCAGGCGGCCCGTACTTCGGCGTCGGGCTCGATCCCGAGGCCGGCGAGCTCTCGCCGTTCCAGCTCGACCAGGGCGCGTTCGCGACCGGGCCCGGCGAGGTCGTGATCGACGCCGGCACCGCCGAGCGCGAAGGGCTACGGCGTCGGCGACCGCATCCGCTTCCAGGCGCGACGGGCCCGGCGGACGAGGCCGAGATCACGCGGCATCGCCACCTTCGGCGACGTCGACTCGATCGGCACCGCGACGTTCGCGCTGTTCGACCTCGCACGCGGCGCAGGAGGTGTTCGAGCGAGCACGGCAGCTACACGGAGATCCTCGTGGCCGGGCCGGACTCGGTCCGGCAGGCAGCTCGCCGCGGCGCTGCCCGGCGGCGCTGCAGGTCCAGACCGCCGCGGAGGACGACCGCTTCACGCTCGACGGGCTGAAGGAGTTCGTCGGCTTCCTCAAGGTGTTCCTGCTCGTGCTTCGGCGGGGTCGCCGTGTTCGTGGGCGCGTTCACGATCTACAACACGCTCTCGATCACGGTCGCGCAGCGCTCGCGTGAGCTCGCGCTGCTGCGGGCCCTCGGCGCCACCCGCCGGCAGGTGCTGCGCTCGGTCGTGGCCGAGGCGCTCGCTGATCGGGACGGTCGCGTCGCTGATCGGCCTCGTCGCGGGCCTCGGCCTGGCGAAGCTGCTGTCGAGCGTGTTCGCGTCGCTCGGCATCGAGCTGCCGACGACCGCCACGGTGCTCTCGACGCGCACGATCATCGTGTCGCTCGCCGTCGGGATCGTGGTCACGCTGCTGGCGGGCCTCGGGCCCGCGCTGCGGGCCACCCGCGTCGCGCCCGTCAACGCCATGCGCGAGGGGGCGGAGATACCGCCGTCGCGGATCGGGCGGCGCGCGCCGCTCTTCGCGGCGCATCGTCGGCGCGCTCGCGCTGGCCGTGCTCGGGCTCGGCCTGTTCGGCCCCGGGCATCGACGCGGAGGGCCGGCTGGCCCTGCTCGCGCCCGGCGCGCTGCTGCTGTTCATCGCCGTGGCGCTGATCTCGCCGCGGCTCGTCCCGCGCGCTCGCGTCCGCGCTCGGCAGGCCCGGGCAGCGGATCGCCGGCGTGGCCGGCGGCCTCGCCCGGCGCAACGCGATGCGCAACCCGGGCCGCACGGCCGCCACGGCCGCGGCGCTCATGATCGGGATCGCGCTGGTGGCGTTCTCGGCGGTGCTCGGCGCCGGGATGCGCGAGTCGACGACGGGCGCGCTCGACGAGCAGGTCAGGGCCGACTACGTGCTCGTCGGCCAGGACGGCTGGTCGCCGATCGATCCCGAGGCGACGCCGGCGGCGGCGCGGCGTCCCGGGCGTCGAGGTCGCGACCGGCATCGCCCAGGACGACGGCCGCGCGTTCGGCGACGAGCATCGCCGTCGACGGCGTCGACGAGACGCAGATCAGCCGCGGTGTTCGGCTCCGAGTGGGAGGACGGCTCTGACGAGTCGCTCGCCGAGCTCGGCTCGGGCGGCGCGGTCGTGACCGACCGCTTCGCGGACGATCACGAGCTCGCGACCGGCGACCGCTTCCGCGTCACCGCGGCGACGGGCGACCAGCCTCGACCTGCACCGTCGCGGCGGTGTCGAAGCCCGACCACTTCAACCCGCTCGAGCTCGGCGAGGTCACGATCTCGCGCGCGGCCTTCGACGACGCCTTCACGGCGGAGCGCGAGCGGCTCGCGTTCATCGCGGCGGACGGCGCCTCGCGCCAGGCGCTCGAGCGGGCGCTGGCGCCGTTCGCGGACGTGAAGCTCCAGACGAAGAGCGAGTTCCAGACCGACCAGGCCGGCCTGGGTGGACCAGATCCTCGGGATCTTCTACGTCCTGCTCGGCCTCGCCGTGATCGTCTCGCTGTTCGGCATCGTCAACACGCTCGCGCTGTCGGTGCTCGAGCGCACGCGTGAGCTCGGGATGCTGCGCGCGGTCGGGATGAGCCGGCGCCAGGTGCGGCGGATGATCCGCCACGAGAGCATCGTGACGGCGCTCATCGGGGCGGTGCTCGGCATCGCGGTCGGCCTGTTCCTGGCCGGCGCTCGCCACGACGGCGCTCAGCGAGGAGGGCCTGCGCTTCGCGCTGCCGCTCGGCTCGCTGGTCGGCGTTCACCGTGGTGGCCGCGCGTGGCGGGCGTGCTCGCGGCGATCGGCCCGGCGCGGCGGGCCTCGCGGCTCGACGTGCTGAAGGCGCTGCAGTACGAGTAGGCGTTTTCTTCCCGGACGGGCGCCGAGTGTGAGCACTCGCTCACAACGGCGCCCGTCCGGGCGTTTAGATGTGCCCGGTGAGTCGCCGTGAGCAACTGGACCGCAACCACAACTTCGAACGCGTCGCCCGAGCAACTACTCGAGGTGCTCACGCTCCCGGACCGGATCCAGGACTGGGCACCCATCGATTTCGACGTCGATGACTGGCGCCGGCTCTCGGCCGGCACCCGCACCCGCGTGACCGGCCGCCTGGCCGGCGTGCCCGTCGAGTTCGACGTCGAGGTCCACGCGGCCGACGAGGCCGGGCTGCGGCTGAGCGCCGACGGCCCGATCGGGCTCGACGTCCACTACGAGCTCGCCCATGCCACCGCCGGCGCCGAGCTGAACGCGTCGGTCTCGCTGCGCGGCGGCGGCGGCCTCACGGGACGCCTCGTCGCGAACGCGACCAAGGCGCTTCTCTCCGCGGGCGCCCTCGAGGGCGCGACCGGGCGTATCGCCCGCGCGGCCGAGACTCCGGCGCTGGCTGCCTGAGCGGGCCGGCCCTGGGTCAGGGCTCCTCAGCGGCCGGCAGCAGGCCGAGCTGTCCGAGCATCCCGAGATCGTCCCGGCTCCCCCAGTGCTCGACGATCTTGTCGTCGGCGATCCGCCAGATGTGGACGTGCCTGACGGCGAACTCCCTGCCCGTGGGTTCATGGCCCATGAGCGGACCGGTGTGGCGCCCGCTCATCGTCGCCAGCTGCACGACCTTGTCGCCCTCGGCGATCTCGTCCTCGACCTCGAACCGAAGGCCGCCGAACGTGGCGTGGAGGTGCCGCACCGTCTCCTTCACACTCTCGCGGCCCGGTGGGCAACTCCGGGTGCGACGGCGCGTGATTGACGAACTCCGGGTGGACGAGCTCGTCCGCCAGCGCGAGATCGCCCTTCGTGTAGACCTCCGCGAGCACGCGCCGGGCCAACCGCTTGTTGTCGCTCGGGGCCATCGCTGCGCGGGCCGCTACGCCGCCAGCGGCATCCCGGACGGCAGCTCGAAGCGCGCGGCCACCTCGCTCAGGATGTCGAGCATGGCCTCCGTCGCGGGCGAGCGGTAGCGGCCTTCGATCACGGCGGACATGATCCTCCGCGTCGGGGCCTTCGGGCCCAGCGAGCGCACGACGATGTCCTCGCGGACGTTCGTGAGGGCGAGCGCGGGCAGCAGCGAGATGCCGACACCGGCTGCGATCAGCCCCTGCACGACGTTGTAGTCGTCCGACTCGTAGGCGATCTTCGGCTCGAAGCCGGCCCCCACACAGGCGGCCAGATGAAGGCGCCCGCAGGGACCGCGCGTGTCGTTCTGGATCCAGGTGTCGTCCGCGAAGTCCGCGAGGGTCACGCGCTGCTTGCGCGCGGCGGGGTGGTCGTGCGGGACCGCGATGTACATCGGGTCGTCGATCAGGTGGCGCAGCTCGACGCCCTCGTAGAGGCGATCGAACTCGGGCTGCGAGAGGTCGATGTACTCGAATGCGATCGCCACCTCAAGCTCCGCAGCGCGCAGCATCTGCACGGCCTCCTCGGGCTCCTCCTCGACGAAGCTGAGCTCCACCTCGGGGTGGCGCTGCGTGAAGAGCGCCACGGCCGGCGGCAGCAGGGACGCCCCCGCCGTCGGGAACGAGGACATCCGGACACGGCCGCCGCGGACGCCGCTGATCGCCTCGAGCTCGGCCTCGGCGGCCGCGAGCCGCGCGATCACCACCTCCGCGTGCGCGACAAGCGCGCGGCCGGCGTCGGTCAGGCGCACTCCGCGGCTGCCACGGTCGACGAGCGTGGTCCCCGACTGCTTCTCGAGAGCGGCGATCTGCTGCGAGACGGCGGGCTGCGTGTAGGAGAGCGCGTCCGCCGCGGCGGAGAACGAGCCGTGCTCGGCGACCGCCTTGAGGACTCTCAACTGCTTGACATCGAGCATAACGAGAGCTTATCGCAGACCCCACGTATTCCTAATTTGAACTTATGGGGCTTCACCGCCACAATTGTTCGAGAGTCATCAAACGTTCAACCAGGGGGACTCCATGACGGACTCCGCACTCACAATCCGCAGGGCATCTGACTCCGACGGGGTCGCGCTCCACAAGCTCGCGACGCTCGACAGCTCACCCGCGCCGGGCGGCGACGTGCTCGTCGCCGAGGTCGGCGCCGAGCTCTGGGCGGCGGTCGAGGTGGAGAGCGGCGCAGCGATCGCGGATCCGTTCCGGCCGAGCGCCGACCTCGTCGAGCTCCTGCGCTTCCGCGCCGAGGCCGTGCGCGGCGAGCGCCGTGTTCCCCGCCGCCGGCTCGCCGGACTGCTCCCGCGGCTCGCCTGAGACCCGGAAACCTCCCTCCCCCTGAACGGCCCGTCGCGAGAGCGGCGGGCCGTTTGCGTTCTCAGGTCGGCGCCGCCGGCCCCCAGGAGCTCAGGTAGGCCTCCTGCTCGGGCGTGAGCTCGTCGATCTCGACGCCGAGCGACTCGAGCTTGAGGCGCGCGATCTCCTCGTCGATCACCTTCGGCACGTCGAGCACGCGCTTCTCGAGCCCGGCGCCGTCGAGCACCAGATGCTCCACCGCCAGCGCCAGGTTGGCGAAGCTCATGTCCATGACCGCGGCCGGGTGGCCCTCGCCCGCCGCGAGGTTGACGACGCGCCCGCTCGCGAGCAGGTGCAGGCGCCGGCCGCCGATCTCGTACTCCTCGACGAGCGGGAGCACCCGGCGGCCCTGCCCGCCTGCGAGCTCGGCCAGCGCGGGCAGGTCGATCTCGACGTCGAAGTGGCCCGGCGTTGGCGAGCACGGCGCCGTCCTTCATGCGCTCGAAGTGCTCGCGGCGCAGCACGCGCGCGAGACCCGGTGACGGTCACGAAGAGGTCGCCGCGCTCGGCGGCGGCGAGCGTCGTCATCACCTCGAAGCCGTCCATGCGCGCCTCGAGCGCCTTCAGCGGGTCGACCTCGCAGACGATCACGGCGGCGCCGGCGCCGCGGGCGCGCTGGGCGATCCCGCGGCCGGTGGCGCCGTAGCCGCAGCAGGACGAGCGTGCGGCCCGCGAGCAGCAGGTTGGTGGCGCGCAGGATCCCGTCGAGCGCCGACTGCCCGGTCCCGTAGCGGTCGTTGAAGGTGCGCTCGGTGCGCGACTCGTTGACCGCGATCACAGGGCAGGCGAGCCGCCCCTCGGCCTCGAGCCGGCGCAGCCGCAGCAGGCCGGTCGTCGTCTGCTCGGCACCGCCGCGGACCGCGGCGGCCCGCCCCTGCTCGTGCAGGAGCACGAGCAGGTCGGCGCCGTCGTCCAGGGTGACGTCCGGCTCCCAGGCCGCGAGCGCGTGGACGTGCTTCACGTAGGCCTCGACGTCCTCGCCGCGTGCCGCCAGGACCGGGATGCCGTCCTCGACGAGCGCGGCGGCAACCTCGTCCTGGGTGGTGAGCGGGTTCGCCGAGCACAGCGCCGGCTCGGCGCCTCCGGCGGCGAGCGCCTTCATCAGGTTGGCCGTCTCCGCCGTCACGTGCAGGCAGGCCGCCACCTTCGTCCGCGCCAGCGGCTGCGAATCCGCGAAGCGCTCGCGGATCGAGCGGAGCACCGGCATCTGGCCCTCCGCCCAGTCGACCCGGGCCCGCCCCTGCGGGGCGAGCTCCGGATCGGCTATGTCGGGCTTAGTAGCGGTAATGGTCTGACTTGTACGGACCCTCGACCGATACGCCGATGTACGCGGCCTGCTCGGGGCTCAGCTCGGTGAGCCGGGCGCCGAGCGAGTCGAGGTGGAGGCGCGCGACCTTCTCGTCGAGGTGCTTCGGCAGCACGTAGACGCGCTTCTCGTAGTCGTCGTTCTTCGTGAACAGCTCGACCTGGGCGATCATCTGGTTGGTGAACGAGTTCGACATCACGAAGCTCGGGTGCCCGGTCGCGTTGCCGAGGTTGAGCAGCCGGCCCTCGGAGAGCACGAGGATCGAGTGGCCGTCGGTGAAGCGCCACTCGTCGACCTGCGGCTTGATGTTGATGCGCTCGACGCCCTCGACGCGAGCGAGCCCGGCCATGTCGATCTCGTTGTCGAAGTGGCCGATGTTGCCGACGATCGCCTGGTGCTTCATGCGCTGCATGTCGGCGGCGGTGATCACGTCCTTGTTGCCGGTGGCGGTCACGAAGATGTCGCCGCTCTCGACCACGTCGTCGAGGCGAGCCACCTGGTAGCCGTCCATCGCCGCCTGGAGCGCGCAGATCGGGTCGATCTCGGTCACGAGCACGCGCGCGCCCTGGCCGCGCAGCGACTGGGCGCAGCCCTTGCCGACGTCGCCGTAGCCGCAGATCACGGCGGTCTTGCCGGCGATCATCACGTCGGTCCCGCGGTTGATGCCGTCGATCAGCGAGTGGCGGCAGCCGTAGAGGTTGTCGAACTTGGACTTCGTCACGGAGTCGTTGACGTTGATCGCCGGAAACAGCAGCGTGCCCTGCTGCTGCATCTCGTAGAGACGGTGCACGCCCGTCGTGGTCTCCTCGGTCACGCCCTGGAGGGCGGCCGCGGCGCGCGTCCACTTCTGCGGGTCCTCCTCGAGGTTGCGCTGAAGCAGCCGCAGCACGACCTGGAACTCCTCGGAGTCGGCCGAGTCGGGATCCGGCACGGCGCCGGCCTTCTCGAACTCGACGCCCTTGTGGACGAGCAGCGTGGCGTCGCCGCCGTCGTCGAGGATCATGTTGGGGCCGTCGTGGCCCGGCCAGTCGAGCGCCTGCTCGGTGCACCACCAGTACTCCTCGAGCGTCTCGCCCTTCCAGGCGAAGACCGGAATGCCGGCGGCCGCGATCGCGGCGGCGGCGTGGTCCTGGGTCGAGAAGATGTTGCAGGAGACCCAGCGCACGTCGGCGCCGAGCGCCACGAGCGTCTCGATCAGCACGGCGGTCTGGACGGTCATGTGGAGCGAGCCCATGATGCGCGCGCCCTTGAGCGGCTGGGCGGCGCCGAATTCCTCGCGCATGGCCATCAGGCCGGGCATCTCGTGCTCGGCGAGCCTGATCTCCTTGCGGCCGAAATCGGCGAGCGAGATGTCGGCGACCTTGTAGTCCGGGGTGGTCGTGGTGGCGTCTGTGACGGTCATGCGACGGGTGTCTCCATCAGTTGCGGGGTCGGGGGTGTCGCGAGGAGGCGCTCGTGCTTGCGCTGCTCCCAGGAGAGCCAGTCGCCGCTCGATACCTCGGCGGGCCTCTCCGGCCGCTCCTCGAACCAGCGGTCGACGGCGGCGCGCAGCTCCGGGTCGGAGGCGAGCCGCTTGGCGAACGCGACGTCGGAGAGCGCGCAGTCGAACCGGGTCAGCAGCTCGCGCAGCGTCCGCAGGCGCTGCAGCTCGCCCGGCCCGAAGATGCGGTAGCCCTTCGGCGTGCGTGGGAGCTCGATCAGGCCGGCGCTCTCGATGTAGCGCAGCATTCGAGGCGACCAGCCGGTCGTCTCAGCAGCCTCGTTGATCGTGAGCCCGTCCATCGCGACGCGGCAAACCTTACCACGATTGTGTCAAGGTTTGTGGCGGGCGCCCGCCCGCCGGCCGTCACTCGAGGCCGGACTTGAGCCGGTCGATCGCCTCGACGGGCATGGGATCGACGCCCTCGAGCGCGGCGAGGTAGACGCTGACGAGGTCGCCGAGCAGCACGTGCGAGAGCACCCGCTCGAGCCGGCTCTCGCCACGTGCCTGCACGCGGATCGCGGGCGCGCCCGAGCGCTCGACCTCCCGGCATGTCAGCTCGATGCGGTGTCCGATGCGCGGGTGCTGGTCGGGGTCCTCGAGGAAGACGGCCGCGAGCGGCGCCGTCCCGGTTCCCCGCTCCCAGGCGCAGATCTCGTTGTGGTTGGCCTCCGGCAGCTCCGACCAGAAGGCGGCCGCCTTGGCGTTCTCGTTCAGCTGGGTGTGCCAGCGGCGGGCGACCGCAACGGTCGGCCCGGAGCCGTGGATCACCGGCAGCTTGCCGTGGAGGGCGCGGGCGAGCTGCTTCGGGAGCGCATCGTCCGGCGAGTCCGGCCCCCAGTCCGCGACGAGCCGCTCGAGCAGGGCCGCGGCGGTGTCGATCTCGGAGTGGAGCGAGGGCGCGGCACCGCAGACCGTCGCGCACTCGAGCGCGCCGACGATCCCGTAGAGGACGGCGGCCCGCGGCTGCATGCCGGAGGGCACGCCGATCACCGGCACGCCCTCGGCGCGCGCGGCCTCGGCGAGGCGGCCGCCGGTCGTGATCGCGACGCGCCGCGCGCCGGCCGCCCCCGCCGCCTCGAAGCAGGCGAGCATCTCCTCCGTCTCGCCCGAGTAGCTCGAGCACAGGACGAGCGTCTCGGGCGGAGTCCAGGACTCGATCGCGTAGCCGCGCACGACGTAGATCGGCCGGGTCGCGCGGTCGCCGAGCGCCGCCAGCGCGAGGTCGCCGCCGATCGCCGAGCCGCCCATCCCGCAGACGACGAGGCCGCCGGGGCTGTCCGACTGCCGCACGTCGGCCGACTGCGCGCGCCAGAGCGCGTCGCCGAGCTGCAGCGGCATCGCGAGGACGTCGCCGAGCATCCCCGCCGGATCGACCGCCTCGACGGCGGCCCGGTCGAGGCTCACGACACCCGCTCCGAGGCAGGGACCGCCGCTTCCGGATCTATCTTCGCGCCCGCTCCGATCACTGCATCCTCCCCGATCACGGCCCCGGCGCCCACCATCGCGCCCGGCTCGACCCGCGCGCGCTCGCCGACGCGCACGCGCTCCGCGAGCACGGCCTCGATCACGGCGGCGTCCGCGCCCACGTGGACGCGCTCGTGCAGGACCGAGCGCTCGACCCGCGCGTCGGTGCCGACCGAGCAGTGGCGCCCGAGCACGCTCTGCGGGCCGATGTGCGCGCCCGCCAGCAGGCAGTTCTCGTACACGAGCGAGCCGGTCTCGTCGCGCGGCGGCAGCTCCGACGCGACGCGGCCGGCGAGCAGGTCCCAGGTCGCCTCGAGGTAGCGCTCGGGCGTGCCGATGTCGATCCAGTAGCCGGCCGAGACCTGGCCGTAGAGGCCGGCGCCGACGAGCTGTGGGAAGACCTCGCGCTCGAACGAGACCGCGCGCCCGGCGGGGATCATCTCCTCGACCACGTCGCGCTCGACGCACGTAGGCGCCCGCGTTGATGAGGTTCGTGGGCGGCGCCTCGCGTCTTCTCGAGGAAGGCCTCGACCTGGCCGTCCTCGGCGAGCGGCACGACGCCGTAGCTCGCCGTGTCCTCGACCGGGTACAGCGCGAGCGTGACGCGCGCGGCCGAGCGCTCGTGCACCGCGAGCTCGGCCGTGAGGTCCATGTCGGTGAGCACGTCGCCGTTGAGCACGAGCAGCCGCTCCTCGAGCACGCCCTGGTCGAGCGCGAGGCGCACCGGGCCGGCGGTGCCGAGCGGCTCCTCCTCGATCACGTAGCGAAGGCGCATGCCGTTGTAGATGTCGCCCAGCACCTGCCGCACCTCGTCCGACATGAAGCCGCAGGAGAGGATCACCTCGTCGACGCCGTGGCCGTGCAGCCAGTCGAGCATGAACGACAGGAAGGGCCGGCCCGCGAGCGGCATCACCGGCTTGGGCGTCGTGTAGGTGAGCGGCCGCAGCCGGGTGCCCTCCCCGCCCGCGAGCACGAGCGCCTGCATCGCTCTACCGCCCGATGCCCTCGTAGGTGAACCCGGCGGCGCGCAGCGCCTCGCGGTCGAGGAAGTTGCGCCCGTCGATCACGACCGGCGTCCTCATCCGCTCCTTGACCTCGCCCCAGTCGAGCTCCGCGAACTCCGGCCACTCGGTCACGAGCACGACCGCGTCGGCGCCGTCGACCGCCTCGAGCGCCGAGCCGGCGACCTGCGCGCCCGCCAGCATGCTCGTCCGCCTTGGCGGCCGCGACCGGGTCGTACACGCGCACGTGCGCGCCCTCGCCCCGCGAGCCGCCCGGCGAGCACGAGGCTGGTGGCCTCGCGGATGTCGTCGGTGTTCGGCTTGAAGGCCACGCCGAGCAGCGCGATCTCCTTGCCGACGAGCGAGCCGAGGTGCTTCTGCAGCTTGCCGATGGTGCGCCGCTTCTGGAGCTCGTTGACCTCGATGACGGCGGTGAGCAGCTGGAAGTGGTAGCCGGTGTTGCCGGCGAGCTGCTTGAGGGCCTGGACGTCTTCGGAAAGCAACTGCCGCCGAAGCCGATGCCGGCGCGCAGGAACTTCGGGCCGATGCGATCGTCGAGGCCCATCCCTCGCGCGACCTCGCGACGTCCGCGCCGAGCTCCTCGGAGACGTTGGCGATCTCGTTGATGAAGGAGATCTTCGTGGCGAGGAAGGCGTTCGAGGCGAGCTTGATCATCTCGGCGCTCGCGACGTCGGTGCGCACGATCGACGCCGCCGAGCGGCGCGTAGAGCGCCTCGACGCGGTCGGCGAACTCCTCGGAGCCCTCGTCCGCGCCGATCACCACGCGGTCGGGGTTCATGAAGTCGTCGACCGCGGTGCCCTCCTTGAGGAACTCCGGGTTCGAGACGTAGCCGGTCGCCTCGCCGGCGGCGGCGGATCGAGCGGCCGGTGCCGACCGGCACGGTGCTCTTCATCACGAGCGCGTGGTCGGTCGGAGTCGCCGAGCTCGTCGATCACCGCCTCGACGCGCGAGAGGTCGGCGTCGCCCGAGTAGGTGGGCGGCGTGTCGACGCAGCAGAACAGGAGCTGGGCGTGCTCGAGCACGGGCTCGCATGTCGGTCGTGAAGTGGAGGCGCTCGGCGTTCTTCGCCACCAGCTCGGGCAGGCCGGGCTCGTGGATCGGCACCTCGCCGCGCTCGAGCGACTCGACCTTCTCGGGCACGATGTCGCGCGCCCAGACCTCGTGCCCGAGCTCGGCGAAGCAGGCTGCCGTGACCAGGCCGACCCAGCCGACGCCGATGACGCCGATCGGTTCCGCTCGACGCCATGCGGCGCGAGCAGGCTAGTGGCAGCGGCCTAGCAGCAGCGTCGCACCGAGCGCGCGATGCCCATCATCTGCTTGCTCGGTGAGCGTCTGCAGCAGCGTGTTCGAGATCCAGTAGACGGCCTTCGGCGGTCCGCCAGGCGACGAGCCGCAGCCGGTCGCCCGTCGAAGTGCAGCTCGTACTCGCGCCCGCCGATCGCGCGCGTCTCGGTCGGGTCGTCGAGGATCGGCGGGTCCTTCCAGGTGGTGCCCTGGAGGCCGTAGTACTCGCCGTTCGCGCTGGACTTGCGCATCACCATCCGGTAGGCGCGGTAGCGCTTGCCGTCCGTGCGCGCGGATCTTGTAGACGCGCGGCGCGTCCGGCGAACTCGGAGGAGTTCAGGAGCGAGCGGTCGGGTAGAAGACGGGCAGCGAGCCGCCGGCGCCCTGCCTGGACGGCCTGGAGGCCCTGGTCCTCGCCGAGCGCGGTGGCGTCGTCGAGGCCGATCGACGTCGGCGTCGGCGGGCCGCCGCTTGCGGCGCTTGCGCGTCCCGGTCCTCGCGCCTCGGCCTCGCCGCGCGGGCCCGGGGTGTCCTCGACGCTCGAGGAACTGCTGGACGAGCTTCTTGACCTGCTCGTTGCTCGCCTCCACGTAGCTCGGCCCGATCGCGCCCTCGAAGTGGATCTCCGGATCGGCTGGCCGGCCGAGAAGAGCGCGAGCTTCAGCAGCCGCAGCACCTCGGAGCGCGAGCGCAGGCCGCGTCGGACGGTGCGTGTTGCGGCCGAAGATCTTCATCAGCCGGTCGCGCTCGTCGATCAGCTTCGCGACGGTGACCTGCTGCTTCGCCTGGCGCAGGAAGTCCTGCTGGCGGGCGGCGCGCACGAGGTCGGTGTCCTGTGGCGGAAGCGCACGTACTGGAGCGCCTTGCGCCCGCACAGGCGCTGGTAGCCCGGCGTGGACGTTGATGTAGCGTGAACTCGGCGCTGTCGTTGTAGTAGTCGCGGTCGATGTCGGCGTAGACGCAGCCGATCGCGTTCACCGCGCGCCAGAAGCCGTCGAAGCTCGACGTTGATGACGTGGTTGATCGACAGGCCGGTGAGCTGCTTGACGGTCTTGAGCGTCAGCTTCGGGCCGCCGTGCGTCGTAGGCGGCGTTGATCTTGTCGACGCCGTGGCCGGGGATCTCGACCTTGAGGTCGCGCGGCAGCGACATCAGCGCGGTGGCCTCCTTGTCCGGGTCGAGCCGGACGAGCATGATCGTGTCCGAGCGCGCGTCGCCCGCGCCGCCTTCGACGTTGTTCTTCGGGCGCCGGTCGGAGCCGAGGATCATGAGCGTCTGCGGCTTGCCCGGGTCGGTCTTGGCGAGCGACTGCTCGCCCAGCTTGCAGCGTCGGGCCCGTGCTTGAGCGCGTCCACGACCTTGTCGACCTCGTGGAAGGCGGCCACGGCGGTGGCGCCGGCGGCGGCGAAGATCACCAGGAAGGCGCCGAGCAGGAGCGCTTCCAGAGGCCTGGGCGGGGGATGTCGTCGAAGGCATCGGTCAGGCGATGCGCAAGCCGGCGGTCGTCCTCGCCGGCTTCGAGTCGGGCGGGTAGGAGCTGTGACGAACTCGACGAGCGCCCTCCGATATTCGCTGAGCGACCGGATCGACACCCATTCCTCGGGCCCGTGGTGCCCGTCCCCGGTCGGGCCGCACTCCACCGCCGGCACGCCCGCCTCGAGGAAGGAGATCGCGTCCGAGGCGCCGTCGCGGCCGACGCCGAGCTGCTCGCTCTGCGGCGGCGCGACGCGCGAGATCGCCTCGCCGAGCGCCTGCACGAAGCGGTTCTCGCGCTCGACCATCGCCGGATGGCGGTGGAACGTCCGGACCAGCGTGGCGTCCGGGATCGCCTGGACCTCGGCCAGGATCGCCTCCGGGTCCTGGCCCGGCAGGTAGCGGATGTCGACGTCGATCACGCACAGGTCGGGCACCTTGTTGATCGCGTCGCCGCCGAGGATGCGGCCGAGGTTGATCGAGGGCCGGTCGAAGAGGTCCGAGGACTCGCGCGCGAACGGCAGCGACTCGATCGCGCGGAACACGTCGAGCGCCTTCAGCACGGCGTTGTCGCCGAGCCAGGGCGTGGAGCCGTGCGCCGCCGTGCCGCCGACCTCGATGCGCATCGCGAGCACGCCCTTCGCCTGGATGCCGATGTGGAGGTCGGTCGGCTCGCCGGTGATCGCGAAGTCGCCGATGTAGCCCTGCTCGACGAGGTGGTCCGAGCCGCGCTGCTCGAGCCTCCTCGGACTCCTCGTCGGCCACGCAGACGAAGTGGACCTTGATCGCGTTCTGCGCGGCCAGGTCGTGGAGCGCGCACATCATCGCCGCGAGGCCGCCCTTCATGTCGTAGGCGCCGCGGCCGTAGAGGCGGTCGCCGTCGATCGCGCGGGGCGAACTGCTCGGGGCGGGCGGGCACCACGTCGAGGTGCCCGTGCAGCACGATCGTCGGGCCGGCCTGCGGGCCGACGGTGGCCGCCAGCACGGGGCGTCCGTTGTGCATCGTGCCCGTCACCTCGACGTCGCGCGCCTCGAGCCAGCCCTTGACGAAGCCGGCGGCGGCCTGCATGCCCTCGATCGTGGAGGTGTCGTAGGTGATCAGGCGCTCGGTGAGAGCGCGCTCATCCATCCGCGGTCCGAGGATAACGGTGACTCTCGCGCTCGCGCTCGACCTCGGCGCGCACGAAGCAGCCGGCGAGGTGGTCGTTCACCACGCCGCAGGCCTGCATCGTCGCGTAGGCGGTGGTGGGTCCGACGAAGCGGAAGCCGCGGTTCTTCAGCTCCTTGGCGAGGGCGGTCGACTCGGGCGTCGTGGCCGGGAGGTCCTCGAGCGAGCGCGGCGCGCGGCGGCGTCTTCGGCGCGTGCGACCAGACGAGCGCGGCCAGCGACTCGCCGTTCTCGTGCATCGCCGCGGCCGCCTTCGCGTTCTGAATGGCGGCCTCGATCTTGCCGCGGTGGCGCACGATGCCCGCGTCGTTCAGGAGCCGGTTGACGTCACGCTTGCCGAAGCCCGCGACCGCCTCGATGTCGAAGCCCGCGAAGGCGTGTCTGAAGTTGTCGCGCTTGCGCAGGATCGTGAGCCAGGACAGCCCGGACTGGAAGCCCTCGAGCACCATGCGCTCGTAGAGGCCGCGGTCGTCGCGTGACCGGTCGCCCCCACTCCTCGTCGTGGTAGGTCACGTAGTCGGGCGTGGAGGCGCCCCAGGGGCAGCGGCGGCGGCCGTCGGGGCCGCGGGTGAGGGAGGGTGCGCGCTCAGCCACGGTCGCTTGCGCCTTCAGCGGGCGGTCGCGGGTAGCCTGGCGCCGTGCGCGCCGCCATCCGCTCGCGACGAGGATCGCTCGACGTCCGGCAGGGCCTGGCCGACCTGCAGCGCTCCGACACCGGGCGCGCAGCCGGGCTGGCGCGTGGCAGTGATCATCGCCGAACGTGCTGGCGCTCGTCTTCACGATCGTCTTCGCTCGCGCGCTGGGCGCGTCGGGGTACGGGTCGCTCGCGGTGCTGCTGTCGGCGTACATCATCCTGATGGTCCCGGGCTCGGCGCTGCAGATCGCCGCGGCGCGCGCAGGTGAGTCACGATCTCGCCTCCGGCAGTGAGCACGCCGGGCGCGGGTGTCCGGCGCTGGCTCGATCCGTCTGGCGTTCGCGACGGTTGTGGTCGCCGTTGATCGCGATCCCGTTGCGCGTCGCCGCTTGCCGCAGGTCTGATCAACGTCGACGAAGTCTGGGGCGCGGCGGCGGTCCCGGTCACCGCGATGATCTGGACGATCCTGTCGGTCGAGCGCGGGCCTGCTCCAGGGCTTTCAGCGCTATCGCACCGGTCGCGTACAGCATCGTCGGCGAGGCAGCCTGCGGATCGTCTTCGCGCTGCTCCTGGTGGCGATCGGGCTCGACGTGACAGGCGCCTTCCTCGGCGGGGCGCTGTCGCTCGTCGCGCGTGGCGCTCGCCCTGCTGGTGCCGCTCTGGCGCGCTGCTCCCGCGCGACGGCGGACGACGACCTCGAGGCCCCGCCTGCGCGACCTGCTCGCCGGGCCCGTGTGCCCGTGGTCGCGCTGACGCTGCTGCTCGCGCTCCAGGAGCTCCACGTGATCATCGTCAAGCACGAGGCGTCCGGCGACGCCGCCGGCTCGTACGCGGTGGCGGCGGTCGCGGCCAAGGCGATCGTCTGGGTCGCGGTCGGGCTCGGCATGTACCTGCTGCCGGAGTGCGGCCCGACGCGGCAAGACCGGCGTCGGACGCGCGGCCGATCCTGCTCCGCACCCTCGGACTGATCGCGTCTGGCGGCGCGCCGATGGTCCTGATCTATCGCGGTCGCCGGGCGAGCCGCTCCTGCGCGACCGTCTTCGGCGACGACCTGACGAGCGCTTCCGCTGCGCTGCCCTGGCTCGGGCTGGCGATGGCGTTCCTGGCCTGCTCCTACCTGTCGGTTCAGTACCTGCTCGCGCTCGGGCAGGTCGCGCTTCATCTTGGTGCTGCGCCGCGGCCCTCGCGGTCGAGGTCGGCTCCTCGTCGCCATCGGTGACGATCTGACCGCCGTCGCTATCGCGCTCCTCGGAGTTCAGGCCGCCTGCGCGGTGCCGAGCTCGTGATCGCCCTGCGCGGCCCCGCCCCCCAGCCCGCGACCAGGATGCCTCCGAGGCCCGGCGTCACGCGTCCGCTGCGCGCCCTCGCTCGCCGGGCCCGCGGGCGGGAGGCCGGCGCGAGGGGCCGTGCTGCCGCTACGGCGCAGCTCGACTCGTGGCTCGAGCTCTTCGACGATGACCTCGCCCCGATCGAGGCGGCGTGCGCGGGCGGCGGTCCGGAATCGTTCGCGCTCTTCCGCGATCTCGATGACGACCTCTGGGCGCTCCTCCTCACCCAGGAGTTCGACTCCTATCCGAACATCCGCGCGCTGCTGCCGAGCGTTCCCGACCCATCTCTCCAGGAGCTCTGGAACGGCACGAGCGGCGTTGCGCTCGCCGCCCAGAGCAAGGCGTTCTACGTCAAGCTGCGCGAGCGCTACGCGACCCACTCGGAGCGCGCGCTGGCCGACTCGCAGGTGCTCGACTTCGGGTGCGGGTGGGGCCGTTTGACGCGCTTCCTCGCTCGCAATGTCGAGCCCGGCAGCCTGTACGGCTGCGACCCGGTCGAGCAGATCCTCGGTGTCTGCCGTGACAGCCGCGTCCCCGCGACCTTCGCGAGATCGGAGTTCGTTCCGGAGCGGCTGCCGTTCGACGTCGAGTTCGACCTCGCCTTCTCGTTCTCGGTCTTCACGCACGTGTCGGAGCCCGCCCACGAGAGCTGCCTGCGCGCCCTGCACCGCTCGCTCCGCCCCGGCGCAGTCCTCGTGGTCACGGTCCGGCCGCCGGAGTATCTGCGCTTCTCTCCGCTCATGCGCCCGGCGCTCGAGGCACTCGGGCCGGACCGCGAGAACCGGCTTGCAGAGCCGCGCTACCTCTTCGTCCCGCACCCCGCCGAGCCGAGCCACCTCCAGTACGAAGGCGGCGAGATGACCTACGGCGAGACGGTGATCACGCTCCCCTACGTGCGCGAGCGCTGGGCGCCGCTGTTCGACCTGCTGGAGGTCGACCTGCTGGTCGGCGACCTCTATCAGCTCGTGCTCACACTGCGGCGCCGCTGAGCCTGTTGTTACGAGAGTCGCGCCCGTGCTCGCTTCCTTCGCTGAGCCTGTTCGACGCTCGACGATGCCGCCCTCGTGCGCCTGGTGCGGCCGGCCACCCGATTCGGCCGCCACCCGGTTGAAGGGCCGGCGGCGCTGCCCTCACTGCGGCGTGGCGACCACCGATCCGTGGCCGACCGAGGCGGAGCTGGACCAGGCGTACGGAGGCTGGTACCGGCCGGACGCGGGCGCTTCTCGGGCCTCGGCGACCGCCTGCTGCGCTTCACCCGCGGGCGCCTCGCACGCCGGCTTGACCACATCGCCCCCGCCGGTGCCGTGCTCGACGTGGGGGCCGGCGACGGAGCCGCTGCTCGACGCCCTTGCCGCTCGCGGGCGCGCCGCACGTCGGGCTCGAGCGCGAGGCGACCCGCCCCGACGTCCGCGCAGGCGGGGTCGAGGACGTCGACGGGGACTGGGCAGCGATCGTGTTCTGGCATTCGCTCGAGCATCTGGAGAGCCCGGGCGCCGACGCTCGAGCGAGCGGGTGACGCTGCTCGTCCTCGGGGGGCGTGCTCGTGGTCGCGGTGCCGAACGCCGACAGCCTCCAGGCGCAGGTCTTCGGGGACCGCTGGCTCGCCCTCGATCTCCCCCGCCATCTCGTCCACGTGCCGGCCGGCGCCCTCGTCGCGCGACTCCGCTCGCTTGGGCTGGAGGTCGAGCGCGTCAGCCACTGGCGCGGCGGGCCAGGTGCTGTTCGGCTGGCTGCACGGCATCGTCGGAACATTGCCGGGCCGGCGGGATCTCTATGACGCGATCCGGCGCCCCGAGGCACGCCGCAACGAGACGATCGGGCCGGGCACGATTGCTCGTGCTCGCGGCGGCCGCGCTCGTGACCCCGCTTGCGGTCCTCTGCGCGGGCGCCGAGGTCGCCGCACGGCGCGGAGGAACCATTTACGTGGAGGCGCGCCGTGCCTGACGCGCCCGCCACCGCCGGCGCCGCCGCGCCGGCCTCAACGCGTACGCGGCCGCCGGGCAAGGTGATCGTGGTCATGCCGGCGATGAACGCCGCCCGACCCTGGCACGAGACCGTGGCCAGCATTCCGCGCGACTGGGTCGACGAGGTGATCCTCGTGGACGACCACTCGACCGACGAGCACGGTGCGAGCTCGCCCGCGAGCTGCCGCTCCACCTCGTCTGGCACCCGCACAACGCCGGCTACGGCGCCAACCAGAAGACGTGTTACATCGAGGCGCTCCAGCGCGGCGCCGACGCCGTCGTGATGCTCCACCCCGACGGTCAGTACGAGCCGAGGCTGATCCCGATGATGGTCGAGCCGATCCTGACGGACAGGGCCGACCTCGTGCTCGGGTCGCGGTTCGCCGAGCCCGGGATGGCGCTCGCCAACGGCATGCCGCGCTGGAAGTACCTCGCCAACCGGTTCCTGACGATCACCGAGAACGGGATGATGGGCACGCAGCTGACGCGAAGCCCACACCGGCTACCGCGCCTACTCGCGCCGGCTGCTGATGACCGTGCCGTTCCTGCGCAACGCGATCGACTTCAGCTTCGACTCCGAGCTGATCATGCAGGCGTCCTACTTCGGCCTGCGGATCGAGGAGGTCCCGGCGACCTGCCGCTACTTCGCGGACGCCTCGTCGGTCGGCTTCAAGAGCGGCGTCGTGTACGGCATCGAAGACTCTCTGGGCCGGCGAACGCGACTCTGGCTCCATCGTCGCAAGTCCTGGCCTCGCGCAAGTTCAAGGACCCGGGCTCGGGCGAACTCTGAAGCGCACCGACCTGAAACCGCTCCTCCTGGTCGGCGGGCTCACCGTGCTCGGGCTCGCTCTGCGATTGCCGTCGTTCGACGACTCGCTGTACGGCGACGAGCTCGCCACATACTTCGTCGTGACCGATCACGGGCTCGGACGAGGTGGTGCGACCTGCTGCAGGGCAACTCGCCCACCGGCGATCTCAGTCCACCGCTGTTCTTCATGGTCGCGTGGCTGACGGAGGGCCTGGGCGACCATCCGGCAGTCGCTGCGAATCGTGTCGCTCCTGGCGGGACTCGCGCCATTCCCGCTCACGTACCTTCTCGGGCTGTGGACGGTCGGTCGGCCCGCAGCGCTTGCGGGCGCGGCGCTCATCACGCTCAGCCCCTTCCTCATCTACTACACGACCGAGGCGCGCGCATACGGCCTGACCTTGCTGTTGGCATTGCTCTCGACCCTCGCGCTGCTGCGCGGCGCTCGACAATGGGCGCTTCTGGTGGTGGGCCGCGTATGCGGTCTGCTCGTGCGCCGCGGTCTACGCGCACTACACCCCGGTCTACCTGCTCGGGGCGCAGTTCCGTGGGCATTCTTCGCGCGCGCCCCGGGCGCCGTCTGCCGTCTGATCCCTCGCAACGGCGCCGCGGCCGTCGCGTACCTGCCCTGGGTGCCGACCCTGATCGATAATACCGACTCGCCGGGCTCGAAGGTGATCGGGTTCCTCTCCCCGCTTCAAGCCGTCCGCGCGTGCGCATCGACCTCGGGCCGCTGGGGGCTCGGCCAGCCGTACATCCCGCTGAGGGAGCTTCCGGGTTGGCTCGGCATCGCCATGTTCCTCGCCGGCCTCGCTGCGGGCATGACCGGCCTCCGTCTCAAGCTGGCGGCGGGCGGCAGGCGGCTCGCGCTTCCGCGGCCTTCGTCGACGACCGTGCTGGTCATCGTGCTCGCGCGCGCCACGCCGGTCGGGGTGATCATCTCCAGCCTTGTCGGGGACAGTGTGTGGACGAGCCGGAACCTGATCTCGTCCTGGCCGGGCTTGGCGCTTGCGATCGGCGCGATCGTGACCGGCCCGACCGGGCTGCTCCGGATCGTCTCGATCGAGCTGGTGGTCGGAGCGTTCGGAATTGGCGCGGTCAAGATGCTCGACGCAGACAACGCAGAGGCCTGAATACGCGGAGGCGGCGCGCCTTCATCGAAGCCAACGCCCGCCCGGGCGATCCGATCGTCGAATCACCCATTCCGACGCCGGGCCCGTTCACCCCGCTCACGGACGTCGCACTCGCGAATCTGGATGAGCCCCCGCCGAAGAGGCATCCGCTGCTGCGGCTCGGCTATCCAGCGCTCCGCGCGCAGCTGCGCGTACCGCCCTACACGCCCCTGCCTGTCGAATCTGCCGAGACGGTGGCGCAACGTGCGGCCAGGCGCGCGCGCGGCCGCAGGCTGTTCGTCGTCAGCGCGGGTCCGGACGCCATACGGACACTCGTCCTCGAGCCGTTCCGAGACGCGCTTCCCGCCGGCGTCCGCCGTTTGGAGAGCCGCACCTTCCGCGGATTGATTCCCGTCCAGGTGGACGTCTACAGCGGTGGCGCCGATTAGAAGGGATCTACACTCCGCCGCCGTGCAGCGGCTCGACCTGAAGCTCGACCCCTACGTCAACGACATCGGGCATCTGGGCGTGGCCCTTGTCAATCTGGCGGAGATCCTGGTTCCCTGCTTGGACGCGGTCGGTGCGCGGTCGGTCGCCGAGGTGGGCGCCTACGCCGGCGACCTCACCCGGCTGCTGCTCGACTGGGCGGAGCCGAGCGGCGCGAAGGTGATCGCCATCGATCCGATGCCGCAGAAGGAGCTGGTGGAGCTGCAGGAACGGCGGCCGGAGCTCGAGCTGATCCGCGAGCCGAGCGTGGTGGCGTTACGCAACATCGAGGTGCCCGACGTGGTGGTGATAGACGGGGACCACAACCATCACACGGTCAGCGCGGAGCTTCGGCTGATCGCCCAGCGCGCGCAAGACGGGGCGCTCCCCCTGCTGATGCTCCATGACGTCTGCTGGCCGCACGGGCGCCGCGACGACTATTTCGAGCCCGGGCTCGTCTCCGAAGAGCATCGTCAGCCGATCGCCCCCGGCGGCGGGCTCCATCCGGACGAGCCGGGCATCGACCCCGAGGGCATGCCGTACCGCTGGCCGGCGGCCCGTGAGGGCGGCCCCCGCAACGGCGTGCTGACCGCGGTCGAGGACTTCGTGTCGGAGCGCCCGGACCTGCGGCTTGCGATCGTCCCCGCTTTCTTTGGCTTGGGCATCATCTGGCCCGAAGAGGCGCCGTGGGCCGACGCGGTGGCGGCGACCGTGGCGCTCGCCGACCGAAACCCTCTGCTCGAGCGGCTCGAGGAAAACCGGGTCAGGCACCTGGCCACGCACCGCTACATGGCGATCGAGGCGGCGAAGGAGACCGAGCGCGCAGATCGCAAGGAAAAGCTGCTGAGGCGACTGTCCGGCTCGAGGACCTTCGCGCTCGCCGCGCTGCTCTCACGGATGCGTGGGCGGGGCAAGCCCACCCTGACCGAAGAGGAAGTGCGAAATGCTCTCGACTAGCGGTGCCCGGGACCTTCGACGGTCGGAACTCGCTCGGCACGGACTACCTGCTCGCGCCGGTCCGGGCGCTCGGATGGCGCGGTCGGCCCGACGCGGCTGTGGAGCATCCGCCGGCGCAATGCGTTCAGCCGCCGCAGCGGCTCGGTGATGCGCCAGCTCGTCGTGTCGATCACCCTCTCGAGATCGCTCTCCTGCCGATCGGCGCTCGCGGCGGCCTGCAGCAGCTTGGACGCGCCCGCAAGCCGCGCCGCACCCGCTTCCGCCTCGGCGCGCCGGGCTCGCCGCTTCCAGTCCCCCTCGTGTAAGGCGACCTGGGGCATGCGGCCTTCCCACTTCTCCGCGACCCTCATGTGGGCCTCGCTCCACGTCTCGGGATCCCTCACCAGAGCCAGCGGATGATGGTGCTTGACGTAGAGATCGGTGGCCATCACCTGTCGGCCCGCGGCGCGCACCTGGAGACAGAAGTCGAAGTCGAATCCGTGGACGTTGTCCAGCGACTCGTCGAAGCGGAGGTTCCGCGCCGCCCAGGGCGACACCGCCAGAAGGAACCCGTCCAGGGTGTCGACCTCGCCCAGCGGGGCGTTCGGCGGTGCCGTCTCGCCGTTCCACGACAGCTCCGGCACCGCGGCGCCGTCGAGCTCGGGATAGCAGCGGACGAACTGCCTCCACGTGACCGAGCCCTCCCACCAGGCGATGCTCGAAGCTCCCACGGACCCGACGCAGCCCGCGACCCCCACCGCCGGGTCGGCAAAGGCCGCCCGAAGCTTGCGGCAGAAGTCCCGCTCGGCGATCTCGGCGTCCTGGTGGACCAGCACCACGGCCTCGAGGCCGGGGTGCGCCACGGCCCTGTCCAGGATCAGGTTGTAGCTCCTCGCGAGGGACCCCGCCGCCGCATTGACGTACAGCTCCGAGTCCGGCTCGGCGGCAAGCCGGATCCCTCGCCCCGCGCAGCGCTCGTAGACCTCTGGAGAGGTGACAGAACACCCGAAGGCGATCATCGGTCGTTACGTTATCTCGCCAGATGACGCCCGACGCCACCGAGATCTCGGCGCGCGAGGTTCGTGCGGTCGGACCGCGAGCGGACGAGGAGGCGCTTCGTTCTTCCTACCTCGAGTTGCTGAAGCTGAGCCTGTGCGATCTCGCGGGATTCGGAACACAGACGGTCAGCTGGACCGGCGACCGTCGCCCCTTTGCACGTGAGTTGAGCGGTGACGATCAGATGGCCTGGCGTGCCGCGGGGCGGGACTGGCCGCTCAACGCCTTGACGATGGTCGGGCTGAAGCGCCTCGACGACCTCCAGGCGTGCATCGAGTCCATCGTCACGGACGGCGTCGAGGGTGACCTGATCGAGGCGGGCGCCTGGAGAGGCGGGGCGTCGATTCTCATGCGCGCCACGCTCGACGCTCTTGGCGCGCACGACCGCACGGTCTGGGTCGCGGATTCCTTCCAGGGGTTTCCCGCTGCCGAGGCCGGCGGCGATGAAGAGGATCGAGCGCTCGAGAGCGAGATGCACTCCGCGTACGACTATCTCTCCGCCCCTCTCGACGTCGTGCAGGGCCACTTCGCTCGATTCGGGTGCGCGGACGGCGTACGTTTCGTGCCGGGCTTCTTCGAGGACACGATGCCCGAACTGCGCGGGCAACGGTGGTCCGTGGTGCGGCTGGACGGTGACACCTACAAGGCCACCTGGCTGACCCTCGAGGCCCTCTACCCAGGGCTCGAGGTCGGTGGCTACGTCATTTTCGACGACTACTTCTTCCTCCCCGCCTGTCAACGGGCGGTCGATGACTACCGCCGCGAGCACGGCATCAGCGAGCCGATCGAGCAAGTCGACTGGAACGGCGCGCGCTGGCGCCGCGAGAGCGGGGCCGAGATCCCTGCACCGGACGCCGGCCACGTCCGCGTGCCTACGAGCCGTGCGGCCACGCAGCGTGAGACCCCCACGCGCTCAGGCGACGCGATTCCGACCGGTCGCGAGCTGGAGCTCGGCGACGAGCTGGCGGCCCTTCGGGCGCGCCTGCTCACGGTCGAGGCCGAGCTCGAGCAGCTGCGAGGCTCCCCGCTGGCAGGGCCGCTGGCATGGGCCCGGCGCAAAGCGGCAAGGCGCGCCTGAAGCATTGATCGCGTTCGGCACCGCAGTCACCAAGCCGACTGACTACAGCCGTTACGCCGAGCCCGGCATCCGCTTGGCGGCGGAGCCTGACTCGAAGGTGCTCATCGTCCAAGAGCAGGGGTCGATCTTCGAGAACTACAACCGGCTGTTGGAGCAGGCGGCCGCCTGCGAGGACCTCGAGGCGCTGGTCCTGATCCACCAGGATGCCGAGATCGTTGATCCCGGCTTCTGCGAGAAGCTGCGACGTGCGCTCCGCGACCCGGAGGTCGGCGTTGTCGGGTGCGTGGGAGCGATCGGTGTGCGCAGCATCGCTTGGTGGGAGGGCTCCGTGACATGGGCGTCGTTCGTCCACCGCGGCGAGCCGGGAGAGGAGTTCCCGTCGCTGTCATGGGACCCCGCCGACCTACCGCCCTTCGCACGCCTCGGGGAGGTCGACACCGTGGATGGCTTCGTATTGGGCCTGTCGCCGTGGACCGTGCGGAACATCCGCTTCGACGAATCGCTGGGGCAGTTGCACGGTTACGACTTCGACTACTGCCTGCAGGTGCGCGAGGCGGGCCAGAAGGTCGTGACAGCCGACTTCCGCGTCATTCACAACCACTCACTGGAGCTGGCGAGCGACCCCGAGGGCTGGGTCGAGGCCCACATGCGGGTCGCCGAGAAGTGGGAAGAGCGCATGCCCGAGGTCGGCAAGGCGGGCGGCGATTGGAAGTACCGCGCGCGCCGCGCCGAGGCGGAGCGCGGCGCCGCTCTTGCAGGTGCGATCGCGACGCAGCTTCAGATGGAGGCGCGGGCGAGGCTGCACGAGCGCAACATGAAGGAGCACACCGAGAGCCTCGGCTGGCGTATGACCGTGCCGTTTCGGATGGCGAGCCGGCTGCGCCAGTCGATGGCGGAGCGACGCCGCCGGCAGCTCACTCGCTGAGGCCGCGACGCAGCTCTTCCTCGCGGAAGCTCGGCTCCCCTCGCCGCCAGAGGCGCGACAGCCGGCAGGCGAGGGCGAAGCTGCCAGAGTCGAGCAGCTTCCGGAGCAGCACGTCCTTACGCGCATTCCTGTCTCTCGCGATCATCAGGCGCGTCATCTGCACGTGCCTCGAGGCAAGATGGAAGACGCGGTTCTCCTCGAGCCGCCCGACCATCGGGTTGCGGTCCCAAGGATCGAGGATCTCGGCCAGGGCATCGGCCCACGGCGCGGCGGTGTGCCAGACCGCGCCGAAGCCGAAGAACGCGTTCACGACGACAAGCCGTACGCCCTCCCGCTGCGCCACGAAGTCCTCGATCGCCGTGAGCACTCCGTTGCGCTGACCGCCCTCCTCGGCAGCGACCCACTTGTAGGGAAGCCCACCGGGAATCGTGCCGCGCTCGCCGGGAAACAGTCCGCCCCCCTCCCGGAGCGGCCGACGGTCGCTCTCGGGGATGAGCTCGGGCACGTAGTAGGCGTCACGACGGCCGTGCGGCCAGCCGACGTCGTGGAAGAGCAGCAGCGGCAACTCGGCCCCCGGCGCACGCTCGCCGATCAGCCGCAGCTCCTCGCTGAACGGTGTGGTAGTTGTGGTCGCCGTCGACGATGACCACGTCCGGCAGCTCGATGTGCCCGAGCGCCTCGAAGCGACGTCTCATGGATCAGGGTCAGGTCGGCCCGCTCCGCGGCGAGCTCGACGAGCGCCGTCCTGCGGCGTCGGGTCGATGGCGACGACGCGAGCGCCGGACATGGCCGCCCACTCGAGCAGGAGGCGGGTCAGGTCGCCCGCGTAGGCGCCGACCTCGACCACCGAGCGCGCTCCGACCGCGTCGAGGCAGGGCACGAACAGCTCGGCGAGGTTGGCGAACGAGTGGCCCCAGCTGCCCGGGGTCGTTCTCGCGTTCGGGTCCACCTCGATGGGGAGCCGCTGCATCGCGGCCATACGGTAGGGCGAGGCTGCGCAGTGTCGAGACCGCACGTCGCCAGCGCGTTGACCAGGCGCCGCAACGGCTGCGGTGACCCGCCAGCTGAACGTGCGCGTCAGCTCGTCCATACGGGCTGCGAGCTCCTGCTCTCTGGGCCTCCCGCTGCATCTCCTTGGAAAGCACGAGCAGCCGCGCAGCCGCGGCCTCGGCCTCGGCGCGCCGCGCCGCGCGCCTCCAGTCGCGCTCGCCCTTCTCCTCCTCGAGTGGGGCATGCGCCCCTCCCACTTCTCGGCCGTCCTGACAGCGGCTGCGATCCAGGGCTCGTTCTCGGTGACGAGTCGAGGGAATGGTGGTGCACCACCTCGAGGTCGGCTGTCACGACCCTGCGGCCGGCTGCGCGCACCTGGAGGCAGAAGTCGAAGTCGTAGCCGTAGAGGAAGCCGAGCGACTCGTCGAAGCGGAGCGTGCGCACCGCCCAGGGGGACAGGGCCAGCAGGAACCCGTCGAGCGTGTCGACGCTTCCGGTTCGCACCTGGCGGAGCGCCGCCTCCGCCGCCGAACGACGACGGCCGGGATGTCGCCACCGCCGTCCTCGCCGTAGCGGCACACCGCGGAACCGCCCGCTCACCTCACCCTCCCACCAAGCGATGCCGCGAGCGCCCACGGCGCCGACGCAGCCGACGACGCCGACCTCCGGGTCGGAGAGGACGTCGCGCACCTTCGAGCAGAAGCGCGGGTCGACGATCTCGGCGTCCTGGTGCACGAGCACGAGGGCCTCGAGGTCTCGGGGTAGCGCGCGGCCTTCGCCAGGATGAGGTTGTAGCTGCGGAAGATCGAGCCGGCGGCCTGAATCGCGAACACCTCGAGTCGGGCTCCGCGGCACGTTCGGATCCCGGGTCTCGCCCGGAGCGCGTACAGGTCCGGCGAGGTCATCGAGCAGCCGAAGGCGATCATTCGGCGCGACTGTACAAAAGCGCTGAAGCTACGCTGAGCGTGGCGACGCGTGGCCGAGGCCCCCGAACACCCGGTGGTGATGGAGGTCGCGGAACGTGGACAAGACCTTCCGGATCCCGACGCACCGCGTCGACACCGTCAAGGAGCGCGTCGCACACCCCTTCGCGAGCCGCGAGTACCGGGAGTTGCGGGCGTTGTCGGGGGTGTTTCGTTCGAGGTGCGGCGGGGCGAGTTCTTCGGGATCGTGGGCCGCAACGGGTCGGGCAAGTCGACGCTGCTGAAGATCCTCGCCGTCGATCTACCGCGCCGACCGCGGCCGGATCCGTATCGGCGGCCGGCTGGCCCCCTTCATCGAGCTCGGCGTCGGCTTCAACCCCGAGCTCACCGCGCGCGAGAACGTCGCGCTCAACGGCGTCATGATGGGCCTCACCCGCCGCGACGCCGAACACCGCCTCGACGCCGTGCTCGAGTTCGCCGAGCTCGACGAGTTCGTCGACCTCAAACTCAAGAACTACTCCTCCGGCATGCTCGTCCGGCTCGCCTTCGCCGTCATGGTCCAAGCCGACGCCGACATCATGCTGATCGACGAAGTGCTCGCCGTCGGCGACGCCGCCTTCGCCCAAAAATGCATGGACGTCTTCCACCAAAAACGCGACGCCGGCAAAACCCTCGTGCTCGTCACCCACGACATGGCCACCGTCCAAAGCTTCTGCGACCGCGCCACCCTCCTCCACGACGGCAAACAGCTCTACACCGGCAACCCCGAAGAAGCCGCACTGCGGTACTACCGCCTCAACTTCGGCGGCGCCGGAGAAGGCGAACGAGCGCAAATGCCGTCTGTGCCCGACGTCAATGTGAAGCTCATCGACACGTGGCTCGAGGACGCGCACGGCGAGCGGATCGAGAACGTCGAGCAGGGAGAGCCGATCCGCTTCCACCTGATCGCCGAGGCGCGCCACGAGCTCGTCCGCCCGGTCTTCAGCTTCCATTTCCTCAACTGCCGACGGCGCCTGGGTCTTCCGCTCGGCCGTGACGGTATCCGGAGAGGAGGGGCGGCCCGAGCATGTGCGGCCGGCGAGCGCGTGCGGATCTCCGGCACGATCGAGAATCCGCTGCATGCCGGGCCGCTACTCCGTCGAGTGCTGGATATCGCGGGAGGAAGCAAAGGATCAGGTGGCCCTCCACGTGCTCCGGCTGCTCAGCTTCCTCGTCTATGGCACACGGGCAGGCCCGGGCAGCGTCTCTCTCCCGGCGGACGTCGAGGCCGTGCTCGAGCCGCGGCCGCGGGTGTGAGTCAGCGCGGCCGGCGTGCGGCGACCGAGCGGGCGAGCCGGGCACCGGCGCGCAGCGGACGCGTGACCCGCCAGCTCGTCGAGCTTTCGTAGTCGTCGCGAAGCCGGCCCCCGGCGGCGGTCGCCCGGGCGACCTCGGCGTCGGCACGGGCGACGCGTTCGCGGAGCTCATCGTTCTCGAGCCGGAGCTCCATCTCCCGAGCTGTCGGGACGCGCGGGCTGGGCGCCGGCGAGATCTCGATCGGCTCCTCGCTCGGCCTCGGACTCTGTCGTCCGCGACGCCTCGGTCGCCTCGGTGCCGCGCCGCCAGCGCACGCAGGTCCAGTCGACCTCCTCGATCGGCTCGGTGATCCCGTGCTCGCGCGCGGAACTCGTCGACGGCGCGCCGGCATTCCTCGAAGGAGCCGTAGTCGTCGACGATCAGGTAGCCGCCGGGCGCGAGGCCGGGGTACAGGCAGTCGAGCGCGACCCGGTCGCCTCGTAGGTGTCGCCGTCGAGCCGCACGATCGCCCAGCCGCGGCCGGTCAGCGCCGGCAGCGTGTCCTCGAAGAACCCGGGCACGAAGCGCACGCCCGTGCTCGAGCCCGAGGCGGGCGAAGTTGTCGCGGACCTCCTCGAGCGGCACCGCGAGGAAGTCGAACGCGCGGAGGTAGCTGGTGAACCGGATCTGGTCCGGAGCCTCGGTCTCGGCGCCGGAAAGCCCTCGAAGGAGTCGGCGACCCAGACCGTGCGGTCACGCCGTCGTCCGAGCGAGTCGAGCGTGGCCCGCATCAGGATCGAGGCGCCGCCCCGCCAGGTGCCCGCCTCGATCAGGTCGCCCTCGACGCCGTCGGCGACGATCGGCGTCGACGCACGCCTGGAGGTCGTCGAGCCGGCGCAGGCCGACCATCGTCAGCCCCTGCAGCGGCCAGTCGAGCCCGATCGCCCGCAGCCGACGCTCGCTCGCCGCTCAGCTCGCGCGCCACCACGGCGCCGTCGGGCGTCGCGCCGACGGAGACGGTGGTCGTCCCCGCGAGGTCGCACAGGGAGAGCTTGAGCAGGTCGAGGTAGGCCGCACGCAGCGCCTCGGGGTCCGGCGCGGGCCGCCGCGCGCGGCTCACGAGCCGACGCCAGGCTCGAGCGCAGGGCGGCCTCGCGGTCCTGCGGAGTGTGGAGCGCTGCCGGTCATCGGCGCGGGATGCTACGGCCTTCGCCTAGATTCTCGCGCGCAGTGAGTGCGCCCAACGACCAGGAAGGTGGCGCACGGGCGGACGGGCTCGAGGTCAACGTCGAGAGGCCGCTGCCATCCAGGCTGCGTGCCGGGACCGCCACCGCCGCGCTCCTGCTCCGGGACCTGCTTTCACCGCCGGCGCGGTCGAGCGGCTCGAGATCGTCGTGGGCGACGCCGGCCATCGTCCGGACGCGTTCGGCATGCCGCGGCCCGGACGTGGCGCGGGCCGCGGGCGAGGCCGGTGAGCTCGGATATCGCAGCGGCTTCTGGGGCGTCGTCCCGCTCGACGCGCAGCGCACCCGGCGTGCGTCGACGTGACGCTCGCGCTGCGGCTGTCGAGCGGGGCCGAGCTGGTCACGCCGCTCGGGCAGATCGAGGTCACCGAGCGGCGGCCGCCTCCCCCCCTCGATGCGCGGCCCGCGGTCGCGGCGCCGGGCTGATCGCGGTCTGCATGGCGACGTTCGAGCCCGACCTGGAGCTCTTCCGGGCCCAGATCGAGTCGCTGCGCGCGCAGAGCCGACAAGCGCTGGATCTGCCTGATCAGCGACGACCGCTCGAGCCCGGAGCGCTTCGCGGAGATCGATCGACGGTCGCTGGATGGCGACCCGCGCTTCGTCGGTCTCCCGCTCGCGAGCGAGCGCCTCGGCTTCTACCGCAACTTCGAGCGCGCGCTCGGCGATGGTCCCGCGCCGAGGCGCGAGCTGGTGGCGCTGTGCGACCAGGACGACCGCTGGCATCCGGACAAGCTCGCGGTGCTGCGCGACGCGCTCGGGCGACGCGCAGCTCGCGTACTCGGACCAGCGGCTCGTCGACGCCCGACGGCCGCGTGCTGCGCGAGACGCTGTGGAACGGGCGGCGCAACAACCACACGAACCTCGCCTCGCTGCTGGTCGCCAACACGGTCGCCGGGGCGGCCATCGCTGTTCCGCCGCGAGGTGGCCGAGCTGGCGCTGCCGTTCCCGGACACGCCCGGGCTGCCAGTTCCACGACCACTGGCTCGGCGCTCGTCGCGCTCGCCGCGCGGCGAGCTCGCCTACGTCGACCGGCCGCTCTACGACTACGTCCAGCACGCGCGGCGCGGTGTTCGGAGACGTGAGCCGCGGGCCGCGCGGCAGGCGCCCGGCGGCGATGCGGCGCATTCGCAGCTGGCGCGCCGCCTACTTCCACGGCTACTGTCGCCCGCGAGGTCCTGGCCCGAGACACTGCTCGTGCGCTGCGCGCGAGCGGCTCACCGCACCCAAGCGCCGCGCGCTGCGGCGCTTCGTCGCCGGCGCCCGGTCGCCCGCTGCGCTTCGCCTGGCTCGCCGCACGCCCGCTGCGCGCGCTGGTCGGCCGCAACGAGACGCTCGGCAGCGAGTTCGAGCTCGCGCAGGGAATCCTGTGGCGCCGCCTGGTCGGCGCTCCGCGCCGCGGAGCCGGCGCGGCCGCCTGCGACGCCAGCGATTCCTCCGCCCGGGCAGCTTCGACCAGAAGCGGCTACGCCGCTGGCGGGCGCGCCTGACTGAGGCTTTCCGGGCGCCGCGTGACGCAGAGTGCCGTCTGCAGTACTCGCTGCAGAGCGCCGCCTTCGGTCTGGAGGATAACGGTCCGCGAGGCCGACGCGGCCCGCTCGCATGACCGGGCGCTCGGACCGGTGGTGATCGAGGTCCGGGAGTCGAGAAGACGTTCCGGATCCCGGTCCAGCGGAGTCGACCGCTTCAAGGAGCGCGTGCTGGCGCCGTCCGCGCGCGAGTACCGGGAGCTGCACGCGCTGCGGGAGGTCTCGTTCGACGTCCACCGGGGCGAGTTCTTCGGGATCGTGGGCCGCAACGGCTCGGGCAAGAGCACGCTGCTGAAGATCCTCGCCAGCATCTACCGCGCCGACGCGCGGCACGGATCCGGATGGCCGGCCGGCTGGCGCCGTTCATCGAGCTCGGCGTCGGCTTCAACCCCGAGCTCACCGCGCGCGAGAACGTCGTCGCTCAACGGCGTGATGATGGGCCTCGACGCGCCGCGAGGCCGCGCGCCGGCTCGACGCCGTGCTCGAGTTCGCCGAGCTCGACGAGTTCGTCGACCTGAAGCTCAAGAACTACTCGTCGGGGATGCTGGTCCGGCTCGCGTTCGCGGTCATGGTCCAGGCCGACGCCGACATCATGCTGATCGACGAGGTGCTCGCCGTCGGCGACGCCGCCTTCGCGCAGAAGTGCATGGACGTCTTCCACGAGAAGCGCGACGCCGGCAAGACGCTCGTGCTCGTCACCCACGACATGGCCACCGTCCAGAGCTTCTGCGACCGCGCCGATGCTGCTCCACGACGGCGAGCTCGCGCTACATCGGCGACCCCGAGGAGGCGGCGCTGCGCTACTACCGGCTCAACTTCGGGGGCGCGAGGCCGACGACGGTGCGCCGGCCACGGCGGCGCCGACGTCGACGTCAGGCTCGTGCGACGTCTGGCTCGAGGACGAGGCCGGCGAACGGCGTCGACGAACGTCGAGCAGGGCGACGCCGATCCGCTTGCACGTCGTCGTCGAGGCGCGCGGCGACCTCGACGAGCCCGATCGTTCGTCGTTTCGACGTTCGCTGAACGCGGACGGCGTGCCCGGTGTTCGGGTTCGGCGAGACGCTCGGGACGCGCCGGCGAGCCGGTCGGCATCGGCCGCGGCGAGCGGGTGCGCATCACCGCGCCGGATCGAGAACCCGCTCGTGCCCGGGGCGCTACTCGGTCGACTGCTCGATCTCGCCGGAGCCGCGCGCACGGCGGCGGGCTCGCCATGCGGCACGTGCCGCTGCTCGACTTCGTCGTCTACGGGCACCGACCCGCGACCCCGGCGATGGTCGTCCGTGCGACGCGCGACCTCGAGGCCGTGCTTGAGCGCGTGAGCCAGCGCCGACGATGGCGGACGGTCGCTCGAGCTGCGCGACGTGCGCGGCCCGTCGGCGCTCGGCGGCGGCTGGCGGCGCTTCGTCGACCTGCTCTACCTGATCGCGGTCACCGAGTTCAAGAAGACGTACTTCGGGACCGCGCTCGGCTACCTGTGGTCGCTCGCGCGGCCGCTGATGCTGTTCGGCGTGCTGCTGGCCGTGTTCACGCAGATCTTCCGGATCGGCTCCGCAGGTGCCGAACTATCCGGTGCTGCTGCTGTTCAACATCGTGCTGTTCGGCTTCTTCCAGGAGGCGACGCACGACGGCCGTCGAGCTCGGTCGTCGGCCAGGAGGGGATCGTCCGCAAGACGCAGTTCCCGCGCCTCGTCATCCCGCTCGCCGTCGTGCTCACGAGCCTCTTCAACCTCGGCCTGAACCTGGTCGTGGTGTTCGTCTTCATCCTCGCCTGCGGGCATCGACGCCGCTGTGGACGTGGCTGCTGCTTCCCGGTCGTGCTCGTCGCTGCTGTTCGTGATCACCACGGCGGTGTCGATGATCGTCTCGGCGCTCTACCCGCGCTTCCGCGACGTCGGGATCATCTGGGCGGTCTCGTCGACGGTGCTGTTCTACGCGACGCCCGTGCTGTATCCGATCGAGGTCGTCCCCGACACGCTGCGACGACGTGCTCCTGCTCAATCCGCTGACGCCGCTCTTCGAGCTCGCGCGGCTCTGGGTGATCGATCCCGAGCGCGCCCGGGCCGGCCGACGCGGCGGGCGGCTGTGCGGGCCTGCTCGCGCCGATCGCGATCTACCTCGGCATCTGCGTCCTCGCCGTCTGGGTCTTCAACCGCGAGGCGCCGCGGATCGCCGAGGAGCTCTGACGTCAGGGACGATCGACCCTGGTCATCAGCGTCGTCGTCGAAGGTCTGATCCCAGTCCGGCTCCAGCGCACGCGGCTGCCCCGCGCCCGCGCCTCGAAGTCCTCCGGCCCGCCGGACGGCGCTCGGCGAGCCCGTGCGGCGAGCGCGTCGAGGCTCGGCTCGACGGTGATCAGGTTCGACGAGATCGCCGCCATCGCCTCCGGCGTCTTGTTCTCGAAGCTGTTGGTGACGGTCGACCATCCCGGCCGAGGCCATCTCGATCGGCACGAGGCTCGGGTGCGGGGTGTACATCAGGGCGAGGCCCACGTCGTGATCGCGGAGCACGTCGCGCGTAGGCGCCCTGCTCGCGCCGCGGCAGCAGGTTCGAGCGCGGCGCCGCCGCCGAGCTCGATGCGCCGCGCTCGCCTCGACAGTGCCGATCCCGTTGAGCTCCCAGCCGGCGCCGAACGCGCCGTTCTCGACCGCCCGGCTCAGCGCGAGCACGCCGAGCTCGAACATGTTGCGCGCCGCGTGCGGCTCGGGCCGCGCGTAGAAGAGCAGCCGGCGGCGTGCCGCGGCGCGCGAGGTCTGCGGCGCCGCGGGCGGATCGATCGGCGGTGATCGCGTTCTCGAACGCGGCCGAGGCGGCGTCGCCGGCGGCGCCGCCCGTCGGCGAACACGCCGAGCTCGTGGCGGCGGAAGTAGTCGCGCAGCAGCTCGCTCGAGAAGAGCGCCGCGGTGCGGAAGCCGGTACGAGTCGCTGGCCAGCGCGGCGTAGCGTCCCCATCGGAAAGGTGAAGGGCTCGTACTCCTGGATCAGGTAGAGGAAGCGGTCGCCGCCGAGCGCCTCGAGCGCGCTGTGCGGCGATGTGCGCGGTCCACCAGGTGGTGGCGACGAAGCGGTCCGACGCGGCTCACCTCGACGCCCTGCGACTCACGGCCGAACACGACCTCCACGTGGTCGAACAGGCCGTCCAGCCCGCTGTACGACTCGAGCGTCCGCGCGCCAGAGGCGGGCAGCGACGCCGACGGGGTCGACGGTGACGATCCGGACGCGCGCGCCCCGCTCGGCGAGCCGCCGGGCCAGGTTCAGCTTGGTGATGTAGCCGCCGAAGAAGTGCTCGAGATCGATCGTCGGGATGAGGAGGTTGACCGCGACGGCGCGTCCTCGCGCACCGCGAGCTCGAGCGGCGCGATCTTGGCCGCCACGGTGCCGACGGCCACGTTGTTCGGGCTGTCCGGCCGGGCACCTGGACGCAGCGTGGTCGGAGGGCGGGCGTCGATCCGCAGGCGCCTGCGGGGGCGCTCGAGCCCGCGCGTGGCCGCCACCACCAGGCGCCGCCAGACGAAGGCGAAGAAGAGCGCGATCTCGGCGCCGAGCGTCTCCGACTCTCCCACGAGCTCGCGGGCGGCCCGCCGCGCGAGGTTGGCGAGCGCCGCCGGCGAGCGCTCGGCCCGCGGAAAGCTGTCGAGTGCGCGCCGCTTGCGAGTCGCTCATCCGAGCTCCGCAGCGCATCTCGAGGACGGTCGTGAACTGGATCGAGCCGGCAACAGTCCACGAAGTAGTGGAGACGCCAGCGCCGGACGCGCTCGCGCGGGTCCTCGCGCAGCCTGCCGAGCCGGTCGCGCAACGGCGGGCATGCGGTTGGCCGCGGCGTGCCCCAGCACGGCGCCGCCGTGCTGGACGTAGTCGTAGAGCGGGCGGTCGACGAACGCGATCTCGCCCAGCGACGCCGCGGTAAGCGCAAGCCAGTGGTCGTGGAAGTGGGTGAACTGCCGCGGGGGAAAGGGCAGCGCGTAGTCGAGCAGGTCACGCGGGAACAGCGACGCCGCGCCGGTCACCGAGTTGGCCATCAGCAGCGACAGCAGGCTGCTCGTGGTTCGGTCGGCGCCGGCTCCAGTAGGTGTCGGCGATCACCTCGCCCGGCGGGGCTGACGATCCGTGCGTCGCTGTAGGCGAGCTGGGCGCCGCCGATCGCGGCCAGCAGCGTCTCGAGCTTGTCGGGGTGCCAGAAGTCGTCCTGGTCGGCCATCGCGACGTAGTCGCGCATCGGCCGGGGCGAGGGCGAGCGCACGCTCGAAGTTGCGGTAGAAGTGCAGCCGCCGCGGCGAGCGGGATAGCGACGAAGCGGGGATCGCCCTCGATCGCCTCCTCGATCGCCGCGAGGCGTTCTCGGGCTCGAGCAGTCGTCCGAGATCACGCAGACCCAGTTGCGGTGGGTCTGCGCCGCGGATCGAGTCGAGCTGGCGCCGGAACAGGTCCATCGGCGGCTCGTAGGTCGCCATGCAGATCGCCACCAGAGGGCCCGCCGCCCGGCTCGGGCGCCGCGATCACCGCGGGCTCGGCGGGCGGGCCGGTGACGGCGATGCGGGCCGAGCTCGGCCGACACCTCGCCTGCCGTCGTCGAGCGTCGCGCGCAGGGCGATCGTGCAGTCGGCACCGGATTCGCGGGCCTGGATCTCGCGCGATCCCCCAGAAGCCCCAGCGAAAGCTGCGCAGCAAGGGATCCTCGCTGAGACCCGGGTCGGAGTCCAGGCCGGCGGTGGCATACGGGTCGAGCGTCGGGATGGAGCGCCTTGAAGACGTCGCTGCGGGGCATGCCGTGAGCCATCAGCGGCTGGGGCCGACCGTCGACGAGAAGCTCCAGCGAGCGCACCCCGGCGCGCGGGCTGAAGCACCATCCACAGACGAACAGCGCCGTGCCTGCGCCCACCGCGAGCTCGGCCGGGAGCGGGTAGTCGAGCTGGACGTGCAGCTCGCCGGCGGCACCCTACGAACCCTCTTGCGCCTCGGCCTTGAGACGCTCGGCGAGCTGCGGGTTGAGGGTCTCGAGCTCGCGGAGCGCGCGGACGGCGCGGGGCCGGTCGCTCGCGAAGGCCGCCGCCAGGTACACGAGCACCCAGGCCTCGAGATTCTCGGGCTCGCTCTCCACCACTTGCTCCGCCACGGCTATCGCCCGCTCGCCGCGCCCGGCCCCGGCCAGCAGCGCGGCCTCCGCGATGCGCGCGTCGCTGTCGACGTTGAAGCGCCTTGCCCGCCGCAGCGCGTCGAGTCCGGCACCGACCTCGGCCTTCGAGACCGGGCCCTGCTGCGCACGCTCGACCAGCTCCCGGCCCTTCTCCTCAAGGTGGCTGGCGCGCAGGCTCAGCGCGAGCCAGGCCACGGCGAGGAGGGCAACGGCGATAAGCGCGGAGCGGAGTAGGAGTTGCGAGTGCAAGCGCGCGTGAGTGTAGGTCCGGCGCGCACGACGTGCACTAGGGTGGCGCCCGATGCGGAGATGGGTGCTGGCCGCCGGCGCGACGGCCCTGATCGTCATGCCGACCGTGCTGGCGTTCTTCTCGGGCGGGTTCTTCGACGAGCCTCGGATCGTCGCGGCGCTCGTGGCCTGGGTGCTCGTGATCGTGGCCGGAGCAGTCGCAGCCCGGCCGCTTCCGGTCTCCACCCCCGGACGCCTGGCCGTGCTGGGGCTCGCGCTGCTCTGCGCCTGGACCGGGCTCTCGCTCGCGTGGGCGCCACTCGGCGGCCGGGCCCAGGACGACCTCCAGCGGCTGCTGCTCTACCTCGGCTTCTTCATCGCCTCGCTCGCGTTCCTGCGCAACGCCGAGGTGCGCCGGGTGCTCGAGCCGGCGCTCGCGCTCAGTGCCTTCGCGGTGGTCGCCTACGCCCTGTCGGAGCGCCTGCTGCCCGGCGTGTTCGAGCTCGAGCGAAGCGCTTCTGCGGCCGGCCGCCTCGAGCAGCCGTTCACGTACTGGAACGCGGCCGGCATCGCCGCGACGATGGGCTTCGTCCTCGCCGCCCGGGTCGCGGGTGACCCGAGTCGCCCGCGGCGCTGCGCGCCGCCCTCGCCGCCGTGGCGGTCCCGCTCGGCCTGGGCGTCTACCTGAGCTTCGCGCGCGGCGCCCTGGCCGCGCTCGCCGTGGGGGCTGCTGGTGCTCGTGGCGCTTGCACCGCATGCACGCGCACAGCTGCGCAGCGTCGTCGTGCTGGTGATCGCGTCTGCGCTCGCGGCGCTGGTGGCCAGCGGCCTGCCGACCGTCAAGTCGGTCGGCGACGAACGACTCCGGCGAGGGCCTCGTGATGCTCGCCGTCCTCGTCCTGCTCGCAGCTGGGAGCGGCGTTCCTCGCGCCGCGCGCGCCGCGCCGGCCGCTCGGGCTCCCTCTCTTCGCTGGTCCAGACCCACGCTCGCGATCGCCGCAGCCCTGCTGATCGTGGTGGCGGGTGGCCTGATCGTGGCGGCGTTCGAGGGCAAGCCGGAGGTCGAATCGCCCGCGACGGGCGCCGATCCCGCCCGCCTCGGCTCGATCGAGAGCAACCGCTACCGCTACTGGGAGGTCGCGCTCGACATCTTCGCCGACCATCCGCTCGGCGGCGCCGGCTCCGGCGGCTTCGCCGTCGAGTGGCTGAAGCGCCCGGACCGACCCGACGCGGCGCGCGACGCCCACTCGCTCTACCTCGAGACCGCCGCCGAGCTGGGCGTGGTGGGGGTCCTGCTGCTCGTGCTCTTCCTCGGCGGCGTCGCGGCCGCGGGGGTCAGGTTGTGGCGGATCGACCCGCGGGCCGCGGCTGGGCCCAGCGGCTGGTCTCGCCGCCTGGGCGATTCCACGCCGGGCTCGACTGGGACTGGGAGATGCCGGCCGTGACGCTCACTGCGCTGCTCCTGGCAGCGGCCCTCGTCGCCTGGAGCGAAGCGGACACGCCGGCGGGTTAGCTTGCGCCCCGCCCTTCAGCCGCTGCGGACGAGTACCGGCCGGCGTCCTCCGATCGGCAGGCGCGACATCCGTGGCCACGCCTCGAGCCGTTCGGCTGGCCCGTCGCGGAAAGCCGCGTCGACCTCTTCGCGGAACGCCTCCCGAAAGATCGCCGAGTCGAAGCGCCGCGCGTTCTCGACGCAGACCTGTGGATCGATGGCACCGGGATCGAAGTCCAACGACCGCCGCGGCAAGCTCGTCGGGTCCGCCGTCCCACCAGCAGCCCGTCTCGCCCTCGATGACGTTCTCGAGCAGGCCGCCGGCGCCCCGGGCGATCACCGGCCGCCCCGCCGCCTGTGCCTCGACGGCCGCGATCCCGAACTCCTCCCGGGCCGTGACGACGAGCGCGCGGCAGGAGGCCATCAGGTCGGCCGCCTGCGCATCCGAGACACGCCCGGCGAAGCTGACCGTGGGACCCGCGAGCCGCTCGAGCCGGCCGCGTACCGGGCCGTCGCCGGCAATCACCAGCGGCAGTCGCAGGCGGTTGAAGGCCTCGACTGCGATGTCGATCTGCTTGTGCGAGACGAGCTCGGAGACGATCAGGTAGCTGCGCCCCGACGCGACCCGGGCGAAAGCGCCCAACGTCGACCGGCGGGTAGACGATCTGCGAGTCGCGGCCGAAGTAGCTCGAGATGCGCGCCTGCGTCGTGCGGGAGTTCGTGATGTAGCGGTCGACGCGCTGAGCCGCGATCCAGTCCCACTCCCGCCAGCGCCGGAAGAGGCCGCGCAGGGCGGCGCGTGAGACCGGGTCGCCCCGCTCGGCGATCGTGCGGTGGCGCTCGTTCCATGCGTACCGAAACGGGTTGTGGCAGTAGGACACGTGCACGCTCTGCTCATCGCAGACGACCGCGTGCGCCCAGGCGCTCGAGCTCGACACGACGAGGTCGTAGCCGGACAGGTCGAAGGACTCGATCGCGGTCGGGTACAGCGGCAGAAGAGCGCGGAAGGTTCGCGCGCTCGGGCGCAGGCGCTGGAGGAACGACGTCTGGATGTGGCGGTGCGCGAAGCGGCCCTCGGTGCCCTGCTCGTTGTAGACGGGCGTGAAGACGTCAGCGTCGGGCCACAGGTTGCAGATCTCCAAGAAGACGCGATCCGCACCGCGGACGCTGACAAGGAAATCGTGCACCAGGGCGATCCTTCGTGTGACCTCCTCCATAGGCACGCGCGGGGAGTCTAAGGACGAGCGCGGAGCTTCGTCGCAGTTAGCCCGCCTGTTCCTGTCGCCTGACGAATGGCACCTCCACGCGCGGCGCCCCCGCTCTGCTACCAATATCCGCCGTGCCCGCCCGCTCACAGGCCCTAGTTGTGCTGTCCCTGCTGATCGCGCTGATCGTCCCCTGCTCGGCCCTCGCACAGAGCGCCGGCGACGAGCAGTACGCGGACCCGTTCGGGGATGACGGGCAACAACAACAGCAGCAACAACAACCTCAGGCCCAGGCGCAGCAGCCCGAGGCGCCCGCGCAGCCCGTCGAGCAGCCGGCCGCGCCCGCGCCGGCCGACTCGACCGGCGAGGTGGCCGGCACCTCCACCGAGTCGACCGATCCGAGCCTGCCGGTCACGGGACTGCCTATGCTCGCGATGCTCCTGGCGGGGGCGGGCATGCTGGCCGTCGGCGCGGTCGTGCGGCGCCGCGCCTGAGTCCACCCTTCGCGCGCCCGGACGTGGCGGTGATCGCGGTCAGCTACTCGGGCCTCCTCGGCGGCGCCGAGCGCGTCCTCGTCGAGATGGCCACCGGGCTCGAGGAGCCGCCGCTGATCGCCTGCCCGGCGGGACCGCTCGCCGACGCCGCTCGGGCGCGCGGACTCGGAGTGCTCGAGCTGCGTGAGCGAAGCCTCGAGCTGCGCCGCAGCCCGGTCGAGCGCGCGGCTGCGGCCGCGCGCCTCGCGGCCCAGGCGCGCGAGCTGCGCTCGCTCCTCCGGGCTGTGCGCCCGGACACCGTGGTGGCGTGGGGCATGCGCGCCGCCCTGTCGGCGTTTGCCGCCGCACCGCCCGGAGCGAGGCTCGTCCTGCAACACAACGACCTGTTGCCGGGGCCCCTGATCGCCCGTGCGCTGCGGGCCCGCGCGCGCAGTGCCGACCTCGTCGTCGTGCCCTCGCGCTGCGTCGCGAGCGATCTCGACCCCGCGGGCGCGCTCGGAGAGCGGCTGCGCGTGGTCAACCCGGGCGTCGACCTCGAGCGCTTTCGGCCCGGCGCGGCGGCGGCGAACGCCGAGGAGGTGCTGCTGCTGGGTGCGATCGAGCCCTGGAAGCGCCCGGACCTCGCGCTCGAGGCCGTGGCGCTCGCCGCGCGCGAGCTGCCGGGCCTGCGCCTGACGGTGGCCGGCGAGCCCGTCGGCGCTGCTGGCACGCGGCTCCTCGAGGAGCTGCGCATGCGCGCCGAGCGCCCGGATCTGCGTGGGCGGGTCACGTTCACCGGCTCGCTTCCCGATCCGGAGCGGGCGCTCGCCGCGGCCGCCTGCCTCCTCCACTGCGCCGAGCGCGAGCCGTACGGCATCGTCGTCGCCGAGGCGCTCGCGTGCGGCGTGCCCGTGGTGGCTCCGGACTCGTGCGGGCCCGCCGAGCTGCTCGACCGTGACTGCGGCAGGCTCTACAAGCCGGGCGACGCGGCCGCCGCCGCCCGCGCCCTGGCGGAGCTGCTCGATGACGCCGCCGGGCGCACCGAGGCCGGCCTCGCCGCCGCGCGCCCGCGCCGAGCGCGGCCTCGACATGAAAGCGATGCGCGCGGCCTATGGATCGCTGCTCGGCGTGACCGCCGGAGCGAGCCGCCCGGGCTCCGAGCTCGCCGTCGTGACCGTGCTGCACAACTCCGCTTCCGAGCTCGCGCTGCTGCTCGACTCGCTCGAGCGCCATCTCCCGGCCGCTCAGCTCGTCGTCGTCGACTCGGGCTCGACCGATGACGGGGCCGAGCTGGCGCGGGCCTGGCGCGGCGGAAGCGCCGACGTTGTCGTGCTCGGTGAGAACGAGGGCTTCGGCCGCGGGGTGGGCGCCGGCCTGCCGCTGGTCCGGCGGCCCGTGACCGCGCTGGTCAACCCCGACGTCGAGCTGCTGGACGCGTCGCTCGCGGCGCTCGCCCGAGAGGCGCTGCGCGGCCCCGAGAGGTTGCTCGTCCCGCTCGTGCTGCGCCCCGACGGGTCGCGTGAGGACAACGCTCAACGCGAGCCGGGCACGGCCGGGCTGCTCGCGCACGCGCTCGTGCCGGGCGCCGTCCTGCCGGCTCGCCTCGCCGCGGCGGTCGAGCCCTGGCGGGCGCGCGGGCCCCGCCGGGCCGGCTGGCCGGTGGCCTCCTGCCTCGTCGCCCGGACGCAGGCCCTGCGCCGGCTCGGCCCCTTCGACGAGCGGGCGTTCATGTACGCGGAGGACCTCGACCTCGGCCTGCGCGCCGCCGACGACGGCGTCGAGACCTGGTTCTGGCCCGCCGCGCGGGTGCGGCACACGGGCGCCCACGCGAGCGCAGCGGCCTTCGGCGGCGAGCCGCTCGACCTGCTGGCCCGGCGCCGGCGCGAGGTCGTCCGCGAGCGGCGCGGCCCTGGGCGCGCCCGCCGCGACGACCTGCTTCAGCTCCTCACCTTCGCCGACCGGGCCGCGCTAAAGCGGCTGAGAGGGCGCGACGCCGGCCGTGAGCGCGCCCAGCTCGCCGCCCTGCTGCGCGCACGGCGCGCGGACCGCCCGTGAGCGGCCCGGTCGTGATCGACGCCCGTGCGGCGATCCGGCGCGAGACCGGCGGCGTCGAGCGCGTGGCGCAGGAGATGGCGCAGCGGCTGCCCGAGCTGCGACCGGATCGCTACGAGGCCATCGCTCCGCGCCCCCGCCTGGCGCATCGGGCGGGCCACGCCTGGGAGCAGCTCGTCCTACCGCTGAGGGCACGCCCGGCTGAACTCATCTACTGCCCGGCGAACCTCGCCCCGCTCGCCTCGCGGCGCACCGTGGTGGTGATCCACGACGTGGCGGCGCTCGCCCACCCCGAGTGGTACGGGCGCGCCTACGTGGCCTGGCAGCGGCTCGCGCTGCCCGAGATCGCCCGCCGGGCGCGGCTCGTGATCACGGTGTCGGAGTTCTCCCGCAACGAGATCGCGGAGCGGCTCGGGGCCGAGCGGATCGCGGTGGTCCCGAACGGCGTCTCCGAGGCGTTCTCGCCGGAGGCGGACCCGGGCCCCGCCACGCGGGCGCTCGGGCTCGAGCGCCCGTACGTGCTTGCGCTCTCGACGCGCATCGCCCGCAAGAACGTGGGCGTGCTCGCGAACGCGGCCGCCGTCCTCGCAGAGCGCGGGATCGAGCTGGTGACGGCCGGCTCCGGGCGCTCCTACATGCGCGCCGGCGAACCGCCGCCCGGGCGGGCGCTCGGGTACGTGCCCGAGCGGCTCCTGCCCGGCCTCTATGCGGGCGCCGAGGCGCTCGCGCTGCCGTCCGTGTACGAGGGCTTCGGCCTGCCCGCGCTCGAGGCGATGGCGAGCGGCACACCGGTCGTGGCGGCCGACCGCGCCGCGCTGCCCGAGGTCTGCGGCGACGCTGCGCTGCTGGCGGACCCCGACGACCCAGCGGCGTTCGCCGATGCGCTGCTGCGCGCGACCGGCCCTGACCACGAGCGCCTCATGGCGGCGGGCATCGCCCGCGCGGCAGGCTTCAGCTGGGAGCGCACCGCCGAGCTCACCGACCGGGCGATCGGCGACCTCCTGTAAAGAGCGACTGGCACACTTGCCCCATGCTCGTCTCCGGCTCCACGCACGACGTCTCAAACCAAGCCCCGCCGATCGCCCCGTACAACGTCTTCGACGCTCGACCTGCCGCTGCGCGAGGCGCTCGAGCGTGAGGGCGGCGGCTGGGGGGTCGACCGGCTGCGCGACACCGGCGAGCTGGCCGGCAGCACGGCCGCGATCGAGCACTCCGAGCGCGCGGAGCGAAACGAGCCGCGGCTGCGCACCCACGATCGCTACGGCAACCGGATCGACGAGGTCGAGCTCGACCCCTCCTGGCACTGGTGCCTGCGCCAGGCGATCGAGCGCGAGATCCATTCGCTTCCCTGGAGGGATCCGCAGCCGGGCGCCCACGTCGTGCGCGCGGCGCTCATGTACACCTGGAGCCAGGTCAACTCGGGCGTGATGTGCCCCGTCTCGATGACCTACTCGGTGATCCCCGCCCTGCGCGAGGAGCCCGATCTGGCCGCTGAATGGGAGCCCCTGCTCACGAAGCCCTCGTACGAGGAGGGCGCGCTCGCCGGCATGGCGATGACCGAGAAGCAGGGCGGCTCGGACGTGCGCGCGAACACGACCCGCGCCGAGCCGCTCGGCGACGGCGGCTACGAGCTCACCGGCCACAAGTGGTTCTGCTCCTATCCCGCGTGCGACGTCTTCCTGACGCTCGCCCAGACGCCCGCCGGCCTGTCCTGCTTCCTGTTCGAGTCGAGCGATCCCGGCTTCCGCATCCAGCGGCTCAAGGACAAGCTCGGCACGCGCTCCCTGCCGTCGAGCGAGGTCGAGTTCGACCGCGTGCGCGCGCGGCTCGTCGGTGAGGACGGCCGCGGCGTCCGGACGATCATCCGCATGGTCAACCACACACGGCTCGACTGCCTGATCGGCTCGGCCTCCTCGATGCGCTGGGGCGTCGTCCAGGCCGCCCACCATGCTCGCCATCGCGCGGCGTTCGGGCGCCGGCTGGCCGACCAGCCGCTGATGCAGAACGTGCTCGCCGACCTCGCCATCGAGTCCGAGGCGGCGACGGCGGCCGCGCTGCGGGTCGCCCGCGCCTACGACGAGGGCGATTCGCCCTTCCGCCGGCTCGCCACCGCGGTCATGAAGCACTGGGTCTGCAAGCGCGCGCCCTGGCACGCCACCGAGGCGCTCGAGTGCCTGGGCGGCAACGGCTACGTGGAGGAGTCCGGGATGCCGCGGCTCCTGCGCGACTCGCCGCTCAACTCGATCTGGGAGGGCTCGGGCAACGTGTCGGCCCTGGACGTGCTGCGCGCCCTCGCGCGCGAGCCCGAGACGCTGCCGGCCTTCCTCGCGGAATGTGAGCTGGCTCGCGGCGCCAACGCCGCGCTGGACGCGCACCTCGACCGCCTGCGCGACACCGCGCCCGCCGATCCGGAGTTCGAGGCGCGCCGCGTGGTGGCCGACCTGGCCCTGGCGCTCCAGGCCAGCCTGCTCGTGCGGCACGCGCCGCCAGAGGTCTCGGACGCCTTCTGCGCAGGGCGGCTCGAGGGCACCGGCGGCCGCGTCTTCGGGACACTGCCGCCGCAGGTGGACGCTGCCGCGATCGTCGCGCGCGTGCTGCCCGCCTGAGCCGGCGCCCAGGCCGCGCTACTCGTCGAAGCGGCCGGCGAAGATTCCGAACACCGCGCCCTGCCCGTCCTGGGCGATGACGACCTCGCCGCCGGGCACCGAGAACTTCGGGACGATGACCGTGCCGCCCGTGGCGGCGATCTTCTCGGACGCCGCGTCGGGATCGTCGATGCCGAAGTAGACGAGCCAGTGCGGCGGAGCCGGATCGCCGGGCGGCAACTGCATCATCCCCGCGTTCAGGTTGTCCCCCAGGTAGATGCCCCAGTACGGGGTCTCGGTGCCCTCCGTGCGCTCGACGCGCCAGCCGAAGAGCTCTGAGTAAAACTGGGTCGCGCGCTCGGGATCGGTCGTGTTGAGCTGCGTGAGCGACAGCAGGCCGTGCCCGTTCACGAGCTCGGCGCCGATCGAGTCGCCGGCCTGCCAGATGCAGAACACTGCCCCGGTCGGATCCGCGATCACGGACATGCGGCCGGCCTCCATCACGTCGAAGGGCTCCATGAGCGGCGTGCCGCCGAGCTCCGCGGCCTTCGCGGCGGCGGCGTCGGCGTTGTCGACGGTCACGTAGGCGTTCCAGGCGGGCGGCTGGCCCTCCTGCATCAGGACGCTGAGGCCGGCGACCGGCAGGCCGTCCACCATCGCCATCGTGTAGGTGCCTCCGTCAGGGGTCGCGCTGTCCTCTGTCGTCCAGCCGAAGAGGCCCGAGTAGAAGGCCTTCGCGGCGTCCACGTCGGTGGTGCCGATGTCGGTCCAGGAGAAGATTCCGGCGTCGTAGCTCTCTCGTCGTCCCATGCCGCCGACAGTACCGGCTCAGCCGGGTCCGGCGCGGTCCCGGCTCACGCGCACGGCGAGGCCGTGGAGGCGCTCCGGCAACGGGCCGCTGAGCCGCAGCCACGGGGGCCGGGGAGCGCCCAGCAGCGTGACGCTGAAGAAGTCGCCCGCTGCCCGCGCCAGCCAGCGCTGCTGGGCACGGGCCGAGGGCCGCGCCGCCGGCCGGCAGGACGGCCGTCCGGTGGGAGCGTCGTCGGCACCCAGGCGGCTGAGCGTGCGGTTGAAGAAGTTGTGATTCGCTCGCTCGATCCGCACCAGCTGCGCCGGAGCTCGCCGACCCGGGTTACCGGCCGCCTGCCGGAAGTAGGCGCGGCCCATGGGGCCGGTGTCACCGTCACAGCTGCCGAGGGCAACCGCGAACGGCAGCCCGGCGGGCGGTGCCGCGCGAGCGAAGATCGGGGTGAGCAGGAAGAGCGAGCGCACGGCCCCGCGCCCGGCGGCCACCTTGGCCGCGGAGCGGTTGCCCGCCCGGCGGCGTGCCGCCCGCACCGCGCGGTGGCCGCTGAGCGAATGCCCCAGGATGCCGATCCGCGCGAGGTCGATGCGGTTCTCGAGCGTGAGGGGGAAACGCCGCGGGCCCCCACGGACCTGGCGCGCGAGCTCCCCCAGTGTCCGGTTGACGATCCGCGGCCAGCGCGCGCGGTCGTTCGGCTCGCCCCAGCCGCCGGTGTAGGCGCCGTTCAGGTCGGGCGCGATCGCCGCCACTCCGCGCCTCGCGAGTGCCGCGACCACGTGCCGCAGGCCGAGGTCATGGCGGTGCTCACGGTTGAAGCACGGCCAGGTCTCCGTGTCGAGCTCACCCTGCGGGCAGCCCGTGCCATGGCGGCCGTGACCCACGAGCACGAGCGGGTGCGGGCCGGGCCGGGCCGGCACGCCGATCGCCCCCCACAGCCGCACCGGCAGCCTGCCGAACGGCGACGAGTCCGGGAGCCGGACGGTGCCGAGGTTGTAGTCGCGGACCTGGGCCGGAACGGCGCCGGCCGCGGCCGGTAGGACGAGTGGCGCGGCGAGTCCCCACGCGAGTAGGGCGATCAGCACGGGAGTCCGCATGCTCAGCCGCCCGGAAGGTCGTCGGGCGAGGGCGCCCCGGCAACCCGGTCCTGAAAGCGCTGGTAGCGGCGCGTGTGACGCTCGTAGCGGCGCTCGGACACGATCCGCTTCGGGCTCCCCTCGGGGTAGCGGCGGCGCGCCCACGGCGAGTCCGGCTTGGCGAGCCGGATCGCGCCGACGAGCCCTGCGGGCAGGAACAGCATCCCGGCCACCCCGAGGAACACCTTGCCCTTCATCACCGCAACGGCCGCGACCGCCAGCGACACCAGCACCGAGAGGACGATCGTCGGCGCCCCCGAGTCGGTCGAGAAGGGCAGGAAGCCCATCAGCAGCAGGCCGCCCACGATCGCGGCGACGATCACCGCGTCCACCGAGCGCCGCCCCTCCTCGGCCCAGTACACGTCCTCGAGATGGAGCCAGAGCGCGTACTCGTCCAGCGTCAGCCCGGCGCCGATGCCGAAGCCGGCCGCCATCAGCTCCATCCACGGGCTGCCGAGCTGGAGCGCGAGCATGAAGCCGCAGAAGAGCATCAGCACGATGCCGAACACGAGATGGTGGACGTGCAGCCCGCCCTCGGTCTTGATGCTGCCCGGCCACCAGGTCGCCTTCGGGCTGCGCATGAGCCGCGTGCTTACCCGGATGAGCAGGAACGAGAGAAGCAGGGACCCGAGGACGATCAGCCCGGCGCGTTCGCCCTCTCCGTCGAGGACGCTCTCGTTCTCGAACTCGAGAACGATCTCGGCGATGTGCACTGGGGATACTGTCCCACACACAACTCACACGTCGTCAATGGGCTCGCAATCCAATCGCTTCCGCGGCACGGCCAGCGTCGTGATGCTTGTCATCGGCGCCGTCCTGCTGATCGCGGGCACGGTCGCCTTCTACGCGCGTGAGCAGATCGTCGACCGCGAGGCGTTCGCGAATCGCGCGGTCGACGCCCTGGAGGAGGACGGCGTGCGCCGCGTGGTCGGGCGCGAGATCGTCGTCTACCTGGCCGAGCGGGGCTCGGCGGACCTCGCAGCCGCCCGGCCGCTGCTCGAGTCGGTCGTCGACACCCTCATCCAGACCGAGCCGTTCCGGCGCGTGTTCCGTGCCGCCGCCCTCGAGGCGAACCGCGTCTTCTTCGTCCGTGACAGGGAGAACGTGCTCTTCGACATCGGCGACGCCGCGGAGATAGTCCGCTTCGGGCTGCGGTCCGTCTCGCCGGACCTCGCCAAACAGCTGCCGGAGGACCTCCAGCCCGACCTGCTGGCGCTGCGCGACCGGCAGTTCGCGGGCGCCTCTCTTCGGGTGGCGGATCAGGTGCGCGTGCTCGGCATCGTCCTGCCGCTGCTCGCGATCGCCCTGCTCGTGGGCGCGGTCGCGCTGGCCCCGGATCGCAGGATCGCGGTGCTGAGGGCGGGCGTCGCCGTCGGCGCCGCCGGCGCCCTGCTGCTCGTCGCCCTGCTCGTGCTGGAGGCGCGCACCCTGGCCGGCGTCTACGGCGAGGACGAGCTGACCGACGAGGAGGTGCGCAACGCGGTCGGCGGCCTCTTCGACGCGTTCATCGGCGATCTCCTGACCTGGGCGCTGCTGCTCGCGCTGCTCGGCATCGCGGTGGCGGCGGCAGCCGCCGCCCTCGACCCGGAGGACGTCGAGGCGCCGGCCCACCGCCTGAAGCGGCTGACGCAGCGTCCCGGCTCCACGTGGGGCCGCGCGGCACGCGGAGCGGCGGCGCTCGGGGCCGGCGTCATCGCCGTCCTCGAGCCGACGCTGGCGATCCAGATCGCCGGCGTCGTGGCGGGCGCGTTCCTCGTCTTCTTCGGGATGTCGGAGCTCCTGCTCCTGCTCGCCCGGCCCGGCCAGTCGAGGGCCGAGGCGGAGCGCACACGCGGTCGCGCGCTCATCGGGGCAGGCGCCGCGGGCGTGCTCGTGGTGGCCGCGCTCGTCGCGCTGGTCGTGGTGGTCACGAGCAGCGCGCCCGACCCGAGTGTCGCTCAGCGCCCCGTCCGCAGCGGCACCTGCAACGGCTCGTTCGCGCTCTGCGAGCTGCGCCTGAACGAGGCCGCCTGGGCGGGCACGCACAACTCGTTCTCCGCGGCCGACAGTCCAGGGTGGTTCATCGCCAACCAGCGCCACGCGATCCCTCGGCAGCTCGAGGACGGCATCCGTCTGTTCCTGATCGACGCGCACTGGGGCGTTGAGAGCGCGGGCGGCAGGGTGAGGACCGACTTCGCCGCTGAGAAGCGCGACCGCAACCGGGTGGCGAAGAGCCTCCCGCCGCAGGTGCTGGCCTCCGCCGAGCGGCTGGCGGGCCGGCTGGGCGCCGGCGAGACGGCGGGCGAGCGCGAGCTCTTCCTCTGCCACAGCGTCTGCGAGCTCGGCGCCACGAAGATGGCCGTCGAGCTCGTGAAGGTCAAGAAGTTCCTCGACGCCAACCGCGGAGAGGTCGTGATCCTCTTCATCGAGCCGTACGTGACACCGCAGGACGTCGAGAAGGTGTTCGCGGAGTCCGGTCTCGACCGCTACGTCGTCACGCTCGAGCGCGACAGCCCCATGCCCACGCTGGGCGAGCTGGTGCGCCGCAACCGGCGCGTCGTCGTCCTCACCGAGAAGGACGCGGACGGCACGGTGCCGTGGTACCTCGACGGCTTCTCGTTCGTGCAGGACACCCCGCTCGGCGCCACGAAGGTCCGCCAGCTCAGCTGCACGCTCGAGCGCGGCGACACCGACAGCCCCTTCCTGATGCTGAACCACTGGGCCGACCTGTTCCCTCCGCGCCGGACCCCCAACGCGCCGTTCCAGACCGAGCGGGAGATCCTCTCGCGCGCCCACCAGTGCGCGCGCAGGCGCGGGCTGCCGGTCAGCCTGATCGCGGTCGACCACTACGACCTGGGATCGCTGATCACCGCCGTGGACGTGCTGAACGCCGAGCGGATCCGGGCGCTGCGGCGCGCCCAGGCGCAGGCCCGCGGGCGGCTAACCCGCGCGCAGGCTCTCCGCGTCGAGCTCCTGCTCCGGCGGCCCGGCGGCGAGCCGGTTGACGAGCCAGAGGGCCGCGCCCACCGCAAGCAGGATCGCCGCTCGCAGGAACACGGCGGCGTCGTCGAGCGCGGTGTCGAGAAGCAGCGCGACCGAGATCAGCGCGCCGAGCACGGGGAACACCGAGCGGCGCGTGGAAGTGCTCGTGATCGACGTGCTCCCGGCGCAGCACGAGCACGGCGATGTTCACGATCGTGAAGACGGACAGCAGCAGCACGCACGGTGGTGTCGGCGAGCGTGGTGAGGTCGCCGGTGGAGATCAGGACGATCGGCGATCGCGGTGGTGAAGATGATCGCCACGAACGGCGTGCGGCGGCTCGGGCAGCGTGCGCGCGAAGAGGCGCGCGACGATGCCCTGGTCGGCCATCCCGTAGACGATCCGCGAGGCCATGATCATGTTGATCAGCGCGCTGTTGGCGACCGCCATCAGCGCGATGAACGCGAACAGCCTCGTCGAGATGCCGAGCGGGCCCACCTCGACGACCTCGAGCAGCGGCGCGTCCGAGCCGCGACAGCTGGTCGGTGGGCACGACGTAGGAGGCGGTGAGCGTGACGAGCAGGTAGAGCACGCCCGCGATCGACCAGCCCGATGAAGAGCGCGCGCGGGAAGTTGCGCGACGGGCTCTTGCGTCTCCTCGGCCACGTTGACCGAGTCCTCGAAGCCGATCATCGCGTAGAAGGAGAGCGCCGTGCCGCCGACGATCGCCGCGACGACGCTCTCGCCCTCCTTGAACTCGAAGTTGCGCGAGAAGTCGCCCGAGCCCTCACCGAGGGCGGCGATCGCCGATCACGACGATCAGGACCAGGCCGAAGACCTCGATCGCGGTCAGGACGAGGTTCACCTTGACCGACTCGGCGATGCCGCGCAGGTTGATCGCCGCGACGATCAGGATGAACGACGATCGCGGCGAGCACCAGCGGCAGGTCGACGAACTCGGACAGGTAGTCGCCCGCGAACGCGCGCGCGAGCGTGCTGGCCGACGCGATGCCCGACGACATCACCGCGAACGCGACCATGAACGTGAAGAACGGCGTCCGGAACGCGCGCTGCGTGTAGAGCGCCGCGCCCGGCCGCGCGCGGGTACTTCGAGACGAGCTCCGCGTAGGCGAACGCGGTGAAGAGCGCCAGCACGAAGGCCGCGAGGAAGGCGGTCCAGATCGCGCCGCCCACCTCCGCGCCGACCTCGCCGACGAGCGCGTAGATGCCCGCGCCGAGGATGTCCCCGATGATGAAGACGGTGAGGAGCTGCGGCCCGATCGCCCTCCGCAGCTCGGTCTTCTGCTCGCCCTCCGCCGTATTCAGGCCGGCGTCGCCGGTGGTGGCTTCCATGCAAGCCCGCATTTCCTGAGCGGGCCGATCCGAAACGAAAGCGCGAGCTAGCCCGAGCTCGACCTCGAGGAACGCCTCGTAGCGCTTGACCTCGCGCTCGGCGCGCGCGCGCTCCTCCGAGTCCTCCTCGGCGCGCTCGACGGCGTCGCGGGCCTCCTGGAGCGCGACTCGAAGGCGCCGCGGTCGATGTCCTCGGGCGCGATCGCCTCCTCGACCAGCACGAGCGCGCGGTTGTCGACCACCTGCAGGTAGCCCTCGCCCTGGGCGAAGCGCACGACGTCGGACTCCGACTTGTAGAGCCGCAGCTCGGTCGGCTCGAGGATCGCCATCAGCGGCGCGTGGTTCGCCAGGATGCCGATCGAGCCCGTCGTCGTGCGGGTGGAGACCATCTCCACCTCGTCGGCGAAGACCTGGCCCTCGGGGGTCAGGACCTCGACGGGGAAGCTATTCCTCGCCATCGCCCTCGCCGTTCTCGTGCCGACGTCCTGCTCCTCGGACTCGGCGTCGTCCTCGGCCTCGCTCCTCGGAGGCCTCCTCGTCGCTCGCTCCTCCTCGCGCCTCCTGCCTGCGCCCCGTCGCGCGCCCGCGCGTGGCCTCGACGACCTCGTCGATCGTGCCCTTCATCAGGAAGGCGCGCTCGGGGATCGTCGTCGTGCTTGCCCTCGATGATCTCCTTGAACGAGCGCACCGTCTCCTCGACCGGCACGTACTTGCCCGGCAGGCCGGTGAACTGCTCGGCCACGAAGAACGGCTGCGACAGGAAGCGCTCGACCTTGCGGGCCCGCTGCACGGTGAGCTTGTCCTCGTCGGAGAGCTCGTCGATGCCGAGGATGGCGATGATGTCCTGCAGCTCCTTGTAGCGCTGCAGGATCTCGCGCACCTGCGTTGGCGACCTCGTAGTGCTCCTCGCCCACGATGTCGGGCTTGAGGATCGTCGAGGTCGAGTCGAGCGGGTCGACGGCCGGGTAGATGCCCTTCTCGGAGATCGCGCGCGACAGCGTCGTCGTGGCGTTGAGGTGCGCGAACACCGACGCCGGCGCCGGGTCGGTGAGGTCGTCGGCCGGCACGTAGATCGCCTGCACCGAGGTGACCGAGCCCTGGCGGGTCGAGGTGATCCGCTCCTGGAGCTGGCCCATCTCGGTCTCGAGCGTGGGCTGGTAGCCCACCTGCGAGGGCATGCGGCCGAGCAGCGCCGACACCTCGGAGCCCGCCTGCACGAAGCGGAAGATGTTGTCGATGAAGAGCAGCACGTCCTGGCCGCCCTGCTCGCGGAAGTACTCGGCCATCGTCAGGCCGGACAGCGCCACGCGCATGCGCGCGCCGGGCGGCTCGTTCATCTGGCCGAACACGAGCATGGTCTTGTCGATCACGCCCGACTCGGTCATCTCGAGCCAGAGGTCGTTGCCCTCGCGCGAGCGCTCGCCCACGCCGCAGAACGCCGACAGGCCGCCGTGCTCCTGGGCGATGTTGTTGATCAGCTCCTGGATGAGCACGGTCTTGCCCACGCCGGCGCCGCCGAACAGGCCGACCTTGCCGCCCTTGGCGTAGGGGGCGAGCAGGTCGACGACCTTGATGCCGGTCTCGAAGATCTCGCGCGTCGGGCGTGAGGTCCTCCACGCTCGGCGCCGGGCGGTGGATCGGCCAGCGCTCCTCCGACGTCGACGTCGCCGGCGCTCGTCGATCGGGTCGCCGAGCAGGTTGAAGATGCGGCCGAGCACGACCTCGCCGACGGGCACGGTGATCGGGCCGCCGGTGTCCACGCACCTTGGTGCCGCGCGCGAGGCCGTCGGTGGCGTCCATCGCGACCGCGCGGATGCGGTCGTCGCCGAGGTGCTGCTGCACCTCGAGCACGAGCCGGGTGGCGTTGTCCTCCTCGGCCGCCTGCTCGAGCTCGATCTCGAGGGCGTTGTAGATCTCGGGCAGGTCGCCCGCCGGGAAGGCCACCTCGACGACGACGCCCTGGACCTCCTCGACGGTCCCGACGTCTGCCCTCGGTCTCGCGTCTGCTGCTCGGGGTCTGTGTTGCGGCTTCCATTCAGTCTCCTTGATCTGGTCCTTATCGTCGAGCCCCTCGGCCCCGGCGACGACCTCCATGATCTCCTGGGTGATCTCGGCCTGGCGCTGGCGGTTGGCCGCGAGGGTGAGGTCGTCGATCAGGTCGCCGGCGTTGTCGGATGCGTTGCGCATGGCGCTCATGCGGGCGCCGTGCTCGGACGCGGTCGACTCGAGCAGCGCCCTGTAGATCGAGATCTCGACGTAGTCGGGCACGAGCCGCGCGAGGATCTCCTCGGGGTCGGGCTCGTAGATCCAGAGCGCGCGCGAGTGCTCGCGCTCCTCGCCTCCGTCCGTCGTCGTCCTCGTCGTCGTCGTCGCTCGATCACGTCGGCCTGCTGGAGCGGCAGCAGCGTCTCCTCGCGCACCTCCTGGTTGACCGGGGAGATGTAGCCGTTGTAGATGATCTCGACCCGGTCGACCTTGCCGTCGACGTAGGCGGCGGCCAGGCCGTCGGCCGATCGTGCGGGCGTCGGCGAACGCCGGGCGGTCGGTGAAGCCGGTCCAGGACGCCGCCGATCTCGAGCTCGCGGAACTCGAGCGAGGAGACGCCCGCGGCGCCCGACGGCGTACCAGAGCACCTTCTTGCCCTCGCCGCGCAGCTCGGCGGCGCGCCGGTTGCCGGCGCGCACGATCTGCGAGTTGAACGGGCCGGCCAGCCCGCGGTCGCCCGTGACAGCAGGATGCCGACGGTCTCGACGTCCTCGCGCGTCCTGGAGGATCGGCAGGTTCGGGATGTTGTCGGCGGCCTGCGAGGCGCGCGCGCGTCATCCGCCGGATGCGCGTCCGCGTAGGGCCGCAGCGGCTCGATCCGCTGCTCGGCCCGGCGCAGGCGCGCGGCGGAGATCATCTCCATCGCCCGCGTGATCTTGCGGATGTTCTTGACCGAGCCGATGCGGCTCCGGATGTCCTTCAGGTTCGCCATTAGGCTAGGAGCGCGCTGCCTGCCTGCGGCCTCCTCGCGCTCTCGTCTCGTCGGCCTCGTCGCCGCCCGTCCTCGGCCGCGCTCGTCCTCGGACGCGCTCGCTCGGTGCGGCCCTCCTTCTCGCGCTCCTCCTCGGACAGGATGCGGTCGGACTCGCCCTCCTCGATCGGGTTGCCCTCGACGTCGAAGTCCGGCGCCGAAGTCGTCGATCGCCTCGGCGATCGCGTCGCCGAGCTCGGACTCGATCGTCGTCGTCCCACTCGCCGTCGCGCGATCTTGTCCATCAGCTCCTGCGTTCTCGGAGTGCAGCCGCTGCGAGCAGGCTGTCGAGGAAGCTCCTTGACGCGCTCGACCTTGATGCGGTCGAGGTAGCCGCCGGTGCCGGAGTAGATCGCCGCCACCTGGTCCTCGATCGACCAGGGCTTGCGCTCGTCCTGGTTGAGCGTCTCGACGAGCCGCGCGCCGCGGTTGAGCGTGGCCTGGGTGTCGGCGTCGAGGTCCGAGCCGAACTGGGCGAACGCCTCGAGCTCGCGGTACTGGGACAGCTCGAGCCGCAGCCTGCCGGCCACCTTGCGCATCGGCGTCGTCTGCGCCGAGCCGCCCACGCGCGACACCGAGATGCCCACGTTGATGGCCGGGCGCACGCCCGAGCGGAACAGGTCGGCCTCGAGGAAGATCTGGCCGTCGGTGATCGAGATGACGTTCGTCGGGATGTAGGCCGACACGTCGCCCGCCTGCGTCTCGATGATCGGCAGCGCCGTGAACGAGCCGCCGCCGAGCTCGTCGTTCAGCTTCACCGAGCGCTCGAGCAGGCGCGAGTGCAGGTAGAAGACGTCGCCCGGGTAGGCCTCGCGGCCCGGCGGGCGGCGCAGCAGCAGCGACATCTGCCGGTAGGCGTAGGCGTGCTTGGTCAGGTCGTCGTAGATCGCGAGCGCGTGGCCGCCGTTGTAGAGGAAGTGCTCGCCCATCGCCGCGCCCGCGTAGGGGGCGAGGAACTTGATCGGCGCGGCCTCGTCGGCGGGCGCGGCCACGATGATCGTGTGGTCGAGCGCGCCGTGCTCGTCGAGCTGCTGCGGCCACCTCCACGACCGTCGACATGCGCTGCCCGATCGCGACGTAGATGCAGATCAGGTCCGTGTCCTTGTTGTTGATGATCGTGTCGATGCAGATCGAGGTCTTGCCGGTCTGGCGGTCGCCGATGATCAGCTCGCGCTGGCCGCGGCCGACGTTCGTCATCGCGTCGATCGGCTTGATGCCGGTCAGCATCGGCTCCTTCACCGGCTGGCGCTGCACCACGCCCGGGCGCCTTGAACTCGGCCGGCCGCGTCTCGGTCGGTGTTCGATGTCGCCCTTGCCGTCGAGCGGGTTGCCGAGCGGGTCGACGATGCGCCCGAGCAGCGCGTCGCCCACCGGGCACCTCGAGCAGGCGGCCGGTGCGCTTGACCTGGTCGCCCTCCTCGATCTTGTCCCACTCGCCGAACAGCACGGCGCCGACGTTGTCGGACTCGAGGTTGAGCGCGAGGCCGGTCACGTCGTGCGGCAGCTCGAGCAGCTCGAGCGACATGCAGTTGTCGAGCCCGTGGACGCGCGAGATGCCGTCGGCGATCGACAGGACCGTGCCGACCTCGGACAGGTCGGCGCCGCCGTCCTCGAGCCCCTCGATGCGCTGCTTGAGGATGCTGGTGATCTCGTCTGGCTTGATCTGCACTGTCGAAGACTCCTTCGCGGCCTTAGGCGGCCTTGGCCACTTGCTTTCGTAACGTGTTCGAGTCTGTTGCGGACGCTTGCGTCCAGCACCATGTTGCCGACCCGCACCACGAGGCCGCCGAGCACGTCGGGATCGACGTTGCTCGACAGCTCGACCCGGCGCCCGGTCTGCTCCTCGATCTCGCTTGCCGATGTCCTCGACGACGCTCCTCGTCGAGCTCGACGGCGCTCGTCACGCGTCACCGGCAGCAGCTTGTTCTCCTCCGCCCACAGCGCGTCGAAGTCGCGCCGGATGCGGAACAGCGCCGGCATCCGGTGGCGCTCGGCGAGCAGCTCGAGGAAGTTGACGAGGCGCTCGTCGGCGTCGCTCACGATCCGCCCGATCGCCGTCCTTCTTCTCCTCCGACGAGAAGTAGGGCGAGAAGAGGAAGACCTGCAGGTTGCGGTTGCTCGTCGAGCGCGTCGGCGAACTGGCCGAGCTCGTCGTGCACGCGGTCGAGGACGTCGTTCTCCTTGGCGGCCTCGAACAGCGCACGCGAGTAGACCTCGGCGATCTCTTCCATCTAGTTGTCCGGCACCCTTGCCTCGCCCGGCGAGCGTCGGAGAAGTCGACCTCCTGCAGCGCGTCCTCGATCAGCCGGCGGTGGTCCTCGGCGTCGAGCGACTTGCGCGTGACCTTCTCGGTGGCGATGACCGTGAGGTCGGCGACCTCCTTGCGGATCTCGTCGAGCGCGCGCCGGGTCTCCGCCTCGATGTCGCGCCGGGCGGCGGCCATCAGCTCCTCGCGCTGCTTGGTGGCGTCCGCCTTGGCGCTCGTCCGGCAAGCGAGTCGGCGGCCTTGCGCGCGCGCACGATGATGTCCTCGGCCTGCTCGCGCGCCTCCTTGCAGGCGGGCGCGGTACTCCTCGAGCAGCTCGTCGGCCTCCTGCTTGGAGCGCTCGCGGCGTCGTCGATCGACTCCTCGATCGCCTGCCGGCGCTTGTCGAGCGCCTCGGCGATGCGCGGGAAGGCGAGCTTGTTGAGCAGGTAGAGCGTCGTGCCGAACGCGAGCAGCGTCCAGATCATCAGCCCGACGTTCGGGCTGACGAGGAAGCTGCCGCCCTCCTCCTCCCGCCGCTCGTCTCCTGCGCGATGACGAGGAAGGTCGCGATGTCGCCGAGCAAGTCCATCGGCCCTAGAGGAAGAACGCGATCAGGCCGAAGATGAAGGCGTAGAAGACGATCGCCTCGGTGAGGGCGAAGCCGAGCCACTGGATGCTCGTGATCTCCTCGCGCATCTCGGGCTGGCGGGTGACCGACTCGATCACCTTGCCGAAGATGTAGCCGACGCCGATGCCCGGGCCGATCGTGCCGAGCCCGGCGCCGACGCCGAGGGCGATCGCCTTCAGGCCGTCCGTCGGGTCGGCCGCCTGGGCGATTGGGAGCAGCACTGCAGGGTCCATGGATCCTCCTTGGTCAGTGGCCTCCGGCGGTTGCCTCGCCGAAGTAGATGGATGTGAGCGTGGCGAAGATGAAGGCCTGCAGCGTGGCGATCAGCCCCACCTCGAAGCATGAAGAAGGCGATCGGCCATCGGCAGCGTGATCCAGCCGAGCGCGGTGATGCCGAGCAGCACGGCCAGCCCGCCGCCCATGAACAGGATCAGCAGGTGGCCGGCGAGGATGTTCGCGAACAGTCGCACGGAGAGCGAGATGATCCGCACGAACTGCGAGATCACCTCGATGAAGAAGATCGGGACGCGCCGCGGCGCCGCGTCACGCCGGCCGGCAGCCAGCTCTTCAGGTACTTGACGAAGCCCGTGCCTGCGGATGCCCTCGACCTGGTAGAGGAAGAAGACGGTGAGCGTCAGCACCAGCGGGATCGAGAGGTTCGCGGTCGCGGCGTAGAGCGCGAAGGCCGGGAACGTCGAGGCCGAAGATGTCGATCGTCTCGTGGTCGTTCATCGGCAGCGGGATGTAGCCGAGCATGTTCGAGAACCAGATGAAGAAGAAGAGCGTGGCGACGAACGGGAACCACTTCGCGGCGGCCTCGCGCCGTCCATGTTGTTCGCGGGCGATCTGCGTTGTAGGTCAGGTCGTAGGCGCCCTCGACGATCGGTCTGGGTGCGGTTCGGCTTCTGCTGCATCCGCCGGGCGATCGTAGACCATCGTCCCGATCGTGAGGATGCAGGTGAGCAGCAGGTAGAGGACGGCCTTGTTGAAGGACAGGTCGAGGCCGCCGATCTTGATCTCGATCCAGGGGTCGAGCTTGAACTCGTCCTGCGGCTGGAACTCCTCGTTCTTGCCGTCGCAGCCGAAGATGACGTAGAGCAGGATCGCCACGCCGAGGTAGATGCCGAGGCCGATCAGGACCTTGGACTTGGTGCTGAGGCCCCCGCCCTTGCTCGGGCGGCGCCGTGGCGGCTCGAGGTCGTCAAGGCCGCTCCTGCTCGAAGGGTCGGGTCATCAGCTGAGAGGTGAAGTAGAAGGTGAAGAGGGTGATCGAGAGGATCGCGGCGGACAGCCCCGCCTCGCGCTCGCGTCAGTCCGACGACGAAGATCGAGCCGGCGACGATCCAGCCGCGCGCGATCATAGAGCCGGTCATGAGGCCCGCCACGGTACGCGGATCGCCCGACTCCTGCGCGCTTCGTCGATCCCGTGCTGCGATCAGGCGCTGAACGATCCAGCCGCCGCCGCGCCCGGCCCAGCCGAGCAGCGGCAGGCCCGCGGCCACGAAGATCGGCAGCGCGAGCGCGAGCACGACGAGATCGAGGTACCGCAACATGCGCAGCGGCATGGGGTCGGATGCTTTCAAAGCGTGAGTCGTCAAAGGGGTGTCGCCGGGGGAGCGATGGGCGGGCGGCTGGTGGCGGTGCTCCTTACCCGGGGTCAGGAAACCTACATGAGTCGTCGACTTTGTGACTACTTTGTGACAGTTGGCTCAGTGGGGGGTGCTTGCATCCGGAGATGCGGGTATCGGTAGCCCACCATGGAGGCCGTGGTCGAGCTCGCCGAGGTGCTCACGTTCGAGACGAGCCGGGGCAACACCCGGTACGTCGCGCGCGACAGCGATGGCAACGAGTACACGACCTTCCGCGAGGCGATCGGTAATCAGGCCCAGCAGCTTCAGGGCCGCCGGGTGCGGATCGAGTATCACGAGAACCAGAAGGGCCAGTACACGAACGTCTACCTGGACAAGGTGGAGCCGGCTGACCCGGAGCCCGAGGGGCGTGCCGACGGGGACTCCGACGCGGACGAGGCCGCCTGGCGGACCGCGGTCGAGGCGGCGCCCTGGCTGGTCGGCGAATCGGAGCCCCAGGAGCCGGTTCCGCCCGACCAGCTCTACGAGAAGCTGAAGCCGTTCAAGGAGCAGGTGGCCGAGGACATTCGCGAGTCGGAGGCCGACGGTCCGGACTGACCGGCCGGGTCACGAACGTTCGCGCGGCCCGAGACCGTGCAGGTAGAAGACGGCCGCCTGCCCAGGCGCGGGTAGCTGCAGCCGGCCGCTTGCGCAGCCTCCGCCACGCTCGACCAGCAGCCGGCCCGCGTGCCATGAGATCTCAGGCTCGCCGGGCTGCTCGCCGGTGTCGCGATGAAGCTCACGGCTGACGCTGACGTGCTGCGGCGTGCGGCGAGCGAGCCCGCAGACACGTACCGACGCGCTGTCCGCGCACAGGGCCCGTCTCGGCGACGAGCAGCTGTGCGGCGCCTGCGATACGCGAGCGTCGCGACGCCAGCAGCGGGCGGAGCGGGTCGGTGGAGTGCGCGCGTACGCGGCTCCCGCTGCCATCCGCGTAGGCCCGCCAGGTGTGCCAGACAGAGCGCGGCCGGCCGCTCGCAGGGTCGATGAGACCGGCGAGGCCGGTGCCCTCGCAGGTCGACCGACCGACGCTGTCCAGCCAGCATGCCTTGATCGCGACGTCCACGCCCGCATGCTCGAGCTCCGCGAAGTAGCGAACCTGGGCAGCGGGCTCGAACTGCACCCACGGGCCGACGATCTCGTTCAGGTGGATCTCCGAGAAGGCGAGCTCGCGGTACCTCGGCCCGCTGAGCAGCGAGCGCGTGACGAGGACCTGCTCGGACAGCTGTTCGAGCCCGGCGGTCGACTCACGGAGGTCGTGCCAGGAGACCGCGTTGATCTCACAGCCGTGATGCACGCAGTGGTCGGCAAGGCCCTTGATCCAGTCGAGCCGGAAGCGCGAGGTCGACGGAGCGACGATCCTGGCGGCGTCGCCGAGCTCGGCCTTGAGCGCGCGCGCGGCGACCGCGAAGGTACGGAAGAACTGATCCGGGCTGCCGTCCCAGAACGGGTAGAGGTCAGGCTCGTTCCAGATGTCCCAGTAGATCAGCCCGCGGCCCCGGTACCCGCGGGCGAGCTCGCGGACGAACCGGTCGAAGCGATCGAGCTGCTCCCAGGGCCGGCCACGGCCTCCCCATCCGTGCATCGGGTACGCCCAGCGGTCGGAGAGCACGAGCGAGTAGCGACTGCCGAACGCCCGCGCGCGAACGTATGGCGCGCCCCAGGCCGTGTCGTTGGAGCGCCAGGCGCGCGGGCGCAGCGGGCGGATCAGCTCGTCGTCCGGCGCGCCGGACGTCATGCCGTGCAGGAAGCCGAGCCGCAGCCGCGGGGTCTCGCGCTCGGAGAGGTCAACCGACAGTGTGGCCGCCTGAGCGCTTCCGGGGAAGCAGACGAGCGCCGCGACGAGCGCGGTCCGCCATGGACGGGACGGCATGGTCCACCTCCAGGGGGTCAGGGACTGGAGAGGCCCTTGCGACGCTAGGCGCGGCCGTTACGCAGGAGTTACGGCCGTGGGCGGGTCACGAAC
>CAWBHC010000002.1:0-901236 GCA_963788595.1 uncultured Thermoleophilaceae bacterium
ATCGACGCGTTCAGAGCGTGGCCCATGTGCAGGTTCCCGGTCACATTCGGCGGTGGGACGGCGATCGAGTAGTTCTCGGAGGCGTGGCCCGCGGGCTCCGGGCTGAAGATGCCGGAGTCCTCCCAGCGCGCGAACACGCGGGCCTCCACCTCCGTGGGCTCGTAGAGGGTTCGTCGCTCGAGGGTCTCCAGGCGGTCGCCGGGCATCGAGCAGGCAAGTTTGTCATTTCATGCCGGCCCCCCGGAAGCCTCGTCCCTGAGCGCGGTCCGCCCCTTCTTCGGACGCCGGTAGCCGGCGGCCGCCTGAACGCTCGAGGGCCGCCACTGCGAACCGCCTCGCAGGGTCGGCACCCCCTCCTCGTTGAGCCGGTCGGCGATCGACTGCAACGTCATGCCCTCCGCACGCATCGCGGAGATCCGCTCCTTCAGGTCGGGAATGTCCTCGACCGCCGGCCTGCCGGCCTTCGCGCGGCGAGCGCGTGCCGCGGCGAGTCCCTTGCGGGTCTGCTCGCCGATCCGACGGCCCTCCCACTCACCGACGGACATCAGCGTGCGAGCGGTGAGCTGCCCGGACGAGGACCCGGTATCGAGCCTCACATCGATCGCGACCAGACGGCAGTCCCTCTCGACCAGCCATTCGACGATCTGACCGAGGTCAGCCGCAGATCGGCTCAGCCGGGAGAGCTCCGACACGATCAGGCACGACGCCTCCCCCTCTGCGATGCGCTCGAGCGCGTATTGGAGTCCGGGGCGCTCGAGTCCCTTCGGGTGCCCGTTCTCCACGTCGCGCACGACGTGCAGGAGCTCCCAGCCACGCCGACGGCAAAGCCGCTCGACTGCCTCCGCCTGGTCGTCCAGCTCCGAGCCGGGGTCATGCACCTTCGGAATGCTCACGTATCCGACCGCGCGAAGCGGCTTCATCGGTGTTGCTGTGGTTGTGACCGTCCGCTGCTCCGAGCGGGCAGGCTCCACGGCCATGAGCGGTAGCTGCGGGCCCGTCCCCGCTGTTGCGGCGACCGGCTTGAGCGGACCCTGCGCGGTGCGCGCCTGGGCAAACAGCAGGCCGAGCGCCCCTCCGAGCAGGAGAGCGAGTGCGGATATTCCGATCACACCCGCGATCTCGATTCCGTCATCGCTTGCCGTGTCCACGGCGAGCGGTGTCGCCGAGATGCCCCGATCGGACTGCACGGGGGCGGAATCGCTCCCTGCGGGCGTCTCGGGACGGGACTGCTGATCCGGCTGCCGGCGAAGAACTCGCCGGGTGATCGTGTTCACGGTGCCGCTTGCCTTGAGCCCCTTGGCTCGCTGCAGACGAATCACCGCCGCCTCCGTGCGGGGGCCATAGCGTCCGTCCACCGGCCCGGGACGCAGCCCGCGGCGCTGCAGCTTGCGCTGCAATGTCCGCACTCGCTGCGAACCCTTCGGCGTCGCGAATCCGGCGCCGCGGCTCAGCGGCCGGTTGAGGGCACGCGCGAGCGCACTCCTCGTCTCCGGTCCCGCGATTCCATCGATCGTCACGTCGCTGGCCCGCTGAAAGCGGATCAGCGCGGCTTCGGTCCGGGGGCCGAAGAGGCCGTCTGCCCGCCCCGGCGCCCAGCCGAGTCGTTGCAGCGAGCGCTGCAGCGCTTCGACATGCGCGGCCTGGCGGTCAGCCCGGTAGCCGGCACCCAGATCCAGGGTCGGCCCCTGGGCCAGGTTGGCCCGCTGACCCGTATCGGCTGCGCCGCTCGCGACGCAGGTACCGGTTCCCGCGAGCAGGACCAGCGCGGCCACGAAGGCCCCGAGCCCCACCCGTATGACGGGGGTCCAGTGCTTCCTTTCCATCGTAGTCTCCTCATCGAGCGTCTCTCCCGGGCGCGTCGTGCGCCCAGGCGGGTCTGGTCAGAAGCCCGAGAGGGCTTAGCCAGGCCGCTCGATGACGGCCACGAAGGCCTGCTGACGCCAGGCGAACGAAGCCAGGCGCAGGCGCGTGGAGTGCCGCAGGCCAAAGGCCGCGAGCGAGAGAAGAAGAGCGAAGAGGGTGCTGAAGGCGACGCCGCTGCCGCTGCCGGAGCCGGCAGACGATCCGGACGAGGCCGGAAGCGGCGAGGGCTGCGAGGGGGCAGCGCTCCCCTGCGTTGACGTGGAGCTCGAGCCGGTCGCTTGACCGCCGTCACCGGACGCCGACATGGCCGGGAAGAGCGTGGGTGCACCGGGAGCGGAGAAGAGGTCGACGTTCGGGCCGGTCGGAGCGGAGGACGGCCCGGTGGCGCCGGGCGTCGTGCCTGTGGCAGCGGGCGGGACCGTGAAGCCGGCGGACGGCGCGCTCACGCCAGGGGCGACGGCGGGCGGACCGGCGGGGGCCGGCTCCTGGGGCACGAACGGAGAGGCGGGCGTCTCGAGGATGTTGGGGTCCTGCGGCGATCCGGTGCTGGAGGGCGGGCTCAAGACGTTGCGGACGGGCGGCACATCGCTCACCACGTCGGTGACCGGAGCGAGCGGGGCGGTCACATCGTCGAGAAGCGGCGCGGCCGGCGACAGGACTTCTGTAAGCGTGGGCGCCACGGGCGCTGTCAGATGGTCGACGACGGGGGTCAGCGGGGCGGTGACGCCTTCGACGATCGGGGTCAGCGGCGCGGTGACGCCTCCGACGATCGGGGTCAGCGGCGCGGTGACGCCCTCCACGATCGGGGTCAGCGGAGCGGTGACGCCCTCCACGATCGGGGTCAGCGGAGCGGTAACGCCCTCGACGATCGGGGTCAGCGGAGCGGTGACGCCCTCCACGATCGGGGTCAGCGGCGCCGTGACGCCCTCCACGATCGGAGTCAGCGGCGCAGTGACGCCCTCCACGATCGGGGTCAGCGGAGCAGTGACGCCCTCCACGATCGGGGTCAGCGGAGCGGTGACGTCCTCCACGATCGGGGTCAGCGGAGCGGTGACGTCCTCGACGATCGGAGTCAGCGGCGCAGTGACGCCCTCCACGATCGGGGTCAGCGGAGCGGTGACGGCCTCCACGACCGGGGTCAGCGGCGCGGTGACGAGCATCCTCGACGATCGGGGTCAGCGGAGCGGTAACGCCCTCCACGATCGGGGTCAGCGGAGCAGTAACGCCCTCCACGATCGGGGTCAGCGGAGCGGTAGACGGCCTCGACGACCGGGGTGAGCGGCTCAGTGACGGCTTCGACGATCGGGGTCAGCGGAGCGGTGACGCCTTCGACGACCGGGGTGAGCGGCGCGGTGACGTCCTCCACGACCGGGGTCAGCGGAGCGGTGACGCCCTCGACGATCGGGGTCAGCGGAGCGGTCACGCCTTCGACGACCGGAGTGAGCGGCTCAGTGACGGCCTCGACGATCGGGGTCAGCGGAGCGGTAGACGTCCTTCGACGACCGGGGTGAGCGGCGCCGTCAGATCCTCAACGACCGGGGTCAGCGGAGCGGTCGAGGTCCTCAACGACCGGGGCGAGCCGGCGCAGTGCAGATCCTCGACGACCGGGGTCAGCGGCGCCGTCAGATCTTCGACCACCGGCGTCAGCGGCGCTGTCAGATCCTCGACGACCGGCGTGAGCGGGGCGACGGCCTCCTCAACGACCGGAGCCAGCGGAGCAGTCAGATCCTCGACCACCGGCGTCAGCGGCGCCGTCAGATCCTCGACAACCGGCGTGAGCGGGGCGACGGTCTCCTCAACGACCGGAGCCAGCGGAGCAGTCAGATCCTCGACGACCGCGGTCACCGGCGCTGTCAGATCCTCAACGACCGGAGTCAGCGGCGCTGTCAGATCCTCGACAACCGGCGTCAGCGGCGCTGTCAGATCCTCGACAACCGGCGTCACCGGCGCTGTCAGATCCTCGACCACCGGGGTCAGCGGCGCTGTCAGATCCTCGACAACCGGCGTGAGCGGGGCGACGGCCTCCTCAACGACCGGAGCCAGCGGAGCAGTCAGATCCTCGACCACCGGGGTCAGCGGCGCGGTGAGGTCTTCGACGACCGGGGTCAGCGGGGCGGTCAGATCCTCGACGACGGCGGGCACTCGGACGACCGTCTCCTCCACCACCGGCGCGACCGGGGCGACCGTCTCGTCGACCAGCGGCGCGACCGGGGCAACCGTCTCCTCCACCAGCGGCGCGACCGGAGCAACCGTCTCCTCCACCAGCGGCGCGACCGGAGCAACCGTCTCCTCCACCAGCGGCGCGACCGGAGCAACCGTCTCCTCCACCAGCGGCGCGACCGGAGCAACCGTCTCCTCCACCAGCGGCGCGACCGGAGCAACCGTCTCCTCCACCAGCGGCGCGACCGGAGCAACCGTCTCCTCCACCAGCGGCGCGACCGGAGCAACCGTCTCCTCCACCAGCGGCGCGACCGGAGCAACCGTCTCCTCCACCAGCGGCGCGACCGGAGCAACCGTCTCCTCCACCAGCGGCGCGACCGGAGCGACCGTCTCCTCCACCAGCGGCGCGACCGGGGCAACCGTCTCCTCCACCAGCGGCGCGACCGGAGCAACCGTCTCCTCCACCAGCGGCGCGACCGGAGCAACCGTCTCCTCCACCAGCGGCGCGACCGGAGCGACCGTCTCCTCCACCAGCGGCGCGACCGGAGCAACCGTCTCCTCCACCAGCGGCGCGACCGGAGCAACCGTCTCCTCCACCAGCGGCGCGACCGGAGCAACCGTCTCCTCCACCAGCGGCACGACCGGAGTCAGTACCTCAGCGAGCGGCGCGGCGGGCGTGTCGAGCTCTGGTGCAGCAGGGGTCGCCTCAACTGGAGCTTCTTCCACCGGTGTCGCCGGTACCTCGGCGACGGGAGCGGGCGGCGCAGTCTCGGTGGGGGTAGACGGGCGCGATCTCGACGGGAGTCTCTTCCACTGACGCCGTGGGCGCTTCCTCGACAGGTGCCGGTACTGTCTGGCTCGACCGGTGCGACTGGAGCTTCCTCGACCGGTGTTTCCTCGACTGGCGCCGCCGGTGTTTCCGTAACCGGTGCCGGAGCCTCTGGCGCGGCCGGCGCGGCCGGTGCCTCGACCACCGGCGCCGGGGCGGGCTCGGGTGTGACCGGTGCGGCCGGAGTGGGGGCGCCGGCGCTTCGACGACAGGAGCAGGCGGGGTGGCGGCCACTACCGGTTCCACCACTTGCTCCACAACGGGGGTGACGACTTCTTCCACCACAGGCACTGCCGGGGCGACGGGAGCGGCGGGGGCTGCGGGAGCGGGGGGTGCTGGCGCCGCAGGGAGCAGGTTCGGAACTTGGGCGGCCGCCGAGGCCGTGATCACCAAGAGCGCCGCCACACTCGCCAGGAGCGCCAAGACAGGCACGCGAATCGCGCCGAATCGCGACTTTCGTACCTGCCGGGTGGGTGTTTCTGGGCTAATCACGGCGCGTGAACCTCTCCCAAGGCTTCCCCGACTGGAACGATCGCGCACGTGAAATACGCACCGTACGCAAGTGGGCGTCCGGAGGTTTTCCCGCTATTTGCGAACTTTTTCAGGTATGGACGCTACTCAGGAGCGTCTGAGAGGCCTGAAACGAAGTCGACGAACTTGCGCGTGTCGCGCAGCGGGCGACCATGTCCGAACAGCATGAGCTTCGGTTCGAGCCCGGCGAGCCGCCGGGCCGAGCGGCGGTTCTCGACAGGGTCGGGTGTATAGAACCGTGGCGGCTCATGCAACCCCGGCACTCCGGTGCTCACATTCATGTTGTTGATCACGTCGCCGAGGATCAGCACCCCGTCCGGCTCGCGCCAGTAGGCCACGTGGCCGGGCGAATGTCCGGGCACATCGAGCACACGAAAACCGGCGACCTCGTCACCCTCCCGCAGAGCCCGATCGACGTTCCGGCCGGGTCCGACGAAGTACCTCATCCCGAACCATGTGGACGGGTTGCTGTCCTGGGTCTCGGCGATCCTCGCCGGCTCCTCGGCGTAGGGCACGTCCTTCTCCCCCACCCAATATGGGATGCCGAGCTTGCCGCACAGCTCGTCCGAGCTGCCCTGATGGTCCGGGTGCGCGTGGGTCAGCGCATGTGCGCTGACGGGGTGCCCTTCGAGCTGTCGCAGGATGCGCCTGCCGGCACGTCTGCTGGCAGCGTCGATCACCACGTCCTCCACGAGGTAGACGTTGATCGCGTTGGGCGGGAATCCGCGCAGCTGCCAGACGCCGTCGGCGACCTGCTTCACAGGGGGATGCCGGTCAGGCGGACTCGGCCTGCGCCGCGCCCGTGTCGTCCTCGTCGTCCGCGACCGCCTCGGTCACGAGCGTCGGCTTGAGCTGCTTCTCGATCGTGTCGCGGGTCACCACGCACTTCTTTACGTCGCGCCGCGAGGGCAGCTCGAACTGCACGTCGAGCAGCGTCTCCTCGAGGATCGAGCGCAGCCCGCGGGCGCCGGTTTCGCGGTCGAGCGCCTTGTCGGCGATCGCCTGGAGCGAGTCGTCGGCGAACACCAGCTCGATGCCGTCGAACTGGAAAAAGCGTTGGAACTGCTTGACGAGCGCGTTGCGTGGCTCGGTCAGGATCGTGACGAGGTCGTCGCGCGTGAGCTGGTGGATCACAGAGGCGACGGGCAGGCGGCCGATGAACTCGGGGATCAGGCCGTAGGCGACGAGGTCCTCCGGCAGCACCTGCTCGAAGAGGTCGCCGGTGTCCTTGTTGTGCTTCGACGACACGGTCGCGCCGAACCCGACACCCTTATGGCCGATTCGGCGCTCGACCACCTTGTCGAGGTCCGCGAACGCCCCGCCGCAGATGAACAGGACGTTCGTCGTGTCGATCGTCAGGAACTCCTGGTGCGGGTGCTTGCGCCCGCCCTGCGGCGGCACGCTCGCCACCGTGCCCTCGAGGATCTTCAGAAGGGCCTGCTGGACGCCCTCGCCCAGACACGTCGCGCGTGATAGACGGGTTGTCCGCCTTGCGCGCGATCTTGTCGACCTCGTCGATGTAGATGATCCCTGTCTCGGCCTTCTTGACGTCGAAATCGGCCGCCTGGATCAGCTTGAGAAGGATGTTCTCGACGTCCTCGCCCACGTAACCGGCCTCGGTCAGCGCCGTGGCGTCGGCGATCGCGAACGGCACGTTCAGGATCTTCGCCAGCGTCTGGGCCAGCAACGTCTTGCCGCACCCGGTCGGGCCGAGCAGCAGGATGTTGGACTTCTGGAGCTCGAGGTCCTGCTCGCCCTCGGACTGCATCATCTGCACGCGCTTGTAGTGGTTGTAGACCGCCACCGACAGCGTGCGCTTGGCCGGCTCCTGGCCGACCACGTACTCCTGGAGGACCGAGTTGATCTCCATCGGCTTCGGGAGGTTCTCGAGGTCGAAGGTCGGAGCGCCCGTCAGCTCCTCATCGATGATCTCGTTGCAGAGGTCGATGCACTCGTCGCAGATGTAGACGCCCGGACCCGCGATCAGCTTCTTTACCTGTCGCTGCGACTTCCCGCAGAAGCTGCAGAGGAGCTGCTCGTTGGAATCGGTGGGTCGGGCCACAGGTCTCTCCTCAGTCGGCGAGGGTATCAGCGAGGCTTCGCCCAGGTAGATACTCGACGGATCACCGGCTCCCTGCAAGTGGGAGCCGGCTGTCGCCGGGCTAGTGCTTGTCGATCACCCTGTCGATGAGGTTGTAGTCCTTCGCCTCTTCGGCGGACATGAAGTAGTCGCGCTCGGTGTCGCGCGTGACCTTCTCGAAGTCCTGGCCCGGTGTGGAGCGCGAGGATCTTGTCGAGCCGCTGGCGCACGTCGATGATCTCGCGCGCGTGGATCTCGATGTCCGTGGCCTGGCCCTGGAAGCCGGAGCTCACCTGGTGGATGAGGATCTTGGCGTTCGGCAGCGCCATGCGCTTGCCCGCCGCGCCGCCGGCCAGGAGCAGCGCGCCCATCGACATCGCGATCCCGACGCAGATCGTCTGCACGTCGGGCTTGACGAACTGCATCGTGTCGTAGATCGCGAGCCCGGCGTACACGGAGCCGCCGGGCGAGTTGACGTACAGCGAGATGTCCTTGTCCGGATCCTCCGACTCGAGGTGGAGGAGCTGGGCCACGATCAGGTTGGCGATGTCGTCGGTGACGGGCGTGCCGAGGAAGACGATCCGCTCGTTGAGGAGGCGCGAGTAGATGTCGAAGGCGCGCTCTCCCCGAGACGTCTGCTCGACCACCATTGGAACGAGTGGGCTCATGGGTGGGCGAGTCTAGCGAGCGGGTGGCCGGCGCCGCTCAGGACCCGGGCGTCCAGATCTCGCCCGACGCTGCGCCCGCGCCCTCCTCGTCCTTCTCGGGCGTCCAGAGCGCGTCGCGGGCGGCTGCCTGCTCGGCCGGGATCGGCTTGGCGTTCTCGACCACGAGGTCGACCGCCTTGCGCATCGCGATGTCCTCGCGCAGCGACTCGTCGGCGCCCTGCGCGCGTGCGCGCTTGAGAGCGCGCTTCAGCTGCTTCTCGGAGGCGTCGGGCGGCGCGGCGGCGCGCAGCGCCTCGTTCAGCTCCTCGTCGGAGACCTCGATGCCCTCGGCCTCGACGATCGCCGCCAGCACGGCCTCTCGCTTCAGCGCCAGCTCGGCGTCCGACTCGGACTCGGTGACGAGCTCCTCCTCGGTCTTCCCGGTGAGCTCGAGGTAGCGCGCCGGGTCGACGCCCTGGGCGGCGAGGCGGCGCGACGGTGCGGTGCCACATCTCGTGGGCCTTCGAGTGGACGAGCTCGTGCGGGATCTCGATGGTCGAGCCTGGCCACCACGGCGTCGACGGCGGCCTCGCGGAACTCGCCCTCGATGGCGCGTTCCTCGGCTCTGCTTGATGCGCTCCTCGATCTCGGAGCGGAGCTCGTCGAGCGAGTCGTATCCGCCCGCCTCGACCGCGAAGTCGTCGTCGAGCTCGGGGAGCGCCTTCTCCTTGACCTCCTTGACGTCCACGGAGAAGACGGCTTCCTTGCCGGCGAGATGCTCGGCCTGGTAGTCCTCGGGGAAGGTCACCTGCACGTCGCGCTCGTCGCCCGCGGAGGCGCCGCGCAGCTGCTCCTCGAAGCCCGGGATCAGCCGGCCGGCGCCCGAGCTCCGCCACGTGGCCGCGCGCCTCGCCGCCGGCGAACTCCTCGCCGTCGATCCGGCCGACGAAGTCCATGACGACGAAGTCGCCCTCGGCGGCCTCGCGCTCGACGGTCTCCAGCGAGGCCGACCGACTCGCGCATCCGCTCGAGCTCGGCCTGCACCTCTTCGGGGCTGGCGGCGGGCTCGCGGCGGCCCGACCTCGACGCCGCGGTAGTCGCCGAGCTGCGCCGGCGGGACCACGCCGACCTCGAAGGAGAACGCCGAGCGGCGAGCCCTTCTCGGGCAGGTCGGCGAGATCGATCTGAGGGTCGCCGACGGTGGCGATGCCGGCCTCGTGGATCGCCTCCTCGTACCAGCCCGGCAACCCGCGACGGACGGCCTCGTCGAGCACCGCCTCGCGACCGACCTGGCGGATCACGACCTGCGCCGGGACCTTGCCGCTCCGGAAGCCCGGGAACGCGCATGTCCTTGCCGATCGCGGCCGCCGCGGTCTCCATCTCGCGCTCGAGCGCGCTGCTCTCGACCTCGACGTCCACGCGCACGCGCGAGTCGCCGAGCTCGGTGGTCTTGGTGCTGACAGCGGTGGCCATAGGTCGCCTGAAGATAGTGGAGCCAGGCGGTAGCGTGCCCTCAGTGGCCCCGCTGCGACGCAATCCCGCCGAGCGCCTTCAGGCCTGGCTCGTGACCGGACCGCTCGGCCACCTCTGGAGCGTTCTCGCGGACATCGCGATCCTGTTCGCGCGCTACGGCGTGCACAGGCTGCGGCGCGGTCGGGCCTAGCGCAGGCTCGCCGGCGCGGGCAGACGGCGCGAGCAGCCGCCGGTAGGAGTCCATCACCGGCTTGGGGAAGTCGCCGTGCGTCTGGGTGCGCAGCGCGCGGGACCCGCTCGCGGTGGTACGGGCTCGAGAGGTTCTCGTTGTGGCCGATCACGTTCCTGGTCGCGATCCCGTGGCGCCCCTGCAGCATGCGCGTGAGCCGCAGCGAGGCGGCCCGCTGGCGCGGGTTGCCCATCACCTGCGCGTCGCTCTGGCCGACGTGCTCGATCCCGATCGCGGTGTAGTTCAGCCCGACGGTGTGGCGGCACATGATGCGCGGCGGGACGAGCTCGTAGATCGTGCCGTCGCGGTCGATCGACGTAGTGCGCGCACACCCCCGGCAGCTCGTGCAGCTCCGGGTCCGGCGCGTTCGACCGAGAAGTAGTTGAACACGGGCGCGAAGCTGTCCGTGACCGTGTAGTGCTCGACGATCACCTTCGGGCTCGCGCAGCCGGTGGTCGTCGATGCCGTAGTGGCGCTGCGCGTAGGCGGCCATCTGCGAGCGCCGCTCCGGGCCGTACGGGATCGGCTTGGGCGTCACGCGCGCGGGCGCGGTCGCGCGCGCGAGCGAGAGGACGGTGTCGGCGTGCCGGCGCGTGCTCGTCGGCGTCGAGGGTGCCTCCCGGGCAGCTCGACCACGAAGGCCGTGTCGCCCTCGAAGGTGCTGTTCTGCCAGGAGCTGACCGTGCCGTGGTAGTCCGGCAGGCCGCCGGCGCGGCAGGCCCGATCCGCGCGCGTAGAGCCGCTCGAGCGCCGGGTCTCCCTCGGCCGTCACGACCATGCGGAGCGCCTGGTGGTACCAGAGCGTCACGCGCGGCCGCTCGCGCTCGATGAAGCGCTGGAGCGCCTGCGTCTCGGGCTCGGAAGCCGGGCCCGGGACCGGATTCGTAGATCCCGTCCTGGGGCTGCCAGCGATAGGGGAAGTTGCGGTTGAGGTCGACGCCGTGCGCGTTGTGGCGTGACCCGGCGGCGCTGCCGTCGGGATTCGCGTCGTCGATGATCCAGAGCGCGGTGCCGCTCGGCGGCCGCACCTGCCGCAGGCGCCGCGTGATGGCGCGGCCGGCCGGCTCGTTGCCGTGGACCGACCCGACGACGAGGATCTTCGTCCTCGCCCGCGGGCTTCCCACGAGCTCGGCCGTGATCGGCCGGCCCTCGGCGGAGGTGCCGATCGTCTCGGCGGAGGCCGGCAACGGGGCGGGTGCGGCGGCCATTGCGGCGACGCCTGCGAAGAATGCGGCCAGGGACACTGCTACCGAGTATTACGGGCGGACCCTCAGCTAGGGTCCTGACGGGTGGAAGGACTCTGGATCTGGCTGATCTGCGCGGGTGTGCCGTTGCTGTTCGGGCTTTGGGCGCAGATGCGCGTCAAGTCGACGTTCAAGCGCTACAGCCAGGTGCCGACGCACAACGGCATGACCGGTGCCCAGGCCGCCGAGGCGGTGGTGCGCTACTCGGGTCTCGACGGGGTCACCGTCCGGCCGGTCGCCGGCCACCTGACCGACCACTATGACCCGCGCTCGCGGACGCTGAATCTCTCCGAGAGCGTCGGCCAGGCCGCCACCGTCGCCGCGCTCGGCGTTGCGGCCCACGAGGCCGGCCACGCGATCCAGGACGCGCGCCACTATGCCCCGATGCGGCTGCGCCAGACCGTTCTGCCGGCCGCGCAGTTCGGCCAGTCGCTGTGGTTCCTGCCGGTGCTGATCGGACTCGTGATGGGGCTCACCGGGCTCGTGACCGTCGGGCTCGTGCTGTTCTCGGCGGTCGTGCTGTTCCAGCTCGTGACGCTGCCCGTCGAGTTCGATGCATCCAAGCGCGCCCTCGTCGCGCTCGACTCGCAGGACCTGCTCGCGCCCGACGAGGTCGACGGCGCGCGCGCCGTGCTCGGGGCCGCCGCGCTCACCTACGTCGCCGGCTTCGTGGCCTCGCTCGGCCAGCTCATCTACTTCTTCCTGATCTCGAGGCGCTGAGCACACCATGTCCGTGATCTCCGAGCTTGCCGAGCGGGCGGCCGCAAGCGGGCGCCTCGCCATCGACACGGAGTTCGTCTCGGAGCGCCGCTACCAGGCGCTCCTGTGCCTGGCCCAGGTGGCCGTGCCCGATCCGGGTGCCCCGGGCGGGGTGCGCACGGAGGTGCTCGATCCGATCGAGCACGAGCTCGACCCGGGCCCGCTCGCTCGTGTGCTCGCGGACCCGGCGATCGAGATCGTGATGCACGCCGGGCGCCAGGACGTCGCGATCCTGCGGCGCAGCTGGCGCACTGACGTGACGAACGTGTTCGACACGCAGGTCGCCGCCGGCTTTCTCGGCTTCGGCAACCAGGAGGGCTACGAGTCGCTCGTTCGCAAGGTGCTTCGCGTGAAGCTGAAGGGGAGCGAGGGGTTCACGCGCTGGGACCGCCGGCCGCTCAGCCCCCAGCAGCTCGAGTACGCGGGTGACGACGCGCGTCTCCTGCTCGAGCTCGGCACCGAGCTCGAGCGCCTGCTCGACCGAGCGCGGCCGGCTCGACTGGGCGCGCGAGGAGTCCCGGCTCGTCTCCGAGTCGACCGACGAGCGCAGCCCGGAGCGCGCCTACGAGCGGCTGCCGCGACTCGGCCGGCTCTCCGACGCCGGCCGCGCCGTCGCCCGTGAGCTCGCCGAGTGGCGCGAGGAAGCCGCCCGCTCGGCAGACCGGCCGCCCAGCACCGTGCTGCCCGACCAGGCCCTGATCGAGATCGCGCGCCGCACCCCGCGCGACCGCCACGCGCTCGAGCAGATCCGCGGGCTGCCACCGCAGACCTTCCACCGCCGCGGCGACTCGCTGCTGGACGCGATCGCACGCGGCCGCGACCGCACGCCGCCGGCCCCGCCGCCCGAGCCGCCTCCGCGCGACTCCTCGGACGCGCCCGTCGTCTCACTGGCCCAGGCGCTCGTCCGTCACCGCTCGACCGAGTCCGGCGTGGCGGTGGAGCTGATCGCGACCCAGGCGGAGCTCGCGGCGCTCATGGCCGCGCTGCGCCGGGGGGAGGACGGCGACGGCCTGCGCGTGGCCCGGGGCTGGCGACGCGAGCTCGTGGGCGACGAGCTGCGCGAGCTGGCGGCCGGCCGCCGCAGCCTCAGCGTGGCCGAGAACGGCCGGCTCGAGGTCACCTCGAAGGACTGAGCGCGCCGCCGAGCGCCTCCTCGAGCTCGGCCGCCACGGCGAGCACATCGAGGTCGCGCCCGCGGCCCGCCATCAGCTGGACCGCGAGCGGCAGGCCGTCCTCGTCGCGGCCGGCGGGCACGCTCGCCGCGGGCAGCCCGAGCGCGTTCGCGTACGTGCAGAGCGTGAGCTTCCCGCCCGGACGAGGCGGCTTGCCGTCGATCGAGACGATGCCCTCGGCGGCGAGCGGTGCGGTCACCGGCACGGTCGGGCAGAGGACGAGCGGGTGGCGCTCGAGCCACTCGCCCGCCAGGGCGTCCACCTCGGCCAGCCGGCGGCCCGCGCCGAGATAGCCGCCCAGGTCCGGCGTGAACCCACGCACCTGCTCGACGAACTCGCGCCCGTAGCGGGACAGCTCGGCTTCGCGTCCCTCCACCAGCGGCGGGACGAGCAGCGCGAGCTCGCTGACGAGCATGCGGTCGTAGGCGTCCCGGACCGCAGCGGGCTCGGGCGGCGTGGCCTCGACCAGCTCGTGGCCTGCGGCCGCGAGGGCCTCCGCCGCGCGCCGCACCGCTGCGCGGCAGGACTGCGCCACGGCCTGCATGCCGTCCTCCTCGTAGACCGCCACGGGCAGCGGCCCGGGTCGCGCGGGCGCCGGCTCGGCGATCGCCATGGCGCGCAGACCCGAGCTCGAGGTCGGCCGCGCTGCGTGCCAGCGGCCCCATCGACGCGAACAGCTGAAACGCGGGCGGGAGGCCCGGTCCGGCGTGGCCTGCGACCGGCACGAGGCCGCGGGTCGGCTTCAGGCCGAACACGCCGCACCACGCGGCCGGCTGGCGAATCGAGCTGCCGAGGTCGGACCCCAGGCCGAGCGGGCTGAGCCCGGCGGCGACTGCGGCGGCCTCGCCGCCCGACGACCCGCCCGGGGTGCGCTCGGGATCGTGCGGGTTGCGGGTGCGGCCGTAGACGCGGTTGTCGCTGTCGTAGAAGCAGCAGAACTCGGAGATGTTCGTCTTGCCGAGCACGATCGCGCCCGCGCGGCGGAGGCCGCGGACGGCCGCGGCGTCGCGCGCTCCCACGACCTCGGCGCTCAAGCAGCGAGCCGTTCGTGAACGGCAGCCCCTCCATCTCGACCGCCTCCTTCACCGTCACCGGCACGCCGTGCAGAGGGCGCGGCTCGGCGCGGCGAGCCCGCTCGGCGGCGCGCGCCTCCGCGCGCGCCTCGTCGAAGCGGCGCACGACCACGGCGTTCAGCTGCGGATCGATGCGCTCGATCAGCGCGATCTGCTCGTCCACCACCTCGACGGGACTGCGCTCGCCTCGCCGGATGGCCTCGGCGAGAGCGGCGGCGCCGGCCGTCACGTCAGCTCGGGCGGCAGCTCGCCGGCGTCGATCAGCCGGCGGATGTCGCCGGCCCGGCGCGGGTTGAGGAAGACGTGCCGCTGGCCCACGCTCGGCTTGGTGGCGAGCAGGCCGGCGGTCACGAGCTCCTCACCGACCTCGTTGGCGAGCCGGCGCTCGTTGCCGGCGAAGCCGCGCGCCACGTGGTCGAAGGCGGTGTGGTAGCCGCCCCACTTGCCCATCCCGTCGAGCCGCTGGAGGATGCGCCGCATCACCCGCCGGCGCGGATCGGGGTCGTCGTGCGCGCGGGCGACGGAGCCGGACGGCTCGAGCACGGCGAGCACCTGGTCCTCGAGCACCTCCGCGGCGTCGTCGTCGAGCGGTGAGCCGCCGAGGCGGCTGATCGTCTCCGCCACCCGCAGCGGGTGCGTCGCCCCGGTGGGCGGCCGGAGGTCGGCGGGCTCGAGCGCGTGCCCGGGCAGGGCGTGGATGGACGCGCGCAGGCGATCGATGTGCCTGCACGACTCGTCGAGGGCCTCGCGCGCGAACTCCGCGCGCCAGCTCTCCCCGTCCGCGGGGTACGCGAGCACGAGATGGCCCCCGTCCTCACCCATCAGCAGTGCGAGCTCGGCCCCGGACCCGGGCGCGCCCGGCTCGCACGCCTCGACGAGGGCGCCGACGGCCGCGGCGGCCAGGTCGAACCCGCGATCGGGTACCGCGGCGGGGTCGGCCCGCATGCGCGGGTCGAGCGGGAGCGCGACCAGCAGGGTGCCGTCGCGCGAGGCCACCGCCAGGTCGATCGGCCGCTCGCGGCCGGTGCGGACCTCCTCGAGCTCGGCGGCGCCGCGCTCGAGCTCCGACATCAGCAGGCCGCGCAGGCGGGCGCCGTACTCGCGGGGCGCGCTCGGCCCGCCGGCGTCGGCGAGCGCGAGCTCGAGCTCGCTCGGAGCGGCGCGCCATGAACCGCAGCGTACGCCCCCACGGTCGCCGGGTACGGTCCATCCGTGAACCGGAAACTGCTGGGCATCTACCTGAACGACCACTACGGCGGCTCGACGACGGGCATCGAGCTCGCCAAGCGAGCTTGCAGCGCCAACCAGGGCACCGAGCTGGGCCGCTTCCTTGCCTCGCTCGTTAGCGATATCGATTCCGACCGCAGGGCGCTCGAGGGCGTCATGGACGACCTCGGGATCGGCAGGGATCGCGCCAAGGTGGCCGGCGGATGGGCAATCGAGAAGCTCGGGCGGCTCAAGCCGAACGGCCAGCTGCGGGGCTACTCGCCGCTCAGCCGCCTGGTCGAGCTCGAGGGGCTGGCGCTCGGCGTGACCGGCAAGCTGGCCGTGTGGAAGGCGCTCCGGCTCCTGGCGGACGGCGAGCCCGCTCTGGACGCCGCCGCGCTCGACAAGCTGGTCGAGCGCGCCGAGGAGCAGCAGCGCGGCCTCGAGGAGCAGCGGCTCGCGGCGGCCCGCGAGGCCCTCGGCGCGAAGGCGTAACGGGCGCGGGTAGCCTCCCGCGCCGATGACCTGGGAGGCCGAGCTCGAGGAGCTGCGCCGGCGTGAGGAGCTGGCGCGCAGGATGGGCGGCGAGGAGCGGGTGGCGCGCCAGCACGCGTCCGGCCGGCTCACCGTCCGCGAGCGGATCGAGCGCCTCCTCGACAAGGGCAGCTTCCACGAGACGGGCGCGCTCGCCGGACGGGCCGAATACGACGAGGACGGCGGCCTCGTCGACTTCGTCGCGGCCAACACGGTCGTCGGCCAGGGCCGCATCGACGGCCGCCGCGCCATCGTCCAGGCTGACGACTTCACGATCCGCGGCGGCGCGGCGGACGCCGCGATCTGGGAGAAGGCGGTCTACGCCGAGCGGCTCGCCCACGATCTGCGGCTGCCGCTCGTGCGGCTCGTCGACGGCACGGGCGGCGGCGGGTCGGTCAAGACGCTCGAGCAGATGGGCTTCTCCTACGTGCCGCCGTTCCCGGGCTTCGACCTGATCGTCGGGAACCAGTCGATCGTCCCGGTCGTGGCGGCGGCGCTCGGCCCCACCGCGGGCCTCGGCGCCGCCCGGGTCGTGTGCTCGCACTTCTCGGTGATCGTCGAGGGGACGGCGCAGCTGTTCGTCGCCGGCCCGCCGGTGGTGGCGATGGCCGGGCTCGGGGAAGCGCCGGACAAGGAGGAGCTCGGCGGCGCCCGGATGCAGGCCCGAGCCGGGGCAATCGACAACATCGCCGCGGGCGACGACGACGCGCTCGACCAGCTGCGGCGCTTTCTCGCCTACCTCCCGCAGAACGTCTGGGAGGCGCCGCCCGCCACGGCCGCGAGCGACCCCGCCGACCGCCGCGAGGAGGAGCTCCTTCAGGTCGTGCCGCGTGACGAGCGCCGCACCTACAAGATGCGCCGCATCCTCGGGCACGTGCTCGACCACGGCTCCGTGTTCGAGCTCGGCGCCGCCTTCGGCCGCCCCACCATCACCTGCCTCGCTCGGCTCGGAGGCCGCCCGGTGGGCGTGCTCGCCTCCGACCCCGAGCACTACGGCGGCGGGGTTACGGCCGAGGCCGCCGACAAGATGGCGCGCTTCGTGGACACCTGCGACCAGTTCCACCTGCCCGGTCGTGAACTTCGTGGACGTGCCCGGCTTCGTGATCGGGACCGCCGCCGAGCGGGCGGGCACGATCCGGCGCGGCGCGCGCGGCCTCTTCTCGGTCGCGCAGGCGAGCGTCCCATGGGTCTCGATCCTGGTTCGCAAGGTCTACGGCGTCGCGGGCGCTGGGCACGGCGACGGCTCGCGGCTCAACCTGCGCTTCGCCTGGCCGTCCGGGAGGTGGGGCTCGCTGCCGATGGCGGGCGGTATCGAGGCGGCCTACCGGCGCGAGCTCGAGGCGGCGGAGGACCCGGTGGCGTTGCGCGCCGAGATCGCCGCGCGGCTCGAGGCCGTGACTTCTCCGTTCCGCACGGCGGAGCGCTTCAGCGTCGAGGAGATCATCGACCCGCGCGATACCCGCCCGATCCTCTGCGACTGGGCCGAGCGCGCCCACGAGCTCGTACGGCACGAGCTGCCGGCGGGGCCGAAGGCTCGCGGGGTGCGCCCGTGAGCGCGCAGGCCACCGCTGCCGCGCGGCGGCAGCGCAGGCGCAGGCGACCACGGCGGCGGCCCGACGGCTGGACCGAGCGCCACGTGCGGCGGCTCTTCTGGCGAGCCGGCTTCGGCGCCACGCCCCGCGAGGCGGCCCACTGGGCGAGGCGCGGCAAGCCGGCCACGATCCGCTGGCTCCTGAACGGCGGGCCCGCGCCCGTGCCGCGCATCGCTCCGCCGCGCACCGAGGATGGGCCGCTCGACCCCTACAACGAGTGGAGCCACGACGCGCTCTGGTGGCTCGACCGGATGGTGAGCTCGCCGCGCCCGCTGCAGGAGAAGCTCACGCTCTTCTGGCACGACCACTTCGCCACGACCGATCAGGACACGCCGATGATGCTCGCGCAGAACCGCACGCTGCGCCGCCACGCGCTCGGCGAGTTTCCCGTGCTGCTGCGGGAGGTCACGACCGACCCGGCGATGCTCCTCCACCTCTCGCTCGCGAACTCGGACCCCGAGGCGCCGAACGAGAACTTCGCGCGCGAGCTGATGGAGCTCTACACGCTCGCGCGCGGGTACGGCGAGCGCGACATCCGCGAGGCGGCGCGCGCCCTGACCGGCTTCCGGGCGGACTGGAACGAGGACGGAAGCGTCCGCACCTACTACGACCGCGAGTACCACGACTCCGGCCGCAAGCGGATATTCGGGAAGCGCGGGCGCTTCGACTGGCGCGAGGTGCTCAGGCTCTGCGTTCGCCATCCGGCGCACGCGCCGTTCATCGTCGAGAAGCTCTGGGACTTCTTCGTCGCCACGCCGATCTCGCGCCCCACGCGCACCGCGCTCGCGCGCACCTATCGCCGCTCGGGGCACCGCATCAAGCCGGTGGTCGGCGCGATCCTCGCCCACCCCGCGCTCTACAGGCGGCTCGACGAGCCAACGATGGTCAAGTCGCCGGTCGTCTTCCTGGCCGGCGCCATGCGCAGCATCGGCCAGGGCGTCGAGCGCGACTCGTGGGGCTGGCTGCTGTCAGGCATGGGCCAGCAGCTCTTCAGACCGCCCACGGTCGCGGGCTGGGAGTGGGGCACGGCCTGGCTCTCGTCGAACTCGATGCACGTCCGCTTCGACGTCGCGAACTACCTGCTCGACACCCCGAAGCTGAGGGTGAGGGACGGGGCGACACCCGAGCGGCTGTCGCCGGCGCGCGCGGTCGCCCGGGCCCGCCGGGCGGCGGGCGAGCCGTGGACCTCGCGCCAGACGGACGCCGAGCTGATGCGGATCGCGCGCAGGCTGCTCGACGATCGCGAGAAGCTCCCCGGCGGGCGCTGGCGCCAGGACAAGCAGACGCGCGCGGACATGTGCCAGCGAGTGCTTCGGCAGCTGCTCATCTGCGGACCCGACGCCCAGGTGCACTGATGAGCCGCCACCGCGCCTGTGACGACTTCCACCGCAGCTCGGAAAGATGGACAGCCGGGGGCTCGCGCCCCCGGACCCCCGCGGCACCTGGCCGGTGGCTGGGCGGCAGTTCGGGCCTCACCCGCCGGCAGGTCCTCGGCGCTGGGCTCGGCGCGGGCCTCGCGCTCTACACGGCGAGGGCGATGCCCGTCGAGCGCGTCCTCGAGGCGGCCGCGGCCGAGGCCGCCGCCGCGCCGGACGCGCCCGTGCTGGTGTCCGTGTTCCTGCCGGGCGGCGTCGACCTGCTCGACACGCTCGTGCCGCTGCACGACTACGGGCGCTACGCCGACCTCCATCCCGAAGCTGAAGGTTCCGGGGATCACCTCTCGGCGGCGCCGCCTTCGGGGTCAACCCTGCGCTCGCGGAGGGCATCGGCGGCGGCGTCAAGGGCCTCTTCGAACGCGGCAAGGTCGGCTTCCTGCCGGGCATCGACTACGCGAACCCGGACCTGTCGCACTTCCACTCGCGCCACTTCTGGGAGACCGGCCTGATCACGGCCGACTCCGCGCCGGGCTGGCTCGGGCGCTGGCTCGACCGGGCGGGCGGCCGCGACAACCCGCTTCAGGGCCTGTCGATGGGCTGGGGCCTCTCCCCCGTGATGCGCTCGGCGCGGGCGCCGGCCGCGGCTGTCTCCTCGCCCGGCGACGCCGGCTTCTGGATCCGCGACGTCTGGGGCGAGCCCTACGACGAGGCCATGGCCGCCTACAGCCGGCTCGGCCGGGGACGCGGCGGCTCGCGGGCGCTCGAGGCCTCGCGGACAGCGGCGCGGCTCGCGAAGCAGGTCGCCGACCGGCTCGAGCCCTACCGCGAGCGCGACGGCGTCGACCCGCTCGCCTCCACGATCGCCTATCCGGCTGAGAGCGACTTCGGCGAACGGCTGCGCTACCTGGCGGCGATGGTCCAGCAGCCGCTCGGCATCCGCGTGGCCGACGTCGAGATGCACGGTGACTTCGACACGCACGACAACCAGTCGGAGCTCGGCCCGCTGCTCGTCGAGGTCAGCCAGTGCCTCTCAGCCTTCCAGGCGGATCTCGAGGCGCGCGGTGTCTCGCAGCGCGTGCTCACATTCGTCTGGTCCGAGTTCGGGCGCCGGCCGGAGGAGAACGACACCGGGACGGACCACGGCGCCGGCGGGCTCGCCTGGGTGCAGGGCGACCGCGCCCTGCCCGGCGTGCACAGCGAGTATCCGAGCCTCGGCGAGCTCGACGAGGACGACAACCTGAAGGTCACGATCGACTTCCGGCGCGTCTACTCGAGCCTGCTCGAGCAGTGGCTCGGCACGGACGCCAGCGCGGTGATCCCGCGCTCGGAGGGCTTCGGGCGGGTCCAGCTCGTGCGATGAGACGCTCGCTCGCGCTGTTCGCCGCCGGCGTCGTCCTCGGCGCGCCCGCCGCCGCGGCCGCCCGGCCCACCGCCGTCGGGGTCGGCGAGCGGGAGTGGCGCATCGCCCTCTACCGGCCCTGGGTTCCCGCCGGGCTCGTCAAGTTCAACGTCAGGAACTTCGGCGAGGACGGGCACGACTTCGTCGTGCGGAATCGCCGCGGGGTCGTTCGTGCGCAGCTGCCGGAGCTCGGGGCCGGTGAGACGGCCAGCGTGACGGCGCGGCTGCTCCGGCCCGGGCGCTTCACGGTCTACTGCTCGCTGGCGGGCCACCGCGAGCTGGGGATGCGGGCGGTGCTCAGGGTCCGCCCCAAGGCGGGTTAGCGAACTTGGCCCATCGTGATATAGTTGCACGAGCAATTACTTCGAGAGGGATGGTGAGGCACGGACATGAAGCTCAACGGCATCCATCACATCACCGCCATCACGGGCGACGCCCAGGCCAACGTCGACTTCTACACGCGCGTGCTCGGCCTGCGGATGGTCAAGAAGTCCGTCAACCAGGACGACCCGACCGTCTACCACCTCTTCTACGGCGACGAGCACGCGAAGCCGGGCCTCGACCTGACCTTCTTCGAGTACCCGGGCGCCCCGCTCGGGCGCGCGGGCGACGGGATGGTCCACCGGATCGTCTGGCGCGTCGGCTGGCCGGCCGCGCTCGACTTCTGGGCCGAGCGGCTGGCGGGCGAGGGGATCGAGTCCGAGCGCGACGGCGAGCGCCTGCGCTTCCGCGATCCCGAGGGTCTCGAGCACGAGCTCGGCATCTTCGACGTGGCCGACGAGCCGCTGATCGCCGAGCACCCGGAGGTCCCGGCCGAGCACGCGCTGCAGGGCTTCCACGGCGTGCGCGCCTACGGCTCCGACCCCGAGCGCAGCCGCTACCTGCTCGAGCAGGGCATGGGCTTCAGCGACCACCGACGACGGCTGGGAGACGCGCGGCGAGAGCCGCGGCGGCGAGTACGCCTACGACGCCCCGCCCGCCGAGCGCGGGCTACAGGGCGCGGGCACGGTGCACCACGTGGCCTGGGGCTCGACGGACGAGGAGCACCAGGCCTGGCGCGCGCAGATACGCACGCACGGCGGCCACCCGACCGAGGTGATCGACCGACACTACTTCCGCTCGATCTACTTCCGCGAGCCGAGCGGCGTGCTGTTCGAGCTCGCCACGCCGAGCCCCGGCTTCACGATCGACGAGCCGCTCGAGACGCTCGGCGAGAAGCTCTCGATCCCGCCGTTCCTCGAGTCGCGCCGCGCCGACATCGAGGCCGCGGTCAAGCCACTCGAGTACAAGCGGGCCGTGTCGACGAAGCCTTAGGGCGCCGCTTCGCCAAGATGCCGCCTCGTGGAGCTCGTATTCGAAGGCGGGACGGTCAGGACGCTCGACCCGGAGCGCCCGCCGGCGCAGCGAGGCGCTGGCGGTGCGCGCCGGGCTCGTGGCCGCCCGGCCGGCGCCTGAGGCCCGGCGCATCGACCTCGGCGGGCGCTGCGTCCTGCCGGGCTTCGCGGACGCCCACGTCCACTTCCCCACCTGGTCGCTCGGGCTGCACCAGGCGCGGCTCGAGGGAGCGCGCTCGCGCGACGAGGCGCTCGGCCGCGTCGAGGCGGCGCTCGCGCGCGTCGCCGCCGGGCGGCTGGCTGCGCGGGCTCGGCTGGCGCGAGGGCGACTGGCCCGAGCCGCCCGACCGCGAGGCGCTCGACCGCGTGACCGGCGCGGTGCCCGCCGCGCTGATGTCGAAGGACTACCACTCGCTGTGGGTCAACAGCGCGGCGCTCGAGCACGCGGACGAGCCGCTCGAGATGCCCGGCGGGGTCGTCGAGCGCGACGCGGACGGGCGGCCGGCCGGAATCCTGCGCGAGACCGCGGCCTGGACGTTCCGCGACCGTTACGTCCGTCCCACGCTACGAGGAGATGGTCGAGGCCTCGCGCGAGGGGATGCGGATCGCCGCCGCACGCGGCGTGACCGCGCTCCACGACAAGGACGGCTGGCTCGGCTCGTTCGAGGTCCACCAGCGCCTGCTCGCGGACGACGAGCTGCTCGTGCGGGTGTGGCAGTCGCTGCCCGTGGGAGCGACTCGACGAGCTCGAGCGCGCTCGGCGTCCGCTCCGGCTTCGGCAACGACATGCTGCGGCTCGGCTACCTCAAGGGCTTCATGGACGGGACGCTCGGCTCGGCGACCGCCCTGCTCCTCGACGGCTCGGGGGTCGAGATCACGAGCCGCGACGGCGCTCGAGGACGTGGTTCGGCGCGCCGCGCGCGCGGGCTGGCCGGTGGCCGTCCACGCGATCGGCGACGCCGCGAACCGGGCCGCGCTCGACGCCTTCGAGGCGACCCGCGACGAGTGGCAGCCCGCGCGGCCTGCGGCCCGCGCATCGAGCACGCGCAGCTGCTCGCGCCCGAGGAGTTCGCGCGCTTCGCCGAGATCGGGGTGACCGCCTCGGTCCAGTTCAGCCACGCCCCCTCCGACCGCGACCTCGCCGACCGGCTCTGGGAGGGACGGCAGGGCGCCTACGCCTACCGCTCGCTCGCCGACGCGGGCGCGCGGCTCGCGAACGGGTCCGACGCCCCCGTCGAGGAGCTCGACCCGCTCGCCGGCATCGTCGCGGGCGTCCGCCGCACGCTCGACGAGCGCCCACCGTGGCGACCCGAGCAGGCGCTCACGCTCGACGAGGCGCTCCGGGCCACCTGCGTCGCGCCCGCCTGGCTCGAACGCCAGGAGCAGCGTCGTGGGATGCTGCGGCCCGGAATGCTGGCCGACCTCGTCGTCCTCGACCGCGACCCCTACGAGTGCCCGCCCGAGGAGCTCGGCGAGCTCAGCGTCGTGGCGACGATGGTCGGCGGCCGCTGGACCCACGTCGACGGCGACTGGGATCCCGGCGTGAGCGCCACGCCCGACGCTCGAGCGACGCGCCGAGCACCTCGCCGGCGCGATCTACGGGACGATCGTCGTGGCGGGGCTGCTCGCCGCCACCGGGCCCGACGACGACCCCGAGGTGTGGCCCACAGCGCTCTGGGTGGCGGTCACGGTGGTCGTGTTCTGGCTAGCGCACTCCTGGTCGCTCTCGATAGCGCGCCGCGCGACCGGCCTCGACGCCGAGCACCGTGGCTTCCGCCGCTCGCTCGTCCATCACTGGCCGATCGTCCAGGCGGCGTTCCCGCCGATCGTGGTGATGTTCGGGGCGGCCGCCCTCGGCGCGACCGACGAGACGGCGATCCTGATCTCGGCCTGGTCGTGCGTCGTCCTGCTCTGCGGGTGGGGCGTCGTGGTCGGGCGCCAGGAGCAGGAGTCGCCGGTGCGGCATCCTCCTGACCTCGCTCGGCTGCGCCGCGCTCGGAGCGCTGATGATCGTCCTCAAAGTCGTCATTCACTGAGACCCGCGAAAAGGAGCTCGAAGTGCCCGACACCACCGCGATCGATCTATCGAGCCTGCGCCGCGACCTCGACGGGCGACTCCCTCCTGCCCGGTGACGAGGGCTGGGACGAGGCGCGGCGCGCCTGGAACCTCGCGGTCGAGCAGCAGCCCTGCCGCGGTCGTCCAGGTCGCGAACGCGGATGACGTCGCGCGGGTGGTCGACTTCGCACGCGAGCGCAGGCTGCAGGTGGCCGCCCAGGCCACCGGGCATGGCGCCGGCGCCATGGCGCCGCTCACCGACACGATCCTGCTTCGGACCGGCCGCATGACGGGGATCGAGATAGACGCGTCCGGGCGGCGTGCGCGCGTCGAGGCGGGTGTGCTCGCCGCCGACGTGGCGCTCGCCGCGGGCGAGGGCGGCCTCGCCGCGCTGCTCGGCTCGTCGCCCGACACGGGCGTCACCGGCTTCACGCTCGGCGGCGGCGTCGGCTGGCTCGCCCGCAAGCACGGCCTCGCGTGCAACAGCGTCCGGGCGATCGAGGTCGTGACGGCTGACGGTGAGCTAGCGCCGCGTCGACGCCGAGAACGAGCCTGAGCTCTTCTTCGCCCTGCGCGGCGGTGGCGGCTCGTTCGGGGTGGTCACGGCGATCGAGATCGAGCTCTATCCCGTCGCCGAGGTGTACGCGGGCATGGTCGCCTGGCCGGGCGAGATGGGGACAGAGATCGCTCACGCATACCGCGAGTGGCTCGGCGAGCACGCCCGATGAGATGACGGCCCAGCTCCGCTTCCTCACGCTGCCTCCGCTGCCGGAGCTGCCCGAGCCGCTCCGCGGCAAGTCGCTCGTCGACGTGACCGGCGCCTTCGCGGCGACCCCGGCCGCGGGCGAGGAGCTCGATGCGCCCGCTGCGCGAGATCGGCGGCGCGGTCTGGGACACCTGGGGCGCTCAGCCCGCGACCGAGCTCCGCCATCTCGCGATGGATCCCGAGGAGCCCGTGCCGGGCGTCGGCGACCACGTGATGCTCGGCGAGCTGACGCCCGAGGCCGCCGACGCGCTCGTGGCCGTGGCCGGCGTGGGCTCCGGCAGCCCGCTGATCGGGGTACAGGTGCGACAGCTCGGCGGTGCGCTCGGCCGCGAGGCCGACGGGGCCGGGGCACTGCCGAAGCTCGACGCCGAGCACATCGCCTTCGGCGTGGGCGCCGTCTTCGACGAGGCGTCACGGGCCGCGGTCGAGGACCATCTCGACCGGATGCAGAGCGAGCTCGCCGCCTACTCGCCGGGAGGCCGTGCGCTCAACTTCGCGGACCGGGCCGGGGACGTCTCGGCCGGCTTCCGGCCGGAGGCGTGGCAGCGGCTGCTCGACGTCAGGGCGCAGTACGACCCAGCGGGCATGTTCGTGGCGGGCCACCAGGTGAGCTGAGGCCCGCGCGTCAGGCTTGGCGCAGCTCGAACCACACGCGGGTGCGCCCGTCGTGGACGACGCCCCAGCGCTCGGCCATCTGGTCGACGAGGACGAGGCCCCAGCCACCCGGCTCGTCGAGCTCGCGCTCGCGCGCTCGCGGCGTGAAGCCCGGGCCCGGATCGCTGACCTCGAGGCCCACCCGGTCAGCCGTCGCGCGCAGCTCGAGCTCGATCCGCTCGGCGTCGCCGGCCCCTCCGTGGCTGACGGCGTTGCTGACGAGCTCGGACAGGAGCAGCGCCAGCACCCGCTGGATCTCGTGGTCGAGCCGGCACGCGGCGTCGTGGAGCCACGCGCGGGCGCGCTCGGGCGCATGCGGCGCCCCCCGCCATCACGAGGCGGCGCGGGGCTGCTTGTGTCGAGCGGGAGACCATCTGCCCCTGTAAAACGGGCTTTGGCCGTTTGTATTACGCCGGGCGAGAAATTTCTGCGACGCGCGGCTTCAGGTCACGCGCTCGGCCTCTGCGGCTACGGGCCGCCGGTCGCCAGTGCCGCCGCGACCGCACGCCCGGCCAGGTCGACCTCGGCGTCGTCCAGCGTGCGCGGGTCGAGCAGCAGCCGCCCATCCTGGATCCGCCCGACGAGCGGCGGATCGCCGGCGCGCAGCGAGGCCGCCAACGCGTCGGCCCCGGCCGGACCGGGATCGAGCGCGACCGCGGGTCCGTGCAGCTCGAGCAGCGGCAGCGCGCCGCCGCCGACGCGCGCCACCGCCCCGATCACGGTGCCGCCCGTGGCGGCTGCGAGGCGCTCCGCGCGCGCGGCGAGCGCGTCCTCGCCCGCGGTGAGCATCGCGAGCACCGGAATCGCCGCGCGGGCGTGCTCGGGGTCGCGGTAGAGCGCGAGCGTCGCCTCCAGCGCGGCGAGCGACAGCTTGTCGATCCGCACGGCGCGCGCGAGCGGATGGCTCCGGCAGGCCGCGATCGCGTCGCGCTCGCCCACGAGCAGCCCCGCCTGAGGGCCGCCGAGGAGCTTGTCGCCGGAGAAGCAGACGACCGCGGCGCCCGCGCGCACCGACCGCCGCACCGGGCGGCTCGTCCGCCAGCAGCGCGATCTCGTCGGCCAGCACCCCGGAGCCGACATCGTCGATCACCGGGACGCCGAGCCCGCAGAGCTCCTCGATGCTCACCGACTCGACGAACCCGACCGTGCGGAAGTTCGAAGGATGGACGCGCAGGATCGCGCCCGTGTCCGGCCCCAGCACGGCGGCGTAGTCGGCGAGCCCGCGTCCGGTTCGTCGGTGCCGACCTCCACCATCCGCGGCGCCGGCCTGCGCGACGACCTCGGGAATGCGGAACTCACCGCCGATCTCGATCGCCTGCCCGCGCGAGACGACGAGCTCGCGGCCGTTCGCGAGCGCCGCGGCGGCGAGCAGCGTCGCCGCTGCGCAGTTGTTGACGGCGAGCGCCGCCTCTGCGCCCGTCAACTCGCGCAGCAGGCCCTCGACGTGATCCTGGCGGGAGCCGCGCTCGCCCGTTCCGAGGTCGAGCTCGAGGTTGGCGTAGCCGTGCGCTGCATCGGCCACCGCCTCACGCGCGGCGTCGGCGAGCGGCGCACGACCCGAGGTTCGTGTGCACGATCACCCCGGTCGCGTTGAGCACGCGTCGCATCGAGCTGCGCAGGCGTGAGCGCGCGCGATCGACGAGGTCGGGCTCGTCCTCGGCGCCGGCGAGCAGCTCCGCGCGGCGCTCGGCCAGCTCGGCGCGCGCGACGGCGGTCGCGAGCCGGTCGACGGACGGCAGGGCGCGCAGGCGCTCGCGGCGGTCGTCGGTCCCCATGCCCGGGATGATCCCAGGCGCGGGGCCGCCGCCCTAGCCGCCGAGGCCCTTGAGCTCGCGCCAGCGCTGCGCGCGCGGATCACCAGCAACGCGATCTCGCCCAGCTCGTCGCCCTGCTCGACGAACGACGGCAGCGTGAAGCGGACCTCCTCGCCGTCCTCCTCGCGCACGAGCGTGATCTGGTGCTCGCCGGTGCGCGTCGTCCCGCTCGAACGGCAGGTAGAGCCAGCCGTCGCCGCCCTCGCCGCCGACCGGCGATGCGGCCCTCGTCGTCGATGGGGCTGTGCGCCGGGATCGGTGGGGTCGTCGTCGTACATCGGCTCAGGCGTCCCTGCCGGTCCGGCATCCGGAGCCGTCCTCGTCGATCGGCGGCGGCAGCTCCGCCGCGGTCGTTCTGGACGAACTGGAAGCCGAAGCGGCCCTTGATGCAGAGGTTGCCGCTCGTGACCGGATGGTCGAGCGGCGAGGTGACCTTGACGATCTCGTTGTCCTGCTCGTGCAGCACGAGGTTGCAGCCGACGCCGCAGTACGTGCAGATCGTCTGCGTCTGCGTCTGGCGCTCGGGCGTCCCAGCGTGCCCTCCTCGCGCATGTCGAACTCGCTCTTGAACATCAGCGCGCCGGTCGGGCACACGGCGATGCAGTTGCCGCAGTACACGCACGCGGAGTCCGGCAGCGGGTTGGCGAACTCGGTCGCGATGCGGGCGTCGAACCCGCGCCCGGCGACGGCGATGGCGAACGTGTTCTGCCAGTCGGTGCCGCAGCCCTCGACGCACTTGTAACAGAGGATGCACTTCGAGTAGTCGCGCACGTAGAGCTCGTTGTCGACCTTCGGCGGCTGGTGCACGGTGGCCGCGTGGCTTCCGTCGGGCGTCTCGTGGTGGCCGGCGCGCAGGCGGTCGCGCTCGCCGGCCTCGAACGGCGGCGCCGGCGGCCCGTAGCGCTCCGGGTCGGCCCCGTACTCCTCGATCCAGCGGTCGACGTCGGGCATGATCGACAGGTCGACGGAGGAGGCGAGGAACTCGATCACCATCTTGCGGCTGAGCTTCACGCGCTCGGAGTGCGTCTCGACCTCCATGCCCGTCCTCGACCTTGCGCGCGCACGACGGGACGAGCGCGCGGGCGCCCTTGACCTCGCACACGCAGACGCGGCAGGCGTTGACCGGGCGTGAGCGTGCGCTCCCAGCACATGGTCGGGATCTCGAGGCCGTCCAGCCGCTGAGCGACGTCGAGGATCGTCTGGTTCTCGTCGCGCCTGCGACGGTCTCGCCGTTGAGCTTGAGCTCGACGACGCGAGCCGGCGCGCCGGTCCGTGTCCTGCTCATCGCTGTCCTCCTGTCTCGAAGACGTCGAGCTTGCGCAGCGCCGACTCGATCGCGTCGGCGGCAGTCTGGCCGAGGCCGCAGATCGACGCGTCGCGCATCGACGGCGGTGATCTCGTCCAGCAGCGCGTACTCCTGCTCGACCGAGCCCCGCGGCCGGCCGCTCGACGAGCCGGGCGAGCGCCTCCTCCTGGCGCACCGTGCCGACGCGGCACGGGACGCACTGGCCGCACGACTCGTCGCGGAAGAACGCGGCGAGCCGCATCAGGATCGCCGGCAGGTCGACCGTGTCGTCGACGACCATCACGACGCCCGAGCCCATGCTGACGCCGGCCTCGCGGGTGGCCTCGAAGGACATCTCGACGTCGAGCTCGTCGGGCGTCACGAAGCGGCCGGCGGCGCCGCCGAGCATGATCGTCCGCAGCGGCCGGCCGTCGATCACGCCGCCGGCCATCTCGAGCACCTCGCGCAGCGTGATGCCGAACGGGGCCTCGTAGAGCCCGGGCTTGCTCGACCCGGCCCGAGAGGCAGAACAGGCGCGTGCCCGGTCGAGTCCTCGGTGCCGATCTCGCGCGTACGCCTGGCCGCCATCCATGACGATGCCGGGCACGTTGACCAGCGTCTCGACGTTGTTGATCACGGTCGGCTTGTCGAACAGGCCCTCGTCGACGGGGAACGGCGGCTTGTTGCGCGGCTCGCCGCGATAGCCCTCGATCGAGTTGAAGAGCGCGGTCTCCTCGCCGCAGATGTACGCGCCGGCGCCCTTGCGCAGCTCGATGTCGAACGCGATGCCCTGGCCGAGGATGTCCTGGCCGAGGAAGCCGCGCGAGCGGGCGACTGGTGATCGCGGTGACCAGCCGGTCCCAGGCCAGCGGGTACTCGCCGCGCAGGTACAGGTAGCCGTGCTCGCAGCCGGTGGCGATGCCCGCGATCGTCATCGCCTCGACGATGAAGAACGGGTCGTGCTCGAGGATCACGCGGTCCTTGAACGTGCCCGGGCTCGGACTCGTCGGCGTTGCAGATCAGGTAGTGCGGGCGCTTGGCGTTGCGCGCCACCGCCTCCCACTTGCGGCCGGTCGGGAACGCGGCGCCGCCGCGGCCCATCAGCTTCGAGTCCGTGACCTCGCGCAGCACGCCAGTCGGGCCCCATCTCGATCGCGGCGCGCAGCGCCTCGTAGCCGCCGTGGGCGCGGTAGCTGTCGATGCTCGTCGGGGTCGACCACGCCGACGCGGCGCAGCAGCCGCAGCGACGGATCGCCCGGCCTGCGGGACGAGCGGGGCGGGCGCGGGCGGCGGCGTCGCCGCCGGCGAGCATGCTCGCGATGTCGTCGGCCGTGACGTGCCCGACCGAGGCCTCGTGCGGCTCCTCGCCGGCCACGGTCAACATCGCCACCGGCGCGTGCTCGCACATGCCCAGGCACGGGCTCTCGTGCCAGACGGCCTGCCCGTTGCCCGCGGTGCGCGCCCTCGGGCCCGACCGTTCGCTCGAGCTCGGCGCACCAGCTGCTGCGAGCCGCCGGCGATGCAGGCGACGTCGGTGCAGACGTGCGCCACCACCGGCGGCTGGGGCTCGAGCGAGAACAGCGCGTAGAACGACGCCACGCCGTAGGCCTCGGCCGGCGGGATCGTGAGCCGCCGGCAGACGTAGTTCAGCGCGCCGCGGCTGATCCAGCCCGACGCGGCCCTGCACGGCGTGCAGCGTCGGGCAGCAGCAGGTGCCGCTGCGCCCGCGCCGCGTGGCCGCCGCGAGCGACGCGCTGGTCGCGCTCGGACGCCTGCGCGGCCCCCTCCCAACTCGACCCGGGCGGACCGAGCACGGCGTCGACCGCCTCGCGCTCCGCCGCCGACGGGAGCTCGTTCTGGATGACGATGTCCATCAGCGGAACGGCTGCGCCGCGGACAGGCGCCGCGGCCGCCACCTCCTCTGCATCGTGGTCGCCGTCGCGCGATCCGGTCGACGCGGATGGCGGTGGCCTTGAACTCCGCGGTGCCGGACTTCGGGTCGGTGGCGTTGATCGTCAGGATGTTCGTCTCCACCTCGTCGGGGAAGTGCAGCGTCATGAACGCCAGCCCCGGGCGCAGCGACGGCTCGATCGCGCACGGGCGCGATCACGCTGCCGCGCGCCGACGATACGCGCACGCGCTCGCCGTCGCTCACGCCGAGCTGCCTCGGCGTCGGCGGTCGACAGCTCGAGCTCCTCGCCGCGGCGCAGCGGCGACGTGTAGCCGCCGGTCTGCACGCCGGTGTTGAACGAGTCCAGCCGGCGGCCGGTCGTGAGCCGCAGCGGGAACTCGTCCGAGAGCTCGCTCGGTCGGCGGCGAGTCCTCGACCGCGTGGAACACGGCCGGCGGGCCCTCGAGCGGCTCCTTCCACAGGCGCCCGTGCAGGAACGTCGGCTCGAGCCTGTCCTCGGAGAAGCACGGCCACTGGATGCCGCCGAGCTCCTCGAGCCGCTTGTAGCTCATGCCGGCGTGGTTCGGCGCCAGCGAGCGCAGCTCGTTCCAGACGTCCTCGGCGACTGCCGTACTCCCACTCGTGGCCGAGGCGCGCCGCGAGGTCGACCATGATGCGCACGTCGTCGCGCGCGTTGCCGGGCGGCTCGAGCGCGGCGCGGACGCGCTGCACGCGCCGCTCGCTGTTGGTCACCGTGCCCTCCGCCTCGCACCAGCTGGCCGAGGCGGGCAGCACGACGTCCGCCAGCTCGCGCGGTCGCCGTGCGGAAGATGTCCTGCACGACGAGGTGGTCGAGGCGCTCGAACAGCTGCCTGACGTGAGTGCGCGTCGGCGTCGGACTGGATCGGGTTCTCGCCGAGCACGAACATCGTCGTCAGCTCGCCGCGGTCGATCGCCTCGAACATCTCGGTCATGTGCCAGCCGTACTTCGGCTTGATCTTCACGCCCCAGGCGCGCTCGTACTTCGCGACCGCCTCGGGGTCGGTCTCGATGTCCTGGAAGCCCGGCAGCCGGTTCGGGATCGCGCCCATGTCGCCGCCGCCCTGCACGTTGTTCTGGCCGCGCAGCGGGTTCAGGCCCGGAGCCGTAGCGCCCGACGTGGCCCGGTCAGCAGCGCCAGGTTGATCAGCGCGAGGACGTTGTCGACCGCGTTGTGGTGCTCGGTGATGCCGAGCGTCCAGCAGATCTGGGCGCGATCGGCGCGCGCGTAGGTGTGCGCGACGTCCTTGATCACGTCGGCCGGAACGCCGCTGAGCGCCTCTGCCGCGCTCGAGCGTGTACGGCTCGACGGCCGCCGCGTAGGCCTCGAAGCCGGCGGTGCCGCGCCGGATGAACTCGCGGTTGTGCAGCCCGGCGTGGATGATCTCGCGCGCCATCCCGTTCGCCAGCGCGACGTCGCTGCCCACGTTGAGGCCGAGCCACGCGTCGGCCCACTGCGCGGTCGTCGTCCGCCGCGGATCGATCGCGTACATGCTGCGCCCCGTCGTGGATCGCCTTCAACACGTGGTGGAAGAAGATCGGGTGGGCCTCGCGCGCGTTGGAGCCCCACAGCAGGATCACGTCCGTGTCCCGCACCTCCTGATATGAGCTGGTGCCGCCACCAGCGCCGAACACCGTCGCCAGACCGACGACGCTAGGAGCGTGTCAAGTTCGGTTACACGAATCGATGTTGTTGGTGCCGATGGCCACGCGCGTGAACTTCTGCGCGATGAAGTTGACCTCGTTCGTGGCCTTGGAGCAGCTGAGCATCCCGTAGGTGTCGGGCCCGTGCGCATCGACGGCGCGACGGAAGCCGGAGGCGGCGCGGTCGAGCGCCTCGTCCCAGGTCGCCGTGCGCAGGACGCCGTTGTCGCGGACCAGCGGCTCGGTCAGGCGGGCGTACTTCATCGGCATGGCGTCCCCCTCCTGGGCGTGGCTTTGGGAAGGCATCCAGCGTAACAATCCGGGCCGCTCTGCTGAGATAGGCGATGCACCGTCGATGACCGCCGCCAGAGACACTTCCAGCGAGCTCGCCCACGGCATGTGGACGAGGTCGTGCGCGACGGCGAGGAGGACCTCGTGGCGGTCGAGGAGCCGCTCGAGATCCGCGTCGACGGCGCGCCGCTCGCGGTGACCATGCGCACGCCCGGCCACGACGAGGAGCTCGCGCTCGGCTTCCTGTTCACGCGAGGGCCTGATCGACGAACCGCGCCGCGCCGGGCTGACCGACGACCTGGCGGCGAACACGATCGAGGTCGAGGGACCGATGACCCGCGACCCGGGCGCCCGGCACTTCTACACGACCTCGTCCTGCGGCGTTTGCGGCAAGGGCGCGCTCGAGGAGGTCGCCGTGCACGCGGAGCCCGCGCCCGCCGGGCCGGAGATCGATCGCGCGCTGCTCGCGACGCTGCCCGACCGGCTGCGCCAGCCGACGTTCGAGCGAACCGGCGGGCTGCACGCCACGGGCCTGTTCGCGCCCGACGGCGAGCTGCTGTGCGTCCGCGAGGACGTCGGGCGCCACAACGCCATGGACAAGGTCGTCGGCCGGGCGCTGCTCGACGGCGCGCTGCCGCTGCACGGGCGGATCCTGTGCGTCAGCGGCAGGCTGTCGTTCGAGCTCGTCCAGAAGGCGGCCGTGGCCGGAGCGCCGATCCTCGTCGGCGTGGGCGCGCCGAGCTCGCTGGCGGTGAGCCTCGCGGCCGATCGCGACATGACACTCGCGCGGGTTCGCTCGCCGCGGGAGCGTCAACGTGTACACGGGCGCGGAGCGCGTGCGGGCTAGCGATGAGCGAGGCGATCCCGCTCACCTCGCTGTCGCACGGCGCCGGCTGCGGCTGCAAGCTGTCGGCCGCCGACATCGGGCCGATCGTGCGGGCGCTGCCCGCGGTCGACGATCCGCGCCTGCTGATCGGCAGCGCGACCGCCGACGACGCCGGGGTCGTGCGCGTGCGCGACGACCTCGCGCTCGTGCAGACGGTCGACTTCTTCACGCCGATCGTCGACGACCCGTACGACTTCGGTCGGATCGCGGCGGCCAATGCGCTGTCCGACATCTACGCGATGGGCGCGGAGCCGTTGAGCGCGCTGAACCTGGTCGCGTTCCCGCTCGAGCGGCTCGGTCCCGAGCGTGCTCGGCGAGATCCTGCGCGGCGGCGGCGACGTCGTGCGCGTGGCCGGCGCGCTGCTCGTGGGCGGCCACTCGATCGACGACCCGGAGCCGAAGTACGGCCTCGCCGTCACCGGCGTGGTCGACCCCGCGCGCGTGCTGAGCAACGCCGGCGGGCGAGGCCGGCGACGTGCTGGTGCTGACGAAGCCGCTCGGCGTCGGCGCGATCTCGACCGCGCTCAAGCGCGGGCACGGCGACGGCCTGCTCGCGCCCGCCGTCGCGACGATGACGACGCTGAACGCCGCGATGCCGCGCGTGCCGCGCGTGACGCGGGCGCGCACGCGATGACCGACGTGACCGGCTTCGGCCTGCTCGGGCACCTGCGCGAGCTGACCGCCGCGAGCGGCCTCGCGGCGGAGGTCGACGCCGAGGCGGTCCCGGCCATCGACGGCGTCGAGGAGCTGCTGCGCGGCGACGACTCGGTGTCCGGCGGCAGCCGGCGCAACCGCGAGCACGCCGAGACGTTCACGCGCTTCGCGCACCGACGTCGAGGAGTGGCGCCGCCGGCTGGTCGTGCGATGCCACCACGTCGGGCGGCCTGCTGGTCGCGGTGGCGGCCGAGCGCGCCGCGGAGGTCCCGGGCGCCGTCGTCGGGCGCCTGCGTCGAAGGTCCTCCCGGCAGCATCAGCGGTGAGCAGTGGATCATCTGTCTGAGACGTGGAGCGGCCCGGGCCCGGTGGTCCAACCGGCCTTCAAAGCCGGGGAGCCGCGGCAGCCCCGCGGTGGGAAGGTTCGACTCCTTCGCCGCTCCGTCCCGCGGACACCCGGCGGACCGTGAGCGGCGACGCGCCGCTCACGGTCGGCACCGCCGGGCACATCGACCACGGCAAGACCGCACTCGTCCGCGCGCTCACCGGACGCGACACCGATCGGCTCCCGGAGGAGCAGGCTCGCGGCATGTCGATCGACCTGGGCTTCGCCCAGCTCGACGTCGGCGGCCGGCGGCTGTCGCTCGTCGACGTCCCGGGCCACGAGCGCTTCGTGCGCACGATGGTGGCGGGCGCGACCGGGCGTGGACCTGTTCCTGCTCGTCGTCGCCGCCGACGACGGCGTGATGCCGCAGACGGTCGAGCACGCGGCCGTGCTGCGCGCGCTCGGCGTGCGCGCGGGTGTCGTGGCGGTGACGAAGACCGACCTCGCCGACTCGGCGCGGGCGCGCGAGGAGGTGCGCGCGCTGGTCGACGAGGGCGTGCCGATCGTCGACTGCTCGGTCCGCGCCGGCATCGGCGTCGAGCAGGTCCGCGCCGCGATCGCGCACGTCGCCGCAGCGGCTGCCGGATGTGCGACCGCGACGACGGGCCGGCCGTGCTCCACGTCGATCGCTCGTTCACGATCCACGGCGCCGGCACCGTGGTCACCGGGACGCTGTGGTCGGGCTCGCTCGGCGCCGGCGACCGCGTCACGTTGCTGCCGTCCGGGCGGCGCGCCAGGGTGCGCAGCGCCCAGGTGCACGACGCCGCCGTCGAGCGGGCGATCGCAGGCCAGCGTGTCGCGGTGAACCTCGCCGGCGTTCGCGTCGACACGATCGGACGAGGAGACGTCGTCGCGAGCGAGGACGCGGGACTCCAGCCGGCATGGATCCTCGATGTCGCGCTCGAGCTCGGCGACGCCGAGATCCCGCGCCGCGCGCAGATCCACCACGGCACGCGCGAGACGCCTGCGCGCATCGCCGATCGCGAGCCGGGCCGCTGGCAGCTGCGCTGCGAGCGGCCGCTGATCGCCCGCGCCGGCGACCGCTTCGTCGTGCGCTCGATCTCCCCGCCCGGCACGCTCGGCGGCGGCGTCGTCCTCGATCCGGCGGCGCGCCGGACGCGCCGGCCCGAGCAACCCGCGCAGCGCCGCGCCCGCCGCGCCGCCGCCGGCCGGAGCCACGCCCGCTGTCGGAGACCGCGCTCGTGCTCGAGCGGACGCTGCGCGAGGCCGCCGACCGCCCGCCGCGCGACACCGAGCTCGGCGACGGGCGCCGACGCGGCGCTGGCCGAGCTGCGCGCCGCCGGGCGCGCCGTGCGGCTTGACCGGACGATGCACATCCATCGCGAGGTGCTCGACGCGCTGAGCGAGCGCGTCGCGACGATCATCGCGGCGGAGGAGTCGATCACGCTCGCCCGGCTGCGCGACGAGCTCGGCACCTCGCGCCGCTACGCGCAGGCGCTGCTCGAGACGCTCGACTCCGAACGGGTCACGCTCCGGCTCCCCGACGACCGCCGCATCCTGCGCCGCCGGCACCCCTCTTGACGCGTCTCGGAGGGCCTCACGCCGGCACGGCGGGCACGACCTTCACCCCGGTCATCTCCTCAGAGACCTCCCAGAGCCTGCGCGCCAGCTGCTCGTCGCGCGCGCTGCGCGACGGCCTGACGGGCTCCGGGTGGCCGCGCATCTCGGCGAAGCCGTCGGGGCCGATGAAGAGGCCTCCTTCCAGCCCCGGCTCGGTCGCGGCGTACAGCGTGGCCAGCGCGCCTATCTCCGCGTCCTGCGCGTAGAGGCTGTTCACCGGCGCCATCAACAGCGCGTCCAGCTTCGGCGGCCCGCTCGACTGGAGATTCGTCGCCGACCAGCCCGGATGCGCGGCGAGCGACTTGATCGCCGATCCGGCGGCGCGCAGCCGGCGCTCGAGCTCGAGCGCGAACAGGAGGTTGGCGAGCTTCGACTGGGAGTAGGCGGACCAGCGGAAGTAGCGCCTCTCGCCGCGCAGGTTGCCGAACGCGATCCTGCCCACCCTTGTGCGCATTGCTCGAGAGCGTCACGACGCGCGCGTCCTCGCGGCCCTCGAGAGCGTCGAGGCAGCAACCCCGTGAGCGCGAAGTGACCGAGGTGGTTCGTGCCGAACTGGAGCTCGAAGCCATCCGCCGTCTCACGCCGCGGCGGCGGCCATGACGCCCGCGTTGTTGATCAGCAGGTCGATCTGCGGATGGCGCTCGCGCGACCCGCTCGGCGAAGCTCGCGCACAGAGTCCAGGCTGGCGAGGTCGAGCTGCTCGACCTCGACCTCGGAGCCCGGCGCGCGCACCTCCACAGCCCGCACGGCGTCCCTTCCCTTCTCCTCGTCCCGGCAGGCCATCACCACGCGCGCGCCCGCGCGCGCGAGCTCTCGGGCCGTGACGAGGCCGAGCCCGCTGTTCGCTCCCGTGACGATCGCCACCCGCCCGCTCTGGGCGGGAATGTCCGCCGTTGTCCACTCGTCGCTCATCGCAAGCGCCAATTCAACAGCTTGCCGCGCGCCGACGCGGGCATAGACTCGTTGGTGACCCTGCTCGGAGGAGCTCGGTGAGTGTCAAGGACACGGACGAGACCCTGATCGACGAAGTCTGCTCGCGCGTGCGCGAGCTGCTGGCCGACAACGGCGCGGCCGGACGCCGAGTCGTTCGTCAGGCAGTTCTACCGCTGGGTGGCTCCCGAGGACATCGCCGAGCGCGACGCCCTCGACCTGTACGGGCTCGCGGTGGGCCAGCTCGGGCTTCGCGCGGCGGCGCCGACCCGGGCGAGACGAAGGTGCGCGTCTTCAACCCGGTCTTCGAGACACACGGCTGGAGCTCGACCCACACCGCGGTCGAGATCGTGACCGACGACAAGCCGTTCCTGATCGACTCGATCACGATGGAGCTGAACCGGCACGGCTTCGGCGTCCATCTGATCATCCACCCGGTCATGGACGGTCGTCCGCGACGCCGATGACGAGCTGGTCGAGGTGCTGCCGCAGCCAGGCGCCGACGAGGAGCGCGCCATCGGCGAGTCGGTCATCCACGCCGAGGTCGATCGCCAGACGGACCGGGCGCGGCTCGAGGAGCTTCGCACCGGGCTCCTGCGGGTGATCGGCGAGGTCACGGCGGCCGTCGACGACTGGCAGCTGATGCGCGAGCGCGCGCTCGGAGCTCGCGGCGCGAGCTCGCCGAGTCGCCGCCGCGCGGCGTCGAGCCCGAGGAGATCGAGGAGGCGCGCGCGTTCCTCGAGTGGCTGGAGGACCACAACTTCACCTTCCTCGGCTACCGCGAGTACGAGCTCGTGCACCGAGACGGACGAGCTGCGCCTGAGGACGGTGCCGGACTCGGGGCTCGGCATCCTCCGCCAGGCGGGCGGCGAGAGCAGCTCGCGCGCGTTCAACAAGCTCCCGCGGGAGGTGCGCGAGCTCGCGATCGAGCCGCACATCCTCAACCTGACGAAGGCCAACTCGCGCTCGACGGTGCACCGGCCGGCCTACCTCGACTACGTCGGCGTCAAGCGCTTCGACTCCGAGGGCCGCGTGATCGGCGAGCGCCGCTTCCTCGGCCTCTACACCCACACCGCCTATCAGTCGCGCGCGAGCGAGATCCCGATCCTGCGCCGCAAGGTGCGCTCCGTGCTCATGCGCGCAGCGTTCCCACCGGGGAGCCACAACGAGAAGGCGCTGATCGAGATCCTCGAGGCGCACCCGCGCGACGAGCTGATCCAGGTCTCGGTCGACGAGCTGTTCGACACGGCCATGGGGATCCTCCACCTGGGCGAGCGCCAGCGGCTGCGGCTGTTCGTGCGGCGCGACCGCTTCGGCCGCTTCTACTCGTGCCTCGTGTTCGTGCCGCGCGATCGCTTCAACACCGAGAACCGGCGCCGGATCGAGGCGATCCTGCGCGACGTCACGGACGCGCAGAGCCTCGACTACACGACGCGCGTCTCCGAGTCCGTGCTCGTACGGCTGCATTACATGGTCTACACCGAGCCGGGCCGGCGCCCGGGCGTCGACGCGCGGACCGTCGAGCAGCAAGCTGGTGGCGGCCACGCGCTCGTGGGCCGACGACTTCGAGCAGGCGCTGATCGAGGACCAGGGTGAGGAGCGCGGAAAGGAGCTCTTCCGGCGCTACGGCGAGGCCTTTCCCACGGCCTACCGCGCCGACTGGGTGGCGCGCTCGGCGATCGCCGACATGCGCCACATCGAGGACCTGCCCGACCAGCACGGGCTCGAGATCAGCCTCTACCGGCCGCTCGAGGCGGAGCCGGGCAGCGCTGCGCGCGAAGCTCTACCGCTCGGGCCGGCCGGTCGCGCTGTCGGACGTGCTCCCGCTGTTCGAGAACATGGGCGTCCAGGTCGCGGACGAGCGCCCCTACGCGGTCACGCCGCGGGACGCCGAGGGGGTCTGGATCTACGACTTCGGGCTCGTCCGGCGCGGCGAGGGCGACCCCGACGCGGACGGGGTGCCGCGAGGCGTTCCAGGAAGCGTTCATCAAGGCCTGGCACGGAGAGGTCGAGAACGACGGCTACAACCGGCTCGTCCTCGGCGCCGGCCTCAGCTGGCGCCAGGTCACGGTGCTGCGCGCGGTGGCCCGCTACCTGCGCCAGACGGGCTCGACCTTCAGCGACCGCTACGTGGAGCAGGTGCTCGTCGGCCACCCGAACGTCGCCTCGATGCTGATCGACCTGTTCCGCGCTCGCTTCGACCCCGACAGCGCGGACGAGGAGGTCGCGGACGAGACGACAGCGCGGATCGAGGAGGCGATCGACGCCGTCGAGAGCCTCGACCAGGATCAGATCCTGCGCCGCTTCCTGCGTGTGGCCGGCTCGATGCTGCGCACGAACTTCTTCCAGCGCAGCGACTCGGGCGATGCCCAAGCCGTACATCTCCTTCAAGCTCGACCCCTCCGGCGCTCGACTGGCTCCCCGACCCCAGGCCCGCGTTCGAGATCTTCGTCTACTCACCGCGCACCGAGGGCGTCCACCTGCGCGGCGGCCGCGTGGCGCGCGGCGGCCTGCGCTGGTCGGACCGGCGCGAGGACTTCCGGACCGAGGTGCTCGGGCTGATGAAGGCTCAGATGGTCAAGAACGCGGTGATCGTGCCGGTGGGCGCCAAGGGGGGCTTCGTCGTCAAGCAGCCGCCCGAGAGCGGCGACCGCGAGGAGGTCCAGGAAGAGGTCGTGGCGTGCTACGGCACGTTCATCCGCGGCCTGCTCGACCTGACCGACAACATCGTCGGGCGGCGAGGTGACCCCGCCGCCGCACGTCGTGCGCTACGACGGCGATGACCCCTACCTCGTCGTCGCCGCCGACAAGGGCACCGCGAGCTTCTCCGACGTGGCGAACCGCGTTGCCGCCGAGTACGGCTTCTGGCTCGGCGACGCGTTTGCGTCCGGCGGCTCGTCGGGCTACGACCACAAGAAGATGGGCATCACCGCCGCGGGCGCCTGGGAGTCCGTCAAGCGCCACTTCCGGGAGCTCGGGCGCGACGTCAGCTCCGAGCCCTTCACGGTGGTCGGGATCGGCGACATGTCGGGGGACGTGTTCGGCAACGGGATGCTGCTGTCGCGCGCGATCCGGCTCATCGGCGCGTTCAACCATCGCGAGATCTTCATCGACCCCGACCCCGACCCCGAGACGAGCTGGGACGAGCGCAAGCGGCTCTTCGAGCAGCCGCGCTCGTCGTGGTCGGACTACGAGCGCTCGCTGATCTCGGAGGGCGGCGGCGTGTGGCCGCGGAGCGCGAAGGTGATCGAGCTCTCCGAGCAGGCGCGCTCCGCGCTCGGCGTCGAGAAGGCGAAGCTCGCCCCCAACGACGCTGATCCGCGCGCTGCTGCGCGCGCCCGCCGACCTGCTCTGGAACGGCGGCATCGGGACCTACGTGAAGGCCTCCACGGAGACGCACGCGGACGCGGGAGACAAGACGAACGACAGCCTGCGCGTCGATGCCTCCGAGCTGCGCTGCCGGGTCGTCGGCGAGGGCGGCAACCTGGGCCTGACGCAGCGTGGCCGCATCGAGTACGCGCTGGCCGGAGGTCGCATCAACACGGACGCGATCGACAACTCCGGCGGCGTCGACTGCTCCGACCGCGAGGTCAACATCAAGATCCTGCTCGACGCCGTGGTCGGGGCGGGCGACATGACGGTCAAGCAGCGCGACGCGCTGCTCGTCGAGATGACCGAGACGGTCGCGGACCTCGTCCTCAAGGACAACTACGAGCAGAGCGAGACCCTCTCGATGGCGGAGGCCCAGGCGCCCTCGATGCTCGACGTCCACCAGCGCTTCATCCGCGCGCTCGAGGTCCACGCGAAGCTCGACCGCAGGCTCGAGGCGCTGCCCGACGAGGAGGAGCTCGCCGAGCGCACGCGCGAGCGGCGCGGCCTGACGCGCCCCGAGCTCGCCGTGCTGCTCGCGTACTCCAAGGTCTTCCTCTACGCGGAGCTGCTCGACTCGGGTGTGCCCGAGGACCCCTACCTCTCGCACGAGCTCGAGCGCTACTTCCCGCCGCCGCTGCCCGAGCGCTACGCGGAGACGATGCAGGCCCACCGCCTGCAGCGCGAGATCGTCGCCACGCAGGTCGTCAACAACATGCTCCACGGCGGCGGGACGACGTTCGCCTTCCGTCTGAACGAGGAGACCGGCGCGGCCGCGTCCGAGATCGCGCGCGCGTACGCGGTGGCGCGCGAGGTGTTCGACATGCGCCCGCAGTGGCACGCGATCGAGGCGCTCGACAACGAGGTCAGGTCGGAGGTCCAGACCGCGATGCTGCTCGAGGGCCGGCGCCTGATCGAGCGCGGCTCACGCTGGCTCCTGCGAAACCGGCGCGCCCCGATGGACATCGCGTCCATGGTCGAGCGCTATCGCGCCCGGGGCGGCGGTGCTCTACGAGAAGATGGCCAAGCTGCTCGACCCGGAGGACCTCGAGCCGCTCGCCCGGCGAGTGGACGAGCTGCGCGGCGCCGGGGTCCCCGAGGACCTGGCCGCCCGCATCGCGGGCCTGCCGCACATGTACGCCGCGCTCGACGTCGTCGAGGTGGCCGACGACAGCGGGCTGGACGTGCAGGCGGTGGCGGCGGTGCACTTCCGGCTCGGCAGCGGGCTCGGGCTGCACTGGGTCCACGACCGGATCGTGCAGCTGCCGCGCGAGGACCGCTGGCAGGCGATGGCGCGCGCGGCGCTGCGAGACGACCTGTACTCGATCCACCGCGAGCTCACCGCCCAGCTGCTGCGCTCGGGCCCGCGGCTCGAGAGCCCCGACGCGCGCGTCCACGGCTGGATCGACGCGCACAGGAACTCGGGCCGCTGCCTACAGACGCTGGCCGACATCGCCGCCGGCCGCACGTTCGACATCACGACCCTGTCGGTGGCGGTGCGCGAGGTGCGCGGAGCTGCTCGAGGCCGCGCGTCAGAACGACGCCTGAGGAATCAGACCGCAACGGCCGCGAGCGCCTGCGCGCGGCCGACCTTCCGGCTGCCCCACTTGCAGTCGACCGCGAAGTCGAGAAGCCGCTCGAAGTAGTCCCCCAGAGCCGGCACCTCGAGCCCGTGGGGGGCGAGCGCCTCCCGCGTCGAATCTGCCTGGAAGCGAACCCTCGTCGAGAAGTACGGGAAGAACACCTGGACGTGCTCGAGCCAGCGCCGCTGCGCGGGCGTGGCACGCCGCATCAGGACCGGCTGCACCGTGCGGCGGTAGACCGAGGGCGACACCGTCCTGATGGGCGGGCCGTCGAAGTGGCTCACCGTGAGATCGATCAACTCCCCGATCGTCGGCGCGTCCTCCCCGGCGACCAGCTGGAACGTCCGTCCTGAGCCCGCGTCCGCGAGCGCGAGGATCGAGCGCGCCACGTAGCTCACCGGGACGATGTCGACCGGCGCCGAGGGACGAGCCGGGATCAGCGGCAGCGCGCCGCGCGCGTAGGCCCGCAGCGGGGTGTAGATGACGTTGAACGAAGCGGTCCAGCCGCTCTCCTCGTCCCCGACCACGATGCTCGGCCGGAAGATCTGCACGGGGAGCCGCTCGGCGTGCTCGCGCACCAGGCCCTCGGCCTCCCACTTCGAGAGCTCGTAGCTGTTGCTGAACCCCTGCCCGAGGTCGTGGTCGAGCTCCGAGAAATCGCCCTTGTGGTCGCCCGCCACGTACGCGGTAGACACGTGGGCGTAGCGGACGAGCCCGCCCCGCTCCTCGCAGGCCTCGGCGAGCTCGAGCACGCGGCGCGTCCCCTCGACGTTGACGGTGCGCGCCTCGTCGAGCGGCAGGTCGAAGGACACGGACGCGGCGGAATGGATGATCTCGTCGACGTGCTCCGCGATCTCCTCGCGGCGGCGGGCGTCGAGGCCCAGGCCGGGCAGGGTGAGATCGGCTGCAAACGGCACCACACGCTCCGAATATGCGCCCGGATCCGGGAGCAGCGTGGCGAGCGTCGCGCGCAGCCGGCCGCGGCCTCGTCGTCGTCCCCCGACCGAACCGGCGCCCACACCCGGCGATCGGTGTCCTCTAGAAGCCGCGCCAGCAGCTCCATACCAAGGAATCCGGTCGACCCGGTCAGGAGGAGGTCGCCCCGGGAGCGGGCGCCGGTGTCGGAGGGGAGGAGCATCCACCCGACAGGTTGGCAGGCGCGGGCCGAGGATGCCCTTCGACAGCTGTATGAAATACGCGGCGGCGGTTTCGACACAGGGTCGAGTCGGTCAGTCGATCAGGCGCAACGTCATCCGGCGGACGGCGAGCCGCCAGAGCGCCACGGCGAAGCCCGACCAGCGACCGCCACGCGGATCAGGTCGACCCACTCGTAGCCGAACGCCGAGCCGCGGACGAGCTCGACCAGGTGGTGAAGCGGGTTGAGCTGGGCGGCCACCTGAAAGCCCTCGGGCAGCTCGTCGATCGGGAAGAAGGTGCCCGCCACGAGGAAGAGCGGCGTGATCACGAGCGTGGTCACGTAGTTGAAGCTGTCGATCTTCGGCACGCTCGCGGCCACGGCGATGCCGAACGCCGAGAACACGAGCGCGGTGATGAAGCAGAAGAACGGCACGAGCAGCATCCCCCACGCCGGATCGAGCCCGAACAGCATCGCCACGATCAGCGGGAAGCACCCGTAGACCCCCGCGCGGAGCGATATCCAGAGCATCTCGGCGGTCACGAGCTCCTCGACGTCGACGGGCGCGGCGAGGATGGCGTCGTACGTGCGCTGGAAGCGCTCCTTGATAAATGTGCCGTACATGGCCGGGAGCGCGCTCGAGAAGATCACGGCCGTGGCGACCATGCCGGTGCCGACGAACTCGACGTACGAGAGCCCGTCCACGCGGTCGACGATCGTGGCGCCGAGCCCGAGCCCGAACGCGAGCAGGTAGATCACCGGCTCGAGCAGGCTCGAGAAGGTCGTCGCCTTCCAGAACGTGCGGAAGTTGGCCACCTCGCGGCTCATCACGCCGCCGATCGCGGCGGGCTCCAGCCTTCTCACTCTGCCTCCTCACCGGTCAGCAGGACGAAGACGTCCTCGAGCGACGCCGCGCGACGGACGGCGTCGTCGGGGACGGCGCCGTCGGTGGCTCGTTCGGAGCCCACGATCGCGATCGCCGGCCCTGCGGGGCGCACCCTCAGGTCCTGCGTCTCGGCCTTTGCACGCACCTCGGCGAGCCGCTCCGGCGGCCCGTATACCTCCGCCGTCTCGCGGCCGGCGTGCTTCACGATCAGCTCGGCGGGCTTGCCGCGGTCGATGATCTTGCCGTGCGCCATCACCGCCACGTCGTCCGCGAGCCGCTGGGCCTCCTCGATGTAGTGGGTCGACATCAGGATGGTGGTGCCGCCCGAGCGCAGGTTGTCGATCAGCGACCACATCTCCGTGCGGATCTGGGGGTCGAGCCCCACCGTCGGCTCGTCGAGCAGGATCAGCCGCGGCCGGTGGACGAGGCCGCGCGCCAGCAGAAGGCGCCTGCGCATGCCTCCGGAGAGCTTGTCGACCTCGTCGCGGCGCCGCTCCGTGAGCCGCGCGAGGGCGAGGCCGCGGTCAACGGCGTCGCGCACGTCGGGCACGCGATAGAGGCGCGCGAATACGGCGAGGTTGTCCTCGACCGTCACGTCGACGTCGAGGTTGTCGAGCTGGGGCACGACGCCCATCTGCGCCCGCGCCTCCTTGGACTCGCCGGGGAGCACGTGGCCCAGCACCCGGATCGAGCCCTCGTCCGCCAGCGCCTGGCCGGTGAGCATCCGCATCGTGGTGCGACTTGCCTGCGCCGTTCGGACCGAGCAGGCCCGAGGCAGGTCCCCTCCGGAACGTCGAGGTCGAGCCCGTCCACGGCGGTGATCTCGCCGAAGCGCTTGACGACTCCTTTGAGCTCGATCGCGGCCATCCACCCGAGGGTACGCATGCCCTCGCGCGCGAGTCTTGGACGAAGTTGACAGGGGGCGAAAGCGTCGGCCGGAACTTTGGACACGTGTACAACGCCGTGCCTCGGCGGCGTGGCTACCTTTCTCGTCGCCCGGAACCACCCAGGAGGACACCTCACGACATGCCCAGGATTCGTCAGCACAACGTCACCGCCGCCCAGTGGAGCCCGAACGGAGAGGCGCTCGGTTCGGTCGATCTGACCCAGCCCGCCAATTACCCGTTCGGCGCCAACGTCTTCTCTCAGGCGGTGCAGCGCACGCGGCTGCCCAAGGACACCTTCAAGCGCCTGCAGCGCACGCTCGACCAGGGCGAGCCGCTCGACCCGACGCTGGCCGACGCGGTGGCACTGGCGATGAAGGAGTGGGCCCTCGAGAACGGCGCGACCCACTACACACACGTCTTCCAGCCGCTCACCGGGCTCACCGCCGAGAAGCACGACTCGTTCTTCGGGCCGGCCGGCGACGGCCTCGCGCTCGCGGAGTTCTCGGGCAAGGAGCTGATCCAGGGCGAGCCGGATGCCTCGTCGTTCCCCACCGGCGGCGTGCGGGCGACCTTCGAGGCACGCGGCTACACCGCGTGGGACCCGACGAGCCCGGCCTTCATCCTCCACAACCCGAACGGCGCGTTGCTGTGCATCCCGACGGCGTTCGCCTCCTGGACGGGCGAGGCGCTCGACGCCAAGATCCCGCTGCTGCGCTCGATGGACGCGCTGTCTCGCTCCGCGGTCCGCGCGCTGCGGCTGCTCGGTGACGATCAGGCCGCCCGCGTGTTCACCACGGTCGGGCCGGAGCAGGAGTACTTCCTGATCGACGAGCAGTACTACTTCGAGCGCCCCGACCTGATCAACACCGGCCGCACCCTGTTCGGCGCCAAGCCGCCCAAGGGCCACGAGCTCGACGACCACTACTTCGGGTCGATCCCCGAGCGCGTGCTCGCCTTCATGATGGATTCGGAGCTCGAGCTCGCGAAGCTCGGCGTGCCGGTCAAGACCCGCCACAACGAGGTCGCCCCCGGCCAGTACGAGATCGCGCCGATCTTCGAGAACTCGAACGTCGGCTCGGACCACCAGCAGCTCACGATGCAGCTGCTGCAGTCCGTGGCGCGCAAGTACGGGCTCGTGTGCCTGCTGCACGAGAAGCCGTTCGCGGGCGTGAACGGCTCGGGCAAGCACAACAACTGGTCGATGGGCACCGACACGGGCCACAACCTGCTGGAGCCCGGCGAGACCCCGGCCGACAACGTCAGCTTCCTGTTCTTCTGCGCGGCGGTGATCAAGGCGGTCGACAAGCATCAGGGGCTGCTGCGGGCGTCGGTGGCCGACGATCGGCCAGGACCACCGGCTGGGTGCCAACGAGGCGCCGCCGGCGATCATGTCGATCTTCCTCGGCGCGGAGCTCGAGAAGGTCTTCGAGGCGCTCGCCTCCGGCGAGGGCGATCCGCACACGCCGGCCTCGGTGCTGGGGCTCGGCACGCCCGTCCTGCCGCCGCTGCCGATGCACGGCGGCGACCGCAACCGGACCTCGCCGTTCGCCTTCACCGGCAACAAGTTCGAGTTCCGGGCGCTCGGCTCGAGCCAGTCGCTCGCGTTCCCGAACACGGTGCTCAACACGATCGTCGCCGAGGCGATGGACGAGCTCTCGGACAAGCTCGAGCCCAAGCTCTCGAACGGCGGCGACGTTGCCGAGGCCGTGATCGAGGTCGTGAGCGAGGCCTACACCGACAGCAAGCGCATCATCTTCGGCGGCGACAACTACGCCGAGGAGTGGCACGCCGAGGCCGAGGAGCGCGGGCTCAAGAACCTCCGCACGACGCCCGAGGCGCTCCCGGAGGTGCTCGCCGACCAGTCGGTGGCGGCGTTCGAGAAGTACGACGTGCTCTCGCACCGCGAGCTCGAGTCGCGCTTCGAGGTGTGGGCCGAGCAGTACTCCACGCGCGCGAACATCGAGACGGAGACGGCCGCGGCGATCGCCCGGACCATGCTCCTGCCGGCGGCGCTTCGCCACCTCGCGCTGCTCGACGGGGCGGGGATGGACGCGCTCGCCGCCGAGACGCGCACGCTGGTCGGCGAGTTCGCGGACGCGATCGGCGAGCTCGAGGAGGCCAACCACTACCCGGACGGCGTCGAGGGCCTCGATCTCGCGATCTACGCCCGCGACAACCAGCTGACCGCGCTCGAGAAGGTCCGCGAGCTCGGCGACAAGCTGGAGAAGGTGGTGGCGGACGACCTCTGGCCGCTGCCGAAGTACTCGGAGATCCTGTTCATCAAGTGAGCGCATCCGCGGGGCTCACGCGCCCGGCGCTCACCGGACCAGGCGCCGCGGGATCTCGACCACCCGGTCGATGATCGCGCCCTGGAAGTTGCTGGGAAGACCGGCCTGCGGCGGGGTCGCGCCCGTGATGCGGATGATCGGCACGGTGGCCGGGGTCATGTCGCCGTTGCGATCGAAGCGGAAGCTGCCGAGGATGCCGTCCTTCACCCGGCTCGCCCTCAGCTCCTCGAGCACGGAGGCGCGCGTACCGTCGGAGCGGGCGATCGCCGTGCAGCACGAGCTCGGCCGCCTGCGCCGTCTCCAGCACGAAGCCTGGTGTCGGCCTCGCCGAACTCCGCATCGAAGCGCTCGGCGGCGCGGCTCAGGTCGAGCTGCGGCACGTGGCAGGTCGGACGTCGTCACGTAGACCCCGCGGGCGGCGGGCCTGCCCGCCGAAGCGTCTCGGGGACGCAGGGCGTAGTAGAAGCCGGCCATGATCGTGACACGTGTCCCGAGCCGCTCTCGCAGCGCCTTCAGCAGCCGGTCGCCGCCGACGAACGGGTCGCCGCCGAGCAGGACGCCGTCCGCACCCGAGCGCGCGACCCGGTCCGCCAGCTGGTCGAAGCTCGCGGCTTCCGGGTCGAAGGCCGCCGATCCCGCGATGGGGACGTCGAGCCGCCGCGCCGCGTACCTGAACGGGTCGATCAGCAGCCTGCCCAAATTCCGGCGTCGTCCTGGAGCAGGAACACGCTCCTCAGTCCGAGGTCCTTGGCCAGCAGCGCGTGCGCGGCGCCGTGCATGTCGTCGGGTGGGACCACCCGGACGTAGTTGCGGGTGCCGGTCGGGTAGTAGACGTCCGGCTCGCCGCGGAAGCCCCAGGGCGGCTCGGAGCCGGCGCGTGTCAGGCCCGGCGTAGGTGTTCGCGGAGCTGATCATCGCCAGCGGCCCGCCGGGCGCCCGGTTGAGGATCGGGATCTCGATCTGGGCGCAGAAGGAGTTGTAGGGGCCGATCACCGCGACGAGCTTCTCGGCGTGCGCGTACGCGTTGGCGTTCGCCGCGCAGGTGCGGCGGTCGAAGTTTCCGGTTTGCGCGGTCGAGTCGTCGCACGAGCGGTAGCCGACCGAGTGCCGGCCGGCTCTGAAGCCGTGCTCCCTGAGCACGAAGCGGATCGCGTCGGCCATTTGACGTGGATCGGCGCCCAGTGGGCCCTGCAGCGGGAGGTCCGACGCGATCAGCACGTCGGGACGCGCCGCGCCGGAGACGAGCTGGCCGCAGGTGTGCCGGCAGCACCCCGCTCGACAAACGTGTCTCCGGCGCTGCTCACCCACGCCGAGCCGGCGCCGGCCGCGAGTCGCCTGCACCGCCACCCACCGGCGTGGCCTCGACGTCGTTCGTCCTCGCGTCGATACGCGCCACGGTGCCGTCGATGTAGTTCGCAGCCCAGACCGCGCCCGCGCCGAAGGCGAGGAACGTCACGCCGACGCCGACGTCGATCGTCCGGGTGATCGGGCTGGGCCCGGGCTCGATCCGCCACACGAGACCGTCTCCCTCGGCGGACGCCCACACGTAGCCTCCGCCGACCGCGATCGCCGACAGGTTCTGGCCCCGACGCGGATCGGCCGCCCGACGCGGTTGGTGCGCGGGTCGATCGGGGTGACCGCGACGCTGTCGTCGGCGCCGATGAACCAGACGCCCTCCTCCCCGGCGGCGATCGTGGCGGCGTCGACGTCGATCGTCGCCACACGCCTGCCGCTCTCGGGGTCGATCCGGGAGATGGTGCGGTCGGGGTTGATCGCCCAGACTGCTCCCGCGCCGACGGCGATCTGGGGAAGCCCCAGTTCAGGAATCCGAGGTCGCCCTGGTAGCCGGCGTCCGGCAGCTTGACGTCCTGCTGATCGCCCCCGTTTTCGGATCGACCCGAGAGAGCCGGTCGCCCGGTCCCGACCCACAGCGCTCCCAGGCCCGCCGCGATGTCGAGCGGGGTCTCCCGCATCCTGAACTTCTTCACGACCTGCTTCGTTTCCGGGTCGATGCGCGCGACCGTCCGGTCCTCGAGGCTGAGCACCCAGACGGAGCCCTCGCCCACCGCGACGTTGCTCGGCGCCCTGCCGGTCCGGGTAAACGAGGCGAGCTGCGCGTCGGCACCTCCGAGCGCGGCGACCCCGTTGCCGACCGGCCCGGCGTCGGAGCCTCCGCCACCCGTCAGGGCGGCGAAGCCGGCAACCGCCGCGACGGCAAGGAGTGATCCGCCGGCGGACAGCAGTAGGCCGTGCCGGCGGCGGGCGCGCCGGGCCGCCGCCGGGCGGCCGCCGGTGCGGCGAGGCCGAGTGCGGCCGCGCCGCCTGGATCAGCTCGGCGCAGCCGGCGGGGCGGTCGTCGCGGTCCTTGGCGAGCGCCTTGCGCAGCACCGGGTCGAGCGCGGAGTGGCCCTGCAGCGGCGGCGGCTCCTCCTGCATGTGCGCCCACAGCGTCTCGGCCTCGGTCGCGCGCCGGAACGGCGGCGCGCCGGCCAGGCACTCGTACAGCACGCAGGCGAGCGCGTACACGTCGCGTCCGCCCGTCGACCGGCTCGCCGCGGATCTGCTCGGGCGCCAGGTAGTCGAGCGTGCCCACCATGCGGGCCGGTGTCGGTCGAGTCGCCACCGAGCTGCTTGGTGACCCCGAAGTCGGTCAGGTAGGCGTGCTCGTCCTCGTCGATCAGCACGTTGGCGGGCTTGACGTCGCGGTGCACGAGCCCGCGCCGGTGCGCGGCGTCGAGCGCGCCGGCGACCTGGGCCAGGATGCCGAGCGCGCGCTCCGGCGGCGAGCTTTCCTTCGCGCTCGAGCAGGGTCTTCAGGTCGCTGCCCTCGACGAAGCGCATCGCCAGGTAGAGCTGGCCGTCGTGCTCGCCGGCCTCGTAGATCGGGATCACGTTCGGGTGGTCGAGCGAGGCGGCGAGCCGCGGCTCGCTTGCAGGAAGCGGCGCCGGAAGCGCTCGTCCTCGGCCAGCTCCGGGCGCGATCAGCTTCAGCGCCACCGGCCGCTCGAGCGAGAGGTCGGTCGCCCGGTAGACCACGCCCATCCCGCCGCGACCGACCAGCGACTCGACCCGGTAGCCGGCGAACGTCGTTCCGGCGTGAGCGCCGCCTTCATGGGCGCCGGTGACGTCAGGACACGCCACCCGTCAGCGACCAGCCGAAGCGCGTGGCGGTCTCCGGCGGCGCCAGCCCGCCCGGCCGCGGTCCTCTCCGGACCAGCACGGTCGGCGCCGGCGGCGCCTCGACCGAGCTCGCCGCGCACCCGGCCGAGGCCCTCCTGCCGCCAGCGCTCCGAGAGGCCGACGACCAGCAGCCCGGCGCCCTCGGCGAGCGCGATGCACGCCCTTGCGGCCGGGCCTCGCGAGCAGCGGCTCGGCCACGACCCCGGCGGTCCGCTGGACGATCAGCGAGGCGTCGGCGAGCAGGCGGCTCGCGTCGCGTCCGTCCCCGCCGCCGTCGGACGCCGCGCCGATCAGCCGCAGCGGCGCGTCCGGTCGCGCGGCGCGACCCAGGCCCCCAGCTCGAGCGCCGCCCAGTCGTGCCACGCGGCGCCGAACGGGACCACGACCGGCCCGGCGCGGAGCGAGCCGCCCGCGTCGACCAGCAGCGCCACGTCGCACGGCGCCTGCTCGAGCACGACCCGGGCCTCGCCGTCCAGCGGCGAGCTCGCCCACGTCCATGAGCAGCAGGTCGACGCCCTCCTGCGACGGCGAGCCGCACGACGTCTCGCCCGGGCGCGGGCGAGGAGAACGCCGCGGTCCGCGCCGGCGAGCGCCGTCGCCAGCAGCCGCTCCGGCGCTCGGCGAGCGCTGCCGTGGCGGCCGCCGAGCTCGCTCGTCGCCGACGATGCCTGCGACGATCAGCTCGCGCGGCGGGCGTGACGCAGCGAGCGGCTCGGCGAGGCCGAGCAGCGCGTCGACGCCGCCGAGCTCGCGCGGCACGACCAGCAGCGACCGGTCGCGCGCCTTCGTCGCGCGTCCCCGCCGAGGGGTCGGGCGCAGCCTCCTCGAGGTCGAGCGCCGGATCGTGCCGCAGGATCGCCTGCTCGAGCCGCTGCAGCTCCTCGCCCGGCTCGAGCCCGAGCTCCTCGGCGAGCTCGCGCTGCGCGCCGCGGTAGGCGTCGAGCGCCTCGGCCTGCCGAGCCCGAGCGGTAGAGCGCGAGCATCAGCTGAGCGCGCAGCCGCTCGCGGAGCGGGTGCGTCGGCGATCAGCGCCTCGAGCTCGCCGACCAGCTCCGCATGCCGCCCGCAGGCGAGGTCGGCGTCGATCCGCTGCTCGAGCGCCGCCCAGCGCAGCTCCTCGAGCCGGGCGATCTCGGTCTGGGCGAACGGCTCGTACGCGAGGTCGGCGAGCGGCGGCGCCGCGCCACAGCGCCAGAGCGCGGCGCAGCAGCTCGCGCCGCGCTCGAGGGATCGGCCCGCCTCGCCTCGCCCAGGAGCTGCTCGAAACGAGCGAGATCGAGCTCTGAGCGCTCCACCGCAGCACGTAGCCGGGCGCGCGCGTGACGAGCCGGCCCTCGCCGAGCTCCTTGCGCAGCCGCGACACGTAGACCTGCACGATCTTCGCGGCGGTGGCCGGCGGCGTCTGACCCCACAGCGTCGTCGATCAGGCGGTCGGTCGAGACGACCTCGTTCGCGTGCAGCAGCAGGACCGCGAAGAGCGAGCGCTGAAGCCCGCCACCGAGCGCGAGCAGCCGATCGTGCTCGACCACCTCCAGTGGGCCAAGAAGGCGGAAATCCATGCAAGAGCCAGTCCACGGCGAACGTACCATCGAATGCTCGGCCGCGACAGCGCCCCGGACCGCGTGGATCCGATTTACCGCCCCGCACCCTGGGCGTTTACCGCCGGGGCGCAGTGTTCGTCGTGAAGACCGCACCAGGCGGTCACCACCAAAGGAGCCACGATGAACCATCGTCGACTGACCCGCTCCGCCGCGCTCGGCCTCGCGCTGACCGCCTTCGCGGCGCCCGCGGCGACCGCGCAACAGGACCTCCGCAGCCCCGACACCCGCGACGCGGCCGAGGGTTACGCGCCACCGCCCCCGTCCTCGATCGCCGAGTCGACCGGCTCCGCCTACCAGGACCTGCGTAGCCCCGACACCCGCGACGCCGCCGAGGGTTATGCGCCATCACCTTCGTCCGCCATCGTGTCGTCTGCCCGCCAGGACCTCCGCAGCCCCGACACCCGCGACTACGCGGAGGGCCGCGGTACCTACAACTCGCCCGACGTGACCGTCGTCAAGATCCCCGAGCCGGCGCCGGCTTCGTCCGCGGGCGGTGGGCTCGACTGGGGCGACGCGGGCATCGGAGCCGGCGGCCTGCTGGGTCTGTCCCTGGTCGCGCTCGGCGGCACGCTCGCAGTACTGCATCGCAGGCAGCGCGCGGCGGGCGGCCCCGCTGCGGCCGCCTGATTCTCAGCCGCGCCGGATTGGACTCGCGGAGAGCCCCGCCTCGCGGCGGGGCCCTCCTGGGTTACCTTCTCGCCGATGCGCCCGAGGGTGACAGCGGTGCTGACCGGCCTGGCGCTTGGCGCCGCCCCGGCGGCGAGCGCGCAAGAGCCCCCCACCCTCGAGCTCCGGGCGCCCGCCGTGGTCGCCACCGGGACCGCCTTCGAGCTGCGCGGTGCGGGCGCTCCGCCCGGCTCGCGCGTGCAGATCGAGATCGCGTTCCACTCGCGCTGGCGTCCGCTCGCCGGCGCGCGCGCCGATGCCGCGGGCGCCTTCGCTCGCCGCGTGCGTCCGGCCAAGACGCGAAGCCGCTATCTGCTGCGCGCCCGCGCGATCGACGGGCGGATCTCGAGGCGGGTGCGGGTGCGCTCCCGCAACGTGACGCTCGCCTCGGTGGGCGACGTGAACCTCGGCGATCTGCCCGGCGCGTACATCGGCCAGTACGGGGTGCGCTATCCGTGGACGAGCGTCGCTCCCGTGCTGCGCCGCGCCGACGTGGCGTTCGGCAACCTCGAGTGCGCGATCTCGATGCGCGGCTTCCCGGTGCCGAAGCAGTTCAACTTCCGCGGCCACCCCGCCTCGCTGCGCGCGATGGCCCGCTACGCCGGCTTCGATGTCGTGAACCTCGCGAACAACCACGTAGGCGACTACGGAATGGCGGCAATGCTCGACACGGCGCGCCACACCCGCCGCCTCGGGATGGCCGCGGTCGGCGCGGGCGGCAGCCTCGCCTCGGCGTCCGAGCCGCGCATCGTCGAGCGGCTCGGCCTGCGTATCGCCTTCGTCGGCTTCTCGGACATCCTGCCGGCCTCGTTCTTCGCCGGGCCGGACCGCGCGGGAACCCAGCAGGCGACCACCGAGAACATCCGCGCGAGCGTCACGCGCGCGCGGCGCCGCGCCGACGTCGTGATCGCCACCTTCCACTGGGGCGTCGAGCGGGCGACGGTCGAGGACGGTCGCCAGCGCGCCTTCGCCGCCGAGGCGCTCGCGGCGGGAGCCACCGCCGTGATCGGCGCGCACCCGCACGTCCTGCAGCCGATCAGAGGCGCCGGGCCGAACCGGCTCGTGGCCTACAGCCTCGGCAACTTCGTGTTCGGCGCAGGCTCGCCGGGCACCACGAGCACGGGCATCCTGCGGCTGGAGCTTTCGACGCGCGGCGTCGAGGAGAGCCGCTTCCGCCGCGCGGTGATCGAGGCGACGAGGCCGCGGTTGCTCTGAGCGGCCACGCGGATGCGCTGGCCCTGGCTTCGGCGCAGGTCGCGGCCGTGCGCGACGATCCGGCGGCGCGTCTGGCGTTGATGTCGCGGGTGTTCCACGGGCCGACGGGCCGCGCGCCGCGTCACCTTCCGTTCCGGCGGGCGGCTTTGTCGTTCATGCGCTGGCAGGCCCGCCGCGGTGTGCTCAACCCGCTCGACGCGTCGCCGCCCGGCAGCGTCTGGTGGCGGGCGGTCAACGAGCGGCTGCTGCGGGACGGCTGCGAAACGGTCGCGCTCCTGGGCGGGTTGGCCGGCGAGCCGTCCTCGCAGGCCGTGCGGCTGTGGCTCGAGTTCGGCGCGAGACCGACGGGGCGCAACTGGTACCGGGCGCACAACGCGAGCATCGTGGCCGCCTACTTGGAGCACCGCGACCTCGCCGAAGCGGAGGGCGCGCCGGAGCGCTTCTTCATGAACGTCGCGCTGGCGCGCGTGCTGTACGCGCACGCGCTCGCCGCGGCGCCGCGGCTGGCGCTCGGGCGGCTCGCTCCGCTCGGTCGCCTCCTCGGCGACCCCCGGCTCGGGATGGCCGGCGCCTTCCTCTCACTCCGTCGCGTGCTGCCAAACCGCTATCCGCTCGCCCTCGACGTGGACCGCTATATCGCCGACGAGCAGCGCCTGGGCCGGATGCTCGACTACGCGGTGATCGTGCCGCGGCTGCAATGCCTGTACGAGTGGTCGGCCGAGGAGCTCGCCGAACCGCGCCTGCTCGGGCTCGTTCGCGACGGCAACCCGATCTACGCCTGGCCCTTCGAGGGGCGACACGTATGGCGCACTCCGGAGATGCCGTTGGCTGGGCGGGTACTCGAACGCGTCACAAGGGCTCGCTGAGCTTCGCCAACCGGAACGGGCGTCGTGTGACACATCGCACACCCTTCGCCCTGTGAAATTTCACACTGTGTGCGTGAGTAGGGCGCCGACGTGAATGCGACTCCCACCGGCGACCGCCCTCGGCGGATCTACAACCCCGTCCAGCGGGACGCGGCCACCTTTCTCGAGACAAGCGAGGAGAGCGGCGGCGCGCGGACGCTCGCCGAGCTCGAGGTAGCGCCCGGGGGGAAGGTCACCCCGCACTATCACCTCACCTACAGCGAGCGCTTCGAAGTGCTCGAAGGGCAGCTGACCGTCGAGATCGATGGCGTCCGCCACGAGCTCGGACCGGGCGACGATGCCGTCGCGGCCCCCCGCAGCCTCCACGCCTGGAGCAATCCGGGCGCCCAGCGCTGCGTCGCGCACGTCGAGCTGCGACCCGGCAGCCCCGGCTTCGAGCAATCGCTGCGCATCGTGTACGGGCTCGCCGCCGACGGCCTCGTGCTGGGGAACGGCGTGCCCCGCAACCCGCTCCACGCCGCGCTGCTGCTCGACATGGGGGAGGTGCGCCTGCCCGGTGCCTACGCCGCGCTCGAACGAGTCCTGGGGCTGCTGGCCCGCGTCGCCCGGCGGCGCGGCGTCGACCGCGAGCTCGAGCGCCGCTACCTCTGATCGATCGAGTCGCGTCGCTCAGCTCTACCTGAACTGGAACAGGTGGTTCGACACCGTTACGCGGGCCCCCTCCGCCCTTCGCGCTCGTAGGTGAGGAAGGCGACGCCGTCACCGAGGGTCTGGCTGTCGACGAGACGCATGGACTTCTTGTCGCTGGTCTCGCCGAAGAGGCGCTCGCCGGCCCCGAGCACGACCGGGAAGATCTTCAGCCGCAGCTCGTCGACGAGGTCGTGCTCCATCAGCGTGCGAGCCAGCTGGAAGCTGGCGGGGACGTGGATCTCCCCGTTTAGCTCCTGCTTCAGCTTCGAGACCTCGTGGACCACGTCGCCCTTGAGTACCGTCGAGTTGTTCCAGTCGGGATCTTCGAGGGTCGAGGACACGACGTATTTGGGCAGGCTGTTCAACCTGTCCGCCAACTCGCCGCTCCGGGATGGCCACCGCGCGGCGAACCACTCGTAGCTCCGCCGACCCAGCAGCAGGGCCTCGGCGCCCAGCGCCTCGTCGAGCGTGACCTTGGCCAGCTCTGGGCGGGCCGCGATCAGGCCGACCCAGCCCCCGACGCCTGAAGCCCTCGTCACCGGCCGGGTCCTGGACGACTCCGTCGAGCGAGACGTTGTCGCTCATGACGATCTTTCCCATTTCTCGTTCTCCTTCTCGTCGCGTTCAAAGGGTGTCCGGCGTGCGTGTGTGTTCAGACACCGGCAGCCGGGATAACGGAACGGCCGGTCCGTATGGGCATGCTGAGGTGTCCCTACTGGTGATGACCGCAAGCGGACGAGCCGAGTCGAGGAGATCGTGCAGAGCGACGCGTTGAGCGACGCCACGCTTGCGCGGGCGCGGACGGGCGACGAGGAGGCGTTTCGCGAGCTCACCGAACCCCACCGTCGCGAGCTGCAGCTGCACTGCTACCGCATCCTCGGCTCGGTGCAGGACGCCGAGGACATGGTCCAGGAGACGCTCCTGGCCGCGTGGCGGAGCCTCGCGGCCTTCGAGGGCCGCGCTTCCCTGCGCTCCTGGCTCTACCGGATCGCGACCAACGGCTGCCTGAACGCGCTGCGCGCGCGGTCACGCCGCCCACGGGAGGCACCAGCCATGGATGACCCGCCGGCTCCCACTCGCCGCGCCGAGCCGATCTGGCTCGAGCCCTACCCCGACGTCCTGCTCGAGGGCCTCCCCGACCGCGCCCCCGGGCCCGCGGCGCGCTACGAGTCCAGAGAGTCGATCGAGCTCGCGTTCATCGTCGCCCTCCAGGGCCTACCGCCCCGCCAGCGCGCGGCGCTCGTGCTCCGCGACGTGCTCGGCTTCCGCACCGCGGAGGCCGCCGAGATGCTCGAAACGGGCGAGGCCTCGGTGAAGGGCGCCCTGCAGCGCGCCCGCGCGACTCTCCGAGCCCGGCTGCCCGCCCCCGGCCGCGAGCGCGCCCCACGGCCCAACTCCGCCGGCGAGCGCCGGCTGGTCGGGCGCTTCGCCGACGCCTTCCAGAGCGGTGACGTCGACGAGATCGTCTCGGTGCTCACAGACGACGCCCTGCTCACCATGCCGCCCCTGCCGCTCGAATACCAGGGCCACGAGGCGATCGCCGCCTTCCTTCGCTACCGGGTGCCGCTGCGCGGCGCGGAGATGCAGGTCGTGCACACCCGGGCCAACACGCAACCGGCGCTTGGCTGCTACCTCCATGACGCGCACGCTTCGATCGCCCGCCCCTTCGGGCTGATCGTGCTCACGCTCGCGGGCGACCGGATCGCCGCCGTGACCCGGTTCGACAACAGCACCTTCCCCCTCTTCGGGCTGCCGCGCACGCTGCCCATCTCGAGGTAGGAGTTCGCGAGTCGACGCCCTTGACCGCTCTGTGGTGGTCGTTCAAAATGGGATCGGAGGAGCTGCGGCGCGCACCGTGGCGACTCGGCGTGACGACCCAACGAGAGAGGGCGACCTATGGCTGTCGTGCGTCGGATTGGTCTGTTCATCGCCGCAGCTGGCCTGGTGGCCGCGGTGGCCGCGCCGACGGTCAGCGCCCACGACCGGAGAGGTCCGGTGGTGACGCCACTGGCCGAGTTCGGGAGCGACGACTTCGTCACCGGGAGCACGATCGGTCCCGACGGGGCGCTCTATGTCACGGACGGCGCGGCCGGTGCGGTGCTGCGCATCGACCGCCGCTCCGGACGAGTGACCCCGTACGCCGACGGGCTGCCACCGAAGGCGTTCCAGGGTGTCGACATCGGGGGACCGGTCGACGTCGCGTTCGCGGGTCGCACGGCGTACGTGCTCGTCACGCTCGTGAGCGGCACGATCTTCGGTGAGGCGCTGAACCGTTCGGTGATCCGGAGGCAAAGAACGGCCTCTACCGGATCGAACGCGACGGGTCGAACACGCTCGTCGCCGACCTCGGCCAATGGTCGGTGGACAACCCGCCGGAGCCGGCGTTCTTCGTCGACACCGGCGTGCACTTCGCGCTGGAGCCCTACCGCGGCGGGTTCCTGGTGACCGATGGGCACCACAACCGGGTGCTGTGGGTCGAGCCGGCACGGTTCGATCCACGAGGTCGCCACGTTCGGGAACGTGGTGCCGACCGGACTCGAGACGGCCTTCGGCCGCGTCTTCGTCACCCAAATGGGCCCGATCCCCCACGTCCCCGAGGACGGCAAGGTCGTCGCTGTGCGCCCGGGACGGGAGCCGCGCGAGGTAGCCAGCGGGGCGAGCATGCTCATCGACGTCGAGCGGGGACCGCACGGCAAGCTCTACGGACTCTCACAGGGTCAGTGGGATGGTGTCGGTGAGGGCTCCCGGGCCGCTGCCGAACACGGGCCGGTTGGTCGTCGTGGGACGTCACGGCGACCTGACGCCGGTCGTGGACCGCCGCGGCCGGGAACTCGTGCTGGACCGGCCCACGTCGGTGGAGTTCGTCGGAGCCACCGCGTACGTCGTGTCGGTCACCGGAGACGTCTACCGAGTCGACGGCCTCTGACGTCACCCGTGTCCGGCTTCGGCGCGCGCCAGCGCGGCGCCGAGCTGCCTGAGCTCCTCCTCGGGGAGGGCCGCCTCGATCATCGGGAAGAGCTCGCGCTCCTCGAAGCGGATGTGGCGCTCGAGCCGCTCGCCCAGGTCGCGCAGTGCGGACGGGTCCGGATTGGCGGTCGCCTCGATGTCCTGGCCGCGGCGGCGCAGATCGACGTGCTCTGTCAGCACGCGCACGATCTCCGGCCGGTCGAACTCGGTGTGGCGGGCGTAGGCGGGCAGCAGCAGCTCCTCCTCGGCGCTGAAGTGGCGCGCGCCCTCCCGGTGATAGAAGTCGAGAAAGGCGCTTCGCGCCTCCGTCGCGGTCTCCGGGCCGGCGCGCTTGAGTTGCAACGCGGCGAACAGGCCCTGATGGTGTTGGTGCGACAGCGGCTGGAGCGCCTCGCTGCGCTTCATGGATTCGAGGCTACCTGCAGCGGACCACGGCGCCTATGCACCGACAGGTACCGAAGGCCCTCGCCGCCCGCGCGAATCGCCCGCGTGCGGCCTCTCTCGACCAGTAACGCGCTGCCCCGGCGGCTTTCTGCTCGCCGGGCATCTCGCCGACTGTGGCTCAGGAGGACGGCGCCTCGGCCTCCGCGTCCGCCTCGCTCTTCTCCGTCCCGGCCCCGTCCGACGCCGAGCCGCCCTGGTCGCGCACGTCGCCGGTCTCCGCGAGCGGGTGGCGGTAGTACTCGATCATCTCGGGCGGCAGCGGCGTGTTGCCGAGGATCAGGTCGGCCGCCTTCTCGGCGGTCATCATCACCGGCGCGTAGATGTTGCCGTTCGTGACGTACGGGAAGACCGACGCGTCGACGACCCGCAGGCCCTCCACGCCGCGGACGCCCATCGTGTCCGGGTCGGTCACCGACATGTCGTCCGTGCCCATCCGGCATGTGCACGACGGGTGCAGCGCGGTCTCGGCGTCCTTTGCCACCCAGTCGAGGATCTCCTCGTCCGTCTCGACTCCGGGGCCGGGCGACAGCTCGCCGCCGCTGATGCCGTCCCAGGCGGGCTGGGAGAGGATCTTGCGGGTCGCCTGGAGCGCCTCGATCCACTCGCGCCGGTCGTTGCCGGTCGAGAGGTAGTTGAAGCGCAGCGCCGGGTGCTTGCGCGGGTCGCTCGACACCGCCCGGCAGGTGCCGCGCACGTCGGAGTACATCGGGCCCACGTGCACCTGGTAGCCGTGCCCGCCGCCGCCCTCGGGACACGGTGCCGTCGTAGCGGATCGCGATCGGGAGGAAGTGGTACATGAGGTTCGGCCACTTGACCTCTTCGTTGCTGCGGATGAAGCCGCCGGCCTCGAAGTGGTTGGTGGCGCCCGGCCCCGACTTGCGAAGCAGCCACTCGGCCCCGACCTTGGGCCGGTTGGCCATCTTGAAGTAGGGCGCCATCGAGATCGGCTTGATGGAGGTGTGCTGCACGTACACCTCGAGGTGGTCCTGGAGGTTCTCGCCGACCCCGGGCAGCTCGTGAACCGGCGCGACCCCGATCGAGCGCATGTGCTCGGGCGAGCCGATGCCGGAGAGCTGCATCAGCTGCGGCGTGTTGATCGCGCCGCCGCAGAGGATCGACCTCGCCGCCGCGCGCCTGGTGCGAGCGCCGCCCGCGTGAGTACTCGACGCCGACCGCGCGGCCGCCCTCGAACATGATGCGCGTGGCGAGCGCGAACGTCTCGACCTTCAGGTTGGGGCGGTCGAGCACCGGGTGCAGGTACGCGCGCGCGGCCGACAGCCGGCGGCCGTTGTGCACGTTGCGGTCGAACTTCGCGAAGCCCTCCTGCTTGTAGCCGTTGACGTCGTCGGTGAGCGGGTGGCCCGCCTGCTGGACCGCCTCGAAGAAGGCGTCGAAGAGCGGCCCGCGCGCCGGCCCGCGCTCGAGCACGAGCGGGCCGTCGTGGCCGCGGAACGGGTCGTCGGCCGCGGCCGCCAGGCAGTTCTCCATGCGCTTGAAGTAGGGCAGGCAGTGGTGGTAGTCCCACGTCTCCATGCCGTCGTCCGCGCGCCCAGCGCTCGTAGTCCATCGGGTTGCCGCGCTGGAAGATCATCCCGTTGATGCTGCTCGAGCCGCCGAGCACCTTGCCGCGCGCGTGGAACACGCGCCGGCCGCCCATGTACGGCTCGGGCTCCGACTCGTAGCGCCAGTCGTAGAAGCGGCTGCCGATCGGGAAGGCGAGCGCCGCCGGCATGTGGATGAAGACGTCCCAGCGACCAGTCGGGACGGCCCGCCTCGAGGACCAGGACGCGGTTGGACGGGTCGGCCGAGAGCCGGTTGGCGAGGGCGCATCCGGCCGACCCACCGCCGACGATCACGAAGTCGTACTGCGTGGACATACCGGAGTCCTTCCTGTCGCCAGGCTTTATGCGAGGTACGTCAGGACGATTCTCCCGAACCGGCGGCCGCGGTCAACTCCTGCTTCGGAGTCTCCTTCTCGGGATCGACGAACGGCTTGGGCACCACCACGGCGCCGACGGTCTCGTCGGGCTTCTCGATCTCGAACTCCGTGCCGAGCTCGGAGTGCTCGGTCGGCACCATCGCGAAGCCGATGTTCTTCTCGAGCTTCGGCGACCAGCAGGCCGAGGTGACCTCGCCGATGCGGCTGCCGTTCAGGTGGACCGGGAAGACGTCGATCATCGCGCCGTCGTTGAACGAGCCCGAGGTTGGCGCCCTCGATCTCGACGCCCACGAGCTGGCGCTTGGGGCCCTCGAGCTTGATCTGGTGCAGGGCGTCCTTGCCGATGAAGTCCGCGCCCTGCTCGAGGTCGACCATCCAGTCGTAGCCGTAGCCGACCTCGTAGGGGTTGGTGTCGAACCACATGTCGCAGCCGAGCGCGAGGATGCCGCCCTCGATGCGGCGGATGTGGCAGGGGCCGATCACCTCGAGGTCGTGGGGCTTGCCGGCCTCGAGCACCGCGTCCCACAGCTTGACCCCGTTCTTGCTGGCCTCGTAGAGGTAGATCTCGTAGCCGAGCTCCGACGTGTAGCCGGTCCTGGAGACGAGCACGTTCATCCCGTCGAGCTCGTACGCGCGCAGGTAGTAGTACGGGATCTCGAGGATCGAGTCCCCGAACAGGTCGACCATCACGTCCTTGGACTTCGGCCCCTGGACCTGCAGCGGCCCGACGTCGATCTCCTTGATGGTCACGTCGTAGTTGCTGCCGTGGGCGACGCCCCGCGCCCACAGCTCGACGTCACTGTCGGCCAGCGACAGCCAGAAGCGGTTCTCCTCGACCCGCAGGAGCACCGGGTCGTTGATGATGCCGCCGTCCGGAAGCGTGTTGAACACGTACTTGCACTGCCCGACCGCGCACTTGTTGAGGTCGCGCGCGACGATCAGGTTGGTGAAGTCGAAGGCGTCCGGGCCGCTGATCTCGATCTGCCGCTCGGCGCCGCCGACGTCCCAGAGGGTCACGCCGTTGAGGAGATGCCAGTACTCCTCGACCGGGTCGCCGTAGTGGCGCGGGTGGTAGTGGTGGTTGTAGGTGCTGTAGAGCTGCACGCCGTGACGGCGCGACGCGTAGAAGTACGGCGACTTCTTGATCCGCGGGTAGAGCAGGACCCCCGGGTTCTCGTTCACCTGTGCCAATGTCGTACCTCCTCGTGTCCCACGGCCCTGTCGGCTGATATATCAGTTTCGGTCGAGGAGGGTCAACCCGCCCGCGGGGTAGGAGGGAGCGGTAGCGCCCGCGCAGGCGCGAGGCGGCGCCCTAGGCGCTCGCGGGGCCTGGACCCGCGGGGGTGGAGCGCGCGGCGGGGCACCGCGCCGCCTCACAGCAGCGCGAGCGCCTCGTCCAGGCCGAGGCGGCGGTAGGTCTCGACCGGGCGGCCGTCCTCGAGGAGCTCGGCGCGCGCCGCGGCGATCGGCGCGCGCAGCTCGGCGCGGCACCTCGCCCGCGCGCACGGCGATCGCGTCCGCGCGAGGCGCGGTCGGCCTCGTCGCCGCGTCGCAGCCGCTCCATGCGCGACTCCGGGTCGAGGATCGCCTCCACGTACCCCTCGGTGATGTCGTTGCCGGCGATGCGCACGTCGCGCGTCCGCACACGCCCCGACGGCGAGTACGCGAGGCAGGTCACGATCCTGCCGCGCGCGCTCGCCAGCTCGGCCCGCGTCGCAGCTCGAGCCGCCGCGGCGTCGCCGTCCTCGACGACGAGCCGCGTGATCGCCGCGATCGTTGATCGCCTCGAGCAGCGCCTCGGGCTCGTCCCCCACGACCACCTCCTTGCGGCGCGGGAAGACGTCGAGCCGCGCGTGGTCGCCCATGCGGCGCCGCCCACGTGGAAGAGGAAGTAGTCGGGGTAGACGAAGAAGTCGTCGCCGCGGGCGCGCTGGATGTCGTAGAAGGCGGTGATCGTCGCGCAGATGAGCGCGCTCGCCCCCACCGCCCCGCACGGCCGGCGCACGACCACGCCCGAGCCGGTCCTGCTCCGTCGAAGCCCTCGAACAGGTCGCCCAACGCCGACCCGGCCGGCCGCCGACCTCGATCTCGAACGATCTCGCTTCGCAACTCGTATGACGAGTGCATTCGGGTGTGATATATCAGGGATCCGGCGATTCCGAACCCCGAGGTGAGCTCCGTGGAAGACCAAGCTGGAGGAGGGCGTCTGCCGGGCAGCGCCCGCGCCGTCGTGATCGGCGCCGGCATCGTCGGCAACAGCCTCGTCCACCACCTGGCGCGGCTCGGCTGGCGCGACCTGGTGCTGCTCGACAAGGGCCCGCTGCCGAACCCGGGCGGCTCGACCGGCCACGCGTCGAACTTCATCTTCCCGGTCGACCACTCGCGCGAGATGACCGCGCTGACGCACGACAGCCTCGCGCCAGTACGAGGAGCTCGGCGTGCTCACGACCTGCGGGGGCCTCGAGGTCGCGCGCACCGAGGAGCGCATGGAGGAGCTGCGCCGGCGGATGGCCTCGGCGGGCGCGTGGGGCGTCGAGGGCGTCCGGCTCGTGACGCCCGGCGGAGGTCAAGGAGCTCGTCCCGTACATCGACGAGAGCGTGATCGTCGGCGGCTTCTACACGCGAGAGCGTCGGCGTCGTCGACTCGCTGCGGGCGGGCACGCTCATGCGCGAGCGCGGCGCAGGAGGCGGGCGCGCTGACGGTCTCGGCCAACACCGAGGTCACCGGCATCGACGTCGAGGGCGGGCGGGTCGCGCGCGTCCACACCGACCGCGGCGACATCGAGACGGAGGTCGTCGTCGTGGCCTGCGGCGTCTGGAGCCCGCGGATCGCGCGCATGGCGGGCGCGGCGATCCCGCTGACGCCGGCCGTCCACCAGATGATCGACATCGGGCCGGTGCCGCGCTTCGCCGACGCGAAGAGCGCGATCGAGTACCCGATCGTGCGCGACATGGACACGTTCATGTACGAGCGCCAGGACGGGACCGGGCTCGAGGTCGGCTCGTACGCCCACCGCCCGATCCTGCACGACCCGGACGAGATCCCCTCGATCGAGGAGGCGGCGCTCTCGCCGACGGAGTTCCCCTTCACCGAGGACGACTTCGTCGAGCAGATGCAGCACGCGCTCGAGCTGATGCCGGAGATCGTCGGCGACGAGTCGGTGGGCATCAAGTACGCGATCAACGGCCTGCTCTCGCTCACCGCGGACGCGCTGCCGGTGCTCGGCGAGACGCCCGAGGTCAGGGGCCTCTGGTCGGCCGCGGCGGTCTGGGTCAAGGAGGGCCCCGGCGTCGGCCGCGCGCTCGCCGAGTGGATGGTCGAGGGCGAGCCCGAGATCGACCTCTGGTCCTCCGACATCGCGCGCTTCTACGAGCACCAGCGCACGCGTCGAGCACGTGCGGGCGCGCGCGAGCGAGCACTTCAACAAGACCTACGGGATCGTGCACCCGGGCGAGCAGTGGGCCTCGGACCGCAACGTGCGCCTCTCCCCCTTCCACGCGCGCACGAGCGAGCTCGGCGCCGTCTTCTACGAGGCGGCCGGCTGGGAGCGCCCGCACTGGTACGAGTCGAACGCCGGGCTCGTCGAGGAGTTCGGCGTCCAGGACCGCGAGGCCGAGTGGGACAGGCGCTGGTGGTCGCCGATCATCAACGCCGAGCACCTCGCGATGCGCGAGCGCGTCGCGATGTTCGACCTCACCGCCTTCTGCGTCTTCGACGTGGTCGGCCCGGGCGCGCTCGACTGCGTGCAGCGGGTGTCGATGCGCCAGATGGACGTGAAGCACGGCAAGGTCGTCTACACGCCCGTGCTCACGCCGCGCGGCGGCTTCCGCTCCGACCTCACCGTGATGCGGCTCGCGGACGACCACTTCCGCGTCGTCACCGGCGGCGCGCACGGCATGGCCGACTTCAAGTGGTACCGCGACCACGCCGGGCCCGGACGCGCAGGTGATCGACCTCACCTCGAGCTGGTGCACGCTCGGGCTCTGGGGGCCGCGTGCGCGCGAGGTGCTGCAGGCCACGACCTCGCGCGGACGTCTCGCACGAGGGCTTCCCGTTCGCGACCTGCCGCGACGATCGAGGTGGGCTCGCTGTCGGTGCTCGCGTCGCGGATCTCCTACGTCGGCGACCTCGGCTGGGAGCTCTACGTGCCGATCGAGCAGGGCGCGAAGCTCTGGGACACCGTCTGGGAGGCGGGCGAGCCGCACGGCGTCGTGCCCGCCGGGCATCGGCGTGTACGGGACCACCGGGCCGGCTCGAGAAGTGCTACCGCGCCTTCGGCTTCGAGCTCGACGGCGAGTACAACGTGGCCGAGGCCGGGATGGCGTGGGGCAAGGTGAAGGAGCAGGACTTCGTCGGCAAGGAGGCGCACGTGCGGCACCGCGAGGAGGAGCCGGCGACGGTGATGTGCACGCTGACGGTCGACGACCACACGTCGAGCGGCGGCGCAGCGCCGCTACATGCTCGGGGGCGAGCCGATCGTGACCCGCGACGGGGCGCCGCTGATCGACTCGAAGGGCAGGCGCTCGTTCGTCACGAGCGCCGGAGCCGGGCCCGTCCGTCGGCAAGCACCTGCTCATGTCCTACCTGCCGCCCGAGCACGCCGAGGCCGGGCGGGAGCTCGCCGTGATGTACATGAACGAGCTGTTCCCGGTCACGGTCGCGGTCGCCGGGTCGACGCCGATCTTCGACCCCGACAACGAGCGCGTGAAGGCGGCCAGCCCGGTGCCGGCGTGAGGATCCTCGTCTGCGTCAAGCGCGTGCCGCTCACCGGCGGCCGCATGGTCCTGACGGCCGACGAGCAGGCGCTCGAGACGCGCCACCTCGGCTTCACGATCAGCCCGCACGAGGAGTGCGGCGTCGAGGAGGCGGTGCGGATCGTCGAGCAGCAGGGCGGCGAGGTGACGGTGCTCGCGCTCGGGCCGCCGGAGGCCGAGGAGCAGATCCGCGAGACGCTCGCGATCGGCGCCGACCGCGGGATCCTGCTCACGACCGACGGGGAGGAGTGGGACGCCGAGGCCACCGCTGCAGCGATCACGGAGCACGCCGCCGACTTCGACCTGATCATCTTCGGCAACGAGTCTGCGGACTCGGGCAACTACCAGGTCGGCATCCGCGTCGCGTACACGCTCGGGCGGCCGGTGGTGACCGGCCTCAAGGGCCTGACCGTCGGAGACGGCCGCGCGCGCTGCGAGCAGGAGGTGTCCGGCGGGCGCGACATCTACGACGTACCGCTGCCCGCCGTCGTGACGGTGCTCGAGGGCATCAACCTGCCCCGCTACCCGTCGGTGCCGGCCAAGCTGCGCGCCCGCCAGAAGCCGGTCGAGAAGATCACGCCGGAGCGGCCCGCGCCGCGGCTCGAGAAGGTGCGGCTCGTAGTGCCGGCGGGTCAGGGCAAGCAGGCGGAGATCCTCGGCGAGGGGGCCGGCGCGGCGCCGGCCGTGGTGGACGTGATGCGCGAGCTGGGGGTCGCATGAGCGCCCTGGTCCTCGTCGAGCACGGGCCCGAGGGCGTCGACGAGCTGTCGCTGCAGGCGCTGGCGCTGGCGCGGCAGCTCGGGGAGCCGCTCGCGGCGCTCCTCGTCGGCCCCGGCGGCGCCGACGCCGCCGCGGGCCTGGGCGCGCACGGCGTGACGAGCGTCCACGTGGCGGAGGACGAGCGCCTCGGCGCCTATGCGCCGGGCGCCTGGGCTCGCTGCGTGACCGACCTGGCGGCGCGGCTCGAGCCCTCGGCGATCGTCGCGCCCGGATCGAACGGCGGCAACGAGGTGATGGCACACGTGGCTGCCCGTCTGCAGTTGCCGTTCGCCGCGAACTGCACCCGCGTGGAGGCGGGCGCTCCGCTGGCCCTCACGCGCGTGCGCTGGGGTGGCAGCCTCCTGGAAGAGGCGCGCCTCCACGGCTCCCCCGCCCTGCTGAGCTCCGCGCCGCACATGGTCCCCGCCGCGACCGTCAACGGCGCCGACCCACCCGCCGTCGAATCCTTCTCCCCCGCCCTCGACGACGCCGACCTCGCGGTGCGGGTGAGCGAGCACGTCGACACCGTCACGAGCGGCATCTCGCTCGCTGAGGCGAAGGTCGTGGTGAGCGGCGGCCGCGGCGTCGGCTCGGCCGAGGGCTTCGGGATCATCGAGGAGCTTGCCGAGCAGCTCGGCGCGGCAGTCGGCTGCTCGCGCGTCGTGACGAGCGCGGGCTGGCGTCCGCACACCGACCAGGTCGGCCAGACGGGCACGAAGGTCTCACCCGACCTCTACATCGCCTGCGGCATCAGCGGCGCGACGCAGCACATCGCCGGCTGCAAGGGCGCGAAGAAGATCCTCGCGATCAACTCCGACGCCGAGGCGCCGATCCTGATGAGCGCCGACTACGCCGTGATCGGCGACCTCACCGAGATCGTGCCCGCGATCACGGCCGAGCTGCGAAAGGCACGCGTGGGGTAGTGCTCGCCGGTGCGCTCGCGCTCGCCGCGGCGCTGGCCGTCAGCGGCTATCTCTTCGGGCGCCGCGCCAAGCTGCTCGCCGACCTCGTACGGCTCGGCAAGCCGGTCGAGCGCAGCGGCGAGGTGCCGAAGCGCGTGAAGAACGAGGCCGAGATCGTGCTCGGCCAGAGGAAGCTCTTCCAGCGCTTCGTGCCGGGCCTCGTCCACGCGGCCATCTTCTGGGGCTTCCTCGTCCTGTTCCCGACGATCGTGATCGCGATGATCGGCGCCGTCGACCGCGACGCGACGCTTCCGTGGCTCGGGCATCAGGGCTGGTTCGCGTTGATGGTCGACGTGTTCGCCGTGCTCGTCCTGTGCGGCGTGATCGCCGCGCTCTTCATCCGCAAGGTGCAGCGCCCGGCTCGCTTCGAGGGCAGCCACCTCGGCGAGGCCGACCTGATCCTCGCGCTGATCGCGGGCATCGTGACGACGCTGCTGCTCTGGCACGCGTCACGGATCGCGCTCGGCATGAACGAGTGGCCGGCGAGCTGGTCGCCTGTCTCCGACGCGCTCTCCGGCCTGTTCGCCGACAACGGGACGACCGAGGTCCTCGAGCGCGTCTTCGTCTGGGCCCACGTTCTGATCATCCTCAGCTTCCTCGCCTACCTCCCGCACTCGAAGCACCTGCACATCGCGACCGCCGCGATCAACGTGTACTTCGGGCGCACGGGCCCGGGCGGGCGCATCGAGCCGCTCCGCTTCGACGTCCCCGAGGACGAGATGCGCTTCGGCGCGGGCACCGTGCCCGACCTGACCTGGAAGCAGATGTTCGACACGTTCTCCTGCACCGAGTGCGGGCGCTGCCAGGACGTCTGCCCGGCGTTCGCCACCGGCAAGGAGCTGTCGCCGAAGCTGCTCATCATGGCCCTGCGCGACCAGGTCTTCGAGGAGGGGCCGAGCGCTCGTCCGGAGCGCCGAGGGCTTCGAACCGAGCCCGCTCGTGCCGAACGCCGTCACCGACAACGTCGTCTGGGACTGCGTGACGTGCGGCGCCTGCGTACGCGAGTGCCCGGTGTCGATCGAGCACGTCGACCACATCATCGACCTGCGCCGCCACCTGGTGATGATGGAGTCGCGCTTCCCGAGCGAGTCGGAGCAGATGCTGCGCGACGTCGAGCGCGCCTCGAACCCCTGGGGCAAGCCGCAGACCGAGCGCGCCGACTGGGCGGAGGAGCTCGGAGTGCGCGTCCTCGAGCCCGGCGAGCCGCCGCCCGAGGTCCTCTACTGGGTTGGCTGCGCGGCGTCGTTCGACGAGCGCGCCCGCACTGCGGCGCAGTCGACCGCGAAGCTCCTGAAGGCCGCCGGGGTCGACTTCGCGATCCTCGGCCCGCGCGAGTCGTGCACGGGGGACCCGGCTCGGCGGATGGGCAACGAGTACCTCTTCCAGGCGCACGCGGAGCAGAACGTCGCGACCCTGAACGACGCGGGCGTGACGAAGATCGTCGCGAGCTGCCCGCACTGCTTCAACACGCTCGGGAACGAGTACCCGGACTTCGGCGGGCGCTACGAGGTCGTCCACCACAGCGAGCTGCTCGCCGAGCTCGTGCGCGACGGGCGGCTCGAGACGAGCGCGGGCGACGAGCAGATCACCTACCACGACTCGTGCTACCTGGCGCGGCACAACGACGTGCTCGCGGATCCGCGCGAGCTCGTCGAGGCCGTGGGACAGCCAGTCGAGATGGAGCGCAGCGGCAAGCGCACCTTCTGCTGCGGCGCGGGCGGCGCGCACATGTGGATGGAGGAGCGCGCCGGCCTGATCAACGAGACCCGTGCGGCCGAGGCCGCCGCGACGGGCGCGGAGACGCTGGCCGTGGCCTGCCCGTTCTGCACAGTGATGCTGGACGACGGGGTCCGCGCGAATGGCGACGAGCTGCGGGTGGCCGACGTCTCGACGCTCCTGGCGGAGCGGTTGCCGGAGGCGGGCGCCGGGGGTCCCTGAAGTTAGTCAACCAGGAGTTGACTAACTTCATGAACCCCGTCTGGGCAGTCTGACCCGCCGAACCGCGCCGCCTCGGCGCAGCGGCCTGGGCGAGTTCGCCGCGGTGAGCTCGTCCTGGGCGCTCGGGTCTCGGCCGCCACCTGGCACCTCGCGTCTTGGGCCCCGTTTCTAGCTGCTCGGCGCCTGTTCAGCCCAGCGGCGCGGCGAGCCGCTCGAGCGTCTGGCGGCGCCAGCGCTCGGTCCGCTCCACCTCGTTGAACGTGTAGAGGTGGAAGCCCGCGATCCCCGCTCCGGGGTCGACCGCCGCCGGAGCGAGCTCCCGCACGAGCCCGTCGGGGCTGAAGCGGCGCGTGAGCAGGCGCCGCAGCCAGCCGTGCTGGTGGCCGAGGAAGCGCGCCGACTCGCCCAGCCCGATCTTCACGGAGATGCGGAGCAGCTTGCGCGTGGTCGACGATGCCCGGCAGGCCGATCCAGATCGGCAGCTTCGTGCCGCGCTCGCGGACCTTGCGGATCCAGCCCACGATCGTCTCGGCGTCGAAGCAGATCTGGCTGATGATGTCCGTGGCCATCTCCGCCTTGGCGAACATCGCCCTGATCGTCTCCTCGTCCGGGATCAGGTGATGGCTCTCGGGGTAGCCGGTGATCCCGATCTCGTCGAACTCGGCCCGGCGTGCTCCCATCGCGGTGAGCAGCTCGGCGGCGCCCTCGAACGCGCCCGCCGCGTCGCTCGTGTCGCCCGGCGGGCACGAACAGCCGGCGGATGCCGGCCGCCTGCACGCGGTCGAGCACCTCGTCGAGATGGGCGCCGTCGCGGACCTGGCGCGCCGGCAGGTGGGGGACCACTCGGTACCCGCTTCGCGCAAGCAGCTCGGCCAGCTCGAGCGTCGCGTCCAGGCCCCTGCTGCGGAGAGCCGGTCACCGTGATCGTGACGTCGGTGCCGAGCGCGGCGGTCACCTCGTCCTCGATGCCCTCGAGCGGCAACACCTCGTAGCGCGGGCGCCCGAGCAGCTCGGCGAGGGCCTTGGCCTCGGCGGCGCTCGGAAGCGCGGGACCGGCCCCCCCAGCCTGTGTGCCGATCCTCGACGCCCCGGCGCCCATAACTGATATATCAGGCTATACGATTGTCGCCGCGGCGGTTCCTAGGATCCGTCGCACCACGATGGCCTCAGCCCCTCCCCCGTCCCAGTCGAGGAACCGGGCGCCCCGAGCGCGAGGCTCGTCGCCGAGCGTGCCTACGTCGACCTCCGCGACCGCATCGTCACCCTGCGGCTCGCTCCCGGGACGGTCCTGCGCGAGGACGCGCTGATGCGTGAGATGAAGATCGGCCGAACCCCGCTGCGAGAGGCCGTCAAGCGGCTCGCGCTCGAGAACCTCGTCGCGGTTCAGCCGCGACGCGGCACGTTCGTGACCGCGGTCGAGGCGTCCGACATCGTGAACATCACGGAGGTGCGCGCGGAGCTCGAGAGCTACGCGGCCGAGGTCGCCGCGCTCCGCATGAGCGACGGCGACCGCGAGGCGGCCGAGAACCTGCTCAAGGAGATCGACGAGGTCACCCGCCCGCACGAGCAGGAGTGGCTGATGCGCTTCGACGAGCGCATCCACCGCTTCACCTGGACCGCGACGGGCAACCCCTACCTGCTCGAGACGCTCGAGCGCTACTTCACGCACTCGCTGCGCATTTGGTATCTCGTGCTCGACCGCGTTCCGGGCCTCGGCCACTCGGTCCACGACCAGATGCACCTGCTGAGCGCCCTGCTCGACCGCGACGGCGACCGTGCGCGCACGGTCATGCGCGAGCACGTGCTCGAGTTCCAGCGCGAGATCCTGGCGGCGTTCAGCCGCAGCTGAGCCCTGCTCACGGGCGCCCGGCCGGGTGGAGGCGCCGCCAGCCGCTCAGGAACCAGGCGGCCCCGGTGAGCTCGCGCACGGTCCCGCGGCCCTGTGCCTCCAGATGGGTCGCCAGGGCGAGGAATGCCTGCGCCGTCGTCAGCGCGTCGCCCTCGGCCACGTGCGGCCGGTGCGCGGGCAGGCCGAGGCCCTCGGCCACGGCCGACAGCGCGCACCAGCCCGGGTCGTCCTCTCCCCGCCGGATCGAGAGGAGCCGCCAGAGCAGCGCCGTGTCGACCACCCGCCGCGGCATTCGCGTGCCGAGCGCGCGCAGCGGCCGGCGCAGGAACGCGCTCTCGACCCACGCGGCGTGCGCGACGGGGGTCCGGCCCGCCATGGCGGCGGCGAGCGGTGCGAGGGCCTGCGCCGCGGACGGCGCGGCCTCGAGGTCCGCTGGACGCAGCCCGTGGATCTCGATCGACGAGGGCGCCGGAGCGCGCTCCGGGTGGACGAGCCCCCCGACCGCCGAGCCCGTGACCACGCGGCCCGCCTCGACCGGTAGCGCGGAGAACGACACGATCTCGTCGCGATCGAGATCGAGGCCCGTCGTCTCGACGTCGATGACGAGGAAGCGGGCCGCCCGCCACGAGCCTCGCGCCGGCCGCCTCACCGTCCGCTCATGCCGAGCCCGACGCCGATGCCCCGCTGCACGCGCGCCACGGCCCGGAACGACTCCTTCAGCGCGGTGCGGGTGACCGGCGGCAGGCTCTTCGGCGCGATCAGGTTGTCGGGCGCGCGGCCCGCGCGCAGCTGCTCGACCTGATGCTCCATGCGAAGCGCGCTCATCAGCTCGAGCGCGTCGCGCAGCGCAGCGGCGTCGGAGGTGTCGAGCGTCCCCGCCGCCTCGGCTGCTCGCAGCCGCGCGCTCGTCGAGGCCGCGCCCACCCCTGCCGCGAGCCCGGCCCATCGCGCGAGCGACTCGATCGGCAGGAGGCCGCCGCGCTTTATGTCGAGCACGCCCTTGCGCTCGCCCGTCGAATGCAGCACGAAGTCCCGGAAGAAGCCCGTCGGCGGGCGCTCGGCGACCGCCGCGGCCGCGAGGCGCGAGAGCAGGCGCTCGCGGTCGGGCGCTCGCGCCGCCGCGTCGGCGATCCGCTTTCCGAGCACCGTCGATCCCCAGACCGCGTCGCTCTCGATCACCACCGACATGAGCATCAGGCCGCGGCCCTCGTCCGGGTCTCGGGTCCAGGCGGCCACCGCCCGCTCCCAGTCCCCGATCGAGCGCGTGAACAGGCGGCTGCCCGCCACGGCGCCCTGCGGGTCGCAGCGCAGCCCCGCCGCCTCGAAGCCCTCCACCACCCGCTTCGCGATCCGCTCGAGCTGCTCGCGCACGGCCGGGTCGTCGCCGGACCCGTCCCACGCGAGCGCGGAGTCGACGTCCGAGCTCGGGAACGGCTCACGGCGCCCGAAGCTGCCGGTCGCGAGCCAGGTGTACGACACCGGCGGCGCGCCGAGCTCCTCGTGCGCCAGCTCGACCAGACGGCGCACGATCGTGTCGTGGATGCCGGCCATCATGCGGCTGATCGCCGCGGCGGGGACCTCGGCGTCGTGCAGAGCGATCACCGTCGCCGGCAGCTCGGCGGCGGTGGACGCCACCTCAGCGGCGTCCGGGCGCGCGCCCGACCCGCGCGCGCAGCCGGAACGGCGCGCGCCGCTCGCTCGCCATCAGGTCGACGTCGTCGAGCACGCCGAGGATCGCGCCGCCGGGGTCCTGCACGGGCAGGTGGCGGATGCCGTGGTCGAGCATCTCGAGCAGGGCCTCGGTGCCGGTCCGGTCCGACGCGACGATCCAGGCCGGGCGCGCTCATCACCTCCGAGACCGGCGTGTCCGGCCCGGCGCCGTCGGCGACGACGCGCGTGCGCAGGTCGCGGTCGGTCACGATCCCGAGCTGCTCGCCGAGGTCGACGAGGACACATGTGGCGCCCGTCTCGACCATCCGCCGGGCCGCCGCCTGCACCACCGTCTCGGGCGGGCAGATGAGCGCGGGCGCACGGATCAGCTCGCGCACCGGGCGGCCACCGGCGGATGGCGCGGCCGCGTCGTCCGGCCGCGCGAGGAGGTGCACGTCCCTGGCCATCGAGCGGACCACGAAACGCACCGCTGCGGGCTGCTCGAGCACCGGCAGGATCGCGGCCTCGGGGAAGCGGTAGGCGAGCGTGTCCTCGGCGGCGCGCGCGACGAAGCCGAGCGGCGCGTCCTGCAGGAGCGAGGCGAAGCGCGAACATCTCGCCCTCGCCGAGCAGGTCGTGGAGCCGGCCGTCGACAAGCAGCTCGACCGCGCCCGCTACGCACCACGTAGGCGAATCGCGAGGTCGCCGCCGCGCTCTCGAGGATCGCCGTCCCCGCCGCGTAGAACTCGATCTCCGCGGCGGCCGACACGCGTTCGAGCGTCTCCTTGTCGAGCGTGTCGAACGGCGGGAAGCGAGCCAGGAACTGGGAGATATCGTGCATGGTCCGGCCGAAGTGATATATCACCCTTGACAGGGTCCCTCGGGCGCTGTGATATTCGCAGCGGGGAGAGCCCAAGAGCGGCATCGCGCCCATGTGTCGGGCGTAGCGTGACCAACAACCTGGGAGGGCGCACGTGGCGACCACGTCTGCCGGCGATCACTCTGACGAGCTAGCCGAGTTCGGCTACAAGCAGGAGCTCGACCGGAGCATCGGAAGGTTCGCGAGCTTCGCGGCCGGCGTCAGCTACATCTCGATCCTCACGGGCGTCTTCCAGCTCTTCTACTTCGGCTTCGCCTTCGGCGGCCCGGCGTACTGGTGGACCTGGCCGATGGTCTTCGTCGGCCAGCTGATGGTCGCGCTCTGCTTCGCCGAGCTGGCGGCGAACTTCCCCGTGGCAGGGTCGATCTACAACTGGGGGAAGATGCTCGCGAGCGGCACCGTCGCCTGGCTGGGCGGCTGGATGATGCTCACCGCCTCGATCGTCACGATCGCCGCCGTCGCGCTCGCCTACCAGATCACCCTCCCGGAGATCTCGGACTTCTTCCAATTCGTCGGCGACGGCACTGGGGACAACGACTTCGCGATCAACGCGGTCATCCTCGGCACCGTCCTCATCACCTTCACCACGCTGATCAACGCGCTCGGAGTGAAGCTGATGTCCCGCATCAACAGCACGGGAGTGTTCATCGAGCTGATCGCGGCCGTGGTGCTGATCGTCGCTTTGCTCGCCAGCGCCACGCGCGGTCCGGACGTGGTGTTCGAGACGCAGGGCACCGGCGCAGGCCACGAGTGGGGCTACTTCGGCGCCTTCCTCGCCGCCTCGCTCGCCTCGGCCTACGTGATGTACGGCTTCGACACCGCGAGCTCGCTCGGCGAGGAGACCCATGAGCCGCGCAAGACGGCGCCGATAGCGATCATGCGCGCCGTGATCGCCTCGTTCGTCCTCGGCGGGCTGATCATCCTCTTCGCGATGATGGCCGTGGGCAACATCAACGCGCCTGAGATCGGCGAGTTCGGCGGGCTCCAGTACATCATCCTCGACGTCTTCGGCGACACCGTCGGGAAGATCTTCCTGATCTGCGTGGTGATCGCCGTGACGGTCTGCTGCCTGGCAGTCCACACCGCGACGATCCGCATGGCGTTCGCGATGGCGCGCGACAACAACCTGCCGGCCGGGGAGCGCATCGCGACCGTTCACCCGAAGACGAAGACGCCGATCGTGCCGGCCGTGATCAGCGGTGTGCTCGCGATCCTCATCCTCGTCGTGAACATCGGCAACGATCAGATCTTCACGGTGATCACGAGCATCGGGATCATCATGATCTACATCGCCTATCTGCTGGTCACGGTCCCGATGCTGCGCAAGCGGTTCAAGGGCGAGTGGCCTCCGAAGCACCCCGAGGGCCAGAAGCTACTTCACGCTCGGCAAGCTTGGGCTGCCGATCAACCTGCTCGCCGTCGGCTGGGGCACCTTCATGGCGATCAACCTGGCCTGGCCGCGCAAGGACGTCTACAACGCGACCCCGCCGTTCCACTGGTACCTCCAGTACGGCGCGATCCTCTTCATCGGGATCGTGTTCTTCGGCGGGCTCGCCTGGTTCTGGTTCGTCCAGCGCCACAAGACCGGGGTGCTGGACTCGCATCGGTTCGAGTCCGCGTCTCCGGCGGTGGAGAGCCGGCGCGCTGCCCGAATCCGCCCCTTGAGCACCCGCATGTTCATCGACGGCGAGTGGTGCGACGCCGCGAGCGGCGCCACCGTCGAGGCCACGAGCCCGGCCACCGGCGAGTCGCTCGGCCCGGTGGCCGAGGGCGACCGCGAGGACGCCCGGCGCGCGATCGCGGCGGCGAACGCCGCGTTCCCGTGCCTGGGCCGCGCGCACCGGCGTTCGAGCGCGCCGCGCTGCTCCACCGCGTGGCCGACGTCTGCGAGCGCCGCGCGCGACGAGCTCGCGCGCGTGCTCACGCTCGACCAGGGCAAGCCGCTCAAGGCGGAGGCCGAGGTCGAGGTCGGCGAGCTGATCGAGTTCTTCCGCATGGCCGCCGAGGACGGCAAGCGCGCTCGAGGGCACGATCCCGGAGAGCGCCGCGCCGGGCCGGCGCGTGCTGCTGCTGCGCCGCCCGCTCGGCGTGCTCGGCCTGATCACGCCCTGGAACTGGCCCTACACGATGCCCGCCGAGGTGCTCGCGCCCGCGCTCGCCTGCGGCAACTGCGTGGTCTGGACGCCCGCGCCCTCGACGGCGGTCTGCTCCGGCCTGCTCGCCGAGTGCGTCGCCGAGGCGGACCTGCCGCCGGGCGTCTTCAACTTCGTGCTCGGCCCGGGCCCGGAGGTGGGCGACGAGCTGGCGGTCAACCCGGGCACGCGGGCGGTCGGCCTTCACCGGCTCGACCGCAGACCGGCCTGATCGTGTCGCGCCAGGCGCGCCGGCAAGGCGCAGCTGCTCGAGATGGGCGGCAACGGCCCGTTCGTCGTGATGGACGACGCCGATCTCGCCGCGGCGGCCGAGGCCGCGCGCGTCGGCTGCTTCCTCGGCGCCGGCCAGAGCTGCTCGGCGGCCGAGCGGCTGCTCGTGCACGAGGCGGTGCGCGAGGAGTTCGTCGAGCTGCTGGCCGGCGAGGTCGAGCGCGAGGTGCGGCTCGGCGACCCGTTCGACGACGCGACCACGATGGGCCCGGTCAACAACGAGGCCGGCGCGGCGAAGATGGACGAGCACGTGGCCGACGCGGTCGAGCGCGGCGCGACGCGTCGTGACCGGCGGCAGCCGCGCCGACGGCTTCCCGACCGAGCCTCTACTGGGAGCCGACGGTGCTCGACGAGCGTGCCCGCCGACTCGATCGCGGCCACCGCAGGAGACCTTCGGGCCGATCGCGCCGATCGTCGCGCATCGCGCTCGCTCGAGGAGGCGATCGAGCAGACGAACGCGCCAGACCTACGGGCTGATGGCGGCGATCTTCACGCGCGACCTGGCGCACGGGCATGCGCTACGCCGACTCGGTCCACATGGGCCTCGTGAACATCAACGAGACCACCAACTACTGGGAGCCGCACCTCCCCTGGGGCGGCCGCGCCCGCTCGGAGAGCGGCATCGGGCGGGTCGGCGGCGCGCTACCCGATGGACGACGCTCACCGAGCTCCAGACGGTCCTCATCCGGCTGACGACGCGCGCGCCTCAGTGTTAGGCGACGGCGAAGCCGCTGGCGAGCGTCCGGAAGCCTGATATATCATCGCCGCAGATGAGCGAGACGCGCAGCGGCAGCGCCGCTCCCACCGTGGAGGGACCCCCCGCCGGCGCCGAGAACGGCGAGCCGCTCGTCCGCGCCGAGGGCGTCTGGAAGGTCTTCGGCCCGCACGGCGACAAGCTCGTCGGCACGCCCGACGGCGAGCTGCTCGCGCGCGCGAGCTGCGCGAGAAGACGGGCTGCGTGGTCGCCGTGCGCGACGTCTCGCTCGAGATCTGGCCCGGCGAGGTGTTCGTCGTCATGGGCCTGTCCGGCTCGGGCAAGTCGACGCTCGTCCGCACGCTGATCCGGCTGATCGAGCCGACGCGCCGGCAAGATCACGATCACCGGCCGCGACGTGATGGCCGCCGACGCCGCGCGAGCTGCGCGAGCTGCGCCGCCACACGGTCTCGATGGTCTTCCAGCACTTCGGGCTGCTCGCCCACCGCACGGGTGATCGACAACGTCGCCTTCGGGCTCGAGATCCAGGGCGTGCCGAAGGCCGAGCGGCTCGCGCGCGCGCGGCGAGGTGCTCGAGCCTCGTCGGGCTCGAGGACGTCGCGAACCACGTTCCCCGACCAGCTCTCGGGCGGCATGCAGCAGCGCGTCGGGCTCGGCGCGCGCGTTCGCCGTCGACCCGAAGCTGATGCTCTACGACGAGCCGTTCAGCGCGCTCGACCCGCTGATCCGGCGCGACATGCAGGACGAGGTCATCCGGCTCCAGGACGAGACCGGCAAGACGATGCTGTTCATCACGCACGACCTGCCCGAGGCGCTGCGGCTCGGCGACCGGATCGCGATCATGCGCGACGGCGCGATCGTGCAGCTCGGCACGCCGGAGGAGCTCGTCGGCTCGCCCGCCGACGACTACGTCGCGAACTTCGTGCGCGACATCCCGCGCACGCACGTGCTGACGCTGCGCTGGATCATGCGCGAGCCGCGCCCGGGCGAGGAGCACGGCGGGCCCGGAGCTCGACGTGCACCACGACGGTCAGGGACGCCGTGCCCGTGGTCGCCGCCACGGACGGCCCGGTGCGCGCGGTCGAGGACGGGCGCGTCGTCGGCGTCGTCGACCGCGTGACGGTGCTCGAGGCGATGGCCGGCGGGCCCGAGGCACGGTGGCGGTCGCTAGCGGCCGGCTCGCCGCGCCCGCGGTCTCCGCGCCGGCGTCGCGCTGGCGCAGCCGGCCGGCGCAGGTCGCGCGGCGATCGTCGCGCTCATGCTGCGTCGCGCTTCGCCGCTGCTGCGCGGCGACTTCCCGTGGCCGGCGTCGCTCACCTGGCAGGAGCTGCCCGGAGCGAGCTCGACGACGCTCCAGGGCTGGCTGCTCGACGCAGCGCACCGCCGACGACCCGAACATCGTCTTCGCGATCTTCGACGGCTTCCGCGCGCTCGCCGACTGGCTCGTCACGGCGCATCACCGACGTGCTGCTGTGGCTGACCTGGGTCGGCACGATCGCGGCGTCGGTCGCTGATCGTGCTGCGCTTCGGCGGCTGGCGGCGCGGCGCTGATCGTCGCTCGCCGCGTTCGTCTCGTTCGCGCTGATGGGGCTGTGGGAGGAGAGCATCCAGACGCTCGCGCTGATGCTCGCGGCGGTGCTGCTCTCGCTCGTCGATCGGCGATGCCGATCGGCGATCGTCGCCGGCCGCTCGCGAGCGCTTCCACCGCGGGCATCACGCCGGCGCTCGACGCGATGCAGATCGTGCCCGCGTTCGCCTACCTGATGCCGGTCGTGATCCTGTTCTCGGTCGGCCCGGCGGCGGCGGTGATCTGCACGATGATCTACGCGATCCCGCCCGCCGTGCGCATCACCGCGCTCGGCATCCGCGGCGTCACCGCGCGACACCGTCGAGGCCGCGAGCGCGTTCGGCGCGACGCGCGCGCAGACGCTCTTCAAGGTGCAGCTGCCGCTGGCGCGCCGGCAGCTGCTGCTGTCGGTCAACCAGACGATCATGTTCGCGCTCTCGCTGGTCGTGATCGCCGGGCCTGATCGGCGGCCGCGGGCTCGGCGACGTCGTCACGAACGGGCTCTACTCGAACGCCGCGCTCGCGATCCTCGCCGGCATCGCGATCGTGATCATGGCGATCGCGCTCGACCGCGCCACCGCGGCGATCGCCGAGCGCACCGACCCGACGCGCCGGCACCTCACCGACGAGGGCCGGCGGCGGGCGCGCATGCTGACGCTCGCCACGCTTCGCGGCGATCGCCGCGATCGTGCTCGTCGCGCGCGCGCTCGGCGTCGACAGCGATCTACCCGGACGAGTTCGAGACCGCGACCACCGTCTACACGGCGACGATCGAGGACACGCTGCTCGGCTGGATCCAGTCGCGTGCTCGACTACGTGCAGGACCCGAACTCGTTCATCTTCGGGATCACCGAGCCGATCGGGAACTTCCTGTCGAGTACGTGCTCGAGCCGCTGCGCGTGGTGCTCGTCGAGACGCCGTGGTTCGTCATGCTCGCCGGGCTCGACCGCGATCGCCTTCGTCGTCAGCGGCCTGCGCCCGGCGATCACGGCGTTCGCTGATGCTCGCCGCGATCGGCGTCATGGGCGTCTGGGACCCGGCGATGGACACCGCCTCGCAGGTGCTCGTGGCGACGGCGCTCGCCGTCGCGTTCGGGATCGCGATCGGGGTCTGGGCGGCGGAGAGCCCGCGCGTCGAGCGGCTGCTGCGGCCGCTGCTCGACACGCTGCAGACGCTGCCGCAGCTCGTCTACATCATCCCGTTCATCTACCTGATGCCGGTGTCGCGGATCCCGGGCGTCGTCGCGTCGGTGCTGTACGCGGTGCCGGTCGTGATCCGGCTGGTGACGAACGGGCCTGCGCGGCGTCCCGCCGGCGGCGGTGGAGGCGGCCTCGGCGTTCGGCGCGTCGCGCGCGCAGGTGCTGGCGAAGGTGAAGCTCCCGCTCGCGCGCGACGCGATCATGCTCGGCGTCAACCAGGGGATCATCATGGTGCTCGCGGTCGTCGTGATCGGCGGGCTGGTGGGCTCGGGCGCGCTCGGCGACATGGTCGCGCGCGGGCTGCAGCGCAACGAGTTCGGCGAGGGCGTCGTCGCGTCGCTCGCGATCCTCGCGCTCGGGCATCGCGCTCGACCGCGTGACGCAGAGCGAGGCCGGAGCCGGCAGGGCCCGGAGGCGGTCAACCACGATGAGGGGAACTCACGATGGAGGAACGCGGAGGGCGCGCGGCGCTCGTCGTCGCGCTGTGCGCTCGCCGCTCGCGCTCGTGCCGGTCGCGGCGTGCGGCGAGGAGAAGGAGGAGACGAGCCGTCGAGCGGCGGCGGTCGGGCGGCGGCGGAGACCGCCCAGGCCAGGACTGCGGCAAGGTCGTGCTCAACGAGCAGGCGTGGGCCGGCTCGACCGCCAACACCTACATCGCCAAGGCCGTGCTCGAGGACGACCTCGGCTGCGAGGTCGAGGTCACGAAGATCGCCGAGATCCCGGTCTTCCAGGCGATGGCCGACGGCAAGGTCGACGCCGTGCTCGAGGACTGGCAGCACGTCGACGAGTACAAGAAGTACATCGACGAGGCCGGCACGGTCGTCGAGGGCGGGCCGCTCGGCGTCGAGGGCCACATCGGCTGGTTCATCCCGAAGTACCTGATGGACGAGCACCCGGAGTTCAAGACCTGGGAGGGCCTGAAGGGCAAGGAGGACCTGTTCAAGACGCGCCGAGTCCGGCGACCAGGGCATGTTCCTCGGCGGCGACCCGTCCTACGTCCAGAAGGACAAGGAGCTGATCGAGGCGCTCGACCTCAACCTCAAGCACGTGACCGCCGGCGCCGAGCCGGCGCAGGTCGCGCGCTGGAGCCAGCTCTACAAGCAGCAGAAGCCGGTGCTCTTCTACTGGTACACGCCGCAGTTCTACAACCAGGAGTACGACCTGGCCGAGGTCAAGCTGCCGCCGCGCAGCCGGGCACCGACTGCAAGGACGACGCCAAGGCCGGCGGCGATCCCGAGCAGTACAAGTGCGCGTACGACGTCACGGTGATCAACAAGCTGTTCAGCAAGAAGTTCGCCGACAGCGGCTCGCCCGCCTACGACGTGCTGAAGAAGATGAAGCTCACGAACGACGGACCAGGAGGCGGTCGCCAAGGCGATCGCCGGCGACAAGGTCGATCCCGAGAAGGCCGGGTCAGGACTGGGTCGCCGACAACCAGGACAAGGTCGACGCCTGGCTCGGCCAGTCGTAGGGGATTACGCGGGGCCGCGCTCGAGGTAGCGCGGCTCCGCGAACACCCGGCGCAGCATCGGCTCGAAGAACTCGAGCGGCAGCCACTCGTAGTCCGGGTCGAAGCAGTTCTGGTCGTAGCGCTCGCAGAACTCGGCGCAGGCGTCGAACCAGGGATGGCCGCGGTAGCGCTCGCGCGCGTCGCGGTCGCCGCCGGTGAGGTGGCCGTAGTAGTACTCCTGGAAGACCCCGTGGTGTGAGACCACCCAGCAGATCTCCTCGGTCACGAACGGCTTCAGCACCGCGTTCATCATCTCGCCGTGGGTGTGCGGGGCGAGCACGTCGCCCACGTCGTGGAGAAGGGCGGCCACCACGTACTCCTCGTCGCGGCCGTCGCGGTATGCGCGCGTCGCGGACTGGAGCGAGTGCTCCTTGCGCGTGACCTTGTAGCCGCCGTAGGACTCGTCGAGCGCCTCGACGGCCTCGAGCAGCCGGTCCGGCAGCCTTCGCAGCATCTCGTCCTCGTAGCGGCCGAGCAGGACGTAGTCCTCCGCGGTGGCCTCATCCATGCGGCGGAACGACACGGTCTCCATGGGGCCACGCTACTAGGCTGCGGCCATGGCCACCGGTCGCTGTCTGTGCGGAGCCGTGCGCTTCGAGGTCGAGCCGCCGCTCCGTGACGTGTCCCTCTGCCACTGCGTCGAATGCCGCCGCTGGCACGGGCACGTCTGCGCCATGACCTCCGCGCCGCGCGAGCGGCTGCGACTCGTGAGCGACGCGGGCCTGCGCTGGATCGACAGCCCCGAGAGCGACGCGCACGCGCGTCGCGGCTTCTGCGGCGAGTGCGGGTCGAGCCTCTTCTGGGACGCCCCCGGCAGGGACACGATCAGCATCGCGGCCGGCGCGCTCGACCCGCCCACCGGCCTGCGCACGACCGTGCAGATCTACACGCACCAGGCGAGCGACTACTACGAGCTCGACCGGTCGCTCAGCCGTCGTCCTGGCTGAAGGCCCAGCGCACCTCGCCGATGGACATCCCCGCCGCAAGGCAGGCGAGCAGCTTCATGCGCGCGGCCTGAGGCGAGAGAAAGCCGGCGGGAATGATCGCCGTGTCGCGCAGGTCCTGCTCAGAGCCGGGGTAGCCGTAGGTCGCGGAGAGGATCACTCCACGCTCGGGACGGCAGTAGGCCACAACCGGGATGCGCTCCGCCGCCCCGGCCCACAGCTCGAGCACGGGCGGCGGAAGGTGGCCGGCGCCGAGCGTGCCGATGACCATCCCGTCCGGATCGGTTGCGAGCGCGGCCCGCGCCAGCGTGCCGTCGTCCCCCGCGGCGGTCGGCACGATCAGCACCGACCCGTCGAGGCTCGGCGGGTCGAGCGGCGGGTTGCGAGGGATCCGCGACCAGATGATCGGATGCCCCTCGGTCACGCGGCCGAGCGGGCCCGTCTGAGGTGAGGAGAAGGCCACGAGGGAGACTGTGTCGGTCTTGCGCACCCCGCGCGCGTGATGGATCTCGCCGCCGAAGCAGACCAGCACGCCCATCCCGGCGGCCTCGGCGCTCGCGGCAACGCTCACCGCGTCGACGAGGTTCGCCGGGCCGTCCGCCCCCGGCGCCGAGGCGGGCCGGATTGCCCCGGTGAAGACGATCGGCGCGTCGGCATCGTGGAGGATGTCGCACAGCATCGAGGTCTCCTCGAGCGAGTCGGTGCCGTGAGTCACGACTACGCCGGTGCCCTTGCGAGCCGTGTCGCGGGCCTGGCGACACACCTCGAGCTGGTCCTCCAGGCTGAGGTGCGCGCTCGGCTTGTTGAACACCGTCCGGCTCCGTGAGCCCCGCGAAGGCGGCGAGGCGGGGTACGTCGGCGATCAGGCCCTCGCCGTCGATCTGGGGCACGGCGCCGGCCTCCCCCTTCATGGAGATGGTCCCGCCCGCGGCCAGCACGAGCACCGGGCGCGCATTCGGCAGCTCTGCGGTCCGGTTCACAGGCACTACTGGTACCAGCTCTTCGGCGGTTCGCGCGGCGTCGACTCCATGAAGCCCTTGCTGTACCTGGGCGGGCGGCTCTCGATCTCCCCCATGAGCTGCTTCCACATCCTCCTGACCACCTTCGGGTGGCGCTCGGACAGCTCGCGCCGCTCGCCCGGGTCGGCGGCGATGTCGAAGAGCATGTTCCAGGACTTGTCGTTGCGCGCGATCAGCTTCCAGCGGTCGTCGCGCACGAAGGAGAAGTTGGCGTAGCCGCCGTAGGTGAACGGGCGCTCGGCCTCGGGCTCGTGGCCGTCCAGGATCGGTGAGAGGTCGGTGCCGTCGAGCGTGTCGGGCGGCTCGTGGCCGGCCATGCGCATGAGCGTCGGCCCCACGTCGACGGTGGTCGCGAAGTAGTCGCTCTTCGTCCCGGCGCCGCGCCCGTCCGGCGAGCGGAGCATCAGCGGCACGTGGATGAGCTCGTCGTACAGGTAGCTGTCCGACTTGCCGGTGAGCTCGTGCTCGCCCAGGAAGATGCCGTGGTCCGAGACGAGCGCCGACGACCGTGTCCTCGTCGCGGCCCTGCTCCTTCAGCTCGCGCATGAAATGGCCGAGCCAGGTGTCGACCAGGGTCACGCAGGCCGCGTAGGTGGCCTTGACCAGCTGCAGCTGGGAGCGCGTCAGGTAGTCCGAGTTGCGGTAGCGCAGGTCCGCGATGCCCGGTATCGGGCTGTCCGTGTACATGTCGAGGTACTTGCGCGGCGGCGCCCACAGCTCGTGCGGGGAGAACGAGTCGACGACGAGCAGGAAGGGCTTCTCGCGCCGTCCGGCCTGGCGCATCGTCTTCGCGCCCCACTTGAACACCCGCGCGGCGGCGTGCTCTGACTCGTCCTCGCCGCGCCCGTTGTCGGCGAGGAACTGGCGCACGCGCCCGATCAGGTGCTCCTCGCGCATGACCGGCGGCAGGCGACGGACGGCCTCGCTGCGCGGCACGGTGTCCGCGTCGCGGCGCTCGCCGCGCTGGCCGAGGACCGGCACATAGCGGTCCCAGGTCCGGCGAAAGGGCTCGAACGGGCTCGCGTGGCTGAGGAACGGGTTGTCGCTCACGTAGGCGGTCCAGTAGCCGCGCCGGCCGAGGATCGTGCCGATGTTCTCGGTGCCGGGCGGCAGCGGCTGCCAGCCCGGGCGCTTGGCCATGCCGTACCAGGGGTGCCAGTCGTCGAACGGGTAGACGCGCCGCGCGGTCAGGATCGAGCGCCGCGCGGGGACGGTGGCCATCGCCTCCGGATAGACGCGCGTGAAGCGAACGCTCTCGCGCGCCAGGGCGTCCAGGTTGGGGGTGCGCGCGACGCCGCCGTAGCTGCCGAGGTGATCGGGACGCAGCGTGTCGATCACGATCAGGACGACGTTCTTGGGCCGCTTTCGCTTGTCCGAATCGGAGCTGAGCGCGTCGGCGAGGCCGCAGCCGCCCAGGCCGAAGGCGGCCGCGCCCACGCCCGCCGTCTTCAGCAGCTCGCGGCGCCTCAGGTCCATCGCGCTGCTTTTCGTATGGTGTCCGGCCCCGTCTGCCTCGCCTGTCCTTCCGTGTCCGCTCGTTCTGCGCAACACCGCTTCCGCGTGCCCGTTGCGGCCCTGGCCGCGGCGCTGCTGGCCGTGATCTTGGCAACCGCTGCGGCCGAGGCCTCCGCACGGCCCAACGTGCTCGTCCTCATGACGGACGACCAGACGGCCGAGTCGATGTGGGTGATGCCGCGCACGCGCGCGCTCATCGGCGACGAGGGAGCGACGTTCACGAACAGCTTCGTCAGCTATCCGCGCTGCTGCCCCTCGCGCGCGACGTTCTTCACCGGACAGTACGCGCACAACCACGGCGTGCTCTCGAACGTGCCGCCGTTCGGGGGCTACGGCCGGCTCGACAGCTCGAGCTGGCTGCCCGGGTGGCTGCAGGCGGCCGGCTACCACACGGCGCACCTGGGCAAGTTCCTGAACGGCTACGGAGGATCGGATCCGAGCGAGGTGCCCCCCGGCTGGAGCGAGTGGCACGCGCTCACCGGACGCGAGACCTATCGCTACTGGGGCTACACGATGAACGAGAACGGCGCGCTCGAGAGCTACGGCCGCGACGGCGACCCGGACCTCTATGCCACCGACTTCCAGGCCCGCCGGGCGGCCGAGATGGTCGAGGAGCTAGCCGGCTCGGAGGCGCCGTTCTTCCTGTCCGTCGGCTTCCTCGCACCCCACACGGGCGGACCGTCCGAGCCCGGTGACCCGCCGGGTTACGCCACCCCGGCCGTGGCGCCGCGCCATCGCGGCGCGTTCAGCTACGAATGGCTCCCGCGCCCACCCGGCTTCGGGGAGCGCGACGTGTCCGACAAGCCGCCGCGCATCAGACGGCTGCGGCGCCTCGGGCCGGCGCGGATGACGGCGATCCGCCAGAAGTACCAGCAGCGGCTCGAGGCGCTGCTCGCGGTCGACGAGGGCGTCGAGCTCATCATCGACTCTCTGCGCGACTCGGGCGAGCTCGAGAACACGCTCGTGATCTTCACCTCGGACAACGGCTTCTTCCACGGCGAGCACCGCATCTGGAGCGGCAAGGCGCAGCTCTACGAGCCCGGTATCCGGGTCCCGCTGCTGATGCGCGGGCCGGGCATCACGCCTGGGCACCGCCCGAGCCGCATCGTCGGCAACGTCGACCTCGCCCCGACGATCCTCGAGGCCGCCGGGGTGGCGGCCTGGCATCCCCTCGACGGCCGCTCGCTGCTGCCGCTCGCGTTCGGGCCGGTGGCGCGCTGGCGCGATCAGCTGCTGCTCGAGGGCGGCGACCGGCTCGGGCTCGACTACGACGGCCTGCGGACGCCCCGCTACGTCTACGCGGAGCACCGCGGCGGCGCGCGCGAGCTCTACGACCTGCGGCTCGACCCGTACCAGTTGCGCAGCGTCCACAACTCGCCCGCGTATGCGGGCGTGCGGACGGAGCTGTCGGAGCGGCTCGCCGGCCTGCGCATCTGCGCGGGCTCGAGCTGCCGGGCGGCGGTGCCCCCGCTGCCGCGCCCGTCGGCGGGCGTCGTCGCTAGGCTGCCGCGCCCATGAGAGCCATCCAGATCGCCGAGCTGACGGGGCCGCGCAGCGCGCTGCGCGAGGCCGACCTGCCCGACCCCGAGCCGTCGCACATGCTCACTCCCGGGCAGGGAGTGGTCGTCGAGGTGCACGCAGCCGGCGTCTCCTTCCCCGAGCTGCTCCAGACCCGCGGCGAGTACCAGATCAAGCCGGATCTGCCGTTCGTCCCGGGCAGCGAGGTCGGCGGGATCGTGCGGAGCGCTCCGAATGGCGCCGCAGTCTCGGAGGGCGACCGCGTGGCGGCGTTCTGCTTGGCTCGGCGGCTTCGCCGAGACGGCCGTGGCGCCCGAGCACTTCGTGTTCCCGCTCCACGACGGGCTCGACTTCGCACAGGGGGCGAGCCTCGTTCTCAACTACCACACGGCCTACTTCTCGCTCGTGACGCGAGGGCGCTACGTCGAGGGCGAGTGGGTCCTCGTGCAGGGCGCGGCGGGCGGAGTGGGGACGGCTGCGCTGCAGCTGGCGAAAGGACTGGGCGCGCGCACGATCGGTGTGGTGTCGACGGACGAGAAGGAGCGCGTGGCGCGCGAGGCCGGCGCCGACGAGGTGGTGCGCTCGGACGGTGCCTGGAAGGACGAGGCCAAGGAGATCTCAGGCGGCGGAGTCGACGTCGTGATCGACCCGGTCGGCGGCGACCGGTTCACGGACAACCTGCGCTCGCTTCGGGAGAACGGCCGCTGCGTCGTGGTCGGATTCACCGGCGGCTCGATCCCCGAGGTGCGCGTGAACCGGCTGCTGCTGAACAACATCGATGTGGTGGGCGCCGGCTGGGGCGCCTATGTGCTGCCGAGGCCGGACGTGGCGCGCTCGATCGGCGCCGAGGTGGGCCGGCTCGCGGAGGCCGGCTTCGTGAAGCCGATCGTGGGAGCGCGCTTCCCGCTCGCGGACGCGGCGGACGCGCTGGAGCTGCTCGATTCCCGCGGGGCTCTCGGGAAGGTCGTGCTGGAGGTTCGGTAGGGAGCAGGGCTGCCGCTGGGTGACGGCAGCGGTGAGAGGTGGGTTGCGCGGCCTCGCTGCCGGCTGCGCCGGGTCAGGGTTGCCGACTTGGTGTCATGACACGACAGCAAAGCGGCAAACCTCCCGCCGGCGTCGGGCCGACCGCTGTGGCGACTTGATGTCGTCTGACGACATCAATCGGACACAGCGACACATTGCGGGACGAGCGGCGGCGGTGGCCCGGACCCCGGCCCTCAGCGCTCCAACCCGTCCGGCGGCCGCACCAGCTCCAGCACGGGCCGCTTCGGCGGCCGGCCGTCGCCCGGACGAGACGCCGCGGGCGCGGCGCACCAGCCACGGGCGCGAGGTGCTTCACGAGCCCAGACCGTGTTCGCCGACACGGACGCGACCACCCGCTGGCGCGGCGCCGGCGGCAGCGGCTCGGTCCAGGCGCCGCTCGCGCCCTCGAGCCCGATCGCGTCCGCGAACGCCTCGGCGATGCGGGCGTGGCCGTCCGGGTTCGCGTGCAGGCGGTCGCTGTGCCACAGGCGGCGGTCGCCTGTGCCGGCTCGCTCGAAGTCGACGATCAGCGCGCCGCGGCGCTCCGCGATCTCGCGCAGGCGCTCGTTGAACGCGAAGACCCGCGCGCGCGCCACGCGGGCCAGCGGGTTGACGGCCACGGGGTCGGGGAAGGTCATCGTGGCGACCGTCGCTCCCTGAGCGCTCAGCGCGCCGATCATCGTGTCGAGGTGGCCGGAGGTCGACGTCCAGGTCGCAGCGCGGCCTGAGCGTGTCGTTCAGCCCGGCCACCACCGTCGCGAAGTCGGGCTCGAGCGCCAGCGCCGCGTCGAGCTGCTCCTCGCGCACCTGGCGGGCGAGCTTGCCGCGCACCGCGAGGTTCGCGTAGAGGAGCCCGGGGCCGGCGGCCGCCATGCGCTCGGCGAGCCGGTCGGCCCAGCCGCGGTAGCCGCTCCCGTCGGGATACGGGTCCTCGAGACCCTCGGTCGTGCTGTCGCCGATCGCGACGTAGCGCATGTAGGCCATGTCACTCATTCCTAGCAGCGGTGCGTAGTCTGCGCTGCATGGGTCGCCGCACGATCAGCTCCTGGCTCATGGACATGGACGGCGTGCTCGTCACCGAGGAGCACGCCATTCCAGGGGCGCCCGAGTTCATCGCCCGCCTGACCGAGCTCGGCATCCCGTTCCTGGTTCTCACCAACAACTCGATGTACACGCGGCGCGACCTGCGCGCCCGGCTTCGCCGCAGCGGGCTCGACCTTCCGGAGGAGTCGATCTGGACGTCGGCGCTCGCCACCGCGCGCTTCCTGGACGATCAGCGGCCCGGCGGCTCGGCCTTCGTCGTCGGCGAGGCGGGCCTCACCACCGCTCTTCACCAAGCCGGGTACACGATCACCGACCGCGATCCCGACTACGTGATCCTCGGTGAGACGCGCACCTACAGCTTCGAGCGCATCACCCGCGCGATCCAGCTGGTCGCCGCGGGCGCCCGCTTCATCGCGACGAACCCGGACAACGTCGGCCCGTCTCCCGACGGCCCGCTGCCCGCCACGGGCTCCGTCGCGGCGCTCGTGAGCCGCGCCACGGGCGTCGACCCCTACTACGTCGGCAAGCCGAACCCGCTCATGATGCGCTCGGCGCTCAACGCCATCGACGCCCACTCGGAGAGCACGGCGATGATCGGCGACCGCATGGACACCGACATCGTGTCCGGCCTTGAGGCCGGGCTCTCGACCGTGCTGGTGCTCAGCGGCGTCACCGCGCGCGCCGACGCGGAGCGCCATCCCTACCGGCCCTCCCGGATCGTCGACTCGGTGGCCGACCTCATCGACGAGCTCGGCTGAGGTCAATCAGCGCTTCTTGGCGTCGACGGCCCGCTGGAGCTGCGACTTGTTCATGTTCGAGCGGCCCTCGATGCCGAGGTTCTTGGCCTCGTTGTAGAGCTGGTCGCGCGTGCGGCCCTTCGGCCCGGACTTGCCTGAGCGCTGCCCGCCGCGCCGCGCCCGACGAGATGTCCTCGGTCGAGCTGCGCGAGCGCGTGCGCGACTCGCCGCTGCGGGCCTTCTCCTTGTTCACGGTGCGAGCCGCGATCTCCTCGGCGCGCTCCTCCGAGCTGCCCTGCTCCTTCTGGCTCTCCTTGATGTGCTCGTACTGGCGGGCACGCTTCGTGCCCTTCTTGACTCCGCGAGGTGGCATGCCTCGGAGCTACCCGGCCGAACGAGCGAAAAACGCTGTCACAGACGGCCCGCCTGTCTCGTCAAAGGGGTGAGATGAACGAGAAAGGAGCCGACATGAAGGTCTTCGTAGCAGGCGCAACAGGCGCGCTCGGCAAGCCGCTGGTGACCCAGCTCGTGAGGAACGGGCACGAGGTCACGGGCATGACCCGGAGCGAGTCCAAGCTGGACCTCCTGCGCGACCTCGGGGCGCGTCCCGCGGTGGCGGACGCACTCGACCCCGACGCCGTGGCGCGCGCCGTCGCGGAGGCGGACCCGGACGTGATCGTCCACCAGCTGACCGCGATCGGGGCGATCGAGGCGTTCAACCCGCGCCACATGGAGCGCGACTTCGCCGTCACGAACCGGCTGCGCACCGAGGGCACGGACCACCTGCTCGCCGCCGGGCGTGCGGTTGGCGTGAAGCGCTTCGTCGCGCAGAGCTTCGCCCCCTGGCCCTACGCCCGCACGGGCGGACCGGTGAAGAGCGAGGACGACCCGCTCGACAGCAGCGCCGCCCGCGCAGGTTCGCACGACGCTCGAGGCGATCAAGTACCTCGAGCGGGCCGTGACGGGCGCTGACTGGACCGAGGGCATCGCGCTCCGCTACGGCGGCTTTTACGGGCCCGGCACTTCGATGAGCCTCAACCCGAGGGGCGAGCTCGATGGAGATGATCCGGGCGCGGAAGTTGCCGCTCGCGGGCAAGGGCACCGCCGTGTGGTCGTTCATCCACATCGAGGACGCCGCGACGGCCACGGTCGAGGCGGTCGAGCACGGGAGGCGCGGCGTCTACAACGTGGTCGACGACGAGCCGGCGCCGATCTCCGAGTGGCTGCCCGAGCTTGCCAAGGCAATCGACGCCAAGCCGCCGCGCCGGGTACCGCTATGGCTCGCCCGGCTCGCCGGAGGCGAGGTCGCTGCGATCATGATGAGCGAATTGCGTGGCTCGTCGAACAGGAAGGCGAAGCGCGAGCTCGGCTGGCAGCCGCGCTACCCGAGCTGGCGCGAGGGCTTCGCGCGAGGGCTCGGCTGAGCCGATGGCGAGCACGGACCTCTTCGAGGAGCTGAGGCCGCCCGCGTTCGCGATCGCGTACCGGATGCTCGGCAGCGTGAGCGAGGCGGAGGACGTCGTGCAGGAGGGCCTCCTCCGCCTCCACCGCACCCTCGAAGAGGGTCAGCGGGTCGAGTCGCCGCGGGCGTACGTCTCGACCGTGGTGACCCGGCTCGCCATCGACCAGCTGCGCTCGGCCCGGGCACGGCGCGAGACCTACACCGGCGAGTGGCTGCCCGAGCCGCTCGTCGCCGCCGAGGAGGGCGATCCGGCCTGGGAGGCCGAGCTCGCCGACTCGCTGTCCTTCGCCTTCCTCGTCGTGCTCGAGAGCCTCTCGCCCGAGCAGCGCGCCGCTTTCCTGCTGCGCGAGGTGTTCGACTACCCCTACGACCGGATCGCGGAGATCGTCGGCAAGAGCGAGGACGACGTCGCGCCAGCTGGCGTCCCGGGCGCGGCGCCACGTCGAGGAGCGGCGGCCGCGCTACGAGCCCTCGGACGAGCTCCGCGACGAGCTGGCGCGCCGCTTCTTCGCCGCCGCTCGCGACGGCGAGGTCGAGGAGCTCGAGGCGCTGCTGGCCGAGGACGTCGTGCTGCATGGCGACGGCGGCGGCCGCGTCCCGGCGATCGCGCGGCCGCTGCACGGGCGCGGCCAGGTGGTCAAGGCGCTCGCCGGCTGGGCGCGGGTCGCGCGCCCGCGGCGGCGGGTTCGAGCTGCGCCCCGTCGATGTCAACGGACAACCGGGCGCGCTCACCCTGGACGCCGACGGGCGGATCATCGGCGTCCTCACGCTCGACATCGCCGACGGACGCATCCAGGCGATCAGCTCGGTCGTGAACCCGGACAAGCTGGGTCACCTCGGCCCGCTCGGCGACGTGCGCGCCTACCTGCACAGGCGTTCGGGACGCGATTAGATCCTGCGGCGGCGTTCCGGCAGCAGCCCCTGCGGTCGCAGGAGCATGATGATCACCAGCAGGAAGCCGTAGATGCCGGACGAGATCTCCGACAGGTCGAAGTCCAGCCCGACCTCGCCGGGGACGTCGTAGAGGACCCTCGGCAGCAGGTAGTTGTTGATCCCCGACAGGACGATCGCGCCGACGACGACGCCCCAGATCGAGCCCAGCCCGCCGAGCACGACCATGGCGAGGATGAAGATCGAGAACGAGAACGTGAACTGGTCGGGATTGACGATGCTCAGGTACGACGCGAGGAAGGCGCCGGACACGCCGCCCAGCGCGGCTCCCACGCCGTAGGCGAGCAGCTTCGTGCGCACGATCGGAACGCCCGCGCTCGCCGCCGCGCCCTCGTCGTCGCGCAGCGCGATCCACGCCCTGCCCATGCGCGAGTCGCGCAGCCGGAAGTTGACGAACAGCACCAGCGCGACGAGCGCGAGCGCGAACCAGTACCAGGGACGCAGGTCGAGCGCACCGAAGCGCTCGAGGAACGGCAGGTCGATCCTGTCGATGCCGGACATGCCCTGGGGTCCGCCGGTGAGCGATCCGCCGAGGAACTCGATCTCGCGGCCGTTCGACGCGACCTGCCCGATGATCTCGCCGAACGCGAGCGTGACGATGCCGACGTAGTCGCCGCGCAGGCGCAGCGTCGGCACGCCGATCAGCACGCCGGCGATCGTCGTCGCGACGACCGCCAGCACGAGGATGATCAGGAAGTTGAGGTGGATGCCGGGCATGCCGGCGGCCGGCTCGCCGACGAGGAGCGCGATGCCGCCGCCGTCGCGACGTTCGCCCAGAACGCGGACCCGAAGTGCGCGGCGACGTGCGCGCCGATCGCGAAGAACGCCACGTACCCGAGGTCGAGCAGCCCGGCGAAGCCCACGACGATGTTCAGGCCCAGCGCCATGACCACGTAGGCCGCCGCCAGGACCATGTTGTGCAACGCGATGCTGCCGTCGCCGAGGAACAGCGGGAGGACGGCGGCGACGGCACGAGCCGCCGCGCGCGCGCGGCTCCCCGCGGCACCCGCGGACGCCGCGCGCGCCGCGCGGCTGCGCTGCCGCGCTCATCGCGCCGGGCGCGGCGCCGGTAGTACGCGCGGTTCTTCGTCCGGTTGCCGCAGATCGACATGGCGCACCAGGCCGCCGACCGGTTCTTCGAGCGGTCGAAGAACGCGTACCCGCACTGGCGACAGCCCTTCATGCGCGACCAATGACCGGTGAGCTGCGCCTCGTGGAGGATGCCGAGGAGCGTCGCCACCGCACCGTCGACGCCGCGGCGCGCGGGTTCGAGGGCGGTTCGCCCCGCGTCGTCGATCGCGACGCTGAGCTGAGCCGTGCCGGAGAGCCCTGCGAACGACGCTCGGTCGCCGCTGCGTCGGGCTGCTCGCCGCTGGTTCGCGATCGCGAGCGCCCGGATCGCCTCCCGGAGCTCGCGGAGGCGAGCGGCGTCGGCGTCCGAGATCCGGTCGCCCGGCGCGACGAGCCGCTTCTCCCGCAGCCACGCCTGCGCCTTTTCCGCGGTCCCGATGCGGTCCCACTCGGGCGGGAAGTCGTGGTTGTGGGAGTTGACGAAGCGCTGAAGCAGCTCGAGCCGCCCGGGCGCCTTGGGCCGCCCTCCGGGCTCGATCTGCTCGCCCACCCGTCGCTTGTCGCGCTCGTCCATGACCCCGGCTCGATTCAGACCAGCATAATGCTAATGCCGGTCAGGTGCCAAGCGACCGCCAGAGCGGCCGACCCGGGGCAGCCCGACGCCGCCCGCCTAGCGCTCTACGAAATACCCGCCGGTCTCGCCGCCCGAGTAGTAGCGGCTCGTGATCGTCTTCTTGCGCGTGTAGAAGTCCACCGCGTCCGGGCCGTGAGCGTGAAGGTCGCCGAGGAAGCTGTCCTTCCAGCCCGAGAACGGGAAGAACGCCACCGGTGCGGCCACGCCGATGTTGACGCCGACCATGCCCGCCTCGACGTCGTGCTTGAAGCGACGCACGGCGGCGCCGGACTCGGTGAAGATCGACACGCCGTTGCCGAAGCGGCTCTTCGAGACCGCCTCGATCGCCTCGTCGAGCGTGTCGACGTGGACGAGCGTCAGCACCGGGCCGAAGATCTCCTCGCGCACGATGTCCATCTCGGGGGTCGCCTCGTCGAGGATCGTCGCGCCCACGTAGCAGCCGCTCCCCTCACCCGCGCCACGGCCGTCGACCAGCAGCGAGGCGCCCTCCTCGAGCCCCCTGTCGATCATCGACAGGATGCGCTCCCTCGCCTTCTCCGACACGACCGGGCCGAGCTCGGTCTCCTCGTCGAGCCCGTCGCCGACGCGCACCGTCTCGGCGGCCTCGCGCAGCGCCGGCAGCAGCCGCTCGCGCGCCTCGCCCACGGTCACGACCACCGAGCCCGCCATGCAGCGCTGGCCGGCGGCGCCGAATGCGGAGCCCATGATGCCCTTGACGGTCTCGTCGATCACGGCGTCAGGCATCACGACCATGTGGTTCTTCGCCCCGCCGAGCGCCTGCACGCGCTTGCCGGCCTTGGCCGAGCGCTCGTAGACGATCCGCGCGACGGGCGCGCTGCCGACGAATGAGACGGCATCTATCCCGGGGTGGTCGAGGATGCCCTCAACCACCTCGCGCCCGCCGTTGACGAGGTTGACGACGCCGTCCGGCAGTCCGAGCGAGTCGAGCACCTCGAACGCGAGCTGCTGCGTGAGCGGCACCTGCTCGGAGGGCTTGAGCACGAAGGTGTTGCCGCAGGCGATCGCGAACGGCAGGAACCAGAACGGCACCATGGCCGGGAAGTTGAAAGGGACGATCGCGGCGCAGACGCCCACGGGCTGGCGGATCGTCTCCGCGTCGATCCCGCGCGACACGTCCTCGAGGATGCGTCCCTGCATCGTGGTCGGGATGGCGCACGCGCACTCGACCATCTCGATCATGCGAGCCACCTCGGCGCGGGCGTCGGCGATCGTCTTGCCCATCTCGGTCGTGACCGAGCGGGCCAGGTCCTCGTGGCGGTTGTTGAGGCCCTCGCGCAGGCCGAAGAGAAGCCGGGCCCGTGCGATCACCGAGACCTCGCGCCACACCGGCAGCGCCGCGCGCGCGGCGGCCACGGCGGCGTCGAGGTCGGCGGCGGACGAGAGCGGCACGCGCGCGATCGGCTCTCCCGTGGCGGGGTTCGTCACGTCGAGCGCCTCCGCGCCTGCGGCGGCCGTCCACTTCCCGGCGATGTAGTTGTCGAGCAGGCGGGTCTGTGTCGCGGCTTCCATCGTGGCCGCAGTCTAGACCCGGCCGCTCAGGGGCCGCGACCGCCGCCGACGGGCTCGCGCTCGCCCTCCGGGCTGTGCGCGGGCGCCGCGCCATTGGCGCCGTTCGAGCCGTTCGCACTCACCGCTGCCGGTGCCGCGGCGGGGGCCGGAGCGCCTATGCGGCGTCCGCGGCCGCGGACGCGCTCGGCAAGCAGGTAGCTGCCGATCACGAAGCAGAACGACGCGATCTGCGCGGCGATCGTCTCGACGGTCGGGAAGATGCCGAGCCAGAGCCCCATCCAGTACGGGCACGTCGATGTCGATCGGCGTGATCGGGAGCCAGCCGACTCCCTGCATCGTGCGCGCCGTCTTGCCCACCATGATCACGAGCACGACGGTGAGCAGCACGCCCGTCACGATCAGCATCTTCTTGTAGGGCAGCTTGCGCTCGAGCACGAAGGTCGCGATCGCGACCGCCGCCACGCCGATGCTCCCCAGCGCCACTCCCTCGAGCACCACCCAGAGCCCCGAGCTCAGCTCCAGCGCCTGCAGGAAGAGCACCGTCTCGAAGCCCTCGCGGTAGACGGTCGAGAAGCCGAGCAGCACGAAGCCGAAGACCTGTGCGGACATCAGTCCGCCCGCGGTGATGTTCATCAACCGCTTGCGGCGCTTGTGGAAGCGCGAGATGTGCTCGGTCCAGTAGACGCGGTGGAAGAACCAGTTGAGCACGAGTAAGAGCACGCCGATGGCCACCAGCCCGACCACGGCCTCGAGCTTCTCGCCGTACTGCGCGAGCGACGTCAGCACGGTCTGGGCCAGCACGAAGGTGATGCCGCTCGCGATGATCGCCAGGCCCGCGCCGATCAGCATCGGCTTGCGCTGGGCGCGCGCGGCGCCGAGCAGGCTCGCCATCACCGCCGCGAGGATCAGGACCGCCTCGAGGCCCTCGCGGAAGACGATCACCGCAGCGTTGGTCACGACGGTCGCGGTGCTGGCCCCCTCGCCGAGCGTGCCCGCGCCCTCCTCGAGCGCCTCGTCGAGGGCGAGCCGGGTCTCGCGCACGTCGCGAGCGGGCGCGTGGTTCGCGATCAGCTTCGCGAGGCCGTCGTTGCCGTCGATCCCGAACCAGACGAGCGCCTCGACGCGCGCCACGACTCCCGGCGCGATCGAGCGCAGGCTCAGCTCGGGACCGAACTCGAAGAAGGCGTAGGCCTCGAGCCGCGCCTGCTCGGCCTGGCGGTACTCCCCTGCGCCGACGGCCGACTCCAGGCGGTCGAGCGTGAGGTCGATCAGGTCGAAGTCGGACTGCGAGTCCTCCTCCTTCCACTCCTCCGGGAAGAGGTCGTCGAGCAGGTCCGACGCGCGCTCCTGCGCATCCTCGACGTCGCCTTCGGACACGACCTCGCCGCCGCTGCCGGCGTCCTCGACGTAGCCCTCGAGCTCCTCGAGGGCTGCCTCGACCTCGGCGGTCGCGCTGCGGGTCGCGCTCGGTGAGCTCGCCCTCGAGATCCGCGAACGCCGAGGCGGCACCGTCACGGAACGCGATCGCCTCCTGGATCTCGAACGGCACCGTCACCCGCCCGTCGTCCACCCCGTCGCGGTACTCCTTCGGCACGAGCTCGAGGAAGCGGACGAACTGAGCCGCGCGGCGCGCCTGCTCCTCGGGGGTGAACGGCGCGGCGACGAAGCCCTCCAGCACGCCCGTGGCGGCGTCGGCCGCCGCCGGGAAGGCGTCCGGGTCGCGCAGGCCCGCCCGGGCCAGCTCCTCGAAGGCCGCGTCGGCCTCGTCGCGCGCGGCCGCCCCGCGCGCGCGCTCGTACTCGGGCGCGAGGATGAGCCAGAGGCCGGCCGCCTTCGCGGAGGTCTCGGCGAGCCGGGAGTCGAAGCCGCGCTCCTCGGCCTGCACCGCCTGCTCGAGCTCGGCGGACAGGCTCGCCTGGTAGGCGTCGAGCAGGTCCTTCTTCACTCCCAGGAGCGCCTTGCGCGGCCCGCTCTCGCCGCTTGCGAGCTCGCGCACGGCGATGGTCGCGTCGACGCCCGGGCGCGTGAAGCGGGTGGCCTCACGGAACTCGCGCAGGAGCAGCCAGTCGCGGGCGCGGTCCGCGTCGCGGTCGCGCACCGCGGCGAGGGTTACGGCATAGCTGCCGCGCATGAGCGCGGTGTGGAGCCGTCCGCGCGCGGCGGCTAGCGCCGGCTGGTCGGCCTCCGCGACCGCCCGCTCGGCGGCGGCCAGGGCAGACGCGCACCTCGCGGTCGGCCGCGGGCGCCTCGGCGCGCAGCGCGCGTGCGAGCTCACCGCGGTAGAGCGCCCGGGCACGCGCCACGGCGCGCACGTCCGTCCGCCTCGTCCAGCAGGAGGTCCGTCTGGGCCGTGAACAGCTGCTCCTGCATGCCGCTGCGCGGACTGCCAGGGCGGCAGCTCCTGTGCGGCGGCACCTCCCGGCGCCGCCAGAATGGCGACCAGCGCGGCGACCAGGAACAGGCATCGCCGCACGGCCGTCGCGTCAGCCTTCCTCTAGCTCGATGTTCAGCTTGGCCGCGGCCTGCGTGATCTGGCCGGCGATCGCCTCGGCCTGCTCCTGCGCCTGCGACCCGAGCGTGTCCGCCTCCTCGGCGGTGTACTTGCGGCCGGCCTCCTCCTTGTCGCGGAGGTCGGCGGCGAAGTCGTGCAGCTTGGTGAGGCTCTCGTCGGTCTGCTTCGCCTGCTGGGGATCCGCCTCCGAGACGAGCGGCTCCACGCCGTCGTAGGTGAACACGAGGCCCTCGAGGATGTCCGCGATGTCGGAGAGGCGCGACGTGGCGACGAAGGCCTGCTCGGTCGCCTTGCTCCCGGACGACGAAGCGCGAGTTCTTCCACGCCTCGAAGTACTCGGACATCGTCGGGGTCATGATCACGAGCGCGGAGAAGGCGTCCGAGTCGGTCGGCTCGAAGCTGTTCGCCTCGGAGTCGAGCTCGCGCGCGTACTTGTCGAAGTCGCGGGTGGTGGCGAGGAAGATGTTCGCGTCGGGCAGGCCCTCGCCGAACTCGACCTTGCCGTCGCCGTCGATGTCGGCCTTGGCGCCCTTCGCGGCGAGGTCGTCGTTGGTGCCGTAGAGCGACGTCTCGGTGAGGAACATGAAGTTGCCCGGCTGCTTGAGCGTCTTGCCGTTCGGCAGCTTCAGGTCGAACGGGACGGCGCTCTCGGGATCCTCGCCCGAGGAGCCGGCGTCGATGATCACGTCGTAGTCCGCGAGCGAGGAGACGCCCGCCACGATCCCCTCCATCTCCTCGTAGGCCGGGTTCGCGCGCACGTAGGTGGCCTTGGCGTCCTCGAGGATGCCCGCGCACGTCGTCGCGGTTCTCCTCGAGCATCTGCTGGTAGTTGAAGTTCGAGTCCTTGGCGAGGTCGTAGTAGGCCTGGCCCTGCGCCTTCAGCTTCGCCGTCTCGTCCGCGAGCGCCGCCGAGTGCTCGGTCAGGTAGCTCTTGATCGCGCCGAGGTCGGCGCTGGGCCGCCGCGGTCGTCTCGGTCGTCTCGGTCGATGCGGCGTCGTCGTCATCGTCGCCGCAGGCGACGACCGACGGGCGCCAGCGCTGCGAGGGCCAGCAGCGTGGCGAGACGGGTGAGCTTCATGCGCGGGGATCCTCCGGATGAGGTTTCGTCGGGAACCCTAATTAGGGCAGCCTAAGGGAAAAGGACGCCGCAGGCTACCACCTGACCCGCCGCTCAGCCGCAGATGGCGTAGGCGACGAGCTGCCAGTTGCCGGTCGGCGCCGTGGCGTATGCCGCGGCCTCCCAGCCGTTGCCGCCGCGCGGCGCGCTCGCCGTGATGGCGACGGGCGTGCCGGGCGGCGCGACGACGCGCGCGCCTCCGCCGAGCAGGCGGGTGCCGCCGGGACAGCGGGCCGCCGGCGTCGCCTTCGGCGTCGCCGGGTCGTTGCCCGTCGCCGCCTGGACGCGCCGGACCTTCGCGACGAACTTCCCGCTCTTGACGCCGCCGAGGCGGTTGATGTCGAGCTTCGTCTCGTCGATCTCGCGGTCGCCGAGCGTGTTCGAGGCGAGGTCGATGCCGCCGAGCGACTGGTCGTTCACGTCCACCCCGCGCAGCGCGCCGTCGCGGACGTCTCGGCTCTGGATGGCGCCGTTCACGATGTCGCGCGACTCGAGCGACTCGTCGCGGATGTCGCGGCCCTGTGCCGAGTTGTCCTTCAGCGCCTTCGTGCCGATCGAGTTCGACGGCGACCGCCCAGGAGACCCCGCCGAGCGATACGAACAGCGCGATCAGCGCCACTGCCATCGACGGGGAGATGCTTGACACGAGCTTCCTCATGAGCTGCCTCGCTGCTGTCGGGTAGAGCGGGTCTACCCGGGCCGCGGCGGCTCAGTCGGCTCTGGCGAGCGGAACGACCTCGGCGCCCGCGGCGGCCGGCGCCCCGAACGAGACACGCATCAGCGCACCGCCGCCCGGGGCGTTCGCCGCGGCCACGGCGCCCCCGTGCGCCTCGGCGGCCTGGCGCACGATCGCGAGGCCGAGGCCCGAGCCCGGCATCCCGCGCGCGTCGCGCGCTCGGTAGAAGCGCTCGAAGACGTGCGGCAGGTCGTCCTCGCCGAAGCCCGGGCCGTGGTCGCGGACGGTCAGCTCGCCGCCCGCCAGGCGCACCTCGATCGCGCCTCCCGGCGGGCTCCACTTGACGGCGTTGTCGACCAGGTTCGAGAGCGCGCGCTGGATGCGCCCGGGCTCGCCGCGCACGAGCGTCGGCTCGAGCTCGGCGCTGAACTCGAGCCGCTCGCCCGCGCGCGCACGCGCGCGCGACACGACCGCCTCGGCGATCTCGTCGAGGCGGACGTCGTCGACCACGTCGCCCGGCTTCGCGCCGCGGGCCAGCTCGACGATGTCGGCCACGAGCGCCGTCAGCTCGTCGAGCTCGCCGACGATGTCGGCCCGCAGCGCGGCGCGCTCGGCCTCCGGCAGGCGCTCGGCCTCCTCGAGCGTCTGGATGTTGGCGCGCAGGCTCGCGATCGGCGTGCGCAGCTCGTGGCTCGCGTCGGCCACGAGGCCGCGCTGGGCCTCGACCGAGCGCTCGAGCGCGTCGAGCGTCGCGTTGAAGCTGCGGGCGAGCCGGGCGAGCTCGTCGTGGCCCACCACCTCGATCCGCTCGGACGGATCGGGGTCGGCCGCGAGCTCCTCCGTGCGGCGCGTGAAGCGCGCCACCGGCGCGAGCGCCGTGCGCGCCACGACCGCGCCGAGGCCGGCGCCGAGCGCGACCCCCGAGGCGCCCACGAGCAGCAGCACGAGCACGATCCGGTCGAGCTGGCGGTCGATCTCGTCGAGCGGGCGCGCCACCTGGATCGCGCCGCGCCCGCCGGGCAGCGCGGCGCTCAGCACGCGCAGGTGAACGCCGTCGACGGTGGCGTCGCTGAGATCCTCCCCCTCTCCGCTGCGAGCTATCTCGAGGGCACGCCCGTCCGCCGGCAGCGCGCCGGTCGCGCCCGGCCGGCGGATGATCCGCCCACTCGGGAGGACGAGCTGAGCGTAGGCCTCGGACGGCCCGCCGAAGGGCGCGGGCCGCCCCTCGGGCGGGAACCCGGGCCGCCATCGCGCGGAGGCCCCGGACCCTCCCGCCGCGCGTCTCCGCCCGCGCTCGTGGCGACCGTGACCTGCTCGCGCAGCGTCCGGTCGACCTCGGCGCGCAGCTCTTCGCGCACGCCGATGTAGACGGCCAGGGCCGCGGCTGCGACGGCGAGCGCCACCGCGAGCCCGGCCGCGGCCGCGATGCGGGTGCGCAGCGTCACGGCGAGGGCTCTCGCAGCACGTAGCCGACCCCGCGGACCGTGTGCAGCAGCGGGCGCGCGCCCAGCTCGTCGAGCTTGCGGCGCAGGTAGCCCACGTAGACGCGCAGCGCGTTCGAGGCCGGCCCGAAGTCGTAGCCCCAGACGCGCTCGTAGATGACGCTGTGTGGCAGCACGTTGCGCGGGTTCTGCATGAACAGCTCGAGCAGGTCGTACTCCGTGCGCGTGAGCTCGGTGAAGCGCTCGCCGACGGCCGCCCCGTGTCGCGCGCCGTCGAGCTGCAGCTCGCAGAACTCGAGAGCCGCCGGGCTCGGCGCCGCCGTTGCCCCGCCGCATCAGCGCGCGCAGGCGCGCCTTCAGCTCGCCGACGTCGAAGGGCTTGACGAGGTAGTCGTCGGCGCCCGCGTCGAGGCCGTCGATGCGGTCCGCGATCGCGTCGCGGGCGGTGAGCATCAGCACGGGCACTCGGTCGCCGGACGCGCGCAGCGTCCGGCATACCTCGAGGCCGTCGATGCCCGGGAGGCCGACGTCGAGCACGACCGCGTCGGGCCCGGTCGCCGTGAGGGCGAGCGCCTGCTCGCCGTCCGCTGCAAGCAGCGTGTCGTACCCGGCGAGCGTCAGCGCGCGCCGGAGCGCCTCGCGGAGGGCACGGTCGTCGTCCACGATCAGGACCTTCATCCAGCCCATTCTGACTGCGGGAGCCGCCTTCTTCGGCTGTTCCTACATGGCTCTTACGCTGCTCCTACGGAACACCACGACGCTCGTCGCCATGAGAACCCCACAGAAGGTGACAGCACTGGTATTGGTGGGCGCGGTGGGCATCGCCTCCGCGGCCTACGGGATCGGCAGCGCGGCGGGCGGCGGCTCGGCGACTGCCGAGTCGAACGCATCGAACGCTGCTACGGCACAGCGCGGCTCCGAACCCGGTCCTCCACCGGGCTACGACGACCTGGCGGACACGCTGGGAGTCGACGCCGACGAGCTCGCGCAGGCGATCCAGGACTTCCACGACCAGCAGAAGGGCGAGAAGCGCGACGACATGTCCGCTGCGCTCGCGAAGGCGCTCGGCATCTCGGTCGACAAGGTGAACGCGGCCTTCGATCAGATCAAGGAAGGGCACAAGAGCCGCTTCGCCACGCAGCTCGCGATCGCGCTCGGGGTCGATGCCGCCAAGGTGGAGGCGGCGCTCGAGAAGCTCGCCGGCGAGCGGCCCGAGAGCCCCGGGGACTTCGCCGAGGCGCTTGCGAGCGAGCTCGGCGTGGACACCGCCAAGGTCGAGGAAGCCCTCGAGTCGCTGCGTCCGCGGCCCGGCGCGCGGCCGCCCGGCGACCATCGCGGCGCTCCGCTCGCCAAGCTCGCGGCGGCACTCGACGTGACCCGCGCCGAGCTCCGCAAGGCGCTGCGCGTGGTGCGAGCCGGGGCGACAGTCCGGTTGGGAGCAGCACGAGGCGAAGCTCGCGGCGTTCATCGCCGAGCGCTTCAACCTCGACGCCGGCGAGGTCGAGGACGCCCTCGCCGACCTACCGCGCCCCAACGCCGGCCCAGGTCCGGGCGGGCCCGGCGGCCCCGGCTTCGGCGGCCCCGGCCCCGGCGGCCCCGGCGGCCCCGGCGGTCCCGGCCCCGGCGGCCCGGACGGCCCGGGCTACGGTCCGGGCGGCTGATCCGGGCGATGAGAGCTCTCGGGTCCTCCGCCCGGGGGCTCTCGCCGCTCATCCGTGGGCCCGCGCTTGAACAAGCGCCTCACGGCGTTCGCGCACGAACACGAACAGGTTGCCTGCACCGTTGGCCTGAAGGGCATTGCTGGTCCACAGAAGCGTTAGGAGGGCGAGGGCCACAACCAGCGCCGTGCTGATTCCCGCGACCGCGGCGGCCACCGTGCAGACCCCCACCACAGCCGCGGGTATCCACGGCCGAAGCCTCAAGCTCTCACCCCCTGCGTCCGGTGCACACGGGGAGTGTGGCTTACGCTTCGGCCATGTGGCCGCCCGAGGCGATCCAGTTCCTGACGGAGCTCGAGCAGAACAACGACAGGGACTGGTTCAAGGCGAACCGCGAACGCTACGACGCCCACCTCGTCGAGCCCGCGCGGGAGCTCGCGGCGGAGCTCGGAGACCTCGGTGAGGCGCACCTCTTCAGGCCCTACAACGACACGCGCTTCCACATGCGCCCGCCGATCAAGGAGCAGCTCGGGCTCGCCATCGGCTACGGCGGGCGCAGGCGGGTTCTACGTGGAACTCTCGCTCGACGGGCTGCTCGTGGCCGCGGGAAAGCACGCTCCCGCCTCCGACCAGCTCGTCCGCTTCCGCGCCGCGATCGACGACGGCCGCCGTGCGGCGTCGTTCGAGCGCGCGGTCAGGATGGCCGAGGCGGCCGGTCTGGAGACGGCGCCGCCGGAGCTGAAGCGGGCGCCACGCGGTTACCCGATCGACCACCCGCGCATCGACCGGCTGCGGATGAAGGAGCTCACCGTCTACCGGCGCCACCAGGTCGGGGCCTGGCTGCACAAGCGCAGCGCCGACGCGCGCATCCGCAAGGAGCTCGACAGCGCCCGGCCGCTCGTGAGCTGGCTCGCCAAGCACGTCGGGCCGCCGCAGACCGCAGCATGAGCTCGGACACGCTCGTCTTCATACCGGCCTGGAACGAGGAGGCCTCGCTTCCCGGATGTGCTGGCAGAGGCGCGCCGCGACCTGCCCGAGGCCGACCTGCTCGTGATCGACGACGGCTCGACGGACGCCACGGCCCGCGTCGCCCGCGGAGGGCGGCGCGCGCGTCGTGGCCTTTCCCGAGAACCGCGGCCTGCGGCAGGGGATCGCCGAGGGCTACCGGCAGGCCGCCGAGGGCGGCTACGAGTTCTGCGGGCGTCTCGACGCCGACGGCCAGCACCCCGCCGCCGAGCTCGCCCGCATGCTCGCGCTCGTCAGGGCCGGCGAGTGCGACGTGGCGGTGGGCTCACGCTTCCTCCCCGGGTCCGGGCGGGACGGGGAGCGCTACCGGCCGACTCCGGAGCGCGTCTTCGGGACCTCGCTGCTCCGGCTCCTGATGCGGCTGCGCCTCGGCCAGCCGATCAGCGACGGCACGAGCGGCATGTACGCGGTCAACCGGCGCGCGATCGAGCTGCTCGACGATCCGTACGTCTGCGAGTCCCCGGAGGTCGAGGCGCTCGTGCGGATCACGGACGCGAAGCTGCGGCTCGTCGAGGTGCCGGTGCACATGCGCCAGCGCGAGCACGGCGAGTCGTCCTTCCGCGGGCGCCGGGCGGTCGGGCTCGTCGTGGGGATCGGCCTTACGCTGTTCGCGGGCGAGCTCCTGCGCCGCCGCCGCGCGCGCTAGGTCCGCTAGATCGTCGCGGCGAGCCAGTCGACCGCGGCCGGCACGTGCTCCGGGTCTATGTGGTGACCCGCGTCCGACTCGTGGTACTCGACCTCGAGGCCGCCGCCCTCGAGCAGCTCGCGCGCCCGGCGAGCGAAGCCGACCTCCATGATCTGGTCGTAGCGGCCGTGGGCTATGAACGCCCGCGTCGACCGACGGTCCTCGAACGACGGGCTCCAGCCCTCGACCACGGGCACGAAGCCCGAGAAGCGCGAGTATGCCCGCGGGGGCGGGCCGCTCGCCGGAGAGTCCGAGCGCGTAGCTCATCACCGAGCCCATCGAAAAGCCGCCGAGGACGGTCTGCGCCGCGCTGAGGCCGGTGCGGGCCCAAAGCTCGTCGTGCAGCGCGGCCAGGTCCGCGAAGGCCGCGTTGAAGGTCTCGGGATCGGGGTAGCCGACGCGCGGCACCACGTACCAGTGGCGCCCGGCCCAGCCCGGCAGGGTCAGCGGAGCGCGCGGCGTGACGACATGCAGCCGGCGGCCGGGATCGAACACGTCGGCCAGCGGCAGCAGGTCGTTCTCGTCGGTTCCGCGCCCGTGATGGAGCACGAGCAGCCCGGCCGGCTCGCCGGCGGCCTCGCGCTCGCGGAAGATGAGGTCGGTCATACCCGCCATCATGGAGATCTCTGAGCGCGACCGCCGGTCCCATCAACCTCGCCATCGACCACCTGGACCCCGGGGCGGTCGTCGAGGTGTGGCTCTTCGAGGGCGTCGCGATCGCCGAGGACACGTTCGAGCCGCACCGGCATGACTACCACGAGCTGATCTTCGTCGCGGGCGGCCACGGCGTTCACCTGATCGACGGCTGCCGGACGCCGATCGAGGCGCCCAGCGTCTCGGTGATCGGGCGCGGGAAGGTGCATCAGTTCATCCACGCGGAGGACCTGCGCGGCGCGGTGCTGCGGTTCACCGACGCGGTGCTGCACGGCGGCTCGGAGCGCATCGCGACCGGCTGGCTCCTCGCCGGCCGCGGCGGGCGCACGATCGCGGTTCCCGAGGAGGCCTGCGACACGATGACGCCGCTCTTCCGCGCGATCGCGGAGGAGACCGAGCGCCCGCCCGATCCCTACGGGGCAGACGTCGTGCGCCACCTGATCGCGACCGTGCTGCTCTTCACCGAGCGCTGGTACGACGCGGGTCGCGGCGAGCGGCGTGACGCCGACGACGCCGACGTCCAGCTGCTGCGGCGCTTCACAGAGCAGCTCGAGCGGGACTTCGCGAGCCACCACGACGCTCGCCACTACGCGGACGCGCTCGCTCTCCCGGGGCCGGCGCTCTCACGCACGCTGTCACAGCTCACCGGCCGCTCCACGAAGGAGCTCGTGACGGAGCGCGTGATGGTGGAGGCGGCTCGTCTCCTGCGCTACACGGACCTGACCGTCGGCCAGATCGCCCACCGGGTGGGGTTCAGCGACCCGCTCTACTTCTCGCGCGCCTTCAAGCGGCAGACCGGATCGCCGCCGCAGGCGTATCGCGACGCCGTTCGCGGCCACTGACCCGCTCGCACACGGAAGTCCATGTGCTGGCGGGCTTCCCCCATAGGCAGAGGACTCTTTCTTCGACAAGATAATTGCACGCGCAATCACCGGCCGCCTCAGTCAGAGCGGACCGGGCGAGACAAGAGAGAGGGAAGCATGACCACCACCGTTGCCACCGCCGTTCCGGCCGGCACCTACAACATCGATCCAGCTCATTCCCGCGTCGAGTTCGCCGTGCGCCACCTCGGCATCGCGACCGTGCGCGGCCACTTCGGGTCCTTCACAGGCACGTTCGAGATAGACGGCGACCTGGACTCCGCCAAGGCCTACGGGAGCGTCGAGGCGGCCAGCGTCGACACCCAGGAAGAGCAGCGCGACGAACACCTGCGCTCCGCGGACTTCTTCGACGCCGAGCGCTACCCGCGCATCGAGTTCGCGTCCACCGAGATCCGCCCGCTCGACGAGGACCGCTTCGAGATCGTCGGCGACCTGACGCTCCACGGCGTGACCCGCGAGATCGCGTTGAGCACCGAGGTGCTCGGCACCGAGTCGGACCCGTGGGGCAACGAGCGCGTCGGCTTCGAGGCGCGCGGCGAGCTCAACCGCAAGGACTTCGGGATGACCTTCAACCAGGTGCTCGGCTCGGGCAACCTGCTGGTCTCCGACAAGGTCAAGATCGTCATCGAGGCGTCCGCCGTCAGGCAGGGCTAGCCTCGCCGGCGCCGCCCGCTCGCATCGAGGCGAGCCCTAGAGCTCGCCTCGGAGCGCGGCGCCGTAGCGCTCGACCGAGCGTCGCACCACCTCCGGCCCGTCCGCGGGGATCACGCGACCCCACCAGGCGCCGTAGATCGCCTCGTACTCGAAGGGCTCCACAGACGCCCCGATCCGCCGGACCTCGCTCTCCGGCAGCGGCACCAGGTTCGGATAGCTCCACATGAAGGCCACGTGCCTGCGATCGGGGATGACCTGGATGATGTCGCCGCTCAGCAGGGCGCCCGTGCCCTCCGCCCGGTGGAGCATGGTCCCCCCCGTGAAGTGGCCGCCGCCGCGGATCAGCGTGAGGCCGTCGCCCAGCTCGAGGCGCTCGCCCTCCCAGTGCCGGACGGCCGCGTCGGAGCGCATCACCCATTCGGCGTCGTCGGCGTGCAGATGGATCGGGCAGTCGAAGGCCTGCGCCCACTCCACCATGCAGGAGTAGTAGTGCGGGTGCGAGATCGCGATGCCCGCGAGGCCGCCGCGCCGCTCGACCTCGGCGGCGGTCCGCTCGTCCAGCAGCGTGATGCAGTCCCAGAGCAGGTTGGAATCTCCGAATGGGACGAGCAGCGCCCGCTGGCCGATCGCGAACGACGGGCTCGTCCCGATCCCGGTGAGCTCGCCGTCCGCGCGGATCTCGTTCTCATGGCCCGCGCCGAGCTCCGCCAGCGTCGTCCAGCGCTGGCCGCCCACCGGGACGTACTGGCGCGGGTCCTCGCAGATCGGGCACGCGTCGGGCGGCTCGGCGCTCTCGGCGAACTGCGTCCCGCAGGTCGCGCAGATGTACCTCTCCATCGCCGAAACCCTACGTCCCGCCGCTGTGGTCAGCGGTTCTCGCCGCGGCGCAGCCTCTCGGCGATCGCCCCGATCCGGCGGCGTGCCTCGGCCCGGCTCGTGAACGCGTACCAAGGACCGCCCGCTCTCGCCGCCCACGGCACGAGCACGTCGAAGTCGAGCTCGCGGATCAGCTCGAGGCTCTCGATGTAGGCGCCGCGGTCGCTCGAGCCTTCGAGCAGCGCCGCAACCCACTCGCCGTCGTCGAGATAGACGCTGTCGCCCGTGAACAGGGCTCGGTGGTCGCCGGCCTCCCACAGGAAGACGGTCGCTCCGCGCGTGTGCCCGGGGGCCGGGATCACCTCGAAGTCATCGTCGAGGAGGTGGCGGCGTGAGAAGGCTCCGCGCACGTGCAGCCCCTCCTCGACGGAGGCGCGCTCGCGTTCGTGGACGAACAGGGGCGCGTTGACGCCGCCCGCGCCGAACATCGCCTCGTGGCGGTGGTTGAAGTAGCGCCGGTCCACGCCGCCGAGGTCCTCGATCGCGCCCGCATCGCGCTCGAGCTCACCGGTGTTGTAGACGAGGATGTTGCCCCGCTCGCGCTCGAGCAGGAACGCGCGCACCTCGAGCGAGGGCGCGAACGCGAGCGGCTCAGGTGTCGTCGCGTGCAGTCCGGGGATGACGGTTTCGAGCTTCGTCAGCTGCTTCATCGCTGAGGCTCCTTTGTTCGATCACACTCGAATGATGCATCTTCAAGTGCGCTTGAAGTCAAGGGCGCCGAGGCGGCGCCGGGAGCTCAGGCCGGCCTGGGGTGCGGCGGCGCGTGCGTGCGGCCCCCCGCGCGGGCGGCCGAGCCCTCGAGCTTGCGCGCGATACCGCGGGCCGCGCGGCGCGCCTCGAGCCGGAGCAGACCGAGCTGCGCCGGCCGCGTGACGTAGCCGACGAAGTGAACACCCGGGGCAGCCTCGCGGCCGTCCTTGATCGCCGGGATGCCGCGTCCGTCAAGGACGCCGAGATGCCCGACGATCGGCTCAAGGCCGGTGCGATAGCCGGTGGCGGCTATCACGGCATCGGGCTCGGCACGGGTATCGTCGTCGAGCTCGACCCCGGTCTCGTCCAGCGAGCGGACGCCGGCCACCACCTCGATGCGACCGTCCTTGATCGCATCGATGACCTCCATGTCGACGATGGCGGGCGCGACGCCGAGCCGCTTCAGACGGCTGAACGTGCCCTCGTCCGGGATCGGGAGGCCGTACTCCGACAGATCGCCGAACGTCTTCAGCTGGACCTTCCTGAGCACTGCATCGCTGATGCGCGTCGGCACGTGCAGGAAGAGCATCCCCATAACCGGGCCGGCCGGGTCGCGCTTGAGGAGGTTCGGGGACGTCCGCACCGCGAGCCGCACGCGCTTCGCACCGGCGGTCGCGACGTCATAGGCGATCTCCATGCCGGAGCAGCCGGAGCCGGCCACCAGCACGTCCGCGTCGCGGAGGTCGTCGGCGTTGCGGTACTCGCTCGAGTGGATCAGCGATCCGGTAAAGCTGTCGCGGCCGGGCCAGGCGGGCAGGAACGGGGTGTGCGCGTAGCCGGTCGCCATGACGACGTGCGCCGCTTCGAAGTCGCCCCCGGCTGTGCGCACGACGAGACCGTCGTCGACGCGGTCGATTCGCTCGACCTGTGCGCCGTGGCGCACGTCGATCCGGTGGCGCTGCGCATAGCTCTCGAGGTAGCGAACCACCTCGTCCCGCGAGGGGAACATGCCCGTGCCGCGCGGGAAGCGCGCGCCCGGGAGCTTCGAGAACGGCCGGCTCGAGTTGAGCCGCAGCCGGTCGTAGCGGCCGCGCCACGAGGAGCCGACGCTGTCCGCCCTGTCGAGCACCAGCGCCGGGATGCCCCGGCGGCCCAGCTCCGCGGCCGAGGCGAGCCCCGCCGGGCCCGCTCCAATCACGATCACACGTCGGTCCTGCATGTCCATCTCCAAGCCGGGTGCCGAGCAGACGAGTGTCGTCACCGCGGCGCGACGCTTGTGTGCGATCGCGCACGCCTGCCGGACGGGGTCGTCAGCCGAGCTGGTTCTCGGCCGCGGCGACCGCGGCGGCAGCGCTCTCGTAGCGCTCGTCGGCGGCCCGCTCCTGCTCCTGCGCCTCCTCGAGCTCCCCGCGCGCGTCGTCGAGCCGGCGGGCGGCCTCGGCGGCGCGCTCCTCCGCCTTGCCGCGCCGCGCGGCGGCGCGGGCGGCCGCCTTGGCCGCGGCATCGCGCTCGCGACCTGCCTTGCGCTCCTCGAGGCGCGCGGCCGACAGCTCCTCACGCGCCTTCGCCTCGGCCGCCGCCTCGCGCTTCCGGCTCGCCTCGTCGTCCTTGCGCGGCTTCGCGGGCGTTGTCCGCTTCGGCGCCTTCTTCGGCGCGGGCGCGCTCGTCTCGAAGCCGCCGCCGAAGCCCGCGACCGCCTGGCGCTCCCGCAGCACGCGGCCGGCGCCGATCTCCGCGGCCGTCTCCTCGTCGAGCGCTGCCGCATGGAGGGTCGCAACGAGCTTCTCCTCGAGCCCCTGGGACGAGCCCTCGCCGGCCTCGGCCGCGAGCGCCGCCGCGTCGCGTGCGAGCTTCGCCACCAGCTCGCGCTCCCTGGCGGCCGCCCGCTGGAAGCCCGAGCGGTCACCGCCTGCGACGAGCTGCTCTTGGGCCTCCCGCAGCTCCTCGCCGGCCGCGAGCAGCTCTTCGACGTCCTTCCTGCGATTGCGCACGACCTGGTTCAGCGCCCAGGCCGCGAGCGTCGGCCTGCGCAGCGCCTTGACCTCGCCCGCGAGCTCACGCTGCTTGTCCGCGCGCAGGCGCTTGACGAGCGCATCGCGCGCGGCGGTGAACTCCCCCGGCGGCAGTCCGTAGAGCTCGTCGGCCGCCTGATCGAGCGAATCGGTCTTCTCGGCCACGGACACAGGATTACCGGTTGCGCGTGCCGGGAACCTCGTCGCCGTGTTCGATCACGTGACGATCAGGGTCTCCGACCGCGAGGCGTCGGAGCGCTTCTACCAGACGGTCCTGCGCACGCTCGGCGCCGGGCAGACCCACAGCGGCGACGACTTCGCCGAATGGGACGACTTCTCGATCGCCGCTGCGAGCGCCGACAGCCCGGTCACGAGGCGCCTCCATATCGGCTTCGTCGTCCCGTCGCACGCGCACGTCGACGAGTTCTGGCGCGCCGGCACCGCCGCGGGCTACCGCGACGACGGCGCTCCGGGACCGCGGCCGCAGTACAGCGAGGACTACTACGGCTCGTTTCTGCTCGATCCGGACGGCAACAGCGCCGAGGCGATGCACCACGGCACGATGCGCACGGACGGCGTCGTCGATCACCTCTGGATGCGCGTGGCCGATCTCCCTGCCTCGAAGCGCTTCTACGAGACGATCGCCCCCACGCCGGCCTGCGCATGAACCTCGACACCCCTGAGCGCGTCCAGTTCTCCGGGGTGAGCGGCACCTTCTCGGTGCTCCCGGGCGCAGAGCCCACCGAGCACGCCCACATCGCCTTCGGGGTCACGAGCGACGAGAGCGTCGACGCGTTCCACCGTGCGGGACTCGCCGCCGGCTTCGCGGACAACGGTGCGCCCGGCGAGCGGCCCGAGTACCACCCGGGCTACTACGCCGCGTACCTCCTCGACCCCGACGCCAACAACGTCGAGGCTGTGAACCACGACAGGACGGAGGGGTAGCGCAGTGTCTCGGTCGCCCACACGGAGGCCGACGTCGACACCTATGTGGAGACGTTCACCGAGTTCGTCGCCGCGGTCGGTCGGTGACCGCGCGTTTCCGGCAGTGGCCGTTGCCGGGAAGGGCAAGGACATGCTCAACGGCGGCACGGGAAACGACCAGCTCCACGGTCAGAAGCGCAATGACAAGCTCAGCCGCAGGGCGGGCAGAGACACGCTGAAGAGCGGACCCTGCAAGGACACCCTCACGGGCGGGGCCGGCAGGGACAAGCAGGTCCAGGGCCCAGGGTCGACGCGGGTCGCCGGGGCGCCTTGACGGCTCAGCTCAGAGCCCCAGCGCCCCGCGGCCGCCCACCACGGGCAGCCTGACCCAGCTGAGCGCCGGGCGCAGCGTCAGCCGCGTCCCGGGCGCCGGGCGGATCGTGTAGTCGTGGTCGGTCGACACGACGACGAGGCCGATCCTGTGGCCGGCCTCGAAGACGTAGTCGTCCGGCTGGAGGTCCCAGTTGAAGCGGTAGAGGCGGCCCTGGCGCACCCGTTGGCTGCGGCTCACGCTCTGCCTGTTCTGCGGGTCGAGCCAGCCGCGAGTGACCATCACAGGCGCATCGGCCGAGCCGGGGGCGCCGTAGTCGACGAGCACCGCGGTCAGGTTGGCCGCGTTGCGGTTGTCGACCGACATCCGCAGGCTCACCGTGGGCGTGCCGCTGATGCGGACCTCGCGGGGCAGCGACCGCGAGCGGTACACGAGCCTGTCGTCGCGCGCCTCGTCGGGGCCCTGGATCAGGACGTCGTCAGTGTCGAGTTCGCGCCCGCGGTCGACGAAGCTCTGGCGCTGGAGCCAGGCCGCTCCGCCGGTCAGGCCCGTGGAGAGCTCGCCGGGCGCGGTCGAGCTGCGCGCCGAGAGCTGGAGCGTGGCCGGGCGCGAGCCGGGCGCCGGCCAGTCGGGCTCGTCCGAGTAGGAGCCGTCCTCGCGCTGGATCGTCGAGCGTGGCTCGCGCATGATCCCGTTCTGCACGCCGAACAGCTCATGGTCGAACCAGCGGTTGCGGACGGCCGCGAAGGCCGCCGCCCCCGGCCCACCCGGCCCGCCGTGGCCGCCGTTGTGGAGCCAGATCTTGCGCGGCACGCCATAGCGGTCGAGCCGGTACCACCACTCGGCGAAGGCCTTCGTCTTGACGTTCCAGTCGTTCAGGCCGTGCACCACGAACACGCTCGCGCGTATCCGGTCGACGTCGTCGAGGTAGTCGCGCTCCTCCCAGAACGGGCTCCAGTCGCCCGTTACGCGGTCCTGGGCCCCGACGAGAAACGGGATCGTGCCCGCGCAGCGGATGGCCATGCGGCTGCCGCCGATGAAGTCGGCGAGCACGTCGGTGTCCTCGCCGAGGTAGCCGTTCTCGCCGATTCCCTGAGTCTCGGAATGCGGCGCCACGACGAGCCCGTTGGCGCGGTAGTAGTCGTACCAGCTCGAGATCGCCGAGATCGGGACGATCGTCTCGAGGCCCTCGACCCCGGTGGTGGCGACCTGGTTGGGAAGCGTGCCGTTGTAGGAGACGCCGGTCATGCCGACGGCGCCTGTCGTCCAGTCGGCCTCGACCTCGTTGCCGGCAGCGTCGAAGCCGCGCGCGCGGCCGTTCAGCCAGTCGATCACGGCCTTGGTGCCGAGCGTCTCGACGCTGTCGCCGACGGTCGGGCAACCGTCCGAGTTGAAGGTGCCGATGCTCTCGCCCAGCACCACGGCGTACCCGCGCGGCACGTAGTAGTTGTCGAGCGAGCTGCCGGGCAGGTCGGCGCGCGCCCTCATACGCGCACGGGCGTGCGCGGACTGCGCCCTGACGCGCTTGGTGCGAGCGGCGCGCGCGCTCCGGGCCGCGGCGGCACGATCGCCGAACAGGTTCTCCTGGGGAAGCACGTCGAAGTCGACCGCGTGGTTGGCCGGGTTGCCGAGATCGCCGCGGTAGGGGCTGTGCTCGAAGACCACGGGCACCTTGTAGCCCTGCGTCTCCGTCTCGGCCGGGCGGCTGACCCGGATCCGCACGCGGTCGCGGCTCCCGTCGCCGTCGCTGTCGAGCTCCGTCTCGACGAAGACCGTTTCCTCGATCGCCCTCGCGAAGTCGAACTGCGGCTGCGTCTGGCCGTTCTCGACGCGGAGCCACGGCGGCGGCTGCTCGGCGGCCGCGGCGGGCCCTGGCGGTTGCGGCGAATAGGACCAGCAACGCGACGATCAGGCCGCAGCGCTTGCGATGTCGAGATGGCACGGCTCTCCTCTGTACGCGGTCGTCAAATCCCGCGCATGACTTACCCGGCGCCGCAGAACTGCAACGTGGCGCTCAGGAGACCGCTTCGGAGCGGGGCGCCCCGGCGAGGGCCGGCACGCGCCGGCCCGGGATGAACGCCGCGCTCACCAGGGCGATCGCAAGTGCCACGGCCCCGAGTGCGAACGCAACCGTGAAGCCGGTCTCGGAGGGGAAGCCGGTGGCCGCGCTCACGTGGTCGGCGATGATCGCGGCCACGATCTGGCCGCCGAAGGCGCCTCCCACGGTCCGCATGATCGTGTTCATGCCCGTGGCCTCACCGGTCTGGTGCTGGGGCACGGCCTCGACGATCAGATTGGCCATCGACGCAAACGACAGGCCGATCCCGAGGCCGAGCAGCGTCACCGCGACGACGATCTGCCATGCCTCCGAGTGCGCGACCGCCAGCAGCAGGAAGCTGAGCCCCGCAAAGGCGGTGCCCAGGACGAGCGGCAGCTTCGAGCCGCGCCGCCCGGCGAGCGACCCGGCCACCGGCCCGGCGACCAGCATCACGACGGCGGACGGCAGCATGAACAGCCCGGCGCCCGTCACGCCGACCGCGAAGCCGTAGCCGGCCGCCTCCGGCATCTGGACGAACTGCGGGATCAGGATGAACGACCCGAACATTCCGAAGCCGATGAGGAAGCCGGTCAGGTTGGTGGTCCAGACCGCCCGCTTGCGCAGCAGGCCGATGTCGACGAGCGGCTCCGGCGCGCGCTGCTCGAAGCGCACCCAGTACGCGAGCACGAGGACGGCAGCCACGAGCAAACCGAGGATCTCGGGCGAGCCCCAGCCCCAGCGGTTGCCCTCGCTCACGGCGAGCAGCAGGGACGCGAGCCCCGCCGACAGCAGGCCTGCCCCCGCATAGTCGATCCGCGCGGGCGACTTGACCGGCGACTCGGGCACGAACCGGTGGGTGGCGGCGATCGCCACCAAGGCGACCACGAAGCCGAGCCAGAAGATCCACTCGTACGAGAGATGGTCCACGATGAGGCCGCTCAGCACGAGGCCCGCGCCACCGCCGATTCCGAAGGTCGCCGAGATCAGGCCGATGCCGGTGGCGACGCGCTCGGTGGGGAACTCGTCCCTGATGATCCCGAAGGCGAGCGGGAAGACGGCCCCGGCCGCGCCCTGGACCGCGCGGCCCGCCACCAGCACGGCGATGCTGTGCGAGAGCGCCGAGATCACGAGGCCGACCGCGAAAAGGCAGAGAACGATCACGAGCATGCGCTCCTTGCCGAACATGTCCCCCAGTCGCCCGAAGATCGGCGTGGCGATCGAGGCGGTGAGCAGGTAGACCGTCAGCACCCAGGTCACCGACGTCGTGGACGCGTCCAGATCGCGCTGGATCTCAGGGAGCGCCGGGGCGACCATCGTCTGGAGCAGCGCGTACGAGAGCGCCGCCAGTGCGAGGACGGCGAGCGTGATGCCGTAGTGCTGGCGGGGAGCGTCGCTCATGCGGGCGCCCCGATCGGCGCGGCGGGCTCGGCGTCGGGCTCGCGGACGGTCTGCCTGAGCGTCCGCTGCGGGATCAGCAGGACCAGCACGAGCGCCACCGCCATCACGGGCAGCCCGAGCACGAAGACCGGGTGGAGCGCGTCGGCGAGCTCACCGCGGGCGGCGGAGACGCCCGCCCCTCCGGCGAGCGCGCCGCCGGCCGCCGCCGGCCGGCAGGCCCGCGGCCATGAGCGCGCCCATCACGCTGACGCCGATCGTGCCCCCGGTCGTGCGGAAGAACTGGATGCCGCTCGTGGCGACGCCGAGCTCGCGGCTCGGCACCTCGTTCTGCACCACGAGCAGGAGGTTCTGGAGCACGAGCCCCAGGCCGAGGCCGAGCAGGGTCATGGCGACGGTCGCGGTGACGCGCGTCGAGCCAGGGTCGAGCGAGCTGAGGACGGCGAAGCCACTCGCCATCACGACCGGCCCGGAGACGAGCGCCCAGCGGTAGCGGCCCGTGCGCGCGATCACCTGCCCGCTGGCGACGCTCGAGACCACGAGCCCGAGCATCAGCGGCGTGAGGACGAGGCCCGCGTTCGTCGCCGATTCGCCGAGCACTCCCTGCACGAACAGCGGGACGAACATGATCGCGCCGAACATCGCTATGCCGAAGGCAAACGAGGCGCCGCTGGCGGCGCCGAACACGCGCAGGCGCAGCAGCTCGAGCGGGACTATCGGGCTCTCGCTGCGGCGCTCGTGCCAGGCCAGCACGGCGAGCAGGGCGAGACCCACCGCCATCAGGCCCAGCACGTCACCCGAGCCGATCGTCCCGTCCTCGCCCGCTCGAACCGTGGCGAGCAGGATGGCCGAGACGGCCGCGGCGAGCAGAGCCGCGCCCAGATAGTCGATGCGGGTCGCGCGCCCGGGGTGCGGCGGGATGCGCAGCGTCACGAGCACCACCCCGAGCGCGATCAGCCCAACGGGCAGCGAGACGAAGAAGACCCAGCGCCAGTCCGCGTTGTCGGCAATCCAGCCGCCCGTGAGCGGCCCGAGCACGGAGCCGACCCCGAACACGGCTCCGGTGAGGCCCTGCCAGCGACCGCGATCGGAGGGCGGGACGAGGTCCCCGATGACCGCCATCGCGAGCGGGATGAGCGCACCCGCGCCGAGGCCCTGGACGGCCCTGGCGACGATCAGCTGGGTCATCGACTCCGCGGTGCCGCCGATGACCGAGCCCACCATGAAGATGAGGATCCCGGCGACGAAGAAGGGCCGCCGGCCGTGGATGTCGGAGAGCCGGCCGTAGATCGGCACGGTCACGGTCGCGGCGAGCATGTAGGCCGTGAAGACCCAGGAGTAGTGCTCGAGCCCGCCCAGGTCGGCGACGATGCGCGGCAGGGCGGTCGCCACGATCGTCTGGTTGAGCACCGCCAGGAGCATCCCGAGCAGCACTCCCGCGAACGCCGCGATCGTGGCGCGGTGCGAGAGCAGATAGCCGGGACGCGGCTCGCTCACAGCTCCTCGATCACGACCGCGAGCCGCCTCAGCAGGTCGGCGGCCACCACCTGCTCCTCCGGCTCGAGCGTGGCCGCGACGCGGCGGCGGAGCCGGTCGTACTCGCGCGTCTTTCCCGACAGGGCCTTGCGCCCGGCGGGCGTCAGGGAGATCACCACCGCCCGCCGGTCGGACGGATCCGCGATCCTCGTGACGAGCTCGCGGCCCACGAGCACATCGACCATCCGCGTGGCGGTCGGCGACGAGACGCCGGCGAGCTCCGCGAGCTCGCGGTTCGTGAGCGCCCCCTCCGAGAGCGGCTCGAGCAGGTGGTACTGCGCGAGCGAGATCGCGTCGCCGGCGGACCGGCGCGCCGCCCGCCCGCGGGCTCGCCGAGCCGCGCGGAAGAAGTCGTGGAGCGCCTCGCTCAGCTCCGTCGCGGCGGCGGCGGAATCCTGCTCGTCAGGGGCGCGCGCGGGCACTCACAAAACGTTAGCACCATATTGTTTAGGTGCCTACCTATTGACCTCGGCAAACGTGCAGGCGTACGCTTGCCGCGAGACTCGTGCCCGACGACGACGCGAATGCCTTCGCCCGCGCCAAGAGCTGGTTGATTCCGCGACTGCGGGCGATCCGCCCCTCCGACGTGCTGAGAGCCGCGGTCGTCGGGGTCACGCTGATCGTGGCCCTCGACCTGCTCGGCGTGGTCGACGTCTTCGGGGACAAGGAGATCGAGCCGAGCTCCGCCGAGCGCCTCCCGGGCGAGTTCCTCTACCTGGACGACGAGCGGGTCGACGCCTACCTGGGACAGCTGCGGGGCGGTCTCTCGGAGACCGAGCAGCGCTCGATCAGCCTGACCGAGAGCCGCGACGCCCAGCTGGGGGTCGAGCAGGTCGTCCAGGTCGGCGGGAACGTCGAGCGCAAAGAGGTCATCGAGCGGACCGTCTCTTCGCGTGCGGCCGATCGCTTCTACATCCTCGAGACGGAGCTTGCCGCGCAGTTCGGGGAGGCCGGCAGCGCGATTCCGCGCTTCAAGCGGCTCGAGGCGAAGCGCCCCGGCTGCGAGGAGATCACGCGGCTCGAGAGGATCAAGGAGGGACAGATCCTGCGCATCACCGGCGCCCAGCTGCTCGTGCCGACCTACGCGCTCGCGCTCGCGCGGGTGGCCCACGCCGACCAGTTCCTCGGTCCCTATCAGGAGGAGGTGCCGCGCGAGCGGCTGTCTCGGCTCGCCGGCGACAGCCAGCCCGGCCTCAAGCGATTCGTGGAGAGCCTCGGAGCCGACCCGAGGGTGCCGTTCCGGCTCAAGATCAAGGGAACGGCAGGGCCCTGCCACGTGTTCATGCCCGCGCGTTACTCCAAGCTGATCGACGCCCCGTCGCTGCTCACGGGTCCGATGACCGTCGTCGGCAAGGTCGTGCGCAGGCTCACCAAGATCGAGCCCCAGTACTTCGACGTCGACACGGCCGTCCGCTACGAGCGGGCGCTGACCGAATCCTCGGCGGCGGTGCGGAGGACGCTCGGCCTCGACCCGGCGACGATGCTCGATGACGTCAACAGCTCGGCGACGGTCGACTATCCCGGCCTCGTGGTGCTGCCGCTCGCGATGTACAAGTGAGCCGCGCCGTCAGCGCGCGGCGGCCGCCATCAGCTTCGGGGCGACCTCCTTCTTGCGGCTCATCACGCCCGGCAGGTCGAGCACCCCGTCCTCCGACGGCCGCCCGAAGGCGCGCTCGACGGCGGCCGTCTCGCCCGACACGAGCAGGTCGGTTCCCTTGGCGAGAATGTCGGTGAGCATCAGCGCCGAGAGGGCGTGCCCCTCCCGCTCCCGGAAGGTCCCCAGCGCCTCGAGCAGCTCGTCGCGGCGCTCGAGCACCGAGTCGCCGACGGTCTCGAGCTGCGAGATCGAGATCGTCCGCCCTCCGCCCACCTCGTAGTCCTTGGTGTCGTGGGCCACGATCCTCTCGGGCGGGAGGTGCGAGACGTCGGAGGTCTCGGAGAACATCTCGCGCCCGAACTCACGGGCGTCGACCGAGAGCACGCGCTCGAGGTGCTCGACGATGGCGTGATCGCGGGGGGTCGTCGTCGGCGAGTTGAGGATGACGGTGTCCGAGAGCACCGCCCCGAGCAGCATCATCGCGGTCGGCTGCGCCGGCTCGAGCCCGTTGTTCCGAAAGCGCTCGAGCACGAGCGTTGCGGTCGATCCCACGGGGTCGAAGGTGGCGGCGACGGGCACGCGGGTCTCGATCGAGCCGATGTGATGGTGGTCGAGGATCTCGACGATCTCGGCCTCCTCGATGCCGGGCACGCTCTGCGCCGACTCGGCATGGTCGACCAGCAGCACGCGGCGCGGGGTCGGGCTCACGAGGTCGGAGCGCGTGACGAGGCCCACCGGGCGGCCCGAGGAGTCGACCGCCACCGCGGCCCGGTAGTGGACGTCCTTCACCTCCTCGGAGATGTCGGAGATGAGGTCGTCGCGGCGCACCGTGAGCGGCTCGGCGTCCATCAGGGCGTGGCAGGGCGCGGCGAGGGTGATCATGCGCGCGCTCACGTACGAATCGAGGGTCGAGGACACCACCGCCACGCCGCGCTCGTTCGCCAGCGCGAGCACGTCGTCCGGCGGGCGGGTGCCGTTGCTCGTGACGAGCAGGGCGGCGCCGCGCTCGACGGCCCGGCGCTGGACGTCGGGCCGGTCTCCCACGACGACCACGTCGCCCCTGTCCACGCTCGTCGGCGAGCCGACGTCCATCGCCTGCACCCACACCCGTCCTGACACCTGCTGCTCCTCGTCACCCGCGATCAGGGTGCCCTCGAGCACCGTGACGATCGCCCCCACCGAGGTGTCGGCATCGAGCTGCGAGGCCTCGCGCGACTCGCGCACGTAGCGGCGCGCGAGCGCGCGCTCGGTCATGACGCCGACGAGGCAGCCGCCCTGGTTCACGATCGGCAGCAGGTCGAACCCCTGCTTGGCCATCGTGAGGCCGACCTGGCGCACCGGCTCGTCGTCGCGGGCGGTGGGGAACTCGTCGCGCATGACGTCACGGACGCGCAGCAGCACGTGCGGGAGGAACTCGGGCAGTGGAGCCTCGCTGCGCTCGATCAGCCACGAGGTCTGCTCGTTCGGCTCGCCGAGCCGGACGGGCTCGTAGGTGTGGCCGTCGCGGAGCCGGTTCTTCAGCTCGGAGTAGCCGATCGCCGCCGCGATCGAGTCGGCGTCCGGGTTGCGATGACCTGTTACGTAGACGTGCGCCAACGGCGACAGACTACGAGCCCCAGCGCGCGCGGGCGGCGTTCGCGACCGGGCAGCGGCCGTCGTCGCGGCCGCAGGCCTCCATGTCGCAGAGCCGGCACAGCCAGCGCGTCGCTCCCGGGCCGCGCATCATGCTGGGTGTCACGCGCGCGAGCAGGTCCTCGAAGGTCTCGCGCTCGCTCGGGTTCAGCGAGGCCAGTGCGCCGTCGAGGACCTCGGCCCGCGCCCGAGCGACGCGCCGCGCGGCGCGCCTGCCCGAGGCCGTGAGCCGGACGGAGACCGAGCGGGCGTCCTCGGCGCTCGGCCGGCGCGTGACGTAGCCGGCCGCCTCGAGCCGGTCGACGAGCCGGACTGCTCCCGACGGGGTCAGGCCGAGCACGCGACGCAGCCTGTCGAGCGACGGCTCGCCGAGGAACTGATCGAGCGCGGACAGCGCGATCGAGGCCGTCTCCGACTGGCCCGCCGCGTCGCCGACCGCCTCCGCGGTGCGGTCGGCGACGGACAGGGACAGCGCGCCGAGCAGGTTGCCGGCGCGGTCGAGCTCCGTCATCCGAGGTCGTACTCGAGGCTGACCCGCGCCTCCGGCCCGAGCGGCGCGTTGAACTCGCCGCGGCCGCTGATCCCGTCGAGCTCACCCGTCCCCGATCCGGCCACGACGAAGAGCTCGCCCTTGGCCACCTCACCGTCGAAGGTGCCGCTCGACCGCAGGACGAAGCCGCCGCTCCGGTCGCCGAGCCGGCCCTCGACGTGCTGGAGCCCGACGAAGTCGGCGGTCTCGTCGGGCCGGTAGCACATGAGCCACTCGACGCTGCCCGTGCCCTCGATGTCTCCGCTGATCGCCTGCGTCACGCTCGCGCGGGTCAGCTTGCGCCCGTCGCCGAGCGAGCCGTACTCCTCCTCCTGCCAGTCCTCGACCTTGAAAGTTCCCTTGGCGTGCGTTGTCATCGCCGTTTCGCCTCCTTAGTTGTGTGACTCAGTCACATATATACCGGAGACGGCGGGGGCCAAACCTCCCGGCGCGGTGGTGGGATCTCAGCCCAGCGAGCCGACCTTGACGGCGGTCAACGCGGCGTCCCTCACGCGCGCGTCGTTCCACCTTCAGGCGGAATCGCCGGTGAGCGCACGGCGTCTCGTCAGGCCATCAGGGCCGCGGAGTCGACCTCGCCGGCGGCCTCGGGCGCCTGCACGCCGAAGAGCAGCTCGAGGTATTGGCGCAGGTGCGCGAGCTGGGCGCGCAGCGCGGTCGCGTCCTTTGTGGCGCGCGCGAGAATGAAGCCGCCCTCGAAGATAGTGAAGACCTGGTCGGCGAGCGACGGCAGGTCCACCTCCGCCCCCGGCGGGTGCGTTCGTGTGGCCGCCTCGAGCTTTGCGAGCAGGCGCGTGCGCCAGAGGCCTATCGAGTGGGCGATCAGGGCGTCGCTGTCCTCGCCGGCGAGCTCCCGCTCGTAGATGAATGAGACGAAGAGGCAGCCGGGCTGGAGCTGCGGCAGATCGCCGGCCGCGACCTCGAACAGCCGGGCGAAGGCGACGACCTGCTCGGCGGGGTCATCGGCGAGCCGCTCGGCCTCGGCCATGAACCAGTCGAGCGTGCGCGCGTCGGCGGCGGCGTAGCGCTCGAGCAGCGCGCGGCCGAGCGCGTTCTTGGAGCGGAAGTGGTGAAAGAACGCGCCCTTCGTCATTCCCGCCTCGGCGAGCACAGCGTCGACGCTCGTGGCGGCAAACCCGCGGTCGAGCACGAGCCGCTGGGCGGCATTGAGCAGCTTCTCGCGCGTCGCGGTTCCGTCTCGAGGCATGTGTGCACGATATCACGTTGCATACCGACTAGTTGGTCTGGTATAACTCCCACATGCTCGATCCCGTCCTCCTCCTCGGAACCATCGCCACCTGCTACGGCGTATGCGGCGCGCTCGCGGCCCTGTGCCAGGCGCGCCAGATCCGGCGGCGGGGCAGCTCCTGCGACGTGTCGGCCAGTTTCTTCGCCATGTACGCCGGCGGCTATGCGATCTGGCTGATGTACGGCGTGACCATCGGCAGCGTGCCGCTGATCCTCGTCGATGCCGCCGGTCTGATCTGCGGCGGCATCACGCTCGCGGTGACGCTCAGCATGCGCGGCTCGCTCGCCCGGCCCCGCAGCTGGGGCCAATGCGCCTGACGCTGCACCACCGCACACGTCGTAGCCGCAGCGTCTAGGAACCGCGCGCTGGGCCGGTTGCAATCATGCGGGCGTGCCACCGCTCAGCGCCAAGGAGCGCGCGCAGCTGCCCGACAGCGCCTTTGCCTACATCGACTCGGAGGGCAAGCGCCGCCTGCCCATCAACGACGCGTCGCATGTCCGCAACGCCCTCGCGCGCTTCGGCCAGGTCGCCTTCGAGGACGACGAGGCCCGTGACCGGGCGCGCAGCCGCCTCCTGCGGGCGGCCCAGAAGCACGGAATCATGCCGATCGGCTTCATCAGCGCGCAGCTCCAGCCGCAGCGCAAGCTGCCGAAGGGCAACGTCACCTTCCTGATCACGGACATCGAGGGATCGACCCAGCTGCTCGCTCGCGTCGGAGAGAAGTACGCCGCCGTGCTGGCTGAGGTGCGTCGCAGGGTCCGGGGTGCCGTCCGCCAGGCGGGCGGGCACCACGTTTCCGCGACCGGGGACGAGGTCGTCGCGGTCTTCGAACGGGCCTCCGCGGCGCTCGACGGAGCGCTCGGCATCCAGCGCGCCCTGCGGGGCGACGGCGGTCCCGGCGGGCAGGAGGTGCGGCTGCGAATCGGCCTCCACCGCGGGCGCCCCCAGCTAACCGAGACCGGCTACGTCGGGCTCTCCGTGCACGCCGCCGCGCGCATCTGCTTCGCGGCGCACGGAGGCCAGACAGTGATGTCCGCGGCCGTGCACTCCGCGATCGGGGACGAGCTGCCGGAGGGGGTCGGCCTGGCGAGCCTCGGCAGCTGGCGATTCCGGGGACTGCCGGAGCCGGTCGACCTCTTTCAGGTGGACGCGCCCGATCTGCCCGCCGACTTCCCTCCGCTGCGCTCCGCCCTGCCCGCGTAGCGGCTCGGGGCGCCGCTCGGGCGCCGCCGCTCAGGCGGCGGCCGTCGCGCTCTCGAGCTCGTCGAGCGCGCGCCGCAGCAGGCGGGACACGTGCATCTGCGAGAAGCCGATCCGCTCCCCGATCTCGCGCTGGGTGAGGTCGTGGACGAAGCGCAGCTCCAGCACCACCCGCTGTATCTCGGGAAGCTCCCTCCAGGTGGCGCTGATCGCGTCGCGGCTCTCGACGAGCTCGTAGCCGTCGTCGATTCCGCCGATCAGGTCGACGAGCGCCGCAGCCTCGCCGTCCTCCCGCGAGACCGGCGCATCGAGCGACGCGGCGTCGTAGCTCGCGGCGGCATCCTGAGCCTCGAGGACGTCCTCGATCGCCCAGCCGAGCGAGGCGGCCACCTCGCGCACCTTGGGGACCCGGCCCAGGCTCTTGGACAGCTCCTGGATCTCGCGGCTGAGCGCCAGCGTGCGCTCCTGCAAATCGCGCGGCACGCGCACGGCCCAGCCCTTGTCGCGGAAGTGGCGCTTGAGCTCCCCGAGGATGGTCGGCGCGGCGTAGCTCGTGAACTTCGTGCCGCGACCGGGCTCGAAGCGGTCGATCGCCTTGATCAGGCCGAGCCTCGCCACCTGGAACAGATCGTCGAGGGGCTCCTCCATGTACGAGTAGCGAAGGGCGAGATCGCGGGCGAACGGATCGAAGCGCTCGATCAGCTCCTCCCGAGCCGCCAGGTCGCCGTCTCGGTGATAGCGGAGGAGAAGCTGGCGCTCCGTCTTGCGAGCCCGCGAGCGGTCGGCATCACTGAGCCGCCCACCCGGCAGGGGATGTGACGAGACAAGTGCGACTGCTGACATCTGGGACCTCCGTCGTGTCTGACTGACGTGAGGTCCGCCTCGCGGCCGGTCAACCCAGACGACCGCGCTCGTCCCCTAACACTCCTTGTGGCTACGCACCTGGCTAGACAGAGTCTCTCCTGTGCGCCGGCCTATACCGATCGGTCTCCTACAGGTTAAACCATGGAGCCCTCGACCTGTCAACCCTCCGGGCCGGCCCCTTCCGTCCCGGCTTCCTCGAAGCCGGACATGTCGGTGCGGTCGGCGGCCAGGATGAAGATCTCGACCGAGATGTCCTCCTTGAGATTGGTCTCGCTGAGGAACGCCCGCACCTGCTGGCCGGTCGCCTGCTCGATCAGCGCCGTGAATTGCTCCTCCATGACCCGCTGAAAGCGCCGGCGAATGTCCTGGATGCCGTCCGCCTCCCCACGCGCGATCAGCGTCTTCTCGGCCGGCGTGAACGTCTCCTCGAGCACAACCGCCAGGAACGGGCCGTCGCTGAACACCCTCGCCTTGGTGGGCCCGCGTCCGTAGTACTCGGCGTGGAGGCGAACCATCTCGTTCGCGATTGTCTGGCGCACGCTTCCGTCGACCGTCATGGTTACCCCCTCTTGCTCGTGGAACGCGGAGAGAAACGTACACCGGAATCATTTCAAGGCCGCTCGACGCGCCGCAACAGGCGATATAGCACCGGCTCGGCCCGGCGGACCGGCGGGGGCATGTCCTCGGTCGCGATCAGCTCCGCTCGCTCGAGGTCCCAGCCGGGGCCCAGGAGGCCGACGACCTCGTCTGTGTCCATCCCCCGCGGCAGGACCATGCGCCGCGCCGCCTTGAACGCGACCAGCAACAGCCTGGCTCCGGGGGCGGCGAGCTCGTTCACGCCGGCGGCGGCGCCGCGACGCGCCTCGTCCGGCAGTCCCTGGATGCATCCGAAGTCGTAGACGAGGTCATAGCCGGGCTCGAGGCCGAGCCGGCCGAGCTCGCCCACGTCGCCCCGTACCCATTGGACCTCGGCGCCCTCATCGGACGCCCGCTGCCGGGCCCTCTCGAGCGCCTTGTCCACGAACTCGACCGCCGTGACCTGCCAGCCGTGCTGTGCCAGGTGAACGGCGTCGCGCCCTGACCCGCAGCCAATGTCGAGCGCGCGACCGGGCTTCATGGCGAGCGGGCCCTCGAACAACGGCCGCCACGCCTCCGCGACGTCCCGTCCTTCCCACGGGGCGAAGCCCAGTGCGTACATCACGCGGTAGGGGATCACCGTCGTCCCTCCTTGTCGTGGCGGCTCTCGGGGTGGCGGGGCAGTCCGTCTTCGGGGACCGGCTCCCAGGGGGCGGCGTAGGCCACGAACTGACGGACGCTCGGCCGGACCCCCGGGTCGTCGTCGAACGTCCCCATCCGGATGCCGATCGAATCGGGATGACTGGGGTTGCTGCCGAACAGCGCGGAGCCACAGTCGCCGCAGAACCACTTCTCGCCGCCGTCGTCGGGCTTCCAAGCACGCAGCCGGTCCTCACCCGCGACGATCCGAAACGAGCCAGGTGCGGGGTGGGCGTTCGCCGAGGCCGCCGCCCCGCTGCGGCGCTGGCAGCGCTTGCAATGGCAATAGCTCGCGATGACGAGCGGCTCGCTGACCTCATACCGAACGGCACCGCAGTTGCAGCCCCCCGTGAGAGGGAGGCCGGTCATGCCGGGAGAGCGACCGGCTCGCGGACCTTCAGCTTCAGCTTCTTCACCCCGACGGACAGCACGCCCCTGCTCGGGTGCCGGACGAACAGCTCGATGCTCACCTCGGCCGGCTCCTTGCTCGGCCGGAAGCTGAGCGGCCAGGTGTCGCTGACGGCGCGCAGCCCGTCGCGTTTCACGCAGGCCAGCTCGACCTTGGCGGGTCCCTTCACGTCGATCTTCGCGCCCTCGAGCGGCGCGTTCCAGGCAGCGCCACGGGTCTCGACCATGACGATCAGGGGAGTGCCCGGGTCGAGCTCGTACGTGTCCGAGCCCTGCGGGGTGTCGAGGCGCTCCCAGGACGCGTCGGCCAGGTAGGCGTCGAAGACGCGGTAGACGTCGCTGACGCCGAGCTGACCGATCTGGGTCTCCAGCAGCCCGGTCTCGACGCGGGTGAAGTACTCGTCGCCCGTAGCGCCAGGCGTAGGCAGCAGCAGCGGGCGGCCGCCGGCCGGGACGTTCTCGGTCTCGGCGGTGGCGAGGCTCGCGGGCGTTATGCCGACGGCGCGGCAGGCGAACACGCCCGCCTCCGCCCGCGTGGGAGGCTCGCCCGGCCGCTCGAGCGCGGCCAGCCCGGCGCCGCCGACGATCGCGCCGGTCACGAACGTGTCGATGTCCGCTGCCTGGGCCGGGGTGAAGCCGGCCTTCGGGGCCAGCACATCGCGCAGCGCCTCGACAAGTCGCTGCCGGGTCTCGGCGCGCGCGGCCGCCAGCGCCGCCTGGGTGAACGTGCTGTATGAAGGGTCGGCGACCACCGCGGCCGGATCTGCGACGTTACGCAGCGCCGTTTGCACGTCGGCGGCGGTCATGACCGGGGCGCCGGGGGGCAGTAGGCGCACGCGGTCGGTCTGGCCGACGAGCCGTGTGAGCACGGCGCGCACGTCGTCGGCGGTGCACGCGGCCGGGTCGTCCCGCAGCTGCGCGTCGATGGCGATGGCGTTCGCCTCGCCAATCAGCCGGCGCATCCAAGCGCGCGCGAGCAGAGGCGCCTCGTCGACGTTGTCGTGGAACCCCGCCTCGCTCAACGCCACGGGGATGCGCAGAAGCGGGCCCGCCGCGGTCGGGAAATGCTTCCGGGTCCACCCGGCCACGCCCGGGTCCGTGGCGACTCGATCGCGCTGCGCCGCGGGAGCACCGTTGTTGCGGACCCAGTGGTGGAACGTGTCGACGAGGTCGGCAACAACCCCACCGCCGACGTTGTTCATGCTGACGGCGGCCGCGCGGTTGCGCCGGAAACGCGTCCGGGCGACGGTCTCGTCGAGGACGAGCGTGGCGAACGAGAAGCCGAGAGGGTTGCCCTCGGCGACCACGCCCACGGCGGGCATGGCGTTCAGGTACTCCACCAGGGTGCCGCGCGACGCTCCGGCCAAGCCGTTGGTGTGCGTGCTGAGCACGATGTCGATCGGGCCGGCTGCTGCCGCCCGGCTGCGGATGTGCGCCACGCGACTCGCGGCGCCGTCCTGGTCCTTGTCGCCGCCCGGGTTGGGCCAGTTGGCGTGGTTCATGACCACCGGGTCCGCCCTGGCGCCCAGGTAGTAGACGGCGTTCTGCTGCCAGAGCCGAGGAAAGTCGGGGTTGGCCTGAGGCGCGAACACGCCGTTTGCGGTGTTGCCGACGCCAGGAGCCGTGAAGTCCTCCAGCTCCCGCGGCGCGTGGATCCCCGCGCCGTTGCGAGACAGGATGAGAGCGGTCAAGGAGGACATCATCAGGTCGGTCTCGTCCTCACCCGCGTTCTCGGTCCATCCTCCGCGGTTCGATACCCAGTCCCCTGGCGCCACGGACGCCTGGTTGCCGGCCCCGGGCCAGAGCCCGTGGCCGGGTGCGAGGTAGACGCGCCGGGTGGTGACGCCCGGCAGCATCGGCGCAACGCCGCCCAGCACCGCCACGTGCCTTGGGCTCACGTTTCCGCCGGTCACCCCCGCGTCCAGCACGCGCTGGGCGATCCGGGGATTGGCCTGAGGGATCAGAACGAACGCGTTGTCGGCCAGGCTCAACGCGTCCAGGTGCCAACGGGCCTGGTCGACGCGGAGCGGGCGGCCCCGGCCGAGCTGAGGCCGCACGACGAACGTACGCTCGAGCAGCTCGACCTTCTTCGCATCATCGGCGACCGTGAGCGGGTCCCATGCGCCCACCGCGAGGTCGATGACGTCCGCCAGCCTGTCCACGTCGAGCGCGAAGGGCACGGCGCCCGCGTCGTAGCCATTCGGGAACGCCGCCGCGGCGCCTTCGGAGAGCGCCTTGCTCGCGCGCTTGACCACGGCGGCTCGATTCTCCTCACTCTCCCCCAACCTGACCAGCGGCAGAACCTGTAGCTCGAGACCGTCGACGATGCGGTTTGCGGGCACGGCGATCTCCTCGCCGTCGCCCGCCGCGAGCGCGACGAGCCCGTCCCACCGGTCGCGGCTCGCGCGAGACGGGCGCACGAGCGTGCGGCCCCCGGGCAGGTCGGCCACCCGCAGCATGTCGACGCCCCAGGGCACGACGTCGCGCGTGAGGTTGTAGTCGTGGTCCACGAGGTTGCGGTGCAGCGGAGCGAGCACGCCCGCGTTGCCGCCGGCGGCGAGGTTCGGCTGCGTCAGCTGAATGAGCTCCTGCCGGAACGTCCGTACGACGTGATCGGGCGACTCCGTACGCACGTCGCCTGCGACGAGCGGGTCCAGGCGCTCCGACCAGATGAAGTAGCGCTTGCCCGCGCTGAAGTCGACGTACTTGACCTCGAACAGCCCGTCGAACGCGGTGCGCTCGCGCTGGACGGGGCGCCCCGGCCGGGTCGAGCGCAGCACGTCCGGCCGTCCTCTCAGCGCCTCCCAGTCCCGGGTGGTGGTCGGCCGCAGACCGGCGAGGTCTGCGGCTGCGCCCGCATCCGGCAGCGGCAGGACGTACACATGGCGCTCGGCCAGCGGCGTCCCGTGGTACGCGACCGCGACGTCCCCGGTCCGGGAGTCGGGCCAGAGCACCGTGCCGCGGAGCTTGTGCGCGCGCACGGCGATCGGCGCGGCCAGCGTGAGGTCGAGGACGGTGGCCTCGGTCGCGGGCTCCGGAGTGGTCGCCGTGCCGAGCTGGTTGCCGTTCGCGTCGTTGACCGCGACCGTGACGACGCCTCCTGCGCCGGCCGTCGTCACCACGCGCAGCTCGACCGGATCGATGCCCGGGCGGGTGATGGCCAGCGGCTGGTCGGCGACGCCCAGGCGGGCGTCGAGCACGAACGTGCCGTTGTCGCCGGTCACCGCGCGGCGGCCGGCCAGGGTCACCGGTATGTCCGCGAGCGGCTCGGGCACGGCAGGGAGGAGTGGCGCGACATCGGTGACCGTGCCCCGCAGCCGCAGGGCCACGCCGGGCGCCGCGGAGGTGACCTTCACGTTCGCCGAATCGGCCTCGAGCTGGCCGTTCCTCACGTCCAGCGTGCAGAAGAGCTCCCCCTTGCCGAGCAGGTCCCCGGCCGGGACGACCCGCCACCACGTGATCACGTGGGTGCGACGGGTGCCGCTGCCGTCGGGCCGCACGGGTTCCTCGATCACGAGCAGCGCTTGGTCGAAGGGAGGTACCGGCGCCACCGCCCGCTTGCGCTCCTCGACGAACGCCGCCAGGCCGGTGTCCTCCGGAAGCACGTGGTGCTCGGTCGTGCGCAACTCGCTCGGAACCCCGTCCGGCGCGGACGCGGCGGTCCCGAGCAGCGAGACGACTTCGTCGTTGTCGAAGATGTCGTCCTCGGCGATGTCGAAGCGCAGGGCGTCGCCGGGCGCCGGTGGCGCATGGCGGTCGTCGAGCACCCCCCACAGCTCCACGAGCTGTCCGCCGGTCAGTCCGTCCTCATGGATCGGCTCGAGATCGACGGTCATCCGCACGAGCAGCCCGGTTTCGGATCTGCGCGCCAAAGGCTTCCCTTCGGACGTGCATCCGAAGGCACTGAGGATGGCCTGCAGCAGGTTCGTGCACAGACTTTCTCAGACAACCTGCCACCGATGCAATCGGTCGCGCGGCCGGCCTTGACTGCGCCGCACCGCTGAGAGAGTGTCCAACCTCCCCCAGTGAGCCTCACGGTCTCGATCGATCCGAGCCTGACCGCCCTCCTGCAGGCGCTCGGCGTGCTTGACGCCGACGAGCAGGTGGACGCCTCGTGGTTCCAGGACCCGATCGGCGCCGTCGGCGACATCCTCAGCAACCCGGCTCAGCGCGCGGGCCTCCTCGACCTGCTCGATCTGACGCTTCCACCCGACGAGGCCGCGAGCCCGCCGGGCGGCAGCTGGCACCCCCTGCTCGACCCCGACGGGCGCGGCAACGTCTACCTGACGGTGGAGGGCGACGTGATCGGCGTGGCCGCCGAGCTCGCCACGCCGCTGGGCGCTGACGCGCGGGTCAGCGGGGGCCTGCGGATCCCGCTCGTCGACGTGGCCGGGAGCCTCACCGCCATCGCCGGGACGGCCGAGGGCCCGCTCGAGCTGACGCTCGACGTGGAGCTCGAGCCGGGCGGCGCGATCGGCGCGGTGCGGGTCGCCGCCACGGTCGATGCCGACCGCGGCGCCGCGATCGTCATCACGCTCGAGGACGTCGACGTGGGCGCCGGGCCGGAGACCCTCGAGATCACCTCGGCGGACCTCGGGCGCGACCTCGTCCGCGCGCTCGAGACGCTCGTCCGCGAGGCGCTCGAGTCGGTAACCGGCGCGGACGAGCAGCTCACGCGCGTCGTCGACCACCTGCTCGGGGCCGTCGGCCTCGACGGGGAGCTGCCGCCGCTGCCGCTCGAGGCGCTCGCGGAGGACCCGGGCTCGGTGAGGGACTGGCTCGTCGCGCTCGCCGCCGATGAGACCGACCTGCGCGCCTGGTTCGCGCACCTGGCCGCGCTGCTCGGCGCCGACCCCCCAAGCGCCGGCGACCCGCTCACCGCGACGCTGCTCGACCTCGGCGGCGGGGTGCGCCTCGACCTGACCGCCGAGGTCCGCGCCGGTGAGCTGTGGTTCTCGCTCGCGCTGGCCGTGCCCGGCGACCGCGGGAGCCTCGAGGCCGGCGCGGTGATGCTGGTCGTGCCGCTGGCCGGCGCGCCGCTGCGGATCGTGCCCGAGGCGAGCGTGTCCGTGCGCGCGCCCGCCGGACCCGGCCCGCTCGTGGATGAGGAGCCGACCGTGCACGTCGGCTCCCTGGCCGGCGGCCTGCGCTTCGACGGCACCGAGCTGACGCCCCAGCTGACGCTCGTCGACGTGACGCTCGACGGGATCACATACCCAACGCTCGACCTGACCAGCGCGACGGCGGTCATCGACGTGGCCACCGACGCTCTCCGGCAGGCGATCGAGGACGCGCTCGGGACGACGGACCCGGCTCGCGCGCTGCTCGCGCTGCTCGGAATCGTCCCGCCCCGCACCGATCCGGGCACGCCGCATGAGATCGAGATCGTGGCCTTCGCCCAGGCGCCGACTCGCGCGCTGGCAGAGCTCCACCGCGTGGTCCTCGCCGACCCCGCCCACGGCTGGAACCACATGCACGGGGAGCTCGGCGCGCTGCTCGGGCTGACCGGCGCGGTCAGCGGGACGGGCGCCGTCGCCAATCCTTGGCGGATCGAGATCGCCCGCTCCGGGCCCGCGCTGCGCCTCGACCTCGTCGCGTGGGACGCGCGCGAGCCCACCACTCCGCCCGGCGAGCGCCGGCTGCGGCTCGGGCTCGAGGCGACCGCCACGAGCGCGCCCTGGGTCAGCACGCTGCGGATGGAGCTGCTCGGGTTCGACCTGCGCCCGGACGCGGCCGCCGCCGTCCGGCTGATCGGGGAGCAGAGGCTGGCCGTGACGCTCGACCCCGTGCCCGAGGCTGGATCGGCGAGCGGCATCACGGTCGCCGCCGACGCCGTCCGCGCAGACGCCACCTGGAGCCCCGGGGCGCCGCTCGTGGCGACCGCGCGCGTCGAGGACGTGCGGGTCACGGCCGGCGACCTCGAGGCGGGCCCGCTGACGTTCGTCTTCCCGCCCGCCGACCCGTCGGGGCCCGATCTCGGGCTCGGGGCGCCTATCGACGAGCTGGTCGAGCTGCTGCGAGCGCTGGCCCGGCACGCCCTCCTCACGTTCGGCGGCGAGGGCGTGGCGTCGCTCGGCGACCTGCTCGGGATCTCGGGCGAGCTCGACTGGCCGCTGCTCGAGCTGCCCGATCCGGCCGATCTCGGCAGCATTGCGGCGCGCCCGGCCGACGCCCTGCGCATCCAGCTGCGGCGCATCCTGACCGAGGTCGGCGAGCGCGGCGAGCCGTACGCCGAGCGGGCGGTGCGAGCCGCCGCCGGCCTCGTGCGCGACCAGGCGCCGCGGCCCGAGGACGGTTTCACCCCGCGCCTCGACGTGTCGATCACCGGGGCCGGGACCTACGAGTCGCCCTGGGCTCTGCCGCTGGCGACACTCGACGACGAGCGGGTCGAGCTGCTCGCCTGGCTCGACCCCGACGGGCCGCCGGAGTCGTGGGCGCAGGCGATCAGCGCGCGGCTTCTCGGCGCCTCGGACGGCGGCACCCTGGCCGGGCTCGCGGGCGAGCTGGCCGGCTTCGTGCCCGGCCTTCCCGACTGGCCCGACGCGCTGCTGCACGGCGACGCGCTCGGGCGGCTGGCGAGCTGGCTCGCGAGCGGCGACGGGCTCGCGCCGCTGTCGTCGCAGCTGCCCGACCTGCCGAACTGGGCTCACGGCGCGGCGCTGTCGGTGCCGAGCGCCGGACAGCCGCGCGATCCAGCCGCGATCGCCCAGATCGCGGCGCAGCTGGACGCGTGGGCCGACGAGGACGGCGGCCGCGCGGTGCTGCTGTTCGGGCCGGCCTGGACCGGGCGCAGCATCTGGGGCGACCTGCTCGCGGCGGTCGAGCCGGGCCGGCCGGCCGGCGCTCACTTCGACCTCCGCGGCGGGGCCGACCCGCAGGACGTGACCGCCGTGGCCGTTCACTACACGGCCGACCTCGACGATGACGACACGGGCGACGTGGCCGCGCTGTCCGCCCAGCTCGGCGTGGCCGTCGAGCGCGTGGTCGCGCTGACCGGGCGCACGCGGGTCGTGCTCGTGGCCCACGGCCCTGCCGGGATCACCGCGCGCGTGCTGGCCGCCGCCCGACGCGAGGCGGTGCGCGGCATCATCACCCTCGGGACCCCGCACTCCGGTGAGCCTCCGGCGCCGCTCACGGACCCCGCGCTGGCCGAGGCGGTACGGCTCGCGCGCTCGCTCGGTGAAGGCGTGCTCGCCGCCACGCCGATCGCGGAAGCGCTCGACCAACTCGACGCGGCGCTCGACGGCCTCCCCGGCGCGCCGGTCGCCACCGCCTTCGCCGCCGTGCCCGACGGCACGGCAAACCCGGTCCCCGGGCTCGCGATCGGGTCCGCGCTCGGCGGCAATCTCGTGTCGCTGCTCGCCGACGCGCTGAGCGCGCGCGTCGGCGCCGCGGCCGCCGATCCGAACCGCGCGGCGCCGACGCATGCGGGCTTCGGGTTGCGGCTCGGGCTGCCGTTCCCCGATCCGGCCCCGCCGGAGCCCGGAGACACCAGGCCGGGGCTCGCGGCCGATGCCGTGGTCCGGATCGACGCGGCGCGCATCGCCCTGGACGCCGCGGCGCCCGAGCCTCCGCGGCCGGCGCGGGCCGCCCACGTACGCGTCGACCTGCGGCGGCCCGGGGGCTGGCTCGCCGGGCAGCCGACCGGCCCCGGCCCGCGCGTGCGCTCGGCGGAGCTCGAAGTGAGCGTCGTCCCGGCCGCACACGGCACGGTCGCCGCCAGCGCGAAGCTCACGCTGCGCGACGTCGTCCTCGGCGCCGCCCGCACCGACCTCGTGCTCGGCGACGCCGGGCTCGCGCCCGCGCTCGACCTGCTCGTCGACGCGTTCGGCGACGCCGCCGCGGGCACGCTCGAGGCGGCCGTGCTCGACCTGGCCCAAGCTGCAGGCGCTCTCGTGGGCGACGGCGCCGGCGGACTGCAGGCCGATCCCGCCGGCCTAACCGCCCTGGCCACGGCGCCGACCTCGACGCTGCTCGCGCGGCGCGACGCCCTGCTCGACGCGCTCGCGGCCGCGATCGGCGGTGAGCTCGAGCTGCCGCTGACGAGCGTCCCCGTGGCGGCGTCCTACGACCGCGCCACGCACACGCTGCGCGTGCGCACCGTCCCGGAGATCGTGCTGTCCGACGGCATCGCCGCCACGCTCGACGGCCGGCTCGACCTGCGCACGCTCGCCCCGGCGCTCGAGGCGGAGCTGCGCTCCGGCGTCGTCGCACTGACCCACGACAGCGCCACCGGCCGGCTCACGCTGTCGGCCCCGCCATGGCTCGACCCGCTCGTGGTGGCGCCAGCGCCGTCGCCCGATGCGATGCGCTCGGCGCTCGCGCCGCTCGTCCCGCGGCTCGCGCTGTCCTCGGCGCTCTCGGTCGTGCTGGGCGGCCTCCTGACCGAGGCGGCGACGGTCGGACCGCTCGACGCGCTGCTCGACGATCCGGGCGGCCGCGCTCGCGGGCTGGGACGGCGCCACCGTCCAACCGCTGATCCAGAACGCCGCTCGCGTGCTAGGCGTCGACGACGCGAACGGGATCGCGCTGCCGGGCGGCTTCGAGCTATCCGCCTCGGGCGCGGGCACGCTGCGGCTCGAGCTGACCGGCACGCTCGGCCTGGACGCCGCCGGCGACGAGCTGGCGGTCGGCCTGACCCTCGACGTCGACGCTGCGCGCACGGTCACACCCGGCGGCACGCTCGCCTTCGACGTCGGCGTGCCCGGATCGTTCGGCCGGGTGACCGTGGCGTTCGCCGTCGAGGCGACAGGTGTCGGCCTCGTGGTCACGCCCGAGAACGGGACGCCGATCCGGCTGCTGCCCCAGTTCGGCGGCTTCGGCGACCTGCTCGTGTCGGGCGCGCGTGCGCTGCTGCCGCACCTGCTGCAGGCGATCGTCGACGAGCTGCGGCCGGCCTCCGGGCCGCCGGCCGGCCTGCTCGGCGCCTCGCTGGCGCTGGCGACCGCGCTCGGCATCTACGGCGAGGACGCCGAGGGCTTCGAGGCGCCGGATCGCGTCGAGGCGCTCGTCGCCATGCTGGAGCCGGGCTGGCTCGAGTCCCGCTCCGACGCCACCGCCCTGGCCGGCCTGATCGCCGGGCTGTTCGGGCCTCCGCCGCTGCTGAGGCTCCCGCTCGGCACCGTCACCCGCACGGGCGACCGGCTCGTCTGGACCGGCCCCGCGGCGGGAGGCTCCATCAGCGCCGAGCTCGACCTGGGAGCCGCGGGATCGCCCGCGATCGCGCTCGCGGTCGACGGGCTCGACACAGGCCCGCTGATCGTCGAGTCCTCGCGCTTCGGCTGGGACGGGACCGTCACGTTCGCCCTCCACCTGCGCCTCGATCCCGGCGGCGAGCTCGCCTACCTGACGCCCGAGCTCGACCTCGGCCTGGCCGGGGCCGCGCTCACGGCCGAGCTCCAGCCGCTCGGCGCCGCCCGGCGCGACGAGGTCTCGTTCACGTTCGCGCCGACGCCCGCAGCCGCGTTCACCGAGGCGGGGGCGCTGGCGCTCGTGACCGAGTGGGGCGTGCCGCTCGCCGGCGACCTACTGCTCGCCGAGCTCGAGGACGACCTCAATCGCGCGCTGTGGACCGGCGGGCCCAGCGCGCTCGAGGTGCTCGAGGCGAGCGGCCTCGTGGCCCCCGGCGCGGACCCGGCCCGCATCGTCGCGGAGATCCCGCCGCTGTCGTCGATGCTGCTCGGCGCCGTGCAGGAGCTCGCGTCCGGCGTGACGCTCCAGGTCACGCCGGCCCTGGCGGTGTCGGTGGTCAACGAGGGCGGGCGCAGCGGCCTGCGGCTCAAGGGCAGCCACGAAGCCGCGGGCGACGAGCTCACGGTGCTCGTGAGCTTCGGCGAGGCGGACTGGCTCGACGACCCCGCCGCCGGGGTCACGCTCTGGCTCCTGCGCACGGACGGCGCGGTCGACCCGCCGGTCGCCCTCGACCCAGGGCTCGACGTGATCGGCATCGGCGGGATGCTGCTTCGCAGCGGCGGGGCGCCGCTCGTGGGCGGCCCGGTCGTGGTCGGGTCCGCCGGCGGCCTCGTGTTCGCCAGCTTCGACTTCCTCGACGCGGCGGGCAACCCGACCGTGGACGTTTCGGGGCTCGGCGGGGCGGTCGAGCTCGAGGACGCCCAGATCGCGCTCGCCTCGTCCGACGGCGACTCCTTCGTCCAGGAGCTGCTGCCGCCGGAGCTCGAGGGGCCGTTCTCGCTCGCGGTCGAGCAGCGCGAGGGGCAGGCGCTGCGCCTGCACGGCGGCATCGGCGGCGAGCCCGGCCAGATCGAGCTGACGTTCCCGCTCGACCTCGACCTCACGCTCGTCCGGATCGACGAGCTGTACCTGCTCCTGACGCGCGAGGGCGACACGACGACGGCGCTGGCGGCGCTCTCCGGCGGCGCGGGTCTCGACCCGATCGACGTCGTGGTCGAGCGCGTCGGGCTGCGAGCCACGATCGACGACACGGGCATCGCCCTCGCCTTCAAGCCGCCGGACGGCCTCGGCATCACGATCACGACGGACGGGCTGAGGGTCGGCGGCTTCCTGCTCGTCGACGAGCTGCACGGCCGCTACGTCGGCGCGATCGAGATCACGGTCGTCGACTCGTTCTCGATCGCCGCGATCGGGATCATCACCACGAAGCTGCCCGACGGCTCGCCCGGCTTCTCGCTGCTGTTCCTCGTCTCGATCACGTTCCCGGCGCCGATCCCGCTCGGCTACGGCTTCTTCTTCGCCGGCGCGGGCGGGCTGCTCGGCCTCAACCGCGGCGTCGACCTCGACCGGCTGACGCTCGGACTGCGCACCGGGACCGCCGACAGCATCCTGTTCCCCACCGACATCGTGAACCGCATCGACACGATCGTGCGGGACCTCGAGGAGACCTTCCCGATCGACGAGGGCCACTTCCTGGTCGCGCCGATGGCGATGATCACGTGGTCCACGCCCGCGCTGATCACGGTCAAGGTCGGCGTGATCCTCGAGATCGGCGAGCCGTTCACGCTCGCGATCCTCGGCATGCTGCGGCTCGCGCTGCCGTCGCCGGACCCCGCCGTCGTCGACCTGAAGGTCGCCTTCCTCGGCGCGATCGACATCGGCGCCTCCCTGCTGCGCTTCGACGCGTCGATCTACGACTCGTACATCGGCTACGGCGACTTCAGGATCAGCATCGAGGGCGACATCGCCCTGCGGGTCGCCTGGGGCGACCAGCCGGACTTCGTCACGTCGGTCGGCGGCTTCCACCCCGGCTACACGCCCGCCGTCGCACCTGCAACTGCCGCCGATGCGCCGGCTCTCGGTCTCAGCTGCTCAAGGACAACCCGCGGCTCACGCTCAGCGCCTACTTCGCGGTCACCACGAACACCGCGCAGTTCGGGGCCATGGCCGAGCTCTACGTCTCGGCCGGCGGCTTCTCGATCGAGGGCATGCTCGGCTTCGACGTGCTGGTCCAGTTCGTGCCCTTCTACCTCAACGCCCACGTCTTCGCGCGCCTGGCGGTGAAGACGGGCGAGCACCGAGCTGCTCTCGGTCTCGCTCGACTTCACCCTCGAGGGCCCGACGCCGTGGATCGCGAGCGGTACGGCGAAGTTCAAGATCCTGTTCGTTTCGGTCACCGTGGCGTTCACCGTCCGGCTCGGCGAGGAGGTGCCGACCTCGCTGCCGCAGGTGGCCGTCCTGCCGAAGGTGCTCGACGCGCTCGCCGCCGACGAGGCCTGGACCGCCGACCTCGGCGACAGCGCCAGCGAGCTCGTCATGCTCATCCCGCCCGCCCCGGGCGACCTCGTGATCGACGCCGCCGGCCTGCTCACGGTCTCGCAGAAGGTCATCCCGCTGGCGACCGACTTCACGCTCGTCGGCGCGGCGCAGCCCTCCGACGTCACCCGCGTGGACGTGCAGGAGCTGCGGCTCGGAGCCACGGCGCGCGTCGCCGAGACGTCGGACGTGACCGACGCCTTCGCGCCGATCGCCTTCCAGGCGCTCTCGGACGCCGACAAGCTGACGGCCCCCGCCTTCGAGCAGCGCCCGGCGGGCGTTCAGTCGAGCGCGGGCGAGACGCTCACGGCCGACACCGTCCTCGGCCACCCGGTCGCCTACGAGGAGATCGTCTTCGACAGCGCCGCGGACCCGGAGCCGGTGCGCTCCGTCCAGTCCCCGGCGCAGTCGCTGTTCGAGGCGCTCGTGCCCGGCGGCGCGATCGGCGCCTCGACGCTGTCGAAGGCCCGCGCCCGGCAGGGCGAGAAGGCCAGCGTGCTCGCCGTCGAGCCGGTCGCGGACCGCTTCGCCGTGACGAAGCTGCGGAGCCTCGCGCCGCTGGCCGGGAACGGCACCGCCGCCGCGCCGATAGACGTGGACGAGCTCGGGCGGCCCGTGTTCGCGCCCGGCATCGTGGTGTCGCGCACCGACGCGGAGCAGCGCCGCAACAAGCTGCTCGCGAGCCGCGGCCAGGACGGCCTGCAGATCCTCCCGGAGGCCCAGCTAGTTGGCTGAACGAGCTCCCCCATTACACCTTCGTTCCCTGGCTGCGCCGCGGGGTGTCGGCCGAGATCGAGGCGGTCGACCGGCTCGGCGAGCAGCCGCTCGCCGGCCCGACCGGGCGGGCCACGCTCCCCGTGGAGCTACTGCTCGACACGGTCGCCGTGCCGGGCGCACCGGGCGGCCCGCCGCCGTCGCTGAGCCGCGACATCGCGATCCTGAGCCCCGGCGACGTGGCGGGCATCAAGGCCGACGCGATCCTGCGCACCGACCCCGCCGACGGCGCGCTCTCGGCGACCCCGGGCGAGCTTCGCGTTCGTCGAGTTCTACGAGGAGGACTTCCCCTGGCGCTACACGCCGGCTCGCGCCGCCGACGCGACCGCGGCTGAGGACGTCCGCTTCAAGCTGCGGCCGTGGATCGCGCTGTTCGTCCTGACCGAGGACGAGTTCGAGCTGAGCGAGCCGGCCGGGCCAGCTGCCCGTCCTCACCCTGGCCGAGGACGTCGACCTGCCGCTGCGCACCGAGACGTGGGCCTGGGCGCACGCGCAGATCAGCCAGGTGGTCACGACCGCGGGCGGCGTCGACGCCGCGGTGTCGGCCTCGCCCGACCTCGCGCTCTCGCGGCTGATCTGCCCGCGGCGGCTCGAGGCCGTCGACGGAACTACCACGCCTTCCTCGTGCCGGCGTTCGAGTCGGGCCGGCTGGCCGGCCTCGGAGCCGACCCGAGCGCGGCCGGCGTCCAGCAGCCGGCGTGGGGAACGGCGGTGGCCGACGCCGACCGCCGCTACCCGGTCTACCACCGGTTCGCGTTCACGACGGCGAGCTCCGGCGACTTCGAGACGCTCGCGCGCCAGCTCACGCCGATGCCGGTCGGCCAGGAGTTCGGCAAGCGGCCGCTCGACGTCTCCGATCCCGGCCGCACGTTCGGGATCACGCCGCGGCCCGGCTTCACGGTCCAGCTCGAGGGCGCGCTGCGCCGCCCGAGTTCGTCCGCACGCGCCTTCCCGGCATCACCCGGAACGGCCGTCTCCACGGAGCTGTCAGGAGATCGTCGACCTCGGCGAGCGTCAGCGCGCGCTCGACGCTCCCCGACGACCCGATCGTCGTCCCGCCCGCCTACGGGCGCTGGCACGCGGGCGTCGTGCGCGTGGCGGACGCCGGCGAGCTCAGCCGACCTCGCCTGGCTCGCGGAGCTCAACCTCGATCCGCGCAACCGCGCCGCCGCCGGGCTCGGCGCCGAGGTCGTGCGCGACCGCCAGGAGGAGTTCGTGGAGCGCGCGTGGGAGCAGGTCGGCCGCCTCGAGGACGCCAACCAGCGGCTGCGCGAGGCCGAGCTCGCCCGCCGGGTGGACGACGGCCTGTTCGCGAAGCACCTCGTCGCGACGGGCGACGCAGTGACCGCTGCTGATCCTGACGTCGGCCGTCCACACCGGTCTCGCCGGCCGCGGGCGACGCGACGTCGGTGCGCGGCGCGGTCGACACGAGCCGCGTCCCCGCCGCCGCCCAGGCGCCCGCGTTCCGCCGCATCACGCGCCCGCAGCGGCCGCTGATGAAGCGCCTCACCGGCGGCGCGAGGTCGGCGCCTTCCAGCCCGGGCTGATCGACGCGGATGAACGCCGATGCCGAGGTCGGCGCTGTCGGCCGCGCCGCCCGTGCCCGACCCCACCGGCAGCATGGAGCTTCGAGCTCGTCGCGGGCGCGGTCGAGTCGTCGGTCGCGAACCTCGAGGAGCAGGCGAGCGAGCCCGACCGGATCTTCCTCGAGCTGGCGCAGGCCGACCTCGCGGCGCGCCGCTCGGAGACGCCCCCGGAGGACATCGCGACGCTGGCGCCGGCCGACGCCTGCGCGCCGCGCTGAGGGCCGACCTGAACGTGCGCTTCCCGGCCGGCTCGCCGCCCGAGGAGGTTCTGATCGCGGACCGCGTGCGTGCACTGATCGACGCGATCGTCGACGTCGAGCCCGAGCGCGAGGACACCGCGATCGTGACGCTCGAGCAGGAGGCGTTCGTCGTCGAGTACGGCGACGGAGGTGGCCGGGAAGGCCTACGGCGGCGTGACCGTGCCGGCGACGACCCGCCGGCCGGCGGCGAGATCGCCAGGGCCACGGCGCTCGAGGACGTGCAGCAGTACGCGAACGCGCTCGTCGGCCTTCGGCACGGACGTGCTCGCGGCGCGCCCGGCCCCACCGCCCGCTCCGGCGCTGGCCGACCCGCCGGCGGTCGCGGACCAGGTGCTCGCCGGCCTCGATCCGCGCATCACGGTGACGATCGCGTGCTGAGCGTCGTGTCCGGGCTGGCCGGCAGCGTCGCGGCCCGCCCGGCCGCCGACCCGCGGCCGCTGCGCCCGGTCATGGCGCATCCGACGTTCCGCGACCCGCTCTTCGAGCCGCTCGCGCGGGCTCTCGCAGGACCACGTCCTGCCGAACGTCGGCGCTCTGCCGCGCGACTCGCTGACGCTGATGGAGCCGAACCCGCGCTTCATCGAGTCCTACATGGCGGGCGCCAACCACGCCTTCTCGCAGGAGCTGCTCTGGCGCGAGTACCCGACCGACCAGCGCGGGACGTACTTCCGGGTGTTCTGGGACACCCGCGACGCGCTCGACAACCCCGGCCGCGACGACATCGTGAAGATGCACGAGTGGGCGGGGGCGCTCGGCGCCCAGTCGCCGCTGCCGCCCGAGGTGCTCGTGCTCGTGGTGCGCGGCGAGCTGCTGCTGAAGTACCCCAACACGGTCATCTACGCGCAGGAGGGCGAGTGGCCGGGACGGACTTCAGCGAGCCGCGCCGGCTCGAAGGCCGATGGCGAGGTCCGCCACCCGATCTTCCACGCGCGCCTCGATCCGGACGTGACGATCGTCGGCTTCGACCTCGGCGAGGACGAGGCGCGCGGCCACCGGCCGCGCCCCGGCGACAACCGTCCGGCGGATCCGGGCTGGTTCTTCGTGCTGATGGAGCGCCCGGGCGAGCCGCGCTTCGGCCTCGACGAGAGCGAGCCGCCGGAGGGCCTGCGCACCTGGAACGACCTCGCCTGGGACAGCCTGACGATGCCGGCCGGGGCGAGCCACGTGCGGATCGAGGCCAACGCCGGCCTGGCGCCGTCCACGGCGCAGACCGCCGCCTGGGGCCGCAGCGCCGCCGACATGGCCTCGATCCTCTTCCAGAGCCCGGTGCTGCTCGCCCGCCACGCGTCGGAGATGCTGCCGTGACGGTCGACCTGAGCGCTGCTCGAGGCCGACGCCTTCGAGGACAACCCGGCGCGCGTGCAGGAGGTGCTCGACGCGGCCGCCGCGTTCGACGACGGCGTGCCGGTCGTGATGCTGCCGGTCCGCCTGGAAACGCGCTTCACGGTCGTCGAGGTGCCCGTGGAGGATCCCGCCCACACTCGACGACCTCGTCGCCGAGCTCGAGGAGGCGGCAGCCGCGCTCGAGCGACATCGCGGCGGCCGACCTGGCGACCGTGCTGGTCGGCACGGTCGCCGAGCAACGGGTGTTCAAGCGGGAGGTCGAGGACCCGATGTACGCCCGCGTGGAGAAGGACCTGAGCGTCGCCGCTGCCGCGTTCGAGACGATCGACGGGCTGCTGCGGTACTCGCTCGCGGGCGGCCCGGACGTCGTGCAAGCGAGCCGAGGCCGCGCTCGTACGCGTGCGCAAGGCCTTCCCGGCGGCCGAGGCCTCGCTCGGCAAGCTGCGTTCGGAGTTCAACCGCGAGCGCCTGCTCGAGTCGCTCGCCGTGATCGAGAAGGGAGCCGAGCTGACGCTGGCCAAGGTGGAGGCGCTCCTGCCGGGCGTGCGGCTGCGCGACGCGCTCGCCGCCGGGCGCGGGCCCGCCGCGCCGAAGCGCCAGCGATCTCCGGCGCCCGGGTCGACGCCGGCGCCGCCGCGTTCGAGGCGCTGCTCGAGCGCGTGCGCACGCTCGAGGACCCGGCCGGAGTCGCCGCGCTGGCGGAGGAGGCCTCGCGGATCCCTCTGCTGCCGGCCGCCTGGAAGCTCGAGCTTGCGACGGCGGTGGAGCGGGCGGGAGCGCGCCTCCCCACGGCGGACATGGCGCGGCTCGATGCGCGGCGGTCGCGGGCATCCGCAGCGAGGAGCGACGCTCGCGCCGACCGGTCGGGGACCGCTGCAGGTCGACCACCTGCTCGTGCGGATCTATCCCGACGACATCGCCGTCGACACGCACGAGGAGGCGCTGACGGCCGAGGAGCGCGACGCCGGCCTGGCGTTCTGGGACGAGACCGACGCGGCCGGCGCCGACGAGGCGCTGCAGCGCGGTGCGTGGCGCGCACTGTGCGCCGGCCGCGGGCCGCGCCGCGCGGCATGGGTGGCGGAACGGACCCGCCCCGGCACGCCCGGGCCGCCCCCGGCCGGCGGCGCGATCCTCGACGCGATCACGGTGCTCGAGCGGCGCGTCGAGGAGGTCTCCAAGGGCGCGGGAGGCGCCCGCCTGAACGCGCTCGTCCGCGCCGTCGACGCACTGTTCGCGTCGCTCCGGAAAGCGCCGCCGCTTCCGGCCGCGGTCGTCAAGCAGGTGCAGACCCGCTACGCGACCGTGCGCGCCCGCTGCGAAGGGCTCGACGCCTTCAGCGGCCGGGTCGTGCTGAGCGACCGCTGAAGCGGCGGCGGTCGAGCGGGTGCGCTCGCAGCTCGAGCAGATACAGGCGCTCGTCGACGGCCTCGAGACGCAGGCGCGCACGCTCCCGGACCAGCGCGACGTCGGCCCGCTCAAGGAGGGCGGGTGGACGCGGGCCGCGCGCTCGGGCGTGCTGCCCGACCGCTTCCTGATCGTCACGGTCTCGGGCGAGAGCGTCAGCCACGTCGTGGCGGGCGCGCCGGTCCCGCCCGACCTCAAGCTCAGCATCGATCCGGATCCCGAGGACGAGGCGGCCGAGGCGTTCGGGCTCGACGCGGACGGCAACCTGATCGTGGGCGAGTCGATCCGCTGGATGGTCGACTTCGACGAGGCGGTCACGAAGGGCATGGGGCTGTCCTTCCCGATCACCCCCGCCGAGGCGCTGCAGGGGTTCGACTTCGTCTACGCGATCGGGGTGTGCGGCGGCGAGAGCGCCGCCGCCGGCGCCGCCCGCCTCGAGGCGCTGCTCGACAACCACCACTACGGGGAGACCGGCCTCGCGCTGCTGCCGATCGGCACGCCGACCAACAACACCGAGGACGCGGCCGCCGGCTTCCGCTCCGACGACGACCTCGACGCGGCCTTCGACGTGGAGCGGGGCGAGCCGCTGTTCGACGCCGCCGCGGACGGCGAGGACGCCGCCGACGGCCTGCGGCTCGCCCGGGCGCTCGGCGTCGAACCGGACCGGCTGGCGCACGTCGACGGCGCGGGCGGACGCGAGGCCGCCGACACGCTGTCGGTCAACGCGGCGCTCTACCCGGCCACGCTCGGCGCGGCGCTCGAGGAGCATGCGGGCGAGCTCATCTCGCTCGACACCCGTGATCGCGTCCGCGCGTTCGCGCTCCGTCACGTCAGCGCACGCGCGCTCGTGCCGCCGTTCCGGGTCGGCCCCCAGCCCTACGGCGTGCTGCCGGCGACCGCGCACAGCAGCTATCTCCCCCAGGTCGACGAGACGCTCGCAGGCGGGGCCCAGGGCGCGGAGCGCAGGCGCCAGGAGCGCTTCGACGGGTTGCTCACGGACGTCCTGCGCGAGCTGGCGGTGGACTGGGCGCGGATCCGCGCGACCCGCGTGCCCCACGCAGGCGCGCCCGACCCCGAGGACGCCCAGGCGCACTTCATGGCCCTGCTCGGACTCGAAGCGGTCTCGACGGCGAGCAGCTATCGGTTCGCGGTCAACGTCGCGAACCGGCACGCACCCACGCGCTCACCCGGGGCCGCCGGCTTCGGGCTCGACGGGGCGGCGGCCGAAGCGTTCGGTCCCTTCGCCGTCCTCGAGCGATTCGAGCCGATCCTGCGCGACGCCTTCTCGGTGCCGGCGGGCCCGCTGCTCGAAGGCGGGCTCGTGAGCGAGGCGATGACGCCCGTGTACGAGCGCCTCCAGCTCTCGCGCGCGTACGAGCTGCGGCTGCTCACGACGTCGTACGAGCTGCAGGGCACAGCCGCCGGGGGCGACCCGGAGGCCGATCTCGCCGAGCTGCTCACGACGCCGCCGAGCGAGCTCGCCGAGGCCGGCCGGGCGGGCGGAGAGCACAACCGCTCGCTTGCCTACCTGCTCGTGCGGCAGGCGCTGTTGCTCGAGCTGCGCGACGCCGCGCTGCGCATCCTGGCCGAGGAGAACATGGTCACCGAGCAGGCGCGGATCGACGCGGGCGCGTCGGCGCACTACATCGTCGTCTCGCTCACCACGGTCCTCTCGGTCACCCGCTGGAGCTACCTCTTCGAGCCGCTCGAGCAGCTCGACGGGCTGCTCGAGATGGAGTTCCCGCGCGGCCCCGGCACGCTCTTCACTCACCTCGACCGCGGCACTGACACGATGGACGACTACCTGGAGGGGCGCGGGACCGGCCAGCGCTTCAGCTCGTTCCCCGGGCACACCCGCCACGAGGGGTTCGTGGGGGCGCTCCAGGATCACGCCGCTGCCGTCGAGCGCGCCGCCGCGATCGACCCGGCCCGGCTCGACCTGCTCGTGCGCGAGCACCTCGACCTGGTGAGCCACCGGCTCGACGCCTGGGTCACGGGGCTGGCTCAGAGGCGCCTGACCGCCATGCGCGAGGCGAGGCCGCGCGGGGCCCACGTGGGGGCCTACGGCTGGGTCGAGGACCTGCGGCCCGACGTCGGCCACCCGCTCGCCGCCGAGGTTCCGCCGGCGCTTGCCACCGACCCCTCGACGCCGATCTTCGCTGACCCGGAGAGCCAGGGCTTCATCCACGCGCCGTCGGTCAACCAGGCCGTGACCGCCGGGATCCTGCGCGGCGGCTACATCTCCCAGCAGGGCGAGGACGACGTCGAGAACCGGATGGCGGTGAACCTCTCGTCGCGGCGCACGCGCCTTGCGCTCGGCCTGATCGACGGGCTGCGCGCCGGAAACGAGCTCGGCGCGCTGCTCGGCTACCGGCTCGAGCGCTTTCTCCACGAGGCGTACGCGTCCCTGGGCGTGACGCTCGACGACCTGATCGGGCCGCTGCGCGAGGCGTTCCCGTCGGTCGCGGGAGTCGACGAGTCGGTCGGCGCCGACGCCGCGGCGCGGCAGGTGTGCGACGGCCTGGCGATCGTCGAGACGGTGCAGGCGTGGATCGCCGCCAACGCGGCGGCGCGCGCGCCGGGGGCCACCGTCTACGAGATCCTGTCGAACGGCGGCGCCTACACGGGCCACCCGTGGGGGCTGACCCGGGGCGGGCGGCCCGCGATCCCGGGGACGGACGAGCGGGACCGGCTCGACGGCGTGGTGCGCGCGATCGACCACGTGGCGGACGCCCTCGATGCCGTCGGCGACATCGTCGTGGCCGAGGCAGTCCACCAGATCGCCGTCGGGAACCACCCGCGCGCCGCCGCCGCCCTGTCGGCGCTCGGCGAGGGCAAGGCCCCACCCCGCCCTGAGGTCGCCGACACGCCGCGAACGGGCACACCGGTCACGCACCGGCTGATCGTGCAGCTTCCCGCGGACGGTCACGGGCGTGCCGCCCGGCTGGGGCGGCGCCGCGATGTCGGCGCGCGGGCGGGCCGAGCCCGTCCTCAACCACTGGATCGGCAGGCTGCTCGGGCCGGCCGGCTCGATCCGCGTGCGCGTCGTGCGTGCCGACGACGGCGTGGAGGTCGGCTCCGTCACGATGGCCGACCTCGACCTGCAGCCGATCGACCTGGCGGCGATCGTCGCCCCGGGCTTCGAGACGGGGCTGGGGGAGCTCGGGGCGCGGGCGCTTGACGCGCTGCGTCCCGCCGACCTCGACGACGCGAGCCCCCCGCCCGCGCTGCAGATCGACCTGCGCCGCAGCGCCGGCTGGCCGGCGGCGGCGCGCACGCTCGACGAGCTGGCGCCCCACCTCGAGGGAATCGCCGCCGTGGTCGGCCGCGGCCGGGCGGCCGACGCGCACGACTACCTGCTGGGGGAGCAGGCGCCCGAGGGCAGCGGCTCCGGAGTCGACCTGGACGAGCTCGAGGCCCGCGTGCGGGCCGCGCGCCAGGAGGTGGTCGACGCCGGCGTGGCGCTCGCCCGGCTGCTGGCCCGCGACGCGACGCTCGACGAGACGGTCATGGCAGGCGATCCGCGGGCCTTCCTGGAGGACAACGCCGGGCCGCCGCGCTGGCAGGAGCGCGAGACCTGGCGCGCCGCCCTGCTGACCGCCGCCGGCCTCGGCATCCCCGCCGCGCTGCCGCCCACGCGTTACACCGAGCGGGCGGTGGTGCTGGGCCAGCTTCACGAGCACGCCCAGTCGGCGTGGATCGAGCTCGTCGTCCGCCTGGCGAAGGCCGACGCCGCGCTCGCCGAGCCGGCCACTCAGACCACGCTCACGACCGCCGCCCGCGCCCTGCTCGGCGAGGCCTTCCCGATCCTGGCGCGCTGCGAGCCGCGCAACCGCGGGGAGCTCGCGACCGCCCTGGGCGCGAGCCCTGCCACGCCCGCCGAGCTCGAGGCCTGGCTGCTCGGCGCCGCCGCCGTGCGCGAGGGGGCCGCGGCGCTCGCCGATCTGCTCGTTCTCGCCGATGCGCGGCGGCGCGCCGACTCCGCCGGCCCGGGTCGCGCAGCTGCCCCACGTCCCGGGCGAGCCCTGGGCGGGCGGGCCGCTCGCCCCGCCCGAGGGCCGGCTGTCGATCATGGTGCTGGACTCCGGCGCCCTGCCCGGGGCGGGCGCCACGGGCGTCGGGCTGCTCGTCGACGAGTGGACCGAGATAACGCCCGCCGCCGCCGAGACGACGGGCGTGGCGATCCACTACGACCAGCCCGACGCCACGCCGCCGCAGTGCGTGCTGGTGGCGGTGCCGCCGAAGCGCACGGGCAACTGGAGCCTCGGCGACCTCGCGCAGGTCCTGCACGACACGTTCGAGCTCGCCAAGAGCCGCGCGGTCGAGCTCGAGCACCTGCAGGACGAGCTTTACGGCCAGCTGCTCCCGGCGATCGGCGGCGAGCTCGTCCCCGAGGCGATCGGCTCGGCGGAGGAGCCGCCGGGCCGCCGCGTGATCCTCGACTTCGAGGCCAACAACCCCTGATGCCCTTCATCGATCCAGAGACCTGCGAGCCGCTCCGTGTTTGGACGAGGCTCGAGCCGCGCGCCCGCCAGGTGGAGTTCGACGGCGTGCTGCGCGCGGCGGTCCACGACCCGATGTGGATGCTGGCGCGCCAGTGGCAGCTCGGCGAGTTCAAGGGCGAGGACACCGGCTCGGCCGTGCTCGCCAAGCTCGCCCGCCGCCTGACCCCCGTGACCGCCGTGCGCGCGGGCAGGGGCCCGTTCGAGCCGGAGGACGGGACGCTCCCGATCGAGGCGCGCGTCGAGCGCCTGCCGATCGAGTTCCCTCCGATCGTCCGCGCCTCATTCGGTCGCACGTTCCTGCGCGGGCTGGCCGAGCTTGCCGCCGCGCAGCCGCCGCCCGGGCCGCCGTTCGACCCCGATCACTACGAGGCGCTGTTCCGGCGCGTCTTCGCCATCGAGGCGCCGGCTGCCGACGCAGACGACCTGGTGGCGACGGCGCGCCAGCGGGCGGCCGCCCGCGCGCGCCGGGTCGCGCTCGCGCTGGCGGGCCGGGCCGTGGACGGCGTGGCGCTTCATCGCGCGCTGCGCCCGGGGATGACCGCCGCCGACATCCCGCCGGAGCTGGCCGGCGGCATCGTCCCCGAGCACGTGCCGCTCGTCCTCACCGCGCTCGAGCGCTACCGAACCTGGTTCGACGATCTCTACCCGCCGCCGGTCGAGGCGTGGGACGACGCCGCGCTCGAGTACACCGCCGCCTGCACCGTGCCGCGCGAGGGAGGCGCGACCACCCTGACCGTCGCCGAGCACGTGACCGGCCGGCTCGACTGGCACGCGTTCGACCAGGGCCCGGTCGTGGCGGGCGAGCCCTCCGAATCAAGCAGCGACGTCCGCACGGTGATCCCGGCGCCGGCCGAGTTCGCGGGGATGCCGCATCCGCGCTGGTGGCAGCTCGAGGACGCGGCCGTCGACCTCGGCGAGCTTCCGCGCCGATGCCACCGACATCGCGAAGATCGTGGTCGCCGAGTTCGCGCTCCTGTACGGAAACAACTGGTTCGTGGTGCCTGTCCAGCAGCCGGTGAGCAGCCTGGCCGAGATCGAGGGCGTGCTCGTGACCGACGTGTTCGGGTGGCGCTTCCTCGTGTCCGCGGCCACGCCGAGCTCGGGCGGCGCGTGGACATCCTGGGACCTGTTCAGCCTCTCGCCGCGCGGGATCGACAACGCCCCCACCCCGCTCCCGCAGCACCTGTTCATCCCGTCGACCGCCGGGCCGATCCAGGACGGCGCGCCGCTCGAGGCGGTCGCACTCGTGCGCGACGAGTCGGCCGACATGGTCTGGGGCGTCGAGCAGCGCATCCCCGACGGCCTCGGCGGCAGCCAGGACGGCACCGAGGCGGCGCGCCGCTTCCGCGTCGCGCTCGACGCGCTGCTGCCCGCGCCCCCGCCGCCGGATCCGGACGCGCCCGTGCTGCGCTACGTGCTCGGCACCGAGGTGCCCGAGAGCTGGATCCCGTTCCTGCCCGTGCATCGCCCGCACCAGACCCGCGAGGTCCGCCTGCAGCGGGCCTCGATGCCGCGCTTCGTGCCCGGGGAGCCGCCGATGTCGGTGCGCCCGCGCACGTCGATCCTGCGGCCGGGCCTCGCGCCCGACGACACCCAGACCGAGCCCTACTTCGTGAACGAGGAGGAGGTGCCGCGCGCCGGAGCCGTCGTGCGAGGCGCGCTGCGACGGGCCCGCTGGCACGACGGCTCGACCGTCGTCTGGCACGGCCGCACGGTCTCGACCGGCCGCGGCGAGACCGACAGCGGCCTGCGCTTCGACGTCATCGAAACGCGCGATCCGCGCGGTTGATCGGCCCATGCGACGCGGGTACGATCCGCTCACCTTCGGATGCTGCCAACGAGCGCACCTTGATTTTTAACCAAGGGACCGGATGAGATTCTGGACCGAAGGAAGACTTCCTGGGGAGAGCGTGGCCTGCTTGCGGGTGGATACTCGTTCAGCTCGCCCCGTTCCTCCCCGGGGAGCATGCTCGTACTGACCGGCCTCGCGGGGAGCGGCAAGACCGAGCGCCTCCACGAGCTGGCCGCTGCGGGCGAGCAGGTGCTCGATCTCGAGGGACTCGCCTGTCACCGCGGCTCGGCGTTCGGAGGGATCGGCGCTGGGGCCGCAGCCGAGTCACGATGCGATTTGCGGCCCTCGTGGCTGCGGCCGTGGCCGCGGGTCGCTCCCGACCGGCCGCTCTGGGTCGAGGACGAGGGGCCGTTCATCGGGAGCGTCGGGGTGCCGGAGTGGCTGCAGGCGGAGATCGCGTCGGCGCCGGTGGTGGAGGTCGAGGCGAGCTGGGACGAGCGGGTGTCACGGCTGGCCCGGCTGTACGGGGGCGCCGCTCCGGAGGAGCTGCTGCGCGCACTGGACCGCTCGCGCCGGCGGCTGGGCGCGGAGCGGACGGCCACGGCCGAGGCGTGCGTGCGCGGCGGCGACGTGCGGGGGGCGATCGCGGCGGTGCTGCCCTTCTACGACGCGGCCTACGAGCACCGGGTGGGTGCGCTGGGGCGGCGGGTGGTTGGGCGGACGAGAGTGGGCGGTCCTCCTTTGTAGGGTTTGCACGGCTTCGGATCGCCTAGCCGACCCATTGCGATGTCGGGCTTGCGCCGTGGGTCGCCGACCGGTTAGAACTGGCGCACCTCGACGAAGTGGCGAGCAGTGCCCCTTGACCGTGCTGGCCCCAGTCCGGCAACTCTCCGCAACAGCGCTGACGGGAACGCCGTGCCCACCGTGCGCGTCCTGATCGTCGCGCCCGTCCGGCTTTATCGAGAAGGTCTGGAGCAGGCGCTTGGGCGTGATACACGCCTGGACGTCGTGGGCGCAGCGGCATCTCCACAGGGAGCGATCGCGCTTCTCGATGAGCACGAGCCCGACACCGTCGTCCTCGACGTCGGGGCCGGGCCGTCGTTTGCGCACGCTCTGACGATCCGGCGGCCGGAGCTGCGAATAATCGTCCTGGCGCTGGCCGAGACACCGCCCAAGGTCATCGAGTGGGCGGAGGCGGGCATCGCCGGGTTCGTGACGGAGGACGGAACCGTCTCCGATCTCGTGGACTCGATCGTCGGCGCCGCCGACGACGAGCTCATCTGCACGCCACTGACCGCCGGCGCTCTGCTTAGGCACGTTCGAGCCCTCGCCCGCAATCCGCTGGGAGACGTGTCGCTCAGCCCGCGCGAGTTCGAGATCGCACAGCTGATCGAGCAGGGCTTGATGAACAAGGAGATCGCGTCCCGTCTGGGGATCGAGCTGGCGACCGTAAAGAACCATGTGCACCGGATCCTCGAAAAGCTCGGGGTCCACCGTCGCGCCGACGCAGCTGCCTTTATCCGGCGCTCCAGTCCCGCGCTGAGGGACTAGTCCCCACACTGAACCGAATTGGGATCCAACGATCCCTTTCGCGCCTGCCGACGCGGGCAGATGATCGTCCCCCTTGCCCGGACCGCGGCGCATCCTCGTCTTCGGCTCGAAGTTCCTGCGCAGCCTCGTGCGCGACATCGTTGCCGAGGCCGGCGACCTCGAGATAGTCGGGGAGCTCGCGGCCAAGCCGGGCGTGCTGGACGCCTCGGCGGACACCGAGGCCGACTTCGTGATCGTCTCGGTGCGCGATCCGGCGCTCGCCGACATCCACGTGCAGTTGCTCGACCGGCGTCCGCGGGCGAGGGTGCTCGCGGTCGCCGGGAGCGGCGAGGAAGCCTCGCTCTGGGAGCTCTGCCCCACGCGCACGCTCATCGGCGACATCTCCCCGGAGACGCTCCTCGACGCCATCCGCAGGCCCGACTGGAGGTCGGTCCGTGCCTCGTGAGGCGCAGGCCATCGAGGTCGGGCTGTGGCCGGCGCTCCGGCGGCTCGACGAGCTGCTTGCCCGTGCCGTCGAGCGGAGCCGGGAGCTCATCGGCACGGCGCCGGGCAGCGATCCCTTCCGCGGCCTGTACCTCGCCCACGACGACGTCGCCCGATCGCTGGCGAGGGAGCCCGGCGAGCCGCTCGGTATCGACGCGCCGGACGGGCACGAGCTCGGAGGCGCCCTCGCGACGCTCGCGTCGCGGTTCGGACTATCGAACTTCGACGTCGACCTGCTGGTGATCGCCATCGCGCCCGAGGTCGACCTGCGCTACGAGCGCGTCTACGCATATCTCCAGGACGACGTGACCCGGCGGCGCCCGTCCGTCGACCTGGCCCTGAGCCTGTTGTGCAGCTCGCCCGCGGAGAAGCTCGCGCGGCGGAGCCATCTCGCGGAGTACGCGCCGCTCGTGCGTAACGACCTGCTCGAGGTGGTTGCGGAGGGAGTGCCGCCGGCGCCGCTGCTCGCGCGGCCGCTCCTGGTGGACGAGCAGATCACCGGCGCGCTCCTCGGCGTGGGCGGCCTGGACCGGCGCTGCGCGGGTTTCACCGCGCTGTCCTGGCCGGAGCGCAGCTTCGACGAGCTCCCGATAGCCGCATCGACACGTGATCTGATCGAACGGACGTCGGCAAGGGCACTTCAGACCGGGATTCCACTGCGCCTGGCGTTGCATGGGCGCGCGGGCGCAGGCCATCGGGGCGCCGCGGAGGCGATTGCCGCGGCGGTCTCGGCGCCGCTGGTGGTGGCCGACGGGCACACGCTGCTGCGCGACGGCGACCCTTCCGCCGCGCTACGGCTGGTCTTCCGGGAGCGCTGGCTGCGCGGGGCGGTGCTGCTGCTCGACGGTGTGGATGCCTTCGACGCGCGCGAGCACCCGCTCGAGGCCGCGGCGCTTGTGACCGAGCTCATGCGAGACGGCGGCATGGTGGTGCTCGCAGGTCGTGAGCCCTGGCGCCCGCCGCCTTCGGAGACCGCCGGGCCGCTCGGGCTCGTCACGATCGAGCTGCGCCCGCCCGATGTGGAGAGCAGGCGCAACGCCTGGCTGGCCGCCGGCGCCGAGCTCGCGCCGACCGATCTGGACGCGCTGGCCGAGCGCTTCGTCCTCACCGGTCCCCAGATTCGCGAGGCGGTCGCAACTGCCTTCGCGCGTGGTGGCGGCTCCACGCGCCGAAGGCCTGTTCGCCGAGGCACGCGCCCAATCCGCCCGGAGGCTCGACAAGCTCGCCGCGAGGATCGCCCCGAACGCGTCGTGGGACGACCTCGTGGTTCCCGACGAGGTGCTCGTTCAGCTCCACGAGCTGGGTGCGTGGGTCGCACACCGTGGGCGCGTCCTCGGCGACTGGGGCTTCGCACGCCGGCTGTCCCGCGGGCGGGGCGTCACCGCCCTGTTCGCCGGACCGTCGGGCACGGGCAAGACGATGGCCGCCGAGGTCGTCGCCGCGGAGCTCGGGCTCGACCTCTACCGCATCGACCTGTCCGGCGTCGTCAGCAAGTACATCGGCGAGACCGAGAAGAACCTCGATCGCATCTTCCGCGCCGCCGAGGACGCCAACGCGGTCCTCTTCTTCGACGAGGCGGACGCGCTGTTCGGCAAGCGCTCGGAGGTGCGGGACTCGCACGACCGCTACGCCAACCTCGAGATCTCCTACCTGCTCCAGAAGATGGAGACGTACGACGGCGTGGCCATTCTCGCGACGAACCTGCGCGACAACCTCGACGAGGCCTTCATGCGCCGGCTCGCGTTCATCGTCACCTTCCCGTTCCCGGACGAGGAGGAGCGGCGGCGGATCTGGGAGCTCGTCTGGCCGGCGGAGACCCCGCTCGCGGACGACCTCGACTTCGACGCACTGGCCGCCGCGCACCGGCTGAGCGGCGGGCAGATCAAGAACGCGGCGCTGGCCGCCGCCTACCTCGCCGCTGGAAACGGCGGCGTGGTGGCCGGCGAACACCTGGAGAGCGCGCTGCGGCGGGAGTACGAGAAGCTGGGTCGCGCGCCACGGGAGCTGGAGGCGGTGAGTTGACGGGCGGGCCCGGGCACGACCGCTCGAAGCGCCGCGAGCGCGCGCCCGGCAACAGGGCGGGCGACCGGCAGAGACAGCACAGGCGCACGCTCCAGCAGGCCGCGGGGAACCAGGCGGTCACCGCAATCGCCACCGGCGCCACTCCTCTCACCGGCGAATCGCGCGGGCTGCTCGAGCGCGAGTACGAGGTCGATCTCGGCCGCGTGCGCTTGCATACCGGCTCCGAGGCCGCGAATGAGACGAGCGCGCAGGGCACGATGGCGTTCACTCGCGGCGATGACGTCTACCTCGGCGACCGCGCCGTCCGCGACCCGCTGGTGATCGGACATGAGCTGGTGCACGTGATCCAGCAGCTGCGCCCTGGAGCCGGAACCGCAGAAGGTGACCTGGAGGCGGAGGCAGCGTCCGTATCAGCCGGATCCTCCGAGGCCATCGCCGGCGGGGCGGCATTCGGGACGGTTCAAGGATTCTGGCCGTTCGACGACGAGCAGGAGGAGAAGGCACAGGAGAAGCAGCGTCGCGATGAGGATGCGGAGACCGCGGTCAAGCAGCGCCACGTCCTCGAATCCACCGAGGAGTGGAAGAAGTACGTGGACGACCCCCTCATCGGCGGCTGGCTTCGAGCGCATCCACTGAGATTCGATCCCCGGGGCGAGAACAAGGAGTTCCAGCGCTGGCTGGCGAACCCGAAGGACCGTCCCTTCGGGGCCACCCCGACTGCTCAGCCCCAGCCGCCCGTGCAGCTCGGGACGACGGTGGCGCCCACCAAGGGGGGCAGCGGCTACGAGCTGCAGAGGCGCGGCGAGAAGACGGTGTGGAAGACCTGGACTCCCGAGCAGAAGGCGATGTGGGCCCGCAGCCTGATCGAAGCGGAGCGTAGGCGCCACATCGAGTCGATGACCCCGGAGAAGGGGTCCTTCGCCGAGGCCCTGTGGACCGTCGGCGAGGAAACCGGCATACACAGCGGCATGCGCGCCTACACCGGTGAGAACGAGTGGGGCCAGACCCTGACGTGGGGAGAGCGCTTCAGCGAGGGCGTGCTCGGCGCGGCCAAGGTCACACAGACCGGCCTGATGATCGCTGGAGGAATGCCTGAGCTCGGAGAGGTGGAAGCCGCGGCGACGGCGCCCAGGTACGCCGACGAACTGCTCGCCGGAGCGGGGACGGAGACGGCCACCATGCTCCCGGCCGAGGCCCAAGCCGTGGAGCAGGGCGCCCAGACCCTCGGCCGAGGCGGCCAGACGGTCGAGGAACTGGCGCAATCCACGCAGGGGAAGTTCGTCACGGGCCAGGACGTGGCCGTGCCACAGCAACAGCTGTTCGAGGCGCCCAAGTCGACTCCGCCGAGCGGCGGCATGCTGGGCGGCGGAGCCGCGGAGGCGGAGGCCGGAGGGCTGCGGCTGCAGCCGCAGGCGGCGCCTCAGGTGGTGCCGGAGGCGATGCCGGCCGCGACGCCGGCGAAGCCGCAGCAGCCGCTGACGCTGACGCCCGAGCTCGCCGGCGAGGCGGGGGCCGCCGAGAGCGGGTGGGCCGAGGCGGAGGCTCAGGCAGCCAAGGAGCGGTTCGCACCGAGGCCGCACGTCCCGACCCCGGTGTCGCCCGCGGCGGAGGTTGAGTCCGCCAAGAAGCTCGCCCGCGCCGGCGCAGTCGGTGCGCCGCTCATCGACAGGGAGCCGCGCAAGTTCCCCGCCGCCGAGGAGCGCCCTCCGATGAAGGAGCCGGAGAAGCCGCCGCTGATGATCGACCCGGAGCGGCGCAAGGAGGAGGCGAAATTTCCCGCCCAAGAGGAGCAGGATGAGAAGAAGCTGCCGGGCGAGAGGGAGGACGAGGGAGAGGCGGTCCTCGCGGCGGGGGCGCAGGGCAAGGGCAAGAAGCGCAAGAAGGGCAAGGCCGACAAGGAAATCGACGAGGCGTTCAAGGAGGAGAAGGGCAAGCTCGATGTCCGCAAGACCCCGCCCAAGGCCGAGGAGAGCCAGCCGCAAAAGCGTGAGCCCGAGATGTCGAGCAAGACGCGGGAGTCACTCCTTGCGGAGTACGAGCAGGTAGCGACCAAGAAGATCCCGCAGATCGTCAGGGAGATCCTCAAGGACCAGGAGCTGACTCCCACGCGCAAGCAGCTCGCCGTCCTCAAGGACCGCTTCGACAAGCTCATGGGAAAGGTCGGTGACTCACCGAAGCTGACAGCGGCCCAGCGCAAAGAGGCGGAGGAGATTCTCGAGGAGGCGCGTGTGCTCGCGCGCGAGGACTTCGGCAATGTGCAGAAGGCCGTCTGGAGACGGCTGAGGCAGGACCCCGACCTCATCGAGATAGAGAAGAAGCTCCGGAAGACCGGCGACGTCGGGCCGGGCAAGCGTGCGCTTCAGATCCCGACGAAACGCATCGACGAATCCGGCGTCGAATTCGAGTCGCAGGGACTCGAGCACCGAGTGCGCTTGTCGGACGATCCGTGGCTCTACAACCACCCCGAGAACCTGCTCGTCACGGACGCCGCACAGAACGAGCAGTACCTCGAGGCGATCCGGCAGCACGGCATCTGGCCGACGACCGAGACCGAGGCATTCGTCGTCCGCCACGGGCTCTCGTCGCAGCCATACGACTTCGCGCCCGGCAGCCGTCCGATCCCGAAGACGCCCTAGCGCCGATGATCCAGAGCCTCGACGACACCCTCTTCCACCTCCTCTCAACCAGCCTGACGACGCTCGGGACGCCGCCGGCCACCGCAGGGCAGATTCGCTTTCAGCCTCCGAGCGCCAGGTGGCGACAGCACGTCAGCCAGCTCGGCGGGCTCAAGGCGGTGAACGTCTACCTCGTCGACGTCCGGGAGAACCGGAGGCTGCGCTCGAACGAGGTGCTGCGCGAGTACGACCCTGCCGGCGGGGTGGTGGACGAGTGGCCGGCGCCGACCCGCGCGGACTGCCACTACCTGATCACGGCCTGGAGCACCGCTGACGAGGACCTAGCGGACCCGGAGAACGGGGCGCACGGCAGGTCCGGCGAGGAGCACCAGATCCTGCACGAGGTCGCGTCGGTCCTGAACGCCCACCAGCCGCTCGTGCCCGCTGCGGTGTTCGGCGGTGCGTTTCCCACAGGGTTCGACAACGACCTCAAGGCCGAGACCCTGCCGACCGAGCTCCTGCCCGTCGAGGGCTTTCCGAAGTACGCGGAGTTCTGGGGCACGATGGGGCAGCTCCACCCCTGGAAGCCCGCCGTTTACCTCGTGGTCACGGTGCCGCTCCGCGTGGCGAAGCGGACCTTGGGTCCGCCGGTGACCACGGTCTTCGGCGAATACCGGCCGGACTGGGAGCGGACCGGCGAGCTGCTGCTCGACATCGGCGGCACGGTGCTCGACGGCAGCAGCCCCGTGCGGGGCGCGTCGGTCCGGCTCGAGAGCCCGGCCGGCGCGCTGCTTCAGAGCGCGACGAGCGACGAGCTCGGCCGCTTCCGCTTCGCGCGCATCGGCTCCCAGCCGTACGTGCTCCGTGCTTGGGCGACCGGCGTCGGCGACGACGAGCGCGATGTCGACGTGCCGTCACCTAGCGGCGAATACGACCTCCACCTGACCTGACGGAAGGAGAAGCAATGGCCACGCTCACACACCCGGGGGTCTACATCGAGGAGTTTGCCCCGGGAGCCCCGATCGAGGGGGTCGGCACGAGCACCGCGGCGTTCATCGGCCCAGCGGCGAGGGGCGACGTCAATGCGGCGGTGAAGCTCACGAGCTGGGACGCGTTCAAGCAGGAGTACGGGGACCCGCTCGACGGGCTGTACCTCTGGTACGCGGTTCGTGGATTCTTCGAGAACGGCGGGACGGTCTGCTACGTCGTGCGCGCCACGACGGGCGACTACGACGACGCCACCCTGCAGGACAGAGCTCCCGCCCAGGGAGGGGCCACTCCCCCAGCCGCCAAGGACACGGTCGTCATTCGCGCCAAGGAGCTCGGCGACCACTCGCCCGACATCACGGTCAAGGCGTCGCAGACCGCGGCCGGCGCGCTGGCCGTGAGCAACAAGAAGCTCTACAACCCCACAGGCCCGGCCATCAGCAGCGTGAGCGGGTCGGAGATCGTGACAAACGACGAGGCGAAGGCGGCCCTGTTCGTTCCCGGCGACGCGATCGACGTGGGAGGCACCACCCACACGGTCAGCCGCGTGAGCGGAGCCTCGATCTTCGTGACCCAGCCGGTCACGGGCGCCCCCACGGGCACGATCAAGCTCGCCGCCCCCGTCGCGGGGACCACGAGCTCGCTTCGGGTCCAGGAGCCGGTCGGGTCGAAGCTCGCCGCGGGGAGCGTCCTCAGCCTCTCCCAGGCGAACCCCGCGAAGCCGGACACCTTCGTGGTCGTGAAGAGGGTGACGCCCCAGCGGCTGTCGCCGACGCTGACCACGTACCGCGTGGAGCTGCGGAGCCCGGTCACGGAGCAGTACACCCTCGGCTGGGCTTCGGCTCGACACCGTCGAGTTCAAGCTCGAGGTCGCGGCCGGAGGCGCCACCACGACGTACGACAACCTGAGCATGGACCCGGTGAGCCCGCGCTACTTCGCGGACGTAATCGCGCAGGATCCGAACGCGGCGGTTGTGGCGGCCCCGACGGTGCCCCCCTCCACCACGCTGCCGCCGTTCAATCAGCCGGACAGCGGCGGCAACGCCGTTTCGCTGACCGGTGGCGCCGACGACCATCCCGAGCAGCTCACGGCGACTCACTATGCGAACGCGCTGGCGGTGCTCGAGGCCGTGGACGACGTGAGCCTCGTGGCCACACCCGACAGCCAGGACACGGCCGTGCAGCTCAACGTGATCGGGCACTGCGAGAAGCTGATGGACCGCTTCGCGGTCCTCGACTCGAAGGTCGGGCTCGAGCTGTTCGGGCCGACCAGCATCGGGATCCAGCGCAACGGGCTCGACTCGACACGCGGGTACGCCGCGCTCTACTACCCGTGGCTGCGTCGTGCCGCCGGCCGACGGCACACGCAACCTCCTCGTGCCGCCGTCCGGCCACGTGTGCCGGCATCTACGCGCGCAGCGACGAGCTGCGCGGCGTGCACAAGGCGCCCGCCGGCGAGAGTCGTCAACGGCGCGCTCGGCGTCGAGCGCACGATGAGCGACATCGACCAGGGCCAGCTCAACCTGGAGGGGATCAACGTCGATCCGCGTGTTCCAGCCCGGCGGCCGCCCGATCGTCTGGGGCGCGCGCACCACCGCGAGTCCGCGGCGACGGACAGCAACTGGCAGTACGTCAACATCCGCCGCCTGTTCCTGCTACCTCGAGGAGTCGATCCAGGAAGGCATCCGCTGGGCCGTCTTCGAGCCGAACAACCTGGCGCTGTGGCAGAAGCTCAAGCGGACGATCACCGACTTCCTGACCCGCGTCTGGCGCGACGGCGCGCTGTTCGGCGCGACGGCCGAGGAGGCGTTCTACGTCCGCATCGACGAGGCGCTCAACCCGTTCTCCGAGCAGCAGCTCGGCCGGCTGTACATCGAGATCGGCGTCCGCCCGTCCTATCCGGCCGAGTTCATCATCGTCCGCATCGGCATCTGGGACGGCGGCTCGCGAGGTCACCGAGATCTAGAGGAGGTAAGCGATGCCGGCACCAGGCAAGCGGGTCGACCCGTACGGCAACTTCAACTTCCTCGTCGAGATCGACGGCATCACCCGCGCCGCCTTCCACGAGGTGAGCGGCTTCGACTCGACGATCGACGTGATCGAGCACCGCGAGGGCGGCGAGAACACCACGCCGCGCAAGCTCCCGGGCAGACGAAGTACGCGAACATCGTCCTCAAGTGGGGCATCACCGACGACGCCGAGCTGTACGACTGGCACCGCGACAGTCGGTCGACGGGCAAGCCCGTCGCAGCGCAAGAACGGCTCGATCGTGCTGCTCGACCGCCAGCGGCACGGAGAAGGCTGCGCTGGAACTTCTTCAACGCCTGGCCCGCGAAGTGGACCGGGCCCGGCCCTCAACGCCGAGGGCAACGACGTCGCGATCGAGACGCTCGAGCTCGCGCACGAAGGGCGTGCGTGAGGGCGACTGATGTTCCAGACCGAGTACGAGTTCACGCTGCCGATGGGCTACCTCGACGACGACGGCACGCTGCACCGCGACGGCGTGATGCGCCTCGCGACGGCGGCCGACGAGATCCTGCCGCTCAAGGACGCCGCGCGTGCAGCGCAACCCGGCCTACCTGACCGTGATCCTGCTCTCGCGCGTCGTCACGCGGCTCGGGCGGCGTCGACCAGGTCACCCCGAAGACGATCGAGGGCCTGTTCGCCGCCGACCTCGCGTACCTGCAGGACCTCTACAACCGATCAACAGCGGTCGGCGACGGGCGCGCCCGTGCGTGTGCCCCGCCTGCGAGCACGCGTTCGCGGTGGCGCGCGACCGCCGTGGGGGGGTCGTGGGCTACCCCCTCGATCAGCTCGTACGAGGAGGTGGCCTTCGTCGCCTACCACTTCCACTGGCCGCACGACGACGTCATGGCGCTCGAGCACGCCGACCGGCGCCGCTGGGTATCGCGGAGATCTCGGCGATCAACGAGCGGATGAACGGGGAGACGTGAGGCTGCTCGCGTTCGCACGCTCGCTGCTCGCGCGCTGGGACCGGCGCGTCGTCTCTCCGCGGCCGCTGGGGCTCGTCTTCCGGCAGGCGCCGCGGGCGCGCGCGGTGCACCGGCGCCACGGGAACGTCACTCACACGCACCTGCGGCGCGATCTGCACGTGGACCTGCATCCGCGGATCGCGCTCACGGTGGTGCGGCCGCCGGGCGAGGCCGGAACCGGCACGGTGCGCGAGCGCGTATCGACCGGTTCCACGGTCGAGCGGGCGGGCATGCACCACGAGCTCGTGCTGCGCAACACGAGCCTCCTGGCGGCCGAGCGCGTGGTGCGAGCGGGTGGCGTCGAGAGCGCAGCGGGTCGAGCCTGCTGGTGCGCGCCCGCGCCGCGCCCGGACGCGTGGCGGCGCCCGCCGAGCGGGCGGGCACGCCTCCGGCGCTCGTGGTCCAGCATGCCTCACGCGCAGCCCGCCGCCGGCCACGGAGCCGCGACTCGACGGGCGGCCCTCGCGACCGGCCGGCCGCCCGCGAGCCGGCCGCCGCTGACGTCGACCTCGGCGCGCCTGACCGAGCGCGTGGTCAGCGCAATCGACCGCCGGCTCGTCGCCACGCCGAGCGCCTGGGGCGCGGCTAGATGGCGCTCGAGAAGGCCAGCCTCACGAACACCGTCACCGGCGATCGCGTGAATGTGCTGTTCAACCCCGAGGAGTACACGCTCAACCGCGACATCAACTACGCGCAGGCTGCGATCCCGGGCCTGTCGGCGCCGCTCCTGCAGTTCGTCAACGGCAACATGCAGACGCTCGAGATGGAGCTGTTCGTCGACACGCTACGAGGCCCACGGCAGCGGTCGCGGCCGGCTCCGACGTGCGCGCGCAGACGCGCCAAGGTCGCCGACCTGATGAACATCGACGCCGACCACGCACGCGCCGCCGGTGCTGCTGTTCACCTGGGGCTCGCTCACGTTCACCTGCGTGCTCGCCCGCGCCAACCAGCGCTTCATCATGTTCCGCCAGGACGGCACGCCGGTCCGCGCGCGCCTGCAGGTGACGTTCAACGAGTTCCGCAACGTCGAGCTCGAGGCGAAGGAGGTCAAGCGCGAGACGGCCGACTACTCGAAGCGCCACACCGTCGTCCAGGGCGAGACGCTCTCGGCGATCGCCGCGTCGCGCCTACGGCGACCCGGCCCTCTGGCGGCCGATCGCGCTCCGCAACGGCATCGACGACCCGCGCGCGCTGCCCGCTCGGGCTGCAGCTCGCGATCCCGCCGCTGCCGTTCCGCGATCCCGACAGCGGCGAGGTGTTCGCGTGACGAACTCACGCTACGCCCCCGAGTTCTCGCTGCGGCTCGACGGCGACGCCGCTCCGGCGGAGCTGCGCGCATCGCTCACGGCGGTGCGGCTCGAGTCGGCCTTCGGCGCGGCCGACCGGGTCGAGCTCACGCTCGCCAACGAGAAGCTGCGCTGGCTCGACCACCCGCTGCTCCGGCTCGACACCGAGCTCGCGCTGTCGCTCGGCTACGCCCCGGACCCGCTCGACGCAGGTCTTCGTCGGCGAGGTCGTGGGCACGCGGCCACCTTCCCGGGGACCGGCGATGCCGACGCTCACCGTGTCCGCGCAGGACCGCCGCGTCCACATGCAGGAGGGCACGAAGGCGCGCTGGTTCGCGATCCCGATCCCGGCACGACCACCGTGCCGATCCCCGACATCGGCATCGCATCGCTGGTGGCGCGGCGAGAACCTGCTCGTGCCCGATCTTCGATCCGGTCGGCGCCGCGCTGTCGGTGATCCTCGGCGGGGCCGACCGCGATCGCCGCGGTCGGACGCCGACCCGTCCGGCTGCAGAAGACCGATCCGCAAGCAGCACGGCGAGAGCGACTTCGACTTCCTCGGCCGGCTGTCGCGCCGAGAACGGCTGGGAGATGTTCATCGACCACGCCGACCCGCTCGGCGGCCACAAGCTGCGCTTCTTCTCGCCGCTCGTCGCACCTGACGCCCGACGTGACGCTCGCGCTAGGGGCGCTCGCTGATCGACTTCACGCCGCGTCTGACGACGGTCGGCCAGATCGCGTCGGTCAGCGGCTTCGTCTGGGTCGCCCGGATCAAGATGGCGTTCACGGTCACGCGTCGGCTGGGACTGGGACCGCACACAGCTGACGCTCGACGTGTCCAGCGCCAGCATGCCCGCCTCGGCGCAGGGGCCGCGACATCGTGATCGACGAGCCCGCTCGACGCCCGTCGACCGCGCCGCGCAAGATCCTCGGCGCGCTCCTGCCGAAGCTGAACAAGCGGCTGACCGGCTCCGGCACCAGCGTCGGCGATCCGCGCATCCGGCCCGGCGCCGTGCTCAAGCTCGAAGGGCTCGGCGACGAGTTCGGCGGCCTGTACCGCGTCACCTCGGCCACGCACACGCTCGACGGCGGCGGCTACCGCACCAGCTTCGAGGTGCGCAAGGAGATCTGGTTCGGCTCGATCCCGCTGCCGGACCAGGGCGGCGGTCCCGATCCGGCTGGCGGAGCTGAGCAGATGGCCGACGGACTCGCTCAGCTTGCCGCCCGCCTCTTCGCCGAGGCCCCGGAGGAGCGCATCCACGGCGTCGCGCGTCGCGGTCGTGATCAACAACATCGACCCGCTCGGCGAGGGCCGCGTGCAGGTGAAGCTGCCGTGGCTGCCGGGCTTCGAGCCCTGGGCCCGCGTGGCGGCGGCGGCCGCCGGATCTCGAGCGCGGCTGTCTGTCATCCCGCAGATCGACGACGAGGTGCTGGTGGCGTTCGACCACGGCGACGTGAGCGCACCGTACGTGATCGGGGCGCTCTGGAACGGCACGGACCAGCCGCCGCGCGTCCTCGCCGATCGACGCGGTGAACAAGACGATCCTCCACACGCCGGGCAGGCCACGAGATCGAGCTCGACGACCAGCAGCGGATCGGTGACGATCACCACGACCGCCAAGCAGAAGGTCACCATCGGGCGGGACAAGATCGAGCTGGAGGCGAGCTCCGTCCAAGGCCACGCTCGAGGACGTCCGGGAACATCACGCTCGAGACGGCGAACGAGCTGACGCTGAAGGCCACCACCATCAAGCTCCAGGGCACGACGGTGTCGGTCGAGGCAAACGCCGACCTGTCGCTCAAGGGCAGCGCCAGCGCGCAGCCTCCAGGGCGGCGTCGTGAGGATCAACTGATGCCGCCTGCCGCGCGCGTCGGCGACCCCACCGGCCACCCGGGAATCGTCACCGGGCCCGGCGCGGCCACGGTGCTGATCGGCGGGCCAGCCGGCCGCGATCGTGGGCGACATGCACACGCTGCTCGATGCCCCCGACCGCCGGCCCGCACCCGCCGTCGCCGTTCGCCAACGGCAGCTCGACGGTGCTGATCGGCGGCCGGCCGGCGCTGCGCATCGGCGACATCGTCCGGCTGCGGCGCGCCGATCGTGCTGGGCGCCCCGACCGTGCTGATCGGAGGCTGAGGTGGACCTGGCGTGATCGAGCGTTCCTCGGCCGCGGCTGGGCGTTCCCGGTGCAGCCGGCGCCGAGCGGCGAGATCGCCGAGGCCGAGTACGACGAGGACGTGCACCAGGCGGTCCGCATCATCCTCGGCACCGACCTCGGCGAGCGCGTGATGCGGCCCGACTTCGGCGCCGGGCTGCGCGCGCTCGTGTTCGAGCCGCTGACGACCACGACCCGCGCGCTGATCCAGCACCGCGTGCAGCGAGGCGCTCGTGCGCTGGGAGCCGCGGATCGACGTGCTCGACGTGAGGGTTGAGCTGCGCAGCGCGCGGCGACGGCCGCGGTGCATCGTCGAGGTCGACTACCGGGTCCGCGCGACGAACACGTTCTACAACCTCGTCTACCCGTTCTACCTGCTGGAAGGGGCACCGGCCCCGTGAACGTGCTCGAGGCGCCTTCCAGCGAGCAGCTCGTGCGCCTGCTGCGTGCGCGGCTACCCGCCGTTCGTGCCGGAGTGGCAGCCCGAGCCCGGCGGCTCGGGGGACGCGCTCCTGCGTGTGTACGCGCGATTTCCTTCACCTGCTGGCGCGAGCGGATCAACGGCGGCACCGGACAAGAACGAGCTCGCGTTCCTCGACATGCTCGGCGTGGACGTGCTGCCCGCGCAGGCGGCGCGCGCACCCGTGGTCTTCACCACGATTCCCGGGGCGGCGACGGCCGCGCGCCCGCGGGCACGAGGCTCGGCGCAAAGGGCGACCGACCCCGAGCAAGCCGCTCGTATTCGAGACGCGAGCGCGCCGGTGGCGCTCACGCAGGCGCAGCTGGCGGAGGTGGTGACGCTCTGGCCCGGCCGCGACGCCTACGCCGACCACAGCGCCGACGCCATCGGCGGCCGCCCGTTCACGCTCTGGGAGCCGTCTCCAGCCCGTCGCGCACGAGCTCTACCTCGCGCACGACCTCCACTTCGCGCTGGCAGGGCTCGCGTCGGTCGGGATCGATCTCGAGCTTGCTCCGGCCGGCACCGAGGCGCTCGAGCTCGAGTGGTCATGGTGGGACGGGCAGGCCTGGCGCGCTTTCAAGCAGTTCCGCGACGACGACCAGAGCGGCTGGTCGCTCGACTCGACCAGCGGCCTCACCCGCAGCGGCCGGATACGCCTGGCCACCGACTGCGCCGCGAGCGTGCAGCGGCCCGTGGGCGGCTGGAAGGCACATTGGCTGCGGGCGCGCACGGTGAACCCGCTGCCGCCGAACGCGAGGCGCCGCCTGGCGGAGATCGACCAGATCACGCTGAAGACGGTCATCGACCGGCGCCTGTCCTCGGGCGCGTGCTCGTCCGGGCTCTCGCCGGACAGCGCGTTCGCGGGGGCGAGCAGCTCGACACCACCAAGGCGTTCTTCCCGCTTGGCAAGGCCCCGAGCGCGGACGTGGCCTTCTACGTCGCCTGCGGCGACGCCTTCGCCCGCCCTGGCGCGAAGGTGGAGATCTGCTTCTCGAGGGCCAAGACCGAGCAGGAGAAGCTGGACGACGAGCTCGGTGCAGTACGGCAAGGACGTGACCTCGGCCGTCAAGCACGTGGTGGACGCGACCAAGCAGCAGTCCCTCGCGATCCAGAAGATCGCGGAGGCGATCATCGGGATGGCGCCGGCCAACGACGGAGGAGCCGCCACAGCGACGGCGCTGAAGTCGGCGCTCGCGACCGCCACGGATGCGCTCGTGGACATGAGCGGGCTCGATGCGGTTGGGGGCGCGGCCAAGGCCCTGGCGGACGCACTCCCGAACGTCTCGATTACCCTTGCCGACCTCCCGACGACGGTGGTGGACGAGCCCGCCTCGGACAAGCGCATCAAGGACGCGGCGGACGACGCCGCGAACGCGGTGCGGGAGGCTCACGCCGACATCGCCTCGTGGGGCACGATCGTGCTGCTGATAGCCGCGGCCAGCGCCGGCGGGGCCCTTGGGCTTGCCGCCGCGGGCGGCTTCGACCTGTTCTCGAAGTCGGACCACGCGAGGAAGGCAGTGGTCAATGCGGGCCGGGCGATCGAGCACCTCGGGGACCCGGCCATCAAGCCCTTCCTCGACCAGCTCAACACGGCCGGCGACCCCATCACCACGAGCAACCGTGCCAATGCCGTGCTCACCCAGGTCGATTCCGGGTACTCGGTGGGACTCGTCTACAAGCAGGCGAACCTCGCCGACATCGTCAACCTCCGCGCCGGGCGTCAAACGGGGAAGGACCGCGACGTCGAGGCTGCCAAGGCCGGCAATCAGGCGATCTTCGAGCTCGCGAAGCTCAGCCCGCTGGAGGCCGCGCTCGCCGCGGGCAAGCCGCCGCCGGAGCTCGCCAAGCCGGTGCTCGTCTGGGAGTACTGGGACGGCGGAAGCTGGCGGGAGCTGCTGAAGGACCCGAGCAAGGACGCGACCAACCTCCGCGCCTCCGGGCGGATCGCGTTCGAGGCGCCCCGCGACTGGGCGCCGTCGAAGGTGGGAGGCGCCGAGGCCACGTGGCTGCGCGCGCGGCTCGTGGAGGGTGCCTTCGGGAAGCTCACGCTCGTCTCCTGGAAGGACGAGGACAACCAGGCGCATTACATGCCGATCATCGAGCCGCGGCCGCCGCAGCTCGACGCGTTCTTCATCGGCTACTACTGGGAGTCGAGGCCCTCGGCGCCGGAGCACACTCTCAGCCACAACGACTTCGCGTGGGAGGACCACTCAGCCGACGCGGCGTGGCGGGGCACGGCGTTCCCGCCCTTTCGGCCGGTGGAGGACGCAACGCCCGCCATGTACGTCGGCCTCGACGGTGCGCTGCCGGCGGACGAGCTGGGCCTGTTCTTGGACGTGGCGGAGATCGTGGGCGACGAGGAGGGCCCAGCGCTCGCGTGGGAGCACTGGGACGGCGCGCGCTGGGCCGGGGTCACCGTCGAGGACGAGACGCGGGGGCTCGCGGTGCCCGGCATCGCCCACGTGCCGTACCCGGGCGACCAGTGGCCGCCCTCGGCCGTGGTCACCGGCGCCTCGGGGCAGGCGATCGAGCTGCATGACGCGCGCGCAGCCGCGGCGTTCGGCGCCGGCGACGACGTGTGGCTCGAGAGCGACGGCGGCGGCGAGCTGGCCGTGGTGGCCGGGGTCGCCGGCGCGACGGTGACCACGCGCGCACCGCTCGCCGGCAGCTATCAGAGCGCCAAGCTGGTCCGCGCGCCCCTCGCCCGCTTCGGCACCCCGCGGAGCTGGCTCCGGGCGCGACTCCGGGCCGACGGGGAGCCGCGCCGCAGCAGGCTTGGCGGTCTCCATGCAAACGCAGCCTGGGCCGCCCAGGTGGAGACCGTGACCGGAGAGGTGCTTGGCTCGAGCACTGGCGAGCCGGCGCAGGTCTTCTTCATGACCCGCACCCCGGTGCTCGTCGGTGAGCTGATCGAGGTGCGCGAGCTGGAGGGCGAGCGAGCGCACGTGGAGTACCCGTTGCTCGTGGCCGAGTCTCGCGGAGCAGGGGATTCCCGAGACGGACCTGGTCGTGGAATACGACCCGCGCAGCGGGCACGAGACCGGGGTCTGGGTGCCGTGGCGGCGGCGGCCGAACCTCGGCTTCTCGGGACCGGCGGACAGGCACTACACGATCGAGCGAACCCGCGGGCGGGTGGTGTTCGGCGACGGTGTGCACGGGCGGATCCCCGTGGTCGCGCGCGACAACATCCGCGCGCGCCGATATCGCTCGTCCGAGGCGGGCGCGAACGGGAATGTGCCGGCGGGCGCGATCTCGCAGGTGGTCTCCGGTGTGCTGGTGGCGGCGGTCACGAATCCACGGGCTGCGGAGGGCGGCGCCGCCTCCGAGTCGGACACCTCCGTGCTCGCACGAGGTCCGCTGACGATCCGCAACCGCCGCCAGGCGGTGACTGCCGGCGACTACGAGGCTCTGGCGCGCGAAGCGTCGCCGGCCGTGGCGGTCGCGCGGACCGCCACCCGGCGCGGTGCCGTGACCGTGACGGTCGTGCCGCAGAGCCCGGACCCGCAGCCCGTGCCCACCTGGGAGCTCCGGCGCGAGGTGCGCGACTTCCTGCAGGCCCGCATGCCCGCCGCGGCCGGCTCGGTGACCGTGGTGCCGCCGCGCTATTTCGAAGTGGGCGTGTCGGCCGTCGTGGTGCCGCGCTCGGCGGACAAGGGAGGCGCAGTGGTGGCTGCCGCGCGGCAGGCGCTCGGTGCCTTCCTGCATCCGCTCACCGGAGGGCCAGGCGGAGCGGGCTGGCCCTTCGGCCGCGGGATTCACCTGTCGGACGTCGCCGCGCTGCTCGAGACGCTCCAGGGTGTGGACCACGCGGATGATCTCGCCCTCGTCGTGGCGGGCGCCCCTCAGGGCGAGCTCGTGGCCGTGCCGTCCGACCGCCTTCTGGCCGCCGGCTTCCTAGACGTGACCCTCGGAGCTGAGGGCTAGTGCCGCTGCCGCTCCCGAACCTCGATACACCGCGCTATCGCGACCTCGTGAGCGACGCTCACGCGCTGATCCCGCGCTACGCCCCGTCCTGGACCGACCACAACGAGAGCGATCCCGGCATCACGCTCGTGGAGCTGCTGGCCTGGCTCGTGGAGCAGGACGTCTATCGCGTCAACCGCATCCCGGAGCGACATCGCCGCAAGTTCCTCGGGCTCGCGGGCGTGCTCCCGGAGCCGCCGCGGGCGGCCTCGGCGGTGCTCTCGCTCAGCGCCCCGACCGGGCTCCGCATACCTGTGGGCACGCGCTTCAGCGCAGACGGGGTCCCCTTCACGAGCACGAACTGGGTGCGCATTGCGCAGACGGCGCTCGCGGGCGCGCAATCGTGGGACGGCCGCAGCTTCGAAGATCTGACAGACCTGCGGCGCGGGGACCTGCCGGTTCACGCATGGGGAGCCGATCCCACCGGCTTCGACGGGGACGATCCGCCCGCCCTGCTGCTCGGCTTCGACGCGCCGCTGCCGCAGCACGGCTTCTCGCTGTGGCTGGCCGTGGAGGGCGGCGGCGACCGCGACGAGGCACGCCGGATCGCCGAGGAGAAGGCGGCTGACGAGAGGGACTGCGCGCGCCTTCGCCCGCAGGCCACCTGTGACGAAGCGGAACCGGAGCCCTCGACTCCCGCGCGCGCGTGCGACGACGATTGCCTTCGCACGGTCTGGGAGGTCTGGGATGGCGGCGCCTGGCACGAGGTCCAGGCGGACGACGAGACCCACGGGCTGCTGCTCGACGGCTTGGTTCGCCTGCTTGCGCCCGTCGGCGGCGACGCCGCGCAGGTCGGGGCCGTCGCCCAGCCGCTTCACTGGCTGCGCTGCCGTGCGGCGGGCGGCGTTCCCGACTCCCCGCCGCGCGTCACGAACATCGCGGTGAACGCCGTTGCGGTGAGGCAGCGGGTCCCCGTCACGAGCAGCCTCCCGCTCGCCCCGGGCGCACAGGTGCCGGCGCCTGCGCTCGGACCGGGCGAGCGCGCGCGGCTCGCGCTCGAGTTCGATGCCGCGGGACGCGTGTCAGAGGTCAGGCGCACGGACGAGCGCGGGGTGCCGAGCGTCCGCGTGCTGGACGTGAGCCCGACCGCTATCGAGCTCACGCTCGTGGTGGCGGGCAGTGGACTCGGCATCCCGGAGCTGACGCTCGAGCTGGACGACGCTCCGGTGGCGGACGGCGCGATCAATGTGTGGTCCGGGGAGCACGGCTGGCACGCGCGTCCCGATCTGGACGCCGACGGGCCGCGCGAGCGCGCCTTCGTGCTGGACCCGCAGCGCGGCGTGCTGACGTTCGGCGATGGCGAACGCGGGCTCGCGCCGCGCGACGGCACCACGCTGCTCGCCTCCTACGACGTGACCCTCGGCGCCGCGGGCAACGTGCCCGCCACCGCGAGCTGGAGCGCGCCCGAGGAGCCGGCGGTCAAGGCCATCGGCGCACGGGCCGGCTCGCGGCGGCACAGATGCCGAGGATCTGGCGCATGCCGCGGGCCGCGCAGCGGAGCAGCTGTGGGCCCATGAACGCCTGCTCGAGCTGGCAGGGGCCGTGGCCACGCTCGACGGCCTCGACCGGGCCGCCGTGACCGCGCTGGCTGCACCGCAGCGGGCCGTCACGGCCGTGGACTTCGAGCGGCTCGCCCTGTCCGTCCCCGGCACGCGCGTGACGCGTGCGCGGGCATGGCCGGAGATCGACTCCCGCGCCCCTGGACTGCGCGCACCCGGAACCGTGAGCGTTGTGGTGATGAGCTCGCTCCCGGCGGCCAGACCGCAGCCGAGCCCCTGCCTGCTCGCCCGCGTGGAGCGTCACCTGCGACGCCGCAAGACGCTCGGCACGCGACTGGTGGTAGCGGCGCCCGACTACGTCGAGGTGAGCGCCGGCGCGACGGTGGCCATCGTGCCGGGCGCCGATGCGGCCGCGGTGAGCGCACGCGCGTCGGACGCGCTCGCGCGCTTCATCGCGCCGCTCGGCTGGCGGTTCGGGCGGGATGTATTCCGGGCCGAGGTGCTCGCGCTGCTCGACGGCGTCGAGGGCGTGGACGCGGTCACGCGGCTCGAGCTCACGGCCGACAGCGGCGAGCCATCGTGCGGGAACGTCTGCATCGGGCCCACCCAGCTCCCCGTGTCCGGCGCGCACAGCGTGGAGGTGGCGGCGTGAGATCCCTCGTCGAGCTGCGCCACGAGGACGGCGAGCTGCTGCGCGCTCGCGACCTCGAGGCCGAGGTGACGGGCGAGGCCGACCGGCGCGCGCTCCACGTGCGCGCCGTCCACGGCACCTGGGGCGTCGCGCTCGGCTTCGCGCTCGACCCGGCCGACAACGGGCTGGCGGTGACCGTCGGTCCCGGCTTCGGCTACGACTGCCGCGGCCGCGAGGTGGCGAGCGCGAATAGCGTGCTCGTCCCACTCCCCTCGCTGGACGAGCCCGCCGACCTCGTCGCGTCTACCGATCGCAAGACTCGCTTTCATTGGCGGGCGCCGGGCCGCGCATGCGAGGACGAGCTCGTGCTGGGTCGCGCGACCTTCGACGACGGCCGTGTTGTCCGGCTAGACGAGTCCGTGCGGCGGGGAGCCAGGTCGCGGCGTTTCAGGCTGGCCGCTGGAGTAGTGGAGAAGCAGGTCGCCGCGAAGATCACCATCTCCACCGCAGCCGGCGGCTTTCGCGCCACGCCTTACTACTTCGCCACCCTCGAATCAGCCGCCGGGTTGGCCGCGACGCTCGAGATCGACGACGAGAAGGCAACCAGCTTCAGGCTCTCCTTCCGCGCACCGACCGTGAAGACCGGGGCGGCCGGCAGGAAGAAGCCGAGGGTACGCGTCCATTGGGTGGGGGCCGAGCCTCTGCCGCGGGGCGAACTGGATCCGGAGGAGGACCGATGACGTCGTCGCCCGTTCCCCACATCGAGCGGCCCGCGTTCTTCGAGGGCCAGCGGCTCACGGCGGCCGACCTCACCGCCGCCGCCGACTACGCGCGCGTGATGCGCCGGCTCCACAACCGCGCTCTGCACGGCTGGGGGGTGGTCACCGGCCTCGGCGTGAGCGGGCCGCGCGGGGCGCGCTCGGTGTACGTCGACGCCGGGCTTGCGCTCGACGGCAGCGGGCGGGAGCTGCTCCTCCCTGCCGCCGTGGAGCTGGCGGTGCCGCCCGTGGCAGGAGCGGGCGAGTGGTTTCTCGTGATCAGCGGGCCGCCCGAGGGTGACCTGATCGAACAGAAGCGCCAAGGCGTTTGCGAAACCGAGGGCGCCGTGAGGCTCCTCGACGAGCCGATCGTGCGCTGGCTCTCGGCGAGCGGAAAGGACGGCGTGCGGCTGAGGCCGGGGCTCGACGTGATTCTCGCCGCGGGCACGGTGGCCAACTGCAAGCTCGCCGACGCGCTGGATCTCGAAGCGCGCCAGCAGCTGGCGCCGGAACAGCCCTACTCGGCGGCCGGCGCCACGAACCCGTTCTCCACCGCCTGGAGCAGGTGGCCGGCGACCGGCAAGCAGCTCGGAGTGATGACCACCGTGTCGACGGCCGAGGCCGGCTTCCGCTCGACCCCGAGCTACCAGGCGCGCTTCTCGGGGACGCGCCGGAAGGGCAATGTCGTGCTGGACGGGCCCGCTCACATCGAGCACGCGGGCGCCTCGTCATTCGAGTTCTGCGTGAACCTGAGCGAGTCCGGCAACCAGGCGGTCAAGGCGGCCGACTCGCAGACGCTGCAGACCCTCGGCTGGCACGTCGTGTGGCTGGGCGTGGAGACGCAGTGAAGCTCCCCACCTATCTGAACCTCGACCTCGAGGCACCGGCCCTGAACGTGCTCCTCGATGGCGTGGTGGCCGACGAGCAGGGCGCGCTGTCGCTCGCCCGCGTGCACGGCGCGGCGGAGCCGCTCACGGATGCGGCCACGCCCGCGCTCGAGGGAGCGGGCGCAATCGGCGTCGCTCCGGGCGGTGACGTGTATGTGGCGGATACGAGCGGTAACGCGGTTATGCGTGTTCCGGCCTGCGGAGGCGCCGCGGAACCCGTGGGCTGCCTCGAGCTGATGCTGAATGGGCCGCGCGGCGTGCTGGCGGGTCCGCGCGAAGCGCTTTACGTGGCCGACAGCGGGAATGACCGCATCCTCGTGGTCGACCTGGTGACGGAGCAGCTGAGGGGTATCTGGGAAGGCTTCGACGATCCCTGGGACCTGGCGGCCGACGCCCAGGGGCGGCTCTACGTGGTGGACCACGGCAGCCGCCAGCTGATGCGAGTTCACCTGGACGGACGGATCGACGCCTCCTTCTCGCTCGCTTCGGCCTCCACCGTCCCCCGCCGGCCCGAGTACGTGCTCACGGCTCTCTTCGGCGAGGACGAGTTGCTCGTCGTCTTCGACCGTGTCACCTCGAAGCGCCTGCGCGTGCTCGTGTACCGGCTCGACGGCGCGTTCGGCGAGCGCGAGACACGCCGCTTGCGAGAGCTTCTGTCCCACAACATCGCGAGCCTGCTCGGCCCGGCGGCCTCGGGCGGCGAGTTGTTGCACCTTGCCGAGGCCGGTACCGGCCGCATCCTCAGCTTCGACCTCTCCGGGCGCTTCGTGGGGAGCAACCGCTGGCGCGGCGAGGTGGCGGCGCTCGCGCTCGACGAGCGCGGCCGGCTCGTGGTCGGAGGGCCGGCACTCCTGCGGCTCGAGCCCGGCCTGACCGCCCCCAGCGGCACCTTCCGCATCGGCCCGATCGCTGCGCCGTTCGCGCCGCCCGACGGGGCCGACTGGCAGCTCCTGCGGGCACGGATCGACCCCCCGCCCGAGGGAGCGCATCTGGAGCTGTTCGCCTGGACCGCTGATCAGGCGACGGCGACGGCGCCGGAGCTCGGCGACCCGGAGTGGAAACGATCGCCGATCGACGCCGCGGCGTGGCGCCCCCCGGTGGGCAGGGCTCCATACCTCTGGGTGGGCGGACGCCTCACAAGCGGCGACGCCGGCGGGCCGGTGGTGCGCGGCCTCCGTGTGGACTTCGACCGCGACGGCTGGTTGAGCCACCTGCCGGCAATCTACGCACGGGAGGCCGGAGAGCTCCTGGAGCCCGCGCTGGCCGGGCTCGAGGACGCGCTTCGCGAAGAGGAGGACCTGATCGACGGTCTCCCACGCCTGTTCGACCCGGCGGCCGCTCCGGCCGACGCCCTCGATTGGCTGGCGGGCTGGCTCGGCTACGAGCTCGAGGAGTCGTTCGACGAGCCCACGCGACGCCGGATGATCGGGCGCGCCTTCGAGCTGCAGGGGCAGCGCGGCACCGCCGCCGCGCTGCGCGGCGCGATCGAGCTGGTCCTCGGCATCGACTCGCAGATCCTCGAGCCCGCGAGCGAGCTGCGCGTGTGGCGGCTCGGCGACGACTGTCCCCTCGGCTTCGGCACCGGGCTGCTGTCCGGGGAGCCCGACGGCGCGATCGTGGGCACCACCGCCGAGCTCGACGGGGCGAGCTTGACCGAGGCGGAGGACTTCGGCGCGCCGGTGTTCGCCGCCACGGCCCACCGCTTCTGCGTGCGCGTATACGGCTCGGACCTGGGCGCAGGCGGATCGCGGCCCATGCTCGACCGGCTGGTCGAGCGCGGTCGGCCGGCCGAGACGGAAGCTCATGTGTGCGTCATCGAGCCGCAGTTGCGGGTGGGTCTCCAGGCGAGTGTGGGCCTCGACGCCGTGGTCGCCCGCGAGGACGAGCCGCTGCAGCTCGACGAGGAAGGCCTCCTGGGCGCGGGCGCGGCGCTCAGGAGCGAGCCGGCCCGGCTCACCGTCGGCAACGCGACGCGTCTCGGACGCAGGACCCTGATCTAAAGAGGAGAGCGAGATGACCTACACGGGAACCCAACTCACGAACGGCAGAGGATTCAGCGCTCCGATTCGCAACCGCTACTTCTACGGCAAGCTCCTCGACGTCCATCACCTCGAGATGGAGCAGCGCTACTTCCTCGAGATGGGACGTCTCGTCAACCGGCTCACGGTCGGCAGCGGCGTCCTCTGCGGACTGCGCGTGGCAGCAGGCGCCGAGCCGGGCACCGTGATCGTTTCGCCCGGTGTGGCAGTGGACGGCCAGGGCCGGGAGATCGTGGTGACCGAACCGGTGACGGTCGACCTCGGCAAGCTCGAGCACGACGATGGCGCGGACGCCCCTCCGGTGCTCTGCATCTGCTACCACGAGTGCGACGTCGAGCCGGCGCCTGTGCTCGTGGCGGATTGCGATCCGCGCGAGGACTGCGTCCCCGGCGCGGTTCGCGAGCGTTTCAAGTTCACCCTCATGTCCGCGGACGATGCGGCCCTGCCCGAGGATCCCTGCAGCATCATGCGCGGGCTCAGCCCTCAGGGGCCCGGAACCACACCCGACAGAACCAACACGATCGAGCGCGCCCTCACGGCGCACCTCAACCAGATCGGCAGCCAGCCGTCGCAGCCGACTCGCGGCGTCGCCTCCGCCCTGCGGCACTACCTCTGCTCGGTGTACCAGCCGCCGTGCGGGCCGGGCCCGGACTGCGTGCCGATCGCGCTGGTGGTGGGTGAAGGCGACGGGATCGTCGTCGAGGAATGCCTCCCGCGGACGACGATCTACTCGAACGCCGTCCTGCTCGACCTGATCCTCTGCCTGGCCGAGCGCATCGAGGAATGCTGCGGCCGCACGGTCACCGTGACGGCTCCGAAGGTGGTGGAGATGTGGCCGCCGCCGCCCGCACCGCCGACAACCGCCGGGGAGGAGGCGACACCGACCGAGGTCAAGCTCGCCGAGTTCAACACGCGCCTGAACATGCCCGACGGCGGGATCGCGATCTCGTTCGACCGCAAGATGAATCCGGAGCGGCTGGCCGAGCCGGACGAGTGGCTGAGAGTGATCCTGCTGGCTGAGGCCCAGCAGCGGGTTGGGGTGGGGCTGCGGCTCGAGTTCCGCGATGCCGTCGACGGAACGATCTCCGGCGGAGAGGGACAGACGGCGAACTACCGGTTCGCCGGCACGCTCGGCCCGCTGGGCGCTGCCGGCATGAACACCGGCCTGCGCGAGCTGCTCCCGAGCATCGGGGCAAGTGGGGCATGGGTCCTCGTCTTCATGCGGTCGGACGACGTGACCCAGATCGCCGCCGAGGACGACGCCGAGCTGCTCGACGCCGACTTCCACGGGACGGGACTGACCAACGAGGCGTTCGACATGCTCTGGACGTTGTCGGGTTTCACGGCGGGTCTCGTCCCCGCGCTCGCGGCCGCGATCGCCACCCCGCCGAAGCCGATGCCCGCCCTACCGAGCGGGAACAACATCGAGGGGGGCATCTTCCATTCGTCTTTCCACATCACCGTCTAGAGGAGGAGCGAGATGACCACCACACTCGGCACTTGCCACGACCGCAGCGTCGGCGACGCGGTGAGCCTCGAGCGCTCGCGCTTCTTTCCCCGCCAGCTGGTGGGCGCGGATGACCTCACGCAGGACCAGATCTACTTCCGCGAAAAGCTCCGGCGCCACAACAGGCTCCTGCACGGGTGGGGCATCGTGTGCGGCGCGGGCGTGACATACGAGCAATGCGCGGCGACCGTGTCCGAGGGCTACATCCTCGGGCCGCTCGGGGACGAGATCCTGATCGACCGGGACACGACGATCGACGTCTGCAAACAGGCCTCCGTGAGCAGTCTCGACTGCGGTGACATCGACGTCTGGTGCGGCGACCCGCCGCGTGTGAAGGACGGTGCCACCGTGTATCTGGCGGTACGCCACGTCGAGCAGCTCGCTCGGCCCGTGCGCGCGCCCGGCTGCGGCTGCGACGACGGCGGCTGCGAGTACAGCCGCATCCGCGACGGGTTCGAGCTGAAGGTGCTGACCGAGCTGCCCTCCCTCTACCGAACGGCACAGGGGCCGGCGAACGAGCTCGAGGCTGCGTGGTCGTGCCCAGGCGGCACAGGGCGGGCTCAGTGTCCGCCCTGCCCGAGCGACCCGTGGGTGGTCCTCTGCGACCTGGTGGTCGCGGGAGGGGAGATCACACAGGCAGACTGCGACGCGCACCGCCGCTACGCGGTGTCGTTCGCGAACTACGGCTTCAGCTGCAAGGTGACCTGAGCTGCGCGCGCACCTCAGCGACGCAGTGCCACGTGCCCGCGACGCTGACCGTGGTCGTCCCGAGCTCGGGGCTGATGCCCGAGGTGACGCTGTTGACCGTCCCGCTCGCACCCTCGCCCGCCGCGCCGCCGGGGTCCTGAATCGTGATCGAGCCGCTGACGGGCGTCTCCCACAGGTGGGCGGGGCCGGGCCGGAAGTCATAGACGGTGGCCACGGATGGCCCGGTCGGGTAGTCGCCGGCGCCGGTGAAGCCTGTGACCTCCAACACGACCTGGGCGATCTCTCGCCGCCGGCGTTGAGCGGCATCTGAACCTGGAAGACACCTGGCGCGGGGCGCACGCAATAGCTCGGGCCGCCGATCGTGACCGAGGTGGCGCCGGTCACGGACACGCCGGTCATCGGCTCCTGTGAGCAGAACTCCTCCAGCTCGTGATAGGTCACGCGCGCGCCGCCCTGGGCGGCGCCGCCGGTCAGCCCGAGCGACAGCAGCGGCTTGAAGACCTCGCGGTGGGTTCGGGGTCGTCGGCCGCCTTCCGGTTCGCCGGCGCGGCGGTCCGGCGGCGAACCATTCAGCCATCATCTCAAGGCGGCCAAGCGACCTGCGAAGTGGCTCGGGGAGAGGCCATGAGCAGCCAACCTCTCACCCGGGCGTGCACCTGCTCGAAGTGCGGGGCATCACGATCGAGACAGCGTAAGCCGAGCGTAACGTCGCGCAATAGCGTGGCTCACCGTGTTGAGGGCGTCCGGTCTAAGCGTGCGATGACCGTCCAAGCCGGGCTTCGTAGCGTCAGCAAGCTGGACATGCCCGGATGGAACGCGGCTGCGACCGCGACCGTGAACGGGCGGCGCCCCATCCAGGCCCAATCGCTGACACTCGGGCTGGCCTCATTGGCCGAGACTGAGTTTCGTATGGGACACTGGGCGGCGGCTCACGCCACGGCGGTCGAGGCCCTCGGCCTCGCGTACTCCAGCCTGAATAGCGACGCGACGATGAATGCCCTCGCTCGCCTTGCTCTGGTCGAGGCGGGCCTTGGCCGGGAAGCTGCATGCAGGCACCACGCCGAGCAAGCGTCCGCACTCGCCGCGCGACACGGAAGCGACCACTGTCTGATCCTCTCCCACGCGGCATTGGGCCTACTTGAGCTGGCACTCACCCGCTTCGACGCCGCGATCGCTTGGCTGGCGCCGCTCACCTCGCGTGCGGGCTCTCACAGCGCGCGCTTGGCCACAGATCTCACGGAGGCGCTGATCCGCCGCGGCGACCGAGAGCGAGCGGCGGACGCGGTCGCGACGCTGGCGTCCCAGACCAGAAGCCTCACCGTGGGACGTTCGCTCGCCCGCTGCCGCGGTTTGCTGGCACCGGAGAACGAGTTCGAGGCCCACTTCGCGCGCGCGCTCGATGTCCCCGTGGGTCTTGAGGAACCGTTTGAGCGGGCCCGTACCGAGCTTTGCTTTGGGCAGCGCCTTCGGCGTGTGGGACGGCGTATAGCTGCGCGTGAGCGCTTGGGCTCCGCGCTCGCCACTTTCGAGCGCCTGGGAGCCGTGCATTGGTCGGCAACGACTCGACGCGAACTCGGCGCCAGCGGTACACACGCACGCAAGCGTCTGGACGAAACCCGCGACGAGCTGACTTCGCAGGAGTGCCAGGTGGCAAGCCTCGTAGCCGAGGGCGCAACCAACCGCGAGGCTGCCTCTCAGCTGTTCGTGAGTCCCAAGACGATCGAGACTCATCTCAGCAGCATCTACCGGAAGCTCGGCGTTCGGTCACGGACCGAGCTCGCACGGATATCGCTCGATGACCGACCAACGAGGGCTTCGATCCCACCGATAGAGCGGTCGTAGGACCCGAGGTCGGCTGGCCCGTCTCCGAATCCGCCGGTCAGAGCGACCGATGAGATTCGGCCAGCGCGGCAGTCAAATAGGCATCAGGCAAGTGGAGGCCCACAGAACCTAGTGCTCTGGGGGGCCGCTGAAAGCCTGGCCCTTACCACCCGCCAGAAGGAGCGACGAAAATGATGCAGTTCTTCTTGACCGTGCCCCACGACGCGGCCGAGGAGCCGACTATGGCGTCGATGGACCCGGCCGAACTGGAGGCCGCGCTGGCCGCCGTGGAGGAGTTCAACACGGACCTACGCGAGTCCGGGGCGTTTCGCTTCGCCGGGGGGCTGCACCCGCCGTCGTCGGCCAAAACCGTCGACGCCACCAACGACGAGCCCGTGGTGGTCGACGGACCGTTCGTTGAGGCGCCGGAGTACGTCGGCGGCTTCTGGGTGATCGAGGCCGCAGACCAAGATGCCGCGGTCCGGTGGGCGACGCAGGCGTCAAAGGCACTGGGTGGCCGCATCGAGGTGCGCGCCTTTCAGGAGCCGCCGGACGCCTGATCGAACGCAGATTGCCGACAGCCCTGTCCGGCGCTGTGTTCCCAGGGCGCGCCTGGCTCGCGCGGTCGGCCCCGCTCGTCTACTCCAGATCCTCCTGGCGGACGGTGAGGCGAGACCCGGAACTACTGTGCCTCGTTCGCGACGGTAGGGTCCGGAACATGGCTCCGCCACCCGTCCCGCCCGCGGGTTCTTTGCGGCTGCGCGCCCTCAATCTTTTCACCCGGCTCAACGTCATCGCCTACCGGGCCTCACGCGGGCGCCTCGGTGGCAGGATGCAGAAAGCGCCCGTGTGCATCCTCCACACGGTCGGGCGCAAGTCGGGCAAGCGGCGCGAGACCCCGCTGCTCTACCTGGCCGACGGCGACAAGGTCGTGGTGGTCGCCTCCGCCGGGGGTCGGGAGACGTCGCCGGCCTGGTACCACAACCTGCGCGCGATGGACGCCGCCGAGGTCGAGATCCTCGGCCGCCGCACAAAGATGACGGCGCGGCTGGCCTCCGCCGAGGAGCGCGCGGGCTACTGGCCGAAGGTCAATGAGATCTACTCGGACTACGACGCTTACCAGGCGCGCACCGAGCGGGAGATCCCCGTCGTCGTCATGTCTCCGGCCTGAGCGGCCAATGCAATGCGCGGTGGTGGGCGCCCTGGGCATCGATCTGCTCGTCGACAGGCCGAGGGTCCCCCAGGTGCGGCTTTGCTCGACGAGCAGCGTCGCGACGTGATCAGAGCCTTGGTGACGTGCTGACGCGGATCATCCGCGCGCGGCGGGCGTGAACGGTGTCGATGTTCTCGGCGCTGTCGATCCATTGAAGGTAGACCGAGGTGATGCCGAGGTTGCTGTGGCCGAGCTGGCGCTGGATGACCACGAGCGGCACACCCTTACGAGCCATCTCGACGGCGTGCCTGCCGTGTGAGCACCCCCTCTACGACATGTCCGCGCGTCCGGCGGTCAGTCCTGGGGATCGACGAGCTCAAGTCGATCCCCGTTCTCGACGCCGGCTACTTGAGCGTGACGGAAGCGCCGGCTGCCTCGAGGGCGGCCTTGGCCTTCTCGGCCGTCTCCTTGTTGACCTTCTCAAAGACGGCCTTCGGCGCCGCCTCGACGAGGTCCTTGGCCTCCTTGAGGCCCATACCCGTGAGCTCGCGGACGACCTTGATGACCTGGATCTTGTTGCCGTTGTCTGACTCGAGGATGACGTCGAACTCGCTCCGCTCCTCGGGCGGAGCGGGCGCGGGAGCGGGCGCGGGCGCGGGAGCGGGCGCGGTCGTCAGCAGGCCCTGGGCCTGGGCGTGACAGTTCGTCTCGCGGTGGGCGGTGGCGATCTCGAGCGTCAGAACGCCGAATGACCCCTGGGCCTGAACATGGAATGAGTCGCCGGTGGCTGAGGCCGGGAAGCTGAAGTGATTCTGGGGGTTGGCGTCGACCTTGTAGTAGGTCGGGTTGTCGCCACCGCTCTCCACGAACAGGTTCATGGAGACGTCGGCGGAGGGCGAGATGATCAAGCTTCCGTTGTTGCCCAGACTCGCAGGGCAGGAGTAGGACACATCGACGACGTGGGGGAGATCGATGAGCGGCCGTTGCTCGTTCGATTGCACAGCCACCACCCCAGCCCATGCCTGCCCGTTGCCCTGAACGACCTGGGTGGAGTCGAGCCCGTCAAGCTTGTCTGCGTCGGACGCCTTGGCCGTCTTGCCAAGGAACTGGCCGTCACTGGCCGCCTTGTCATAGAAGTTCGAGGTGTCGACGGTGCCCGTGTCGCCCTTCGGGCCCTGCGGGCCCTGCGGACCTGTGTCGCCCTTTGCACCTTGTGCGCCTGCCGCTACCGGTAGCTGTCCGCTCTTGAAGTCGGCCGCAAGCAGCGATGCGTCCTTGACCTTCGCCGTGGTCACGGCGTTCTTCTTGATCTGCTTCGCGCCGACACTATTCGCCGGTAACACGATCGCGGCATAACCGGTGCCGCCCAGGGCCACAAAGAGAGCCACGAGGGACACGACGAGCGCAGGGCTTGGGAATCGATGCATCAACGGGGTCACTCCTTGGGGTCACTGGGGAGGAACGGAACTTGCGTCATTCTCGCCAGCGCCCCCGCCGGCAACCACGTAGTTCGGCACCCCGCCCCATGTAATCCTGCACACACCCTCACCCCGACCGGGACGTTGTGACGCCCCAGACGCCGCGCCCCAACCCAGGCGCTCTCCAGTCACGGGTGCGTGGATTCGGTGTTCGCCTGCCAGGAGCAGTCCTGCGCCGCCCGTCTCGGCCACCGTCGAGCTGTCGCTATCCATGCAAAGGAGCAGCACTTCCGCTCCTCGTCCGAGGCGGCAGTCTGATCGTGGTGCGGCCAGGCGCCTGCTCTCCATATGGGGCAACGGCCTCACTCGTGCCCCGTCCCGCTCGAGTGCCCGCCTACCGGAGCTGGAGGTGCGCGTATCCGCTGCGGGCGATCGGCGCGGTCCCGTCCTCGCCGGCAACCTCGCGACCGTGGCTCGCGACCTCGGCGTCCGCGAGCTCGACCCGGGCTGGCACGGTGGCAAAATCCGGGGCGGTGGACGTCGGGTCGGACATCGAGCGGGGCCGGGAGCTCTGCGCGCAGCAGGACTGGGCGGCCGCTTTCTCTCTTCTCTCGGCGATAGATCCGGTGCTGTTGAGCGCGAGGGACCTCGAGTTGCTGGCGGGCTCGGCGTACATGCTGGGTCGCGAAGACGCCTACGTCGATGCGTGGGAGCTCGCCTATCACTCCCACCTGAAGGCCGGAGACACAGCGCGCGCCGCGCTCTGTACCTGGTGGATCGGCGACTACCTGCGGTTCCGCGGGGAAAGCGGGCGCGCGACCGGGTGGTTCGCCCGCGGGGATTCACTTCTGGACCAGATGGGAGAAGACTGCGTCGCCCGCGGCTTTCTGCTGCTGCCAACTATCCACGACTTCGTGTCGGTCCAAGACCACGAAGCCGCGTTCGCCGTGGCAGCGGAGGCCGGCGAGATCGGCGCGCGCTTCGCCGACCGAGACTTGACCGCGCTCGCCATGATGGAGAAGGGCCACGCGCTGGTGAGACAGGGCCGCCCTTCCGAGGGGCTACGGCTGGTGGACGAGACGATGGTGGCGGTCACCAGCGAGGAACCATCGCCGGTCATCGCCGGGATCGTCTACTGCAGCACGATCGCGTTCTGCCAGGCCGTGTTCGAGCTTGGCCGTGCACAGGAATGGACGGAAGCCCACACGGCGTGGTGCGCACGCCAGTCCGACATGCGGGCGTACATGGGCGCCTGCCTCGTGCACCGGGCCGAGATCATGGCCCTGGCGGGGAACTGGTCGGCTGCGATGGCGGAGGTTCGCCGCGCTGAGGGCTACAGGCAGGGCGTGCTGAACGAGCGGGTCGCCGGGGATGCGGCGTACCTGCGCGGCGAGGTCCACCTCCTGCGGGGTGAGCTCGATTCCGCCGAGGAGGCCTACCGCGAGGCGAGTCGCCGCGGGCGCGAGCCGCAGCCAGGGCTGGCGCTCTTGCGGCTCGCACAGGGCGACGGTGAGGCGGCGGCGGCTTCGCTGCGCCGCGCGCTGGGCGAAGCCAGCCAGCCGTTGAGGCGCGCGGCCCTGTTGCCGGCCTACGTCGAGATCATGCTCGCCGTCGACGACCTCGAGGAGGCGCGCGCCGGCTGCCACGACCTCGAGGATGTCGCCGAGCATCAGGGCAGCCGCGCACTCGCCGCGATGGCGGACTACGCGCGTGGTGCGGTCGACCTGGCGGATGGGGACGCGCGCGCTGCCCTGGGTGCGTTGCGCCAAGCCTGCCGGGCGTGGCAGGAGCTCGGCGTGCCTCGCGAGATCGCACGTACCCGGCTGTTGGTGGGCCAGGCCTGCGCGGCACTGGGCGACCCTGACACCGCTGCCATGGAGCTGGACGCGGCACGGGACGCGTTCGAGAAGCTGGGGGCCACGCCGGAGCTCACGCGCGTCGCGTCGATCGCGAACGATCGAGGGAAGCAGGATGTCTACGGGCTGACGACGCGCGAGCTGCAGATCCTGCGCGTGCTCGCCACCGGCAAGAGCAACCGCGAGATCGCCGCGGCCCTGGTGATCAGCGACCACACGGTTCGCCGACACCTCCAGAACATCTTCGCCAAGCTCGGCGTGTCGTCACGTGCCGCCGCCACGGCGTTCGCCATTCGACGCAACCTCGCCTGAGCCTGGTACTAACGGACCATTCGCCGTCCGCTGGAATTTGGCACGGGCGTGCGATGAAGTCGTCGCCTATCACGCATTAGCTTCGCGCTCGACATGCGCGATAACGAGTACGACGTCATCATGGTGGGCGCCCGCTGCGCCGGCTCTCCAACCGCGATGCTCCTCGCGCGGCAGGGCTACAGGGTGCTGGTGGTCGATCGGGCGACCTTCCCCTCCGACACGATCTCGACCCACCTCATCCACCCCCCGGGCGTGGCGGCCCTGAAGGAATGGGGCTTGCTGGACCGACTGGTCGCCACCGGGTGCCCGGGCATCGACACGTATTCGTTTGACTTCGGACCGGTCACGATCTCGGGCGCCCCTGGAACTGACGAGACCCCGCTGGCCTACGCCCCGCGACGCACAGTGCTGGACAAGCTGCTGGTGGACGCGGCGGCCGAGGCGGGGGCCGAGGTTCGCGAGGGGTTCACGGTCACGGATGTCGTGTTCGAGGACGGCCGCGTGACCGGCATTCGAGGGCACCGGAAGGGCGAGCCGGCCGTAACCGAGCGCGCCCGGGTGGTGGTCGGAGCCGACGGTCACCACTCGCTCGTGGCACGCCGCGTCGGAGCCGAGCGGTACAACGAGACGCCGCCGCTTCAGGTCAGCTACTACACCTACGTGAGCGGTCTGCCGATGGATGGGCGATACGAGGTCCACCTTCGTCCCGACCGAGGGTTCGCAGCCTGGCCCACGAACGACGGCTTGACGGTGGTGATCGGCGGCTGGCCGCGCTCGGAGCTGGCGACGAACCGGAAGGACATCGAAGGCAACTTCGCTCGCGACGCTCGAGCTGGTACCCGACTTTGCCGCACGGTTTCACGCCGCCACGCGCGAGACACGGTTCGTCGGCCAGTCCCTGGCGGGCTTTATGCGCAAGCCCTTCGGCTCGGGCTGGGCGCTCGTGGGCGACGCCGGCTACACGAAGGACTTCATCACCGCCCTGGGGATCAGCGACGCCTTCCGGGATGCCGAGCTGTGCGCCGCCGGCCTGGACGAAGCGCTCTCGGGCAATCGTCCATTCGAGGGCGCCATGGCCGACTACCAGGCCGAGCGGGACCGGCGCTCGCTGCCGTTCTATGAGTTCACGGCGCAACTCGCGACGCTTCAGTTCCCGCCCCCGGAGCTCGAGCCGGTACTGGCCGCCGTGCAGAGCAACCAGGAATCGATGGATGAGTTCGCGCAGGTGGGCGGTGCTGTGACCTCCCCGGCGGAATTCCTGTCCGAGCAGAACGTTGCGCGCCTGCTTGCAGCGGCCGGTGAGCCGCCCGTCGCGAGTCGGTCGCGCGCGTAGCGCTCGATGTAGGAGGGCAAATGGCCAATTGCCTGAGCACCAGAGCCGGCGCCGCGGGGGCGCTCGTGCTCGCCGCACTGACGAGCGGGGGCCGGCCACCCCCGCGTTCGCGGCCCGCGGCGCCGAGCCGACCCGCTTCTTCGAGTCCGACTTCGACGTGGTGGGCACGCGGCACGCCGACGTCCTCGTTGGCAGGGACTCTTGGGAGGGTGAGCGACGGGACTCGAACCCGCGACCGCCTGGACCACAACCAGGAGCTCTACCGACTGAGCTACGCCCACCACGGGACGCTCGGAATGTAGCAGTGGCCCTGGCGCCCGCGGGCGGGTCTCAGCGGCGCAGCGTCAGGCGATGTGAGGCCTTGTGAGAGGGCCCCGAGCGAGCCCGTACGACGGCCTCGAAGGTCACGTTCACGCTCCGCGCGCGCTGCAGTGCCTTGCGTGAGGCCTTAGTCAGCCGGAGCACGAGGCGGGTGGTCCCCGCCGACGAGCGCGCGCTGCCTCCGGCGACGGCGACCGGCCGCGCTCCCGGCGCCTTGAGGCCGTGGCGGCGCGCGTCGGGCGCCCGCATCAGGAGCTTGGCCGACAGCGAGCACTGCTCGGAGCAGCGGCCCGCGAACGCGAGCCCGCGGCCGGCGATCCTGCCGAGGCCCACGTGTCCGATCAGCACCGGGCGGCTCAGGCTGACCCGCCCGCCACTGCCCGCAATCTTGACGCTGAGCTTCGCCTTCAGCCGGGCCGACCTGCGGACCGCGCTTCGGCCCTTCTGCGTGAGCTTGACCCGGACCGCCGAAGGCGCCTGTGCCGCGAGCGTCCTGGTGGCCGTGCCGAGCAGCGGCGGCCGCCGGTCCGCGGCCCCGAGCAGCTCCACCGTCACCTTGCAGCGCGACCCGCAACCCGCCAGCACGGTCAGCTTCCCCCCGAGGACGTCTCCGCGACCGACCTCGAGCGGCATCAGCGCGAACCCGGGCGCCGTGCTGTCGACCCTGAAGGTCCTCGCCGCCGAGTAGCCCGTGTTGCCCGCGGCGTCCGTCTGCGCGGCACGCGCCGTCCACGTTCCGTCCCGCAGGCGCGCCGGGACCGCGGACCAGGCGCCGTTCGCGCCAGCGCGCGGAACCACGAGCGTCTGGGCGGGCAGGCCTGCCGCCAGCGTTCCTCGCCAGAGGCTCACGCTCACCGTTCCGGAGTCGCCCGCAGCCCTGCCGGCGCTCCCGGCGATGCGTGGCCGGGACTCGACGACCGACGCGCCCGCTCCAGGCCTGGACAGGGACAGCGCCGGCGCAGTCAGGTCCACCGTCCAGGTCCGGCCGGCCGGGCTCGGATCGAGGTTGCCCGCCGGGTCGCGTGCCTGGACGCGCAGGCCGTGCGAGCCCTCGGCCAGCCCGGCCAGCGTGTGCGACGCATTGCAGAGCGCGAACGGCCCTCCGTCAATGCTGCACTCGAACGTCGAGTCCGGGTCGGTCGCAGCGAAGCTGAACGAGGCGCTTCGCGACGCGCTCGCTCCAGGCGGGCCCCCCGTGATGGAGGTATCCGGCGGCGTCGTGTCGGGCAGGACGCTCCCGTCGAAGTCACAGACAGCCGTGCTGGTGCTCATGCCCCAGTCGAGGAGCGTGCCGGTCTGGCCCTCGAACAGGTCACGAACCCGGAGCGTCCAGTTGCCCTGCAGCTGCTCGCCGTCGAACCTCGACAGCTGGTCGGCCTGCGGCCTGAAGCTGCCGCTGTAGGGAGCGCCGCCCGCGGAGACGTTCGCCGCGGCCTCGTCGTCGAACACGGTCCCGGACAGGTTGTCGCCACCGTTGTCCGGCCCGCCGGGGTGGTCCGCCAGGCGAACGGTCGTGCCCTGGGGTGAGGTCAGGTCGATCACGAGGTCGCCCACCCACTGGTGGGAGATGTTGACCCTGACGTTGAGGTCCTTGATCCGGCCGGCGCTCGCGATCGCCCTTGTTATGACGGCGCCCGCCGAGGTCTCGTCCGGGATCCCGATCCCCGCAACCTGGGAATGCATGAGCGGCGGCCCCGGCTCGCCGGTCGGGATGCTGAGCGCCACGGGACCCTGCCCGGTGTTGACCGAGAGCGTGGCGGGGACGTCGACGCCACACGCGCTCCCCGGGGCCAGCGTTCCCACCATCGGGGCCGCGGGCGCTGCCGTCGCACCCGCCGCGATGCTGCCCCAGCTGCTCGAGCTCTGCGAGAACGTCAGGCCGGGCCCGGACAGGCTGCCGCTGACTCCGCTCGCGGCGGCGTCGCCGCCGTTGGCCAGCCCGACACTCAGGCTGAAGGGCTCGCTCGACTCGAGCGAGCCGTCGCCGTCGCCGCCCCCGACCGTGGCGCTCGCGGCGGCCAGGACGGGCGCTGCAGCCTGCTGCTGCGCGTTCGAGACGACCAGCGCGAAGTCCTGATCGGTCGTGTCTCCGCTGCCCGGCACGCCGTCGCCGGCCACGTTCTTTCCTATCACCTCGACGGAGAAGCGACCCGTCGCGCCCGGAAGCACCACGCTCTCGAGGTTGTTGCGGGGGTCGGCGCCTCCCCCGGCGATCGAACGGCCGCCGGCCATCGCGTTTCCACTGTAGGTGCGGCCGCCCTGACGCACCACCAGGTCGAGGTCGTTCACGTATGCCGCCGTGTCGACCATGCCCGGCGCATCAGTCCAGGCGAGCGTGACCTTCAGCGGGCGGCTCGAATCGGTCACCCCGTAGGTGCGTGCGAAGCGGGCGCCCGACCCGCTGAGCGTGGTGGTCTGGTCGACGTAGGAGCGCTGGGTGCCGTCCAGCACCGCGCCGAGGTGAGCCCGCCCCCAGCCCTGGTCCGCGTTCGGCGCGGGCCCGATCGGCTGGCCCCTGCCGTCATCTCCGCCCGCGAGGTCGGTGGCGGTGTTGACGAGGATCGCCTTGGTGAGGGCGGGCGACGGGGCGCCGCCCGGGTACCAGGCGCGGATCAGGGCGGCGGCACCCGAGACGGCGGGGGCTGCCTGCGAGGAGCCGGACCAGAGCGAGTAGAGCGTGTTGCCGGCGGGGAACGTCTTCGCCTGCTGGCACGGGCCCCCCGTGTAGGCGCCCCCGGTCTGCGGGGCCGCACCCACCACACGGGTGCCGGGGGCGACGAGGTCAGGCTTCATGCGGCCGTCGTTGGTCGGGCCGCGGCTCGAGAAGTCGGCGATATGGCCCGCGTTGTCCGCGCTGCCGTCGTCCAGCCCGCAGAAGATCCCGCCGAGCGGCCGGCGGCTCTCCGAGGCTCCGACCGTGATCGCGTTCTTGGCGGTGCCCGGCGACGCCACGCTTCCCCAGCCCTCGTTGCCGCCGCCCCCGACGTCGTCCCCGGAGTTGCCGGCCGCGACGACCTCGACCATCGGCTGGTTGCCGGACACGCCGGGCTGGGCGTCCCGGGCGAGAAAGTCGAACTCGCGCGAGTCGGGGCTGTAACGGCCGAGGTCGCCGTAGCCCCAGGAGTGATTCGAGATGCGCGCGCCGGAGGCGTAGGCGTCGGACAGCACGTTCGAGAGGGTCGACCCCCCGCCGAGCAGCACTCCCCCGCAGCTGAAGATCTTCGACCCTCCCACCATCGCGCGCGGCGCGCTGCCCAGTCCGTACTCGAAGCCCTCGGCGTCCTCGCGCGCACCACCGCTTCCGGCGCTGAAGCCGGCCGCGATCGACGCCACGTTGGTGCCGTGGCCGGTGCAGTCGTTCGCCGAGGTGTCCTGGGTGTACTCACGCGCGTACGCCACACGACTCGCTCCTCCGGACTGCCCGTCCACGCGGAAGTCGGGATGACCCGGCGACGTGCTTCCCGTATCCAGGCCCGTGTCGCTCACGTCGATCGAGAATCCGAGCGTTCCGCTCCCGAATCCCTTCGAACCGAGCCACGCCAGGTACCCCGGCCCGGACGGCACGCCGCCGGCCAAGTTGCCGGCCACGATCTGGGCGCTCCGCTCGTCGAGCGGCTCGGGCTTCGAGTAGGGCGAGATCGAGACCACGGCGGGATCGGCCGCCAGCGCGTCGCGCTCGGCCGCCGAGAGCGTCAGATACTGGGTCGCCAGCCCGCCGGCCGCCGACGTTCCGCGCGTGCTCGGCCCCGCGGACGAAGCGGCCTGGCGCGCGTCTGTCCCCTCGGCACCCGTCAGCGTCTGAACGGCGACCATGCGCGTGGCGTCGCCGAGATCGTCGCTCAGCTTGTCCCCGGCGCCGACCCGCGTGACTGCGCGCACCGCCGTGTCGGTCCCCACGAGGGCCGCCAGCCGGTCGACCTCCGCGCCGGTCGCGTGCACGATGTAGCCGTTCTGGGGCACGTACTGGACGATGCGCGCGCCCGACATCCGGAGGCGCTCGAGCCAAGCGTCCTTCACCGGCCCGGCGAACTGGACGACGGCGAGCGCCTCCCCAAGGTCGGGCGCGTCTCGGGCGGCCAGCGAGTCGCGGCCGCGCAGCGGGTCGAACGAGCCGCCCGGCAGTCCGACCGTGCGCATGTCGTCGCGCCGGTCCGCGCCGGCCTCGCGCAGAGAGGCCTCGTCGGAGCCGCTCGCCTCGACCAGCGTGAACGCGTCGTAGCGGGCCACCGTGCGTGCGCTCGAGGCGGCCAGCGCCGCGCCGGCCCGAGCCGTGTCCGGAACCAGCAGCACGTGGGACGAGCGCTCAGGGGACGACGACTGCGCGCCCACGAGGGGCGCGCAGGCAATCAGGCCGCCCAAGGCGGCCAAAGCAAAGGCCAGACTGCGAATACGGCGAACGTCGATGCGAAGCCCTTTCCCGCGCTTGAGACCCGGAGTAGGGTAGCCGCCCCTGGCCGGCGCGGGCGGCGCTTCTCAGCGCAGCGGCGTCAGCTCAGCGGGGACGGTCTCCTCGGCGACCGCCTCGACGATCTCCTCCTCGGGCTCGCCCTGCTCGCGCGCGCACACCACGCGGAACGACCCGGTGCCCATGCTCGGGTTCTCGTGGATCGGCAGCCCGCGAATCGAGTCCCAGCCGAGCCGCTCCACCTCGAACGGGTTCATCTCGATCGCCACCGCAGGCCACTCGCACGTCGCGTTGTGGTGGTCGATGGCCTTGTAGATCGCCTCGAGGTTCTTCGTCTCCGGCGAGCTCATCGCGCCGCCGGCTTTCCGAGCACGCGCTGATAGTGCTCGATCGTCCGCCTGAGGCCCTCGCGGAACTCGATCTCAGGCTCCCAGCCGAGCAGGTCTCGCGCGCGTGTGATGTCGGGCTGGCGCACCTGCGGATCGTCGATCGGCAGCGCCTCGAAGACGATGTCGGAGCGCGACTCGGTCAGCTCGATGATCATCTTCGCCAGGTCGAGGAGGCTCAGCTCGTCGGGGTTGCCGATGTTGACGGGCTCGTGGATGTCCGACTCGGCCAGCAGGACGATGCCTCGGATCAGGTCGTCCACGTAACAGAAGCTGCGCGTCTGGGAGCCGTCGCCGAAGACCGTGAGCGGCTTGTCCGTCAGCGCCTGGCGCAGGAAGGTCGGGATGGCACGGCCGTCGTGCGGCCGCATCCTCGGGCCCGACGTGTTGAAGATCCTCACGATGCAGGTGTTGACCCCCTGCTGGCGCAGGTACGCCATCGTCAGCGCCTCGGCGTAGCGCTTTGCCTCGTCGTAGACGCCCGCGCGGCCCGATCGGGTTGACGTTGCCCCAGTAGGTCTCCGGCTGCGGATGGACGAGCGGATCCCCGTAGACCTCGGAGGTGGAGGCGAGCAGGAAGCGGGCGCGGTGCTTCTTCGCCAGACCGAGGGTGTTGTGCGTGCCGTAGGCGCCGACCTTCAGCGTGTGCAGCGGCAGGCGCGCGTAGTCGATCGGCGAGGCCGGCGAGGCCATGTGGAAGATGAAGTCGATCGGCTCGTCGATCTCGTAGTGGCTCGTGATGTCGAACATCTCGAAGCGGAAGTTCGCGCCGTTGCCTATGTGGCGGATGTTCTCGAGCGACCCCGTTTCGAGGTTGTCGACGCAGATGACGCGCTGGCCGCGGGCCAGCAGGTAGTCGCAGAGGTGGGAACCGAGGAAGCCGGCGCCACCGGTCACGAGTGTGGTGGGCATCGGCAGGCAGGCTAGCGCGAGCGCCACGCGACTTCCCGTGTTGGGCGCCGCACGTCAAACTGCGCGCGTGGATCGGGACCAGGCATCCGCCCGCGAGCGGCTCGACCCGGCGGTCTTCCGGATGCCCGTCGAGCGGATCCGGAGCGGCTACTACTCGGACGCCTATTTCAACCTGACCAAGGAGCTGCTCGAGGGCGAGGATCGCCACCCGCGCGTGACCATGCAGGTGTTCCAGCGCAACCGCTCGGTGCTCGGCGGGATCGACGAGGCGCTGGCGGTCCTCAAGCTGGGCTCGGGCCGCAGCGGGCCTGACGGATGGATCGCCGGCTGGGACGAGCTCGAGGTCCACGCGCTCCACGAGGCCGACGAGATCGAGCCCTGGGAGACGGTGATGACGATCGAGGGCGACTACTCGCTGTTCGCCCATCTCGAGACCGTCTACCTGGGCTGCCTGGCCCGTCGCACGCTCGTGATGCGGAACGTGCGCGAGGTGGTCGAGGCGGCGCGCGGGAAGCAGATCCTGTTCTTTCCCGCTCGCCACGACCACTGGCTCGTGCAGACCGGTGACGGCTGGGCGGCGCACGTGGCCGGAGCGATAGGCGTGTCGACGGACGCCCAGGCGTCGTGGTGGGGCGGCAGAGGGATCGGCACGGTCCCGCACGGGCTGATCGCCGCCTACGGCGGTGACACCGTCGCGGCGGCCGCGGCGTTCGCGCACAGGTACGCGGCGCAGATGAACGTGACCGTGCTCGTCGACTTCGAGAACGACTCGGTCCGCACCGCTCTGGAGGTCGCGGAGGCGCTCGGGGACGACCTCTGGGGCGTCAGGCTCGACACCTCGGGGCAGCTGGTCGACCGGGCGCTGTGGGACGAGATGGGCGACTTCCGGCCCACGGGGGTGAACCCGGTGCTGGTCGAGCGCGTCCGGGCGGCGCTCGACGGCGCCGGGCACGAGCGCGTGCGGATCGTGGCGTCCGGCGGGTTCGACGTTGCGCGCATCACCGAGTTCGAGCGGCTCGGCGCGCCGGTCGACGCCTACGGGGTCGGGTCCGCCCTGATCCGCGGGTCGAACGACTTCACGGCGGACGTCGTGATCGTCGATGGCCGGCCGTGCGCCAAGGTCGGACGGCGGGAGCGGCCGAGCGCTCGGCTCGAGCGCGTCGAGTGATCGGAAGCGGCGAACGCCCGCCAGCGCTCGCGCAGCCGCTCGCTGTCCGGGATGACGATCAACTCGGAGCGCCGATCGCGGGGCCGACCTTGACCACGTCGGGCCAGGCCTCGCGCGCGTCCGGGGGCGGCTCGAGGCCGGCCTCGCGCGCGACGATGCGGTCGAAGTAGCGCTCGAAGCCGCCCGGCGTGCAGACGATCAGCACGCGCGCCTCGGCGGCACTCAGGTTGGCGAAGGTGTGCGGAGCCCCGGCGGGGACGAACACGAGCTCGCCGGGACCCGCCGTCGCGAGCTCGTCGCCGAGCCTGAAGGTCAGCTCACCGTCGACAAGGTAGAAGGCCTCGTCGAACGCGTGATGGTGAAGCGGCGGGCCGGCGCCGGCCGTGCCGATGCTGTTGTCCATCACCGCCACCCGTCCACCGCTGTCCGCGCTCCGCAGGAGGACATTTACACGCGCGCGCGTGCGGGGCGCTGCCGGCGGCGGCGGCCCGCCGATGCGCGGGCCCGTGATGCTCGTCTCCGCTGCGGAGCCGTAAGCGAGGCCCGCAGGCGTGCGGACGAGCAGATAGCGGGCGCTCTCGTCGGTCAGGTTCGCGAGCGCGTGCGGCACGTTGCGCGCAGCGAAGGCGAGCTCGCCCGGCCGTGCCGCCGAGAGCCGCTCGCCGATCTGGAAGGTGAGCTCGCCCTCGAGCACGTAGAACGCCTCGTCGAAGTCGTGCCGGTGGAGGGGCGGCCCCTCCCAGCGCGGCGGGACGGTGTTCTCGGCGAGCGCGACACGGCCGTCGCTCTGCTCGCCGCGGACCAGGAGCGTGGCGCGGAGGTCGCGCAGGATGGCTGTGTCCGGCGGCATCATGACCGCCCGACCTTGCCGCGCCGAGCGGTCTGTGTCAACGTCCAATCCAGGCGTGCCGACACAAACCAATTCTCAGGACGACGGGTTTCCGAGTGATCTGCTCGTCGACCTCCGGGGCAGCAACGGGCGCGGTCTGCGCGAGCGGCTGGAGCACGGGCTGCGAGCGGCGATCCAGGATCGCCGCCTGATCGGCGGCACGGCCCTGCCACCGACGCGCGTCCTCGCGGCGGAGCTCGGCATCTCGCGCAGCGTCGTCGTCGCCGCATACGCGAACCTCACGGCCGACGGATACCTGGACGCGCGCCAGGGAGCGGGGACGCGAGTGCGGGCCGACGATCAGGCCGAGAGCCCGTTGGGCGCGACGGCGGACGTCGCGAGCTTCTGGGCACGGCCGCGCCAGGCGTCGCCGCACGGCGGCCCGCCGATCAGGCTTCTCGGCGGCCTTCCGGACCCCGCGCTGTTCCCGCGCGCGCAGTGGCTCCGCCACTATCGCGCCGCGCTGACCGAACTGCCGGACGCGGAGCTGACCTACCCGAGCACGCTCGGCGCCGAGCCGCTGCGGCTCGCGCTCGCCGCGTACCTCGGCCGCGTGCGCGGGGTCGCGACCACGGCCGAGCGGCTGCTCGTCTGCGCGGGCTTCACCCAGGGCCTCACGCTCGTCTGCCGTGCACTCCGGCGCGCGGGCGCTCGGCGGGTCGCCGTGGAGGACCCCTGCTTCGGCCTGCATCGGAGGGCGATCGCGATGACGGGCCTCGAGCCAGTGCCGGTGCCTGTCGACGAGGACGGCATCGATCCCGCCCGCCTCGAGGACACTGACGTGGCTGCAGTGCTCGTAGCGCCCGCTCACTCTTACCCGACCGGAGGCACCCTCGACGGGCGTCGCAGGCACGAGCTGATCGCCTGGGCCCGTGGCCGCGACGCCCTCGTCATCGAGGATGACTACGACGCGGAGTTCCGCTACGACCGCCAGCCGGTGGGCGCTCTGCAGGGGCTCGCGCCCGACCGCGTCGTCTACATCGGCTCTGCGAGCAAGACGGTCAGCCCCGCGCTGCGGCTCGGCTGGCTCGCCGCGCCGGGCGACCTGATCGCGCCGATCGAGCGCGAGAAGCGCTTCGACGACATGGGCTCGGGGCTGCTCGAGCAACTTGCGTTCGCCCGCTTCGTCGACAGCGGCCAGCTCGCGCGGTTTCTCCGCCGTGTCCGGCCGGTCTACAGAGCCAAGCGCGACGCCACCCTCGCGGCCCTCGACGAGCTGTTGCCGGAGGCGCGCTGGCAGGGCGCGGCCGCCGGATTGCATCTGCACGTGACGCTGCCAGAGGGCGTCGACGAGCGCGCCTTCGCGCTCGCGGCCTACGAACGCGGCGTGCTGGTGGAGGACGGCGCCTGGCACTGGGCACAGCGCAGCGAGGCGCCCCCGTCGATCGTGCTCGGCTACGGGACGCTGCCCGAGCCGTCGATCAGGCAGGGCGTCGCGCTGCTTGCGGAGGCGCTCGATGCCGTGACGGCGTAGGTTGCGCGCCGGAGGCCCGGCCGCGCCCTGCCCCGGCGATCGTTTCGGTGCCCCGAACGGGGGTAGCAATAACGCGAATGGCTACTCCAGACGCACCCAGATCGCCGAGGCGGGCGCCCGAAGCCGACGCGGCAGTCAAGGGAAAGCCCGAGCGCCGGACGATGATCCCGGGACGGGAGCGGCGCCGGCTCAAGGCCGAGTCCGTCCTGATGCGCGTGATCGCGACGGGCGGGATCGTCGCGATCGGCGTCGTCCTCGGCGCGATCCTCGTGTCGCAGGATGTCGACGGCTGGATCGTCGGCCTCGTCGTCTCGCTCGTCAGCGTGATTCTGTCGGCGGTCCTCTGGTCCGCCCGCCAGCTCTGACGTCTCCGCCGAAGTGACACACCCTGTGGAACACGGGTGTCTCACTTCGCGAAGGCCGAACGCCGAAGTGGCTATCTACATGTCTGCCGGGCACGAGTCTTGGAGCCCGTAACCGTCAAGGGGTGAGGGAATGCAGGAGATCACCGAGACACAGGACAGAACGGACGCGAACAAGCCGATCGGCGAGCTGGTGCGCCAGTTCTCCGAGCAGACCTCGACGCTGATCCGCCAGGAGCTGCGGCTCGCCACGGCGGAGATGCAGGAGAAGGGAAAGCACGCCGGGAAAGGCGCGGGCATGTTCGGCGGCGCCGGGGTCGTAGCCCTCTATGGCGTGGGCGCGCTGGTGGCCGCGGCCGTTATCGGGCTGGGCACCCTCATGGAGCCCTGGCTCGCGGCGGTGATCGTCGGCGTCGTCCTGCTGGCGGTGGCCGGCATCGTGGCGCTGCTCGGCAAGAAGCAGGTCGAGCAGGCCACCCCGGCCAAGCCGGAGCAGACGATCGAGAGCGTCCAGGAGGACATCCAGACCGTGAAGGAGCGAGCGCAGCGATGACCGACCCAGGCAAGGCACCTCAGGAGACCCCCACCTCATCGGACGATCCCGAGCAGATCCGCGAGGAGATCGAGGAGACGCGAGAGGAGCTCGGCAAGACCGCCGAGGCCCTGGCAGGGAAGGCCGACGTGAAGGCACAGGCCAAGCAGCGCGCCGAGGAGGGCAAGCAGGCGCTGCGCGACCAGCAGCAGCGCGCCCAGGCGAAGGTCACCGAGGTCCGCGAGAAGGTGTCGAACGCGAATGCCGACGACGCAAAGCAGATCGCCGGTCAGGCCACCAGCACGGCGAAGCAGAATCCCGTCCCGGTGGCGGCCGGCGCAGTGGCGCTCGTGCTGGTCCTGATCTGGCTCAAGAGGCGCTGACCATGGTCAAGGCGCTCTACACGCCCGTCTCGATCCTGTTCAGCGTGCTCGGCGCGGTCGTGGCCGGCTCGATCTTCAAACAGATCTGGAAGCGGATCTCGGACGAGGAGGAGGCGCCCAAGGCGCTCGAGTCCGAGTACGGCTGGCGCGAGGTCCTCCCCGCAGCAGCGGTGCAGGGGCTCATCTTCGGCGCTGTGAAGGCGGTCATACAGCGCGGCGGCGCCAAGGGCTTCGAGCGCGTGACCGGCGTCTGGCCGGGGGACTGAGCGCCCGCCTCAGACTTCTTCCGTCACTGCGCTGACAGGCACACGGCGGTGGCGTCGTCGCTGAGCTCTCCCTCGGCGGCCGCGAGCACCGCGCGGTGAATCTCGCGGACCGTGTCGGCCGCCGTCTCCCGCTCTGAGCGCCGCGCCGCCTCGATCACGCCGTCGGTGCCGAGGCCGGCCTTGCCCTCGCCGCGCTTGACCACTCCGTCCGAGACCATCACGAGGCGATCGCCCGGCGCCAGGGTGGTCGAGTGCTCGGCGGGCTTGACGCTTGCCCGGCCACCCAAGCCGTGCTCCGAGCGCTCGGCGAGAACCTCGACCTCCCCGTCGCCGCGCAGGATCACCGGCGGGACGTGGCCGCAGTTGGCGATCGTCAGATCGTGGCCCGCCGGGTCCCAGATCGCCGCAACCGCGGTCATCTCGGCGTGCGGCCCCGGCAGCTCACGCAGCGCCTGATGCATGACGACGAGCGCTTCGCTGATGCCCGCCCCGCTGCGGCGGCTTGCCCGCAGCCCGCCCAGGGCGACGGCGCTGCTCGCCGCCGCTCGCGTCGAGCCTCCCAGCCCATCGGCGAGCGTGACCCAGATGCCGTCGCCGTTCTCGACCACGTCGTACCAGTCGCCCGCGACCTCGTAGCTCGGCAGCACGTTGCCCGCGATCTCTCCGCCCGTCACGCGCATGATGCGCGGCGGGAGGAGGCTCTGCTGGATCTCGGCGGCGGCCTTGGGCTGCTTGCGTCGCTGGGCGGCGGCGAACGCATCCGTGTAGCGGTCGGCGAGCGTGATTGCGGCGGCCGCCTGGCGGGTGAGCTCCGTCAACGGCGCGGCGGGATGCCCGAACGCGACCATCACGCCGTTGGCCCGGCCGCGCAGCCACAGCGCGTGCACCTCGGCGCCGGGAACGCTCGCGAGGTGGCCCCGGAGCTGCGACAGGCCGTCGGCATCGAGCTCGGGGCCGATCGCGAGCGGGGCCTCGATCATGGCCCCCAGGCGATCGGGCCCTGCCAGATGCAGCAGGTGGGTGCCGTCGATGTCGAGCACATAGAGGGCTACCGGGAACCTTCGCGATGCGCTGCGCCTCGGCCACGAGCTGCTCGGGCAGCACGGCCGGAGGCACGACGTCGAACACCTGGATGGCGTCGAGCATCACCGCCCGTTCGCGGCCCAGCCGGCCCGCCGGCAGCGGAGCCTCGAGCCGACCCGACTCCGGGTCCTGCGGACGCTCCCGCAGCGCCCCGACCAGGTCCGCGCGGCTCGGGAAGCGGCGGTGGAGCGTCGAGCGGGACACCCCGGCCGCTGCGGCGATATCCGACAGCGTCGCCGACGGTGAGCGCTCCAGCATGCGCTCGGCCGCATCGAGAATGCGCTCGCGGTTTCGAAGCGCGTCTGCGCGTCGCAGATCGGTGAGCTTGTCCGTCGCCATGGCGGCATCATCGCCGCTCGCGCAAGAAAATGGAACGCGTTGTCGCAGACAGGCGTCGCAGTTGACGCACTTGTCGCGCTTTCCCCGGTTCGCGTGCCATTTCGACGGCTACCTATGTCGAGGACATGCCGACGTGGGAAGGAGCAGCGATGGAGAGAAGCACCACACAGACAGAGCCCGCCGCAGCCGGAAACGGGGACGCGAAGGAGCAGGCGCAGGAGAAGGCCAAGGAGGTCGCGGGCAAGGCGCAGGAGCAGATCGGAGAGGCTCGCGAGCAGGCCCGCGGGCGCCTGCGCGACCAGGTCGACCAGCGCTCGACGGAGGCCGGCGAGCGGGTTCAGTCGGTCGCGGGTGACGCCCGGTCGGTAGCCGATGAGCTTCGCAAGCAGGGCAACGACGCACCGGCGCGCTACGCCGAGCAGGCGGCCGACCGCGTGGAGCAGGTCGGCACCTGGCTCCGCGACTCCGACGGCGATCGCATCCTCGGCGATGTCGAGGACTTCGCGCGTCGAAACCCGTGGGGTGTCGCGGCCGCCGGGCTGGCGCTCGGCTTCGCTGCCGCACGACTGCTGAAGGCGTCGAGCGCGGAGCGCTACGGCCGAGCCTCGGCGGAGCCGCCGCGTCTCCCGAGCCCCGGCCGGGCGCAGGTCTGACCGTGACTGCGCCGAGGGAGAACGAGCTGCGCGACCGGCCGACGGGTGAGCTCCTCAGGCAGCTGTCGGACGAGACGACCACCCTGGTGAAGCAGGAGGTCGAGCTCGCCAAGGCGGAGCTTCAGGAGAAGGGCAAGCAGGCCGGCATCGGCGCCGGGATGTTCGGCGGCGCCGGCCTCTTCGGGGTGGGGGCGTTCGCCGCCCTCACCGCGTGCATCATCGCCGTGCTCGAGTCCCCGCTGTCGCTGTGGCTGGCGGCTCTGATCGTCGCGGTGGTCTACGCGGCCGTCGCCGGCGTGCTGGCGATGCGCGGCAAGCAAAAGGTCAAGGCAGCGGCACCACCGGTGCCGGAGCAGGCAAAGGAAAGTGTGAAGGAGGACTTGGAATGGGCGAAGACCCGGGCCAGATCAGGCAGGACATAGACGAGACACGCGAGCGCATGGGCGACACCGTCGAGGCGCTCGGGCACAAGACCGACGTCACCGGCCGCGCCAAGGAGGCCGTGTCCGACAAGGTCGATGCGGTTCGCTCGAAGGTGTCAGGAGCGACCCCGGACGGGCAAGGAGGGCGCCAAGCGCGCGGCCGGAATAGCCAAGGAGAACCCGCTCGGGCTTGGGATCGGGGCACTGGCTGCCGGCTTCATCGCAGGCCTGCTCATCCCGTCCACCAGCGTCGAGGACGACAAGATCGGCCCACTCGCCGACGACGTCAAGGCGAAGGTCAAGGAGACCGGCCAGGAGGCCGTCGAGCGCGGAAAGCAGGTCGCCGAGGAGGCCGCGGAGACCGCGAAGCAGGCGGGGCGCGAGCAGGCCGAGGGCCTGCGCGACAGCGCCCGGGAGAGGACCAATGCCTGACGAGAACAACGGCACTGCTGACGAGAACAACGCAACTCGTACCGAGGAGAAGCGGTCCGGACGGCGGCCCGAGGGCCCGGCACATCCGCGCAAGGGCGGGATCGTCCAGACCGTCAAGCGCACGATCGCCGAGTTCCAGGAGGACAACCTCACGGACTCGGCGGCCGCGCTCACCTATTACGCGGTGCTCTCGATCTTCCCGGCGCTGATCGCGCTCGTCTCGATCGTCGGCCTGGTGGGCGACCCGAAGACGATCACGGACTCCCTCACCGACCTGGTCAGCTCGATCGGGCCGGCATCGGCGGTCGACACGTTCAAGGGGCCGATCGAGGACATCACGAGCAGCAGCGGCCAAGCCGGCGTCCTCCTGATCGTCGGCATCGCCACGGCGCTCTGGACTGCGTCCGGCTACGTGGGAGCGTTCATGCGAGCGTCGAACGTGATCTACGAGGTCGAGGAGGGGCGCTCGTTCATCAAGCTGCGCCCGCTGCAGATGCTGGTGACGCTGGTGCTGATCCTGATGCTCGCGCTCGTCCTGGTGGCGCTCGTCGTGACCGGGCCGGTGGCCAAGGAGGTCGGCTCGGCGATCGGCGTGGGCGACACCGCGGTCACGATCTGGAACATCGCCAAGTGGCCGGTGCTGCTCGCCGTGGTCATGCTCATGATCGCGCTGCTCTACTACTCCTCGCCGAACGCGAAGCTGCGCGGCTTCAAGTGGGTCACGCCGGGGAGCGTGCTCGCGGTCGTGGTCTGGCTCGTCGCCTCGGCCGCCTTCGCGTTCTACGTCGCCAACTTCGGCTCCTACAACAAGACCTACGGAGCGCTCGGCGGCGTGGTCGTCTTCCTCGTCTGGATGTGGCTCACCAACGTCGCGATCCTGCTCGGCGCGGAGCTGAACGCCGAGCACGAGCGCAGCCGCGAGCTCGAGGAGGGCGTGCCCGGCGCCGAGCGCGAGATCCAGCTCGGACACCGCGACGAGCCGAAGCGGAAGAAGAGGGAACGGACGGCTTGACGACTGGCGGCGGCCGTCCCCCGCTCGACTAGTTGAGCTATATCGCGTTAGATGAGGGGCCGTGCCGCCGCCGTGGGCCTGATGCCCGGGTCCTTTCGCGACAACCTAGGTGGCGGCGCATGGCCGGGTAGGATGCCGCGTGCCATGACGCCGTTTCCGCTGCTTGCCTCCCCGGTGCGGCTCGGCCCGATGGAGCTCCGGAACCGTCTTGCGCTGCTGCCGCACGGGCTGTTCTACGCGGACCGCAGTCAGTTGGTCGGCACCGACCGCCACGTGGAGTACTACGCGGCCCGCGCGCGCGGGGGCGTGGGACTCGTCTGCCTCGAGTCGTCCGTCGTGTCCCGAGACGGGATCATGGTGTCCCCGCTCGTCCTGTCCTCCGGCGAGCGCTCGGTCGGGCCGTACCGGCGCATCGTGGAGGCGGTGCACGCCGAGGGGGCAAAGGTCTGCGGTCAGCTCACCCACTTCGGGAACCAGGGCTCCTCGGGGGCCACGCGCCGGCCGCTGCTCGGCCCCTCGCGGCTGCCCGACCTCGCGGTCCGGGAACAGGCGAAGCCGATGGATGCGGAGGACATGGCCCGCGTCCGCGCCGACTTCGCCGCCGGGGCGTCGAACATGGTCGAGGCCGGCTTCGACGCGGTCGAGCTGAAGGTCGGGCACGACGGCATCCTTCGGCAGTTCCTCTCGCCGCTCACCAACGACCGCAGCGACGAGTACGGCGGCTCCCTCGAGGGCCGCATGCGCTACGTGCTCGAGGTGACGGAGGCCGTGCGCGAGGCGGTGGGGCCGGACGTGGCGGTCGGGATCCGGCTCGGCATCAACGAGCACATCCCGGGCGGCTACGGCATCGAGGACGCCGTCGCGTTCGCGCAGGCCTTCGAGGCATCCGGCCTCGTCGACTACCTGTCGAGCGACGCCGGGATCTTCGCGAGCGTCCACACGGTCGTGCCGCCGATGTCGCTCCCGGAGGGCTTCGCGGAGGACGACATCGAGCAGGTGACCCGGGCCACCTCGCTCCCCGTGATCGCGTTCGGCCGCATCTGGCGCCCGGAGCACGCCGAGCGCCTGCTCGTGGAGGAGAAGGCGGCGATGGTCGGGATGGCGCGCGCCCTGCTCGCCGACCCCGAGCTGCCGAACAAGGCGTTCGCCGGCCACCCCGAGCGGATCAGGCCGTGCACCGCCTGCAACCAGCTCTGCGTCGGCAACTCGGCGAGCGTCCTCCCCGTGTCGTGCACGATCAACCCGTACGCGGGCTACGGCGAGCACCGGCCGAAGGCCCCGCCCGGCGGAACGGTTGTCGTCGTCGGCGGCGGGCCGGCCGGGCAGGAGGCGGCGCGCGCGGCCGCCGAGGACGGGCGCCGCGTGGTGCTCTTCGAAGCCGAGCCGGCCCTCGGTGGGCAGCTGGCCCTTGCCGCGAGGACCGGGGGCCGCGACGGCTGGCAGCCCTATCTCGACTGGCTCGCCGCCGAGCTCGACAGATACGAGGTCGACGTGCGCCTCGGGGCCGTCGCGGGCGCCGATGACGTGCGCGCGGCGGACCCGGAGCTGGTCGTCCTCGCGTGCGGATCGACCTCACAGGCGAGCCTCGACGGGGCCGTCGACCTCGACAGCTTCCTCGCCGGCGAGGACATCGCACCGCGGGTCGCGCTCATCGACCAGGGGGCGGCCGGGCCGCCGCTGTGGACCGCGGCGCTCGAGGCCTCGATGCGCGGAGCGGGAGAGGTGACCCTCGTCACGCCTCTGCCCGCCGTGTGCGGCGACGTCGACGGCACGACGTTCCTGACCCTGTACGGCGAGCTGAGCGCGCGCGGGGTGCGCTTCCTCACCGACCACGTCGTCACGGGCCTCGACGGTACGACCGTGTCCGCGGTCAACGTCTACAGCGGTGCCGCCACGAGCTTCGAGGCGGACCTCGCGGTGTCGTCCGCGGCGCGCAGCCCCGCTGCGGACGCGCTGGCCGAGGCCCTCGACGACCTGCACCCGGTCGTGGTCGGCGACGCCCTCGCCGCCCGCGACGCTCCCCACGCCATCCGCGAAGGCCAGGAGGCGATCGCGGCGCTCGCCGCACCGGCTTGAGCGGCGCGCCGACGCGGGGCCGGGCAATGCGAAAGGATGCCGCCGATGGCTGATGCCTGGTTCGAGACGGTGGCGGAGGCGGAGCGGCGCGCGAAGCGACTGCTGCCGCACTCCGTCTACATGGCGATCACGGCGGGCTCGGAGTTTGGCCTCACCACCAAGGACAACGTCGCGGCTTTCGGGGAGCTCGGCTTCGCCCCCCACGTCGCGGGGTTGTCGAGGGAGCGCGATCTGACCACGAGCCTGATGGGTCAGTCCATCTCGCTCCCGGTGGTCATCTCGCCGACCGGAGTCCAGGCCGTTCACCCCGGCGGCGAGGTGGCTGTGGCTCGTGCCGCCGCGGCGCGCGGGACGGCGGTGGGGCTGAGCAACTTCGGCAGCCAGCCGGTCGAGGATGTCGTCGCGGCCAACCCGCAGACCTTCTTCCAGCTCTACTGGTCCGGCTCGCGCGATCAGATGTCACAGCGCGTCGAGCGCGCGCGGACGGCCGGCGCCGTCGGCCTCATCCTCACCCTCGACTGGTCCTTCTCCCATGGGCGCGACTGGGGCAGCCCCGCCATTCCCGAGCAGCTCGATCTGCGCACGAAGATCCGCCTCGCTCCGGAGGTGCTCAGGCGGCCGCGCTGGTTCCTGACGTGGGCGCGCGAAGGGCAGCTGCCGGGCCTGAGCGTGCCGAACATGGCGGCCGCACCCGGTGAGCCCGCGCCGTCATTCTTCGGCGCATACGGGGAGTGGATGCAGTCCGACCTGGCCTCGTGGGACGACATCGCCTGGCTGCGCGAGCTCTGGGGCGGCCCCTTCATGCTGAAGGGCGTGATGCGCATCGACGACGCGAAGAGGGCCGTCGACGCCGGGGTGACCGCGATCTCCGTCTCGAATCACGGTGGCAACAACCTCGACGGGACGCCCGCGACTATCCGCGCGCTCCCCTCGATCGCCGAGGCGGTCGGCGATCAGATCGAGGTGGTGCTCGACAGCGGGGTCCGGCGTGGCAGCGACGTGGTGAAGGCGGTCGCCCTGGGAGCGCGCGCCGTCATGATCGGCCGCGCCTACCTGTGGGGTCTCGCAGCCGCCGGACAGGCCGGCGTCGAGAACGTGCTCGACATCCTGCGCAGCGGGATCGACTCCGCCCTGCTCGGGCTCGGCCGCTCCTCGGTCCAGGAGCTCGACCGCTCGGACGTCCTCATCCCGGACGGCTTCGAGCGCCGCCTCGGCGTGGATGCCGAGGGGCGCTCCAAGACCGTCTGACTCGCGCGCCTAGCGCGGTATCGCCGTGCCGGTGGCCTCGCTTGCGGGAACCCCGTTTCCGTCGCCGCCCCCGTTCGCACCAGCCCCGGCCGGCGCTCCGGCCGGCACGAGCAGTCCGTCACTCGTAAGTTGCTCGATGTTGCCCGCCAGGACCGCGGCCTCGCGCTCGCCCCAGCCCTCGGTCGGCGCCTCGTCCAGGTACTGGTTCTTCGGATAGATCGGGCGCTCGTAGACCGCCGCGAACTGCTCCATCCGCATGTCCTTGAACCAGCGGCCGAAGCCGTTCTGGAGCCGGTAGCGGCGCAGCGCCTCGAGATCGAGGCACTCGCTCACGAAGGTGTCGGCCGCCGAGAACTCGCGCTGGACCATCACCTGGGCGCGGTAGTCCACGATCATGGACTTGCCGCCGCCGATGTCGTACAGAGGCCCGTCGAAGGAGTAGCTCTGCGGGCCCAGGTTCGGAGCCACCACGTAGGTGTTGTTGCTCATCGCGAACCCGCGGTTCTGGAGCTCCCACCAGCCGTTGGCGACGTAGGGCTCGTGGTACACCTGCCGGATCAGGACCTCGGCGCCGTTCATGGCGAGCCCGCGGCCGATCTCCGGATAGCCGCCCTCCATGCAGATGATCATCCCGATCCGGCCGATCTCCGTGTCGGCGACCGGATAGAGAGCCTTCATCGGGTCGCCGTCGCCCTTGAGCTCGATCCAGCGGTCCCAGACGTCGTGCGGCACGCAGGTGCCCACGACCTCGGGCTCGAAGGGCTCGACCTGCAGCTTGGTGCGAGTGTGGATCAGCTCGCCCTTGGGGTCGATGATGAACCCCTTGTTGAAGTAGCGGTCGGGGAAGTCGTCGTCGCGCACCATGTAGGCGTTGCCCGCGAGGTACACGCCGAGCTCCTTGGCCTTGCGGCCCAGCGCCTCGATCTCGGGTCCGGGCATCTCGAGCGCCATCTCCGCCTCGCGCTTGCGATCACCGCCCTTGAAGTCGATGAGCAGGCTCTGGAACGTGCCCTCCGGCAGGACCATCAGCCGGACCGGAGGCCCGTCGGTCGCGGCCAGGCCGTAGGCGGTGTCCATGAACGTCGTGACGTTCTCGATGTTCTTCATGTAGTCCGCCCGTGAGGCACAGGCGGAGACACGTGGCGAGAGCGCGACGGCGGTGTACGGCTCGATCATCTGGATCCTCCCGGGGATTGCGCGGCGTGGAGCGCGCGGGCGCGAAGGCCCGACACCGACAGGCTACCAACCGGTTGTTTGCTATTCAAGGTCCGATTCAGGCGGTGGCCCCGAGGTCCACCTTGACCGCGCTGCCCGTCGTGTACTGCGCGTCGTCCGAGGCGAGGAAGAGCACGACCTTCGACACGTCCTCGGGCTCGACCCAGGGCTTGGGGATCGCGTTCATCGCCGCCCAGATCGGGATCGCCTCTTCCTCGGTGGGGTTGTCCGGGCTCACGAGCTCGTAGGTCGGCTGGTTGCGGATCATCGCAGTGCCGACCCCGTTCGGGACGACGTAATTGGCGGTGATCCCCTCCGCGCCGACCTCCTTGGCGACGGTCTTGATCAGGCCTGCGACGCCATGCTTGGCGGCCACGTAGTGGCCGACGTTCGGGAAGCCGATGATCGAGCACACGGACCCGGTGGCGATGATGCGCCCGTACTGGCGCTCCCTCATCCCGGGCAGCACCGCCCGGATCGTGTGGAAGACGCCCTTCAGGTTTACGTCCACCATGTCGGCGAACCGCTCCGGCGCCATCTCGGCGATCTGCTCGTGCCCGAAGATGCCGGCGTTCGCCACGGCCACGTCGAGCTTGCCGAGCTCGGACTCAGCGCGGCCGACGAACGCCTCGACCTGGCCCCAGTCGCGCACGTCGACGCGCTCCGACACCACCTTCGCGCCCTCGGCCTCGCAGAGCGAGACGGTCTCGGCGAGATCCGACTCCCTCGACAGCTCGTAGGGGACCGTGCCGATATCGGCGCAGATGTCGCAGATGGCGAGATCGGCTCCCTCACGCGCGAAATGGAGCGCATGCGAGCGCCCCTGCCCGCGGGCTGCGCCCGTCACGAGCACCGATCGTCCTTCGAAGCGCGTCATGCCGACCTCCCTTGTCGTGGCGTCCTGAAAGCACAGGCAAGCTAACAGCGGCTTGAAAGGTCGTCAACCAACCGTTAGCTTGGTTTTCTACGGCATCGGACCCAAGGAGAGAGCATGGCCACCGTAGAGAGCCCGACCCTGCCCAGCGGGCGCCTGGACATCTCGAAGCTCCCCAGCAACCAGCCTGCCTCGGCGCCGCTGTACCCGCCCTTCCCGTGGAAGATGGTCGGCGGCAAGGCGATCGTCATCAACTACGAGACCGACATGGACGCGGTGCTCGACCTGCTGCCGCCGGAGGTCACGCCGATGACCGATCCGCCGATCGTCTCGCTGTACCTGAACGGCGGCTACGAGTTCGCCATCGGCGGCGGCGCGTACTCGGAGATGGCGCCGCTGATCCCCGTGATGTACGAGGGCCAGCCGCACATCTTCCCCTGGGTCGTCTACCTGGGCGAGGGAACCGAGGAGTGGTTCGCCGCCGGCCGCGAGGTGCTCGGGGACTCCAAGAAGATCGGCCACGTCAAGCTCGAGCAGCAGCTCGGCCACGGGATGATGCTCGGCACGGTGGAGCGCCCGCTCGGGCACCGGCTCGTGACGATGGTCGCCGGCCCCTTCGAGCGCCAGGGCGACGAGAGCGACTTCGAGCTCTACCCCAACATCGTCGTCCGGCTGCTGCCGAGCGGCGAGGCCGGCAACGACGGCCCGCAGATCGCGGAGCTGGTGCGCAAGCGCGTCAAGGCGACGATCCGCACCCTGGAGGACGGGACGCCGATGGTGTTCCACGGCCCGGGCAGCGTGGAGTTCGGCCGCTCCGAGCAGGACCCGCTCTACAAGCTGCCGGTGAACAACGTGCTCGGGAGCATCTTCCTCGAGTTCGGCACCATCGAGCAGCCGGCCGGTGAAGTCCTGAAGACCTATACGGCCGACTGAGCCGGCCTACCGAAGGGAGAATCCAGATGCAGCGCATCGCCCGCCTGCGTGGCCTGATGAGCGAGGAGGGGCTCGACGCGATGGTGCTGACGCATCCTCACGACGTGCTCTACACGACCGGCTACGAGTCGGTGCTCGAGCGCTGGACCCAGCAGGAGCCGCTCGCCGCGAGCATCGTCCCGGCGAGCGAGGACGCTCCGGTGATCCTGTGCCTGCCGGAGGCGAACGTCGGTCTGCTGGCCGTGCTCGAGGAGCTCGGCCGCCCCGACCGGGCGCAGGAGCTGCGCGTCTTCGACCTGCTCGTCTTCTGCGAGGTCACCCGCGCCGCCGACCCGTACGCCAAGCCGAGCTCGCTGGGCGAGGAGTTCGTGCGCCACTACGGCGAGCGCGTCCGCGGCGGCTGCGAGCCCGACCTCGTCGCCTCGGTCGCCGCGACCCTGAGGGACCACGGGCTCGTCCGGGGAAAGGTCGGCTTCGACGACCTGCGGGTGGGCTATCAGGCCCTCAAGCACCACCCCGACCTCGAGTTCGAGGTGGTCGACGGACTCGACACGATGATGCGCTGCCGGATCGTCAAGACGGAGCCCGAGCTCGAGACGTTCCGCCGGGTCGGGCAGGTGGCCGACAAGTGCATCGCCGGCCGCGTCCGACGCGCTGCGGCCGGGGGTCACGTGGGACGAGGTCCAGTACGACGTGGCCGACGCCATGACCCGCCTCGACGCGATCCCCGTGGACGAGGGCGCGATGCTGTTCGGCGGCGCGTTCGCGGGCGAGTTCATCCCGGAGCTGTTCCGCACCCGCTACGACCGCCCGCTCGACGAGGGCCAGATCGTGATCCTCGAGACCCAGGGCAAGTACGACGGCTTCTGGATCGACATCAACCGCACCGCCACGATCGGCGCCCCGACCGCCGAGTACCAGGAGCTGCACGACAACCTGCGCGACGCGTTCCTGAAGATGGTCGACCACATGAAGCCGGGCAACTCGACCGGCGACCTGCCCACGATCGCCCACGACCACCTCGTGGAGCTTGGGTTCCCCACGCCGCAGAAGCTCCTCGTCGTCTGCCACGGCATCGGCCACATGCCGCTCGAGTACCCGCACCCCTTCCCGTCCCAGGGCCTGAAGGGCAACGAGGGCTTCACGATCGAGAAGGACATGGTCCTGAGCCTCGACTGCCTGTACTTCGGGAGCTACATCGGCCCCTGCCACATGGAGAACGTCTTCATCATCGAGGAGGACGGCGCGCAGTCGACCTACGACACGCCGCTGGAGCTGATGGGCCCGCGCTGACGCAGGCCGCCGGCCGTGACCGGCAGGAGCGGGGCGAGCCGCCGGCCGCGCAGGCAGCTCGCCCACACCCCGGCGCCGTAGGCCGCGTCGTCGAGCAGGGCGAGGGCGGTGAAGCGAAGCGGATCCAGGTCGGGACGGCTCGAGCGCCAGGCCCGCAGCGCGGGCAGGGCGAGCAGCGCCAGCGCCGCGGGCCGGCGGCGCCAGCGGGCCGCCGCGAGCGCGAACGGCAGGCCCGTGCTCGCGGCATACCCTGCGAGCGAGAGGACGGAGTCGAGGGTGGCCTCGGCGAACCAGCGGGCACCGGCGCTGCGCGGCAGCCCGAGCGCGGTCAGCCGGCTCGTGAGCAGCACGCCCTGCTGCGCTCCGACGATCGCCGCGGCCCCGGGCCGGCGCCCGATCAGGAGCAACGCGGTCAGGGTCGGCCACCATCTGACGACGAGCGGCGCCACGCAACCCGGATGGCGCTCCCACAGCGGCTCGGCCGACGTGCCGTACCTGAAGCGCCGCCCGAGGACGCCGCGGAGCGACGTCGGCTCGTCGTGCTCCACGACCACGGCCGGGTCGTAGCGGATGCGGTGGCCGCCCTTGCGCAGGCGCCAGATCAGGTCGACGTCCTCACCGTGGCGCAGCTCCGGGTCGAAGGCGTCGCCCAGAGCGCTCGTACGGGCGACGAGAGCGGCCGTCGGCACCCACGCGATCCGGGTGCCGAGCTCGACTCCCGCCTCGTCGGGCCCTAGGTCGAGCGGGGAGCGGACGGCGAGATAGCGGGCGACCACGCCGCGCGCGGCGCCGCAGGGAGCGGGCGCACCCTGGGCGCGACCGCCGCGACCAGCGGATCGTCGAAGTGCCCGGTCAGCGCGCCGAGCCAGCCGCGGCTGCGGGACGCAGTCGCTGTCGAGGAACGCCACGAGCTCCGTCTCCACGGACGCGAGCGCCGGTGTTCCGGGCGGCCGCGGGGCCCGCCGGCAGCGGGTGGCGGAGCACCGATGCGCCGTGCTCGCGCGCCACCGCCAGGACGTCGTCGCTTTGCCGGGAGCCGTCGTCCACCACCACGACGGGCGTGGCCCGCACCGAGGGCCTCGAGGCAGCGCCTCAGCTCCTGCGGCCGGTCTCTCACCGGGACGACGACCGTCACGCTCGCGGTCGGCGCGGGCCGCCGCGGCCGTGGGTGGGCGAGCCCCGTGTCGATCAGGCGGCGGCCGAGCTGCCGGGCTGCGGCCGAGGCCCGGCTCCCGTGCTCGAGCGCTCCGAGCGCACGCCAGCCGGCCTCGGACAGGCGCATCGTGCGCCTCGGCGTCCCTCCCGTGAGCGTCCCGCGCGGCCCGCGCTGGGCCTTCCGGTCCAGGGCGACCCGCAGCCCGGGCGGCAGGGGCATCACAGCGACAGGCCGCCGTCGATCGGCAGATCGGCGCCCGTGACCCCGCTCCCGGCCGGCCCGGCCAGCCAGGCGATCAGCGCGGCCACCTCCTCGGGGTGAAGCAGCCGCTCGATCGGCTGCTGGACGGCGAACGCCTCGGCCGCCTGCGAGGCCGTACAGACGGGCGCTCTCCTCGAGGATGGGAGTTCGGGTCGAGCCCGGGCTCACGGCGTTCGCCGTGATGCCGGTCCCGCGCAGCTCCGACCCCAGGGCGCGGATCAGGCCCGTCGACCCCGGCCTTCGCCGCGCAGTAGGCGGCGAGCAGCGGCAGCCCGCGCGAGGCGGCCGACGACGCGACCGCTATGAAGCGACCCTGGCGCGGCGCCGGCCGCCGCAGCATCGCGGGGATGCCGACCCGCGCCGCCGTCAGCGCGCCGCCGAGGTTCACCTCGAGCACGGCGCTCTGCTCCTCGAGCGCCATCTCCCAGAGCGGCACGCCGCCGCCGATCACGCCGGCCGCCGCCACCACGGCGTCCACACCGCCGTGGCGCGACTCGGCGTCCTCGACGACGCCGGCCAGGGCCTCCAGGTCGGTGGCGTCGGCGAGCACCGCGCTCGCCCGTCCTCCCCCACGCCGGCCACGACCTCGTGCAGCTCTGCCTCCGACCCCATCGGATAGGACAGGCGAGGGTCGTCGCTCCCGCGGTCGACGGCGACAACCGTCCAGCCGTCCGCCGCAAGGGCGACGACGGCGGCGGCGCCGATGCCGCGCGCGGCGCCCGTCACGATCGCCACGCGACTCACGGCGCGGCGGCTCGGCAGGACCTCGGCAAGCCGGGTGAGCTCGTCGACCGCGCGGCGCAGGAGCTCGCGCCCCTCCTCGGCCGAGGCCCCGGCGGGGTCGCCCAACACCCCGTTCGCGCTCACGTCCCGGACGCCGCGAGCCCTGAGAGCGGGCAGCAGCTCGGCGATCGGGGTGGTCACGCCCGCTCGCGCGCGGTCGAGGTGGACGCTCCCGGGACGGGTGGCGAGCATGAGCGAGGTCTCGACGCGCCCGGCGTGCTCACCGCTGCTCCAGTTCGGGAAGAACGCCCGCACGGCACGGCCCTCAGCTCGCAGGCGTCGCTCGGCTCGCAGCACGGAGTCGCGGTTGCCTCCATGGGTGGAGACGAGCAGCGTGAAGGCGAAGCTCGCCGAGGCGGAGCGGCAGAGCTCGACGAGCAGCAGCTCGGTCGCCTGCTGGCCGATCGAGAGCGTCCCGGCGAAGCTCGCGTGCTCTCCGCTCGACCCGTAGGCCACGGGCGGCGCCGCGACGATCTCGGGGCAGCGCTCGGCAGCGCCCTCCGCGATCGCGCACGCGATGTCCGTGTCGGTGGAGAGCGGCAGGTGCGGCCCGTGCTGCTCGGTCGCGCCGACCGGGATGGCGAGGCCCGGGCGCGGGTCGCCCGAGTCGGCCTCGTACCAGGTGAGCTCGGCGAGCGAGGCGCTCACGCCGCGCCCGGGCTCACCGCGTCCGGAGGCCGGCGACCGGGCTCTCGTCGCACTGCCGCACCGGTGCTCTCTGTATTACCGGCAGCGGGCGCCCGGTGGGCGCGCGCTTCGACATGTCCTTCGCGGGCTTCGGCGCGGGCGCGTCCCCACGGGCGGCCAGGGCGCGCTCGCCGTGGCCGAGCACGCACTCGGGATCCGGGCCGGCCAGCGGCAGTCCGGTGAAGAACTTCGCCGCCATGCAGCCGCCACGGCACGAATCGAAGAACTGGCAGCTGCTGCAGGCGCCCGCCGCCTGCGGCCGGCGCAGCTCGAGGAACAGCTCGGACTCGCGCCAGACGCGGGTGAAGCCGCCCGGGTCGCGCAGGTTGCCGGCAAGGAACTCGTCGTGGATCGCGAACGGGCAGGCGTACACGTCACCGACCGGGTCGATGAGGCACACGACGCGGCCGGCCCCGCACAGGTTGAGGCCGGGCAGCGACTCGCCGTACGCCGAGAGGTGGAAGAACGAGTCGCCGGTCAGCACGTCCTCGCCGTGGGCCATGAGCCAGTCGTAGACCTGCCGCTGCTGAGCGGCCGTCGGGTGGAGCTCGTCCCACACGTCCGCGCCGCGACCCGACGGGCGCAGGCGGGTGAGCCGGAGCTGGGCCCCGTAGCGGTCCGCGATCGCCTTGAAGTCGTCGAGCTGGCCGGCGTTCTGGCGGGTCGTGACGACCGAGACCTTGAAGCCGCGGAAGCCGGCCGCCTGCAGCCGCTCCATGGCCGTGATCGCCGTCGCGAACGAGCCGGGCCCCCGGACGGCGTCGTTGACCTCCGCGGTGGCCCCGTCGATCGAGATCTGCACGTCCACGTAGTCCGTGGCGGCCAGCCGCTCGCGCGATCTCGGGCGTGATGCGGCTGCCGTTGGTCGAGAACTTGACGCCCACGCCGTGCGCGATCGCGTAGTCGAGCAGCTCCCAGAAGTCGCGCCGGACGGTGGGCTCGCCGCCGCCGATGTTCACGTAGAACACCTGCAGGCGCTCGAGCTCGCGGATCACCGCCTTGCACTCGTCGGTCGTCAGCTCGCGCGGGTCGCGGCGCCCGGAGCTCGACAGGCAGTGGACGCAGGCGAGGTTGCAGGCGTAGGTCAGCTCCCAGGTGAGGCAGATCGGGGCATCGAGGCCGGTCTCGAACTGCTCGACGAGCGGCTTGGGAGCCGTGGCGATCGCGTTCACCCGTCGTCCCCCGGGACGATCATGCCGGTCTCCGCCAGGGTCGTGAGCGCCCGTTCGTAGTGAGGCAGCTCATCGTTCGGCACGCCCGCCGTGCCGGCAGGCCTCCTCGGCGCTCGCGTGCGTCTCGAGCGAGCGCAGGACGTCGAGCAGGACCGGGCTCTTGATGAAGCTCAGCCGACGCGTGCCGTAGTGGTAGGCGAGCGCGCCGAACGACTCCGGCCTGAGCGCCACCTGCCCGTGAAGGCGCCAGGGCCTGCGCAGGTCGGTCGCGGCCGCCGGCATGCGGTCTAGTAGACGCCGCACATGCCGTCGATCGAGACGTCCTCGACGAGCAGGTCGTCCAGGACGAGCTCCTTCTCGGGCGGGCGAGACGGCTCGGCCCCGGCCTCGGCGGGCGCCGGCTCAGGCGGCGGAACGGCTGCGATCTGCTGGATGGCCTGGTCTGCCATGAAGTCCTCCCGAATCGCGGTCACGACTGCCGTCGCGGGTCGTATGCCGACCCGGCGCTGACATTACCGCATTGACCGAACGATTGGTAGACTGCCGCGGATGAGCGAGGACCAGCCGGGCGACGATAATCGGCAGCCGCTGTCCAAGATGCGCCGGGCCATCATCGCTTCGATGAGCCTGAGCGCCCAAGTCCCGCAGTTCACGCTCGATCGGCTCGTCGACGTCACGGCGCTGTCCGCCGTGCGGGACGAGCTCAAGGGCCCCGAGCTGCCCGTCTCGTGGGAGGACCTCTTGGTCGCGGCCTGCGCCCGGGCGCTGCGCGAGCATCCCGACGTCAACGCGAGCCTCGACGACGACGCGATCGTCCGCCATCCCGGCATCAACGTCGGGATCGCGACCTCGGTGCCCGGCGGGCTCGTCAGCCCGGCGATCGTCGACGCCGACCAGCGCTCGCTCGCCGAGCTGATCTCCGAGCGCAAGCGCCTGCGCGAGGGCGCGAACCAGGGAAAGCTGCGCGGGGTCGAGCTGTTCGGGGCGACCTTCACGATCTCGAACCTCGGGCCCTTCGGAGTCGACCGCTTCCGCGCGCTCGTGATCCCGCCCCAGGCGGCCATCCTCGCCTGCGGACGGGTGATGGAGACGGACGGCCGCCCGTCGCTGGCGCTCACGCTGTCGTGCGACCACCGGGTGCTGGACGGCGCCCCGGGCGCGGAGTTCCTCGCGACGGTGCGCGAGCTGCTCGAAGAGCCCGCCTGGGTCCGCGAGCTCGTGCCCGGTGGAATCCGCCTGAGGCCTACCGCTCGGCCGGCTCGCCCGAGCCTGCTGTTGCCGATGTTCCGCACCCCGCGGTACACGGTCGGGTTCTCGCTGAACCACTCGTCGGCGGCCTCCTGGGTCCGGCACCAGTCGCAGACCATCTTCCGGTAGGCGATCTTCCAGACCCCGTCGCGCCGCTCGAAGCGATCCAGATAGCGGCCGGCCAGGAACAGCTCGCTGCCGCCCTCGGGCCAGGCGACGTCGTCGGTCGTGACCTCGCCCTCCTCCACCCCACCGAAGCGGTGGTACGCGGTGAAGTAGGTCTCACCGTGAGCCACGTCGCCCTCGACGTCGATCAGCACGTTCTGGATGGCGTGGTGGGTTGCGGCGAACGCCGGGAGGAGGCCGAGCGTCCAGCCGACCCACTCCTGGGCGGGGCCGATGAAGAGCCCCTCCCCCCGGTCCTCCACCGCGTCCTCGTGGTAGATCGAGCGCAGCGTCGCCTCGTCCACCCTGTCCACGCCGCGGCAGTACTTGCCGAGCAGATCGGTGATCTCCGCCCGCGCGAGAACGGTCTCCAGATCCATGCCGCTACCGCACCAGGTCCTTGATGACGTGGCGCCGCGCCATCAGGTAGAGCCCGTGCGAGTGGTCGATGAACTTCTTCTCGTCCTCGTACGACTCCTCCGAGGCGAGCGGGCTCGTGAACAGCTCGCGCGCGACCGCCAGGCTGTGGAAGTAGGCCGTGACGACCCCGTCCCAGACCTCGTCGTTGTCGCCCTCACCCAGGTCCGCGATCTCGTCGACGCCGGCGTCCTCCTCCGGCAGGGCGTGGTTCTGGATGTAGCCCTGCAGCAGGCCGCGGTTGTGCGCCTCGCGGCCGATGTGGCCGTGGTGCAGCCACATGTCGCTGAAGGTCTTGCGATCGATGTCGGAGCGGCGGCGCAGGCACTCGATGCAGCACGATCGGGCCCTCGCCGACCGGCTCGACGATCACGTTCTCCTCGGTGATCACCGCCACCGACCGGTCGTGGTCGATGAAGTGCTTCTCGTCCTCGAGCGCCGCGGCCACGTCCTCGGTCTGCATTGCCGCCTGCATCGCCTCGAGGGTGTCGAACCACGCGATCGCCGCCCCGTCGTAGGACTCCTTGGCCGGGCCGTCCGCCGCCTGGGCGAGCCACTCGCGGATGGGGTCGTTCGCCAGCGCGTGGTACTGCACGTAGCGCCGCACGGCCGAGTTGTTCACCCCGAACCACGAGTGACGCTCGAGCCAGTGCTGCTGGAACTCCTCGAGCTTCAGGCCCGGGCTTGCGCCGCAGCAGGTAGACGAGCTTGACCATCGACTCCTTGCGCGGGGGAGCGACGTAGGTCGTCAGGGACACGTTTGGGGATACCGCCATGGTGAGACTCCTCGTCGATTCGGATTTGCTGCTAGGTCAGATCGCCCTTGTTCTGCAGGGCGCGCCCAGTCTTCGCGCGCCGCCCTGTCGCAAAGGGCGCGGGCAGCCCTTCCTCGCTGTAGATCTCACCGGCCGTGACCTGCGGGATGGGGAGGTCGAACTCGGCGAGGTTGTCCTGCACCCACCGGCGCGCCAGGTGGTTCGTCTCCTCGGCCACCACCCAGCTCTCGAAAACGCTTATCGCCGCCACACTGTCGTCACCAATGATGAGCTCATAGGCCACGAAGCCGGGACGGTCCATCAGCCGCGCGCGAAAGCCCGCGTACGAGCGCCTCGATACCTCCAGCATGGTTTCCCTGTCTACGCGCTCGTACCGGCGGATCACTGCGTACATCGTTCGCTCCTAACCGGTTAGTCGAGCACCCGGATTTCCTCGGGCATCGTCTGGAAGCACTCGGCGCCGTCCTCGGTGACCAGGAACGTGCTCTCGATGTGGTACGGGTCGAGCACGTGGCCGAAATACAGGAACTCGCAGTTGATCACCGTGTTGGGCTCGATGTCCCAGCTCTTCAGCTGGCCGAACGAGGGGTAGCCCGTGGGGTGCTCGATGATGTCGAGCCCGATGCTGTGGAAGAAGGGCAGGGTCTTCTTCGGCGTCGGGATGTCGGAGGCTTCGACGATCGCGCGGCCGGCCTTGAACAGCTCGCTCGTGCTGATCCCGGGCCGCAGAGTCGCCTCGATCCCCTCGCGCCAGCCGCGCAGGATCTCGTCGCAGAGGTGCAGGTACTCGTTCGACGGCTCTCCCACGAACACGGTCCGTGAGAAGTCGAAGTAGTAGTCCTTGTACGAGCCCCAGCTCTCGAAGATGATCGGTGCCTTGTCGCGGACCTTCCAGTCCACGTCCGCGAAGAGCATGTCCGGGTAGTACTCGCCCTCGTACTCGGCGCCGAACTGAAGCGCCTTCTCCGGGGCCAGGACCTCGGCATCGTGGCTACGAACGTATTCGCGGTAGCCCTCCGCAATCTCGCCCCAGACGACGCCGGGCTTGATCATCGGGATGATCGACTCGATCGCGTCCTGGTTGATCGTCGCGCCGTGCCGCAGCCGGTCGATCTCCTCCGGAGTCTTGACCTTGCGGATGTCGAGCCAGACGTCGTGGCCGTCCTCCACCCGCAGCCCGGGCAGCAGCGCCTTGACGTGGTTCGCGACGCGCAGGTCGTCGAAGGCGACGCGGCCGCTCTCGAGCCCGAGATCCTTCAGGCCCTCGGCGATGCCGGCCAGCATGTTGTCCGCCAGCGGCGCGACGACGCGCTGCGCGTAGGCCTCCTCGACATCGCTCTGGAACGGCTCCAGGCGCACCGGCTCGGGCTCGTGCGCGATGATCGACGTGTTCATCATCTCGACCGGCCGCACCGCCGGGATCCACGTCGGGTAGAAGAAGATGTTCCCGAAGAAGCCCTCCGGGATGACCATCTGCGCGTCATGGTCCTCGTCGCGGGGAATAATCGCCGCGAAGATGTTCTCCTGGTGGCCCCACTTCGCGACGGTCGTCCAGTACTCGGACGCGTAGTAGAAGTTGCGCGGAGTGGCGGCGACGATGGCGTCGAAGCCGTATTCGTCCATTTTCTGAATTGCACGGGGCTGGTTGAACAGCATCGAGATTCCTCTCGTAGGGCTTGGCAGATTGAACTGACGTCAGCCGGCGTAGCCGGCCGTGGCGACGATTACCTCCTCGTCACCCAGGACGGTCGACTTGTGTCCCTGTCCGTCGCTGTCACTGAAATGGACGATGTCTCCGGGGCTCAGGCGCTGGGTGACGCCGTCACTCAGCTCGAGCTCCATCTGGCCGTGCATGATGAACATCCAGGTCGGGACCTCGGTGTTGTGGAAGTCACAGGCGAAACCGGGGTCGAAGGTGACGAGGGCGACCCCGCTCTCCCCGATTCCCGCGGCGTTGAAGACGCCTCCGGGTGCCACTCCCTCGACGAGGTCCAACTCGATCTCGCGTTGCTCGAACTGGCTTTTCTCGCCGTCGCTGACGACACCGAACACTTGTTTCTTCATCAGTCTCCCCTTGTCATTCGGCCGTCAGGCCGCCGTCGCATACGTGGATTCCCCCGGTGCAGAAGCGCGCGTCGTCAGATGCGAGAAACACCACGAAGGCGGCCACCTCCTCCGGCTTGCCCAGACGCTTCACCGGAACCGTGTCCGCGTGGGCCGCAAGATTTCGCTCGAGCGCGCCTGGATCCGCGGGGTCGGCGAAGAAGCCGCGGGTCAGCGGCGTGTCGATGTGCCCAGGGCTGACCGTGTTCACGGTGATGCCCTCCGTCGCGAGCTCGAGCGCGAGCGAGCGGGTGAGGTTCATCAGCCCTCCCTTGGAGGAGGTGTAGGCGATCACGCCCGGGTAGCCGACCATCCCGGACGTCGACCCCGTGAACACGATGGCGCCGCCCCCGGCCGCCCGCATGTGGGGAATCACGTGCTTGCTCCAGAGCCAGGGCGCGCGCACGTTGACCGCGTGCGTGCGATCCCAGTCCTCCACCGAGGTGCCGACGGCATCGCTGCCGGCCACCATGCCCGCGTTGTTGTGCAGCACGTCGATGCCGCCGAACCGCTCGGCCACGCTGTCGACGCTCGCGCTCACCTGAGCCTCGTCCGCCACGTCGGCCCTCAGGAAGATCGCCTCGGCCCCCGCGCCAGAGATCTCCTCCGCCAGCGCCGCGCCGCGCGTCTCGTCGAGATCGACGACGGCCACGCGGGCGCCCTCCTCGGCGAACCGTCGCGACGACGCCTCGCCGATCCCCGAGGCGCCCCCGGTGACGATGACCCGCTTGCCGGCGACCTTCACTGATGATCCCTGGCGTCCGCCCCGCTCAGACGGCCGTGAGCCCCATGTCGATCTTCATGTCGGCGCCGGTGATGTAGCCGGCGTCATCCGAGGCGAGGAAGAGCACCAGGTTGGTCACGTCCTCCGGCTCGAGCCACGGCCGCGGGATGGCGTTCATGGTCTGCATGACCTCGAGCGAGGCCTCGAGCGTCGGATTGTCGGGGTTCATCAGCGCGTAGGCGGCCTCGTTCTCGAGCATCGCCGTGTGCACCCCGGTCGGGCAGACGCAGTTGGCCGTGATGCCGTTCGCGCCCTGCTCGAGCGCGAGGCTCTTGGTCAGGCCGAGCACCCCGTGCTTCGCGGCGGTGTAGTGGCCGACGTTCGGGTAGCCGATCAGCGACGACGACGAGCCGATCAGGACGCAACGGCCGTACTGGCGCTCCTCCATGCTCGGCACGACGGCCTTGACGGCGTGCCACACGCCCTTGAGGTTCGTGTTGATCATGTCGTCGAACTGCTCCGAGCTCAGCTCCGTGAGCCTGCCGAACGTGAAGATCCCGGCGTTCGCCACCAGCACGTCGATCTGGCCGAACTCCTCGAGCGCCCGGTCGGCGAACGCCTTCACCTGATCCCAGCTCGCGCACGTCGACGCGAGTCGGAGATGACCGTCGCGCCCTCGGCCTCGCAGAGGCGAACAGTCTCGGCGAGGTCGTCGTCGCGGCTCAGCCCGTAGGGGACGGTCGCCACGTCCTCGCAGATGTCGCAGACCGCGAGGTCCGCGCCCTCGCGCGCGAAGCCGACCGCGTGGGAGCGGCCCTGACCGCGGGCCGCCCCGGTGATGAACACCTTCTTGCCCTCGAAGCGGCTCATGCGGCCTCCGTCTCGAGGATCGCGACCACGTCGCCGACCGTGCATTCGTCCCCGACGGCGGCCACGAGCTCGACCACGCGCCCGGCTTCAGGGGCCTCGATCTCCGACTCCGCCTTGTCGGTCTCGACCTCGCAGAGCGGGTCGCCCTTCTCGACGTCGTCGCCGACCTCCTTCAGCCACGAGACGATCCTCATGTTCTCGATCGTCAGGCCCCACTTGGGGACCTTGACCTCGCGCCTCATGCGGAGCGCTCCAGCGTGAGGATCGAGCGGGAGGCATCGAGGACCTTGTCCGCGTTGAGCAGGATGTGCTGCTCCATCGGCGGCGAGAACGGGACGGGCACGTTCTCGCGCGTCACACGCCGGACGGGCGCCTTCAGGTCGTCGAAGCAGTACTCGCCGATCGACGCCGCCGCCTCGCTCGCGAACGAGCACAGCGGGGTCGCGTCGTCCACGACCACCACGCGACCGGTCTTGCGCGCCGAGGCGAACAGCCCCGCCCAGTCCAGGGGTACGAGCGTGCGGGGATCGACGAGCTCCACCGACACCCCGTCGGCCTCGAGGGCGTCCGCGGCCGCCGCCGCGTGCGGGACCGCCGAGCCGAGGGCGATGATCGTGAGGTCGTCGCCCTCGCGCAGCATGTTCGCGCGCCCGAACGGGATCAGCTCCTCCTCGTCGGGCAGCTCCTCCTTGGTGGCCGCGAGGGCCATGCTCTCGAGGAACATCACCGGGTCGTCGTCCCTGATCGCCGTCTTGAGGAGGCCCTTGGCGTCGCGCGGGCCCGACGGCACCACGACCTTGAGCCCGGGCATGTGCGTGAACAGCGCGTGCGGCGTGTCCGAGTGCTGGGCGCCCGCCGACAGACCCATCGCCACGGCGCTGCGGATGGTGACCGGCGCGCTCACCTGATTCCCGCTCATGTAGCGGGTCTTCGCGATCTGGTTGACGAGCTGGTCGAACGCCATGTAGACCATGGCCGCGAACTCGATCTCGACGATCGGCCGCGAGCCGGCGATGGCCGCCCCGAGCCCGGCGCCGACGAAGCCGGCCTCGGAGATCGGCGTGTTGCGGATCCGCTCCTTGCCGTACTTCTTGACGAGCCCGCCCGTGACGCCGAACGGTCCCGCCTGGACGTCCTCGCCCATCAGGAAGACGCGCTCGTCGCGGGCCAGCTCCTCGTCGATCGCTTCCCCGAGCGCTTGGATGTAGGTGGCCTTGTGCGGCATGTCAGAGCTCCTTGGCGAGATCGGACGGCCCGGGGATCCGGGCGGAGTACAGGAAGTCGAGCGCCTGCTCGGGCGGAGGCTCGGGCGACGCCTGGGCGAACTGCGAGGCGCTCTCCATCTCCTCGTCGATCGCCTTGTCGATGGCATCGAGCTCGGCCTCGTCGGCGAGGCCGCCCGCGAGGATCCGTTCGCGGGTCAGCTTGACCGGGTCGCGGTTCTCCTTCCAGTCGGCTATCTCCTCGTCGGCGCGGTACTTGTAGTCGCCGGTGAGGGCCTCCTCGCCGTAGAAGTGGCCGTACCAGCGGTAGGTCATGGCCTCGATGAGCGTCGGGCCCCTCGCCCGCGCGCGCCCGGTCCACGGCCGTCTGGGCCGCCTCGGCGACGGCGACCACGTCCTGGCCGTCGACGCGCACGCCCGGGATGCCGTAGCCCTCGGCCCGCTTGTAGATCTCTCCCGCGACGACGTCGCTCGCAGCGGTGAACTCGCCGTAGAGGTTGTTCTCGCAGATGAAGACGACCGGGAGGTCCCAGACCGAAGCGAGGTTGACGGCCTCGCGAGAAGTAGCCCTCGCTCGTCGCGCCGTCGCCGAAGAAGCTCACGGTGACGTTGTCGTTCCCCTGGAGGCGGTCCGAGAGGGCCGCGCCGACGGCGATCGGGATGCCGGCCCCGACGATGCCGTTGGCGCCGATGATGTTGATCGAGGCGTCCATGATGTGGAGCTCGCCGCCCATCCCCTGCAGGTAGCCGTCGCGCTTGCCGAGGATCTCGGCCAGCATCTTCGAGCTGTCGGCGCCCCGGGCGAGGATGTGCCCGTGGCCGCGGTGGTTCGATCCGACCCGGTCGCCCGGCTCGAGCACGCTGCACACGCCGACGGCCACCGCCTCCTGGCCGCTGTATGCGTGTGTGAATCCGGGGACGATCCCATCTTGGAAGAGCGAGATGGACTTGTCCTCGAATGCGCGTATTCGCTTGATCATCTCGTACTGCGAGACGAGTGGCGGAGTCTCGACCTTCGTGCTCATGCCTCTGGTGCCTCCGTTGTGGCTTGTGTGTCTTGCTGTTGGTCGGCCGGGGCAGCCCCGTCCTCTGCGGTGCCGAAGTACAGGCGCGCGAGCTCGTCCGGCGCTGAGCGCCGCGAGCTCCGCCGCCGGGCCGAAGCGGGTCATCTCGCCGCGGACGACGACGCCGGCCCTGTCGGCCACGCGCAGCGCCGCGTGCGCGAACTGCTCGACCAGCAGGATCGAGTGCCCCTCGTTGCGGAGCTCGCCGACCTTCTCGAAGAGCTGCGCGACGATCTTCGGGGCGAGGCCCAGCGAGAGCTCGTCGAGCAGCAGCAGCTTCGGGATCGCTCGCCAGCGCGCGCGACAGCGAGAGCATCTGCTGCTCGCCGCCGGACATCGAGCCGGCGATCTGCTTGCGGCGGTCCTTCAGGACCGGGAAGATGCCGTAGGCCGTGTCGAGCGCCCGGCGGCGCTCGCCGCCCTTGGTGACCCCGGTGAGGATGTTCTCCTCGACCGTCATGTTGGGGAAGACGCCGCGTCCCTCGGGGAGGTAGCCGATGCCCTTGCCGGCGCGCCTGTGCACGGACAGGCCGGCGAGCGACTCGCCCTCGAGCGACGCGCTCCCCTCCGCCAGCGGCTCGAGGCCGATGATCGACTTGAGCAGCGACGACTTGCCGGCGCCGTTCGCTCCGAGCAGGACGACGACCTCGCCCTTGCGGACCTCGAAGCTCACGTCGCGCACCGCGACGAGATGGCCGTAGCGGACCTCGGCCGACTCGACCCGCAGGGTCGGCTCGCCGGCGGCGGCGGGATCTGTTGCGGTCTCGTTCATCCGGCGTTCTCCTCGACGACGACCTCCTCGACGACCTCGCCCATGTACGCCTCCCGCACCGCCGGATCCGCCATCACCTCGTGCGGCTCTCCGGCGGCGACGATCTGCCCTGCGTCGAGCACGGTGATCCTGTTGCACGACTCGAGCAGCAGCGGAACGTCGTGCTCGACGATCACCACCCCGCAGCTCGACCTGCTCGCGGCGCTCGGCGATCAGCCCGACGCGCTCGACGGCCTCGCCCGACGACAGCCCTGCGAACGGCTCGTCGAGCAGCACGACCTTGGGCTCGCCGGCGAAGACCTTGGCGAGCTCGAGCAGCTTCGTCGTCCCCAGCGGCAGGTCGGTGACCTGGGTGTCCGCGACCTCCTCGAGATGGAAGAAGCCGAGCAGCTCGTCCGCCTCGGCGCGGCGCCGCCGCGACGCCCGCGGCGTGGGAACGGGCGCCCAGACCTTCTCGAGCGCCTCGATCGTGGCGATGACGTTGTCGCGCGCCGTGAGCCCGGGCGCCAGGCCGACGGTCTGGAAGGAGCGCGCCAGGCCGGCCCGGGTGCGGCGGTGCGGGCTCCACTTCGTCACGTCCGCGCCGTCCAGGCGTCACCGATCCCCGGTCGGGCCGGTACACGCCGGTCATGACGTCGAAGGTCGTCGTCTTGCCGGCGCCGTTCGGGCCCGATGATGCCGTGGATCTCGTCGCGGCCGACCTGGATGTCGATGCCGTCGAGCGCGACGAGCCCGCCGAACGCCAGCATGACGTCGCTGACGTTGAGGACGGGCGTCGCTCATGAGCCACCTCCGGCCACCGGAACCGTCGGCTCCTTGCCGGCCGCGGCTCGCTCGTCTTCGCAGGCGCGCGCCCAGGGCCTTCATCGCCCGGCAGCTCCTGCGGCAGCAGCCCACCGAGGCCGGCCGGGTAGCGGATCGTCGTGTCGATCGCCATCACGCCGAAGAGCACGAGCGACCAGGCGCCCGGGTTGTCGATGGCGAGCCCGAGGATGTCGTCGCCCGCCTGGGCGATGATGCCCGGCGACCACCGCCCCGGTCGGCGTCGTGATGCCTCCGACGACCGCGAACACGAGCAGGAAGATCGACTGCTCCGGCAGGAACGAATCGCCCGTCACGGTCAGGTTGGCGGCCCCGTAGAGGCCGCCGGCGAGCCCGGCGAGCGCGGCCGACAGGGTGAAGACCGCCATCTTCCACTGGCGCACCGGGATGCCCGAGACGTCGGCCACCGAGTCGCCGGCGCTGAGCGTCTGCAGGGCTCTCCCCCACGGCCCCCTGAGGATCGCGCCGACCCCGAGGATGCAGAGCACGACGATGCCGGAGACGAAGATGAGGTAGTTGCGGTCGTCGGTCAGGTCCCAGCCGAAGAACGTCGGCCGGTCGACGAACAGCCCGGCGAAGCTGATGATGTCCTCGTTCCTGAACACCATCACCATCGCCGCGTAGGCGAACGCGAAGGTGATCAGCGCCAGGAACAGCCCGCGCAGGCGGAAGGCGGTCAGCGAGATGATCAGGCCGGCGGCCGCCGAGGTCAGCACACCCGCCCCCAGCGCGACCCCCCAGGGAACCCCCTTCTCGGTGAGCTTCGCGAGCATGATCGTCGAGAGGCCCATGAACGTGACCTGACAGAGCGAGATCTGCCCGGAGGCGCCCACGAGCAGCACGAGCGACAGGGCCGCGATCGCAAAGCACGCGGTCTGCACGCCGGTGAATGCCCAGGACTCGTTGAGGTTGAGGCAGACGATCGTGAGCACGACCGTGAGGGCGATGGCGACCGAGACGCTTCCCGACGCGCGCTCGCGCAGCCGGCGCTGCATGCCGCCGCCGACGACTCGCACCGTCCGCTGCGCGGCGGGATGGACGAGCAGGATGATCGCCAGCATCACGAAGGGCACCACGCCGCGGCCGCCGCTGCCGAGGAAGGAGAACGTCTCCGGGTAGCGCTCGACGATCGCCTGCACGTACGCCAGGAGCAGCGCCCCGACCACGACCAGCGGGAGGCTCGACATGCCGGCGAACGCCGCGACCGCGAACGCGTTCACGACGAGGCCCGCCAGCAGCACCACGTCCAGGTTGAGGAGCGGCGCCAGCAGGACGCCCGAGACCGCCGCGAGCATCGAGGCGACGATCCATGCCACCGCGCTCACCCGCGCGTACGGGATGGCCGTGGCGCCCGCGAGCTGCGGATCGTCGACCACCGCGCGCATGTGGAGGCCGAGCCGGCTGCGGTTGAGGAGCAGCCAGACGAGCACCCCGATGACCGCGGCCGACACGATCACGCCGATCTCGTTGACCGTGAGGGAGGTCGAGCCGACGCGCCAGAACTTGCTGCCGAAGATCGACGGCACGGTGCGGAGCTCGCTGGTCGCGCCCCAGAGCACCTGGATGAAGCCGTTGATGAGGACGCCGAGGCCGAGCGTGATGATGATCGACGAGAGCACCTCGCGGCGCTTGCGGAAGAGCACCTGCTGGATCGACGATCCCCATCAGCGGCCCGGCGATGAACACGACCACGATGGCGCCGATGTAGCGGCTCCATCCCCAGTCGACCACGAACTGCCAGTAGAGGAAGGCGGCGAGCGCCGCCTGATACCCGAGCGCGAGGTTGAAGACGCCGGCGACCCGATAGGTCACCACCAGCCCGTAGGCCGAGAGGACGTAGACCATCGCGGTGGCGACGGCCGATATGAGCAGCGTCAACTCAAACATCGCGGGCCTCTCACGTCCCCTCGGCTCGGTTGTCGCCCCGGCGACAGGCGGGGCCCCGACGGACCCCGCCTGGATTCGCCTACGGGCTATTGAACGTCCTCAATGTTCTTCTCGTACTGCGGGAACACCTCCGTCGCGCCCGTGTCCCAGTTGATGAGCGGGGTGCAGTCCCACTCACCGGGCTCCGTCCCCTCCGGGTGGCCGAACTTGCCGCCGTTCATGACGAGGTTCGCGACGCACGGATTCGGAACGCTGCCGTTGGTCCAGTCCATCGGACCCTGCAGGTCGCCGAAGGTGTAGTCCTTCACGCCCTGCAGGTACTCGATGATCGCCTCCGGATCGTCACCGCCGGCCTTCAGGGCGTCGGCGAACATGCGGCCGGCAGCCCATCCGCTCACCGCGGTGATCTCATTGGCGAAGTCGGGCTGGAACTCGGCCATGCCCTTCTTGAAGGCGGCCAGCTCCTCGCTGAGCGAATCGGGGTCGCTCGGCAGCAGCGAGAATCCCGAGGTCAGCACCCGATCGTCGAGCGAGCCCGCGATCGAGGCCAGGCCCTTCTCGAGGCCCGCCGGCTGCGTCGGGATGTACTTGCCCTTGTAGCCGAGCTGCTCGCCTGCCTGGATGCCCTTGAGCTGCCCGTCGGTTCCGGTGGAGAAGTAGATCCCGTCCGCTCCGGTACCGATCGCCCGCTGCATCGCCGGGCGGTAGTCGGCGGCGGTCAGCGCGACGTCGATCCGCGAGCCCGCCGTCTTGATGCCGACCTTCTCGCCGGCCGTCGCGCGGCAGTCCGCATCCCCGGTCGCGGCCGGGAAGTCCTGCGCGATGTACGCCGTGCTCGTCACGCCCGAGGCCTTCGCGAGCGTGTTCGACCACACGGTGCAGTACGGCTTGTTGGGGCCCTCCAGGCTCACGAACATGTTGTCGTTCGGGTCATGCCAGGCGCTGCTGGTCGCCCAGCCTCCGACGACCGGCACACCGGCCGCGTTGAGGTACTTCGCCACCGCGGCGTCGGCGAGGCTCGCCATGCCCACGATCGCGAGCACCTTGTCCTGGGTCACGAGCTTGCGGGCGCCGGCGGCCGCCTTGCCGGGGTCGCCGCCGTCGTCGACCTTCACGAACTCGACCTGCGTGCCGTCGATGCCGTCCTGCGAGTTGTAGTACTGGAAGTAGCCCTCGACGCCGGCCTGGAAGCCCGCGAAGACGCCGCCGATGCCGGCGATCGATCCGATCGTGCCGACCTTGATGGTCCCGCCCGGAGCCTTCGAGCCCCCGGAGGAGCTCGACTCCCCGCTGCCGCCGCCTCCGCCGCCGCCGTCATCGTCGTCGTCGTCGCCACAGCCTGCCGCGACCAGTCCGGCGAGCGCGACCAGAGCGACGAGCCAGACCGTCAGCCAGCCCTTGGTCCCACGTGTCTTCATGGTGGTGGAGTCCTCCTCCGTGTTGGTGTGCAACTGCCCGCCGGTCATCAGCGGCACTCTCTCGTCCGCGCCGGCACTCGCCCGCGCCCGAAGTGGGCTGGGAGCGCGCGCCGGTGGGTGTACTGCCCACGCGTCCTGCCACGCGGCGCGTCCGATCCTGCACACGCAGTGCACAGGGTCACGTCAACGGGTTCGCACCACCCACGTCGACGCGACGACTCTCCCCTCAAGAGACTCATCGCGTCTGCGGTTCTACCAATCGACCGGTTGGTTGTCAATCTTTCGACCAGTGCTTAACGCCATCTACTTGGTCAGGAAGCCGGCGTCGACGGCCAGCGGGGCGCCCGTCACGTACAGGGACGCGTCGGACGCGAGCCACATCACCGCCTGCGTGATCTCGATGGGCTCGATCGGGGGCGATCCCTCGTCGAGCATGTTCCAGCTGCCGGTGGTGGCGAACAGCCGCTCGCCGTGGTCCTCGGGAACGCGCGGGTCCGGACACGGCCTCGACCATGTGGGTGTTGGCGGCCGTCGGGCACACGTAGTTGACCCGGATCTTGTGCGGCGCCAGCTCGATGGCCAGCGACTTGCACAGGCCCGCGACGCCGTGCTTGGCGGCCACGTAGTGCCCACTCCCGGGCACGCCCGTGAAGCAGTGGACCGAGCCCGTGGCGACGAGGCTGCCGCCGCCGCCCGCGTCGACCATCTTGCGCGCGACGTGCTTGAGGGTCAGGAAGACGCCCGTGAGGTTCGTGTCGACGACCGCGTCCCACTCCTCCTTGGTCATGTCGATGAGCTCGACGATCCCCGCGACGCCGGCGTTGGCGACCGCCACGTCGATCTTGCCGAGCTCCTTGACCGTGTCGTCGACGAAGGCCTGGGTCTCGGCGTCGTCGCGCACGTCGCAGATCTGGGTGAGGACCTCGGCACCGTGGCTGCGGCATTCCTCGGCGGTGGCCTCGAGCTCGGACTCCGTGCCCATCGAGTAGAAGATCCCCTCGATGTTGTGCCCGAGGTCGCACAGCGCGAGGTTCGCGCCCGCCTTGGCGAAGGCGATGGCGTGGGTGCGCCCCTGCCCATGGGCGGCGCCCGAGATCAGGACGACTTGTCCGCTGAAGTCGTAGCTGACGTTCTGGACCTCGCGGTCCTTCTGCTCGGTGTGGGCGAACACGGGGTCGGGCATCGAAGGTCCTCCTCTGGCGGTGGGATGTGCGGGCTTCCCATCGGGCGATCAGATGACGGCTCCGGCGGGCTCACCTGTGGCCGGCGCCGTTGTCGGACACGGCACCCGCAGTCATTTGGTTGCCCTAATGCTCTTGGGCACTAGGAACGAGCGGGAGGCTATCCAAACGGTTGGTTGAAATCAAGACCCCGGAAAAGCGCTGAAGCTGCCCCTGTCGAGCCGGGCGTTCACCCGCGCCGCGGACCTGCTCAACCCCGGCCGCAGCGTGTCGAGCCGTTCCGCGGCGTCGGTCTCCAGGTCGACCCGATACCGCTTCACCCCTGTGGACAGGCATCGGAGAGTGTGATTGAATCGGAATCTGCCAAACGGTTGGTAGACCGGTGGCTGCGGGCCACCACACGAGAGAGGTGTCATGGAGCCTGCCAGGACCGCCGCGCACCGCGTGAACACCGAGACCGTTGGTCCGTTCCCGGCGATGGCGGACGCCGAGCCATGGGACTACTTCGAGCGCGTGAAGGAGCTCGGCGGCGTCGCATGGGACGAGGGTGCCCAGGCGTACCTGGTCTGTGGCCACGAGCTGCTGCGCGAGGTCGCGCGCGCGGACAACAGGGTCTGGCGCCACATGATCCAGCCGAACAGCGCGGACGGGTCGAACGCCGTCCTCGGGCTGAACCACGAGCAGCTCGTCGAGTTCGAGGGCAGCCCGAACGCCGTTTTCCTCCTCAACGGCGAAGCGCATCGCCGCGTGCATCGCTGGTGGGTCGACGCCTTCTCGGCCGACCTGCTCGAGGAGATCGCCGAGACGACGCTCATGCCGATCGCGCAGGGCGAGCTCGACCGCGTGGCCGATCGCGGGTGGGCCGAGCTCGTGTCGGAGTGGGTCCTGCCCACGGCGGTCAAGGTGAACTTCGCCGTCATCGGGCTCCCGGTCGACGACGAGTTCGTGGCCCAGGCCATGCCGCTGTTCGTGCGGCGCACGCTGATCCACGACCAGGAGGGGCTGACCGAGGCGGAGCGCAAGGCGCGCATCGCCGACGGCATGACGGCGCTGCACGAGCTGCACGACCTCCTGCTCCCGCACGTGGCGGCGCGCCGCGACGGCACGCGCAACGACCTCATCAGCGTGATGTGGCGCGACGGCGAGCGGGTCCTCGGCGACGACTGGGCGGGCATCGCCGACGTCATGGGCATCGCCTTCACCGCGCTGGACGGCTCCGTGGGCAGCCTGGCCTCCGGCGTGGCCTCGGCCCTGTACCTCCTGATCGAGCGCCCGGGCCTCCAGGAGGAGCTCCGGCAGCGCGGCCAGATCGGGGTGCGCAACTTCATCGAGGAAACCCTGCGCCTCTACAGCCCGATCACCTACCGCTTTCGGACCGCGCGCGAGGACACCGAGCTCGGCGGCGTGAGGATCGCCAAGGGCGAGGCGATCATCGCACTGGGCGCGAGTGCGAGTCGCGACGAGGGGCGCTATCGCTGCCCCGATGAGGTCGACCTCGAGCGCACCTCTCCTCGCGACCATTGGGCCTTCCAGAAGGGCGTGCGGGCGTGCCCGGGGCAGGCGCTCGCGCGCGTCGAGACGGAGGTCGCGGTCAAGGCGGCGCTGGAGCGCCTGCCGCACTTGCGCCTCGACCCCAAGGCGCCCGAGGCGCCGCGATTCACCGGGCTGCTGCTGCGGCGCTGGGAGCCGTTGCACGCCGTCTGGGAGACAACACAGCCGGCGGCGTAGCGCCGGGCCACATCATCGATCGGAGTCCTGATGGCAAAGCAGCTCATCCTCGTATTCACGAATCCGCAGGAAGGTCAGGAGGAGGCCTACAACGACTGGTACCAGAACACTCACCTGACGGAGATGGTGGGGTCGGTGAAGGGGTGGGTTAAGGCGCAGCGCTTCGTGCTCGCGCCCGAGCAGCTGGAGTTCGAGCCGAGCCGGCACAAGTACCTGGCGGTCTACGAGGTCGAGGGCGATCTCCAGGAGGCCTATGCGGGTCTCGCCGACGGGATGGAGGACGGCTCGATCACGGTCATCGACGAGCTCGTCAAGCAGGACGAGATCATCGCGTGGACGTACACCGCGATTGACGAGCCGGTCACGGCGTCATCTGACGCGGTGTCGGCCGAGTCCTCGGCCGGATGACGGGGGACCTCGAGGGCAAGGTCGCGTTCGTCACCGGCGGAGCCCGCGGCCAGGGCCGCGGGCTCGCGGTGAAGTTCGCCGAGGAGGGCTGCGACGTCGTCCTGTGCGACATCGCGAGCCAGATCGAGACCTACCCGGTGGCGATGGGGACGCGGGAGGACCTCGACGAGACGGCCGCGGCGGTCGAGGCGCTCGACCGCCGCTGCATCGCCAAGGTGGCCGACGTCCGTGACCTCGATGCTCTGATCTCGCTGGCTGACCGGGCGCAGGCCGAGCTCGGCCGGATCGACATCCTCGCCGCTAACGCCGGCATCGCGAGCTTCGCCACGATCGACGAGATGAGCGCGGAGCAATGGGGCGACGTCCTGGGGACCAACCTGACCGGCGTATTCAACGCCATCCGCGCCGTATCGCCGCACATGAAGGCGCAGGGCAGCGGCGCCATCGTGGCCACGGCGTCGACGCAGGGCCGGTCAGCGGTAGGGGGGATCCCGAGCTACGTGGCCGCCAAGTGGGGCGTGATCGGGCTGGTCAAGGCCGCGGCCTGCGACCTATCGCCGTTTGGCGTGCGAGTCAACGGTGTCGCGCCCACCAACGTCGCCACGCCGATGATCATGAACGACTTCGTGTTCGGGCTCTTCGCCCCTGACGCCGAGACCCCGAGCGCGGACGACTTCCGGGCCGTGGCCGAGCCCATGCACACGATGCCCGTCGGCTGGATCGAGATCGAGGACGTCGTCAACGCCTACATGTTCCTCGTCTCCGAGCAGGCCCGCTACATCACGGGCACCGTGCTGGACGTCGCGGCGGGCTACAACACCCGCTACACCGCGTAGTGCCCGTCCCGCAGCCATCGAGACCGGCACCAACGCACGGCTGACGGGTCGTCGCCGCCCCGGAAAGGCGCCAAAGCTGCCCCCGTCGAGCCGGGCGTTCACCCGCGCCGCGGACCTGCTCAACCCCGCCGCAGCGTGTCGAGCCGTTCCGCGGCGTCGGTCTCGAGGTCGCAGACCGGCTCGAGCGCGACGGCCCGCTCGTAACAGCTGCGCGCCTCGGCGAGCTCGCCGATCGCCTCGGCTGCCCGCCCGCGGTAGCACCACCCCCAGGCGTTGCTCGCCGTCAGCTCGGTGTAGAAGCGCAGATGGCGGTAGGCGTCGTGAGGCCGACCGAGGTCGAGCAGCGTGTAGCCGAGCCCGAAGTGCGCCTCCATGCCGCCCGCCTCGAGACAGAGCCGCCAGGACTCCTCCGCCTGCTCGAGCTCGTCGCGCGCCCCGGCCGCCACCGCGGTCCGGAAATAGGCGACATCGAGTGAGGGCTCGTCCCCTAGGAAGCTGCGGGCGGCCAGGCAGATCTCGCCGATCGACGCGTCACGCAGCCCGAGGAGCCGGCACGTCGAAGCGCGGAGCGGTCGAACAGCCCCTCGGCCTCGAGCGTGTCCGAGTCGAGCTCGGAGAAGACGCGCGTGTCGAAGCCGAGCAGCCGCCCACCTGGCTCCGAGTACAGCAGCCGGCAGTGCTCAGAGATCACCTGCCAGTTCCGTTGTGGCTGGCCGTCCTCGACCACCCCGTACTCGTACGCCGCGAGCCAATCCGCATCCGGATCCCGATGAATGAAGAGAGCAGCCGTCACCACTCATACAGTCGCCGCATAATGACCCGACCTGACACGCGAGCCGAACCAGGAGAGGAGCCGGGATGACCGTCGAGGAGCGTCTTCAGCGCATCGAGGACCGCGACCAGATCCGGGAGACGATCGCGCGCTATGCGCACGGGCTCGACCTGCCGGACCGCGAGGTGTTCGCGAGCGTTTGGACCGAGGACGCCGTCTACCGGGTCGACGAGCCGTTCGGTGAGGTCCGCGGCATCGAAGCGATCACCGCCGCGTGGGACGGCTTCCAGCGCCTCTTCCCGTACATGTACCACCACACCATGAACGTCGTCGTGGACGGGCCCGACGGCGATGTCGCCTCCGCGGTCAGCTTTGCCTTCATCACCGGCTCGGACGCCGAGGGCACTGCCTGGACGTCGTCCTGCACCTACTTCGACAAGTTCCGCAAGGTCGACGGCCGCTGGCTCTTCACCGAGCGCTACGACCAGGTCAACTACATGGTGCCGTGGCTGGAGCCGCACGGCGGGCTCTCCGAGGAGACACGCATGTACGTCGATCCGGCCGTGATCGAGCGCCTGATGGCGGCGCAGGCGGCGCGGGCCGTCAGCTCTTGACGAACGGCCTGACGGCGTTGAGCACCTCTTGCATCTCGAGCGCCGGGTCCTCGAGATGATCCCGCTGCTGCTCCTCTACGAGCTCAGCATCTGGCTCGCGTCGGCGCTCGGACGCCCCAGCCCGGACGCGGCTCCGCTCGCCCCCGAGACGAGCTGAACGACTCGGACGGCCGCTGTTCGTCTCCCGCCCTAGAGTGTCCGCGGGATGACGGAGAATCCGTAGCCGTGACCGCGCTCGATCTCGCAAGGTTGCAGTTCGGGACCACGACGATCTTCCACTTCTTCTTCGTCCCGGTGTCGATCGGGCTCGCGTTCTACATCGCGATCTGCCAGACGCGTCACTACCGCACGGGCAATGAGATCTACGCCCGCCAGGTCACGTTCTTCGGGAAGCTGTTCCTGATCTCGTTCGCCGTCGGGGTGGTGACGGGGCTCATCCAGGAGTTCCAGTTCGGGATGAACTGGTCGCAGTACTCGCGCTTCGTCGGCGACATCTTCGGCGCGCCGCTCGCGATGGAGGGGCTGGCGGCCTTCTTCCTCGAGTCGACGTTCATCGGCCTGTGGATCTTCGGCAGAGGCCGGATCTCGCCACGGCTGCACCTCGTCGACGATCTGGCTCGTCGTCGTTCGGCAGCGCGCTGTCGGCCTGGTTCATCATCGCGGCGAACTCGTGGATGCAGCACCCGGTCGGCTACGAGATGGTCGACGGCAAGCCGAAACTGAACGACATCGGCGCGGTGCTGTTCTCGTCGACCACGCTGTGGGCCTACACGCACGTGCTGTCGGCGGCGCTCGTGACCGGGGCGCTCGTCGCGCTCGCGGTCTGCGCCTGGCAGCTGCGCAACGGCGGCGACCGGGCGATGTTCGGCTCCGGGTTGAAGCTGTCGCTCACGCTCATCTGCGTCGGCCTCGTGCTGCGCGTTCTTCGTCGGCGACGGGCTGATGCGCGAGCTCGTCGAGCGCCAGCCGATGAAGGTGGCGGCGGCCGAGGCGCTGTTCGATACCGAAGGGCCGGCCGCCTTCAGCGTCTTCGCCACAGGCGACTTCAGCGTCAATCCCGGGCGAGACCAACCGCGAGATCAAGATCCCGCACTTGCTCTCGCTGCTCGCGACCCATTCCTGGGACGGGACAGTGCAGGGCGTCAATCCGCTCGACGCCCAGGACGCGCCAGGAGTTCGGGCCAGGGGAGTACTCGCCGGTCGTCGCGGTCATCTACTGGTCGTTCCGCGTCATGGTCTACACCTGGAGCCTGCTGCTCTTGTTCGCGGTCATCGGGCTGTGGCTCTGGCGCAAGGGCAGGCTCGAGGACGTCGCGGCGCTGGCTCAAGTTCGCGATCTTCGCCGGGCTTCACGCCGTTCCTGATCAACACCGCCGGCTGGGTGATGACCGAGATGGGCCGCCAGCCGTGGATCGTGCAGGGCCTGCTCAAGACGGACGACGCGAACAGCCCGAACGTCTCGACCGGCCAGGTCGCGGCTGACGCTCGGTCGGCTTCGTGCTGCTGTTCACGTGCTCGGCGGGATCGCGTTCTGGCTGTTCCTGCGCGAGGCCAAGCACCTGCCGCGAGCCCGACGACGAGGCACCCGCCGCCGCCCGCGCGAGGCCGAGCTACTCGCTCGCGTACTGAGCCGATGGACGTCGACTACAGCTTCCTGCAGGCGCTCTGGTTCATCCTGATCTGCGTCCTCTGGATCGGGTACTTCGTGCTCGAGGGCTTCGACTTCGGCGTCGGGATGCTGCTGCGCAAGCTCGGCCACACCAATGCCGACCGGCGCGCGATCATCCACTCGATCGGCCCGGTCTGGGACGGCAACGAGGTCTGGCTGATCACCGCCGGCGGCGCGACCTTCGCGGCCTTCCCGATGTGGTACGCGACGCTGTTCTCGGGCTTCTACCTCGCGCTCTTCCTGATCCTTCTCGCCCTGATCGTGCGCGGCGTGTCGTTCGAGTTCTGGGGCAAGTCCGACGACCCGCGCTGGCGCGCCGGCTGGGAGTGGGCCACGGTCGTCTCCAGCTTCCTCGCCGCGCTGCTGTGGGGCGTCGCGTGGGCGAACATCGTGCGCGGCGTGCCGATCGACGCGCGAGCAGGAGTTCACCGGCGACCTGTTCACGCTGCTGAACCCGTACGGGCTGCTCGGCGGCGTGACGACCGCGCTGCTGTTCCTCGCCCACGGCGCGATCTACCTCAACCTGCGCACCGGCGGCGACCTGCCCGAGCGCGCCCGCGCGGTCGCCCGCTGGGCGTCGCCGGCCGCCGCCGTGGCGGGCATCGCGTTCGCTGGCCTGGACGGCGATCGACATCGCCGGCGGCGACGCGCTCGTCGTCGCGCTCGCGGTCGTGGTCGCCGCGCTGCTGCTCGTCGTCTCGGCGACCTCGACGCTCGATCCGCCGGCCCGGCTGGGCGTTCGTGCTCAGCGCCGTCGCGATCGTCGCGCTGTTCGCGACGCTGTTCGTCGACCTGTTCCCGCAGGTCATGCCGTCGTCGCACGAACGCCGGCGTTCGACCTGACGATCGCGAACACGTCGTCGTCCGACTACACGCTGACGGTGATGACGATCGTGGCGGTGGTCCTCGTCCCGGTCGTGCTGCTCTACCAGTCGTGGTCGTACTGGGTGTTCCGCAAGCGCGTCTCGCCCGAGGAGTTCGATCCCGAGCTGCGCAACCCGCTCGACGTGATCCGGGCCGACCGCGGCGACGCGCCCGCGTCCTGACGGCATGGCCGAGCGGTCGGCCGCACACGCGACGCAGCGCCGCCTCGTCCGGGGCGCGCGCGCCGCGCGCGTGCCGCTGACCTTCGCCGCGCTGCTCGGCACGATCGTCGCCGTCCTGGTCGTGGCCCAGGCGGCGCTGATCGCGAAGGTCGTGACCGGCGCGTTCATGGATGGCGAGGACCTGGCGGTGCTCGCCGGGCCGATCATCGCGCTGGGCGGCGTCGTGGTGGCTCGGGCCCTGTGCGCCGGCGCGTTCGAGACGTCGGGGCGACGTGGCGCGCAGCGGGTGATGGCGGAGCTGCGCGAGCGGCTCGCGCACCACGTCTTGGCGGTGCGACCGACCGGGTCCCCCGACCGCCGCACCGGCGAGCTCGTGACCGCCGCTGTCCAGGGCGTCGAGTCGCTCGAGGTCTGGTTCGCCCGCTACCTGCCGCAGGCGGTGCTGTGCGTAACGGTGCCGCTCGTCGTCCTCGCGTTCGTGCTGCCCCGCGATCCGGCGGCCGGGTTGATCCTGCTGGGCACGCTCCCCGTGATCGTGGTGTTCATGGTGCTGATCGGGCTGGCGGCACGGGCGAAGACCGAGCGGCGCTGGCGCCGGCTCTCGCTGCTGAGCGCCCATCTCCTCGACGTGATGCGCGGGCTCGAGACGCTGCGCGCCCACGACCGGGAGACCGCTCAGGTCGCGGTGATAGAGCGTTCCGCCGACGCATTCCGGCGCGAGACGATGGCAACGCTGCGCGTCGCGTTCCTGAGCGCGCTCGTCCTCGAGCTCGCCGCGATGCTCGGGGTGGCGCTCGTGGCGGCGACGGTCGGGATCCAGCTCGCCGAGGGCCGCCTGGGCCTCGAGACGGGCCTCGCGGTGCTGCTGCTCGCGCCTGAGCTCTACATGCCCGTGCGCCTGCTCGGCCAGCAGTTCCACGCGAGCCAGGACGGGATGGTCGCGGCCGAGCGCATCTTCGCGGTGCTCGACGAGCCGGCCGCGGTCGCCGTGCCGCGGGCACCCCGGCCCGCGCCGGACCCGGCGCGCGGCACGGTCGCGCTGGATGCGGTCACGGTCACCTACCCGGGCCGGCCGGCACCGGCGCTGGAGCGGTTCTCTCTGGAGCTCGCCGCGGGCGAGCACGTCGCGCTCGTCGGCCCGAACGGCGCCGGCAAGTCGACCGCCGCGGCGCTCGTCCTGCGGCTGCTCGATCCGGATGCCGGCAGCGTCCGCTGCGACGGGGTCGACCTGCGCGACGTCGATCCGGCCGCGTGGCGGCGGCAGCTCGCGTGGCTGCCGCAGCGACCGACGATTCTCGCGGGCACGCTCGAGGACAACGTGCGGCTCGCGGCGCCGACGGCCTCCGCGGCCGCCCTGCGGGAGGCCCTCGCGCGCGCCGAGCTGGACGCGCTCGTGTCGCGGCTGCCGGACGGCCTCGCGACCCGCGTCGGCGAGGGCGGCCGGACGCTGTCCGCCGGCGAGGCGCAGCGCGTGGCGCTCGCTCGCGCGATCCTGCGTGAGGCTCCTCTGATCGTCGCTGACGAGCCGACGGCACATCTCGATCCGGTCACGGCGGCGGCCGTCGGCGACGCGCTGCTGGCCGCCGTCAGCGGGCGCACGCTGCTGCTGATCACGCACCGCGCCGAGCTTGCCGGGCGCGCCGGCCGGATCGTCGCGCTGACGGCGAGCCCCGGGTCGCCGACGGTCCACGGTGGCCTGCCGCCGGCGTCCGGAGGCGACGACCTCGCGGCCGCCCGCGCGGAGGACACGCCGGTGGGGGTGCCGCGGTGAACACCGCGACCGGCGAGACCGGCGTCCGAGCGTCCGCGGGCGCACTGCGACGGGTCGTCGCCTTGACCGGTCCGACGCGCGCGCGCCTCGGCCTCACCGTCGCGCTCGGCGCCGCGGCAATCCTGGCCGCGCTCGGGCTGCTCGCCGTCTCCGGCACCCTGATCAGCCGCGCCGCGCTGCGGCCGGAGGTGCTCGCGCTGTTGCCGCTGATCGTCGCGACGCGCGTCCTCGCGATGGCACGGGCCGGCTCCCGCTACGGGGAGCGGCTCGCATCGCACGACCTCGCCCTGCGCGCGCTCGCCCGGCTCCGCGTCCGGCTCTACGAGCGGCTCGCGCCGCTCGTCCCCGGCTCGCGTGCGGGCGATGCCCTGAGCCGCCTGGTCGGGGACGTCGAGACGCTCCAGGATCTATACCTGCGCGCGATCGCGCCGCCGGCGATCGCCGCCGTCGTGCTCGTCGCCGCGTGCGGGTTCCTGGTCGTCGTGCTCCCGCTCGCCGCACTCGTCCTCGCCGTGGGGCTGCTCGCCGGCGGCGTCCTCATGCCTGCGCTGACGGTCGCGCTGTCGCGGCGCAGCGGCTTCCGCGAGGCTCCCGCGCGCGGCCGGCTCGCGAACGAGCTCGTGGAAACCGTCCACGCCGCGCCCGAGCTGGCCGTGGCGGGACGCGAAGGCGATGCGGCGGAGCGCATCCGCGTCGCGGACGGCGCCCTGCTCGACCTGCAGGCGCGCGACGCGCGCGCCCAGGGCGTCGCGACCGCGCTCGGCGGGGCCTTCCAGGGCCTCACGCTCGTCGGCGTGCTCGCGATCGGGGCCGACGCCGTCGCCGCCGGCGAGCTCGACGGCATCCTGCTCGCGGCCGTCGTCCTGGTCGCGTTCGGCGCCTTCGAGGTCGCGATCCCATTGGGCGAGGCCGCACGGCGGCTGGCCGCCTGCGCCGGCGCGGCCCAGCGGGTGGACGAGGTCGTGCGGGCGGTGCCGCCGGTCTCGGACCCGCCGGTGCCGGTGGAGCTTCCCGCGACCGGCCCGCTCGTGGCCGACCGCCTGACCGTGATCCCGCCGGGCGCGACCGCGCCGGTCGTTCGCGACGTCTCCCTCGTCGTCGCCCCCGGCGACCGGATCGCCATCGTCGGGCCGAGCGGCGCCGGCAAGACCACGCTCGCGCGGGCGCTCGTGCGCTTCGTCGACGCCGCGGACGGGGCCGTGACGCTCGGAGGCCTCGACGTCCGGCGCGCGCGCCAGGCCGACGTCCGGCACACGATCCGGCTCGTCGGGCAGGACGCCCACGTCTTCACCACCACGCTTCGCCAGAACGTCGCGATCGGCCGCACCGCGGCGAGCGACGACGAGATAGCGGCCGCGCTCGAGCGGGTCGGCCTGGGAGCGTGGCTCGCGACGCTCCCGCTCGGGCTCGACACCCTCCTCGGCGAGGAGGGCGCCGCGCTCTCGGGCGGCCAGCGCCGCCGGATCGCGCTCGCCCGGGGCTTCGTCGCCGCCGCGCGATTCCTCGTGCTCGACGAGCCGACCGCCCACCTCGACGCGGCCGGCGCACGCGACCTGCTCGACGCGCTCGGCTCCCGCCGTGACGATCCCCGCGGCATCGTGGTCATCGCCCACACGTGCGCCGGGCTCGAGCACTTCGACGAGGTCGTCGTGCTCGGGGACGGACGGGTCGTCGAGCGCGGCACCCATCACGAGCTGCTCGCGGCAGGTGGCGAGTACGCCGCGCTGGCCGGGCTGCGACGCGACCCCGCTCCACTCAACGCAGACACCGCACGAAAGAAGGCGACATGACCGACAAGCCCCACTGTCGATCGGCACAAGCAGTGGACGAGCCTCGCGACGAGCGGCACGCAACCGGGCTCGACGGTCGGCGTGGCGATTCGTACCGCGCTCGACGTTCGCGTAGCCGAGCTGCAGCGCGACGCCGACCCCACCGGCCGTCCGTTGAGTTAGGGCGAGGGCGACGCCGCGACCGGGCCCGCTCGGCGAGCCCGGATTCCTCCAGGTCCTCCACCGTGTCTCTTGTACAGGCCGGAGGGGAGTGAGGTTCCGGGAACCCAGGCGCCGCGGCGCATTTATACTCGTCAAGCGACGATTGGAGGCTGGGATGCCAAGGACCCACTGGCTGCTCGCGGCGGTCGCCGTGCTCCCCCTGCTCGTGCCGCCGAGTGCGGTGTCCTACCCGCCGGGTTTGGAGGCCACGGAGATCAGCTCCGCGAAGGTCTGTGGGGCGAGCGAGTGCAGGGAGGTCTCCGATCCGGAGGCGGCGTCGGCGCTCGCGGCCGGCCCCCGCCCCCGGGGTACGGACGCCCCTGAGCGCGGGCTGCCCTGGTACAAGAGCACGCTCACGATCCGCGCCGAGGACGGCGGCGAGGTGTTCAGGGACCGCGTCTCCGTCACCGTGGTGCCCTCCGCAGGGCTGATGCGCTGGGAGGACGGGTTTACCTGGGTGACCCTGCCCAGCGAGAGCAAACAGGCCTACGCGAAGCTCACAGCCGGGCTTACGCCCCGCCCGGCGAGGACGCTTCCGAGCGTGGGCGAGGACGCCAAGTACCCGGCCGCCCGCGTCGACGAGGTCTTCGACCCGAGCGCGGCCACCCCGGAGCCCGCCAGTGACGGCTCGAACGTTTGGATCGTCGCGCTGGGCGGCGGCGTGCTAGCGGCGCTCATGGCGGGGTTGCTGCTCACGATCCGCCACCGCCGCGCATCGACGCCGCCAGCGGCGCCCGAGGCACCGGGGTAGGGTCGGCCCCAGACGTCAGGCAGGGGGGCAGGACCCTTGAGCATAGGGCGGTTGGGGCGCGATGCGGGCGGGCGCCGCGCCGGGCCCTCTCGACGAACCCGGCTTCCAAAGGGGGTGGGGAGCCCTCCCCCTCGCCCCCCTTTGGAAACCGCCGGGACTGCGCCTCGTGGTGCGTGCCGGGCGTTTCGCACACGCCCGACCGCATGCGTTGACGCGCCGAGCTGACGGTATATAGCCTGATCCCATCGGGTCCGAGGAAGCCACATCCGGCGACGAAGCTGCGGTAGAGCACGCAGCACGCGACTACATCGAGGGATGGTTCGATGGCGATCCCGCGCGGATGGAGCGCGCGCTTCATCCGCAGCTAGCGAAGCGTTCTCTCGAGCGAGACGCTTCGGGCGCTGAAAGCGTTCGCACGCTGACGGCGCAAGAGATGATCGGCATGACGGCGAGCGGAAAGGGCCAGAAAGAGGACGTCGACGATCGCCGGATCGAGGTGGAAGTCCACGATGTGTCGGAAAGCGTCGCGAGCGCCACAGTTCGCTGCGCGCTCTACGTGGATCTCCTCCAGCTCCTGAAGACGCGGGACGGCTGGAGGATCGTCAACGTGGCGTGGCGCGACCGCTAGCCGCGCAGAGCGCCTGATACCGGCACCACGGGGTTAGGCTCTTGGCGTGTCTACGGCGAAGCTGCCGAGCCGGTCGCGGCCCGACGATGGGCGTTCCGCGGCGGGCGGCTGCGGCTCGTCGAGGGCGTCTGCCACCCTGACCCGCCGCCGGCGCCCGGTCACCTCTCGAAACGCGAGCAAGAGCTCGACCGCGCGGCGTGGCGCGAGCCCGAGGCGTGTCTTTGGCGGCGCTCGGACGCAGCGTGGCGCGTTGGGCGCACCTCGCCGCGCGTGCCGAGACCGATCCGGCGTCGTGGGTTGACTCAGTTGAACGTGCTCGAGCGCCAACTCGTGATGACGCCGCTCGCGCGGGCTCGACCGGCGAGCGCGGCGGAGAGGAAGACCACCGCCCCGACCTCGAAGATCGCGGCGAGGGCGATCGGCGTGCGGAGACCGACTTCCTGCCACGGCAAGCTCTGCCAGACTGCTCCGCGTCAAACTCCGCGTCTGACTGCCATGCCGGCCCACATCGGGACTACTGCCTCGGATGCCCTGCGGCTCGCAGAGGTTGCGCGCCAGGCTTATGACGAAGGTTTGAGCCCGCACGGCGGCTTCCTGCCGCCGGAGATTCCGCTCACGTCGCTGCCCGGCCCGTTTGCGCGGTACGTCGACATCTGTCGCGAGCTGCCCCGGCATTACCACGCGCCAGACGCCCATGTCAGGCCGTGGCTGGGCGAGCAGTTGAGTGGCGGCGACCCGGACGAGATCGAGCAGGCCAGCGCGCTGACCGAGCCGCAGTGTCATCTGCTGATGACGGTCCTGGGATTGCTGGCACACGCCTACCGCTGGGACTCGGCGCCGCCCCGCCCGGAGGAGCGCCAGCGGACCAGCCTGGAGCTTCCCGACGGGCTCGCCGCCCTGTGGTGGCATGTGTCCCGCAGGCTGGGTGTCCCCTGCGTGGGGAGCCTGTACCACTTCGTGTTGTCGAACTGGCGACTGCGATCTCGGCCGGAAGGCGGCCGCTACACCAACGGTGAGCTGGCGGGCGAGAACCTCGAGCTCGCGTTCCGCTATCTGTTGCCGCCTGCCGACCGCGAGGAACGGACGCTGTTTATGGCGGTCGTGGAGTCGGAAGCCCACGGCGCCGAGGCGCTGCGTTCAATCGTGGCGTTGCTATCGGCGGCCGCGCGGGAGGATGTGCACCAGACCACCTATCTGCTCGACAAGCTTCGGACCGAGATCGCCGCCATATCGCATGTGTTCGCGATCGCGATCCGCAAGCAGCATTTGAAGTCGGATACGTTTCTGACGCTCATCCAGCCGACCCATGTTTGGGGACTGCCCGAGCCGCGGCCGCGCGGCTTGCAGGCGGTTGGTGGGTCGGGATCGAGCGAGCCTCCTGGCACGCGCCTCCTCGACGGCGCAAGCGGATCGCAGATGCCGATCATGCAGGCGATCGACGCGATTCTCGGGCTGCAACGCCGCTCGCATACCGGGCAGCTCATCCTCAAGGGCCGCGCGTACTTGTTGCCAAAGCACCGGCGCTTTCTGGGCCTCCTCGACGATGCGTCGCAGGTCGTGCGGGGCTTCGTCGAGCGAGCGGACCGGCCGCCGCTGACGGAGCTGTTCAACGAGTGCGTCCAGGGCGTGCAGCGCTGGCGCAAGATGCATCAGAAGCGCGGCGCGCTGTATCTCAGGGGCGAGACCGCCGCGGCGGCAAGCGCATACGCCAGCGTGGGCGGCACGGTGCACGCCGAGGCGGCTGACCCTGCCCGCCATTTCGAGGAGGCGATGCAGCAGCGGCTCGACGAGACCACGGCCGTCTTGTTCCGCGCGGACGAGCTGCGGCCCCACACGGTCGAGGTGGCGTTCATGTATCTCACGCCCGACGACCGGAAGGCGCTGGTCGCGGCAGCCGGGTCGCACGAGTATGCGCCGGACGAGATCGTTCTGGAGGAGGGGACGCGACGGCACGGGTTGTTCATCATTCGCCAGGGAGCGGTTCGGGTCTCGCCGCGCAGCGCGCCAGCGAAAATTCTCGCCTATCTGGCAGAAGGCGAGCTGTTCGGAGAGATGTCGTTCCTCGAGAATGCGGCGGCGTCAGCCAACGTGATCGCCGATGTTCCTTGCCGCATCGACATTGTCGAGCGCGACGCGATCTACGAGTTGCTCGCCGGCAGGCCGGGATTCGCCGGACGATTCTTTCAATCGCTCGCGACACTCCTTTCCGACAGGCTGCGCCAGAGGTCGGCGTTGCTGGAAGCGGCGCTCAGCATGCCGAGCGGCCCCGAACCTGCGAGCTGAGCAAGAAGTGCTGAGCAACCGGTCGCCGTGGACCCACTTCCTGCCCGTGCGCTGCGACAGCCGGCACGACGGCAACTTCGTGCTGCTCGGCGACGCGGCGCACACCGCGACCTCTCGACCCGCCGGCTGACCCCGCCGACCCGCTTTGAATCGCGCTCGATGGGACCTGAATGGGATCTCGAAGGGCCGTCCGAGGTGCAGAACGTCGCATGGCACTCGCCGTTGACCCGCAGCTAGCCCGATGCGCATGGTCGCCAGTGCCCCGGGCAGGATTCGAACCTGCGACCCGCGGCTTAGAAGGCCGCGCAAACGGTCACGACGCGTCATGACCCGTCGGCACCAAGTCATCCCACACGCCGAACGGGATTGCGGGCGACAGGACCGCGTTAGCTAGCGGAACCCGGCAGACCCGGGTTCCCGACGTCGCTGCGTTGTAGTGGCGTCGGTACGCAGTGCGGATGTCGACACGGGCGGGGCGAACTTCCGGCGCCGGCGTCCCTCACCCGGCAGCGGCTCATCCTTGCCGTGGCGGGCGCGAGCGGGGCGGCCGACACCGTTCCCCCCCGGCCGAATACCAATGTCTAACGCGGGCGTTGCACGCAGGGGCCGCGCCGCCCACAAGCCTGCTCGCAGGCGCTGTTGCCGCCCTGTCGCTGCGCCGCAACCGCCTCGCCGCACCATGGCCCTCACGACGTCCGACCGGACCAAACGACAGGAGGAAGTCATGGGCAAGGCAGTCCCCGAGCAGCACCCGGCGGTGGTTCTCCGCTCTCACTACAACCATCTGCGTGCGCTCCTCATCGCCGCGCTGATCGCCGTCCTCGGCCTGGCCGGGGCGGTAGTGATCGTCGCTAACGACGACGACACGGTTGTAAGCACGAGCACGCCGGCCATCGAGTACGGCGGCACGGGCGCGACCGGCGTCCCGGACACGGCCCCCCGCTATGACGGCGGCCCGAACGAGGGCAGCGCCGACATCGCCCCGTCCACGAACGCGCCGTCGCGGCCGAACCAGGCCCAGGCCTTCCCCGGGCAGGCCCAACAGGCCCAGCAGGCCGAGACCGGCGTGAGCCGCCACGACATTCGCATGGACCTGCAAAGGCTGCGCGCCGGCGGTGTCACGAGCCAGGGCAGCGCCGACGTGACGATGTCGCCCCCGATCGGCGCCTCGTCCGTGCTGTCCCAGACCGGGCCCCACCGATATGACGGCGGCCCGAACGAGGACAGCGCCAACATCGAGCTCCGTGGAAGCAAGGCGTCCGCGACCCCGCAGACCGGCACCCCGCGCTACGACGGCGAGCCGAACGAAGGCAGCGCCGACGTGACCACGGGCTCGGGCAACAAGGCGCCCGTCATGCCGAAGCCCCCCGGGTTCCGTTTCCCCGGCATGTAGTCCCCCCGCACGCCCGCGGACACAACGGGCCCTCCGGTCGGAGGGCCCGTCCGCGTTCAAGGGCCGACGGCCACGGAGCGTGCATCCGCACCCGGGGATCAGCTAGCTCCGGCTCGCGCCCTCGCCGGGGGCACTCCGTGAACCGGATCGCAAGGGGCGAGTTCTCGGATTGGGCGACTTCACCCGGCCGCCGGCCCATCCTTGCCGTGGCGGGCGCGGACGGGGCGGCCGTCGCGGTTCCCGCGCCCCCTGCTCCAGGTCGGCCAGCTTTGCCGCTTCAAGACCGTCCGGGAGGTCGTGTCGACGCTCGAGGCCATGTCGGTCCAGGAGCGAAGGGTCACGCTCGACCGGGTCCGCCGCTTCGCAGGATTGAAGAGCGCGACCGAAGTTGACCGGCGGCGGTCATTCGAGTTCGCGAACCGAGCCGGCCAGGCCCGCGCAGCGGGACACAGCCCATGGCAGATTTGCCATCACGACGGCTGCGGCGCGGTCCCGCTGAGCGCGGTCGGCATCCCGTGCGAAACGTCGGTGCGGAGATGGTTTTGCGACCCACACCGCGACCACGCCCGGCCGGGTGACCTAGAGCCACGGGGATCCGGCATCAAAATCTCGGAGAGCGGCGCCACACGTTCGCCACCGAGGCGCTCGCCGCGGGCATGCGGTGTTCATGCTGTCGCGGGTGATGGGCTGCTCGGTGCAGATGATCGAGATGCATTACGGCCACCTCGCCCACGACTCCGAGCAGGCCACCAGGGCGCTGCTCGACGCCCGCGCCCGGGCGTAGTGGCGTTTTAGTGGCGTCGGCGGGGAGCGAGGACCTCCCGATCCCGCTCCCCGCCTAGTGCCCCGGGCAGGATTCGAACCTGCGACCCGCGGCTTAGAAGGCCGCCGCTCTGTCCAACTGAGCTACCGGGGCGGGTAGGCGCAAAGCCTAGGCCCGGCGGCGGCCCTTGACGAGGTCAGCGGCCGCCTCCGCCGCCGATCGATGAGCCCGAGAGGAAGAAGAACCAGAGCTCGAAGGCGATCGCCGCGACCAGCACGCTGACCACGACGATCTTCTCGGCTGCTGAGATCCGCGGCGGCGCCGCGGCTGTGCTCGGGCCGCTCGGCGCGCATGCTTCGCAGCCAGGGCGCGTGGGTGCGAACGGTGGGCTGGGTGCCGGTCGCCTGCTGGTACGCGCGCATGGTGAGCCTGAGCAGCTGGTAGAGGCCCCAGCTGAACGCGATCAGGCACACGATCACGGTCGCGAACGCGCCCATCGAGGGCTGGCTCGCCTCGCCCTGCACGCGCGAGCCGATCCAGAGCGCCAGCAGCGGGCTGCCGGTCCAGACGTTCAGCGCGAGGAATGCCATCAGCGCGGCGAGGAGGATGGGCTTCGCGCGCCCGCCGGGGCGCCCGCCGGCGCGGGTCTCTGTCATGAGTATCGGGGTGCCCGGATTTGAACCGGGAACCTCGGCCACCCAAAGGCCGCGCGCTACCAGGTTGCGCCACACCCCGTCGACCGGCGAGTCTATCCGCGGCGCCGGGCCGCTTCGAGCACTAGGCCGGCGCCTTCACCTGCTCGACGAAGCCACGGACGTCCGCCGCCGGCTCCGAGTAGGCGTCGCCGAGGGCCGACTCCATCGCGCTCATGTACTCCTCGGCCCAGCCTGGAAAGTCGTAGTCGATCGCCCGCAGGAACTCGAGCGTCGCCGCCAGGCGGATGTCGGCGATCGAGGGAGAGTCGCCGCCGATGAACCTCCCGTCCGTCGAGGAAGAACTCGCGGTAGACGTCGAGCGGCTCGGCGATCGCCGCCTCGGCGTCCTTCTGCGCCTTGGCCTTCATGTCGTCGCCGGCCTCCGAGGTCGCGACCTCGCCCGCGTACTGAGGGAAGCCGAGCGTCGGATAGGTGGCGCGCGCGACCAGCGGATAGAGCGTGCCGATCAGATAGAACATCGCGCTGTCGACCATCGCCCGCCGGCTCGGGTCCTCGGGATAGAACTGCACGAGGCCGTGCTTGTTGCAGAGGTACTGCATGATCGCGCAGCTCTCCCACAGCGATCCCCGCGGAAGCCCCTCCTCCTCGAGCATCGGCGTGAGCAGCGCCGGGTCCTTCTCCATGAAGTCCGGCTCGTCCTTCTTGCCCCACACGTCGCGCTCGTCGAAGTCGAGCCCCGCGGCTCGCACGAAGATCCGGGCGGTGAGGTTGTTGACGCTCGGCCTCAGGATGCTCAGCGTGTTGTCAGCCATCTGCTCCTCCCCCATACGGGTCTCGCGGCGACCTGTCCTCCGAGAGCGACGCCCGTGATCGCCTGACGAGCGTCTCTATGGCATCGGCGAGGTGGACCTGGGCGATGTTGTAGTCGTCCCGCTCCACGCGGATCTTGTGAGCCTCGAGCAGGACGTCCGCGTGCGTGTAGCCGAAGGGCGGCTCGAAGCGATACGAGGCCAGCTCGATCAGCAGGCCGAGCGGATCCTCGAAGTAGATCGAGTCCATGAAGCCTCGGTCCTTCACGCCGCTGTGCCGGATGCCGCGCTCGTCGAGGCGATCGACCGCCTGGTCGAAGCTGGCCTTCGACAGCGAGAACGCGACATGGTGCACGCAGCCGGGGTCCGTCGGGGTTCGCTCAGGGTCCGCCTCACGCTCCTCGTTGGTGAAGACCGTGATGAGGCGGCCGTCGCCCGGGTCGAAGTACAGGTGGCTCTCGGACTCGTTGTCGAGGTTCGGCTGCTCGAAGACGAACGGCATGCCGAGCAGGCCCTCCCAGAAGTCGATCGACGTCTGCCGGCCCGCGCCGACGATCGTGATGTGGTGGACGCCCTGGCTCTGAAGTTTCTGCATCGGCCTCCTCGACCTATTGCTGGACGAGCCTTGACTTGTAGTCGCTGCGCTCGAGGCTCCCCCACGGCACGAGCTCGACCCGTGTCTGGACGACGAGCACGGTGCGCAGTCTCTCGCGAATCGCCTCCGCAAGCGAGTCGTCGGCCGCGGAGCCGCGCGCCAGCTCGACGCTCACGGGGAGCGGCGGCTCCTGCTTCACGCCCGCGGACCGCGGCCTGACGAGGATGTGGCCGCTCACATCGGGGGCGAACCCGCTCACGACCTCGCGCACGGCCGAGGGGAAGACGTTGACGCCGCGCACGATCAGCATGTCGTCGGTGCGTCCGATGCAGCGCACGCGCGGGCCGGTGCGGCCGCAGCCACACGGCCCCGTTCGCACCTGCACGTGGTCGCGGGTCCGGAAGCGCAGCAGCGGGGCCGCCCGGTGGCGCAGGTGGGTCAGCACGAGCTCGCCGCGCGCGCCGTCGTCCATCTCGAGCGCGTCCCCCGTCGCGGGGTCGATGAGCTCGGCGTGGACATGGCCGCGCGCGCCCAGATGCATCCCGTCCTGCTGCTCGCACTCACCCCAGAGCGACGGCCCGATGTCGCCGATGCCCATCGCCTCCGTGACCTTCGCGCCCCAGCCCTCCTCGAGCCGGGCGCGGAAGGCAGGCTCACCGCCGCCGGGCTCACCCGCCACGAGCAGGCGCGCGACGCTCGACCCGGCCAGATCCACCCCTCGGTCCGCTCGCTGACTCGACGAGATGGGCGGCGTACGAGGGCGTCAGCGCCACGGCGTCCGGCTCGAGCTGCTCGATCGCGAGCAGGACGCGCTCGCTGTTGCCCGTCCCGACGGGGATGTGAGAGAGCCCGATGCGGTCGAACGCCGCCAGCGCCGCGCCCTGCCACGAACGGCCCGGCGCCATAGGTGCTCACGATGCGCTGACCGGTGGCGACGCCGGAGGCGGCGTAGCTGCGCGCCGACCCGGTCACCCAGTTGTCGAGATCGCCCGCGGTCAGGGGGATGTAGCTGGGCGTGCCGGTGGTGCCGCTCGTCGAGTAGATCCGCACGATCTCGGACGACGGTGCGCACAGGTGCGAGCCGATCGGGTTGTCCGGGGTGCAGGTGGCCTTCAGCTCGGCCTTCTCCGTCAGCGGCAGCTGCGCGATCTCAGCGAGGCCGCCCGCCGCGCGCGCGGACCCGAAGCCGCTCAGCGTCTCGCGATAGAACGCCGAACGCTCGAACAGGTACTCGAGCTGGCTGCGGTACGACGTGTCGTCGCTCGCCAGCTGCTCCTCCCAGGGCCGGGTCTCGACGTCGCCGGGCACGAGGTCAGGCGGGCTCGTCCTCCGGCCCGCGCTCGTACTCGATCGCCTCCTCTGCCCGCGCCGCCATCAGGAAGCCGATCGGGAGCTCGCGCTCCTCGGCCAGGTGAGCGAGGAGGCTCGCCGTGCGCGCGAGGATCGGGACGGCTCTGACGGTGTCGGCGGGGAACCCCAGGTCGAGCATCACGGCCGCGATCGGCATGGAGACGTTCATCGTGAGCGGTCGCCCCCACGCCCCGGCCACGGCATCGCGGAACAGCCGGGCGAGCAGCACGTTCGAGCCGCTCACCCCGCGCGCGTCGGCGAGCTCGAGGATCCGCTCGGCGCGCGGGTCGAGCGGCCGGTGAAGGGGATGGCCGAAGCCGGGCATCTTGGCCCCGGAGGCGTGCACGGCGCACGCGATCTCCTCGGCGACCGCGGCGGGCTCGCCGCCGGACCGGACGCTCTCCTGCGCCTGTTCGAGCAGCCGGGCGCAGTCCTCCGCCGTGCCGAGCACAACCGGGCCCGCGCCGAGTATCCCGGCCGCAACCGCGCCCTGAAGCGAGCCGGGGTCGGCCGCCAGGGTCATGCGGGCGGTGACGTTGGTGGGCATCATCCCGTGCTCCGCGATCGCGACGAGCAGCAGATCGACGAAGTAGCGCTGATCCTCCGTCGGCTCGCGACCGGTGAGCAGCAGGAAGAAGTACTCGGTGAAGCTGAGCCGCCCCATCAGGTCCCCGGTGAGATCGCGGCCGCGCACCTCGACCCGGTCGGGATAGGCCTGACTGATGCGGCTCACGGCGGGGCCGGATTTGCCTATCTGCATGCGCGGCGACGCTAGGCGCCCCGCCCCCGCACGTCAACCCTCAACCGGTACTCGCCCCGTAGGCCAGCACCACCGACGCCGCCGCCAGCAGCGCCACCCCGCTCACCGGCACGGCGCGCGCGCCGTTGGGGCGCGTCTTCTCGTGGACCATCAGCGCGGTCAGCGCGGCCATCCAGAGGAGGCTCGCCATGCCCGCCGCGAACAGGACGAGCATCAGCGCCCAGCAGCAGCCGAGGCAGAACGCGCCGTGGCGGACGCCCAGCAGGAACGCCCCGGCCGTGCCGCGGCGGTAGTGGCGGGTGAGGAACTGGGCGGGGTGGCGGCACTTGTCGAGGCAGGCGTCCTTCAGCGGCGTGAACTGGAAGGCGCCCGCCAGCGCGAGCACCGAGCCGCCGATGGCCCATTCGTGCGCGGTGCAGCCAGGGGCTCGCGTCGACCGCCGCGTGCAGCGCGGCGTCGAGGCCGAAGGCGAGCAGGCCGAACGCGCTCCAGACGGCCGCGTAGCCCCCGAGGAAGGACGCGAGCACAAGCTCGCGCGCGGGCGCGCGCGAGGAGGCCACCGCGAACATCCGCACCAGCGGCAGGCTCGACGGCAGCATCATCGCCGCGATCATCAGCTGCCAGGCGAGCAGGAAGAGCGAGCGTCGCGACCGCCGCCGGCGGGCCGTCGACGAGCAGTGCGTCGTGGTCGACGAGCGCCGCCGCGCCGGCGACCTGCGCGCCGATGGCCACCGCCCAGGCGGTGGCGATTGCCACCAGTACAGGCGTCGGCTGCCGAGCGGTCATCAGTCGCCGCGGAAGTCGATCTTCCAATCCGACTGGATGGCGTTCTTGCCGTCGAGCTCCCAGCTGAAGCCGTGCTCTGGGATGTCGACCCGCTGGTGGTCCGCCATCCCCACGTACGCGGGGGAGCCGGGCACGGTCGAGAAGATCGAGTTGTTGAGCGTCGTGACGCTGCCGTCAGGGCCGCGGTAGGGGTGCATCGCGCATTCGATGCGGTCGCCGACCTTGAGCGTGCCGGCACCGTCCACGATCGAGTGCTCGACGGTCGCGCGCTCGATCGCCACGCGCTCGCCGATGAGCTGGGCGAGGTCGGCGATCGGCCCGCCGAGCTCGCCTGTGAAGCAGGCGACGATCGCGTCCATCTGCTCGTCGCTCGCCCGGTCGTCGACCAGCATGAGCTGGCGCCAGTTGCCCGCCAGCACGTTGCCGGGGATGTACACGACGCTCACGAGCGTGAGCCCGTCCACGTCGACGCCGGCGATCGTGCCGCTGTCGAAGTGGTAGGCCACGACGGAGTGACAGTCACCCCCGTCGGGGTCCTCGCCTATCCAGCAGGGACAGAGCGTCTCGCAGTCGCAGACCTCGAGCAGCGAGCCCTCGAGCTGGTAGCCAGTGGCGGTCGAGGTGGTGGTCATGTGTTCGTCTCCTTCCTGAGACGGTTGGGCGCCCCCACGGCAGCGCGATCTTCTCAAAGCCGCGCGTGGGAGTCGAGTAGGGTGGCCCGTCGCAATGGCCGACGTCGAACCGCTCAGAACGGTGCGCTACGAGCCCTCGGCGGCGGGCCCGCTGGAGGACGTGATCGCCCCTCCCTACGACGTGATCGACGCGGAGCTGCGTGCCGAGCTCCTCGCCCGCAGCTCGCGAAACGTCGTCGAGATCGACCTTCCCGAGCCACCGGCGGACGGCGGCGACCGCTACGAGCACGCGGCGGAGACACTGCGCGCCTGGCTCGGCGAGGGCGTGCTCGTGCGCGAGGACGAGCCCGCGATGTGGGCGCTCCGCCAGGAGTACGACGGGGCCGGACGGCTCGGCTCGCACGCGGACCGGCCTCTTCGCGCGCGTGCGCGTGGAGGAGTACGGCCCGGGGCGGATCCGCCCGCACGAGCGAACGCATCCCGGTCCCAAGGAGGACCGCCTGCGACTGACGCGGGCGACGCGCATGAACCTCTCCCCCATCTTCAGCCTGTTCGCCGACCCGGCCCGCACCGCCGCGGGCGCGCTCGAGCGGGCCATGGCGGGTGAGCCCTTCGCGGCGGCGACCGACCACGAGGGCACCCGGAACACGCTCTGGCGCGTGGCCGGCGCCGACGAGATCTCCGCGCTCCAGGACGCGCTGGCCGGGGCCGAGCTCCTGATCGCGGACGGCCACCACCGCTACGAGACCGCGCGCGTGTACGCGGAGGAGATCGGCGGCGAGGGCGATCACCGCTACGTGCTGATGCTGCTCTGCTCGCTCTCCGACCCGGGCCTGCTCGTCTTCCCCACCCACCGCATGCTCACCGGCCTGAAGGACGACCGCGAGAAGCAGGTCGCGATCCGCGACACGCTCATGCGCGACTTCGAGATCGAGCCGCTCGATTCGGCATCGGAGCTCGAGCCTCGCGGCGACGGGCCGGTGGCGTTCGGCTACATGGACAGCTTCCACAAGCAGCCCTACCGCGCGACGCTGAAGGACCAGTCGATCGCGGACGAGGCGCTCGCCGGGATGCCCGAGCCCTATCGCCGGCTCGACACCGCCGTGCTCGAGGCGCTCGTCCTGCGCGGCGCGCTCGGGATGTCCGAGGACGACATCTCCCACCTGCGCGGGCTCGACTACTCGAAGAGCCTCGCGGACGCGATCGAGCGCGTGGAGTCGGGCAGGGCCGACGCCGGCTTCTTCATGCGCGCGACTCCGGTCGAGCAGGTCCGCGAGGTGGCGGAGGCGGGCGAGTCGATGCCGCCCAAGTCCACCTACTTCTACCCGAAGGTCCCCACCGGGCTCGTCTTCAACCCGCTGGCCTAGCACTAGCATCAGCGCCGTGGTCAAGATCTACACACGCAAGGGCGACGACGGGACCACCGGCCTCTGGTACGGCGGCCGCGTCGCGAAGTTCGCGGGGCGGCCCGAGGCCTACGGCTCGGTCGACGAGGCGGCGTCGGCGCTCGGCCTCGCCCGCGCGGCCGCCGAGCGGGGAGCGAGCTCTACGAGGACATCCTGCGCCTCCAGGGCGAGCTGTTCGTGGCCGGCGCCGAGCTGGCCACGGCGCCCGAGGCGGCCGAGCGGCTCGAGGAGGGCGTCTCGCGCGTGACCGCGGAGATGGTCGAGCGGCTCGAGGGCGACATCGACCGCTACATGGAGCGCGTCGACCTGCCGCCGAAGTTCGTGATCCCCGGCGGCACCGAGCTGTCCGCGCGGCTCGACGTCGCCCGCACGGCCGTGCGCCGCGCCGAGCGGCGGGTCAGCGAGCTCCATCACGGCGGCGAGCTCGGCCGACGAGACCGTCCTGACCTATCTGAACCGGCTCTCCGATGCGCTCTTCGCGATGGCGCGCTTCGCCGACGAGCCGGAGCCCGAGCTCTTCGAGGGGAGAGGATGAGAGCGATCTCCCGCCGCGCGGGCGACCGGCTGCGGCAGCAGGTGACGGTCCGGAGGCACGAGGTGACCGCGGACGAGCCCAAGGAGTCCGGCGGCGAGGACAGCGGCCCGAGCCCTCAGGAGCTGCTCGCCGCGAGCCTCGCCTCCTGCACGGCCGTGACGATGGAGATGTACGCCCTCCGCAAGGGCTGGGACGTCGGCGACGTCGACCGTCGACGTCGACTACGAGCCCGCCCACCGCGGCTCGCCCACGCGCTTCGCCATGACCGTCAGCCTCCCCAAGGAGCTGCCGGAGGACCAGCGCGAGCGGCTCCTGCAGATCGCCGCCAAGTGCCCGGTGCACCGGACGCTCGAGGGCGAGGTCATGTTCGACGAGCGCGTCGAGCTGATCTGAGTCAGGCCCGGCGCTCCCACATCTGGAAGCTCCCGAGGTCCTCGAAGCCGAGCCGCCTGTAGACGGGGTAGCCGAGCCGGGTCGCGATCAGGGTGGCGCTCGCGCTGCCGCGCCCGGCGGCGTCCGCAAGCGCGTGCGCGAGCAGCTTGCCGGACAGCCCGGCCCCGCGCGCCTCGGGCAGGACCGCCACCATCTGCACCTCGCTGTGCCCTTCGCTGTCGACGATCAGAAGGCAGGCGACCGGCTCGCCCTCGCGCCGGGCGACGTAGATGTGGACACCCTCGAGCGGAAGCCCGCCGAGCGCCCGGCTCCAGGAGTCGGTGCCGAAGGGGTAGGAGCGGTCGTTGATGCGAAGGACGTCCGCCATCTCCCCGTCCGCCGTCCAGTCCTCGAGCGCGTCCCCGGGCGGGCGCGGCAGGCGGCTCGGCGAGCGGGCGCACCATCGCCGCCGGCTCGGCGTCGAGCACATGACCCTTGCCGGCGAGCAACGCGGTGGCCGCCTCGCGGCCCTCGGGCTGGACCCAGACGGTCCAGTTCGCGCCGATCTCGGCGTACGCAGCGGCGAGCTCGTCGTAGGCCGCCTCGAGCTGGCCGGGAGCCCTGAAGAGCACGGCGTTGGCCACGGCCCGCTCGGGCGTCGCGGACACCACCGCACCGATCAGCCCGGGCGCCTCGACCAGCCGGGCACCGAGCGAGGCGCGGCCGACCAGGCGATACCAGTGGAACATCGCCTCGTGGACGCGCTCGATCATGGCCGATCCGATAATAGGCCCGTGAGGGAGCTGCTACTGACCCCGGAGGAGGCCGCGGCGATGGATGCGCCGGGCACCACGGACGCCGCGGTGCTGGTGCCGCTCTACCCGGACCTGCGGGCGGTGTTCACCGAGCGCCGCGCCGATCTGCGCCGCCATGCCGGCGAGATCTCGTTCCCGGGCGGCCGCCAGGACCACCCCGACGAGGACCTCCGCACGACCGCCCTGCGCGAGGCGCACGAGGAGATCGGGCTCGATCCCGACGGACGTCGAGCTGATGGGCGCACTGCCGCCGGTCGGCACCTTCGTCACGAGCTACCGGATCTTCCCGTTCGTGGGGCGCATCCAGGAGCAGCACGTCTGGGCCCCGCAGGAGACCGAGGTGGCGCGCGTGCTCGAGTTCTCGCTCACCGACCTCGTGCGCGGCCACGCGATGAAGCGGCTCGTCCGCAAGGGAGTGCCGATCAGGACCCCGACCTACACGGTCGACGGCCACCTGGTGTGGGGAGCGACCGCACGGATCGTGCAGTCGCTCCTCGAGCGGCTCGCGCCCTTGCTGTGAGTGGCGCTGCCAACGCGCGGCCAGGTGCCGCGGGGGACCGGGGGCGCGAGCCCCCGGCTGGCATCAGACGTCCTTCTCGATCGGCACGTCCACGAGGTTGCCCCACTCGGTCCACGAGCCGTCGTAGTTCTTCACGTCGTCGGCGCCGAGCAGCTCGTGCAGCACGAACCACGTGTGCGCCGAGCGCTCACCGATCCGGCAGTAGGCGATCACGGGGTTCGAGCCGTCGATCACGCCCTTCGCCGTGTACAGCTCGCGCAGGTCGTCCGCCGACTTGAAGGTGCCGTCCTCCTGGACCGCCTGGGCCCACGGGACCGAGGCCGCGCCCGGGATGTGGCCCGCCCGCTGGGCGCCCTCCTGCTCGTAGCCCGCCATCGCGATCAGCTCTCCGGAGAACTCCTGCGGGGAGCGCACGTCCACGAGCCGCGTGCTCGCGTCGAGCGCGCCGTGCACCTCGTCGCGACGGGCGCGAATCGAGCTCGTCGCCCTCGGTCGCGCTGAACTGCTGGGACTCGTAGCTCGGCACGTCGCTGCTCGTGGGCCGGCCCTCCGAGATCCACTTCTCGCGCGGGCCGTTCATGAGCTTCGACGTTGTCGTGGCCGTAGTACTTGAGGTACCAGTAGGTGTAGGCGGCGAACCAGTTGTTGCGATCGCCGTAGAGCACGATCGTGTGCTCGTTCGAGATCCCGCGCGCCGCCGAGCAGCTCGCCGAACTCGGCCGGGCCGAGGAAGTCGCGCTTGACCTGGTCCTGCAGGTCCTTCTTCCAGTCGAACCCGATCGCGCCCGGGATGTGCGCCTCGGCGTAGAGCGCGGGGTTCTCGTCGACCTCGACGATCCGGATCGAATCGTCGCTCAGGTGATTCTCGACCCACTGCGTGTCGACAAGGACGTCCTTGGCGTAGTCGCTCATCTCTTCCTCCGTGAACAAACTCTGGAATCTCGGTCGGGTATCAACCTATCGACTCGGCCGAGCCGCCGCGGTTTATTCTCCCGCCTTCGATGGAGCACGCGCCACTGCGACCGGTTCCCGCCCGTCCCGCCGGGCCCGTCGACCCGGTCGCGGCCGCCCGGGCGCGTCGGCTCGGCGCTGCCCGCCCTGGAGGCCCGCGAGACGCCGCGCGCTCGCGCTCGTGGCGCTCGCCGGCAGGCCGCGCGCCGAGGCCGCGGCCGAGCTCGCGATCGCAGAAGAGCGAGCTCGCGAGCGCGCTCGCGACGGGTCGCAGAGCGCTCCGCCGCTCGCTGCGGCCGCTGTCCGGGAGCGGCTGGTGCACGCGGGCCGAGCGGCTCGTGTCGGACCGGCTCGACGGCGAGCTCGACGAGCGCGGAGCCGCGAGGCTCGACGTCCACCTGCGCAACTGCTCGCGCTGCGTCGAGCACGAGCGCCGGCTCGTGCAGGCCACCGACATGCTGGTGGCGGAGCTCGCGGTGGCACCGCCGCGCCGGCGACGTCGCGGCGGGACCCGCCGGTGGAGCTGACGGTCGTGCGTCCCGAGCCTTCGATCGGGCCCGTCCCGGACGTCGCCCCGCCCGAGCCGTCGCCGCCCGCCCGCAGCGCCGGGCAGGTCGCGAGCAGCCGCGGCGTGGCGGCTGCTCGTCGTCGTCGCCGTCGTCCTCGCGCTCGCCTCGCTCGCGCTCATCGTGGCGGGCCTGCTCGGCGCCAGTCCCTGAGCGGCTCAGAGGATGCGGCCGACCGCCGCGCGCATCGCCTCGAGCCAGGCGGCGTGATCGTCAGGGCTCTCCGTCACGACCTCGACCGGCATGTGCCAGGTGCGCCGAGGCCTGCCGGACGATCTCCGCCCCCGGGCCGAGCAGCGCCGGGCCGGCCGCGCCGGCCGCCTCGTACACGAGCCCGCGCACGTGGGTGTCGACGAGCCGCTCGGCCAGCGACTGGAGCCGCTCGCCGTTGACGGCCGGGGCGTCGCCGGCGGCATCCCATCAGCCAGCAGATCGCGCTCACCCCGGCCAGCGCCTGCATCAGCGTCCCGAGCCGGTCCGGATCGGCCACCACCCCCTCGGCCCCGGCCTCCTCGATCGCCGCGATCCGCGCGCCGTCGACGGGTCGTGCCGCGGACGGCGTGACCGTCGGCGAGCAGCGCGGCTGCCAGCGAGCGGCCGCGGCAGCCGCAGCCCACGATCAGGACGCGCGCCACTCAGGCCCCGCCGCGGGCGCGGCGCCGCAGCTCGTCGCGCCAGCGCTCGTCCTCCGCGACCTGGGCGCGGACGTCGTCCTCGGTGAGCTCGGGCCGCCCGCTGGCGCGGCGGCGGGCGTTCTGCGCCTCGAGCATCTGGTCGACGTCGTCGAGCTCGAGCTCGGCCTCGACCTCGGGCGAGCGCGTCGGCCGCCAGTCCACCTGCTCGGCTCCGCTCCCCGGGTACCACTTGCCGATCGCGAGGAAGATCGCGAGCACGACGACGCTCATTCCGAGGACGAACACCCCGAACTCGTCCATGACGCGGCGAGTCTACGCCCGCTCATCGAGTGCTGGCCGCCGCCGCCCGCAGCGCCTCGAACAGCTCGGCCGCCGCCGGCCGCTCCGCCGGATCGGCGCGCAGGCATCCCAGGATCGCGGCGGCGAGCGCGTCCGGCACCTCGATGCGGCCACGGCCGCACCGCCTCCGCGAGCTGCGGGAAGCGCTCGCCGGCCTCCGGCCTCGGGAACGGGCGCTGGCCCGAGAGGGCGTTGTAGAGCGTCGCGCCGAGCCCCCAGATGTCGGTGGCGGGCGAGAGCTCGCCGCTCGGCAGGCACTGCTCGGGCGCCATGAACGCGTTCGTCCCGATCGGCTCGCGGACGCGCGCCGGCGCGCTCGAACGTGCGCGCGAGCGACAGGTCGATCACCCGCGGCGGGACGCTCATCAGGATGTTGCCCGGCTTCACGTCGAGGTGGAGCCAGCCCTCGCCGGCCATGTAGTGGAGCGCCGAGGCCACGCCCAGCCCGAGCGTCCGCACCTGCTCGGCGGGCAGCGGTCCGCGCCTCGCGGATCAGCTGCCGCAGCGTCGGGCCCTCCAGGTGCTCGACGAGCACGTGCGGGTGCGGGGGGTCGAGGACGGCGTCGAAGCCGCGCAGGATGACCGGGTGCGCGAGCGCCGCGAGCGCGTCCGCCTCGCGCCGCAGGGCACGCAGCGCCGCGTCGTCCTCGGCCTGGTCCGGGCGGATCAGCTTGGCGACCATCGGGGCCAGCATCGCGCTCGTCCCAGACGAGGTACGCCTCGTAGCGGCGGCCGCCGCCCAGCAGCCGCAGGACCGAGCGACCCTGGGCGATCTCGTCGCCCTCGGCGAGCTCCCAGGAGTCCCTTTCACCCATGTGCCGCCGCATCTTGGAGAATCAGCGGTCAATGATCGACTTCGAACTGACCGACGAACAGCGGCTCATCCGGGAGACCGCGCGCGACTTCGCGGACGGGGAGATCGTTCCGCGCGCCCGCGAGAACGACCGCAACGAGCACTTCGACACCGAGCTCGTCCAGAAGATCGCCGACATGGGCTTCCTCGGCGCGATCGTGCCCGAGGAGTACGGCGGCCGCGGCGTCGACTACCGGACCTACGGCCTGATCGTCGAGGAGATCGGGCGCGGCTGCTCGGCGATGCGCACGGTCGTGTCGGTGCGTGACCTCGCTCGTCTGCTCCTCGATCGTCCGCTGGGGCACCGAGGAGCAGAAGCAGGAGTGGCTGCCGAAGCTCTGCTCGGGCGAGGCGCTCGGCTGCTTCGGCCTGACCGAGCCGGACACGGGCTCGGACGCCGTCGAACCTGAAGACGCGCGCCGAGAAGATCGACGGCGGCTGGCGGATCAACGGCGGCAAGATGTGGATCTCGCTCGGCAACTACGCGAAGCTCGCGCTGATCTTCGCCCAGACCGACCCCGAGCAGAAGCACCGCGGGCATCGCCTGCTTCCTCGTGCCGACCGACACGCGAGGGCTTCTCGACCCAGGAGATCCACGGCAAGCTCGGGCCTGCAAGGGCTCCGACACCGCGTCGCTCGGCGCTCGACGGCGTCGAGGTGCCCGACGACGCGCTGATGGGCGAGGTCGGCGACGGCTTCAAGATCGCGATGTCGGCGCTCGACTCGGGCCGCTACAGCGTCGCCGCCGGCTGCGTCGGGATCTGCCAGGGCTCGCGTCGACGCGTCGGTCGCCTACTCGAAGGAGCGCATGCAGTTCGACCGCCCGATCGCGTCGTTCCAGCTCGTGCAGGAGCTGATCGCGGACATGGTCGTCGAGACCGAGGCCGCGCGCTGCTCGTCTGGCGCGCCGGCTGGCTGAAGGACCAGGGCAAGCCGAACACGACCGAGACCTCGATCGCGAAGCTCTACGCCACCGAGGCGGCGGTGCGCTGCGCGAACAACGCCATCCAGGTGCACGGCGGCTCGGGCTACGTCGACGACTACCCGGTCGAGCGCTACCTGCGCGACGCGCGCGTGACCACGCTGTACGAGGGCACCTCGCAGATCCAGAAGCTGATCATCGGCCGCGCGGTCACCGGCGTGAACGCGATGGTCCCGTGATGACGCTTCGGAGCTCGTCGCTCGCCGAGACGCCGCGGCGCCGGTCGGCGCTCGCCCGGCTCAACCGGCCCGACGCGCGCAACGCGCTGTCCGCCGGAGCTGATGGAGGAGCTCGCCGCGCTCGTGCGAGCGCTGGGACGAGGACGACGAGATCCGCTGCATCGTGATCGCCGGCAGCGACGAGTGGTTCGCCGCCGGCGCCGACATCAAGGCGATGGCGACGCGCACCCTCGTCGGACACGCTCGACCGCGCCGGCGGCGCGCTTCTGGGAGCGCCTCGCCGGCGTGCCGCACGCCGCTCATCGCCGCCGTGTCGGGCTTCGCGCTCGGCGGCGGCTGCGAGCTCGCGCTCGCCTGCGACATGATCGTCGCCTCCGAGACCGCCGAGTTCGGCCAGCCCGAGATCCTGCTCGGGATCATCCCGGGCGGCGGCGGGACGCAGCGGCTCGCGCGCGTGATCGGCAAGCAGCGCGCGATGGAGCTCGTGCTCACGGGTCGCCGGATCAGCGCCGAGGAGGCGCGCGGGTTCGGGATCGTCAACACGGTCGCGGGCAAGCGCGACATGGCTCGACGCGGCCGCTCGAGCTCGCCGACGTGGTCGCGCGCCGTCCGCCGCTCGCCGTGCGCTTCGGCAAGCAGGCCGTGCTCGCCGCCGAGGAGACCCCGCTCAGCGCCGGCCTCTCGCAGGAGCGGCGGCTCTTCGAGCTCGCGATGGCGACCGAGGACCGCGTCGAGGGCATGAACGCGTTCGTCGAGAAGCGCAGGCCGGAGTTCCGCGGGCGGTGAGGCCCGGCACGCTCGGCGTCGTCGGCGCCGGCACGATGGGAGCCGGGATCGCGCAGCTCGGCGCGGCTGCGGGCATGCGCACGCTGCTGCACGATCCCGTCGACGAGGCGCTCGAGCGCGGCTCGTTCGCGGTGCGCCGCGGGCTCGCGAAGTGGGTCGAGAAGGGCCGCGCGGACGCCGAGGCCGCGGGGCTGCTCGAGCCGGTCGCGAGCGCTCGAGGAGCTCGCCGCCGTGCCGAGCTCGTGATCGAGGCGGCGCCGGAGCGGCCGGAGCTCAAGCGCGAGCTGTTCGCGCAGCTCTCCGAGGTCTGCGCGCGACGACGCGGTGCTCGCCACCAACACGTCGTCGATCCCGGTCACGTCGCTGGCCGGCGCGGCGGCGCGCCCCGAGAACGTGGTCGGGATGCACTTCTTCAACCCGCCGCCGCTGATGCGGCTGCTCGAGCTGATCCGCGCGGACCAGACCGGCGAGCGCGCCTTCGAGACGGCGCGCGCGACCGGCGAGGCGATGGGCAAGCAGGTGATCGTCGCGCGCCGACGGCCCGGGCTTCCTCGTCAACCGCTGCGGGCGGCCGTTCAGCGGCGAGGGCCTGCGGCTCCTGCAGGAGCGCGTCGCCGACCACGAGCAGATCGACCGCATCTGCAGGCTCGGCGGCGGCTTCCGGATGGGCCCGTTCGAGCTGATGGACCTGGTCGGCGTCGACGTGGGCTTCGAGGTCGCCAAGTCGTTCGCCGAGCTCTCCTTCGGCGAGCCGCGCTGGCGGCCGAGCCCGCTCCAGGCGCGGATGGTGGCCGCCGGCCGGCTCGGCCGCAAGACGGGCCGCGGCTGGTACGAGTACGCCGAGGACGGCTCCTACCGGCCGGCCGACCCCGCGCCGCCGGAACGCTCGGGTGCGGGACCCGACCCCGTTGTGGTTGGTGGGGCAGGGCCCGGTCGCGGAGGCGCTACGGGAGCGGGCCATGGGAGCCGGACTGGAGCTTCGGGACGGTGGGCCCGCCGCACTCGTGGTCGACGCGGGAGTCGAGCCGCACCCGTCACGGCCGGACGGCGACGCGCTCGTCGCCCTGTGCGCGGGGACGAGCCTCGCGGCGCGTGGGCGAGCCCACGGCGGTGGGCTTCCACCTGCTTCCGGTCGAGGACGCGTCACTCGTCGAGCTCACCCGGCTGCCGACCACGCCCGCGGCGGCGGCCGAGGCGGCCGAGGGGTTCTTCGGCGCGCTCGGCCTCGCCTGCGAGTGGGTCGAGGACGCACCCGGCCTCGTGCTCGGTCGCATCGTCGCGCAGCTCGTCAACGAGGCCGCCTTCGCGATCGGAGAGGGTGTCGGCTCGCCGGACGACGTCGACACGGGGCTCGAGCTCGGCCTGTCGCACCCGCGCGGGCCGGTCGCCTGGAGCGAGGCGCTCGGGCTCGTGCATGTGCTGGCGATCCTCGACGGGCTGTGGGACGAGCGCCACGAGGAGCGCTACCGGGCGGCGCCGCTGCTCCGCCGCCAGGCGAGCCTCGGGCGTAGCCTTCGCTGACACCATGGCGACCGCCGACCTCACCATCCTCGCCCTCGGCCGCTCCGACGTCAGCGCGAGCGCCTACATCGCCGAGATCCAGCGCAAGCTGGCCCGCCAGGAGCGCGTCCGCTACCGCATGCATGCGATGGGCACCTCGCTCGAGGGCCCGACGGAGGACATCCTGGCGGTGGTCGGGGAGCTGCACGCGCTGCCCTTCGAGCAGGGCGTGCCGCGCGTCTACACCGTCCTGAAGCTGGACGAGCGCCGCGACCGCCCGCGCCAGTCGCTCGACGACAAGGTCCGCGCGGTCGAGGACCTCCTGGGCGGCGACATCTAGTGGGCCTCGATGCGTTCCTCCCCCGCTACGACGTGCGCGACGTCCACTCGATCGACATCGAGGCGTCGCCGGAGCGAGTGATGAGCGTGGCGCGCGAGCTGAAGGGCCGGGACGTGCCGCTGCTCACGGTCCTCGTCGCGCTGCGGAGCCTTCCAAAGGTCCTCAGCGGCCGCCGCCCCTCGCCCTCCCGGCCGATCGTCGGCGAGTTCATCCGGGCCGGCTTCGTGCCGCTGGCAGAGCGCCCCGATGAGATCGTGCTGGGCGCCGTCGGGCGCTTCTGGCAGCCGAACGGAGGCGTGCGCCGGATCGAGCCGGCCGAGTTCGGGCCCCTTGCCGAGCCGGGCTGGGCGAAGGGCGCCTTCAACCTCCACGCGCTGCCCGCCGCCGGCGGCGCCACGCTGCTCACAACCGAGACGCGCGTGCTCTGTACCGATCCCGGTGCGCTCAAGCGCTTCCGCCGCTACTGGCGTGTGATCCACCCCGCCAGCGCCGCGATCCGCATCGCCTGGCTGCGGGCGATCCGCCGGCGGGCGACGGCCTAGCGCCATGGAGCTCAGGGAGGCCACCGTGCTTGCGAGCTGGCGGCTCGATCTCGACGAGGTCTCGGCGCTATGCGTGCGGCGAGGGCCGCGGGATCGACAGGAGCTCCTGGCGGTGGGCGACGAGGACTTTGCGATTTACACGGCCACCCTGCAGGGGGAGGAGCTCGGGCAGGCAGGTCGGGTGTCGGTCCGCGATGCGCTCCCGGAGAAGCTCACCGAGGGTGGATCCGAGTGGGAGGGCGTGGCCGCCGACGGCTCGGGGCGGGTGTTCGTGCTACGGGAGTCGAGCGCCAACGTCTTCGTGTTCTCGCCGGATCTGCGCGAGCTCGAGCACACGATTCACCTGGACCTCGAGGAGAGCGAGGACGAACACGTACGAGAGCTCCTCGACGACCCGAACGCCGGCCCCGAGGGAATGGTCCTCCTCGACGGCGGCCACCTTCTCGTGGTCAAGCAGCGGGACCCGATCGTCCTGGTCGAGTTCGGGCGGAAGGACGACCCTCATTCGGGGCTCTCGGGCGACTCGTACCTGCCGCCGGACGGCGCCTTCCGTCTCTCGGACGGCCGGCGCACCACTCTCCGCGCACTGGGCTCATGGGAGCTCGGAGAGGATGCCGAGGCGGCCGTCGAAACCGCGAACGACCTCGCTGTCGACGGTGACGGGCGGCTCCACGCGATCTCGTCCAAGTCCAGGTGCATCTTCGAGCTCGGCGGCGCAGACCCTCAGGACGGAGAAGTCGCGGTCGTCAACGGGTGGGCCATTCCCGAGGAGCTCGAGGCCGGGCGTGAGCGCAAGGCAGAGGGCCTCGCCTTCGACGATCAGGGCCGGGCGATCGTCGCACTCGACGCGAAGGACCGCGGCGACAACTGCTTCCTGCTGGACCTCGGCTAGAGCTCGCCGAGCGCGTTCAGCAGGCGGTCGACCTCGTCGTCCGTCGTGTAGTGAAGGAAGCCGGCCCTTACCGCGCCGCCGTTCTCGAGGCCGAGCGCGCGCATCGGCTCGAGCGCGTAGTAGTTGCCGTCCCAGACGTAGATGCCGCGCTCGCCGAGCGCCTCGGCCACCTCGCGCGGCCTGCGGCCCTCGACGTTGAAGCAGAACGTGGGCGTGCGGCCCTCGACTCCCGGGATCCCGTACAGCGTGACCCGCTCGGGGAGCCCGGCGAGAAAGCGCTTGGCGAGATCGGTCTCGTGCCCCTCGATCCGCTCGAAAGGCCGTGTCGAGGTCGCCGTCGCCGAGTGAGCGCAGGTAGTCGATCGCCGCCACCGCGCCCGCGATCGCCTCGTGCGATTGCGTGCCGGTCTCGAAGCGATGACCCGGCGGCTCGCTCGCCGGCGGGCCGCACGCGGTCGGCCGGCAGGCTCTCGGCCAGCTCGGGGCGAATCGCGGCGATGCCGAGGTGCGGGCCGAAGAACTTGTAGGGCGAGCAGAGGAGTACGTCGAGGCCGAGCTCGCCGGCGCGCAGGCGGCGGTGCGGAGCGAAATGCACTCCGTCCGCCCACGCGAGCGCGCCGGCCCGGTGCGCCGCGGCGACGATTCGCGCCGCGTCCGGGATCGAGCCGACGGCGTTCGACGCGAGCGTGAAGGCCACCACCCGCGTGCGCTCGCCGATCAGCGCCTCGAGGGCGTCCACGTCGAGCGTCACGTCATCCGCGCGGATCGGCGCGCTTCGCACGATCAGGTCGTGATCCTCCGCCACGAGCAGCCAGGGCGACACGTTGGCGTCGTGGTCGAGCGCCGTCACCACGATCTCGTCACCCGGCTCGAGCGTCCGGGCCACGGCGTGCGCGAGCAGGAAGTTGAGCGTGGTCATGTTGGCGCCGAACGCGATCCCCTCCGGGTCGCCGCCGGTGAACTCCGCGGCGGCCGCGCGCCCGCGCTCCATCACGCTCGACCGAGGCAACCGAGGTCGGGAAGGCGCCGCCCAGGTTCGCGTTCGAGTCGCGCAGGTAGGCCGTCGACCGCGTCGAGCACCTCCTGCGGGCACCTGCGAGCCACCCGGGCCGTCGAGGTAGGCGGCGCCCGACGCGAGAGCCGGAAAGCGCCGCCGCAGTGCGTGGACGTCGAGCACCGCGGGGACCCTAGCGGGGCGCGCGGGAAGCGGTTAGCGTCATCCCATGGGTGCGACCACGCCGCGCCGCCGCAAGCTCAACGCCGCTCGAGCGACGGCTCGAGGGCTTCATCCGCTCGAAGCCCGGCAGCTGGTTCTACATCCACGTGGCGAACCCGGTCGACCGGGTCCTGCTCACGCGCTCGCGCGGGCGCGTCCACGTGTCGGTCGGCCAGCAGGTCGGCCTGCTCGAGACGATCGGCGCCCGCAGCGGCGAGCCGCGCACGACGCCGCTCCTCTACCTCCGGGACGGCGACCACGTGGTGCTGATCGCCTCCAAGGGGGAGCGCCGCACCATCCGGCCTGGCTCCACAACCTCCGCGCCGAGCCGCGGGTGCGCTTCACCGCCCCCGGCGGCCTCACGGGCGAGTACGTCGCCCGCGAGGCCGAGGGAGAGGAGCGGGAGCGGCTCTGGGCGGAGGCCGTCGACTACTACGCCGGCTACTCCACCTACCGCGACCGGGCCGGCTCCAGGGTGATCCCGGTCGTGGTGCTCGAGCGGGCCTCCGCCTGAGCCGGCGAGGGCCGGCCGGGGATCAGGAGCGCGACCAGCGCCCCCAGCGCCAGCACCGCCGCCCCGACCCACACCGCGGGCACGAGCCCGTCGACGAACTCGTCCGGCGACCCGAAGCCGCCCGCGCCCGCGAACACGGTGGCGAGCACGGCCACGCCGAGGACGCCGCCGACCTCGCGAATCGCGTTCGTCGCGCCCGATGCCTGGCCGGCCTCAGCCGGGTCGCACGGAGCTGAGGATGGCGTTGGCCGCAGGGGCGAATACCAGCGCCATTCCCGATGCCCGCCATCACGAACGCCGGGCACGAGCGCGCCGTAGGCCACGTCCGGCTCGCTCACGGCCGCGAGCCACGCCAGGCCCGCCGCCTGCAGCGCCAGCCCGGCCGCCATCAGCGGCCGCGGGCCGATCCGGTCCGACAGGATGCCCGGCGATCGGCGCCACGAAGATCGGCATCGCGGTCCACGGAAGCGTGCGCAGCCCTGCCTCGAGCGGCGAGTAGCCCTGCGCGACCTGGAAGAACTGCGCGAGCAGGAAGATCGAGCCGAAGCTGCCGAAGAACATCGCGAGCGAGACGACGTTCGTGGCCGCGAAGCCGCGGTTGCGGAAGAAGCGCATCGGCAGCATCGGGGCGGGGGCGCGCAGCTCCCAGACGACGAACGCCGCGAGCAGCACGAGCCCGCGTGCCGATCGAGGTGAGCACCAGCGTGCTCGTCCAGCCGAGCGCCTGCGCGCGCACGATGCCGAGCACCACGCCGAGCAGGCCCGAGCTCGCCAGGGCGAGGCCCCAGCCGTCGAGCCTTCCGCTCGGCCCGTGGCTCTCGCGCAGCATCGCGATCGCCGTCGGCGCCAGCGCGATCCCGATGGGCACGTTCAGCCAGAAGATCCACTGCCACGAGAAGCCCTCGACCACCGCGCCGCCGACGACCGGGCCGAGCGCGACGCCGAGCCCCGAGACGCCCGACCAGATGCCGAGCGCGAGCCCGCGCCGGTCCTCGGGTGAACGCCTCACTCAGGAGCGTCAGGGTCAGCGGCGTGACGATGGCCGCGCCGAGGCCCTGGAGGGCCCGCGACGCGATCAGCGCCTCGGTCGTCGAGGCGAGCGCGGCGGCCGCCGAGGCGACCGTGAAGACGACGATGCCGACGGCGAACATCGACCTGCGGCCGAAGCGGTCCCCGAGCGCCGCGCCGGTCAGCAGGAAGACGGCAAAGCTAAGCGTGTACGCGTTGACGGTCCACTCGAGCTCCTCGAGCGTCGCCCCGAGGTCCTCGCGGATGCTCACGAGCGCGTTGGTGACGACGAGGTTGTCGAGCGTGACCATGAAGAGCGCGACCGAGACGATCGCGAGTGTCCAGATGCTGCGCGTGCGTTGCATGTCGTGTCTCCTTCTGTGATTGATTGATCTATCAGTACGATGTGAAAAAAGAGAGGGGCTGGGCTTGCTCGACGGTACGGGCGCTCAGTCCGGGTCGTGGGTGGGCAGGTACTCGTCCGGCAGGTCGAGCGCCGCGACCACGTTCAGCAGCATCCCCATGCCCACGAACTCGAGGGCACGCTGCCGCGAGACGCCGGCGACGCGCTGGACGTGATCGATGACGCCCATGAACTCCCTGCGCACCGGCTTGCGCAGCGCCGGGTCGCCGGCGGCGGCGTGGGACTGCATCTGGACGACGATCTCGTCCCGCTCCTCGAGCAGCTCCATGTAGGCCTCACCCATCGCGTGAAGCCTCGCCTCCGGATCGTCGATACCGCGCGCGGCCTCGGTGAAGGCGTCGCGGATGTGGCCGACGACGTGCGCATGGGTCGCCAGGAAAAGCTCGCGCTTGTTCGGGAACAGCGCGTAGATGTACGGCTGCGAGATCCCCGCCCGCTTCGCGATCGCGCTGGTGCTCGTGGCATGGAAGCCGTGCTCGGCGAACTCCTTCACCGCGGCGTGGATCACCTGCTCGCGGCGCTCGTCCGAGCTGGAGCGCGTCGAGGTTCTGGGGTTAGGTCGGCGGAGTCATGTCCGAGCAAGTTTATTGATAGACCAATCACATGTCAAGACGGAGCACGCCGTGGGGGCCCGGGCTGAGACGGGCGGGCTGAGCCGGGCGGGCTGAGCCGGGCGGGCTGAGCCGCGGCGGGCTGAGCCGCGGCGGCCTCCGCCGGCCGGCAACGCCGCGCAGACCAGGGCCCGCCCCGCGTCCGCCAGGCCGCCCTCAGCCCTGCAGCAACCCGCGCAGCACGAAGTGCAGGATCCCGCCGTGGCGGTAGTACTGCCACTCGTTCGGCGTGTCGATCCGCACGCGCGCGTCGAACTCGATCGCGTCCCCCCGCCGGCCGGCGTGGCCGTGACGTGGAGCTCGCGGGCGCCGTCCTCGAGCGGCGCGAGGTCGAACGTCTCGTCGCCCTTCAGCCCGAGCGACTCGACCGACTCGCCGTCGGGGAACTGGAGCGGCAGGACGCCCATCCCCACGAGGTTCGAGCGGTGGATGCGCTCGTACGACTCGGCGATCACGAAGCGGATGCCGAGCAGCCGCGGGCCCTTGGCGGCCCAGTCGCGCGACGAGCCGGAGCCGTACTCCTTGCCGGCCAGCACGCACAGCGGCGTGCCCTCCTCGGAGTACGCGACGGCGGCGTCGTAGATCGTCTCCTGCTCGCCGTCGCGGACCGTCCAGCCGCCCTCCGGAAGCCCTTCCCGCACGCGCGAGCAGGTTGCGCAGGCGGATGTTCGCGAAGGTGCCGCGGATCATCACCTCGTGGTTGCCGCGGCGGGAGCCGTACGAGTTGAAGTCGCGCGGCTCGACGCCGTGCTCGATCAGGTAGGCCCCGGCGGGCGAGTCCTTCTTGATCGCGCCCGCGGGCGAGATGTGGTCGGTCGTGACGCTGTCGCCGAGCAGGGCGATCGCGCGGGCGCCCTTGATCTCGTCGAAGCCCTCGGGCGCGTCGGCCGGCATGCCCTCGAAGTAGGGCGGGCGCTTGACGTAGGTGGACTCGTCGTCCCAGGCGTAGCGGTCGCCCTCGGGGATGTCGAGGCGCGTTCCAGTTCTCGTCGCCCTCGAAGACCTCGCCGTAGCTCTTGCGGAACATGTCCGACTCGATCGCCGACTCGATCGCCTCGTTGACCTCCTGCTGCGAGTCGGCCAGATGTCGCGCAGGTAGGTGTCGCCCTGGAGCGGCTCGTTGACGATGTCGAGGTCCATGCGGCCGGCGAGCGCGTAGGCCACGCACAGCGGCGGCGAGGCGAGGTAGTTCATCTTCACCTCGGGGTGGATGCGGCCCTCGAAGTTGCGGTTGCCCGACAGCACGCTCGCCACCACCAGGTCGCGCTCCTCGATCTCCTGCGAGATCTCCTCCGGCAGCGGCCCGGAGTTGCCGATGCAGGTGGTGCAGCCGTAGCCGACGAGATCGAAGCCGAGCGTCGAGAGCGGCTCGATCAGCTCGGCGCGCTCGAGGTAGTCGGTGACGACCTTCGAGCCGGGCGCCAGGGAGGTCTTGACCCAGGGCATGCGCTCGAGGCCGGCCTCGACGGCCTTCTTCGCGAGCAGCCCGGCGCCGAGCATGACCGACGGGTTCGAGGTGTTCGTGCAGCTGGTGATCGCCGCGATCACGACCGAGCCGTGGCCGAAGCCCTCCTCGCGCTCGGCGACGGCGGTGCCGGGCTCGGGATGGCTGTGGCCGGGCTCCTTGGGCTTGCCGCCGCCGTTGTTCGTGACCGGGTCGGAGGCGGGGAACGTCTCGGCGGCCGCCTCGTCGTAGCCCGTCAGCACCTCCTCGTCCCCGGTGTACTCGTGCAGCTCGGCGACGAAGTCCGTGGCGGCGTCCGAGAGCGCCACGCGGTCCTGCGGCCGGCGCGGGCCCGGCGAGCGACGGCTCGACCTCGCCCAGGTCGAGCTCGAGGTCGTCCGAGTAGCGCGCCTCGGGCGAGTCCTCCTCGTGGAACATGCCCTGCTCGCGCGTGTAGGCCTCGACCAGCTCGACGCGCTCCGGCGGGCGCCCCGAGAACTCGAGGTAGCGGAGCGTCTCCTTGTCGACCGGGAAGATGGCGCAGGTCGCGCCCATCTCCGGCGACATGTTGCCGATCGTCGCGCGGTCGGCGAGCGGCAGGTTCGGCAGCCCTGGCCCGTGGAACTCGACGAACTTGCCGACGACGCCCCGCTCGCGCAGCATCTGCGTGACGGTGAGGACGAGGTCGGTGGCGGTCGAGCCCTCGGGCAGCCGGCCGGAGAGCTTGAAGCCGACCACCTGCGGGATCAGCATCGACACCGGCTGGCCGAGCATCGCCGCCTCGGCCTCGATGCCGCCCACCCCCCAGCCGAGCACGCCGAGGCCGTTGACCATCGTCGTGTGGGAGTCGGTGCCGACGAGCGTGTCCGGGAACGCCTGACCGTCGCGCGACTCGACCACGCGCGCCAGGTACTCGAGGTTCACCTGATGGCAGATGCCCGTGTTCGGAGGCACCACCGAGAAGTTGTCGAAGGCGGTCTGGCCCCAGCGCAGGAAGGCGTAGCGCTCGCGGTTGCGCTCGAACTCGAGCTCGGCGTTGCGCTGGAAGGCGAGCCGCTCGGCGAACACGTCGACCTGGATCGAGTGATCGATCACGAGCTCGACCGGCACGAGCGGGTTGATCCGGGTGGGGTCGCCGCCGAGCTCGTCCATGGCGTCGCGCATGGCAGCCAGGTCGACGATCGCCGGCACGCCGGTGAAGTCCTGCATCAGGACGCGCGCGGGCGTGTAGGCGATCTCGGTCGACGGCTCGCGCGTCGGCGTCCCAGCTCGCCACCGCCCGGGCGCCGTCGTCCTCGCCGTGGCGGAGCAGGTTCTCGAGCAGGATCTTGAGCGAGTAGGGGAGCCGCTCGACGTCGTGGTCGTCCGCGAGCGCGTCGATGCGGAAGATCTCGTAGGACTCTCCGCCGGCCTCGAGGGTCGACCTGGCGCCGAATGTGTCTGAGTCGCTCACACCGCAAAGTTACCCAGTCGGGGGGTGGCTCAGCCCCTCCGGAGCGTCGGGTAGCTTGCCACCCGCATGGCGAACGCGACCGCGATCGAGATCGATGGGCTGAGCAAGCGCTTCGGCAAGGTCCAGGCCGTGTCGGACATGTCCTTCGCGGTCGACGCGGGCCGCGTGACCGGCTTCCTGGGGCCGAACGGGGCGGGCAAGTCAACGACCCTGCGCATGCTGCTCGGCCTGATCCAGGCCGACCGCGGCACCGGCACCTTCGGCGGCAGGCGCTACGAGGAGCTCGATCGTCCCAGCACGCACGTGGGCGCCGTGCTCGAGAACGCATCGTTTCACCCCGGGCGCTCGGGGCGCAACCATCTGCGCGTGCTCGCCGCCGCGGGCGAGCACCCGCCGGAGCGCGTGACCGAGCTGCTCGAGCAGGTGGGCCTCACCGCGGCGGCGGACCGGCGCGTCAAGGGCTACTCGATGGGCATGCGCCAGCGGCTCGCGATCGCGGCCGCGCTGCTCGGCGACCCCGAGGTGCTGATCCTCGACGAGCCCACCAACGGGCTCGACCCGCCCGGCATCCGCTGGGTCCGCGACCTGCTGCGCGCCCAGGCCGCCCGCGGGCGCGCGGTGCTCGTGTCGAGCCACCTGCTCTCCGAGGTGGAGCAGAGCGTCGACGACGTGGTCGTGATCGCGCAGGGGCGTGATGCGCGCGAGCGGGCCGATCGCGCGGGTGCTCGGCGGCGGCGGCGAGCCCGTCACGCGCGTGCGCACCGGCGATGCCGAGCGGCTGGCCGGGCTGCTGCGCGAGCGCGACATCACGGTCGACTCGCCGTCGGACGACCTCCTGCTCGTGCACGACACCGCGCCCGAGGCCGTCGGCGAGGTGGCGGCCGAGCACCGGGTGGTCCTGCGCGAATTGGTCGCTCAGACCCGTTCGCTCGAGGAGGCCTTCTTCGAACTCACCGAGCAGAAGGAGCAGATCACGTGACGCCGCTCCTGCGCGCCGAGCTGCTCAAGCTGCGCACCACGCGCACGTTCCTGGCGCTCACGGCCGCGGCGGTCGGCACCTCGCTGCTCATCACGGTCCTTGTTTCGGTGCTGAACGAGCCGACTCAGGACGAGGTGCTCGACCGAGGTCTTCACCTCCGACACCAGCAGCCTCTTCATCACGATCCTCGCGGTTATCGGGATCACGGGCGAGTGGCGCCACCACACGATCACGAGCTCGCTGCTCGCCGCGCCCGACCGGCTGCGCTTCCTGACCGCGAAGATGATCGCGTTCGCGGCCGCCGGGCTGGTGCTCTCGCTGCTCATCTCGATCGCGATAACGCATCGTCGGGCTCTTGATCCTCACCATCCGCGACCTGCCGACCCCGGGCGCGGCGAGCTGATCGAGCAGATCGCGCCGAAACGCGCTCGTGGCGGCGCTGCTGGGCGCCTTCGGCGTCGGCATCGGCGCGCTCGTTCGCAATCAGATCGTGGCGGTCGTCGGCCTGCTCGTGATCGGCTTCGCGATCGATCCGTTGATCGCCGCGCTGCTCCCCGAGGTCGCCGCATACAGCCCCTTCAGCGGGCTGCCGATCGGCATCCAGGACGTTCCGCCCGAGGACGCCGGGCTCTCCGACGAGGTCGACGTGCTCTCCCCCGGGCTCGCCGTGCTCGCCATGCTCGCCTGGATCGGCGCGGCGTTCGCCGCGGGGGCGGCGCTGCTGATCCGCCGCGACCTCGACTGAGGCGCCCCGGTGCACGACCTCGCCTGCGTCGTCCATCTTCACTCGACTTACTCGGACGGGACCGGAACGGTCAGGCAGATCGCGCGCGCCGGACGGCGGGCCGGGGTCGACGTCGTGCTTCTCACCGACCACGACACGCTCGAGGCCAGGCGCCGCGGCGAGGAGGGCTGGTACGGGGACGTCCTTCTGCTTGCGGGCGTCGAGGTGTCGCCGCGGCGGCGCAACCACTACCTGGCGTTCGGGATCGACGAGCCGGTCGAGCACGAGGGCCTCGACGCGGACGGCATCTGCCGGGCGGTGGCCGACGCGGGTGGGATCGGCTTCGCGGCGCATCCGTGGTCGCAGGGCTCGCGGCGCTTCAAGCGCCTGGGCGAGGGCATGCCGTTCGACGGGCTCGACAGCGAGTGGCTGGGCGGCGTCGAGCTGTGGAGCTTCGTCACCGATACGGCGGAGGCGGCGGGGAGCATCGGCGAGGCCCTGCGCTTCGTGCTCGCGCCGCAGCGGGTGCTCGATCACCCGCCGGCCCGCAACGTCGAGGCCTGGGACGAGCTCTGCCGCAACCGGCGGGTGGTGGCGATCGGCGGGCTCGACGCCCACCAGGTCGGCAAGCGCATCGGCCCGGTGGTGCCGCTGAGGCTGATGGCCTACCGCCGCTCGTTTCGCTTCATCCGCACGCACGTGCTCTGCGAGGAGGCCCCGGCGGGCGAGCTCGAGCGCGACCGGGCGCTCGTATTCGCCGCGCTGCGCGAAGGACGCTGCTACATCGCCGTCGACTCGGTCGCGCCCGCGCGCGGCTTCCGCTTCGAGGCGGACGACCTGCCGATGGGCGCCGAGGCCCCGGCCGGGCGGCGCACGCTGCGCGTCCGGTCGCCGCTGCCCGCGCGGCTGCGGCTGCTCCGAGACGGCGCGAGCTCGCGACCGCCGAGGGAACGCTTCTCGACCGCGAGGTGGAGGAGCCGGGCGCCTACCGCGTCGAGGCGTTGCGGCATGCCGCCGGCCGCGAGCGCACCTGGGTCCTCACCAACCCGATCTATCTGCGCTGATCCTCAGAGCAGCCACTCGACCGGGCGCTCTGGCCGGTACGAGCAGAAGGTCCCCGTGCGCACCGACGAGCGCAGGTGCGCTCCGAGCGCCGGATGGGCCGCCTCGACCTTCGACACCGCGCTGCGGATGCGCCAGGTCACGGCGGAGCGGGCACGCTCGGCCGGGTCGCCCGCCCTTCGCGCTCGCCCGCCGAGCCCGAAGGCGGACGCGAGCGCGGCGGTGACCGTCTCGAGCTCGTCCCGGGCGCGCTCGGCCCGCACGCCGTCGTTCGCCGCCTCGGCCAGCTCGAGGTCCTCCCGCAGCTCCTCGATCCGGCGCCTGAACTCCGCTCTCGCCCGCTCGTCGAGCAGCTCTCCCGCGTGACCCTGCTCGCCGAGGGCGTCGTCAGCGGCCGGGCGCGCGGCCGCCCGCGCCGGGCGCGGCGGCGAGCTCGAGGCAGTGGATCTCCTCGCCGGGCGCGCGCAGCAGCCTTGCGAGGTCGTGAAGCCCCTTCAGGTCCGGCAGGTGGGCGTCGCTCCCCGCGTACGAGAGACGCCACAGCTCGCCCTCGTAGCGGAAGACCTCCGCCGGCGCCGCTCTCTGGGGAACCGGCTCGGCATCGGGGCGGGAGCGCGCGCGCAGCTCGCCGAGCACCGCCGGGCCCCACGTCCTCGAGCAGCGGCGGCGCGAGCGCCGCCACGCGCAGCTCCTCGCCCAGGTCGGCGCTCAGCTCAGCGAGCCCGCGCGCCTCGAGCGGCGCCGGCCGCCGCGCCCGGCGGTCGGCCGTCGCGCCCGCCAGCACGCGGGCGGCCAGCTCCCGGCGGCCGCTGCGGGCGAGCAGCGGCGCGCTCGCTCGCAGCACCTCCCAGCGCTGCGAGCGGTCGCCCGTCGAGGCGAAGTGCTCGTAGGCGGCGGCGAGCAGGTGCGCCGCTTCGTCGTCACGGCCGGCCGCAGTCGCCAGCGAGCCGAGCTGGCGCAGGCTGCTTCCCCTCACCAGGAAGTAGTCGCTCGCGCTCGACACGCGCAGGCTCTCCTCGAAGCAGAACGCGGCGCGCTCGTCGCCTCCCCACTTCAGCACCGTCCCGAGCGTGTACAGGGCCCAGGCGAGCATGTACGGGCTCTCCATCCGCTCGGCCTCGCGGCGAGCAGCCTCGCCCATGCGCACGGCGTCGTCGTAGCGCCCGGCGGCGGCGAGCGCCTGGGCGCGCAGCACCCCCATCTCGAGCGCGACCGCCGGCATGCCCGCTGCGTGCGCGGCCTGTGCGGCGTCCTCGATCCGCTCGAGGCCCTCGTCGACGTCCCCGTGGAAGCCGTACCTGACGAGCGCCAGCGCCCGCCGCGCGAGGGCCGCCGGAGGGGCGTCGTCGCGCTCGGCGGCCACCGCCAGCGCCGCGTGCTCGACGGCGAGCCAGGGCTGGCCCGAGGCGAACTCGGCCATTGCGACCGTGCCCAGCGCGTCCTGTCCGAGCCGGTCGCGCACGCCCGGCCAGCGCTCGAGCGCCTGCCGGCAGAGTGACGCGATCTCCGCTGCGTGCAACGAGGGGCAGAGCGGCCACAGCGCGGACACCAGCCGGAACGAGCGCTCGTGCGACTCGTCGTTGCGGATCGCCCAGAGCGCGGCCGCCCGGATCTCGTCGAAGGCCCGGATCCCGGTGCGCAGCATGTCCTTCGACCAGAGCGCCTCGGCGTCGCGGCGCATGCCGTCGGCCAGCGCCGCGTAGTGGTCCGCGTGCATGTCGCGCACGCGCTGCTCGTCGCGCCGCTCGGCGAGCCGCTCGAGGCCGTAGTGGCGCAGCGACTCGAGCATCAGGTAACCCGTCATGCCGGCCTCTTCGCGCGCCACGAGCAGGGAGCGCTGCACGAGCCGGTCGAGCAGGTCGAGCACCGCCGCCGGCTCGACGCAGTCGCCCACGCAGACCGCTTCGGCGGCACTCGCGGTCGAAGCGCCCGGCGAACACGGCCATGCGCTCGAACGCGCGCCGCTCGGGCTCCGACAGCAGCCGGTAGGACCAGTCGATCGTGGCGCGCAGCGTCCGGTGGCGCTCGCCCTCGCGCGAGCGCGCGCGCGTGAGCAGCGAGAAGCGCTCGTCGAGGTGACCCGCGATCTCCGCGGGCGAGAGCGAGCGGCTGCGCGCCGCGGCGAGCTCGATGGCGAGCGGCAGGCCGTCGAGCCGGCGGCAGATGCGCGCCACCGGCTCGGCGTTGGCGGCGTCGAGCTCGAAGTCCCAGCGCGCCGCGCGGGCGCGGTCGACGAACAGCGCAACCGCATCGGATCGCTCCAGAGCCTCGAGCTCCTCGCCCTCGGGCAGGCCGAGCGGCCCCAGCCGCAGCACCTGCTCGCCGTCGACCCCGAGCGGCTCGCGGCTGGTTGCCACGAGGCGCGCACCGGGACATCCGGCGAGGATCCGCTCGGCGAGCTCGGCCGCGCCCGCGAGCACGTGCTCGCAGTTGTCGAGCACCAGGATCCCCGGGCGCTCGCCCAGCGCCTCGATGACCGCGTCGGCCTCGCCGTCGCTGCCGAGGGCGTCGGCGACCGCGGCGGCCACGGCGTCGTCCGAGTCGAGCGTGGTGAGGACGCACCAGCGCACGTCGTCGCCGTCCTCCGCCGAGGCCCGCGCGGTCGCCTCGATCGCCAGCCGCGTCTTGCCTGCGCCACCGAGGCCGACGATCGTGACGAGCGGTTCGCGGCTCATCAGCTCGCGCAGGTGCGCAAGCTCGCGCTCACGACCGAAGAAGCTGGTCCTTGCCGCCGGGGCCGCGGCTTGCTCGGACGTCACAGCGAGATCGTAGGTCGCGCGGGCCCGCCGTGAGCGCAGGCCTCACATCGTGAGGCGCCTCCTCACGCCCCTTGCGAAACGGACTCGAGGAGGACCCCGCCGTGACCATCGCAAGTGCCGGGCCGTCGAAGCAGGCAGAAGCGCTGCGGGAGCTCGCAGGCTTCCCGCTCCTGGACGCCCTCTACGGCCGCCGCGCGCGCCGCGTCGCGCTCGGCGCGCAGATCCCCGACGGCCCGCTCGCCTACAGCTCGCCGCACGACCCGCTGCCGCTGATCGGATCTCGAGCGCATGGTCGTGCTCACGTCGATGGCAGGCACGACCGGCTGGCACTACTCGATCACGCGCAACGCGCGCTACGCGCCGCACATGGCGAACTACGCGGCCGGCGCGGCGGGGCGCACGTTCCCCTCGGCGGCGGGCTTCCACACCTCCGAGCTGTTCTTCACGGACGACTCGGGCACCTGGTTCTTCCCCACACGCGACGCCGGCGCGCTCGTCGATCCCGCCGACGAGGAGATCACCCCGGAGCTGATGGTCGAGCGCCACGCGCGAGCGGCTCGTGAAGCTCTCCGACGAGCGCATCCACCTGCCGCGCGAGGAGCCCTACCTCGAGGGCCACAACACCTGGTGCGTGAACGTGCCGGGCTCGCTGCTCGCGATCCCGGTCGGAGACCTCGCGCAGCACGCGCTCGCCGGGCTCTGCTTCCTCACCCAGAACGGCTACTGCCTGACCGACGACGTCAACGGCAGGCCGATCCCCGGGATGGAGCGCTTCCGCGGCCTCGTCGACGTCGACGACCCGTTCCCGCTCACGTTCTTCGACCAGTACATGCTGGCCGAGATCACGGCCGAGCTCGCCTGCTCCTGCTTCGCGGGCGTGCTGACGCTGCAGGCGATGGGCCTCGGCGGCTGGATGTTCGACGGCATCGACCGCTTCTCGATGCTGGGCGCGTCCGGCAACCCGCGAGGTGCCCGGGCTCGGCTTCCGCTACGACGAGGACGAGCGCTGGTCGGTGCCCAACCCGACCGGCCTCGAGGGCGTGTTCGAGGCGTTCTGCCCGCCGCACTACGACGACATGCGCGCGGCGGTGGACGCGCTCTGCGAGCGCAAGTTCGGCGCCGGCGGCCCGCACAGCGCCGCCACGCCGGGCGCCTGGAGCGAGTCCGCGCTGATCCGCTCGAGCGCGCAGGTGCACGACGAGCGCTTCCGCGAGTGCGTCGCCCACCAGGCGCAGTACCTGTTCGACACGTTCGGCAAGTTCCCGGCGACGGTCCCGTCGCTGATGATCCTGAACTACGTGCAGGCCCACCACCTCGACCTCGACTTCTACGACGAGAGGTTCCGGCCGGGCTCTTACCTGCCCGCGCACGCGCGGCACATGGAGGTGTGGCACTGATGCGGGTCCCCTACACGGAGCACGGCGACCCGGACGGCACGCCGCGTCCTGCTCCTGCACGGAATCACCGACTCGCGGCGCTCGTGGGAGCCCATGCTGTCCGCTGCTGCCGGAATCGATCCGGGCGATCGCCGTGACCTATCGCGGTCACGGCGACGCCGAGCGGCCCGACGTCCGGCTACCGGGTCGAGGACTACGCGGCGGACGCGCTCGAGCTGCTCGACGAGCTCGGGATCGAGTCGGCGGTGGTCGCCGGCCACTCGCTCGGGACCTACGTGGCCGAGCAGATCGCGATCGAGCGGCCCGAGCGCGTGAGCGGGCTCGTGCTCGCGGGCGCGCCCGGCACGCCCGCCCACAATCCGGTGATCGCCGAGATCGTGGCGGAGGTCGCCGAGCTCGAGGACCCGGTCGACCCGGCGTTCGTGCATGAGTTCCAGGCCTCGACGACCGAGCTGCCGCTCGCGCCCGGCCTGCTCGACAGGTTCGTTGGCGAGAGCCTCAAGCTGCCCGCGAGGGTCTGGAGGGAGGCCTTCGCCGAGGATGCTCGAGATCGACCTGGGCGAGCGGCTCGGCGACATCGGGGCCCCGGCGCTGCTCGATCCACGGCGAGCGCGACGCGATCGTCACCCGGACCGAGCAGAAGTGGCTGCTCGCCGACCTGCCGAACGCGCGGCTCGTGACCTTCGAGGGCACCGGGCACGCGCCCGCATTGGGAGCGGCCCGAGCGCTTCGCGCGCGAGCTCGTGGGCTTCGTCGCGCATCGCTACGCGTCGCGCGGGGCCAGCGACCGCCCCGCGCGAGGCGCCCGCGCTGGCCACGACCACCAGCACGATCGCCACGATCTCGCGCGCGACGAGGTCCTCGCCGAGCACCACGTAGCCGGCGAGGGCCGCCATCGCCGGCTCGAGGCGACATGAGCACGCCGAAGACGCCCGATGGGCAGGCGTCGCAGCGCCTCCAGCTCGAGCGCGTAGGGGATCGCCGACGACAGCACCGCCACGGCCGCCGCCGACGGCGAGGATCCAGGGGACGAGCAGCTCGCCGCCCCCGTCGGCGACCCCGACCGGCATGAGCACCACGGCCGCCGACGACCATCGCGAGCGCCAGCCCGTCGCCGCCCTCGAAGCGCTGGCCCACGCGCACGCTCAGCAGGATGTAGGCGGCCCAGAACGCGCCGGCGAGCAGGGCGAGCGCGATGCCGAGCCTGTCGAGCTCCGCCGCGCCGAAGTCCGAGAGCAGCAGGATCCCGGCGGCCGCGAGCGCCACCCAGACGAGGTCGAGCGCGCGGCGCGAGCCGGCCACCGCCACGCCGAGCGGGCCGACGAACTCGAAGGTCACCGCCACGCCGAGCGGGATGCGGTCGAGCGACGAGTAGAAGGCGTAGGTTCATCCCGGCGAGCGAGACCGAAACGCGAGCACCAGCCAGCAGGTCGTCGCCGGCGCGGCCGCGCGGCGAGGGCCGCCAGATCGCCATGAGCACGACCGCGGCGAACGAGCACCCGCAGGAAGACGGTGCCGCCCGCGCCGATCTCGTCGAACAGCGTCTTGGCGAGCGCCGCCGCCGAACTGCACGGAGGCGATCGCGCCGAGACAGGCACGGGGCAGGCACGGCGGACGGCACCCCGGGATAATGCCGTGATGGCCGTGACCGACACCGGCGCGCCGGCCGCGGCGCGCGAGCGCTCCTACGAGGAGCTCGAGCGGATCTTCGCCGACGTCGACGGCGCCGTTCGCGTTCGTGGACCTCGACGCGATGTGGTCGAACGCGGCGGGATGCTCGGCCGCGCGGGCGGCAAGCCGATCCGGGTGGCGAGCAAGTCGGTGCGCTGCCGCTGCGCTGCTCAGCGTCGATCCTCGACCGCGACCCCGGCTTCCGCGGCCTGATGACGTTCACGCTGCCGGAGACGCTCTGGCTGCACGAGCACGGCTTCGACGACCTGCTGCTGGCCTACCCGACCGCCGACCGCGAGGGCCTGGCCCGGCTCGGCCGGCTCGAGGCCGAGCGCCCGCCGATCGTGATGGTCGACTCGGTCGAGCAGCTCGACCTGATCGAGTCCGCCGCGCGCGGCGGCCGGCCCGATCCGCGTGTGCATCGAGCTCGACCTGAGCTGGTGGCCGCTCGGCGGGCGGATCAAGATCGGCGTCAAGCGCTCGCCCGTGCACGACCCGCCGCAGGCGCGCGCGCTGGCCGAGGAGATCGCGCGGCGGCCCGGGCTTCGAGCTCGCCGGGCTGATGGGCTACGAGGCCCACATCGCCGGGCTGGGCGACCGGCCCGCTCGGCAGGCGCGCTGGCAGGGCTACTGCGATCCGCGCCGATCAAGCGCCGCTCGGTGCCCGAGCTCGCCGAGCGCCGCGCCGCCGTGGTGGCCGCCGTGCGCGAGGTGGCGCCGGTCGAGATCGTCAACGGCGGCGGCACCGGCAGCCTCCACACGACCGCGCGCGAGAGCCGTCGGTCACCGAGGTCACGGCCGGCTCCGGCTTCTACGCGCCCACCCTCTTCGACCGCTACGACGACTTCACGCTCGACCCCCGCCGCGATGTTCGCCCTGCCGGTGGTGCGCCGCCCGAGCGGCGGGGTGGCCACGCTGCTGGGCGGCGGCTACCTCGCGTCCGGCGCCGGCCGGCGGCGATCGCCTGCCCGCGCCCGAGCTGCCGCGCGGCCTGCGCCTCGACGCCGCTCGAGGGCGCCGGCGAGGTGCAGACGCCGGTGCTCGGCGGCGGCCGCCGCTCGCCTGCGGGTGGGCGACAACGTCTACTTGCGCCATGCCAAGGCCGGCGAGCTGTGCGAGCGATTCGACAGCCTCTACCTGCTGAGCGGCGGCCGAGATCGTCGGGGAGGTGCCGACGTACCGCGGCGAGGGCCGGACCGAGCTCTAGTGCCGGACGCCCAACTCGGCCGGGTGTCGCCCGGATGCCTCGAGGTCGCCATGCGACCCATCGGCGTTGTGGACTCCTCACGCCTCCTCGCAGGCGTCCTCGTGGCGCTCGCCCTGCTCGCATGCGCGGCCGCGCCCGCGCTGCGCCCAGCAGCCGAACGTCGTCGTGATCATGACCGACGACCAGACGGCCGCGACGCTGCCGATGATGCCCCAGCTGAACGCGCAGATCGCCGGCCGAGGGCACCAACTTCGACGCAGGCGATCGCGAGCTTCCCGCTCTGCTGCCCGTCGCGCGCGACCAACCTCACCGGCCAGTACGCGCACAACCACGGCGTGCTCCACAACGCCGGCCCGTTCGGCGGCTTCCGAAGCTCGACACACACGAGCACCTGCCGCGTCTGGCTGCAGGCGGCCGGCTACCGCACGATGCACGTCGGCCGCTACCTGAACGGCTACGAGTACAGGGACGGCGATCCCGGCGGGCTACACGGACTGGTACGGAAGCCCGCACTGCGACCGCGTTCAACTACCAGATCTGGAAGGTCAACGAGAACGGCGTGCTGCGCTCCTACCCGCAGCCCGACGCACCCGGCGACTATCAGACCGACCAGTCCACCCGCCGGGCGGTCGACCTGATCGAGGACGCCGCGCCGTCGGCGCAGCCGTTCTACCTGTCGCTCTGGTACGTCGCGCCGCACCGCGGCGGCCCGCGCGACCCCGACGACCCGATCAGCCCCGGCACGCCCTCCCCCGCGCCCCGCCACCGCGACGCCTTCGCCGGCTACACGATGCCGCGCTCGCCGAACTTCAACGAGCGGTCGATGTTCGACAAGCCCCAGGTGGTGGCCGACCGTCCGCCGCTTCACGCCCGACAAGGTCGCCGGCATCGAGGAGAACTGGCGCCAGGAGCTCGAGAGCCTGCTGGCCGTGGACGAGGGCGTGGCCCAGATCGTGGACGCGCTGCGCCGCACCGGCGAGCTCGAGAACACGCTGATCGTCTACACTCTCGGACAACGGCTTCATGCACGGCGAGCACCGGGCGCTCGCGCGAGAAGGTGCTCCCCTACGAGCCGTCGATCCGGATCCCGCTGCTGATGCGCGGGCCCGGGCATCCCGCGCGGCCGCCTCGACAGCCGGCTCGTGGCGAACCTCGACGTTCCCGCCACGATCCTCGACGCCGCACAGGTCACGCCCTGGCGCGTGCTCGACGGCCGCTCGCTGCTCGACCTCGCGGAGGATCCCGGCGCAGGAGTGGGGCCGCGACATCCTGATCGAGAACGGGCGCGGCGCCAACGGCATCCCCACGTACCGCGGCATCCGCACCTACCGCTACCTCTACGTCGAGCACCTCACGACCGGCGAGTACGAGCTCTACGACCTCGTCGAGGACCCCTTCCAGCTCGACAGCAAGGACGGCGACGACCGCTACCGCCACGTGGAGCGCGACCTGAAGCGGCGGCTGCGAACGCTGCACAGCTGCGCCGGGCCAGAGCTGCCTCGCCAGCCCGCGGCTGCGGCTCTTCCTGCGCTCGCAGGGCCAGCCGGTCGGCAGCTGCCTGCGCGACGACCTGCGCGTGCGCGTCGGGGGCTCGGAGCGCGACGAGATCATGACCGCCGACGTGCTCGTGGGCAGCCGCGCGATCGCCCGTGCGCTGACGCCACCGGTGGTCGAGGACATCCCGCTGCGCCGCCTGCGCCCGGCCCGGCGCTTCCGGCTGCGCGTGCGCACCGAGACGATCGACGGCCGCCGCCTGACACTCGACCGGACACTGCGCGCCTGCCGGTGAGGTGCTCGCCGCGCTCCTCGCGATCGCCGCGCTCGCCGCTGCCGGCCGCCGCAGGCCGCCGCCCCGCCGAGCGGACCAACATCGTGGTCGTGATGACCGACGACCAGACGCTCGAGTCGATGCGCGTGATGAGCGGAGGTGAAGCGCGTGCTCGCGGCGGCGGGGACCACCTTCGACCGCGCCTTCGTGTCGAACTCGCTCTGCTGCCCGTCGCGCGCCACCTCTTCACCGGCCAGTACTCGCACAACCACGGCGTGATCGGGAACACCGCCGCCGGACGGCGGCTACGGGCGGCTCGACAAGAGCAACTGGCTGCCGGTCTGGCTCCAGGAGGCGGGCTACCGGACGGTGCACATCGGCAAGTTCCTGAACGAGTACGGCCTGCGGCAACCCGACCGAGGTGCCGCCCGGCTGGAGCGAGTGGTACGCGTCGGTCGATCCGTCCACCTACCAGTTCTACGGCTACACGCTGAACGAGAACGGCCTGCTGAACACCTACGGCCTCGACCGCAACCCGCTCTACTACTCGACCGACTACTACACGCGAGCGCGCGCTCGCCGTCATCCGCCGCATGGGCGACACGCGCACGCCGTTCTTCCTCTCGCTCGCCTTCCTCGCACCGCACAGCGGCGGGCCGCACGAGGCCGACGACCCGGCGGGGCTCCCCACGCCCTCGCCCGCCGTGCGCCACCTGAACCGCTTCGCCGGCGAGCGGCCGCCTGGCGACCCCTCGTACAACGAGGTCGACGTGACCGACAAGCCGAGCTTCATCCAGGCCCTGCCGCCGATCACCGCCGCGCGTGCCGCCGCCATCGACGAGAACTACCAGCAGCGGCTCGAGTCGCTGCTCGCGGTCGACGAGGCCGTCGTCCGGATCGTGGACACGCTGCACGCCGAGGGCGAGCTCGACAACACGCTGATCGTGTTCACCTCCGACAACGGCTTCTTCCACGGCGAGCACCGCGTGCCGATCGGCAAGGTGCTCGTCTACGAGCCGTCGATCCGCGTGCCGCTGATCATCCGCGGCCCGGGCGTGCCGGACGGCGCGCACCGCCGCCAGCTCGTGACGAACGCCGACCTCGCGCCGACGATCCTCGAGGCCGCCGGGGGCGACACCGGGCAAGCCGCAGGACGGCCGCTCGCTGCTTCCCGCTGCTCGAGGACCGCGGGCTCGAGTGGGGCCGCGACCTCCTGATCGAGGGCGCGCCCGGCGTGAACCAGCCCGCCTTCGACGCCCTGCGCACCTACCGCTACGTGTACGTGCAGCACGCGAACGGCGAGCGCGAGCTGTACGACCTCGAGCGCGACCCGCACCAGCTCGACGAGCCTGCACGCGGACCCGGCGTACGCGCGGCGTGCAGGCCGAGCTGTCGCTGCGGCTCGGCGCAGCTGGCCGTGCTGCTGCGGGCCGCAGCTGCCGCACGAAGCCCGCCGCACGGCTCGCCGTGCGCTCGGGGTGCCGGGCGCGCGTGTCGGGCAGCGGCGTCGAGAAGGTCACGTTCCGGAGCGCGCGCCGCCTGCGCCAGGACCGCGCGCGCCCATTCGGCTCTCCGGTCGGCGGCAGGTCGCTGCGCGCGCGGATTCAGACGAGCGACGGCCGCGTCGTCACGCTCGACCGGCGCCTGCCTCGGCGCTGCCGCTGAGGGCGCCACCGAACCGAGCACCCTGCGCGTGTAGTCGTTCTCGAAGCGCCCCTCGGGGTCGAGCCGCGCGCGCACCTCCGCGAAGCGCTCCCAGCCCGGATAGCGGGGGGCGAGCGTCGCGGCCGACTGGTAGTGGCGCTTGCCCCAGTGCGGGCGCCCGCCGTACTCGTCCATGATCGCCTCGACGCCGCGGAAGTAGGTCTCGTACTCCATGCCGCAGGTACTGGTGGACCGCGATGTACGCGGTCGGGCGCCCGTGGGCGGTGGACAGCAGCGCGTCGTCGGGCGCCACCACGCGCAGCTCGATCGGGAAGCCGATCGGCAGGCGGCGGCGCTCGATCAGCGCGAGCACCCGCTCGAGCGCCTCGGCGGCGTGCTCGCGCGGGATGCCGTACTCCATCTCGGTGAAGCGCACGAGCCGGACGTTGGCGTACACGCGGTTGCTCGCGTCGAGGTGCTCCGCGCGCCCCATGAGCGACGCGATCGCTCGGTTCAGCCGCGGGATCGAGCCGGGGAAGCGCCGGCCGAGCCGGCAGGCGAGCCCGAGCGCGGCGTTCTCGAGCAGCACGTCGCGGACGAAGGCGCGCGCCTTCCCGGGCGGCGCCGGCTCGCGATCGGTGCGCGCCGAGGTGAGCGTGAGCGCCCGGCGCGTGTACGGCATCACGAACGCCTCCCAGTGGTCGTGCGCGTCCACCTGCTCGTCGAGCCGCGGCAGCACGTCGTCGAGCGTCGCGCGGCTCGTCGATCGCGGTGGATCGTGAAGGCGGGGACGCAGCGGAGCGTGACCGCGGTGATCGCGCCGAGCGCGCCGAGCGAGACCCGCGCGGCGCGCAGGTCGTCGCCGTCGCGTGATCTCGCGCAGCTCGCCGCGCGCCGTCGACGAGCCGCACTCCGACGACCTGCGACGAGAGGTTGCCGAAGCTCCCGCCGGTCCCGTGGGTGGCTGTCGAGATCGCGCCCGCGACGGTCTGCGGGTCGACGTCGCCCTGGTTCTCCATCGCGAGGCCGCGGGACCGGAGCTCCTCGCCGAGGTCGCGCAGCGTGATGCCGGCCTCGACGGTCACCTCGTTCCCCTCCACCGACAGCACCCGGCCCATGCCGGACAGGTCGAGCATCAGCGCCGTCGGTGCAGGCGATGTCGGTGAAGGAGTGGCCCGACCCGGCGACCTTGACGCGCGCGGCGCCGGCAACCGCCGCTGCGAGCTCCTCCTCGGAGCGCGGGCTGGAGGATCGACTCGGGAGCGCAGCGCTGCTGGCGCGCCCAGTTGATCCAGGTCGGGCAAGCCGTCCCTAGGAGGCTGCCGCCGACTCCGCGGCCGCCTCGACCTTCTCCGGCTCGGGCGCCCAGTGCGCCTCGGGGTCGATCGGCGTGTCGCGCAGGTAGGCCTCGGCGTCGAGGGCGGCCATGCAGCCCGTGCCGGCGGCGGTCACCGCCTGGCGGTAGACGTGGTCGGTGAGGTCGCCGGCCGCGAACACGCCCGGCAGCTTGGTCCGCGTGGAGCGCCCGTCGACCAGGACGTAGCCCTCGTCGTCGAGCTCGAGCTGGCCCTCGACGAGCTGCGAGTTCGGCCGGTGGCCGATCGCGATGAACGCGCCCGTCGACCGGCAGCTCGCGCTCGGACGCCGTCCTCCGTGTTCTCGAGCGTGCACCTTCTCGAGCGCACCGTTCCGCGCCCGCGTCGAAGCTCTTGACCACGTACGGCGTGACGAGCTCGATGTTCTCGGTGGCGCGAGCGCGGTCGAGCATGATCGCCGACGCGCGGAACTCGGCGCGCCGGTGCACGATGCCGACCTCGAGCCGGCGAACTTCGAGAGGAAGGTCGCGTCCTCCATCGCCGTGTCGCCGCCGCCGACCACGATCGTCGGCTTGCCGCGGAAGAACGCCGCGTCGCAGGTGGCGCAGTACGAGACTCCGCGCGCGGCGAGCTCGTCCTCGCCGGGCACGCCGAGCTTCTTCGGCTCGGCCCCCATGGCGAGGATGACGGCGCGCGCCTTGATCTCGCTGCCGCCGACGTGGACGGTGTGGAGGCCGCCGGGCTCGCTCGAGAGCTCGAGCCTGGTCGCGTCGTCGGTGACGAAGCGGGTCCCGAAGCGCTCCGCCTGGTCGCGGAACTGCTGCATCATCTCCGGCCCCATGACGCCCTCGGGGTAGCCGGGGTAGTTCTCGACGTCGGTCGTCTGCTGCAGCAGGCCGCCCCACGCGAAGCCCTCGATCACGAGCGGGTTGAGGTCCGCGCGCGAGGTGTAGAGCGCGGCCGTGTACCCGGCCGGGCCGCTGCCGACGATGACGACTTCCTCGATGTCTCTGATCTCTGTCTCCATTTGCGCTCTAATACTTTACTTTCTGAAGTGTAGCCACGCCGCCCCGCGCCGACTCACGCTCCTGCTCCCACTGCGCCACGGTACCGCGCAACTGGAAGAAGGCGACCACTCCGGGCGGGATCGGCAGCCAGAACGCGATCACCCGGTAGCTGAGCACGGCCGGGAACACGATCGCGCTCGGCAGCCCGAAGAGCACGTCGAAGGCGAAGATCATCCCGGCGTCGACCGACCCCACGCCGCCCGCCGGCGAGGGAATCAGGTTGGCGGCCATGCCGACGAAGAAGCCCTGCACGAGCACGCCCAGCGGCACGTCCCCGCCGAACGCCTCGAAGCTCGCCCAGAGCACGGCGATGTTGGCCGCCCAGAAGCCGACCGCGCCGCCGACCGCCAGCGCGCCGCGCCGCGGATGGCGGATGTAGGCGAGCGCCGTTCTGACCCCCATCGCGAGCGTCGCGGGCCCCTTGGCCAGCCGCTGCAGGTAGCGCACGCGCCGGTAGCCGCCGGCGAAGCGCGTGATGCGCCGCTCGATGTCATCCGGGATCAGCGCGATCAGCCCGAATATCGCCATCACGCCCGCCGCGATCGCCGCGGGCACGATCGTCCCGCCGACCGGGGCCGGGCCGGGCAGCACGTGCGTCCGCAGCAGGATGCCGAAGACGATCAGCGCAGCCAGGTAGACCGAGTAGGTGAGCGTGAGGAACGAGACCATCCGGCAGGCCGAGCGGCGCCGCGGCATGCCCGCCTTGCGCAGCGCCCAGTACGTGAGGACGAGGCCGCCGACGCCCCCGGCGGAGAAGATGCGCGTGGCGGCGAGGCCGGCCATGGTGATCTGGTACGAGGCCTTCGCGTCGAGCCGGCGGTGGATCTCGTCGTCGTGCGTGCCGCCGAGCACTCCCCGGAACAGCGCCACATACGCGACGAACGCGAGCACGTTGAAGCCGACCGCGATGACGATCCAGTACCAGATCGCCTCGTCGAGCTTGTCGACCGCCTCGCCGGCACCGATCAGGTTCGGCAACAGGACGTAGATCGCCACCACCACGAGCACGACGAACACGGCGCCCGTGGCGAGCTTCCGGCGATCGCTCAGCAGCGCCTGTAGGCGACCGACCTCCGCGTCCTCGTCGCGCTCGTCGTCGGTGGTGTCGTCGAGGGCGGAGTCCTCGTCGGGGAGGAGCTCCGGGTCCTCGAGCCCTCGGCGTTCCTCGAGGCGGCGGCGCTGGTCCGCCGCCATCAGCCCGCCCGCGGCTCCAGTCGCTGAACCGCGCGGCCGATCGCCGTGAAGGCAGGATCGAGGTGCGGCGCGGCGCGCCAGATGTCCCTCGGCCAGAACGAACCCGGCCAGCAGGTCCATCACGTAGTGCTCACCCAGGTAGACGAGCCCGAAGCCGAGCGTGAGCGTGTACGCCCAGCCGGCCGCGGCGTGGCCGGGTCCGACCTGTGACAGCAGACGGGCTGCCATGACTGATGTGCCGAAGTGGAGGGAGGGCATGGCCGCAAAGGGGTTTCCTTGCAGGGAATGGTAAAGCGGCTGCCAGAGACGTCTCCAGAAGCGCTCGCCCGCCTCGGCCATGATGCGCCGCACCGGCGGCATGTTCCCGTTCTGGCCGGCCCACCAGGGCGGCGCCGTCGGCACGGCCCAGTAGACGACGCAGCCGAGGTCGAAGCAGGCCGACATCAGGACCGCCGAGCGCGGGAAGATCCGGCGGTGGCACAGGAGCATGTAGGCGAGCGTCCCATGGGGGACGAGGAACCAGCTCCAATGGATCGCCGACAGGCCGTACTCGAGTGGCCCGACGCGGCCCTCGCGGCCGAGCGAGCGCTGCAGCCGGATGGTCGGCGTCGTGCCGCCTCCGATCGCGCGATCGAAGCGAATCGGGTAGTCGACCTTGAGCCGCTCGAGCAGCGCGTCCGGGTCGTCGTCGGCCATGTCGAAGTGCGCGAAGTACGCCCACATCTGGAGGGCATAGATGCCCGCGTCGCGCAGGGGGGTGCGGGGGGCGGCGAGGGCCAGGGCCGCAGGCGACGGCCAGGTGAGCACCGAGACCACGGGGGCACGGAGCTTCAGCCGGTGCCTGACCAGCGGCGTGACGATGCCCACCGCCACCACACCCCACGCGAGCGTTCGTAGGGCGCGAGTGCTTCGCAAAGCCGTCGCAGCATACCCATGGGGGCCGTCGCCTCCCGGCAACGCGACGTGCAGCCGCAGGAGGAACGCGGGATGCAGCGAAGCGTCGCAGGATGAAGCTCTCGCGCCGCCTGGCCATCGCCGCCGCCGCGCTCACCACGCTTGCCGTCGGCGGCGCGGTCTCGGCCTCGGCCTCCCCCGACTCGGTGGCGACGCGCAGCGGCGGCGCGCTCGCCGGGCCGGTCGCCGAGCCGACGGCCGAGCAGCGCGGCGGAGGCCGCGTGGCGCCCAGGGGCGCGCAGGCAGCCGAGGCGCCCGCGCCGGGGGCGCGGGCGGGCGGCGTCGCAGCTCCGCGCGCGCGGGCCTCTCAGGAGGATCGGCCCACGACTCCGGCCGCCGCGACGCAGAACGACGCCGAGCCGCTTCCCGACGAACCCGCGGAGACGGCCGAGCCGCCGGCCGCCGACGAGACCGACCCCTACGCCGGCGACACGGGGTCGTCCACGACCGGGCTCCCCTCGACCGGGCTCGAGCTCGGCGCGATGGGGATCATGGGCCTCGGCCTGCTCTTGCTGGGCGCCGCGCTCCGGCCGCGCCGGAGCGCTTCCGCGGCACGCCGCTAGCGGGCCGCGACGCTCTCGCGCCGCGGCCCGTGCGGCAGTACCGTCAGCGCACGCTGCTGACGCTCGCGGTCGCGGCGCTGCTGAACGTCTTGACCACGCTGAGGTCGACGCGGAACAGCGCCTTCTTCTTCTTGAGCTTCTTGGCGGTCGTGAGGTAGACCTTCCAGGTCCCGGTGCGCGGGGTCACCGGCAGGAACGGCAGCTTCTTGTGCACGATCCCGCATGGGCCCTTGGCCGTGCCCATCTTCTTGACGGCGTAGCGACGCCCGTTGAAGGTCCAGTGCAGGTAGATCTTGGCCCCCGTGGGCGGGCCCCAGGCCGACCAGCGCACCTTGCGGCCGAGGTTCTTCTGCACGCGTGACGGCTTGATGGCCGCGCCGACCCTGACGAACGTCACGTCCGTCGAAGCGACGAGCCCGGGCGTCACGCGGTCGGTCGCGGTGAGCGTGTAGGTCTTCGTGCGGCCCGCGTCGCTCGAGATGAACTCGGTGGGCATGAACACGCCGATGTTGAAGGAGCCGTCCAGTGCGAGCGGGCTGTAGCCGCCGAGGTCCCCGTTCGTGTACTGCAGCTCGACGGAGTTGAAGGCCGGGTCGGTGTTCGGCGAGAAGCCGGTGCCGGAGATCGGGACCCACTGGCTGCCGGCGAGACCGGAAACGTAGCGCGCGCAGGGAGTGCCGGGCGCGATCGTGGCGGCGGACGCCGTCGAGGCGGTCACCGCCACCAGCGCGACCGAGGCGGCGAGCACGGCGAGCGCTCGGCGCGGAAAGACACGTTTCATCAAGAGTTCTCCATTCGGGGGAAGGGCTTGCCCGCCCTTAGGTACCCAGCCTCCCCCAAACACGCACCTGTCCCGGTCGGAGCGGTCCGAAAATAGACCGTGAAGCCGCCTCAGCCGGCGGCCTTGTCCAGTATCCGCACCTCGACGTCGGCCCGTTGCGCGAACTCGCGGGCGTCCTCCTCCGTGCCGAGGTGCTCGCCCCAGTGCATCGGGACGGCCACGCGCGGCTGGATCCTGCGCGCCGCCTCGGCCGCCTCCTGCGCGGTCATCACGTAGGTCCCGCTCACGGGCAGGAGGGCCACGTCGACCCCGGTCACGCTGTCCATCTCCGGGATCACGTCGGTGTCGCCTGAGTGGTAGAGCCGCTCGCCGCGCACGTTCAGGTCGTATCCGACCCAGCCCGCCTCGCGCGGGTGGAAGGGGCGACCCTCGCCGTCGAGCTTCGATGTGTTGTAGGCCGCCACCGCGCCCACGTGGACGCCGCGAACCAGCTCGTCGTCGAGCGCTTCGCCCGGCGCGATCGAGTGCACCTGCCCGCTCACGCGCTCCGCGACGGCGGCGGGTCCGATGAGCCAGGTGCCGCGCTTCGTGAGCCGCTCGACGTCCTGAGGGGAGAAATGGTCGTAGTGGCCGTGCGTGATCAGGATCAGATCCGCCGCCGGGGAGCCCTCGGGCACCCGGTAGGGGTCTATGTAGACGAAGGCCCTTCCGACTGTGATGCGGAAGCCCGAGTGCCCGAGCCATTCAATCGAGTCGAGGAGCACTCCTCGGAAGGTTGGCATGCGAGCCGCCGGCGGAGCCGGATCCGCGTCCCGTTCTTCGAGCGCACGACGTCGACGGAATCCACCAGCCCGTCCATCAGCTTGAGGCCGTGGCCGCGGTAGCGCATCGGCCCGTCGGGACGCTCCACCCACTCGCCGCCGTCGCGCACCTCCACGGTGACGCCCGCTTCGCCGATGTCGGCCTCGACGGTCACGCTCCCGGGCCCGAACCCGTAGCCGTGCTCGATCGAGTTCGAGCATGCCTCGTGGCAGGCGATCTGGATCGCCTCGAGCTCCTCCTGAAGCGCGCCGCGGGCCGCGAGCCAGCGCCCGAGCCGGCGGCGCATCGAGGCGAGCTGCTCGGGGTCGGTTCGCAACTCGACCGAGAACGGGCCGGGCGCCACCGGCAGCGACCGCAGCACGAGCAGAGCGACGTCGTCGTTCGGCTCGTGCACCTCGAGCATGGCCGCCATCAGGCGGTCGCAAAGCGCCTCGGGGTCCTCGCCCGGGTTCGCGGCCGCAGCCCGCAGCGCGTCGAGGCCGGCGTCGATCGACACGCCGCGCTGCTCGACGAGCCCGTCCGTGTAGAGGATCACCGTCGAGCCGGGCTCGAGCGCGATTTCCGTCTCGCTGTGGCTCGGGGTCTCGAACACGCCGAGCGGGGGGTCGGGCGCGCCCTTCAGGAACTCCGCCCGGCCATCCGGGCCGACGATCAGCGGCGGCACATGGCCGGCGCTCGCGAGCCGCATGGACGAGCGGTCGGGCTCGACGACCAGGTAGAGCAGCGTCGCCATCTGGGCGCCGTCGAGGCTGCGCACCAGCCTGTCCAGACGGTCGAGCACGGCCCCGGGCGCATGCCCCTCGAGGACATAGGCGCGCGTCGCGTGGCGCAGCTGTCCCATCAGCGATGCGGCTGGGAGCCCGTGCCCGACGACGTCGCCCATGGCGACGCCGAGTCGCCCGTCGCCGAGCTGGAGGGCGTCGTACCAGTCGCCGCCGACCTCTGCCCCGCCGGGCTGGTAGCGAGCCGCCACGTGCACGCTCTCGAGCTCGGGCAGCGTCTCCGGCAGCAGGCTGCGCTGGAGCATCTCGACCGTGCTGAGCTCGTGCTCGTAGGCGCGCGCGTTGGCGATCGCAAGGCCGGCGCGGTCCGCCATCAGGATCAGGAGGCTCTCCTCGTCCGCGGTCCAGCGCCGGGTCGAGCAGAGGCTCAGCTCCACCACCCCGGCCACCTCGCCGCCCACCAGCAGCGGGGCCGCCATCACCGCGCCGGGCTGCTCGGCCGCCAGGGCGCGGTCGAGCCCCTCCGAGAAGTCCGCGAGCGTGACGGGGCGGACGTCGCTCACGACCTGTTCGAGGGCGCCCCTGAGCGCGACCCGGTCGCCCGCCCCATGCGCCTTGAAGCCGCTCGCGGCCCCGACCACGAGCTCCGACGGATCGTCGTGGCTCGCGCAGCAGGATCCTCGTCAGATCGGCGCCGAAGACCTCGCGGATGCGCGCGACCAGCTGCTCGAGCATGTCGCGCAGCGCGAGGTGCTCGAGCGCCGCCTCGGTGACCTGCTGGAGCTTCGACAGCGCCTCGGCGACCGTCTCGGCCTGGGCGCGCGCGGCGCTCTCGATCGCCGCCCGCCGCCGGTCGGTCATGTCGAGGACCTGCCAGATCAGGTGCAGCGGGCGCTCGTGCGCGTCCACGGCGAGCGACACGCTGACGAGCGCGTGGCCGAGCTCACCGTCGCCGCGCGTGAAGCGGATCTCCGACTGGTGCGTGCCCATGGCGTTCGTGTACGAGCCGCGACACCTCCTCCTGCTCGCGCGGGCGGTCGTCCGGATGGGCGAGCTCGACCGGCGGGCGCGCGAGGAGCTGCTCGTGCGAGAGGCCGACCATCTCGCAGAGCGCCTCGTTGACCTCGATCCAGCCGCCGTCGAGCGTGCTGAGGCCCATCCCGATCGGCGCTCCCTCGAAGGCCGCCCGGAAGCGCACCTCGGACTCGCGCAGCGCGGCGGTCTTCTCCGCCAGCGCGAGCAGCATGTCCGACCTTCGAGCGCAGCACGTCGGGATCGACGGGCTTGACGATGTAGTCGACCGCCCCCGCCGAGTAGCCGCGCGTCACCTGCTCGCTGTCCGCGTCGGCCCCGGTGAGGAAGATGATCGCGGTGTCCTCGTGCCGCCGCCGCTGCCTGATCAGCTCGACCGTCTCGAAGCCGTCCATTCCCGGCATGCGCACGTCCATGACGATCACGCCGAAGTCCTCGTCGAGCAGCCGCCTGAGCGCCTCCTCGCCGGAGCGCGCGGTCACGACCTCGTGGCCGAGCGGCGCGAGCAGGGCCTCGAGGGCCGTGAGGGTGTCCGGCTGGTCGTCTACTACGAGGATGCCGGGCGCGTCACTCACCGATGGAGCCAGACACGCATCAGCGACAGCAGCTGATCGATGTCGACGGGCTTCGTGATGTAGTCGGAGGCGCCCGACGCGATGCTCTTCTCGCGGTCGCCCTTCATCGCCTTGGCCGTGAGCGCCACGATCGGCAGGCGCTCGAACTCGGGCATCTCGCGGACCGCGCGCGTGGCCTCGTAGCCGTCCATCTCCGGCATCATGATGTCCATCAGGACGAGCGAGACGTCGGGGTTGTCCCTCAGCGTCTCGATGCCGTCGCGGCCGTTCTCGGCGAACAGCACCTCCATGCCGCGCCGCTCGAACACGCTCGTGAGCGCGAAGACGTTGCGCACGTCGTCGTCGACGATCAGCACCTTCTTGCCGTCGAAGATCTCGTCGGCGGTGTGGAGGCGCTCGAGCATGCGCCGCTGCTCCGAGCGCATGCGCGACTCGACCCGGTGCAGGTAGAGCGCCGTCTCGTCGAGCAGGCGCTCGGGTGAGCGCGCGTCCTTGACGACGATCGATTGGGCGTAGCGCCGCAGGCGGGACTCGTCCTTGGGCGACAGGTCCTTGCCCGTGTGGACGATCACGGGCAGGTCGCGGAAGCGCTTGGTCCGCTTGATCCGCTCGAGCAGGGCGAAGCCGTCGCCGTCGCCGAGGCCGAGGTCGAGCACCATGCAGTCGAACGTCCCGCCGTCGAGCTCGGCGAGCGCCTGGTCGGGCGTGCCCGCGCCGAGGACGCGCACGTCGCCGCCTCCGATCAGCTCCATCACGGCCTCGCGCTCGCGCTCGTCGTCCTCGACGACCAGCACGGCGCACGTGCGCCTGTCGAGGAACTCGCCGAGCTCCTGGAACACCTCGCCGAGCCGCTGTTGCGACAGCGGCTTCGGGGCGAAGCCCACGGCGCCGGAGCGGCGGGCCTCGTGCGCCGCGGTCGCCCTCCGCGAGGACGTACACGGGGATGTGGCGCGTCTGCGGGTGGCGCTTCAGGTGATCGAGGACGGCCTCGCCGTCGACCTGCGGCAGCTCGCGGCTCACGACCACGGCCTCGGGCATGAACTCGTGGACGAGCGCCAGCCCGGCGTCGCCGCGCAGGGCGAGCAGGCACTTGAAGTCCTGCTCGTGGGCCACCGCCGACCGCCGAGCGGGCGAGGTCGGGGTCCTCGCTCATGAGGATCGCCACGCGGTCGCCGGGCGCGAGGTCGGCGCGGTCGTCCGTGAGCGGCTCGGGGAGCATCGCGCTCTCGCCGCGCGGGGCGCCGTTCGAGTGCGAGTGCGTCTCCGCCGGCTCCGGCAGCTCGATCGCGTCGGGCCGGCGCTCCGCCGGCCGGTACCTGGCGGGCAGGTAGAGCGTGAACGTCGCCCCCTCGCCCTCGACGCTGTCGACCCTGATCTCGCCGCCCAGCAGGCGGGCGATCTCGCGGCTGATCGAGAGGCCGAGGCCGGTGCCGCCGAAGCGGCGGCTGATCGAGCCCTCGGCCTGCTGGAAGGCCTCGAAGATCAGCCGCAGCTTGTCCGGCGGGATGCCGATGCCGCTGTCCGTGACCGAGAACGCGATCACGCTCTCGGCGCGCGCGAGCGCCTCGCCCGCGTACTGCAGCTCCGCCGGCGCCGTGCCGATCGTGAGCCTGACCGAGCCGCGGTCGGTGAACTTGATCGCGTTCGAGAGCAGGTTCTTGAGCACCTGCTGGAGCCGCAGCTCGTCGGTCTCGATGCTGCCCGGGCCCTCGGGCTCGAGCTCGATCTCGAAGGACAGCCCCTTCTCCTCGGCGAGCGGCCGGAAGGAGCGCTCGACGAAGTCGCGCACGCCCGCCAGCGAGGTGCGCCCGGGGTGCACGTCCATCTTGCCGGCCTCGACCTTGGACAGGTCGAGGATGTCGTTGATCAGCGCGAGCAGGTCGGAGCCCGCGTTGTGGATCGTCAGCGCCGAGTCGACCTGCTTGCTCGTCAGGTTGCCGGTCTCGTTCGAGCTCAGCACCTTCGAGAGGATCAGCAGCGAGTTGAGCGGCGTGCGCAGCTCGTGCGACATGTTCGCGAGGAACTCGGACTTGTACTTCGAGCTGAGCGCCAGCTGCTCCGCCTTCTCCTCGAGCGAGCTGCGCGCCGTCTCGATCTCGCGGTTCTTGATCTCGATGTCGCGGTTCTGGCGCTCGAGCTGCTCCGCCTTCTCCTGCAGCTCCTCGTTGGTCTGGCGCAGCTCCTCCTGCTGGGTCTGCAGCGCCTGCGACTGCTGCTGGAGCTCCTGGCCCTGGGACTGCGACTGCTGCAGCAGCTGCTCGGTGCGGACGTTGGCGATGATCGTCGAGAGGACGACGCCGATCGTCTCGGTCAGCTGGTCGAGGAACTGCAGGATGATCTCGTCGAAGGGGCGGAACGAGGCCAGCTCGATCACGGCCAGCACCTGCTCCTCGAACAGGACCGGGATCACGATGATGTTGCGCGGGCGCCGCCTCGCCGAGGCCCGACGCGATGTGGATGTAGTCGGGCGGCGGGTCGTTGATCAGGATCGGCTTCCTCTCGAGCGCGGCCTGGCCGACGAGCCCCTCTCCCGCGAGGAAGCGGTTCGCCACCGAGCGGCGGCGCGTGTAGCCGTAGCTCGCCAGCAGGCGCAGCTCGTAGCCGCGCTCCTCGTCCTCGTGGTCGGCGACGAAGAAGGCGCCGTGCTGTGCCGACACCGCGGGCGAGAGCTCGGACATGATCAGCTGCGAGACGGTCTCGAGGTCGCGCTGGCCCTGCATCAGGCCCGAGATGCGCGCAAGGTTCGTCTTGAGCCAGTCCTGCTCCTCGTTCTGGCGGGTCGTCTCGCGCAGGTTGGCGATCATCTGGTTGATGTTGTCCGAGAGGTCCGCGACCTCTCCCTTGGCCTCGACCTTGATCGAGCGCGTGAGGTCGCCCTGGGTCACCGCGGTCGACACCTCGGCGATCGCGCGGACCTGCGTCGTCAGGTTGGAGGCGAGCTGGTTCACGTTCTCGGTCAGCCCGCGCCAGGTGCCCGACACGCCCTCGACCTGAGCCTGGCCGCCGAGCTTGCCCTCGGTGCCGACCTCCTTGGCCACGCGCGTGACCTCGTCGGCGAACGAGGACAGCTGGTCGACCATCGTGTTGAGCGTCTCCTTCAGCTCGAGGATCTCGCCCTTCGCGTCGACGGTGATCTTCTGGGTCAGGTCGCCGCGCGCCACCGCCTGGGCGACCTGCGAGATGTTTCGCACCTGGTCGGTGAGGTTCGAGGCCATCGAGTTGACCGACTCCGTGAGGCCGCGCCAGGTGCCGGAGACGCCGGCCACCTCGGCCTGGCCGCCGAGGCTGCCCTCGGTTCCCACCTCGCGCGCCACGCGCGTGACCTCGGCCGCGAACGAGTTGAGCTGGTCGACCATCGTGTTGATCGTGTTCTTGAGCTCGAGGATCTCGCCCTTGGCGTCGACGATGATCTTCTTCGACAGGTCGCCGTTCGCCACCGCCGTCGTGACCTGGGCGATCGAGCGCACCTGATCGGTCAGGTTCGACGCCATGAAGTTGACCGACTCGGTGAGGCTGCGCCAGGTGCCGGAGACGCCCTCGACCTCGGCCTGGCCGCCGAGCTTGCCGTCGGTGCCGACCTCCTTGGACACGCGCGTGACCTCGGCCGCGAACGCGTTCAGCTGGTCGACCATCGTGTTGACGGTGCTCTTCAGCTCGAGGATCTCGCCCTGGGCGTCGACGGTGATCTTCTTCGACAGGTCGCCGTTCGCGACCGCCGTGGTGACCTCGGCGATGTTTCGCACCTGATCGGTCAGGTTCGAGGCCATCGAGTTGACGTTCTCGGTGAGCCCGCGCCAGGTGCCCGACACGTCCTCGACCTCGGCCTGGCCGCCCAGCTTGCCCTCGGTCCCGACCTCGCGCGCCACGCGCGTGACCTCGGCCGCGAACGAGCGCAGCCGGTCGACCATCTTGTTGATCGTGTCCGCGAGCGCGGCCACCTCGCCCTTGGCCTCGACGGCGATCTTCTGCGAGAGGTCGCCCTCGGCCACCGCGGTCGACACCTGCGCGATCGAGCGCACCTGGTCGGTCAGGTTGTCGGCCATCAGGTTCACGGACTCGGTGAGCCCGCGCCAGGTGCCCGACACGCCCTTGACCTCGGCCTGGCCGCCGAGCTTGCCCTCGGTGCCCACCTCGCGCGCCACGCGCGTGACCTCGTCCGCGAACGACGAGAGCTGGTCGACCATCGTGTTGACGGTGTTCTTCAGCTCGAGGATCTCGCCCTTCACGTCCACCGTGACCTTCTGGGTCAGGTCGCCCTCGGCCACCGCGGTCGTGACCTCGGCGATGTTGCGCACCTGGTTGGTCAGGTTCGACGCCATCAGGTTCACCGAGTCGGTCAGGTCCTTCCAGGTGCCCGACACGTTCGGCACCTCGGCCTGACCGCCGAGCTTGCCCTCGGTGCCCACCTCGCGCGCGACGCTCGTGACCTGGTCGGCGAAGATCGCCAGCGTGTCGGTCATCTCGTTCATCGTGTCCGCGAGCTCGGCGACCTCGCCCTTGGCCTCGACGGTGATCTTCTGCGAGAGGTCGCCGCGCGCCACGGCCTGCGCGACGTAGGAGATGTTGCGGACCTGGTCGGTCAGGTTCGACGCCATCGAGTTGACGTTCTCGGTCAGGTCGCGCCAGGTGCCCGACACGCCCTCGACCTCGGCCTGGCCGCCCAGCTTGCCCTCGGTGCCGACCTCGCGCGCGACGCGCGTGACCTCGTCCGCGAACGACGACAGCTGGTCGACCATCGTGTTGATCGTGTCGGCGAGCGCCGCGACCTCGCCCTTGGCCTCGACGGTGATCTTCTTCGACAGGTCGCCCCGGGCGACGGCCGTGGTGACCTCGGCGATGCCGCGCACCTGCTCGGTGAGGTTGTCGGCCATCAGGTTCACCGACTCGGTCAGGTCGCGCCACGTGCCGGACACGCCCTTGACCTCGGCCTGGCCGCCGAGGCTGCCCTCGGTGCCCACCTCGCGCGCCACGCGCGTGACCTCGTCCGCGAACGACGACAGCTGGTCGACCATCGTGTTCACGGTGGTGCCGATGCGCAGGAACTCGCCCTTGACCGGCTGGCCCTCGATCGTCAGGGCCATCTTGCGGTCGAGGTCGCCGTCGGCGACGGCGTCGAGCACGCTCGCGACCTCGGTGGTCGGGCGGACGAGGTCGTCGATGAGCGTGTTGAGCGACTCGACGCTCGACTCCCAGCCGCCGCCGGCAGGGCCGAGCGAGGCGCGCTGGTCCATCCGGCCCTCGCGGCCGATCACCCGGCGCATGCGCGCCGAGCTCCTTCTCCATCTTGCCGTTCATGGCGACGAGCTCGTTGTAGGCCGCCCCGATCTCGCCGACGAGGCCCTGGCGGCGGCGCGAGAGGCGGCGCGAGAAGTCGCCGTCGCGAGCCGCGACGAGCGCCTCGAGGATCTCCTCGAGCACCGCTGCGTCGACCACGCCGTCGGCGCCGGCCGCGGAAGGGGGCTGTCTGGTGGCGGTTCGGCCCGCAGCTCGCCTCGCGCGTAGCGTTTTTCGCTCGCTTCGCAGGCGCAGCTGCGGACTTCGAAACAGCCACCAGCGGTCCTCCCCGGGTTGATGGACGAGTCAGGGGGGTGAAAGACTCGCACCGCTGGGTGCGCCGCGCAAGACAGAACGGTCTCCGGCGCCCTGCGGGGCGGGCGCGGGCGTTCTCCCGGCACGTACCCCAAGCGTGATCCCGGCCACTACGACGGCCACGGCGGCGAGCCGCTCGGGGGTCACCCCCGCCACGCCGAGCGCCGCCGAGCAGGCGAGCGCGCTGACCGGGAGCACGCCCGCGAAGAGCCCGGCGCGCTCGACGCCGAGGATGCCGACGGCCGTGTACCAGCACAGGAAGCCGCCGGTCGTGACGATCGCGCCGAGGTAGACGAGCGCCGCCAGCTCGCCGGCGGCGCGGCGTGGGCAGGTCAGGACCGCCCGCGACGAGGCTCCAGCCGGCCAGCAGCGGCAGCGCGAACAGGCACGCGTAGGCGGACACGGCGAGCGGGCCGAGGCGCTCGAGCCGCGGCGCGGCGAGCAGCGAGAAGGCGGCCTCGCAGGCGAGCGCGCCGAGCGCCAGCCCGAGGCCGAGCCAGGTGATGCCGCCGTCCGCCCACTGGACGCCCGCCGCCCCGATCGACACGACGACCCCGGCCAGCAGCACGCGGCCGCTCACCGGGCGGCGCTCGAGCAGCGGCGCCGCCAGGGCCAGCACGACCGGGACGCAGCCGACGATCACGCCGACGGTGGCCGGGTCGGTCTCGCGCACGCCCTCGACGACGAAGACGTTGAACAGCACGAGGCCGGTGGCCGCGAGCGCGGCGAGCCCGAGCGCCTCGCGCGCGGTCAGCCTCGGAAGCCGGCCGCGGGCGAGCGCCACGAGGATGGCGGCGGCGAGCAGGTAGCGCAGGAACTGGCCCTCGGCGAGCGGGTAGCTCTCGACCGCGTCCGAGGCGGCCACGAGCGACCCGACCGCCGCGAGTGCGAGCGCCGCCAGGAGCGACCCGCGCAGGGTGGCGCTCACAGGGTCGGCAGGTCGGGCATGACCGCCACCGTATGATCAAACCGGTTCGAGAGAAAGAACCAGTTGAGCACGCCATTCATGGACCAGTTGATTCGCGAGGCGCAGCGCTGAGCCTCGAGCTCCTGATCGCGCTGGACCGCTCGCGGCCCTCGCTCAAGGCGCAGGTCGAGGAGCAGCTGCGCGCGGGCGTGCGCGAGGGGCGCCTGCTGCCCGGCAGCGCGCTCCCCTCGAGCCGCGGGCTCGCGCACGAGCTCGGCGTGTCGCGCGGCGTGGTCGTCGAGGCCTACTCGCAGCTCGTCGCCGAGGGCTACCTGGTGGCCCGCCCGGGCGGCGCGACGCGGGTCGCGCTGGCGCCCTCGCCGGGCGCCGCGGCCGTGCCCGCCCCGGCCGCGGAGCGCCCGCCGCGCTTCGACTTCCGTCCCGGAGGCCCGGACGTCTCGCTGTTCCCGCGCGACGCCTGGCTCGCGTCGCTGCGCCGCGCGCTGCGCTCCGCTCCCGACGCGCGGCTCGACTACGGCGACCCGCGCGGGGCGCCCGAGCTGCGCTCGGCCCTCGCCTCGTACCTCGGTCGCGTGCGCGGCGCGGCCTGCGACCCCGAGCGCGTGATCGTGACCTCGGGCATGGCGCAGGGCATGGCGCTCCTCGGGCGCACGCTGGTAGCGCGCGGCGGGCGCCGCATCGCCGTCGAGGACCCGTCGAGCGCGCCCGGCCGGGCCCAGCTCGCCTCGACGGGCCTCGAGACGGTGCCGATCGCGGTCGACGAGCAGGGGCTGCGCGTGGAGCTGCTCGACGCCCACGGCGCGCTCGCCGCGGCGATGGTGACCCCGGCGCATCAGTTCCCGCTCGGCGTGGTCCTCTCCCCCGCCCGCCGCGCCCGCCTCGCCGAGTGGGCCGCGGAGACCGACGCGCTAGTGCTCGAGGACGACTACGACTCGGAGTACCGCTACGACCGCGCGCCCGTCGGCGCGCTGCAGGGGCTCGCGCCGGAGCTGGTGCTCTACGCCGGCTCGGTGTCGAAGACGCTCGCGCCCGGGCTGCGGCTCGGCTGGATGGTGCCCCCGGAGCGGATCGCGGCCGACCTCGTGGCGGCAAAGGAGCGCGACGACCTCGGGACGCCCGTCGTCGAGCAGCTCGCGCTCGCCGACTTCCTCGAGCGCGGCGAGCTCGACCGTCACCTGCGCCGCACGCGCGGCATCTACCGCAGGCGCCGCGACGCGCTCGTGGCCGCCCTCGCCCGGCATCTTCCGGACTGGGAGCCCGCTGGCATAGCCGCCGGCCTGCACCTGGTGGCGCGGCTGCCGCCCGGCTCGGACGAGGCGGCGGCGCTCGCGGCCGCCCGCGCACGCGGGATCGGGCTGTCCGGCCTCGGCGAGCATTCGGTCGCGCCCGGGCCGCCGGCCCTGCTGCTCGGCTACGGCCGTATCGCCGAGCCGGCGATCGAAGCCGGCGTGGCTGAGCTGGCGGCCGGGTACGCTGGCGCCGGCCGCGCACGTCGAAGAGGAGGCTCGGGTTGAGCTACGAGACCGTGATCTGGGAGCTGGACGAGGGGGTCGGGCGAATAACGCTGAACCGGCCCGACTCGCTGAACGCATGGACTCGGCAGCTCACCGAGGAGCTGAAGGCAGCTCGTGACCGTGGACGCGGCCGACCCCGCCGTGCGGGCCGTGCTCGTGACCGGGGCCGGGCGCGGCTTCTCGGCCGGCGCGGACCTGAAGAGCGGCTTCGAGCCGCACCCGGACGACGGGCTGCCCGACCTCCGCAAGGAGCTCATGGAGTTCTGCCACCCGATTCTCGCCGGGATCCGCCGGCTCGAGAAGCCCGTGGTCGCCGCGGTCAACGGCCCCGCGGCCGGAATCGGCGCCTCGCTCGCGCTCGCATGCGACCTCGTGCTCGCGGCCGAGTCGTCCTTCTTCGCGCTCGCGTTCGTGAACGTCGGGCTGATGCCCGACGGCGGCTCGACGCTGTTCGTCCCGGCGGCGGTCGGCAAGGCGCGCGCCTTCGAGATGACGATGCTCGGCGAGCGCGTGCCGGCGGCGCTCGCGCTCGAATGGGGGCTCGTCAACAGCGTGCATCCCGACGACCGCCTGCTCGAGGAGGCGAGCCTGCTCGCCGCGACGCCTGGCCAAGGGCCCCACGCGCTCCTACGCGGGCACCAAGCAGGCCCTCAACCGGGTGCTCTACCCGGACCTCGACGCGCAGCTCGACCTCGAGGCCAACCTCCAGCACGCGCTCGCACGCACGCGCGACTTCCAGGAGGGCGTCATGGCCTTCGTCGAGAAGCGCGACCCGAGCTTCCAGGGAAGCTGACTCGGGGCATTAGGCACGAAGTGGAGACCCCGCGGAGAGCGGGGATATGATGCGCCGCGCCTTGTCCAGGCGGTGGACTCATGTTGCCCTGCTGACCGCGCTCGCCGCGGCCGTCATCGGCATGCTCGTGACGGCGCCCGGCGCGTTCGCCGATGCCTTCACGCCCGAGTCGGGCGGCTCGCAGCAGGCCGAGGACATCGACACGCTCTACAAGCTCACGCTCTACATCGGGATCGTGATCTTCGTCGGCGTCGAGGCGACGCTGATCTACTCGCTGATCAAGTACCGCGCCCGCCGCGGCGGCCCCGACGGCGCAGCAGATCCACGGCAACACGCCGCTCGAGATCGGCTGGACGGTCGGCGCAGCGCTGATCCTGGTCGTGCTGACGGTGGTCACCTTCATCTATCTGCCGGACATCGAGAACCCGCCCGCCTCCGGGCCGAACGGGCTGCGCGCCGAGCAGGCGCGCTTCGCCTCGATCGACCAGCCGGCGCCGCCCAGGAGCGGCGGGCCCGTGCTCACGATCAGGGTCAACGGCCAGCAGTACCTGTGGCGCTACGACTACTCGGGCGGCGACCAGCTGTTCTCCTACTACGAGATGGTCGTGCCCACCGACACGACCGTCGTGCTCAAGGTCACGGCGTCCGACGTGATCCACTCGTGGTGGATCCCCAAGTTCGGCGGCAAGGTCGACGCCGTGCCGGGGTACGAGAACGACACCTGGTTCAAGGTCCCCGCGGGCAAGGAGGGCGTCTACCGGGGCCAGTGCGCCGAGCTCTGCGGCTCGGGGCATGCCGACATGCGCGCCCAGGTGCGCGCGGTCACCCCGGACGAGTTCGAGGCCTGGGCGGAGCGGACGCGAGAGGAGATCGAGGCCGCCGGCGAGGACCTCTCCGAGCAGCGCGAGCAGCGCGAGGGCAGCGAGAACGAGGGCGGTGAGGATCAGTAGTGGAAGCCGGTAGCCGAGTCGAGCCGCAGCGCGTCGCACGGCCGGAGGTCGTCCTGCACGGGGTGCAGACGCCGCCGCGCGGCTGGCTGTCCTGGCTCACCACGACCGACCACAAGCGGATCGGGATCCTCTACATCGCGACCGCGATCGTGTTCCTGCTCGTCGGCGGCGTCGAGGCGCTGATCATGCGCCTCCAGCTCGCCCAGCCGGACAACACGCTCGTCACCCCGGAGACCTACAACGGCCTCGTGACGATGCACGGGACGACGATGGTCTTCCTGTTCATCATCCCGCTGATCGCCGGCTTCGGGAACTACCTGGTGCCGCTGATGATCGGGGCGCGCGACATGGCGTTCCCGAAGCTGAACGCGCTCTCCTACTGGCTCACCCTCTTCGGCGGCATCGCGTTCTACTGCAGCCGTCTTCTTCGAGCCGCCGCAGGCCGGCTGGACGATGTACGCGCCGCTCTCGGACGACCTCTATTCGCCGAGCGGAGGGGTCGACGCGTGGATATTCCTGATCCACCTGACCGGCATCTCGTCGCTCGTCGGCGCGATCAACTTCGTCGCGACGATCCACAACATGCGCGCGCCCGGCATGAGCTGGGGCCGCATGCCGCTGTTCGTGTGGTCGATCCTCGTGTTCAGCTACCTGCTGATCGCGGCGCTGCCCTCGATCGCGGCGGCGGTCACGATGCTGCTGACCGACCGCCACTTCGGCACCTCGTTCTTCGACCCCGCGCGGCGGCGGCGACCCGCTCCTGTGGCAGCACCTGTTCTGGTTCTTCGGGCACCCCGAGGTCTACATCATGGTGCTGCCCGCCTTCGGGATGATCTCCGAGATCCTGCCGGTGTTCGCGCGCAAGCCGATCTTCGGCTACAAGGCGATCGCGGCGGCGACGGTGGCGATCGCGTTCCTCGGCATGCTCGTGTGGGCGCACCACATGTTCACGACGCCGACGGCGACGGTCGTGCTGGCCTTCTTCATGCTCGCGTCGTTCACGATCGCCGTTCCGACCGGCATCAAGATCTTCAACTGGATCGCCACGCTCTGGCGCGGCTCGATCGTGTTCAAGACGCCGCTCTACTTCGCGGCCGCGCTGCCCGCGCTGTTCGTGATCGGCGGCATCTCGGGCGTCCAGCTCGCGATCTTCCCGGTCGACTGGCAGCTCCACGACACCTACTTCGTCGTCGCCCACTTCCACTACACGATCTTCGGCGGCGGCGTGTTCGGCTACTTCGCGGGGCTCTACTACTGGTTCCCGAAGTTCACCGGCCGGATGCTCTCGGAGGGCCTCGGCAAGGCCTCCTTCTGGCTGATGTTCATCGGCTTCAACCTGACCTTCTTCATCCAGCACTCGGCCGGCCTGTCGGGGATGCCGCGACGCGTCTACGACTACGGGGACGACCTCGGCGTCGGGGGGTACAACCTGGTCTCGACGATCGGCGCGTTCGTCCTCGGCGTCGGCGTGCTCCTCACCCTGATCAACGTGATCCGCAGCTTGCGACACGGCAAGAAGGCAGGCAACGACCCCTGGCAGGGCAACACGCTCGAGTGGTACACGAGCTCGCCGCCGCCGCCGAACAACTTCGACGTGGTGCCGCGCGTCCGCAGCGTCGAGCCGATGAAGGACATCCGGCGCGAGGTCGCGCTCGCCAGCGAGTCGGCCGAGAGCTCGGCTCAGCCGATTGCGCCGCGCGGCGTGTAGGCAGCTAGGCTGGAACGCCCCGTGCGGAAGCTCGCACTCGCCACGCTCGTAGCCACGTTCGTCCTCATCCTGGTGGGCGGGGTCGTGCGCGTGTCGGATTCGGGCCTCGGCTGCGGCCCGGCCGGCTCGGGCTTCCACGGCTGGCCCTTCTGCAACGGCGACGTCGTCCCCGGCGTCGACCTCAACTCGATCGTCGAGTACACCCACCGCGCGCTCGGCGATCGTGGTCGGCTTCATGATGCTCGCGCTGGTCGTGCTGGCGTGGCGCAAGCATCGCGAGTACCGCCTCGTCACGGGCGCGCTGCTCGTCCTCGTCGCCGCCCAGGGCCTGCTCGGCGGGCTCACCGTCGAGGAGAACCTCGAGGAGGCCTACGTCGCCGCCCATCTCGGGCTCGCGATGCTGCTGCTCGGCCTCCTGCTCTACCTCTGGCGCTCGCTGCGCGGCGCCGAGCCGGAGGACGGCGGGCCGCGGATCCGCGTGCTCGCGATCGCCGCGACCGCGCTCGTCTTCTGCACGATCGTGGCGGGCGGCTACATGGCCGGCACCCAGAACTACGGCCGCACCGACTACCAGCTCGGCCAGGGCGCCCACCACGCCTGCGGCAAGCAGTTCCCGACCTGCAACGGCGAGTTCATGCCGTTCGGGGAGGCGGAGCTCGTCGACATCCACCTGACCCACCGGGCGTTCATGTACCTCGCCTCGATCTTCGTGATCGCGCTCGTGGCTGTCGCGCTGCGGAAGGGCGTGGCGGTCCCGCTACGCCTGGGCGCTGCTCGGGCTCCTGGGGCTGCAGATACTCGTGGGAGCGCTGAACGTCTGGCTCGAGGAGTATGAGCTCCTGATCCTCCTCCACCTCGCACTCGGCACGCTGCTCTGGGCGACCTCGCTCGGCATGACCCTGCAGCTCTCGCCCGCCCGCGAGCGGGCGCCGCGGCGCGCGGAGGCGCTGACCGCATGAGCACCCGCGCGCACGCGGCAGCCCCCGCGGTCCGCAGCGGCTGGCGGACGGTCGTCTCGGACTACTTCGAGATGACGAAGCCGAAGGTGCAGTCGCTGCTGCTCTTCACCACGATCACGACGATGTACGTGGCGGGCGACCCGTCGCTCGGCCTCGTCGCCCTCACCTGCCTGGGCGGGGCGCTCTCCGCGGGCGGCGCGGGAGCGATCAACCACTGCCTCGACCGCGACCTCGACCGGCTGATGACCCGCACCGCGGACCGTCCTGTCGCGTCGGGGCGGGTGTCGCCGCGGGCGGCGCTCTGGTTCGGGATCGCGCTCGGCGTGGCCTCGTTCGTGCTGCTCGCCGCGACCGTCAACCTGCTCGCCGCCGCGCTCTCGCTGTCGGGGCTGCTCGGCTACGTGTTCGTCTACACGCTCTGGCTGAAGCGCTCGACGCCGCAGAACATCGTGATCGGCGGGGCGGCGGGCGCGGTGCCGCCGCTCGTGGCGTGGGCGGCCGTGACCGGCTCGCTTTCGGGAACGGCCTTCTACCTGTTCGCGATCGTCTTCTTCTGGACGCCGCCCCACTTCTGGGCGCTCTCGCTGCTGATGAAGGACGAGTACGCGCGCGCCGGGGTGCCGATGCTGCCGGTGGTGCGCGGCGAGCGCGAGACCCGCCGCCAGATCCTGCTCTACACGATCCTGCTGTACGCGGTCTCGCAGCTGCCCTTCTGCGCCGGCGCCTTCGGGGTGCCCTACCTCGTCGCGTCGGTGGGCCTCGGGGCGCTCTTCATCTACGGCGCCTGGCGCGCTCACCCGCGACCCGAGCAGGCGCATGGCCCTCCGCCTCTACCTCTTCTCACTCGCCTACCTGGCCGCGCTGTTCGCGGCGATGGCGATAGACGCGCACGTCTAGGCCGGTCGGCTAAGCGCCACGGACGGCGCGGCTCGAGCCGGCATGAACTCATCCTTGCCCTCGATGTCGCGAGCGGTCCTGCGGATGGCGAGCCACGATCGGCGCTGAGCCGCGTAGGCGCGCTCGTCGCTGTGGGAGGGAGTCACGCACTGCAGATGACGACATCGACCAGCGAGCTGCCCGACAGTAGATGCGACATTGTGCTACGTTTGTCGCATGACTGTCGAGGTCGCATCCCGCGAGCTGCGCAATAACACGGCTGAGCTGCTCCGTCGCGTCGATGCCGGCGAGCAGGTGGTGATTACGAACCGCGGAAAGCCCGTGGCTTCGCTGGTCCGCTTCGAGACGCCGAGGCGGCGCTGGCTCCCGAAAGCAGAGCTCCTTCGGCGACTCGCAACCGCTCAGGCAGACCCGGGCCTCCGCGAGGATCTGGCGCGTCTGGCGGGCGACACGACCGACGATCTCGGCCCGCTCCCGTGACGCCGGCGCCCGAGCGCGGGCTGCTCGACACAAGCGTCTTCATTGCGAGCGAGTCCGGGCGGCGGATCGACGCCGGCTCCCTTCCCAACGAGGGAGCGCTCTCGGCGATCACGATCGGCGAGCTTCACGTGGGAGTGCTGGCCGCCCGCGATGTCGATACCCGAGCGCGGCGGCTCGCGACGCTCGAAGCAGTCGCCGACGTGGAGACACTTCCAATCGACGGCTCTGTGGCGGCAGCCTGGGCGCTCCTGCGCATGCACCTCACCGAGTTGGGGCGACGGGTGAACGTGAACGACCTGTGGATCGCCGCGACGGCGCTCACGCACGGACTGCCAGTGGTCACGCAGGACGACGACTTCGATCCGCTCGAGGGCATCCGCGGGCTCGAGCTGGTCCGCGTCTAGGCCACCGCCGAGCGCGCCCGGCTCAGTCCCCCGCCGACCGCTGGCGCGTCAGCTCCCGCCCGAGCGGCAGGTGGCCGAGCTCGAGCCCCTGCTCGGCGCGGATCACGTGCATCACCGCGTTGATCAGCGCCAGGTGGGTGAACGCCTGCGGGAAGTTGCCGAGGTGGCGTCCCGAGCGCGCGTCGATCTCCTCGGCGTACAGGCCGAGCGGGCTCGCGTAGCCGAGCAGCTTCCCGCACAGGTCGCGGGCGCGGTCCACCTCGCCGATCTCGACCAGGGCCGAGACGAGCCAGAACGAGCAGATCGTGAACGTGCCCTCCTCGCCTGCGAGGCCGTCGTCGGTCTCGTGGGTGCGGTAGCGCAGCACCAGGCCGTCCTCGGTCAGCTCGTCCGCGATCGCCAGCACCGTCTTGCGGATGCGCTCGTCGTCGGGCGGCATGAAGCGGGTGAGCACCATCAGCAGGACCGAGGCGTCGAGGGCGTCGGTGTCGTAGTGCTGGGTGAAGACGCCGCGGTCGTCGAGCGCGTTCTCGCAGATGTCGTTCTTGATCTCGTCCGCGCTCGACTGCCAGCGCGCGGCGAACTCGAGCTCGCCGCGGATCTCGGCGAGCCGCGCGCCGCGGTCGGCGGCGACCCAGCACATGAGCTTCGACGATGTGAAGTGCCTGGGCTCGCCGCGCACCTCCCAGATCCCGCGGTCGGGCTCGTGCCAGTTCTCGAGCGCCATCTCGACCTGGCGCTTCAGGATCGGCCAGATCCGCTCGGGCAGGTGGTCGCGTGACTTCGTGTGGAGATAGACGGAGTCGAGCAGCGCGCCCCAGACGTCGTGCTGCTCCTGGTCGTAGGCGCCGTTTCCGACCCGCACCGGGCGTGCGTCCTCGTATCCCGAAAGGTGATCGAGGGTCTGCTCGGTGAGCTTGGCCTCGCCGTCGATCCCGTACATGATCTGGAGCTGGTTCTGCTCGGCCTCGGCGACGTCCGCGATGAAGTAGAAGAAGTCGTTGGCCTCCCAGTCGAAGCCGAGCGTGTAGAGGCCCCAGAGCATGAAGGTGGCGTCGCGGATCCAGGTGTAGCGGTAGTCCCAGTTGCGCTCGCCGCCGGGCGTTTCGGGCAGCGAGGTGGTGGCCGCGGCCACGAGCGCGCCGGTCGGCGCGTAGGAGAGGCCCTTCAGGGTCAGCGCCGCGCGCTGGAGGTGGGTGCGCCAGGGATGGTCCGGGAACTGGCCGTGGTCGAGCCAGTGCTGCCAGTGATGCGAGGTCCAGACGAGCCGGTCGTACGCGTCCTCGTAGGTATGCGGCGCCGGATGCTCGGACCACGACAGCGCCACGAACAGCGTGTCGCCCTCCTTCAGCAGCGTGCGGGCGGTCGCGCGCGGCCCCTCGAAGCCGACGTTCATGTCCGAGGTGATCTTCAGCTCCACCTCGCAGTCCTCGGCCTTGCAGACGGCCTCGTGATAGCCCGGCCCGGTGTGCTCCCAGATCCCGTGGAGGCGGCCGTAGTCGAAGCGCGGCTCGCAGTCGAGCGTCATCTGCACCTCGCCGTTCACGCAGCGGACGAGGCGGAGCAGCACGTGGTCGGCGTCGTAGTCGGTGGGCGCCCGCCGGTGGGTGTGGGAGCGGTCGTGCTCGTGGTGCCAGGGGCCGATCAGGAGCAGGTCGCGGACGATGATCCAGCCGCCGCTCGTTCCCCAGCTCGTCTCGAGCACCATGGTCCCGGGCAGGTAGCGGCGCGCCGCCGGCACCTCAAGGTCGGCCGGGCCGAGCCTGAAGGTCCCCGCGTCCCGGTCGAGCATCGAGCCGAACACGCTCGGGGAGTCGAAGCGCGGCAGGCACATCCACTCGACGTTGCCGTTCGGGGCCACGAGCGCGCAGGTCTCGCAGTCGGAGAGGAAGCCGTAGTCGGCGATCGCCGGGAACTGGCCGGCCCCCATGCCCGCGTGCGGAACCCAGCTCGTGCTCATAGGCGCGAGGCGGCCGCCGGGTCGAGGAGCACGGTGACCTCGCCGTCGACGAGCGAGCCGGGCGCGCGCGGGTCCGGCCGGCCCGAGAACGCACGCGCCACGGCCTCCGCCTTGTCCTCGCCCGTGATGAGGAAGACGATCCGGTTCGTCGCGTTCACGACCGGCAGCGTGAGCGTGATGCGGGGCAGGATCGGCGCCATCCCCGGCGTCTCGACTCCCACCACCCGTCGCGTGCGCTCGCCGAGAGCCTCGTCGCTCGGGAACAGGGAGCAGATGTGCGCGTCCGGGCCGAGCCCGAGCAGCATCAGGTCGAAGGCCTCCAGGCCGCTCTCCTCGAGCTCGCGCTCGTACTCCTTCGCCCCCTCGTCGGGGCCGAGCTCGCCCTTCATGCGGTGGACCTCGAGTCCCTCGACCTTCGAGAGCAGCGCTCGCTCGACCATGCCGTAGTTCGAGTGCTCGTGGTCGGGCGGGACACAGCGCTCGTCCGTGAACCAGAGCTCCACGCCCACCCAGTTGTCGCGTCGCTCCGCCGCCCGCTCGTAGGCGACCCGCGGCGTCGATCCGCCCGTGAGCGCCACGTGCCCGCCCGCTCCCGTGAGCAGGCTGCACGCCTCGGCGGCGGGATCGTCCACGACCTGGAAGTCCGGCCTGAGCGTCATCTGAACATCGACCCCGCACAGTCGAGTGCCGCCTCGTAGGCCGGGTCGCGCAGCAGCGCCTGGCGGATGCCCTCGCCGAGGATGCCGCCCTCTCCGCGCGAGGCGCCCAGCACGGTCCAGCTCGACTCGCGGCCCTTGGGGTCGACGCGCGTGGCGGCGAGCCCGCCGGGCCCGCGATCGAGTGAGATGCTCATGCCGGAGGCGCTGGCGATCTTGATTCCGGCGAGCCCCGGGACGCTCTGGGCCTCGTCGGGGATCAGCTCGAGGCTCACGTCCGCGCGCTTGGAGTGGGCCTTGCCGTGCAGCGACCCGTTCGCCTGCAGCAGGCCGCCGGCCTCCCAGCCGAGCCGTGACGCGAGCCAGGCGCAGAAGAGCACGCCGGCCGCGCCCGAGTCGGACCGGTGGCGGACCGAAACCGAGTCGATGCGGCCGAGCTCGTCCCGCCACTGCGGCGGGTCGAAGGTGGTGGCAACGCGCTCGCGCCACGGGGTGCTTCGGAGCCACGCCAGATCGACCAGGTAGGCCTGCCGCGCAAGGTTGCGGGCGCGCTCGAGCGCCATGGCCGGGTCCGGCTCGCCGACCGAGTCGATCAGCACCACCTGCGAGAGCGCGAGCAGGGCGTCGACCGCCTCCGGGTGCCCGTGCGGCGACCACAGCAGCGTCGGGATGTCCGTGACCACCAGCGGGTCGACGATCGTGTCGAGCTTGAGGAGGTGCTTGGGCCCGAGGTCGAGCACGATTCGCTCGCGCGTCAACGCCAGGTCGCCCGGTGCGTGGTGGTCGGTCGACGGCGTCACGGCCGCCCAGGCGTCGATCGTCGTCCGGCCCTCCTCGATGGCGCACAGGATCGTGCGCGACGCGCCGTAGCGCCCCACCTGCTCGAGCCGGTTGAGGATCTCGCCGCGCCACTCGCGGTCGACCACCACGACGAGGTTCAGCACCCGCGCGGGCGCGTAGGCCTCGTCGTGCTGGAACTGCTCCTTGAGCATGCCGCGCACGGCGGCCTCGATGGTCGCGGGCGAGCAGTCCTGCTCAGACCAGACAGCGCCGCCGTCGTCCAACTAGATCGCCCGCCAGCGGTCGCCGTCCTCGAGCAGGGCGTCCGCCTCGTCCGGCCCGTTCGAACCCGCCGGATACTGGTACAGCGGGGTGTCCTCGGTGGCCCACGACTCCAGGATCGGGTCGATGATGCGCCACTGCGCCTCCACCTCGTCGTCGCGGGTGAAGAGCGTCGCGTCGCCGCGCATCGCGTCGAGCAGGAGCCGCTCGTACGCCTCGGGTGACTGCGACAGGAAGGCGGTGCCGTACAGGAACTCCATGTTGACCGGGCGGATGCGCATGCGCGTGCCAGGGATCTTCGCGCCCAGCGACAGCGACACGCCCTCGTTCGGCTGCATGGTCATGACGAGCTGGTTCGGCTGAACCCCCACCGAGCCGGCCGCCTCGAAGGCCAGATGGGGCACGGGCTTGAGCGTCACGGCGATCTCCGTGACCCTGCGGGTGAGCCGCTTGCCCGTGCGCAGGTAGATCGGCACTCCGGCCCAGCGCCAGTTGTCCACCTCGAGCTTCAGGGCCACGTAGGTCTCCGTCTTGGAGTCGTCCGGGACGCCCTCCTCGTCGAGATAGCCGACCACGTCCTTGCCCTCCGCCATGCCCGCCGTGAACTGCCCGCGCACGACCTCGTCGGAAGTGGGCGGCCGGATTGCGTGGAGGACCTTGACCTTCTCGTCGCGCACCTCGTCGGCCGTGAAGGTCACGGGCGGCTCCATGCACAGGAGCGTCAGGAGCTGCAGCATGTGGTTCTGGACCAGGTCGCGCAGCGCGCCCGCCGAGTCGTAGTAGCCGGCCCGCCGGCCGATGCCGAGGTCCTCCGCGGCGGTGATCTGGACGTAGTCGATGAAGTTGCGGTTCCAGATCGGCTCGAACAGCCCGTTCGCGAACCGGAACGCGAGCATGTTCTGGACGGTCTCCTTGCCCAGGTAGTGGTCGATGCGGAAGACCTGGGACTCGTGGAGGACCGAGAGCACCTCGCGGTTCAGCTCCTGCGCCTCGGACAACCTCGTGCCGAACGGCTTCTCGATCACCACGCGGACGTCGGCGCCCTCGACCGCGTTGAGGCCGTGCTTCCCCAGCTGCTGGAGGATGAGCGCGAAGAACGCCGGGGCGGTCGAGAGGTAGAAGACGCGGTTGTAGACGATGCCGGCGTCCTCGTCGAACTCGTCGAGCTCCTGCTCGAGCTGGTCGAAGACCTTGTCGTCGTCGAAGGTGCCCGGCACGTAGCGCACCTGCTCGAGCAGCTTCTCGAGCACCTGCGGGTCGGGCGTGCGGCGCGAGTGCTCCTCGATCGACTCCTTCGCCATCGCGCGGTAGTCGCCGTGCGGGATGTCCGCGCGCGACACCGCGATCAGGTTGAAGCGCTCCGGCAGCGCCCCCTCGTGGGCGAGGTTGTAGAAGGCCGGCAGGAGCTTGCGGTGCGCGAGATCGCCCGTCCCGCCGAAGATCACGACGGTCGTCGGGTGGACGGGCTGCCGCTCGAGGCCCTTGACGAGCGGGTTCTCCTGCTCGACGGTCGCCACGGCTACTCCGCGTGCGCCTCGGACTGGGCCACCGGGTCGGTCGCCTTGATGGCGTGGCCGCCGAACTGGTTGCGCAGCGCGGCGTTGAGGCGTGCGGCGTAGGCGTTCTTGCCGCGCGACGAGAAGCGCTCGTACAGAGCCGTCGAGATCACGGGCATGGGCACGCGGGACTCGATGCCGGCCTCGACCGTCCAGCGGCCCTCGCCCGAGTCCTCGACGTAGGGGGCGATCGACTCGAGGTCGTCGCCCTCCTGGTCGAACGCGTACGCGGTGAGCTCACAGAGCCAGGACCGGACCACCGATCCCTGCATCCAGACGTGCGCGATCTTCGCGTTGTCGAGGTCGTACTCGCTCTCCTCGAACAGCGAGAAGCCCTCCGCGTAGGCCTGCATGAGCCCATACTCGATGCCGTTGTGGACCATCTTCACGAAGTGGCCGGCGCCGGTCGGGCCGAAGTGGTTCCAGCCGGGGCCGTGCTCGGGCGTGGAAGGCGGGGCGAGCACGTCCAGCACCGGGCGGAGCCGGTCGACGGCCTCGTCGGGCCCGCCGACCATCATGCAGTAGCCCACCTCGAGCCCCCAGATGCCGCCGCTCACGCCGACGTCCACGTAGTTGATGCCCTTGGGCTCGAGCTCGTCCCGGCGGCGCTTGTCGTCGGTCCAGCGCGAGTTGCCGCCGTCGATGATGGTGTCGCCCTCGTCGAGCAGCGCGCCGAGCTGCTCGACCGTGCTCTGCGTCGGGTCGCCGGCCGGCACCATGACCCAGACCGAGCGCGGCGCCTCGAGCTTCTGGACGAGCTCCTCGAGCGAGGACGCGCCGGTCGCCCCGTATCCCTCCACCTCCTGGACCGCGTCCGCGCTGAAGTCGAACGTGACGCACGTGTGATCCGAGTCGCGATGGATCCGGTGCACCATGTTGGCGCCCATCTTTCCGAGCCCTACGAAGCCGAGCTGCATCAGAGAATCTCCTTCTGGAGAGCCCGCACCGCATCGGCGGGGTCGCCCTCGAGGCGAACCTGCACGGCGGGGAGGCCGTGGTCGCGGAGCGTGAGCAGGTCGCCGATCGCCTGCGCGTTCTTCAGGTGGCCGAACGTGTAGCCCGCCTCCGGGATCTCCACGTCCTCGTCGCCGTCGTGGACGAGCTGGAGGAACAGGCCGGTCGGCGGGCCGCCCTTGTGCATCTGGCCGGTCGAGTGGAGGAAGCGCGGGCCGTAGCCGAACGTCGTGGTGGCCTTCGTCTTCGCCCGGATCGCCTCGCGCAGCTCGGTCATCGCCGCCTCGAAGTCGTCGGACGGCTCGAGATAGCCCATGATCGCGACGTACTGCGGCGGGGCGGCGCCGCTCAGGAGCTCGCGGGCGTCGCCCAGGTCGGGCGTGGGCAGCTCACCGCCCTCGAGCACCTTGTTCGTGTTGTCCTTGGCCTCCTGCACGTTCGGCTGGTCGAACGGGTTGATGCCGAGCACCCAGCCGCTCACGGCCACCGCGAACTCGGCGAAGAAGAAGATGCGGCCGAGGTCCCCGGCGCCGTGGGCGTCGAGCTTGAGCGTCGGGTGGCCGGCGCGCCCGAGCGCGTCGATCTTCTCGTCCAGGTCCTCGTCGGGGTCGTCCGCGTTGCGCAGATAGACGAAGACGCGGTCGTCGCCGTAGTCCTCCGGCTCTCCGATCGGCTCGCCCGCCACCGGCAGGACGCCCTTGCCGTGCTTGCCGGTCGACTCGGCGATCAGCTGTTCGACCCAGAGGCCGAAGCTGCCGATCGGCTCGGACACGACGAACGTCGCCTTGTCGCGGCCCTGCAGCGCCAGCTCTCCCATCACGACGCCGAGCCAGAGGCCCGAGTTGCTCGCGCTCGAGTCGAAGTTGTTGCAGTTCTGCTCGGCGACCTGCGCGCTCTGCAGCATCGCCTCGATGTTCACGCCCGCGAGCGCCGCCGGCACCATGCCGAAGTGCGACAGCACCGAGTAGCGCCCGCCGATCTCCGGGTCCGCCTCGAAGACGTGCCGGAAGCCGCGCTCGTGCGCCATGTCGACGAGCGCGCTGCCCGGGTCGGTCACGGCGGCGAACTGGTCGCCGTTGCGTCCCACCCGCTCGTAGAAGTAGTGCATGTGAGAGAGCGTCTCGAGCGTGCCGCCCGACTTGGAGGAGACGACGAACAACGTCTTCTCGAGGTCGAGCTCGCGCTCGGTGGCGAGGACGAAGCCGGGATCGGTGGAGTCGAGCACGTGCAGCTCGAGGCCGCCCGGGACCGTCCCGAACGAGCGCCTGATCACCTCGGGGCCGAGGCTCGAGCCGCCCATGCCGAGCAGCAGAGCGTGCTCGAAGCCGTCCTCGCGCGCCTTGGCGGCGAACGCGTCGAGCTCGGAAGCGTGCTCGAGCATCTTGTCCGAGATCGTGAGCCAGCCGAGCCGGTTGCCGATCTCCGGCACGCCGGGGCCGCCCCATAGCGACTCGTCCTTGTGCCAGATCCGCTGAGCGACGTCCTCGCGCTGCGCCTGCTCGATGCGCTCGACGATCCTCGGCTCGAGCTCGTTCGGCAGCGCGGACTCGATCGTCCCAGGGCGTCCCGTCACGATGCCCTCGCGCGCGAGCTCCACCCCGCCGATCAGCTGGTCGAAGGGCGTGACGAACTTCTCGATGCCCTCGCGCAGCAGCGTCTTCGTCACGTCGCCCATGTCGATCCCGGCGTCGGCGAGCCTCTGCAGGTCCTCGCCCGGGTCGGCGTCGCCCGTCGCGCCCGCGAACTCGAGCTCCTCGGCGCAGGCGTTCAGCGTGTTCATCGGCATCGTGTTGACGGTGTCCGGCGCCACCAGCTCGGCCACGTACTTGGTCTCGGGGTAGCGCGGGTCCTTGACGCCCGTCGAGGCCCACAGCGGTCGCTGCACGAACGCGCCCGCGTCACGCAGGTCCGCGAACCCGTCGCCGTAGAAGAGCTCCTTGAACTCCTGGTAGGCGGCGCGCGCGTTGGCGACCGCCGCGAGCCCGAAGCAGGTCCTCGTCGCCGATCTCGGTGAGGCGCTTGTCGACCTCGGTGTCCACGCGCGAGACGAAGAAGCTCGCCACGGAGTGCACGTCGAGCGACTCGCCGGCCTCGTGGCGGTGCTCGATCCCGCGGATGTAGGCCTCGGCGATCGTCGTGTAGGACTCGACCGAGAAGAGCAGCGTCACGTTCACGTTGATGCCGGCGGCGATCGCGTCCTCGATCGCGGACACGCCCTCTTCGGTGCCCGGGATCTTGACCATGAGGTTGGGGCGGTCGACGCGCTTCCAGTAGTCCTTCGCCTGGGCGAGCGTCGCGTCCGTGTCGTGCGAGAGGCTCGGCTCCACCTCGAGCGACACGAAGCCGTCGGCATGGTTCGCCTCGTCCCAGACCGGTCGCAGCACGTCGCACGCCAGCTGGACGTCGAGGATCGCGATCTCGTCGTAGATCTCGCGCGCGGACAGCCCCTTCTCCGAGAGCTCGGCGACCTGCTCGTCGTAGTCGGTCGAGCCGAGGATGGCCTTCTCGAAGATCGCGGGATTCGACGTCACGCCGCGCAACGAGTCCTCACGCACCAGGCGCTCGAGCTCGCCGCTCGTGATCATCGTGCGCCGGATCTGGTCGAGCCAGACGCTCGTCCCGGCCGCGGTCAGGGCCTCCAGCCGCTCGCTTGCTCCTGCTTCGACGCTCATTGCTGTTCCTCTCCCTAGCTTCGCACCGCCGTCGCACGGCCGATGACGGCGCGCGCCGTCTCGGCGATCCGATCGACGGTGATCCCGAAGTGCTCGTAGACGTCCTTGTAGGGCCCCGACTCGCCGAAGGTCTCCATTCCGATGAAGGCGCCGTCGGCGCCGACCCAGCGGTACCAGCCCATCGGGCTGGCGGCCTCGATGGCCACCCGCGCCCGGCAGGCGGGCGGCAGGACCTCGTCGCGGTAGGCCTCGTCGGCCTCCGTGAAGGTGTCCATGCAGGGCATCGACACCACCCTGACCCCGACCCCCTCGCCGTCCAGCTGCTCGGCCGCTTCCATCGCGAGCGACACCTCGGAGCCGGTGGCGATCAGGATCAGCTCCGGGTCGCCTCCGTTCGCGGCGTCGCGCAGCACGTATGCGCCGCGCTCGATCGCGTCGTCGGGCACGCTGTCCGGGTCGAGGATCGGCAGGTCCTGGCGCGTGAGCGCGAACGCCGTCGGCGCCTCGGTCTCGCGCAGCGCGTAGCGCCAGCCGAGCACCGTCTCGTTCGCGTCGGCCGGGCGGACCATCCGCAGTCGCGGCATCGCTCGCAGGCCGGCGAGCTGCTCGATCGGCTGGTGCGTCGGGCCGTCCTCGCCGAGCCCGATCGAGTCGTGCGTGAAGACCCAGATCGCGGGCAGCTTCTGCAGCGCGGAAAGCCGCAGCGCCCCGCGCATGTAGTCCGAGAAGATCAGGAAGGTGCTGCCGTAGCCGCGGAAGCCGTGCAGGGTCAGCCCGTTGACGATCGCGCCCATTCCGTGCTCGCGCACGCCGAAGCGCAGGTTGCGGCCCTCGTAGGAGCCGCGCTGGACGTCCGGGCTGCCGTCGATGTCCGTGTTCGTGGAGGAGGCGAGGTCCGCGGCGCCGCCGACGAGGTGCGGCACGCGCTCGGCGGCCCACTGGATCGCCGCGCCGGACGCCTTGCGCGTGGCCATCGACTCGCCCGCCTCGAAGCGCGGCGGGTCGGCGTCGAAGCCGTCGGGCATCCGCCCCTCGAGCATGTCCGAGAAGGCGCGCGCCTCGTCGGGGTGCCCCTCGCGGTATGTGTCGAAGCGCTCCGACCACTCGCGCTCCTGCTCGGCGCCGCGCTCGCAACACTCGCGGAAGTGCGCGAGCGCCTCCTCGGGCACGAGGAAGTGGGCGTCGGGATCCCAGCCGTAGTTCTCCTTGGTGATGCGCACGTTGTCCTCGCCGAGCGGGTTGCCGTGCGCCTTGGTGGAGTCCTGCAGCGGGCTGCCGTAGCCGATGTGCGACTCGACGATGATGAGCGAGGGCTGGTCCTCGACGGCCATCGCCTCGCGCGTGACGCTCTCGAGCCGCTCCACCGAGAGGTCGTCGCCGATGTCGACCACGTGCCAGCCGTAGGCCTCGAAGCGCTCGCCCACGTCCTCGGTCATCACGACGTCGACCTCGCTCGCAAGCTGGATCTTGTTGGCGTCGTAGTAGGCGATCAGGCGCCCGAGGCCGAGGTGGCCGGCGAGCGAGCAGGCCTCGGAGGCCACGCCCTCCTGGATGTCGCCGTCGCTCGCGATCGTGAAGGTGTGGTGGTCGACGATCGGGTGCTCGCCCTGGTTGAAGCGGGCGGCCAGCATGCGCTCGGCGAGCGCGAGCCCGACCGACATCGAGAGGCCCTGCCCGAGCGGCCCGGTGGTCGCCTCGATGCCCGGGCTGTACTTGCGCTCCGGGTGCCCGGCCGTCGGCGAGCCCACCTGGCGGAAGTTCTTGATGTCCTCGAGCGTCATCGGATAGCCCGTGAGGTAGAGCATCGAGTAGAGCAGCACCGATGCGTGGCCCGCCGAGAGCACGAAGCGATCGCGGTCCGCCCAGTCCGGGTTGGACGGGTTGTGCCGCATGACCCGCGTGTACAGAACGTATGCCAGCGGCGCCAGCGCCATGGCGGTACCCGGGTGCCCCGAGTTCGCCTTCTGCACCGCATCCATCGAAAGCGTTCGGATGGTGTTGATGCAGAGCTCGTCGAGCTGGTCGGAGCTGGTGGTCATTCGGATCCTTGGGTTGGGGTCGCCTTCGCCTTCCCAGTGTGGCGAATCTCATGCTCGGCCAGTAGTCCCGCCCCTATCACGCCCGCGTCCGGCCCGCCCTGGGCGAGCGATATCTGCACCCGGCGGTAGAGGGCGGGAAGCGCCCGGGCGCCCGCCTCCTGGACCGCGCGGTCGAGGAACAGATGTGACGCGCGCGAGAGCCCGCCGCCGATCACGACGCGCTCGGGCTCGAAGACGTTCACGTAGCCCGCGATCGCCACGCCGAGCATGCGGGCGAAGCGCTCGAACAGGAGCAGGGCGTCGGGGTCGCCCTCCTCGGCCACCTTGACCAGCTCGTGCCCCGACACGCGGTCGTCCGGGCCGAGCGCCTCGGCGAGCCGGCTGCCCGGCTTGTCGCGCGCGAGCTCGGTGGCGTCGCGCTCGAGCGCCTGGCCCGAGCAGTAGGCCTCGACGCAGCCGCTGTTCGGGCAGTTGCCCGGGACAGGGCGGGCCGTCCGGCATCAGCGTGAAGTGGCCGAGCTCCGCGCCGAGGCCGTGCGCGCCGCGGAAGATGCGCCCGCCGGTCACGACGCCGCCGCCGACGCCGGTCCCGAGCGTGAGCATGAGCGAGCTCGTCGCACTCGAGCATGCGCGCCTCGGCCAGCGCGGCCACGTTGGCGTCGTTGTCGACGAAGACGGGCACACCGAAGCGGCGCCCGAGCTCCTCGCGCAGGGCAACCCCCGTGAGCGGGATGTTCACGCTCGTCTCGACCGTGCCGGTCTCGTAGTCGATCTGCGACGGCACCCCCACGCCCACCGCCATCGGCTCCGCGCTGCCGGCTATCGCCTCGCGCGCGGTCTGCTCGAGCCCGTCCAGAAGGGCCGAGCTCGACGTGAGGACCGTGGGGCGCTCGGCGCGGGCCGCGACCTCGCCGTCCCGCATGGCCGCGACGGCGACCTTGGTGCCGCCGACGTCCACCCCGAGCACGAGCTCTTCTGAGGCCACGGCAGGGAGTCCTACCCGGACCGGAGCCGCTAAGCAAGCTCCGGTCACCCTGCGTTCACGTCAGCTCAGCGTCACCCGTGCCACCACTTCGCGCGCTCGACCATCTGGATCGCCCGCTCCTCCCACCAGGCGCCGACCTTCGCCGGGCCGCCGTTGCAGGGTCCGTTCGAGAAGCCCGGGCGCTCGACCCACAGGAAGGCGTCGGCCTTGGGATGGCCCGTGTTCGTCGTCGGGAGCGGGCCGGCCGCCGCGTTCGGCGGGTTGCACCAGATCGTGTGCCCGCCCTGGTAGAGCGCCCCGTTGCCGTTGTGAGAGGTGTTGACGATGAAGTGCTTGCCGCCCAGCGCTCGCGAGAGCTTCGCCCCGTAGGCGAGGTTCTTGGCGGTGGTGACGTGGTGGGTGGCGTTCAGCATGAAGCCGCGCACGCGGCTGACGCCGACAGCTCGCAGCTTGCGCGCCATCACCGGAACGGAATCCCAGTCGGGCGCGCCGGCCTCGACGTAGACGGTCGCGTTTGGCAGCTTCGACATCACCTTCACGCCGTAGTTCAGGGTCTGCAGCCGCGACGCGCGCATGCCGGGCACGAGGCACTCGATCAGCCCGAGCGAATCGGGCTCGAAGGCGATCACGACCTCGCTGTCGCCGATCCCCTGCGCGACCTGGTCGATCCAGCGCTTGTAGCGCGCGTTCTGCGCTGCGCCGCCGCCCGTGTTGAGGCCTCCGTCGCAGCCCGCGTGCTCGTCGCCGAAGACGGCCAGGAGCGGCACGGCGTCGCCCGCCATCTCGAACATGCCCCGGAGCTTGCCGACCACCGGCTGCTCCCACCTCCCGAACCACTTGAACTGAGGCGTCTCCGCGAGCCTCAGCACCTTGGCCGCGTCCTGGTGGCGGCCCCTGTGCTTGAGCGAGCGGTAGCCGTTCCAGGTGTCGTTCCATTCGGTGTTCTGGTCCCACCAGTCCTGTCCGACGAGTGGATTGGGCGCGCTCGCGCCCGGGTTCTGGCCGCCGCTTGCGGCGGCGCCCGGAACGCCGACGAGCAGCGCGATCAGGCATAGCGAAGTTGTCACGCCGGCGGCCAGGCCGGCACGTAGGGTGCGAGTCATGGTCTCGACCCTAACCCGGGTCCTTCGAAATCGCACGCGGGATAGGCTGTCTTTCATGCGTGCCGGCATCGATCTGGGCGGGACGAAGATCCAGGCCGTCGTGATCGACGACGAGGGCGGCGTCCAGGGCCAGGAGCGGCTTCCGACCCCGACCGCGGGCGGCCCCGCCGACGTCGCGGCCGCGATGGCCACCTCTGTGAAGACGGCCGCGGAGCAGGCCGGGGTCGAGACCGCGGCGCTGGCCGGGGTGGGCGTCGGCTCGCCGGGAGTGATCGACGCGCGCCGCGGCATCGTCTCGAGCGCGCGCAACCTGCCGAACTGGGAGGGCTCGTTCGAGCTCGGCCCGTCGCTCACGGAGGCGCTCGGCGCCCCCGTCAAGATCGACAACGACGTGAACGTGGCCACCGAGGCCGAGCTCGTCCTCGGCGCCGGCAAGCCCTACCGCTCGATGCTCGGCGTGTTCTGGGGCACCGGGGTGGGCGGCGGGATCGTCCTGCGCGGCAAGCCCTGGCTCGGCCGCGGGGCCGCGGGCGAGATCGGCCACGTCTGCGTGGTGATCGACGGCGCGCGCTGTCCCTGCGGCCGGCGCGGCTGCGTCGAGGCATACGCCGGGCGCAAGGCGCTGGAGGAGCGCGCCCGCCACCAGCAGGAGAAGGGCCACAAGACCGACCTCTTTCACATCATGGAGAAGCGCGGCCGCGACCGGCTGACGAGCGGGATCTGGGCGCGCGCGCTCGAGCACGACGACAAGCTCGCGCACAAGCTGCTCGACGAGGCGGTCGAGGCGCTCGGGGCAGGCGTCGCGTCGTGCCTAAACGTCCTCGACGTCGAGGCCGTGATCCTGGGCGGCGGCCTCGGGCTGCGGCTCGGCGAGCCCTACCGCGAGCGGATCGAGAAGGCGATGATGCCGCACCTGTTCTCGAGCGAGAACCCGCCTCCGCTCCTGATGGCCGAGCTCGGCGACCTCGGCGGCGCGATCGGCGCCGCGCTGCTCATCCGCCTGCCCAAGGCGACCGCGGCGTCCTGAGCGCCGCCCCCGTCGCAAGGGCGGCGGCGGGTCGGTCTCGCGCTTGGGCTGGGGAAGGTCAGGCAAGCCCCGCGCGGGTCAGGTCGCTGCGCTGGCGCAGCGCGTTGAAGGTGCTCCCCCAGACGGCGGGGTCCCCCGGCTCGAAGGGCAAGCGCAGCACCTCCTCGCCCTCGGACGCCGCGTTCCGGATTGTCCGGCTGGCGAGCACCCGGTCGCCGTCGTGCGCGGTCAGGTAGAGGTGCCGGGAGCGCCGCCAGAAGCTCGAGTCGAGCCGGTAGGTGACTGTGCACAGGCGCCCGTCGAGGCGCGCCTCGAGCTGCGGCGCGCGCGGGTAGGTCGCGCGCCCGGCGAAGTGCAGCCCGCGCCCGAGCAGCGAGCGGAAGCGGCGCCTGCGGATGCGCGCGTGGAAGCCGCCCGGGCTGTCCCACTTGGGCTGCTGCTGCGACGGGCTCGGCGGCCCGTTGCCGATCCGGCGGGCGATCACGCGCTCGGAGTTGCCCCAGCGCCCCGGCCACTCGACCCAGTCGCCGAAGGGGACGACCGGCAGGAGGCCCTCCGGGCCGTCGCCGTAGGGGTGGTCGATCCCGAAGGGATAGGGATGCGTGCCCGCCTCGAAGTAGGAGGCGTGCGAGTGCGGCGCGACGTAGACGACCGCGTGCGGGCCGCCGGCGCGCTCGACGAACTCGATCTCGTCGCGCCCCCGCGCCTCACCGGACTCGTGCTGGGCGTAGGTGGCGATCTCCACCTCCCCGCCGGCGTCGAGTCCGAGCTGCACCATCTCCCAGTCCCCCTCGTGCTTGCCGAAGCCGAACAGGTTCTTCGGGTTGTAGTAGAGCCAGATCCAGTACTGGAGCCAGGTGCGCCCGCGATCCTCGATCGCTCTGCCGTAGAAGCGCCCGGCGTAGCGGGCCTCGCCCTCCATGCGGCGGGCATCGCCGATGTAGTCGGGCGCGAGGCAGAGGCAGTCACCCGGGTCGGGGGTGAGCTCGTCCGGATAGGTGCGCAGCAGGGCGAGCGTCAGCTCCGGGTCGCCCGCGGCGCGCGCGATCACCTCACCGGAGCGGGTGCGCAGCAGGTTGCCCGCGTTCTCCACGACCGTCTCGACGGCGGCGGCGCGGTAGTCGTACTGGCGGTCGAAGCGGAGCAGCGGGCGGTGGCGCTCCAGCAGCGCCTGGCTCACACGCCCGCCTCGGGGTAGGGGAAGCCGGCGGGTGGGGCCGCGTCCTCGTCGAGGTGCTTCCGGAGGCCGGCGTCGCCGACCGCGTAGCCCCAGTTGACGAGGCGCTCCTGAAGCTGCTCGGGAAGGGCGTCGAGGCGGGTCGCGATCTCGGCGAGCGGGAGCGTGCGCTCGACCGGCGCCGGCAGCGCCCCCGGGAGCGCATAGTCGTCGATGTTGCTCCGGATGCCCACGTACACACCGTCGCGGTCACCGCGCCGGAAGCCCTCGATCACCTGCTCCTTGCGCAGCGCGCGCACCTGGTGATCGACCACCCGCAGCACGCGCACCATGTGACGCGCCCAGCCTCCGTGCGGGCGCTCCTCGGGCGCCATCAGCCCGCCTGCGTCGGAGACGATCAGTGTCTTGCAGCGCTTCCAGGCGGTCTCGAGGCCGAGGTTGTCGTACACGCCGCCGTCCGAGAGCACGAGCTCGTCGCGGTGCCCGGGGCCGACGAGGTCGTTGCCCTCCTCGGTGACCCAGTCGACCATCGGCCGCAGCCGGTGCGGCGACAGGATCGGCGGGAAGGCGGAAGAGCACGCCACGGCGGTGGCGAGCGAGATCTCGGGGTCGGGCAGCGAGCCGACGCGCCAGTCCTTCACGCCGCTGCGCTCGAAGCGCGCGAGCGCCCCCGACCCCACGTTGGTCGCGTTGATCACGAAGTCGGGCCGGCTCGGCAGGTCGCCGAGCACCGCGTCGCCGAAGAGCTGGTCGCGGTATGCGTCGGCGAGCTTCTCCGAGATCGAGCCGGGCAGCAACGCCCCTTCGAGCGCCGAGGTCCAGTCGAGCGTCCGGCGCGCGAGCCCACGCAGGCGCCCCACCACGGCGCCCTCGAAGTCGTCGGCGGGCGCGAGCGCGAGGACCGCCGGCGGTGATCGAGCCGCCCGAGACGCTCGACACGCGGTCGAGCCGCTCGAGCCAGCCGGCCTCGCGCAGCCTCCAGATGACGCCGAGGTGGAAGAGCATGGCCCGGTAGCCGCCGCCCGACAGGCAGAGGGCGACGCCGCTCTCAGGCTCGGCGCCGGTGTCGGTCGGGATCGCCCGGACGGGCGACTCGAGCCCGGGGGCCAGATCGCGGTCTGTGTCCACAGGCGGCATCCTCCCTCCTATCTTCCGAGAACGACCGGCGGGCGGCCCGGCAGGGGGGCGCTCGCGGTGGTCGTGGCGGTCTGGGTCGGGAGCTTCCCGGGGTCGATCATGTCCTGCGCCCAGCGCTCCGAGAAGCCGGCCAGGAAGCCGAGCCCCGCGAAGAAGAAGCGCTGCTCCTCAGCATCTCCCGGCACCTCCATCGGGATAAGCGCGCCGGCGATCAGCACGTACAGGGCCATGCCGAAGAGCGCGCCCACGAAGGGCCTCATCCCACCCAGGATGCGCAGCGTGGCCTTGCCGTACTCGTGGTTCAGCGTGAGCTTGCCGGCCGTCAGACGCTCCATGACGGAGACGAGCGCTCCGAGCGCGCCGCCGATGAACGCGATCGACAGGTCGCGCGGGACCAGGTCCAGCCGCCACATCAGGGCCGCCGCGACCGCGGCGAGCAGCAGGCCCGGGATCATCCCGATCAGGTACTCGAGCCTGGCGGTGCGCTGTGCCGACTGGAGGAAGTAGGCCTCGGTGCACTGAAGCTCCTTCTCGATCGTGCGCTGGTCCTCCGGGTTCTGGTCGAAAGCGCTCGCCTTGCCGCCGTGCCCGGAGCGGGTGTCGAGCGTGCCGAGCAGCATGGTGATCACGTTGAAGGTCATGCGCATGCAGATCTTGCGCGGCTTGGGCTTCAGGAACTCGAGGGCGTGGTAGTGGACGCGCAGGCTGCGGAAGAGAAGCTCCTTGGCGCGCGGGCTGTCGGGGTCGCCGAAGATCGGCTCGAGGTGGATCGCCGTGCTCGTGGCCTGACCACGCAGGCGGCCCTCGCGGCGCGCCCGGCGCCGCCTCCAGAAGCCCCAGCCCGTCATCTCCTGCTCGCGCGCCCGGCGCTGCTCGACCGTCTCGAGCGGCCCGTCGTGGTGCTCGGCGGCCGAGGTGATGTCCGTCAGCGCCACGCCCACGCGGATGTTGCGGCAGAAGTACGCGCTGATCAGCGACCCGCGCTGAGCCCCGAACACCTCGAGCAGCGCCGGGAAGACGCGTTCGTAGGCCCGGCGGGTGGCGCCGTCGGGCGGCGGCCCGCCGTTCGCCTCCGGGCCCCCGCTCGAGAAGCGCGACTCGAACCAGGCGGTGGAGACCTGATGGAAGGTCACGTCGCCCCGCTCGACGGCGCCCCAGAGCGCACGCACTTCGGGCGGCTCGTCGTCGCGAGCGCGCGGCGCCGGCTCCGGCGCCGCGCCGCCCGCGTCGATCAGCGTCGGGTCGGTCACCTGTCCGTCGCCTCGTCCTTGATCGCCTGCTTGGTCGCCTCGGCCTGCCGCCGGACCTTCTGCAGGACGTGCTCGTTGAGGCCCTTCGCCTCGAAGATCGAGACCATCCGGTCCATGACCTTCGCCGCCCTCACCGGGCTGCCGGCCCTTGCCTCGGCGCGGGCCTGGCGTCGCATCGCCATGTTGAGGGTGATGTTGTCGACGCCCGCATCGTCCGCGCCGGCGGACGCCTTTTCGACCGCGGTGAGCAGCTTGGCCGCGTCCTTCGGCTCCGCCTCGCGCACCTGCACGCTCTTCTCGGGCGTCAGGTCCTTGTAGTCGCGGCCGCAGTTGATGCCCTTGGCGAGCTGGGCGTAGACCGCGAGCGGATGGTCCGCGTGCTCCTCGACCACCGTGTCGAGCGCCTCGCGCCCGCGCCTGAGCGCGTCGGAGTCGGAGCCGAGCAGGGACAGCAGCTTGCCCTGCTCCTCACCGAGCATCAGCTCGCCGACGAGCTCGTCCTCGGCCGATGCCGGCGGGCGCACTCGCATCCTCAGGACCGGCGAGACGATCCGCGAGCCGTCGCCCGCCACGTACTGGGCGCGCAGCTCGTACGTGCCCGGCTGCTCGAAGTAGAGCCCGTCGCGGCCGAAGCCGATGTAGGCGCTGTCGTAGAGGGCGGGCTGCTCAGGGTCGAGCCGCACCGTGCGGTCTTCGTCCATGCATCGGCGCAGCATCGGCCGGTAGAGCACGACCCGGCCCGAGGGCTGACGGATCGCGATGCTCACGAATTCGTCCTTGGGATGCAGATAGCCGTGCGTCTCGCGGCCGCGCAGGTCGGTGGCGGAGAGCTTGAGCTCGACCACGACCGGCTCGCCGTAGCCGAACGCCTCCTTCGAGCGCAGCTCGAAGGCGAGCCCGGAGTTGTCGGTCAGCGGATCCTCGAACAGCTCGGGGTCGATCTCCGCGGCGCCCTTGCCGAACGCGTTCGCGCCCATGATCACGTCGCGGTGGAAGCCGTGGCGCAGGTGAACGAGCTCGTTGTCCGTGAAGTGGAACGGGAAGCTCGCCCAGTACGCGCTCTCGCCGCCGGGCGCGGGGGCCGGCGGCTGGTACTTCCACGCGTAGTTCATCCACGACAGGTCGCCGAGGCCGCCGTTCGGGCCGAGCGGCTGCGGCGGGTCCCCGAAGCCCTTGTCCCAGGAGTGCAGCAGGTTGAAGGCATGGCCGAGCTCGTGCACGTAGGTGCGCAGCTGGGCGCGCTGCGTGGCCGCGCTCGCGCCCTGGATCTCGTTGTAGAAGACGGCCGCGCCCTGGCGCTGGAACGAGTCCGAGTAGTCGAACATGATTCCGCGTGCGCCCTGGTCATGCGCGGTGGCCACGAGCATCCAGACGCGCCACTGCGGCTTGTTCGCGTGCAGGCTGAAGTGGTTGACCATCGCGTTGTGGAGCTCGCTGTCGCTCCAGCTCGGGGTCGCTCCCGGGCCGGCCGTCGACACCGGGATCACGTTCGGCGTCCCGCTCTCCTGCATCTCGATGCCCGCCTCCCCGAAGGCCTTCGACACCGTGAGGATGCGCGCCGGGCTGCCGGCCGGCTGGGGCAGCGAGCCGGTGTCGTAGGACACGAACGGCACGGTGCCGGCCACCGAGTCCTGCTCCCACTGGACCGTGCGGAACTGGCGCGAGCTGAACGCGCACAGGTAGGTCGCCCGCAGGGTGGAGGGCGGCGTGAGGAACTGGATCGTCGCCGGCTGTCGCGCCTGCCCCGCGCTGACGCGCGGGATCGTGACGCGCACGAGCGGCGCTCCGGCGTCCCAGCTGAACCGGGCGAGTCCCTCGATCCGAACCTCGGAGGCGGTCGTGACGATCGACGCTCCCTCCACGATGAAGGAGCCGAAGTAGCTGGTGGTCGAGCCCGAGGTCGAGAAGAAATCGCCGCTCACGCGGTCCATTGGACGCGGGCCGTCCACGTCCACGCGCAGCTCGAGCTGCCAGCCCACGGTGGTGCCGCGATAGCGGCCGCGGACCTGTCGCTTGGGCTGGGCGGCTGCAGCCGGCTCCTCGTCGTGCGCGTGCACGAGCGCCTCGTCTCCGTCCGCGTCCTCCACGGCGATCGCGGCGCCGGCGGCGTTGCCGTTGCCGCTCGCGACCTCGTCGAAGTCGAGCTCGGCTGCCGCGGCGTCCTCGTTCTGGACGACGGTCGGGTCAGACAGGATGGGCATGTAAGGCCTTTCCTCTGGCGGGTGCAGGTCAGGCCAGCGTGGGCGCGCTCCGTCACCCGGGCGTCACCGGGGCGTCACCGTTCGGAAAAACGACTCTGTGGGATGGGTCACAAATCCGTTGACCCGCGTCCCTCTGCGGCGTACAACGGATGGCGTGCACGCGCGCGCACGTCTGGCCCTGATGGGAGCGCTCGAGCTCGAGAGCGAGGGCGTCAGCGTCGCGTTGCCGGCGAGCGCCCGCCGCCTCGTCGCCTTCATGGGCCTGCGGCGCGGCCCCCTGGCGCGAGTGCACGTGGCCGGCGCGCTCTGGCTCGACTCGACCGAGGAGCGGGCGGCCGCGTGCCTGCGCTCGGCGCTGTGGAGGCTGAACCGCGTGGCGGGCGACATCATCTGGTCGAACGGCCGTGAGCTCGGGCTCGCCGAGCGGGTAGAGGTCGACCTCGACGCGGTCACCGTGGCCGCGCAGGAGGTGCTCGGAGGCTCCGGCCCCATCCGGCCCGAGCTCGTGTCCCGGCTTTGCGACTCGCAGGACCTGCTCCCCGACTGGTACGACGAGTGGGCTGAGGTCGAGCGCGAGCGCTTTCGCCAGATCCGCCTGCACGCGCTCGAGCAGATGTGTGAGCGCCTGACCGCCGAGGGCCGCTTCGCGGAGGCGCTCGAGGCCGGTCTCGCGGCTGTCCGCGCGGAGCCGCTCCGCGAGTCGGCCCACCGGGCGATGATCGGGATGCATCTCGCCGAGGGCAACGTCGGCGAGGCCGTGCGCCAGTACGCGACCTGCACGCGGCTCATGTCGAGCGAGCTCGGCGTGCGGCCGTCGGGTCAGATCGAGCGCCTGCTCGAGGAGGGCGTCGCCGTGCGCAGGCGCCCGCTGCGGCGCGCCGATCGCCGCCGCCGCCCGGGCTGAGCCACTCGCCAGAGCCGCGGCGATTGCGGGCCGTAGGCTTGCGCCATGAGGCTCGACTCGTTCGCACGCCACCCGCTCACGTTCGGGCCGTCGCCGATCCACCCGCTCGAGCGGCTCAGCGCGCATCTCGGCGGCGCCGAGCTGTGGGCCAAGCGCGACGACTGCAACTCCGGGCTCGCCTACGGCGGCAACAAGACCCGCAAGCTCGAGTACCTCGTCGCCGACGCGCTCGCCAAGGGCTGCGACACGCTCGTGTCGATCGGCGGCGTGCAGTCGAACCACACCCGCCAGGTGGCCGCCGCGGCCGCCCGCACCGGGCTCGGCTGCGTGCTCGTCCAGGAGAGCTGGGTCGACTGGCCCGACGTGGTCTACGACCGGGTCGGCAACATCCAGCTCAGCCGCATCATGGGCGCCGACGTGCGGCTCGTCGAGGCGGGCTTCGGCATCGGCTTCAAGGAGAGCTGGGAGCAGGCGCTCGCGGACGTCGAGGCGGCGGGCGGCACGCCCTACGCGATCCCGGCGGGCGCCTCGGACCACGAGCTCGGCGGGCTCGGCTTCGCGAGCTGGGCGATGGAGGTCGAGCGCCAGGAGCGCGAGCTCGGCGCTGTTCTTCGACACGATCGTCGTCTGCTCGGTCACCGGCTCGACCCAGGCCGGCATGATCGCCGGCTTCGCGGCGCAGGAGCGCGAGCGGCGCGTGCTCGGCATCGACGGCTCGGCCAAGCCGGCGGAGACGCGCGAGCAGGTGGCGCGCATCGCGCGGCGCACGGCGGAGCTGATCGAGGTGGGCCGCGAGCTGCGCGACGACGAGGTCGCTCCTCGACGACCGCTATCACGCGGGCACCTACGGGATCCCGGACGAGCGGACGCTCGAGGCGATCCGCACGGCGGGCCGGCTCGAGGGCATGATCACCGACCCGGTCTACGAGGGGAAGTCGATGGCCGGGATGATCGACCTGGTGGCCCGCGGCGAGATCGAGCGAGGCTCGAAGGTCCTGTACGCGCACCTCGGCGGCCAGCCCGCCCTGAGCGCCTACGCGGGGCTGTTCCGGTGAGCATCGCCGCCGCGACCCGGATCGGCGCCGTGCGCCTGCGCGTATCGGACATCGACGCCCTCGGCGCCTTCTACGAGCGCGTGATCGGATTGCGCACGCTCGCGCGCGAGGACGGCCTCGCGCGGCTCGGCGTCGACGAGGGCGCGCCGCTCGTCGAGCTCGCAGCCGCCCCCGGCGCCCCGGCCCGCCCGGCCGTGAGCACGGGCCTCTTCCACCTGGCGATCCTCGTTCCGGCGCGCGCCGACCTCGCCCGCGCGCTCGTGCGGCTCGCCGCCGCCGGCTGGCGGCTCACCGGAGCGTCCGACCATCTCGTCAGCGAGGCGCTCTACCTGAACGACCCCGAGGGCAACGGCATCGAGCTCTACCGCGACCGCCCGCGCGAGGAGTGGCGCCGCGACGCCGGCGGCGAGCTCGCGATGGCGACGCTCCCGCTCGACCTCGACTCCCTGCTCGGCGAGCTCGGCGGCGGCGAGGCCCCGGCGACCCCGGCCCGATGCCGGCGGGCACGCGGATCGGCCACGTGCACCTGCAGGTGTCCGGCCTCGACGCCGCCGAGCGCTTCTACGCGGGAGCGCTCGAGCTCGACGTGATGGTGCGCTCCTACCCGGGCGCCCTGTTCGTCTCGGCCGGCGGCTACCACCACCACATCGGCCTCAACATCTGGCAGAGCCGCGGTGCGCCCGCCCCGCCCGAGGGGTCGCTCGGCTTGGAGCACTTCGAGCTCGTGCTGCCGGACGCCGCCGAGCTCGACCGGCTGGCCCGCTCTCTCGGAGCGGATGCCGAGCCGGTCGAGCTCGAATCGGGCGTGCTCGCCAGCGACCCCTCTGCCAACAGGGTGCTGCTCACGACCTGAGCGATGGCTCAGAGCTGGTCCTGCACGGCCGCGAGGCCGGTGATCGTGGCGCCCGAGCGGCCGATCTGACCGAGCTTCACGCTGTCCCCGGTCAGGACGTTCACCTTGTAGAGCTCCGCACCCGGCCGCCGGTCCCCGGCGGTGGCCACATAGCCGACGTTGTTCTTGCCGGCGATGTCGAAGCCGCTGTCGCCGCGGACGTTGAGGTCCAGCTTCTGCGGCATCGTCAGCGTGCCGTTGTTGGGCGGGTTCTGCACGTAGATCGCGTCGTCGAGCGCGTCGAGCGCGTACAGGGTCGTCGCGGTCGGGAGCGTCGCGCTGAACGACGAGTTCGTGTACGCGGAGCCCACGACAGTCGGGTCGTTCGGGTTGAGGTCGGCGTCCTGCATCGCCAGCGCTCCGGTGTCCGGCACCAGCCGCAGGTTCTGGTTGGCGTCGCTCGTCACGCGGATGCGATCCACGGTCGGGTTGAAGTCGACGCCGAAGAACCGGCCGTTCAGAGCAGTCGAGGACGCCGGGCCCTCGGCGACCGCGCGCCCGGTCACCGGGCTCACGCGATAGGTGACGCTGTCACTGCCGACGCCGTAGAGCTCGCCGGTCACGGGGCGGAAGTCGATGCCCGTGAGCGTCACGCCCATCGGCAGGCCGCTGATCTGCCTCATGCTGTCGAGCTGCCGCGGGTTGTCCGCCGAGAAGCTCACCAGGTTGTTCTGGTTGTCGGTCGCGTAGAAGGTGCGCCCACCACCGTCGTTCGAGCCGAAGCCCCCGGCCTGTCCGGCGGCCGGCACCGCCAGCGCGGCCACGCAGGTCGCGCCGAGGGCCAATCGCGAAAGTCGCTTGCGCTTCATGTTGCTGCTCCTCCTGGAGTCGGTGTATGACCCCAGTTCGCAGCCCGGCCCTTAACTGGTTCACTGCGAAGAGTGCGTTTGCGCCGAGATTCGCGAGAACCGGGTTCGCCCGGCACGCCGGACCGCGGCCGCCGCGCCGGCCGTACCGCACACAGGATGCGGATTGGCGCGGCAGTCCTCATGATCGTCCCGCTGACGGCGGCCGCCGTGGCCGTCGCGGCCCTTGCCGGCGAGCCGGCGGGCCTCGCGGGGATCGCCTTTCCGGACGACACCGCGGTGCAGATCCAACCGCAGCCGCCGGTCGTGCCCGTGCCCCCGCCCGTCGCTCCCGCGCCCCCGCCGGTCGCGCCGCTGCCGCGCCGCCACCGCCGGCCCCTATCCACTGGCGGCGCTCGACCGCGCTCGGCACACACGCGGGCGGCCGGCTCGTCAACGGCGTCCGCCTTCCGGCCGAGCGTGAGACCTTCTTCACCTGGGATCCCGTGCTGCGTCGCTCCCCGAACCGCCCCTGGCGGCGCTGGGGCACTGACCGGCTCGTGCGCATGCTGCTGCGGGTGGCGCGCGACTTCCGCGCCGCGCACCCTGAGGCGCCGCGCATGTCGATCGGCGACGTCAGCCGCCCGCACGGCGGCAACTTCGGCCCGCAGTTCGGCTCGATCGGGCACGCGAGCCACCAGAACGGGCTCGACGCCGACGTCTACTACCCGCGCGCGGACGGCCTCGAGCGCGCCCCGCGCTACGCCTCGCAGATCGACCGCGAGCTCTCACAGGAGCTCGTCGACCGCTTCCTCGCGCTCGGCGCCCAGGTCATATACGTCGGCCCGAACACCGGCCTCACCGGCCCGTCAGGCCGCGTGCAACCGCTCGTGAATCACGACAACCATTTGCATGTGCGGCTGCCGTAGGCCGATGCCGCCGGTCAGCCGTCCCCGTCCTCCGCGAGCTGCTTGCTCAGCGGGCGGCTGAGCGCCCAGCCCCAGAAGATCGCGCAGGTCAGCAGCAGGGCGAGCCCGACCCACAGGTTCACGTTCACACCCGCCGCCTGGTCCTTGTCGGCATCCGAGCCGAAGATGCCGGCGAGCAGCAGGATCAGCGCCGTATATGCCGAGCAGCCCACCGATGATCTTGCGGACGTCGAGCAGGTTGGTCGCCTTCTCGACCTGCTCCTCGCTGACATTCTCTGTGGGCTCCTCCACCGTCGGCCTCCTAGATGAAGATGATGTTCAGGATCACGGCGAGGGCGAGGACGATGGCTCCGAGCACCATCGGCCGTCGCCACCATACGCGCTCCTCCGGGGGCGGCTCAGGCTGCTCCACGGCCATGCCCCAGACGAGGCCGTCAAGCTCCTGGACCGGCTTCGGCTGCGTGACGAGGCTCACCGCGACCGTCACGATCGCATCGAGGCAGAAGGCGACGATGGCGCCCCAGAAGTCGGCGGCCAGGGGCGACCCGACGTCGAGGTTGCCACTGGACGTGAGCTGGTGCGTCATGAAGGCGCCGAACGTGCCGGCCAAGATCCCCGCGAACCCGCCCCAGGGGGTAGCGCGCTTCCAGAACATGCCGATGATGAACGTCGCGAACAGCGGCGCGTTGAAGTACGAGAACAGCAGCTGGACGTAATTCATGATGTTCTCGTAGCCCTTCGCGATGAACGCGGTGCCTATCGAGATCAGCACGCCCACGACCGTTGCGAGCCGCCCGAACAGGATGTAATGGCGCGGCTCGGCGTCGGCCTTGATGTAGTCCTGGTACAGGTCGTAGGTCACGACCGTGTTGAAGGCAGAGACGTTCGCCGCCACGCCCGCCATGAACGCCGCGAGCAGCGCTGTGACCGCGAGCCCGAGCATGCCCGTCGGGAGGTACTCCGCGATCAGCGCCGGGATCGCGTTGTTGTACTCCTGCCCGGCGGCGGAGCCGGTGCCGAAGTCGGGCACGGTCACGAGCGCGACGAGCCCGGGAATCACGACGATCAGCGGGATGAAGAGCTTCGGGAAGGCCCCGATCAGCGGGGTCCGCTGGGCCGCGTTCATGTTCTTCGCCGACAGGGCGCGCTGCACCTCGGCGAAGTTCGTCGTCCAGTAGCCGAACGAGAGCACGAAGCCGAGTCCGAAGACCGTCGCTATCCAGTTCGCGTCGATCGGGTTGTTGCCGCCGATCCCCATGCCCTCCCACGCGTGCAGCCCCGGTTCCCCGAGGGCGCTCTCGCGGACGCGGTCTGCGAGGCCGGAGAAGCCGCCGACGTCGACGAGCGCGATGATCGTGAGCGGCACGAGCGCCGCGAGGATCACGAAGAACTGGATGACCTCGTTGTAGATCGCCGACGAGAGCCCGCCCAGCGTGATGTACGTCAGCACCACGGCGGCTGCGACGAGGATCCCGGTGGTGATCGACCAGCCGAGCATCAGCGACAGCACCAGGCCGAGCGCGAACAGGTTGACGCCGCCGATCAGAACCGTCGCGACGGCGAACGACAGCGCGTTGAAGAGGTGGGTGGGCTTGTTGTAGCGGCGGCGCAGCCATTCGGGCACCGAGCGCACCTTCGAGCCGTAGTAGAACGGCATCATCACGACGCCGAGGAACACCATCGCCGGGATGGCTCCGATCCAGTAGAAGTGCACGGTCGCGACGCCGTACTGCGCCCCGTTGGCGGCCATGCCGAGGATCTCGAGGGCGCCCAGGTTGGCGGAGATGAACGCGAGGCCGGTGATCCACGCGGGCAGCGAGCGGCCCGACAGGAAGAAGTCGAGATCGGACTTGATGAGCCTCTTCGCGAGGAACCCGACACCCAGGACCGTCACGAAGTAGAGACCGATGATCAGGTAGTCCAGAGCGGAGGTGTCGATCCGCAACATGGCGCCTCCCTACCCCGGGCCCTTGCTTCGAATCGCACTGGTTCAGCTGAACGTGACCAGCGCGTCGTCCATGGTTCGCGCGCCGGCTCGGCACAGCTGTCGCGCTCGCGCCGACCCGAGGCGCGGGACAGCCCGAGCGGGCGAACTTCCCGTCGGTCAGCACGGCGAGTGTCTTGCCGAGCCAGCGGAAGCAGGCCGCGCGGGGCGCGCCGGTGAACACCGCGCAGCGGCTGATGAGATCGACGTGGGTGGAGGTCGGGTAGTCGAGCAGGTTCTGCACCTTGGTTCCGCGCACGCAGCTCACGGCATCCGAGGGGACGGTCAGGCCGGCGCAGATCAGGAGCTGCGCGGCCGGGTCCGGCGGCCCGATCACGGATGCCGCGGTGATGCATGCCTCGCGCTGGAGGCCGTCGAGCCCGTCGCAGAGGGCGTCGAGGTCGTCCGGCGAATCGATCTCGACGCCCTCGGGCGGTTGTCGACGAAGGCCCGGTACCAGCATGGCCGACGAAGCCCGCCGGCTGCGCGCCGCAGAGCCGGCGCGGGTCGGTCACCGCCTCGTCCGGCAGCGTCGCGTCGTCGGCGCCGATCGCCGCGAACCAGTAGTCGTGGTAGGCGCCCTGGGCGCAGTCGGGCGCCGCCCGAGGCCCGAGCGCGGTGCAGAGGGCGAGCGCCGGGCCTGAGCTGGTCCGCGTAGATGCGCATGAAGGCGTGCCCCATCCCGTGGGTGCAGCTGTAGCGCTGGTAGCGGGTGCCCGCGTCGCCGCAGACCGCAGCGGCCTCGCTGCGGGTCGGCGGTGTCGATGTCGGGCCCCACGGCGGTCACGAGGCCGTGCGCGAAGCCGGCCGGGCAGCCCGGGTCGTTGCTCTGCGGCAGGTAGCTCATGAGGTTCGCGAGCGTGACGCCGGCCCGCCGCGCGTAGCTCCGGCCCGACCGTGTGCATCACGCCGTGGCAGTTCGTCGAGCAGGAAGCCGCCCTGGCTCCAGGCCATGTCGGCGATCGTCTCGACGACCGGGCCGGGATCCTTCTCGGCTCCGACCATCGCGCTGAACGCGCGCGAGTAACAGCCGCGCGCGCTCGTCGCTCGGCGAGGCGGCGGCACTGCTCGGGCTCGACCACCCGCGCCACCGGGACGCTCTCGCCCGTCGTCGGGGCGGAGCACCAGCAGCGCCGTCACCGTGCCCGCCGCGGCGACGACCGCCACGGCGAGCACGAGGAGATAGCGCCGCCTCACTGGCGCCTGACGGCGGTCACCCCTGCGGCGGGCTCGATCACGAAGCGCTGCGACCCCCTGGAGACGTTGCCCTTGATGTCCGTCGGCGCAGCCACCTGAACGTGGTCGTCTCGTGACGTGGAACACCTGGCCGGGCTCACGCGGCCCGGTCGAGTCCCACAGCGCGCGACCGGCTCCGTGCGGCCGCGAGCCGTCCGTCGTGTAGCGGATCACCGACGGCTCGTTCACGAACTCGAACGTCGTCTCGATCTGCCGTGCGTCGACGACGACGGGCCCGGTCATCCGGACGTAGGGCGGCTGCACGTCTCGCGCGTAGTCGAGCGCCGACTCGAGCAGGCCGTAGTTGCCCGCGCGCGAACTCGAGCGCCTCGAACTTGCCCTCCGTCGCGTAGTCCGGCTGGAAGCCCGACGCCGACGCGATGGTCCCGCCGCCCAGCACCGCGCCGACCGGATGGGCCAATGCGAGCGGCTCCGTGAGGATGACGTTCGGCGCCGGGCTCGCCGGGTTCGGGTTCGACGACGGACGCGACGATCGCGGATCTCCTCGTTCGGCGTGCCCGCGTCCGACCGCTGATCTCGTCGCCCGGGATCGAAGCCGTTGCGGTTCGGCCGCCCTGATCCCGGTCGCCCCGGCCGCGGACGGCGACGCTGAGCGTCGTCGGCACGAAGCGGTCGGCGCCGGTCTCGAAGCTGTAGGCGATGACGTCGCGGTTGTACCAGTGCTCGTCGGCGCTGTTGCCGGCCGCCGAGTAGAGCACGTCGGCGATCGGGCCGGTGCGCTCCGGGAGGATCACCGTGTCGCGCACCTCCTTGATCCGGTTCAGGATCCGGTCACCGGCGGCGAAGAAGTACTTCTCGACGCCGATGTTCGCGTGCACGGCCTCGCCCTCGCTCGCGGTCGGGCAGGTACGCGCCCGGCGCCCACATGAAGTAGCCGCCGAAGCTGTGGATGTTGTTCGAGAACTTGATGTTGTTGAACGTGTCCGCGATCCAGAGCTCGTTCTGGATCTCCGGCTCGGAGGCCTCGCCGGGCCCGGCGAAGACGTCGCTCGTGCACGAGTACGACGCGCCGATGTAGCCGTCGAAGATCGTCGCGAACGTGTTGTTGCGGTTCAGGTCGACGCCCCACGACGTTCCGCGAGCCCGGATCCGAGTTGACGTACGCCTGTCCCGTCGCCGGGGTTGATCCTCGGCGTCCAGAAGTTCGACGCGATCGGGTCGTCGGTCTCCTTGCCGCCGACGACGCAGTGGTTCGTGAGGTTGCGCCGCTGCGAGTTGAAGTTGTGCATCGAGTAGTGCGCGCCGTCGGGGTTCGACGACGGCAGGATGAAGATGTCGAGGTTGTCGACGAGCTCCCTCGTCCGCCGGTCGATCGCGTAGTTGCGGAGCAGCTGCTCGGCGGTCTCGAGGCAGGTCAGCGGCGTCGCCCACTCGCGGGCGTGCTGCTGGCAGTAGAGGAACACGCCGACCTTGTTGCCGGGCCTGCCGCGCGCTCGCCCGATCCGCAGGACGGAGTACTGGAACGGCCCGCGCGCGACGTGGGCGTTCGTCGCCGTCGACAGGAAGTCGGACAGGTTGACCTTGGCGCGCGGCTGCACGATGCCGGCCCCCGCGTTCCCGCGATAGGTGAGCGCCACGACGAGCCGGCTCGCCGCGCGGTCGGCGTTGATCGCCCGTACCACGACCTGGCGGCCGTGCTCGAGGGCGCCCCGGCGGCGTCCGTCGCCAGGTTGACGAGGATGTCGCTGCCGCTGACGAACACGGTCAGCGGCGCGTTCGGCGACGCCCGGGTTGCGGAACTCGGCCGTGATGTCGTTGCCGCCCTCGTGGCCCCACGCGCGGGAGGTCAGGACCACGGCAGCGGCCGCTGCGGCCTGACCGGCAGGTTGCTCTCGCGATCGCATTGCCCGGCGGCAGTCGCGCCGGCCATCGTCGCCTGCGCGCGGCGCTGGTAGCCGTTGGTCCTGTACGGCAGCCGCACCAGCCTGGCGATGTTCGGGAACTCGGCCGCGAGCGCCTCGAAGCGCGCCGTAGACCTCGGTCGGGTCCATGTAGCGGGTCGTGAAGTCCGTCAGGAAGCCGTCGCCCATCGGCGGCAGTCCGCCGCCGAGCCAGACGTTGACGTCCGCCTCGATGCGCGTCGCGCCCGTGCTCGAGCCGATCCGGATGCGCGTCGGCCGAGGCGGCGTCGGAGCTGCCGACGTCGCCGATCCGGACCAGCACGCGATGCTCGATGTAGGTGTCCGGCGTCGTGTCCGGGTCGATGTTCACGCTCATCGACGCGCGGCGGGGAGTCGATCGGCGTGCCCGGGCCGCTGTTCCAGGACAGGGACAGCGTCGGGCCCGGTGTAGGTCGGAGCCCGTCGGTCGTCGCGCCGCCGAGCCGGTCCTTCGCCTCGACGGACAGGAAGCGGCCCGCGTAGTTCTCGAAGTAGTCGACCCGCAGGATCGACGATCTCGTCGTTGTGCGAGGCGGTCGTGATCGGAGGGTCGAGGGCGGCTGCCGCGGCCCTACGCTCGGCGCGCCTGGCCGCCCTTAGCTCGGCGACCCGCGCCTCCCAGGTGGCCGGGCCCTCGATCGTGGACCCGAGCGTCGTAGCCCGCCCGGTCGAGCCTGGCGAGGCCCCTCGCAGTCCCGAACACGGTCGCCGTCACCGAGCCGTCGGCGTTGTTGCGGAGGTAGTGCTCGTTGAACTCGACGCCGTACCGCTTCGCCCTCAGCTGCAGCCGCATGGCCGCCGCCTTGCTCGACAGCTCGACCTCGACCAGGCTCTGGCCCTGGTTCGGATCGATGCCGCGCGCCGATTGGGCCGCGGCGCCCGCGGTCGCCGCCAACAACGCACACAGACACACGGCTACGGCGATCAGCACTCGGCGGGCGGCGGCGGAGCTCATCCTGGGGGTCTCCTCTTGGTCTGTTGACTGGCACCCGATCCCGGGGGCCAATCTGGCAGAGCAGCACAGACCGCCCCCTGCCGGATGGCGCCCGAGGGATACCCGGGCCGGGCGAAGCTAAACCCCTGCCCCGGGCCGCTCCTCCCGGGCGATCTGATACATCTTGCGGCGTGGATCGTCGGCTCGCCCTCAAGAACATCCGCACCGCGCTGATCGCCGGCGCCGTCTCGCTGATCGTCTTCGCGCTGGCCTGGGTCGTGGGGCTCGTCTACTGATGGCCGAGGAGGAGCGGATCGGACGCGAGGCGCCCGAGCCCCCCGGCGAGCTGATCCACCTTCCCGGGCCGTCCTACCTGCCGGTGCTGACCGCGCTCGGCCTGAGCATCGCCGTCACGGGCATCGTGCTCTCGCTGTTCATGGTCGTGCTCGGCCTCGTGATCACGCTGATCTCGGTCTGGAAGTGGATCGGCGAGACGCGCCGAGAGATCTCGGAGCTACCGCTAGAGCACCACTGAGCCTGGAGGCTGAGCGGCGTCAGCCGGCGCCGGCGGCGTTCAGGTCCGAGGGCAGCTCGCTGGTCGCGCCGTCCGAGACCCAGCAGCGCACGATGTCGCGCATCGAGAGGACGCCCGTCATCTCACCGCCGTCCACGACGACGAGGTGGCGGAAGCCGCCCCGGACCATGGCCTCGGCCGCGCGCTCGAGCGACCACTCGGGCGCCGCGAAGACGAGCTCGGGCGAGAGGTGGTCGCCCACCAGCTCGCTGTCCGGGTCCTGGCCCTTCGCGATCGACTGAAGCACGTCGCGCTCGGTGACGATTCCGGGCCCGGGCTGCTCCAGGTCGATCACTACGGCGGCGCCGACTCCCCGCTCGGCCATCGCCCGCGCCGCCTCGCGCAGCGTGTGCCCCGGATTGATGGTGAGTACGACGTCACTCATCCCTGCGCTGACGTACATCGAGTCCCCTTCTTGCCTCTAGTGACGATCGGCATAAGCAGCGTAGCGATGATCCGGGCGGGCTTCCAGAGGTAAGGTGCCGCGCTCGCGCCCGAAGCTGGGCTAGACCGAAGCCTTCGGCCGAGCCGGCCGATGATCCGCGCGCGCCTCCACCGCGTATCCCCCCGCGAAGTGCGTGATTCGACCGTGCACAGGCGGAACGAGCTGTACTTCGATGCGCTGACCGTGATCGAGCGCGACTACTCCAACGAGGAGCTCTCGCTCACCCGGGTCGCGCATCAGATCGCCACCTCGCGGCGTCAGCTGCAGCGATCGTTCTCGGAGGTCGGCGGCACGAGCTTCCGGCGCGAGCTGCAGCGCATCCGGATGTCGCGCGCCGCCGAGCTCCTGTATGAGGGGCGCATGTCGGTCCAGGAGGTGGCGGCGGCGGTCGGCTACCGCCAGGCGGCCCAGTTCGCGAAGGCGTTCCGGCGCAGCCACGGCGCGCCCCCCTCGTCCTACCGCCGCACCAACGGCCGCCTGGCCGCCTGACGCCCGACCACGCCGCCTGAGGGCTCCGCGATCAGCCGTCCACGACGGGGTTCATGAGGTTTGTCAACTCCTGGTTGACCAACTTCACCGACCCCCTGAGAGATGCCGGCCGCCTGAGCGGCTGCGTCGCAGCCAGCGGGCCGACCAAATAAAGTGCGCGCCGTGAGCGAGAGGGAGCCGGTTGCGCAGGACACGGCGAAGGGGCCGCCCGAGTCCGACCCGCGCATCGAGGGTGAGCAGCACCCGGTTGCGCGGATGCTCGCGATCGGCATCGTCGCCTCGCTCATCGGCATCGCCATCTGCCTGCTGATCGACTGGTTCCCGGTGGACGCCTCGGGCGCCGCGGGCGACATCGACACGGTCTACGACGTCCTCCTGATCTGCTCGGTCCCGGTCTTCGTCCTCGTGATGACGATCGTGATCTACTCCGTCCTGCGCTTCCGCGCGAAGCCCGGCGACATGGGCGACGGTCCGCCGATCCACGGCAACACCCGGCTCGAGGTCATCTGGGTCACGATCCCGTTCCTCATGGTCACGGCGCTGGCGATCTACGGATGGATCGTGCTGGACGACATCGAGGCCAAGGCACAGGACGAGATGGTCGTGAACGTGACCGGTCAGCAGTTCGCCTGGACCTTCGACTACCCCGAGCAGAAGGTCAACTCGAACGAGCTGGTGCTGCCCGTGGACCGGCCGATCGAGTTCAGGATCAAGACTCAGGACGTGCTGCACTCGTTCTGGGTGCCCGACTTCCGGCTCAAGTCGGACGCGGTTCCCGGGCTGACCACGGTCATCCGCCTCGTCCCCGACCGGCTCGGCCGGTACGAGGTGGTGTGCGCGGAGCTGTGCGGCCTCGGCCACTCGACGATGCGCCAGTTCGTGCGCGTGCTGCCGGCGGACGACTTCGACGGCTGGATCGAGAAGCAGGACGAGGAGGGCGGCGGAGGCGCTCCCGCCGGCGAGAGCGGCGAGGGCGAGGGCGACAGCGCAGGCGGCGGGCAGCCCGCGGCCGCCGACGGCGAGCAGATCTTCACGGCCCAGGGCTGCGGCTCCTGCCACGCGCTGGCCGCCGCCAACGCCGAGGGGACCGTCGGGCCCGACCTCGGCAAGCTCGACGAGGCCAACGCTGCCTTCGTCAGGGAGTCGATCGTCGACCCGTCGGCCAAGGTCGAGCAGGGCTTCCCTGACGGCGTGATGCCCTCCGACTTCGGCGACAAGCTCTCGCAGGAGGAGCTCGACGCCCTTGTGAAGTACCTTCTGGAGTCGCAGGAATGACGCTCACCCGGAAGCTCCTTGCACCAGGCTGGTATCGCGCCGCGCTCGGCACCGTCGCCGGCTTCGCGTTCGGCATGGGCCTCGTCGTCGTCGTGCGCACCCTGTACGGCTGGGACCCGGTCCTCAACTGGAACGCGATCATCACGGTCGGCGCTCTGATCGCGGCGCCGTTCGGCTACCTGATCGGCATCGGCTGCTTCGACTACTGGTTCCGCTGGGCCTCGGGCGCCCCCACGATCCCGGAGGACCACTCCGGTCACGGCGCCACCTCGTGGAAGGACTACTTCCGCGTCAACACCGACCACAAGGTCATCGGCATCCAGTACATCGTCACGACGATGTTCTTCTTCATCGCCGGCGGCCTGATGGCGATGCTGATGCGCGCCGAGCTGGCCCAGCCCGGGCACGCAGTTCGTGGACCCGAACACCTTCAACGGGCTGTTCTCGGTCCACGCGTCGCTGATGATCTTCCTGTTCATCATCCCGGTCTTCGCCGGGATCGCGAACTACGTGATCCCGCTGATGATCGGCGCGCCGGACATGGCGTTCCCGCGCCTGAACGCGCTGTCCTTCTGGATGCTGCCGATCGGCGGCGTGATGATGCTGTGCTCGTACTTCGCCGAGGGCGGCGCCTTCGCGACCGGCTGGACCGCCTACGCGCCGCTCTCGACCGAGACGCCGCTCGGCCAGCAGTTCTTCACGCTCGGCGTGCAGTTCGCGGGCGCATCGTCGATCGCGACCGCGCTCAACTTCCTCGTCACGATCATCACCATGCGCGCGCCGGGCATGACGTTCTGGCGCATGCCGCTGCTCGTGTGGGCGAACTTCACGACCTCGCTGCTCGTCGTGATCGCCACGCCGTTCATCGCCGGCTCGCAGTTCTTCGTGCTGCTCGACCGCTCGCTCGGCACGCACTTCTTCGACCCGGCGCCGGCGGCGACGTGCTGATGTACCAGCACGTCTTCTGGTTCTACTCGCACCCGGCCGTCTACATCATGATGCTGCCGGGCTTCGGGATCATCAGCGAGGTCATCTCGACGCACGCCCGCAAGCCGGTGTTCGGCTACCGGATGATGGCGTTCTCGCTGGTGGCGATCGTGATCCTCGGGTTCACGGTGTGGGCCCACCACATGTTCGTGTCGGGCATGCAGAGCTGGCTGCGGGTGCCGATGATGATCACCACGATGCTGATCGCGGTCCCGACGGGCATCAAGATCTTCTCCTGGCTCGCGACGCTGTGGCGAGGGGTGATCCACCTCAGAACGCCGCTGCTGTTCGCGCTCGGCTTCATCACCATGTTCACGCTCGGCGGGATCAGCGGCATCATGCTCGCGGTCGTGCCGTTCGACATCCACGTGTCGGACACGTACTTCATCGTCGCCCACATCCACTACGTGCTGTTCGGCGGATCGGTCTTCACGATCTTCGCCGGGCTCTACCACTGGTTCCCGAAGATGACCGGGCGGATGTACGACGAGACGCTCGGGCAGCTCCACTTCTGGATGTCGTTCATCTTCTTCAACCTCACCTTCGGCCCGATGCACTTCGTGGGCATCGACGGCATGCCGAGGCGGGTGGCCGACTACGCCGAGCAGTTCGCGACCTGGAACGCGATCATCTCGATCTCGGCCTTCATCTTCGGCCTGTCGTTCCTGATCTTCCTCTACAACATGGTCGCCTCCTGGCGCCACGGCCCGCTCGCGCCGGGCAACCCGTGGCGCGCGCACTCGATCGAGTGGCAGGTGTCCTCGCCGCCGCCGATGTTCAACTTCGACGAGATCCCGACCGTGGTCGGCGGCCCCTACGAGTACGGCGTGCCCGGCGCCGTGCACGCGGTCTTCAAGGAGAAGAAGCCGGCGGCGGTGCCCACCCCGGCCGGCGGAGGCGGGGCTCCCCCGCCGACCGATCAATAGATGAAGCGGATCCTCGTAGTCGCCAACGAGACGGTGGCGGGCAAGCCGCTGATCGACGCCGTCAAGCGCCGCGCCGCGGGCGAAGAGGCCCACGTGCACGTGATCTGCCCGCAGAACGAGCCCAAGCACGGCTACGTCGTCTATGACGAGCACATCCGCGACGCGGCCGAGAACCGCCTCGAGATGACGCTCGCGCTGCTGCGCGAGGCCGGCATCGAGGCGACCGGCGAGGTGATGGACCCCGACCCGTACTCGGCCGTGATGGACGCCGCTCGGCGAGCAGGACTACGACGAGATCGTCGTCTCGACCCATCCCGAGACGCGCTCCGGCTGGCTGCGCCAGGGCCTCGTGGACCGGCTCGCGCGCGCCACCCGGCGCGACGTCGAGCACGTGGTCGTCGACCTCGACACCGAGCGCGACGACGTCAAGCGGACGCTCGTGGTCGCCAACCAGACCGTCGGCGGCCAGGCCCTGCTCGACGCTCTGAAGCGAGAAGGCGGCCGAGGAGCCGCGGCGCTTCATCGTCATCTGCCCCGCCTCCACCGGCAACGGCGACTCCGACGGCGGCGACGCCCACGAGCGCCTCGCCCACACGCTCAGCGCCCTCCAGGACGCCGGCCTCGAGGCGGTCGGGCAGGTCGTCCACCCCGACCCGTACACGGCGATCCAGAACGCGCTCCAGTTCTACGGGCCCGACGACATCGTCATCTCGACCTTCCCCGAGACGCGCTCGGGCTGGCTGCGCGCCGACCTGATCGGGCGCGTCCAGGCCTCGACCGGCAAGCCGGTCGAGCACATCGTGAGCGATACCCAGACGGGGACACGTCCTGCGGGCACGGGGAGGGCGCCTGATGGAGTCGGCCTCGGTCGCCGCCCACCCGGCCCACGACGACCACCACCACGGCCCGCCGGCGGCCAACGTCTCCTCGCGGGTCGAGGCGCAGTTCCTCGGGATGCTGCTTTTCATCATCTCCGAGATCATGCTCTTCGGAGCGTTCTTCACGGCCTACTTCTTCATCCGGGTCGTGGCCAAGGCGGAGTGGTTCCCCTTCGACGGCTTCGACCTGCCGGTCAGCATCGCGGCGGTCAACACCGCGATCCTGATCTCGTCGAGCTTCACGATGCACTGGGCGCTCGAGGGCATCCGCAACGAGAACCACCGCGCGCTCAAGATGGGCCTGCTGACCACCGCGCTGCTCGGCCTCACCTTCCTCACGATCCAGATCAACGAGTACGTCCACCTCGGCTTCCCGATCTCGGAGAACGCTCAGAGCACGATCTTCTACGGGCTCACCGGCCTGCACGGCGCGCACGTGTTCGTCGGCCTGACGCTGCTGACCTTCGCGACGATCCGCGCCTTCCGCGGCCACTTCACGGCAAAGGAGCACCGCGGCGTCGAGGTGCCCGGCATCTATTGGCACTTCGTCGACGTCATGTGGATCGTCGTTTTCTCGTCGATCTACTTGCTCTGAGCGCCCGGGCTGCAAACCTGCGCCTGCCTGTGTCCTCGGCTCCTCGTGTGCGGAGCACACGTCGGAGCCTGCGTCCTTGGCAGGCTTGGTTTTCGCCCTCTCTGTGGCCGAACGGTGCTCAACCCCCTTCGCTCAGAGCGCGAGGCGTTTCGGTTCCTTCTCTACGTGGCCGTCGTCGTGGCGATCCTCGTCGGGCTCGTCCTCCTGATCCGCGCGCTCTGACGTGACCTCCGACCTCGAACTCGCCGAGCGCGCCGCCCGGGCCGCCGGCGAGGTCCTGCTGTCCTACTACGGGCGGCCGCCGGAGGGGATCGGGGCGAAGTCGTCGGAGACCGATCTCGTGTCGGATGCGGACCGGGAGGCGGAGCGGATCGTTCGGGAGCTGCTCGCGGCCGAGCGGCCGCGGGACGGGCTGCTCGCGGAGGAGGGGTCGCATTCCGAGTCGGAGAGCGGCCGGCGCTGGGTCGTCGATCCGCTCGACGGGACGGTCAACTTCCTCTACGGCTTTCCGGCCTGGGGCGTGAGCGTCGCGCTCGAGGACTCCGAGGGGATTGCGCTGGGCGTGGTGTTCGATCCCGGTCGCGTGCGGAGCTCTTCAGCGCGGTGCGCGGCCGGGGCGCGACGCTCGGCGGCGATCCGATTCGCGTCTCCGGGCGCACGCGAGCTCGCGCAGGCGATGGTCGCCACGGGCTTCTCGTACGAGTCGGACCGGCGCGCGGGACAGGCCGAGCTGCTGAGGACGGTCCTGCCGCGGGTGCGCGACATCCGGCGGGCCGGCGCCGCGGCGCTCGATCTCTGCAGTGTCGCGGCGGGGCGCGTCGACGCCTACTACGAGCGCGGCCTCAAGCGCTGGGACGAGGCGGCCGGCCGCCTGATCATCCAGGAGGCCGGCGGCGTCGTGGCCGAGCTCGCTGGCGAGCCTGACGGGCCTCGTAGCCGCCGGCTCTCCCGAGCTCCTCGAGGAGCTCTACGAGCTCGTCAGCGCGCCGTGATCGATCGGCGCTCGCCTACTCGCCGAGCAGGTAGTCGGTCAGCGCCTTTACCTGCTCGTCGGTGAGCCGGCCCTCGAACGAGGGCATCACGCCGGCGTTGAAGCCCTGCGCGACCTCGGCGTCCGGGTCGAGGATCGACTCGCGCACGAACTCCTCCGGCGGCGCGTCGCCGGCGGCGCTCGCGAGGTCGTCGAGGCTCGGGCCGATGTTGCCGGTCGACCCGGCCGGCCCGAAGGTGTGGCAGCCCGCGCAGCCGCCCGCCGTGAAGATCTGCTCGCCCGTGGTGGCCTGGGCGAGGCCGGCCGAGGCCAGCGCGCCCTCGTCGTCGCCCGGGCGCGCCGCTGCGTAGCCCACGTAGGCCGCGACGTCGCTCGCGTCGTGCGCCCTCGACGATGCCCGGCTGCATGATGCTGCCCCGGTGCGGGTGTGCGATCTGGTCCTTGACGACCCCGGTGACCGTGTCGCGGTCGAAGCCCTCGGCGAGCGCCGCCTGGAAGGCGTCATCGAGGTTCGGCCCCTGGGTGCCGGCCGTCCCGGCCCGTGCGAGCGTGTGGCATTGACCGCAGTTCTCCACGAACTGCGCCTTGCCGTTCGAGAGATCGGGCTCGTCGCGCCCGCAGGCGCCGAGCGGCAGCCCGATAGCGAGCAGCGCAACGGCGACGGCAAGCGCCGGGCGCGGCGCGCGCGGCCGCTTGCGCATGGTCCGAGCGAGGCTCACGGAGCGGGAACTCTATCCCTTCAGGGGGCTGGATGGGGAAGCAGGTCGAGCTCGCCACGGGCCGCCGCGATCACGCCTTCGGCCACGCGTTTCCCACGAGTAGCGGCGCGCAGCCTCGGCGGCCAGCGCCGCTCGCGCGGCGCTCCGCTCGGCCGCGTCGAGCCGGAGCCACGCGATCAGCTTCGAGGCGATCTGCTCGACGGCATCGGGGCCGACGTCGAAGGCCAGCAGCGGCCGCAACGGCTCCGGCAGGGCGGGCGCGAGCGCCGAGCTGACCTCGGCCATCCCGGAATGGCTTGCCGACAGCGGCAGGGCGCCGCACGCCGCCGCCTCGGCCGCCACCATGCCGAACGCCTCCGGAAAGGTCGACGGCATCACGTGGGCCTCGCACGCGCGCAGCAGCTCCGGAAGGTCCTCGTGCTCGAGCCGGCCGGTGAAGTGGATCCTGTCCGCCGCGGCGGGGGCGGCCTCGAGCCAGCGCTCGCCTGCGGCGTCGAGGAACGCGGCCAGGTGGCGGAGCTCGCCGCGCGGCCCGCCCTCCAGCTCGCGCCCGCGCGCCGCGATCTCGCCCAGCGCGGCGAGGTCGCGTGCCCTCATCGCGGCGACGAAGCGGTCGAGGGCGTCCCGGTAGGTGCCGAAGCCCACCACGACGAGCCGCGCATCCGGCACGCTCGCCACGACGAGCGGCCAGGCCGCGAACAGCAGGTCTGTCCCCTTCGAGACGATCAGCTTGCCGACGTAGCCCACGATCCGGTCGCGCCCCGGGTCGAGCGACGCGAGCGCGTCCGCCGCGCCCGGCTCCCCGCCCCATGCGGCCGCGCCGCGCGAGCGCAGCCTGTCGACGAGCCTTGCGAGCCCGGCGGCCGGATCGGACGCCGGCCTGAAGCTGTGCACGTCGACTCCTGGCGGGCCCGAGGCGCGTGCGGGCGGGCAGCGACGGCTCCTCGGCGAGCACCTCCCACAGCGATTCCGCCGTGTGTCGCGACCCGACCAGCACGCCCGCCGCGGCGCGGATCCCCTCGAGCGCGTACGGGACGAAGCGCTCGCGGTTCGGCCGGACGGTGTACTCGAGCGCGCTGCCGTGAACCTTGACGGCGAAGGGCACGCGTCCGCCGAGGCCGCGAGCGAGGACGGCGGGGCCCATCACGAGGTGGCCCGCGAGCGCCGCGTCGGGCGCGCGGCGCAGCCCTGACCGCCTCCACGTTGGCCGCGAGGTAGCGCTCGAGCTCCTCGTCGCTCAGGGCCTCGTAGGGCTTCGCGTCGAAGCGCTCGTAGCGGTCCGGCACGTAGACGGGCAGCACGCGGCCGATCTCCGGGACATGAACGGTCACGCCGTCGGGCGCGGCCCAGTCCGGATCCTGGCAGAGCAGATCCACCTCGTGGCCGAGGCGTGCCAGCGCCCGGGCGAGCTCGGCCGTGTAGATGTTGCTGCCCGTGCCGCGCAGCAGGTAGCCGTGGAACATGAGGATCCGCACGGTGCCGACGCTATTGTTCCCGCCTCAATGCCCGCCCGTCAGAAGTACCGCCTGCGTGCGCGCTCCGACCGCGAGGTCGTGCGTGAGGTCGAGCCCGGCATGCGCTACGTGGACCACGAGTCCGGCGAGGAGCTGCGCGTGGTCGGCGCGCTGCTGCCGCTGGCCCCGTCGCCCAGCGACCTGCCCTACGCGGTCGAGAACCTGCGCCTGTGCGGGTGCTCGCTCGAGCAGCTTGTTCAGAAGGACCTGAACGACTGCCCGCATTGCGGCCGGCGGCTCCCGGCCGTCGGGCGCTGAAGCGCCCTCCTCGCAGCTCTGCTCGCGGCCGCACTCGCTCGTCTCGGGCTGCGGCGGCGACGACGAGCCGTCGGCGGAGACGCAGCCCGCGCTCCCGAACCTCACCGTGCCGCAGGGCGAGACGGCCGAGACCGAGCCGGCCGAGACGGTGCCCGAGAGCGAGAGCGAGGAGCCGCCCGAGCCGCCCTTCGACCCTTCGACCGAGACCCTGCCGCCGGAGACGGTCCCGCCGTCGACGGGCGGCGGCACGCCCGCCCCGGAGGCGGAGCCTCTCCCGGACACCCCCGACAGCGACTCTCCACCGCCGGCCGACAGCCCGGCGGAGCGCTTCGAGGAGTTCTGCAACGACAACCCGGGCGCCTGCGGCTGACCGGCTGACCGCGGCCGGCCGGGCATCCCGCTAGGCGAGGCAGCCGAGCGCTTTCTCGCGCGAGTCGAAGATGGTGAGGTGGCCGACCAGGCCGGTGACCTCGAAGGGGCGCAGGATGCGCTCGGTCGGGCAGACAAGCACCATCCGGCAGCGACGGACCGTCAGGTGGCGCAGAGCGTTCAGCAGGACGCCGATCCCGGTCGAGTCCATGAACGTGACGTGCGAGAGGTCGACCACCACACCCCTTGCGCCGTCCTCCGCGAGGCCGAACAGGCGGCTCCCCAGCTTCGGCGCGGTGTGAGCGTCGATCTCGCCCCGCAGGGAAACGACGTGCGTGCTCTCGCCGACGGCCTCGTCGACCAGCCCGAAGTCGATCACGCGGGCGAACCTATCACGCCGCGGACCACGCCGATCCTGGCGCGTTCGCGCTCATGCCCTCCCCTACCCGCTTTCGTCACAAAGCAGTCTGCCGGTGCGTCGGCACGGGCGAGCGCGGCCTTCGGACCCGCGCCGGCGAGGGCACACGCGGCTCCGCGCCGCGTCTGCGTGTCCGCCGCGCCGGGCTCGAATGCCCGCGGTCGCGACCCCGGCCGAGGCCCCAGCGCCCCAGCGGCAGGCGAATGCCGTCCCCACCGGGCCCGTCGCCCTTGGGTCGCGGTCCTGGGCCCTCGCCCCCGCCGCCGTCGTCCCCGCGTGAGTCGTCGTCGTCATCGCGCAGCCTGAAGAACCAGATCAGCCACACGATCAGCAGCCCGACGTCGAAAACGCGGAAGCCGACCATGAAGATCCACCCCTCGGTGGTCATCTCCCTCGATGCTACCGCTCTGGCAGGAGGCCGCAAAAGCCCCCGGGCTGCCTACTGCGCCGTCCTCCACGACGGTGGGCTTGTTATCCGGGATGTAGGTGACCGAGTAGAGCAGCCGCGCGTCGCTGTACGTGCAGCCGAAGACGCTGATCCCGCGCAGGTCCTCCATCGCGAACTGCATGAGGCTCTCGGGCGGCTCGCAGTTGTCCTTGGCGCGCGACGAGCGCCACCAGTCCGACTTCGTCAGGTTGATCGCCAGCATCGGGGCCCAGGTCGGGACCGTGATCGCGATCCAGTTGCCCTCCTTGACCCGCAGCGGCTCCGTGAGGATGAAGGTCGGGCTCGAGCCGAAGTAGTTGTCGACTTCGAACGGCTCGGACTCCTGGACGAGCCGGTGCTGGAGCCGCGTCTTGCGCGTGTCGCCCTTGCGCAGGACCGACAGCTGCACCTGCGCCGGCGACCCGTAGTTGTCGTTGAAGAAGGTGATCTGCTCGGCGCTCGGCGACGACAGGGTCACCGTGAACGCGACGATGTAGCCGTCACGGCGGATGTAGTACGGGTTCTTGGGCCCGCCGGAGGCGCGGCCCTGGTAGCCGGTGACGCGCACGACGGCCACGCACGGGTCCGCCGGGCAGCTCGGCTGTCGCCGGGTCGGCGGTCGCGCCGAGCTCGACGATGCGGGCGGATGCACCGCGGCGCCGACGCAAGCGCCGCCGCCGCAAGTACGCTGGCAAGCAGGAGAAAACGCTTCATGACCAGGGGTGAAACACCCCTTTCGGCCTGTAGTTGCGGAGTCTCACTGCCTACTTGTACCGGTAGGTGATCCGCCCGCGGTCGAGGTCGTAGGGCGACAGTTCGATCTTGACCCTGTCGCCCGGGAGGATGCGGATGTAATGCCGCCGCATCTTCCCCGAGATGTGGCCGAGGACCTCGTGCCCATTGTCAAGCTGGACCTTGAACATCGTGTTCGGGAGGGCCTCCACGATCTCGCCCTCCATTTCGATCTTCTCTTCCTTGGGCACGGCCTGCGGCGCGATCAGATCGCGCGGACGTTCACCGCCTTCGGCCCCTTGTCGCCGGTCTCCTCTTCGTACTCGACCTTGGAGTTCTCGGCGAGCGACTTGAAGCCCTGCCCGTCGATTCCCGTGTAGTGGACGAACAGGTCACGGTCGCCGTCGTCCGGCGTGATGAATCCGTAGCCCTTCTCGTCGTTGAACCACTTGACGGTTCCGGTAGGCACGTGCCTGCCCCTTCCTGCTTGTGCCCGGCCGGTCCGTCTGTGCGAATCCCGTACCACGGCACCTGCATGTTTCAACTACGCCGGCATAGCCGGCCCGTACAGGCGGGCACGCTACCAGGGAGGGGCGGCGGAAGGGGGTCAGCGACCCTTCAGCCCCCGCGCAGCTCCGCGGCGACCTTCTCGAGCTCCTCCTGTTCGGCGGGCTGCGGCGGCACCGGGCAGCTTCAGCGGGTCGTCCTCGTAGCGCGGGATCACGTGGATGTGCGTGTGGAAGACGGACTGCCACGCCGCCGGCTCGCAGGCGTTCAGCAGATTGACGCCGTCGCAGTTCAGCCGGTCGCGCATCGTGAGCGCGAGCCGCTTGGCCGCGCGTCGCGGTGTGCTCGAGGTCCTTCTCGGGCACCTCGTAGAGGTTCTTCGAGTGGTTGCGCGGGATCACGAGCGCGTGCCCACGGGTCCACGGGTTGATGTCCATGAACGCGATGGTGTGCTCGTCCTCCTGGACGTTGTGCGAGGGCAGCTCGCCCGCCACGATCTTGCAGAAGATGCAGTCATCGGCCATGGGCGGGGACGCTATCTCACGCGGATGCCTACAGCCAGCCGGCCCGCCTGAAGTACCAGTACAGCGAGCTGCAGACCGCCAGCATCAAGAGCAGCACCGCCGGGTAGCCGTAGGTCCAGCCGAGCTCCGGCATGTGGTCGAAGTTCATCCCGTAGATGCCGGCGATCGCCGTCGGGACGGCGATGATCGCGACCCACGCGGAGATGCGGCGCATGTCCTCGTTCTGGCGGATGCCGACCTGGGCCAGGTTCGCCTGGAGGCTGCTCGCGAGGAGGTCGTGCATGCACGTCGAGCTGGTCGCGCGCGCGGATCAGGTGGTCGTTCACGTCGCGGAAGTAGTCGCGGATCTCCTCGTGCACCTGGTCGTAGTGGCCCGCCGCGAGCTTCTCGATCGGATCCACCAGCGGGCGCGCTCGCGCGCCGGAAGGCGAGCACCTCGCGCAGCAGCCTGTAGATCCGCTCGCCCGGGTTGGCCGAGCGGTCGCCCGAGAAGAGCTCCGTCCTCGACCTGGTCGATGTCCTCCTCGAGCCCGTCGATCGCGGGCCCGTAGTCGTCCACCACGTGGTCGAGGATCGCGTGCAGGACGGCGCCCGGGCCCTTGCGCAGCCGCTCGGGATCGGACTCGAGCGACTCGCGGACGGGCGTGAGCTCGCTCGCGGCCCCGTGGCGCACGGTGATCACGTAGTCGTGCCCGAGGAAGATGAGCAGCTCGCCGAGCTCGATCACCTCGGTGGGGTCGACGTAGCGCGCGGTCTTCAGCACGAGCAGCACCATGTCGCCGAAGACCTCGAGCTTCGGCCGCTGGTGGGCGTGGATGGCGTCCTCGACGGCGAGCGGGTGGAGGTCGAACTCGCTCGCAAGCGCGTCGAACTCCTCCTCGGTCGGCTCGTACAGGCCGATCCAGACGAAGGTGTCCTTCTCCTCGGCACGTCGTACGCGTGCTCGAGCTCGACCTTGCCGTCACGGCGCTGGCCGGCCTCGTAGATCGCGCAGTCAACGATCACCGGGCGGGATTCTCGCGCACCGCGCGCGCGAGGCGAAGCGCGTCCTCGCGGGTCGCGAGCCTCGCCGGCGTAGGCGGCCTCCTCGAGCGTCGTCGAGCAGCGCTCCCGAGCTCGGGCCCGGGCTCGATGCCGAGCTCGCGCGCCAGCTCGTCGCCGCGCACGAGCGGCGCGGGCGGCCCTGCTCGCGCCAGTCGAGCGCCGCCTCCATCAGCTCGCGCGCGAGCTCCAGGTGGGCGGCGATCGCCTCGTCGGCGTTGCGGCCGCGGGTCGCGAGCCGGTCGGCGCAGGAGAGCAGCGTCACCTCGACCTCCACCGGCTCGGTGCGGCGCAGGTAGCGGTAGACGGCGCGGCGGTCGAGCGGCCGCTCGTGGACGAGGAAGCCGAGCACGCAGGTGGTGGCGCGTGAGCGCCTCGACGAAGCGGCTGAAGCGCTCGCTCGTGCGCAGCCGGCGGCAGAGGTCGTGCACCATCTGCTCGCCCAGGCGGTCGTGGCCCATGAACGTGACGCGGCCCGTCAGTCGCGCACGGCGCGCGTCGCCGGCTTGCCGATGTCGTGGAGCAGCGCGCCGAAGCGCAGCGCCTCCCCGCGCGTGAGCTCGTCGGCCGAGCGGCTCGTCGAGGCACGCGCCGCGCGAGCCGTCCTTCGGCGCCTGCGCCTCGAGCTCGAGCAGGCGCTCGAGCACCTCGAGCGTGTGCCCGTAGACGTCCGCGGTGGTGGTACTGGCTCTGCTCGACGTCGTGCAGCGCGGCCAGCTCGGGCAGCGACCGCGTGCAGGCAGGCCGAGCCGGTCGGCCAGCTCGAGGCCGCCGATCACGCTCGGCGCGAGCGACGAGCCGGCGCAGCTCGGCGAAGACGCGCTCGCCGGCGGCCTCGGCCACGCGCGGCGCCGCCGCGCGCGTGAGCCGCTCGGTCTCGGCGTCGGGCGTCGAAGCCGAGCTCGGCGACGAGGCGAGCGAGCCGCAGCGCGCGCAGCGGATCGTCCTCGTAGGCCTCGGCGCCGATCACGCGCAGCATGCGCGCCTCGAGGTCGGCGCGGCCGCCGAGCGGGTCGATCAGCCGCCGTCGGCCGCCGCCCGCGCCGCAGCCGGCGAGCGGCGGCCATCGCGTTGATCGTGAAGTCGCGCGCGCGCGAGGTCCGCCTCGATCGTCGCGCCCTGAAGCGTCGCCACGTCGTAGACGCGGCCGGCCGTCGCGGCCGATCACGCGCCAGGCGCCGAACGCCTCCGAGAGCCGGAAGACGGGGCCGCGCACGTCGCGCGCGCGAGCGCCCGCGCCGGCGCGCTCGGGTCGCCCGCGAACGGCGACGTCGACGTCGGTCGACCGGCCGGCCGAGCAGCTGGTCGCGCACGCGCCGCCGACCAGCCACGCCGACGAGTCCGCGAGCGCCTCAGCGGTCGCGTCACCGGAAGTGCTCGCGCGCGGCACCCGCGCGCGAGAGGCCGCAGGTGATCTCGTAGTTGATCGTGCCGAGCCGCCGCGCCACCTCCTCGGCGAGGATCCGCTCCTCCCCCTGGCGCGCCGATCAGCACCACCTCGTCGCCCACGCTCGACGTCGGCTCGTCGCCGAGGTCGACGGTGATGTTGTCCATGCTGACCGTGCCGACGAGCGGGTACGCGGCGGCCGCCGATCAGCACGTCGGCGTCGTTCGGTCAGCCCGCGCCGCCAGCCGTCGCCGTAGCCGATCGGGATCGTCGCCGACCCAGGTCGGCCGCTCGGCGCACGCCAGCGGCGCCCGTAGCCGGCGCTCTCGCCCGGCTGCGAAGCGCCTGACCTCGGCGACGTAGCGAGTCGAGCGCGAGCGCCGGCTCGAGGCCGTGCGTCGGCGGGGTCGCGCTGGAACGGGTCCATGCCGTAGATCGCGATGCCGCAGCGGACCATGTCGAAGTGCGCGGCCGGGTCGCGCAGCGTGGCCGCGCTGTTGGCCGCGTGCACGCGCAGCTCGGGGCGCCCGACGCTCCTCCACGAAGCCGCGGAACGCGCTCGAGCTGCTCGCCGAAGTGAGCGTCGCCGCGCTCGTCGGCGGTGGCGAAGTGCGTCATCAGCGCCGACCACGCTCGGGCGCGGCGGCGAGCCGCACGCGCGCGCCTCGTCGGGTCGCGCGTGCCGAGCCGGCCCATCCCGGTGTCGAGCTTGACGTGCACGCCGACGCCCGCGCGGCAGCCGCGGCGACGAACTCGTCGCGTCCAGGCGACGACGTCGGCGCCGCGCCTCGAGCGCCGACGCGCAGCTCGGCGCGCGTGAGCGCGCCCATCACGAGCAGCGGGCCGTCGATGCCCGCCGCGCGCAGCTCGCGCGGCCTCGCCCGCCGTCGCCACCGCCAGCCAGGTGGCGCCGCCCGCCAGCGCCGCGCGCGGCGGCCACGCGCGCCGTGGCCGTAGCCGTCGGCCTTGACGACCGCGCACAGCGCGCCGCGCCGCGACGCGGCGAGCCGCGCGCAGTTGCGCTCGATCGCGCCCAGGTCGACCCGCGCCAGCGCGCGCTCGGGCTCAGCGCGGCTGCACTCGCGGCGGTCACGCCGAGCGCGCCGAGCACGTCGACGCGCGTGACGACGCCCGACGAGGCGGCCGTGCTCGACCACCGGCAGCCGGTTGTGCCTGACTCGTGCGATCAGCCGCGCGGCCTCGCGCACGGTGGCGTCCGGGCTCGACCGTGATCGGGGTCGGCGGTCATCATGTCCGCCGCCGTCGAGGCGAACGCCTTGCGCAGCGCGCTCCTCGAAGCGGCCGAGCGGCTCGAGGAAGACGATCCCGCCGAACAGCTCGACGTAGTGCGGCATGTGGAGGTCGCCCTGCTCGTCCGGCGAGCACGAGGTCGGCCTCGGTGACGATCCCGACGCAGCGGCCGTCCTCGTTGACCACCGGCACGCCGGGCAGCTCGTGCTCGCGCAGCACGCTGCAGGACCTCCTCGACGCGAGTGTCCGGGACCGACCGTCGCCGGCTCCGTGTCCATGATCTCGCGCACGACGTCGGCCATCGCGGCCGCGACCTTACCGAGCGTCAGCGCCGTACGGGCAGCGCGTCGATCACGTCGCCGGCGATCACGTGGTCGGCGCCGTGGCGCTCCGCGGCGGCGCGGCCCGGCGCGCGCGTGGGCGTAGCGCGCCGAGCGCGGCGGCCTCGAACGCGGGCAGGCCCTTGGCGAGCAGCGCGCCGATCAGGCCGGAGAGCACGTCGCCGGTGCCGGCCGTGGCCAGCGCCGGGCGTCGCCGCCGCGGACTGACCGCCACGCGGCCCGCCGGGCGCCGCGACGATCGTGTCGTCGCCCTTCAGCACGCACGACCGCGCCGCTGCGCTCGGCCGCCTCGCGCGCGTGCGCGAGCCGGTGCGCGCTCGATCTCGCCGGAGTCGACGCTCGAGCAGCCGCCCGAGCTCGCCGGCGTGCGGGGTGAGCACCGTCGGCGCCGCGCCGCGTCGCGGCAGCAGCTCGAGCCGCCCGGCGAGCGCGTTCAGCCCGTCGGCGTCGATCAGCAGCGGCACGTCGACGCGCTGCGGCCACCGCGCGCGCGAACGCCTGCGCGCCCTCGTCCTGCGGCCGAGCCCGGGGCCGAGCACGACCGCGTCGGCGCGCTCGGCCATCTCCTCAGCACCGGCTCGACGCCCGGCCGGCGAGTGCGCGCCGTCCTCGCTCGGGCAGCCCGCGCATCATCGCCTCGAGCAGCCGCACGTCGAACGCAGCTCTGAGCGGACGCCGGCACGCGCGACCTGCACGTAGCCCGCGCCGGCGCGCATGGCGGCCAGCGCCGCCATCGTCGGCGCGCCGGTCAGGCCCGGCCGAGCCGCCGACCACGACCACGTCGCCGGAGCTGAACTTCGATCCGACTCCGCGGCCGGCGCGGCATAGCGGTCGAGCACGCGCTCCGCCGATCAGCCCGGCCGCGCTCGGCGCGGGCGCGCCGCGCGGGATCCCGATCTCGACCACCTCGACCGTCGCCCGCGTGGCTCTTGCCGGGCTCCACGTGGAGCCCGATCTTCGAGCCGTGGAACGTCGCCGTCGCGAGCGCGCGCACCGCCTCGCCCTCGACCTCGCCGGTCGAGGCGTCCACGCCGGAGGGCACGTCGCAGGCCACGACCGGCGCCGGCTGCGGCGTTGATCGCCGCGATCGCGCCGGCCACCGGCTCGCGCGGCGCGCCCTCGAAGCCGGTGCCGAGCAGCGCGTCGACGATCACGCCCGCGCCCGTCGAGCCGCTCCGGCGTCGAACGGCTCCGGCGGCTCGCCCGGCAGCCGCTCGAGGTTGCGCCGCGCGTCGCCGCGCAGCTCGCCGAGCGGCGCGACGGCCAGCACGTCGACCTCGCGCCCGTCCTCGCGCAGGAGCCGCGCGGCCACCAGCCCGTCGCCGCCGTTGTTGCCCTTGCCGCAGACGATCGCGGATCCGGCCCCGGCCGCGGCCGCGCTCGGCCGCGACGCGCGCGAGCCCGACCCCGGCCCGCTCCATCAGCTCGAGCGACGGCACGCCCTGCTCCTCGATCGCCCAGGCGTCGACCGCGCGCATCTCGGCGGCCTCGTAGAGCGGATCGAGCCAGTCGGGAAGCTCGGCGCGCTCACCGCGCCGAGCGCCGACGAGCGCCACGGCGCCCGCCGTCGTGTCGGTGTGCGTGAGCGAGATCGACACGCTCGCCGCCGAGCTCGGCGGCACGCTCGGCCGCGCGCGCCGCTGAGCCGCACGAGCGGCGCGCGCGTCGGCCGGCGACCACCTCCACGTCGCGGTAGCTCCAGCCGGTGCAGGCCGAGCGCCTTCGCCACCGCCTCCTTGGCGCAGAAGCGCGCGGCCAGGTGCATGGCCCGGGCGCGCGCGTGCCTGCGGCGTAGCCGCGCTCGTCGTCCGTGAACAGCCGCTGCGCCAGCCGCGGGCCTTCGTTCCAGCGCGCGCTCGAGGCGCTCGATCTCGAGCAGGTCGAGACCGACCCCCGGCACTACTCGACCGTGACGGTCTTGGCCAGGTTGCGCGGCTGGTCGACGTTGAGGCCGCGCGCGCGGGCGATGTCGTAGGCGAGCAGCTGCAGCGGGATCACGGCGAGCAGCGGCTGCAGCACCCAGTCGGTGGCGGGGACCTCGATGACCTCCTCGGCGTGCTCGGCGACCCGGCCGTTGCCCTCGGTCGCGATGGCGATCACGTGCGCGCCGCGCGCCCGCACCTCGGCGATGTTCGAGAGCATCTTGTCGAGCACCGGCGAGTCGGTGGCCACGCAGACCACGGGCGTGTCCTCGTCGAGCAGCGCGATCGGGCCGTGCTTCATCTCGCCGGCCGCGTAGGCGTCGGTCGGGATGTAGGAGATCTCCTTGAGCTTGAGCGCCCCCTCGAGGCAGATCGGCAGGCCGATGTGCCGGCCGAGGTAGAGGAAGAAGCCGGCGTCCTGCCAGTGCTGCGGCGATCTTGCGCACCGGCTCCTCGACCCGGGCGACGAGCTCCGTCGATCAGGTGCGGCATCGCGCGCAGGTCGTCGCACAGCTTGCGCCGCACGTCCGGGCCGAGCGTCCCGCGGATCTGGGCGAGCTTGAGCGCGAACAGGTACATCGCCGCCACCTGGGCCACGAACGTCTTGGTGGCCGCCACGCCGATCTCGAGCCCGGCGCGCGTGAACAGGACGCCGTCCGCGTCGCGCGTGGCCTGGCTGCCCATGATGTTGGTGATCGCGAGCACCTTGGCGCCCTGCTCGCGCGCGAGCCGCATCGCGGCGAGCGTGTCGGCCGTCTCGCCGGACTGCGAGATCCCGATCACGAGGTCGCGCTCGCTCAGCACCGGGTTGCGGTAGCGGAACTCGGAGGCGATGTCCATCTCGACCGGGCGGCGCGCCCACGACTCGATCGCGTAGCGGCCCACGAGGCCCGCGTGGTAGGAGGTGCCGCAGGCGACGATCACGACGCGCCGGACGTCCTTGCAGGAACTCGTCCGAGATCCCGATGTCCTCCGAGCTCGACGCTGTCCTCGCCCACGCGGTCGGCGAGCGTCTCCGCCACGGCGTCCGCCTGCTCGTGGATCTCCTTGAGCATGAACGTCTCGTAGCCGCCCTTCTCGGCCTGCTCGTCGTCCCAGTCGACCTCGTCGATCTCGCGCTCGAGCGCCGAGCCGTCGGCGGCGATGAAGCGCGCGCCCTCGGGCGTGAGCGCCACGATCTCGCCGTCCTGGACGAGCTGGACGCGGCGGGTCTCCGACAGGAAGGCGGGGATGGCAGAGGCGATGAAGCTCTCGCCCTCGCCGATGCCGACGACGAGCGGGCACTCCTTGCGGGCGCCGACCAGCATGCCCGGGGCGTCGGCCGACATGGCGACGAAGGCGTAGTGACCGCGCAGGTCGTTGTAGGCGAGCCGGACGGCCTCGGCGAGGTCGCCGTCGAAGTACTTGGCGATCAGGTGGGCGACCACCTCGGCGTCGGTCTCGGAGGTGAACTCGGCGCCATCGGCCGCCAGCCGGTCGCGCAGCTCGGTCCAGTTCTCGACGATCCCGTTGAGCACGATGTGCACGCGGCCCGAGGTGTCCGAGTGCGGGTGCGCGTTCGCCTCGGTCACGCGGCCGTGCGTCGCCCAGCGCGTGTGTCCGATGCCGGTCGAGCCGCTCAGGTGGCCGTTCGTCTTCGCGACGGCCTCACGCAGGTGCGCGAGGTTGCCGACCGCGTGGACGCTGCCCACAGAGCCGTTCCGCACCACCGAGATGCCCGCGGAGTCATAGCCGCGGTACTCGAGCCGCTGGAGACCCTCCATCAACAGGTCGCGGCACTGCGCGCGGCCCTACATATCCAATGATTCCGCACACGATCCGACTCAGCCTAACTCCGCATCGACGATATTCGCTAGCAGTGTTCAACGATCTCCTGGCACTCTTTCTCCTGCGGAGCTTCGACCATTACGCGCACGAGCGGCTCGGTTCCGGAGGGCCGGACGAGCACACGGCCGCGGCCCTCGAGCGCGTTTCGACTGCTCGTCGACTGCCGCCCAGACGGTCACGGCCTGCTCGATGGCCTCGCGGTCGCGAACCCTCACGTTCACGAGCCGCTGGGGCAGTTTCTGCATCGCGCCGCGCTCGGCGAGGTCCGATCCGGCCAGAGCCTCCATCACCAGCAGCGCCGCTGCGATGCCGTCGCCGGCCGGCACGAAGCCCGTGTCGATGATGTGGCCCGACTGCTCGCCGCCGAGCGCCCAGCCACGGCGGACCAGCTCGGCGAGCACGTGGCGGTCGCCGACCGGGGTGGTGGCCACCTGCGATCCCGGCGTCGCGCATGGCGCTGTGGAAGCCGTAGTTCGTCATCACGGTCACCGCCACGCCGTCGCCCGGCAGCCGCTCGTGTGCCCGCAGGTGGAGGGCCACGAGCGCCATCAGCTCGTCTCCGTCGACGACGGCGCCGTTGCGGTCGACGGCCAGCACCCGGTCGCCGTCGCCGTCGAAGGCGAACCCCGCGTCATGGCCGTCCATGCGCTCCGCGAGCAGCCCGACGTGTGTCGATCCGCAGTCGCGGTTGATGTTGCGGCCGTCGGGGTCGACCGCGACCGCGTCGACATCGGCGCCGAGCCGCCGGAAGATCTCGGGAGCGACCCTGTAGGTCGCGCCGTTGGCGCAGTCGAGCAGGATGCGGGCGCCGGACAGGTCGAGGTCCCGGAAGCGCAGCTCGAGCTCGCGCAGGTAGTCGCCCGGGGCGCCGTGCAGCTCCCGCACGCGGCCGATCCTCGCCGAGCCGCCCTCGAGCGACTCCTCGATCTGCGCCTCCTGGTCGTCGTCGATCTTCATGCCCTCGGGCCCGAAGAACTTGATGCCGTTGTCCTCGTACGGGTTGTGCGACGCCGACACCACCGCCGCCATGTCGAACCCGTAGCGGCGCACGAGCACCGATGCGCCCGGAGTGGGCAGCACGCCCCCGAGCAGCGCGTGCCCGCCGCCCGCCGCGATCGCCGGCGGCGAGCGCGGTCTCGAGCATCTCGCCCGACTCGCGCGTGTCGCGCACGATCAGCACCTGCGGCGTCTCGGCCGGCGACACGCCGGCCGCCGCGCGCCCCAGCCGAAGCGCGAGATCGGCGGTCAGGAACTCGCCCGCGACCCCGCGGACCCCGTCCGTCCCGAACAGCGCCATCGCGGGCTTAGCGCTTGGAGAACTGCGGCCGCTTGCGGGCCTTCTTGAGGCCTGCCTTCTTGCGCTCCTTCACGCGCGGGTCGCGCGTGAGGTAGCCGCGGCGCTTGAGCTCGCCGCGCAGGCTCGGGTCGGCCTCCACGAGCGCCCGGGCGATGCCGTGGCGCAGAGCTGTGGCCTGGGCCGAGACGCCGCCGCCGTGGATGCGGGCCACAACGTCCATGCGCGCCTGGTTGCCGGTCGCCTCGAGCGGCTGGCGGCCCATGCGCTGCAGGCGGACGCGCGGGAAGTACTCGTCGAGGTGGCGCCCGTTGATCGTGTAGGTGCCCTCGCCCGGCTTGAGGGTCACGCGGGCGACGGCGCTCTTGCGCTTGCCGGTCGCCCGGTAGCGGGCGTCGGCCGCGAGGTCGAGCGGCGTGAGCGCCGCCTCGGGCGCCTCGGCCGGCGCCTCCTCGGCGTCGGCTCGGTCTCACCCTCAGCCCTCGCCCTCGGCCGCCTCCGCGTACTCGCCGTACTCGCCGAACTCGCCCTCGGCGGGGCGCTGCTCGTCGAGCACCAGGTCGGGCTCGAGGTGAGCGCCCGGGATGACCTCGTCGCCTCCGCCGCCGCCGGCCTCCTGCTTGCGGCGCGCGCCGGGGCGCGGGCGCTCCGCGCGCGGGGTCTCCTCGGCGGGGCCTCGGCCTCCCCGGCGGGCGCTTCGGGCTCCTCGGCGGGCCTCGGCCTCCTCGGCGGGCGCTCGGGCTCCTCGGCGGGCCTCAGCGTGCCTCGGCGGCCTCGGCCTCCGCGGGCGCCTCGGCGCCGCTCGCGGCCTGGGCAAGCTCCTCCATGCCCTCGATCTCGGGGCCGGGATGCTCCTCGCCGCTGCCGGCCGGCATCTCCTCGGGGGAGGCCTGCTCGGCGGCGTCGGGCGCCGCGTCTGACGGGGTCGCCTCGCCGGGCTCGCCGGGCACGCCCTCCTCGGGGGCGTCGTCCTCGGGGCGCTGCGGCTCTTCCATCATCAGGCGACAACCTCCATCGGCTCGGGCTTCTGCGCGGCGTGGGGATGATCGGGCCCGGCGTAGACCTTGAGCTTGCGCAGCTGGGCGCGCGCGAGGCGGTTGCGCGGGAGCATTCCCTTGACGGCCAGCCGGATCACTTCCTCCGGGCGGCGGTCGAGCATCTCCTCGAGCGTGCGGCTGCGGAGGCCGCCGGGATAGCCGGAGTGGCGGTAGTAGCGCTTCTCCTCGCGCTTGTTTCCGGTCACCGAGATCTTCTCGGCGTTCACCACGATCACGAAGTCACCCACGTCCACGTGCGGCGTGTACTCGGGCTTGCGCTTGCCGCGCAGGGCGTCCGCAATCTGGGTCGCCAGACGGCCCAGCGTCTTGCCGGTAGCGTCGACCACGAGCCAGTTGCGCTCGCGGGTATCCGGTGTCGCCACGTAGGTCTTCATCACAGAGCGACCGCCCGGAAGGCGGCCGACGACGTAGTGTGGCAGATGGACAGCGGTTCCGACCACCGCCGGAACCGTCCGCCGCAGCCCGTCCGATTCGGTTCTATACTGCCGCGCCAGTCAGCCTGCCGAATCTCCTCTGGCACGCCCGAGGAGAACGGGGGAACCGTGCGAGGTCCGTCGAAAGACGCTCTTCGTGGGGCGAATCGGCCAAATGCCCGGCCGTAGCGCTGCTCTTCGAGCGCGAGCCCGTCAGCTAACCCCGTAGGCCGGAAAAAGAAGAGAGGCCAGAGGGATCTTGCGAGACAGTCGTTCCTTCGCGAGGAGCAGCGCATGCGCGCTGGTGCTCGCCGCACTCGGCGCCGCACCGGCGGCCGCCGCGCAGCCGCCCGTGACGGGTGGTGGAGGCGTCACCTTTGCGAGCTCCCCGAAGATCAGCAGCGTGAGCTGCCTGCGCTCCTGCGCATCCCGCAAGCGCGCGCAGACGGGCAGCACGGTGAAGCTGATCGGCTCGTCCCTGAGCACTGTCACGACCGTCACCTTCCACGGCAGCTACGGGCGCACGGACGACGCGGTAGTCCAGGTGCGCGCAGGGCAGCGACACCCGTATCCAGGCCGCCGTCCCGGCGGGCGCCATCACGGGCCCGGTATCGGCCTCCACGGCCGACGGGGCCCGCTCACAGCTGTCGAAGCCGCTCGCGATCATCCCGCCGCCACCACCCGCGCCGAATCCGGTGCTGTCTCCGGTGCCCGGCCCTCCCGTGACCGGCGCTCCCCTGCTCGAGACCGGGACGAGCCGCACCAAGGCGTACGTCGGCGCGCGCCGCGCCGTGACCTTCTCGTTCCGCCTGTCGGGCGTGGCGCCGACCGCGCTCACGGTCGAGCTGGTCCGCGCCGCCGACGGCCTGGCGGTCAAGTCCTGGGCCCCGCTGGGCGTCGTGCCGGGCGCCGTCACGAGCATCTCCTGGAACGGGAGCATCGGCCGTCTGCCCGCTCCCCCGGGGCGCTACTCGTTCCGGCTGACCGCCGCGGCCGCGGACGGATCGCGTGCCACCAGCGCCCAGACCGGGGACCTCCAGCGCGACGCGTTCGACCTCTACGACCACGTCTTCCCGATCCGCGGCCGGCACGACTACGGAGGCAGCGGCTCGGGCTTCGGCTCGGGGCGCTCCGGTCACTCGCACCAGGGCCACGACGTCTTCGCGAAATGCGGAGTGCCGATGGTCGCCGCGCGCGGCGGGACGGTCCAGTACAGCGGCTACCACGGCGCCGCCGGCAACTACCTGGTGATCGACGGAGCCGGCAGCGACCTCGACTACGTCTACATGCACATGGCCGAGCCCTCGGCGTTCCGCGCCGGGGACCGCGTCTACACGGGCCAGCGCATCGGCTCCGTCGGCGACACCGGCAACGCCCAGGGCTGCCATCTGCACTTCGAGCTCTGGGGCGCCCCCGGCTGGTACGACGGCGGCGATCCGTTCGACCCGCTGCCGTCCCTGCAGGCCTGGGACAGCTGGTCGTAGCTCGAGGGGTTGCCTCGACCGAGCCCGACCGGAGAGAATCCGGGCATGGCCGACTGGACGATCAAGAGCCTCGAGGAGATCCCGGACGTGCTCGGGGACTATCCGGGCGAGATGCGGATGAGCTCAGCCAGCGAGCTCGGGGCCGAGCAGGTGGGCTTCACCTGGCGCCGAATGCCGCCCGAGACCGGCGGCAAGGGCAGCTACGGCCACCGCCACAAGACGCAGGAGGAGCTCTACTTCGTCGCCTCGGGCACGCTCCAGTTCAAGCTCGAGGACGAGGTGATCGACGTCGGGCCGGGCAACGTCGTGCTCGTGGCGCCGCAGGTGGCGCGCTCGGTCTGGAACGAGGGACCCGAGGACGCGGTCCTGATCATCGTCTCGGCGAAGTCCGAGGATCCGCGCGCCGACGTCGAGTCGGTGCCGGACTTCTGGCCCGAGTAGCGGCTACTGCCGGTAGACGCTTAGCAGCCGGCCGAGCCGGCTGCTCGCGCACTACTGCCGGTGGTGGCGCATGCCGTCGCCGCGGGGCAGGAGCTCGTCGACCGCCTTGCAGCCGAGCGCGAACACCGCGAGCACGAGCAGCAGAGAGATGACGCCCTCCGAGCGATCCGCCGCAATTGCCAGCGCGAACGCCGCTGCAACCCAGCGCCACAGCCGCCAGTTCGGCTCCCAGGCGGGACGGCCGGGCGGGGCGGGCTCGGGGTCGTTTGCGTGGACGAAGGCTACGAACGGCACTGGCTCCGCTCAGGATAGCCCGCCGCCGGGGCCGAATCGCTCGGTCCGCACCCGGCGCGGATCGAAACCCTGGGCGAGCGCCAGCTCGACCGCGGACTCGACGAACCCGTTGGTCCCGCACACGAAGACGATGCCGTCGTCGAAGCCCGTCGACGAGATCAGCTCGGAGTCGAGGCGGCCGGTGTGCCCCGCCCAGCCCGCGGGCGGCTCGCGCGTGAAGGTGAGCCGCGTCTCCTCCCCGAGCTCGCCGGCGTAGATCACGTCTTCCGCCGAGCGCACCGAGTAGACGAGCGCCATCGGGAGGTCCGGCATCGTGCGGCGCCGGTGGCGCAGCATCGCCATCAGGGGGACGACGCCGGACCCGCCCCCGATCAGGAGCGCGGGCGCCTCGCCGCGCCAGACGAAGTAGGAGGCGAACGGGCCGCGCACCTCGACCTGGTCGCCCTCCTCGACGACGTCGTGGAAGTAGGGCGAGACCTCGCCGTCGTCGAGCCGGTCGATCGTCAGCTCGACCCAGCCCTCGTCGAGCGGCGAGGAGGCGACCGAGTAGGAGCGCTGGGCCTGGTAGCCGTCAGGCGCCGTGAGCCGCACGTCGTAGTGCTGGCCCGGCAGATGCGGCATCCACATCGGGAGCTCGATCCGGAACGACTTGACGCGCGGTGTCTCCGCCTTGACGCGAGTGACGGTGCCGATCTGCCAGGCGCCCGGCGCACGCTGCTCGACGGGCGTCAGTCGTTCCAATAGCGCTCCTCCTTCCAGGGATCGCCGCGCATGTGGTAGCCGTTCTGCTCCCAGAAGCCGGGCTCGTCGTGATCCATCACGCGCAGGCCGGCGACCCACTTGGCGCTCTTCCAGAAGTACAGGTGAGGGACGAGCAGCCGGGCCGGCCCGCCGTGCTCGCGCGGCAGCGGATCGCCCTCGTGCTCGGTCACGACCCAGGCCTTGCCGCCGGTCAGGTCGGCGAGCGGCACGTTCGTCGTGTAGCCGCCGTACGAGTAGGCCATCGCGTAGTCGCCTTGGGGTCGGCGCCGTCGAGCAGGACGTCGACCGAGACGCCGCGGAAGCTCGTGCCGAGCTTCGACCACTTGGTCACGCAGTGGATGTCGCATGGGATGTTCTCCTGAGGAAGCGCGTGGAACTCATCCCAGGTCCACTCCCGCTCGCTGCCCACCATGCCGTCCACCCGCATGGCCCACTCCTCCGGCGCGATCGCCTGGGTCGGCCCGGCCGTGAGAACCGGGAAGCCCGGCTCGTAGTACTGGCCCGGCGGGATCCGGTCCGCCAGCTCGTCCGGCGCCCGGCGCCGGCGCATGAACCCGCGGGAGATGAAGTCGCTCATGGGAGAAAGCTTGCCAGCGACCGCTACACCGCGCTGTTGCCGCCATGTCACCGCCCTGCATCCGCCTCCCTGAAGGATCGCCTCACCAAGGAGGTCGGACGCCATAGGAGGCGAATCATGGGCAAGGCAATTCCCCAGCAGCACCCGGCGGTCGTTCTCCGCTCCCGCTACGACAGGCTGCGCACACTGCTCGTGATCGCGCTGATTGCGGTGGTCGCGCTGACGACGGCCGTACTGATCGTCGCGAGCGATGACGGACCGGCAGCCGGCGCCACGGGCACCCGGCAGGCCGAGCCCGAGTACGGCGACTTCAGGGCAGACGGCCGTGCGGCCGGCTCCCCCCGTTACGACGGCGGGCCCGAGGAGGGCAGCGCGGACGTGACGAGCTCGCAGGGCTCCCCGGCGGAGCCGCAGCCGGACTGGCTCCACCACCAGTGGCCCGTGCGCGGAGCGCTCATGCAGGACTGACGGCTCAGCCGCGGAGCGCGTCCAGGCGCCCGGAGCGGGCCACGCGGCCGAACGCGTGGGCGCTCGGGCGCGCTTCGCGGCGGAGGTCGCCGGCGCGGTCGATCCCGACCAGCCCGAACTGCGGCCGGTAGCCCTCGGCCCACTCGAAGTTGTCGAACGAGGACCAGTACAGGTAGCCGCGCACGTCGATGCCCTCGCCGAGCGCGTCGAGCACGGCGCCGAGGTGGGACTCGAGGTAGTCGATCCGCCGCGCGTCGTCGCCGGTCGCGATGCCGTTCTCGGTGACGACGAGCGGCAGCCCGGCGCGCGCGGCGGTGCGAAGCGCCTTCAAGAGGCCCTCGGGATGGATCTCCCATCCCATCTGCGTGACCGGCACGTCCTCCGGCGGGTCGGCCACGAGATCGGGAGCGCTCGGGTCGAGCACCATGCGCGTGTAGTACTGGACCCCCGCGAACGCGCCCGGCAGGTCCTCGAGGTAGACGTCGATCATCTCGCGCTGGGCCGTCGAACGGAGCTCCTCGTCGCCCTGCAGGTCCGGCATCTGGAGGCACATGCCGGCCCTCGGGAAGAGATCGACCACGGCGCGATGGGCGCCGATCAGCGTGCGCGTGACGCGCTGCCACGCCTCCGCGTCGCGAAGGCCGGGAGGGTGGTAGCCGGTCAGGTGCCCGAACAGCGCCACGATCTGCGGCTCGTTGATGGTGCAGGTCCACGGCATGAGCTCGCCGAGCTCGTCAGCGACGCGGGCGCAGTAGCGCGCGAACAGTTCGACGGCGTCGTCCGCCAGCCAGCCGCCCCGCTCGGCGAACCAGCGCGGGTTCGTGAAGTGGTGGAGCGTGACGAAGCCGGTCAGCCCGTTCTCGGAGAGGCACTCGAGCACCCGGCGGTAGTGGTCGAGCGCGGCCTGGCTGAACTCTCCGGGGGCGGGCTCGATGCGGGACCACTCGAGCGAGAGCCGGTGCGCGTTCTGCCCGAGCTCCGCCAGCAGCGCGAAGTCCTCCGGGTAGCGGTTGTACTGATCGATGGCGTCCCCCGAGGGCTCCACCGCGGTGGAGCCCTCGGTGTGCTCCCACGCCCACCAGTCGTTGTTCACGTTGCCGCCCTCGACCTGATGGGCGGCCGTCGAGCTCCCGAAGAGAAAGCCCTCGGGGAACGCGCGGCCCGCCGGCCCGCTCACTCCCACTCGATCGTGCCGGGCGGCTTCGACGTGATGTCGAGCGTCACCCGGTTCACCTGCGCGATCTCGTTGATCATGCGCGAGGCCACCTTCTCGAGCAGGTCGTACGGCAGCCGCGCCCAGTCGGCGGTCATCGCGTCGTCGCGACGTGACCGCGCGGATCACGACGACGTAGCCGTAGGTGCGCTCGTCGCCCTGCACGCCGACGCTGCGCAGGTCGGCCGGCAGCACGCAGAAGGACTGCCACAGCTCGCGGTAGAGGCCGGCCTCGCGGATCTCGTCCTGGAGGATCGCGTCGGCGTCGCGCAGGATCTCGAGCCGCTCCTTCGTGACCTCGCCGCCCACGACCCGGATCGCGAGGCCGGGGCCCGGGAACGGCTGGCGCCAGACGAGCCGGTCGGTCAGGCCGAGCTCGGCGCCCACCGCGCGCACCTCGTCCTTGAAGAGCATGCGCAGCGGCTCGACCAGCTCGAACTCGAGGTCCTCCGGCAGCCCGCCCACGTTGTGGTGCGACTTGATCGTCGCCGTGCCGGTGCCGCCGCCCGACTCGATCACGTCCGAGTAGAGCGTGCCCTGCACGAGGTAGCCGGGCGTCGCCGAGCTTCGCGGCCTGCTCCTCGAAGACGCGGATGAACTCCTCGCCGATGATCTTGCGCTTGCGCTCGGGCTCGGTCACGCCGGCGAGCCGCTCGAGGAAGCGCTCCTCCGCGTCGACCGCGATCAGCGGCACCTTGAAGTGGTCGCGGAAGGCGGCCACCACCTGGTTGCCCTCGTTCTTGCGCATCAGGCCGTGGTCGACGAACACGCAGGTGAGCTGGTCGCCGACGGCGCGGTAGGTGAGCAGCGCCGCGACCGAGGAGTCGACGCCGCCGGACAGCCCGCAGATCACCTTGCCGTCGCCCACCTGCTCGCGGATCCGCGCGATCTGCTCCTCGACCACCGACGCGGCCGTCCAGGCCATGTCGCAGCCGCAGATGTCGCGCAGGAAGGTCTCGAGGATCTGCGTGCCGTACGGGGTGTGCACGACCTCGGGGTGGAACTGGATGCCGTACAGGCCCGCGCTCGGGGTACTCGATCGCCGCGACCGGCGACTCCGTCGAGGAGGCCAGCGCGGTGAAGCCGGGCGGCGCCTCGAAGACCGTGTCGCGGTGGCTCATCCAGCAGGTCTGCTCGGCCGGCGGGCCGGCCAGCAGCCGGCCCGGCTCGCTGCACGGTCAGACGCGAGCGGCCGAACTCGCCCACCTCGGCGCCCTCGACGCGGCCGCCGAGCTCGAGCACCATCGCCTGCATGCCGTAACAGATGCCGAGCACCGGGATGCCGAGCTCGAGCAGCTCGCGGCGCAGCTTCGGCGCGCCGCTCGGCGTACACGGACGCCGGCCCGCCGGAGAGGATCAGCCCGCGCGGCCGGCGCGCGCGTGACCTCCTCGAGCGGCACGTCGTGCGGCAGCAGCTCGGCGAACACGCCGCACTCGCGCACGCGGCGCGCGATCAGCTGCGAGTACTGGCCGCCGAAGTCGAGGACCAGGACCTCGTCGGTGGCGGCCCGCAGGGGTGGTGTCGGACGCCTGGGCGGTGAGCGCCTCGGTGCTCACTCCACCAGCGCCGGGATCGCGCCGCCACGATGCCGTTCGACTCCGGTGCGCCGGATGCGCCGCGGCCGCGGTGGCCCCCATGCCGACCTCCTGGTCGCGCTGGAGCTGCTTGCCCTCGGTCTGGAGCGCCGGCGCGACCATCACCTCGGCCTGGTGGAAGGCGGCGATGTCCTCGTAGCCGCAGGTGGCCATCGAGGTGCGCAGGCTGCCCATCAGGTTGAAGGTGCCGTCGTTCTCGTGCGCCGGGCCGAGCAGGATCTGCTCGAGCGTGCCGTTCTGCGTGGTCTGCACGCGCGCGCCGCGCGGCAGCGTCGGGATGGAAGGTGGCCATGCCCCAGTGGTAGCCGCGGCCGGGCGCCTCGTAGGCGCGGGCGAGCGGCGAGCCGATCATCACGGCGTCGGCGCCGCAGGCGAACGCCTTCGAGACGTCGCCGCCGTTGCGCATGCCGCCGTCGGCGATCACCTTCACGTACTCGCCCGTCTCGAGCATGTGCTGCGAGCGCGCGGCCGCGACGTCGGCGATCGCGGTGGCCTGCGGAACGCCGATGCCGAGCACGCCGCGCGTGGTGCAGGCCGCGCCCGGGCCGACGCCGACGAGCACGCCGACCGCGCCGGTGCGCATCAGGTGCAGCCCGGTGGCGTAGGAGGCGCAGCCGCCGACGACGCACCGGGACCGGCACCTCGCGGATGAACTCCTTCAGGTTGAGCGGCTCCGGAGCGCGTCGACACGTGCTCGGCCGAGATCACCGTGCCCTGGATGACGAGGATGTCGAGGCCGGCCTCGAGCGCGGTCTCGTAGTAGTCGCGCACGCGCTGCGGCGTGAGCGAGGCCGGCCGCGACCACGCCCTGGTCCTTGATCTCGCGGATCCGCTGCGCGATCAGCTCCTCGCGGACCGGCTCGGCGTAGATGCGCTGCATCTCGCGCGGTGGCGACCTCCTTGGGCAGCTCGGCGATCCGCTCGAGCTCGCTCGTCCGCGTCCTCGTAGCGGGTCCAGATGCCCTCGAGGTTGAGCACGCCGAGGCCGCCGAGCTTGCCGAGGATGCCCGGCGGTCTCGGGCGAGACGACGCCGTCCATCGCGGAGGCGAGCAGCGGCAGCTCGAAGCGGTACGGGCCCGAGCGTCCAGGTGATGTCGATGTCGTCCGGGTCGCGCGTGCGCCTGCACGGCACGATCGCGATGTCATCGAAGCCGTATGCGCGGCGGCCCTTCTTGCCGCGTCCGATCTCAACTTCCATGGAGGCATCCTAGGTTCGGCGGCGGACGAAGCCTGACGTTGCACCGGTCCGGCGCGGGCCGTCAGTTGCAACGTTAGCGACTCAGCCTGGCCGCAGCCGCACGGCACCGAGCGGCGGGGCCTCGAGCTCCTCCACCCGCACCTCGGGCACGAGCCGCTCGACCTCGCGCTGCTCGACCACGCCGGCGCCGAAGTGCTGGGTCGACTCGGCGCCGCAGGCGACCGCGAAGCGCAGCGCAGTCCTCGTGCCGCTGCCGCCGTAGCGGGCGGCCACGAAGCCGGCCAGGAAGGCGTCGCCGGAGCCGACCGCCGACACCGGCTCGAGCGGCTCGAGCGTGGCGCGGTAGACGTGGCGCTCGCCGTCCGCCGAGCAGCGCGAGGCAGCCGTCCGACAGCGTCATGATCGACTCGCGCGCGCCCAGCTCGACCATCTCGCGGACGCCGCTGCGGCGATCCGTCCTCGTCCGCGAACTCGTGGCCCACGAGCCCCTCGGCCTCGAGCTCGTTCGGGCTGACCACGTCGGGGCCGCGGCGCGTGGCCGCGCGCATCGGCTCGCCCTCGGCGTCGAGCACCGTCGTCACGCCGAGCCGCTTCATCTCCTCGATCAGGCGCCCGTAGAGCGCCGCGTCCACGCCGCGCGGCAGGCTGCCGGCGAACACGCAGACGGCGGCGCCCTTCGGCGAGGTAGAGGAGCTTGTCGACGAACAGCTCGAGCTCGCCCTCGGACACGTGCGGCCCGTGCTCGTTGATCTCGGTCTGCTCGCCGCTGGTCGGGGTCGACCACCGCGGTGGAGGTGCGCGACTCCTCGCGGATGCGCACGAAGTCGTTGAGGATGCCCTCCTCGGTCAGCTGCTCGATGATGCGGGTGCCGGTCGGGCCGCCGGCGACGCCGGTGGCGATCACCGGCTGGCCGAGCGCCTTCAGCGCGCGCGCCACGTTGACGCCCTTGCCGCCCGCCATCGCCGTGCTGCTCGACCGCTCGGTGGCGGCGGCCGAGCCGGAAGTTCGGGACGGCGAGCGTCTTGTCGATCGCGGCGTTGAGGGTGACGGTGATGATCATCTGAGCCTGACTGAGCGCCGGCGCCCGCGGACCAGCAGCACGGCGAGGGGGGCGGCGAGGAGGATGGCGAGGCCGAGCAGCAAGGTCAAGGGGACGCCGAGTACCGAAGCGAGGACCCTCAGCGTCCCCGCATCGGGCACCTCGGCCGCCGTGACCAGCGCCACGCGCCGCACCCGCTCGCCCGTCCACGAGCACGGTCACGGCGCCCACGCGCGGCCCGGCGGCCAGCGGCCCCTCGAGCTCGTCGCGCGACCGCGACCCGGCGGCGCACGCGCTCTCCCCTGCGGAGCGTGACCACGGCGCCCGCGGCGGGGCACCAGCCCGGCCTCCTCGTCCCCGAGTAGCGAATGTCGGCGCGGGCGAGCGGCCGCCGCGGGTCGAGCACCCGCACGCGCGTGGAACTGCTCGAGGCCCCAGCGCAGCAGCTCGAGCGTGTCGGCGTCGCGCGCCGCCTCGCTCGGCTCGCCGAGCACGACGCTGATCACCCGGCGCCGCCGCGGCCCTTCGCCGCGCCGACGAGCACGTAGCCGGCGTCCGCGGTGTGCCCGTCTTGACGCCGTCGACCCACGGCGTGCGTCGCGATCAGCGTGTTGCGGTTGTCGATCACGCGCGGCATGGCCCCCGACTCGAGCTCGGCCACCGGCATGTCGACGATGCGGGCGAAGCGCGGCTTGTCGAGCAGCAGCCGCGTCAGCGTGGCGAGGTCGCGCGCGGTCGAGTAGTTGGCGGCGTCGTCGAGGCCGATCGGGTTGGCGTAGCTCGTGTCGTCGAGGCCGAGCTCCTGCGCGCGCACGTTCATCTCGGCGACGAACGCCTCGCGGCGAGCCCGACAGGTCTCGGCGATCGTGGCCGCCGCGTCGTTGGCGCTCTCGAGCAGCAGCGCCTCCAGCAGGTCCTGGCACGGTCATGCGCTCGCCGCGGCGCAGGTCGATGCGCGACTCCGCCGGCAGCGCGTCGTAGCCCGGCGCGGTGAACACGTCGCGCGGGCGGGCGCGCTCGAGCGCCAGCAGGGCGGTCATCAGCTTCGTGGTGCTCGCGATCGAGCGGCGCTCGTCGGGCCGCTTGGCGAACATCAGCTCGCCGTCGCGGCCGTCGATCACGATCGCCGCGGCTGCCGTGCTCACGTCCGGCGGGCGCTGTGGCCGCTGCGCCGGCCGGCAGCCAGGTGGCGAGCGCCGCCAGCGCGATCAGCGCCACGGGCGAGCGCGCCTCACTCGCGCAGCTTGATCCTCTGCCCGACGACGAGCGCCTGCGGGTCGAGCTCCGGGTTCAGCTGCCCGAGCCGCTCCACGGAGACGCCGGTCTTCTCCGCGATCGCCCCGAAGCTGTCGCCGGGCTTGACGATGTAGTTCCGCCGCTGCCTGCGGCCGCGGCGGTCCTGCGTGCGTCGTGTGCTCGGTGCCCGTTTGCTGCGTCGTCGTCGCCTCGGAGGCGCCCTCGTCGTCCTCGCCTCACGACGTCCGAGTTCGAGATCACGACGACAGACGGCGACCGCGACCGCGACCAGCGCGAGCGGCGCCAGCAGGTGGCTGGTCTGAATCGTCGTCGTCGTTGATCTGGCATCGGTCCTCCGAGGCAAGCGCCGCGGAGCATAGGGAGGCGTGGACCGCAACCGGCGCGCGCGTGCAGGAATGAGGTTCAACGCGGCGGGCTCCGCCCCTGCCCCAGACGGGGAGCGCGGTGCGCATCTCAGAGCTCCACGACCGCGTCGCGAAGCTCCTCCGCGGCGGCGGCGGCGGCGCTCGCCGGATCGCCCCCGCGCTCCCTGTACGCGTTCACGATCGAGCGTGAGGCGGTCACGAGCCCCGCCGCCGGATGCGGGGCGAAGGCGGGGCCGAGGTCCTCGACGCGGCCGCCCTGAGCGCCCACGCCGGGCAGCAGGAAGATCGCGTGCGGCATCAGCTCGCGCAGCCGCGCGAGATGGTCCGGCCGGGTCGCGCCGGCCACGGCCCCGACCGCCGAGAGGCCGCAGTCGCCGCGGCGCACGCTCGCCCAGCTCGTCGACCAGGCGCGGCGAGCCGCTCGTGCAGCGGGCGGCTCGCCCTCGTCCTGCAGCTCGGCCGCGCCCGGGTTCGACGTGCGGACGAGCACGAAGCAGCCCGCCCCGTCGGCGACCGCGGCGTCCAGCAGCGGCTCGAGCGCGTCGCGGCCGAGCAGCGGGTTGGCCGTGAAGGCGTCGGCGCCCAGGCCCTCCACCGGGCCGAACGGGCCCGGGGGTCTCGCCGACGCAGCGCCTGCGCGTAGGCCTGCGCCGTGACGGGCACGTCGCCGCGCTTGCCGTCGGCGATCACGAGCAGGCCGTGGTCGCGCGCGATCGCGACCACCTGCTCGAGCGCCTCCCAGCCGGGCGCGCCGAGCCGCTCGAAGCAGGCCAGCTGCGGCTTGACCGCGACGCACGCCGGCCCCGCCGCCACGATCACCGCCGCGGCAGTGCTCGGCCACCGCCTCGGCCGTGCGGCTGCGGGCGAGGTACGGCTCCGCCGGGCCGCCGGCGCCCAGCCGCACGACCGCCGGCGGCCAGCAGCGCCGCGGGATCGGGATCGAGCCCGAGCACGACGCGGCTGCGACGCTCCTCCACGAGCGCCGCAAGCCGGTCGGCGAAATGGGGCCGCAAGCCCCCGGTCACGGCTGCGGCCAAGGTGTTCGACGTACTCCGCTCACGCAGGCGCCAGGAGGGAGCCGCTCCCCCGCTCGGAGCGGGGGCCTGCCCCGCCGGTCAGCGACCGTGGACGCCTGCGGGCGTCCGCCGCGGAACGGGACGCCGCCTAGCCGCCCTTGACGGCGGACTTGAGCGCCGACCCCGCTGAGAAGCGCGGGACCTTGCTCGCCGCGATCTGGATCTTCTCGCCGGTCTGCGGGTTGACTCCCTGGCGGGCGCTGCGGTCCGCCACGGAGAACTTCCCGAAGCCGGTGAAGTTGATCTCTCCGCCGCGCGACAGGACCTCTTGGATCGAGTCGAGGACCGCGTCGACGGCCTTGCCCGGCCTCGCCCTTTCCAAGTCCGCTGCTGTCCGCGACTCGGTCCACGAACTCGGCCTTCGTCACGATCTCCTCCTTGCCGGGGGCTACCAGATCGGGCGCAACGTAACAACGCCCCCGGACGACAGACGCGCCAAATCCCGCTCAGCAAGCGGAAAAGCGCGCTCGTTACGAGGCTTTCCGGGCCCGACAACGGCCGAACCGAGGGGCCGAACGCGCCTCGATCGGCTCAGGAGCCGGACACCGACATCTCGCCGACCAGGAGCGGAGGCGCCTTGACGCTCCCCCCGAACGGCACCCAGCGCGCCTCCGAGCCCACCGGCCTCGACGGCCCGCAGCATCGACACGAGGTCGCTCGCGATGGTCAGTCTCCCGAACCGGGCGCCGCGAGCTCCCCGCCCTCGATCAGCCGTCCGGAGGCGCCGACCGAGAACGTTCCCGACACGGGTTGACGCCCGAGTGGAGCCCGGCCACGTCGGTCACGTAGAGGCCGTCGCCGGCGCGCCGCAGGAGCCCGGCGAGGTCCTCGTCGCCGGGCTCGATCACCAGGTTGGTCGTGCCCACCGACGGCGGCGAGCGGTACGAGCCGCGGCGCGCGTTGCCGGTCGTCCCGCGTGCCCGCCTTGCGCGCGGTGCGAGCGTCGTAGAGGAAGGCGAGCAGCCGGCCGCCCTCGATCAGCGGGGTGCGCCGCGTGGGCGAGCCCTCGCCGTCGAAGGGCGCGCTGCCGGGGCCCTCGGGCTGCGTCGCCGTCGTCGACCAGCGCGAGCGCCGGATCGGCCACCTCGTCGCCCTCGCGGCCGGCGAACAGCGAGCGGCCGCGCTGCACGGCATCGGCGGACAGCATCGAGCCGATGAAGCCGAGGAAGGACGCCGCCACGAACGCGTCGAAGCACGACCGGGCAGCGACGGCTCTCCGGGCTGGCGCGCGCCCATCAGCGCGAGCGCCCGCTCCGCCGCCTCGTCGCCGATCGCCTGCGGGTCGAGCGCGTCCGGGTCGCGTCCGAGCCCGACGCCGAGGCCGGTCATCAGGTCCTCGCCCTCGCCGGCGAACGCCGACGCGTAGGCCCAGGCCTGGGTCGCCTCGTAGGACGCCGAGAAGCCGCGCGAGTTGACGAGCGCGACCGCGCCCTCGGCGTCCGAGTAGACGGCGTTCTCGACCTGGCTCACGCCCTCGTGCGCGCGCGCCGCGCGCTCGATCTGCGAGCGCCAGCTCGACCTTGCGCTCCGTCGTCCAGTCGCGAGAGCGCGGGCGATGCGAGCCCGTCGACCTCCGCGACGCCGAACTCCTCGGGCAGCCCGGCGTACTCGTCCTCGTCGGCCACCTCCGCCGCCTCGCGCGCCGCCCGCGCCCATCTCGGCGACGCCCTCGTCCGACAGGTCGGTGCCGTACGCGTAGCCGGAGCGGCCGTCCGCGAACGCGCGCACGCCCACGCCGCGCCCGCCGGCGTCGCTCAGGCTCTCGACCTCGCCCTCGTAGACCCGGATCCTGCGGCTCGTGGACTCCTCGGCCCAGGCCTCGGCGTCGGTCGGCGCCCGCGGCGAGCGCGGCCTCGACCGCCCGGCGGGCGGCGTCCTCGAGGCTCACGCAGCCGGTGCCGCCCACGGTGAGCTCGCGGAGGCGCACGTGCGGCTGGCCCACACCCGCGGCGCACCGACTGGCCCGCCTTGCCGCAGTAGCCGGTGGCGATGGCGAGGTCGTTCGCGATCCCGTCGATCGCGCCGAGCGCCTCGATGCCGTTGCCGATCAGCGTCGCCCCGCGCACCGGCGCGGTCACCCTGCCGCCCTCGATCAGGTAGCCCTCCGACACCCCGAACACGAAGTCGCCGGTGGCCGGCTCCACCTGCCCGCCGCCGAAGGAGACCGCGTAGAGCCCGCGCTCGACGTCTCCGATCAGCTCCTCCGGGGTCGCCGTCGCCGGGCGCGAAGAAGGTGTTCGTCATGCGCGGGATCGGCAGGTGGCGGAACGACTCGCGGCGGCCGTTGCCGGTCGACTCGACGCCGTCGTGCCGCGCGCGCAGCAGGTCGTACAGGTAGGAGGTGAGCCGGCCGTCCTCGAGGATCGTGGTGCGCTGCGTCGGCGTGCCCTCGTCGTCGATGCCGTCGCTGCCCCACTCGTTCGTGCGGCGCGCCGTCGTCGTAGGCGGTCACGAACGGCGCGGCGAGCTGGTCGCCGATCCTGCCCGCGTAGACGCTCGCGCCCTTCTGGACCGCGTCCGCCTCGAGGCCGTGGCCGACGGCCTCGTGCAGGAGCACGCCGCCGAAGCCGTTGCCCACCACGACCGGCAGCCGCCCGCTCGGCGCGTCGACGGCGTCGAGCAGCGTGAGCGCCCGGCGCGCGGCGTTCGTCGGCCACCTGCTCGGGATCGTCCTCGAGCAGCTCGAAGCCGGCGTGCCCGCCGCGCGTGTCGGTGCCCGTCTCGACCCGGTCGTCGCGGCGCGCCACCACCTGGACGCTCAGGCGGATCCGCGTGCGGTCGTCGGCGGCCGCGCGTCCGTCCGAGTTGTAGACCTCGACGCAGCCGCCGCGACTCGCCGTAGCCGAGCCGCACCTGGCCACCTCGGGCGCCGGCGGCGCGGGCGCGCTCCTCGCACGCCCGCAGCAGGTCGGCCTTGCGCCGCGCCTCGACGTCCTCGGGATGAATCGCCACCGGATGGCCGTTCGCGCTCGCCGTCGCCGCGAGCGCCGCCGGCCGGCGGGCCTCGCCGCGCACCGCCTGCGCCACGGACTCCGCCACCCGCAGGAGGTCCTCCTCCGCGAGTGCCGTCGACGTAGCCGTAGTAGCTCGACTCGCCCTGAACGACGCGGACGCACACGCCCCGCTCGCGCCCGCCCTGGGGACGCTCGACACGGCCGTCGTCGAGCGACAGCGCGAAGCCCGCGCCTCGCCTCGGCGTAGAGCTCGGCAAGATCGCCGCCGCGCGCGAGCGCTCGCTCGAGGACCGTCGCGGCGAGCTCGGGGGCGACCAGCGTCATGCCTTCTCCTGGCGGCTCGCGCGCTTCGCTCTCGGCTTGCGTGCCTTCGGGGTGTCGCCGTCCGTGTTGGCCGCCTTTGCGGAGCGGGCCCGGGCCGGCTTCTGCGCCTTTGCCGGGCGCTTGGGCGCCTTCGCCTTCCCGTTCGCCGTCTTCGCCGAGCCCGACCGCCCCCTGCCTGACTTGGCCGTGCCGCTCTTTGAGGAGGCGCGTGCCCTCGTCTTCTTCGCGCGTCCGGCCTTCGTGGGGACGGATGCTTCGGCCGGCGCCGGCGGCTCCTCCGCGACGGCCTCCCTTGCCGGCCGGGGACCCTCGGACGCCGACAGCGCCACCATCGCCTCGCCGATCTCGAGGATCCGCTCGTGGCCGCGCGCCTCGGGCTGGATCAGGCGGGCGTAGCCGGTCGGGTCGTAGGCGAGCACGCGCGGCTCACGGTCGCGCTGCATGCGCCGGACCGTTGCCGCGACGGAGTCGACGAGCCCGCCCGCGATCGAGATCGGGCCCTTGCGCTTCTCCTTCACTCGTCGTCCCCGCTGGGGCCGAGCTCGGGCACCGGCGACTCGCCCGCTGCGGCCTCGTCGGCCGGCTCGTCCGTGGGCGTGCCCGCGCCGTCCTCGGCGGAGGTCGAGCGGCGGATCGGAGGACCGCCCTCGAGCTCGCCGAGCACCGCGCGCAGGTCCCAGAGCATCAGGGACGAGAGCGCAGCCCGGCGCGCCACGACGGCGAGCGTCCAGCGCGGCGTGCGCGACGCGAACACGGCGCCGCCGGGCACCTGGACCTCGACCTGCTCGGGCGGGTCGGGGTCCCAGTCGCGTGTGGCGCGGTCGACGGTCTCGAACAGCTCGCGCGTCAGGTCGGCGAGGGCGCGACCGCGCTCCGGATCGGCCTCGGTCGATGCGGCGGGCGAGCCCGCGGCGTCGAGCAGAACGGCCGAGCGGGCGTCGCCCGAGAGCTCGCAAGAGGCGCGCCGGGGCGGCCGCGGGGGTGAGCGTCTCGGCCATCGGGGTGAGGATACGTAACGCGCCCTCGGCACCCCGAGCCGCGACCTCGGCGCCGGCCCACCGGTGATCCCGCCACACTACGCGGCGTGCCCCTGTCCAGGATCTCCTGGCTCGTGACCGTCGGGATCTGCCTGCTCGTCGCCCTGCTGCTGCTTCTCAACGGCTACTCGGCTACTCCGGCATCCTGCTCGCGGTCGGCGCCGCGGCCGCTGTGAACCTCATCTAGCTGCGTCAGGCCGGCGGTCCGACCGTGGGCCCGCGTGGCTCACGCCGCTCTCGGGCCACGCGCCGCTCCGGGTCGGCGGCCTCCTCGGGCTCCAGGTGGATCAGCACGTCGGCGCCGCGCAGCGTGCTCGCGATCGCCCGCTGGAGCTCGTGCGAGATCTCGTGGGCGCGCTGGAGGCTCGTCCCGTCCCGGAACTGGACGTGCAGGTCGATGTAGCGGCGGCTCCCGGCGCGGCGCGCGCGCAGCTTGTGGAAGCCGATCAGCTCGGGGGCGCCGTGGCTCGCGACCGTGTCGGCGCAGAGCCTCCATCTCGTCCTCCGGGAGCGCCTCGTCCACCAGCACGCGGCTCGACCGGTTCAGGATCCGGACTCCCGCGAACACGATCGCGCACGGCCACGAGCAGCGCCGCCACGGGATCGATCCAGGTGGCGCCGGTCATCTCGACCAGCACGAGCCCGACGAGCACGCCGACCGAGGTGAACGCGTCCGTGCGCAGGTGCGCGGCGTCGCCCTCGAGCGCGGGCGAGTCCGTCTGACGCGGCCTGGCGGTAGAGGTAGGCCGAGACCGCCGAGGTTCGCCACGGCGGAGAGGCCGATCACGGCGATGCCGAAGCCGATGCGACTCGATCTCCGAGCCCTCCGCCAGCCGCCGGACCGGACTCGAAGATGATCACCCCGGCGCCGACCAGGATCAGCATCCCCTCGATCGCCGGCGGCGAGGTTCTCGACCTTCTCGTGGCCGTAGGGATGCTACTCGTCGGCCGGCTCGTCGGCCTTGCGCACCGAGAAGAAGGCGATCATCGACGCGACCAGGTCGATGCTCGAGTGGGCCGCCTCGGTGAGGATCGCGATCGAGCCGGTGATGACGCCGGCGACGACCTTCAGCGCGATCAGCAGGGTGTTCGAGACGATCGAGACGGCCGCGGCCCGCTCCTTGCGCGGCGTCTGCGCCTCGGGGCCCACCGCGAGCCCGGGCGCTGACGCCGCGGCCGTGACGCGCCTGCGCGCTCCGCTCACGGCCGCGACCTCCGGCGCCCGCGTGAGAAGAGGTCGCGCAGCGGCTGCGGTGGGCGTCGCTCCTCCTCGAGCTCGTGCAGCTTCGCGCCAGCGCGCGCGCGGCGCGGCCGCGGTGGCTGATCGCGTCCTTCTCCTCGGGGCTGAGCTCGGCCATGGTGCGCTCGTCGCCGGGGTAGTCGTCGGGCACGAAGGCCGGGTCGTAGCCGAAGCCGCCGTCGCCGCGCGGCTCGAGCGCGAGCGTGCCCTCGCAGCGCCCGTGCACGAGCTCCTCGCGGCCGCCCGGCTCGACGTAGACGAGCGCGCACACGTAGGCCACGCGCCGGTCGCCGTCGCGCGGCACGTCGCGCAGCAGCTTCGCGAGGTTCTCCTCGTCGGTGGCCTGCTCGCCGGCGAAGCGCGCCGACCACACCCCGGGCGCTCCGCGCAGCGCCGCCGCCTGCGATGCCCGAGTCGTCCGCGATCGCCGGGCGCCCGGTGGCCGCGGCGGCGGCGCGCGCCTTGCCGAGCGCGTTGTCCGCGAAGGTCGTGCCGGTCTCGGGCGGCAGCTCCACCCCCTCCGGCAGCGGCTCGAGCTCGTACGGCATCAGCTGCTGCGAGCTCGCGCAGCTTGTGCTCGTTACGACTGGCGAGGACGAGCCGCACGGCTCAGCCCGCGGCGGACCGCCTCGGCGGCGCGGGCCGCCTCGGCAGCGCCGCCCGCCACCGCAGCCTCCTGCGCCGCGCGCAGGCTGTCGATGCCGTCGGCGGCGAGCGCGAGCAGCTCGTCGAGCGAGGCGCGCGACAGCGGCGTCCGCTCGGCCGTGGCCTGGACCTCGACCAGCCCGCCGTCGCCGGTCATGACCACGTTGGCGTCCACCTCGGCGTTCGAGTCCTCCGAGTAGTCGAGGTCGAGCAGCGCCCGGCCGTCCACGATCCCGCACGACACCGCGGCCACGGACTGGTTGAGCGGCAGCCGCTCGAGCTTCCCGTCCGCCATCAGCCTGCGGAGCGCCAGCTCGAGCGCCACGTAGCCGCCGGTGATCGCCGCGCAGCGCGTGCCGCCGTCGGCCTCGAGCACGTCGCAGTCGATCCAGACCGTGCGCTCGCCGAGCGCCCGCGAAGTCGACGACCCCGCGCAGCGAGCGGCCGATCAGGCGCTGGATCTCGACGGTCCGGCCGTCGGGGCGGCCCTTCGAGACGTCGCGCCGCTTGCGCTCGCCCGTCGAGGCGGGAAGCATCCCGTACTCCGCCGTGACCCAGCCGCGGCCCTTGCCCGCCATCCAGCGCGGCACCGTCTCCTCGACCGTGGCGGTGCAGATGACGCGCGTGCCGCCCGCCTCGATCAGCGCCGAGCCGGTGGCGCGTGCTCACGAACCCGGGCGTGATCGCCATCGGCGCAGGTCGGCCGGCGAGCGGCCGTCGCCTGCCGTGACTCGCTCACGCCGCGGCCCTCCGCGCGGCGGGCGCGACCTCGACGTGCTCCACGGACCCGATCGGCAGCTGCAGGAAGCGCGTGCCGAGGCGCCGGAACTCCTCCGGGTCGCCGGTCGCGAGGAAGCGATAGTCGCCGCGGCGCGAGCTCGTCGTTGGCGAGCCCGGCGTCGCGAAGACGCGCGTCCACCTCCGATGCGATCGCCTCGCCCGAGCTGACGCATCGCCACGCCGCGGCCGAGCGCCCGCTGGAGAACTGGCCGTACGAGCGGGTAGTGCGTGCAGCCGAGGATCACCGTGTCGACGCCCGCCGCGCGCAGCGGCCGGCAGTAGCCCGTCGACGCAGTGCGACGCACGCGGTCGTCCACCTCGCCGCCCTCCTGGATCAGCGGCGCGAGCTCGGCCGACGCGACCGCGTGCAGCTCCGCGTCGGGCGCGGCCTCCGCCAGCGCCCTGGCGTACGCGCCGCTGGCCGACGGTCGCCGGCGTGGCCAGCAGCCCGACCCTCCCGTTGCGCGTGGCGCGCCGCCGCGAGCCGCGACTCGGGCGTGACCACCCCGACGACGGGCAGGCGCCCCTCGAGCTCCTCGCGGAGCAGCGGGCAACGCCGCCGCGGTGGCGGAGTTGCAGGCCACGACGAGCAGCTTGGCCCCGCGCTCGAGCAGGATCCCGCTGAGCTCGCGCGCGAACGCGCAGCAGCTCGCTCGGGCGTCCGGTCCCCGTACGGGAAGCGCGCCGTGTCCCCCAGGTAGAGGAAGTCCTCATGGGGAAGCGACACGAGGCACTCGTGCAGCACGGTCAGGCCGCCGACACCCGAGTCGAACACGGCGACCGGCAGTCTCTTGCGGGGGTCGGGCACGACGGCGAATGCTCGCAGGCCGGGCGGCCTGCGCGGTCAGCCCCCATCGCCCACCACCTCGGCTCAGGACGGTGGCGGTGGCCCGGAGCAAAGAGCGGTGGAGACTGATGGACGCCGGACCGCGTCCCGTCCGCTGTGTCCGTTCGATGTCGTCAGACGACACCAAAGTGACACGGCAGCCGGGGCCTGACGTTCTGACCGCTGCCACTCGCCCGCCGTTCGCGAGCGGCCCCGGCCTGGCGCATCCCAGCCAGGCCGGGGCCGTCCTGAGCGTTCTCGGCGATCGGGTCTCCTAGAACTCGACCTTGCGCACGGCCTCCTTGATCTTCCCGATGATCACGTCGCCGAGCTCCTTGCCCTCGTCGGTCCTGAAGCCCTTCATCGCGGCCACGACCCCGGCCATCACGAGCGCGACCAGCAGGATCAGCGCCACGTACTCGACCGTTCCCTGCCCTCGGCTCGAGCGCAGGCCGATCAGCCCGGCGTGCATGCGTCCCAGCAAGCGGTGCATCCCTTCCTCCTTCTGAAGATCTGACTGAACGCCAGGCATCCTCCAGAGCGGCGGCGCACGGCTCCAGACGCCCGTGTCACAACTTCGGCGCGGCTCTGTGACAAGGGAGTGACGACCCTCCCTGCCATGATCCGCGCGCATGTGCGGGATCGGAGCAATCCTCGATCCGGCCGGCACGGCGGGGCCCGACGCGGCCGAGCGGATGGTCGAGGCGCTCCGCCACCGCGGCCCCGACGGGGAGGCGCTGCGGCGGATCGGCCCGCTCGCGCTCGCCCACACCCGGCTGGCGATCATCGACGTCGCGGGCGGCGACCAGCCGCTCGACTCCGAGGACGGCCAGGTCACCGCGATCGTCAACGGCGAGATCTACAACCAGCGCGAGCTGCGGGAGCGGACTCGAGGAGCGCGGGCACCGCTTCGCGACGCACTCGGACAGCGAGGTCGTCGTCCACGCCTACGAGGAGCACGGGCTCGACTTCGTGCGCCACCTCAACGGGATCTTCGCCTTCGCCCTCTGGGACGAGCGCCGGCGCCGGCTCGTGGCGGCCCGCGACGCCTTCGGCGTCAAGCCGCTCTACTGGTGGACCGACGGCCGGCGCGTGGCGCTGGCCTCCGAGGTCGGCGCGCTGCTCGCGGCGGGCCTCGTCGAGCGCGAGGGTCGACCGCGTCGCGCTCGACCACTACCTCGCCTGCCGCTTCGTGCCCGCGCCGCGCACGCTGTTCGAGGGCGTCCGCAAGCTGCCCGCCGCCTCGACGCTGGTCGTCGAGGAGAACGGCGCGCCGCGCGTCGAGAGCTGCCGCGAGGCGACCGGGCACGCCCTTCGACGGCGCCGGCGACGACGAGCTCGCCGGCGCAGCTCGCCGAGCGCTTCACCGACGCGGTCGAGCGCCAGATGATGTCCGACGTCCCCTACGGCGCCTTCCTCTCGGGCGGCGTCGACTCGGCGGCGGTCGTGGCGGCGATGGCGGCCCGCTCGGACGAGGCCGCCGACCACGTTCACGATCGGCTTCCCCGGCCACGACGAGGTGCTCGACGAGCGCGCGGCCCGCCGCCGAGAGCGCCCGCCTGATCGGCACCGACCACCACTCGACGACCACGACGGAGACGGACTTCCTCGCCGAGCTTCGCGCGCTGCGTGCCGCGGCTCGAGGAGCCCTGCGGGATCCCGAGCGCGCCGGCGCTGCTGCAGCTCTCGCGCTTCGCCGCGAAGCGGGTGAAGGTCGTGCTCGCCGGCCAGGGCGCCGACGAGCCGCACGGCGGCTACGGCCGCCACCAGGCCGCCGCCGTCCTCGACCGGCTGCGGCTCGTGCCCGCGGCCGCGCGCGACGCCCGGCCGCGGCGCTCGCCCGCGCGCTGCCGCGCGCCGCCCGCGCGCGCCGCACCGCGCACGTGCTCGGCGGCCGCGGCGACGCCGAGCGGCTGCTGCGCCTCGTCGAGATCACGCGACGCGCCCGTGCGCGCGGCGCTGCTCGACACCCGCGGGCGCGGCGCCGAGGCCGAGGCCGAGCGCCTCGACAGCGCACCGGCAGATCCTCGCCGACGTGCCCGGACGCGGCCTGCTCGAGCAGGCCCTCTACCTCGACACCCACATGTTCCTGCCGGACGGGATCCTGATCTGCAACGACAAGATGTCGATGGCCGCCGGGCTCGAGCTGCGCGTGCCGTTCCTCGACCTCGAGCTGATGCGCTTCGTCGAGCGCATCCCGGCGAGCGCGCGGGTCAAGCCGCGGGCGGGCAAGCGACTCCACCGCATGGCGATGGAGCGCATCCTGCCCGCCGGAGATCGCGGACCGCCCCAAGCACGGCTTCGCGACCCCCTACGACGACTGGCTGCGCGCCTCGCTCGGCGAGGAGGTGCGAGCGCCGCTACGCCCCCGGCTCGGCGCTCGCCGCGCTGATCGAGCCCGGCCGCGGTCGCGCGCCTCGTGGCCGAGCACCGGCGCGGCCGCGCCGACCACAAGGCGATCCTCTACTGCCTGCTCGAGCTCTCCGAATGGCACGCCGCCTTCGTCGAGGCGCGAGAGCCCGTAGCGGCGTGAAGCGCATCCTCTACGTCCACTCGCGCAGGGCGAGCTTCGTGGCGATCGACCGCGAGATCCTCGGCCGAGCGCTACGAGATCGAGGACCTCTACCAGCCGGGCCGCGTGCCGAACCCGGTCAAGGTGATCGGCGGCGTGCTGCGGGCGGACCTCGTGTTCGGCTGGTTCGCCTCCTGGCACACCTTCTTCCCGATCACGCTCGCCTGGCTCCTGCGCAAGCCCTCGGTGCTCGTGATCGGCGGCTTCGACGTCGGCGAACATGCCGGACATCGGCTACGGGCACCAGCAGGGCGGGCTGCGCAGGCACGCGAGCCGCTGGATCTTCCGCCGCGCGAAACGGCTCGTCACGAACTCGAACTACTCGCTGCAGCGAGATCGAGCGCAACACGCCGATGCCGCCCTCGCGCGGTGACGGTGATCCATCACGGCGTGCCGGACCCGTTCGGCGAGCTGCCCGGACGAGCCCGAAGCAGCGCGCTGGCGCTGACCGTCGGGGCCGTCGACCACGGGACGCTCGTGCAGAAGGGCCAGCTCCCCTTCGCGCGCGCGTCACGCGAGCTGCCGGACGTGCGCTTCGTGCTCGCCGGCAACTGGCTCGACGAGGCGGTCGACGAGCTGCGCGCCGCGGGCGGGCGAGAACCTCGAGCTGACGGGCTGGCTCTCGGACGAGGACCTGCTCGGCCGAGTACCGCCGGGCGGCCGTCTACGTGCAGGCCTCGCGCCACGAGGGCTTCGGCCTCGCGGTGGCCGAGGCGATGCTCGCGGGCTGCGTGCCGGTCGTGATGAACGTGACCGCGATGCCCGAGGTGGTGGGCGACGCGGGCGTCCTGATCGAGTCGCAGAGCCCGGAGGCGGTGGCGGAGGGGATCCGGCGCGCGCTCGACCTCGGCCCGGGCGCGTCCGCTGCGGCGCGCGAGCGTATCCTCACGAGCTTCCCGATGGAGCGCCGTCGCGAGGGGATCCTGCGAGTGGTGGAGGAGGCCCTTACTGGCTGACCTGCCTCGACCTGGCCGCCTGGCGCCGCCTGCGTCAGCGCCGCCGCGAGCGCGACGCCCTGCTGCTCGACCTCGGCGCGCTCGTCTACGAGCTCCAGCGCCAGGGCCGGCGCGCGCCCGAGCTCCTGCAGGACAAGGCGATCGAGCTCGGCAGGGTGGACAGTGAGGTGCGTGCGCTCGAGGAGACGCTCGGGCGGTGAGCGACGAGCCGGCCTGCCCCACATGCGGGGCGCCCGTCGACCCGCGGCAGCTCGTCTGCCTCGAGTGCGGCGGCCGCGTCGCCCTCAAGGGGCGCGCGCTCCTGGACGAGCGACCCGCTCGTGCCGATGGCGGCGGCGCTCGTCGCCCTGATCGTGTTGGGGGCGGGCCTGTTCGGGTTCGCCGTCTCAGAGCTGACGAGCGATGACGACGGCGACGAGGCCCAGTCCGCGGCGGGCGGTCAGCAGCTCGGCCCGGCCGTGGTCGGGGGCGAGAGCCAGGCGGGCAAGCTCTCGAGCACGTCCGCCGGGACGGCGACCCGCCCCGGCGCGATCCCCGGCTGGCCAACGGGCCTGCGCGCCCACACAGTCGTGCTCGTCACGACGAGCGACGGCCCGGCAGCCCGCAGCCTGGCGCGCGACGCCCGCCGGACCGGGCTCGAGGCCGGTCTGATCAGATCCGATGCCTACGGCCTCGGCACCGGGCTCTGGATCGTCTTCACGGGCCGCTTCGACACGCGCGAGGGCGCCGTCCGGCAGGCCGCGGGCCTCCAGCAGCAGTACCCCGGCGCCTATCCCCAGCTCGTTCAGAGGTCCCAGTAGCGGCCGAGCACGCTCGCCGCCTCCTCGGCCAGCGGGTGCCGCTCGACCGGAGCGGGAGGCTCGCCGCCGCCCGCGAGCGCCTCCATCGTCGCGGCCACGCGAGCTCGCCAGGGCGTCGAGGTCGTAGCCGCCCTCGAGCACCGCGCCGACGGGCGCGCCGAGCTCCTCCCCCAGCGCGCGCACCTGGCGGGAGAGCGCCCCGAACGACTCCGTCTCGAGCGCGAGGCCGCCGAGCGGGTCGTCGCGGTGCGCGTCGAAGCCCGGCCGAGACGAGGATCAGGTCAGGGCCGAACTGGCGCGCCGCCGGCGCCACGACGTGCTCCACGAGCGACAGGAACACCGCCTCACCCGTCCCGGCGGGCACGGGCAGGTTGAGCGAGTAGCCCTCGCCCGCGCCGGAGCCGACGTCGCCGAGCGCCCCCGAGCCGGGCCAGAACGGGTACTGGTGGATGCTCGCGAAGAGCACCTCGGGCGAGCCGTGGAAGATCGTGTTGGTCCCGTTCCCGTGGTGGACGTCCCAGTCGAGCACGAGCACGCGCTCGGCCCCGAGCGCGTCGAGCGCGTGGCGGGCGGCGATCGCGACGGTCGCGAACAGGCAGAAGCCCATCGCGCGCTCGGGCTCCGCGTGGTGCCCCGGCGGTCGCAGCACCGAGAAGCCGGTCCGCTCGCCGCCCTCGAGCAGCGCCTCGACGAGCGCGCAGGCGCCGCCCGCCGCGCGGGACGCCGCCTCGCACGAGCCGGGGCTCGTCGGCGTGTCGAGGTCGAAGGCGGCGCCGCGCGCGCTCATCTCCTCGACCCGCTCGACGTACGCGCGCGGGTGCACGCGCAGCAGCTGCTCCTCCGTCGCCCGCGGCGCCTCGCGCGCGTCCCAGCCGAGCCAGTCGCTGCGGCTCGAGCAGCGCCTCGATCGCGCGGATCCGGTCGGCGCGCTCGGGATGCCCCGGGCCGGTGTCGTGCTCGAGCGAGGACGGGTGGCGAAGATAGATGGGCACGGGCGCCGGTACGGTACCTGCCGCGCCGTGGAGGAGCCCATCCGCACCGATGTCGCAGTCGTGGGCGCCGGCGCCGCCGGCCTCTACGCCGCGCTCGTGGCCGCGCGCGAGGGAGCGCGGGTCGCGCTCGTCAGCCGCTCGCCGCTCGCCCAGACCGCGAGCTTCTGGGCCCAGGGCGGGATCGCCGCCGCGCTTGGCGGGCGACGACTCGCCCGAGCTGCATATCGAGGACACGCTCAGCGCCGGGCGCGACCTCGCCCGAGAGAGCGCGGTCAGGGTGCTCTGCGAGGACTCGCCCGCCAGCGTGCACGACCTCCAGGAGCTCGGCGTGCAGTTCGACGCCGACCGCTCGGGCAACCTGGCGCTCGGGCTGGAGGGCGGGCACTCGCGGCGGCGGATCGTGCACGCCGGCGGCTCGGCGACCGGGCGCCGGATCACGCGCGACCTGTCGGCGCTCGCCGCGACGGACGAGCGGGTCACGATCCTCGAGCCGCTCGCCGCGACCGCTCTGCTCACGCACGACGGCCGCTGCGTCGGGCTCGTCGCGCGCTCGCGCGACGGCGAGGTCAGACGGCTGCTCGCGCGCGCGGTGATCCTCGCCACCGGCGGGATGGCCGCGCTCTGGGAGCGCACGACCAACCCGCGCGGCGCGATCGGCGCCGGCCTCACGCTCGCCGACGCCGCGGGGGCGCGGCTCGCCGACCTCGAGTTCATGCAGTTCCATCCCACCGCGCTGCGGCACGACGGCCCGCGCGACGGCTTCCTGATCACCGAGGCGGTGCGCGGCGAGGGCGCGACGCTGCTGAACGGCGCGGGCGAGCGCTTCGTCGACGAGCTCGCCCCGCGCGACCAGGTGGCGCTCGCGATCCAGTCCGAGCTCGACGCGACCGGCGCGCCCGCCGTCGGCCTCGACATGCGCGCCCTCGACCTCGGCCGCTTCCCGAACATCGCCGCCGCGCTCGCCGAGGTCGGCATCGACCCGGCGCGCGAGCTCGTCCCGGTGGCGCCGGCCGCGCACTACACGATGGGCGGCGTGGCGACCGACCTCGACGGCAGGTCGTCGCTGCCCGGCCTCTACGCGGTCGGGGAGTGCGCGTGCACGGGCCTGCACGGCGCGAACCGGCTTGCCTCGAACTCGCTGGCCGAGTGCTTCGTCTTCGGCCGCCGTGCCGGGCTCGCCGCCACGGCCGACCCCGAGCCGCCGGACGAGGCGCGAGCCCGCCGAGCCGGCGGCGCCCTGGCTGCCGCCGGACGAGACGCGCGCCGCGCTGTGGAGCGACGCGGGCCTGCTGCGCGACCCCGAGCGGCTGCGCGCCCTCCTCGAGGACCCGTTCCCGCTCGCGCGCCTGATCGGCGCGTCCTGCCTCGCGCGCGAGGAGAGCCGCGGCGCCCACCAGCGCGTCGACCACCCCGAGCGCGACCCCGCGCTCGACCTCATGCATACGCTGGTGGGGTCCGGCCGAGGGCCCGGCTTCGAGCGATGGGAATGAACGGCGAGACACCGCTGCACGAGCTCTTCACGGAGTCGATGACCGTCCTCGCGTCCGGCGTGGCGGTGATCACCGCCCGCCGCCCGGACGGCCGGCCCTGCGGCATCGCCGCCACCTCGCTCAGCTCCTACAGCGCCCACCCGCCGTCGCTGCTCGTCTCGGTCTGGCACGAGTCGCGCTGCCACGATGCGCTCGCGGCGTGCGACCACTTCGGCGTCCACCTGCTGAAGAGCGACGAGCTCCACCTCGCCCAGCTCTTCGCGGACCGCGACAACCCGGACAAGTTCGCCGCGCTCGACTGGTCGTGGGACGACGACGTGCCGGAGCTCGGCGGCACGCTCGCCTACCTGCGCTGCCGCCGCGCGGAGAACTTCGCGCGCTACGACCACACGGTCCTGATCGGCGACCTCGAGGGCGGCCGCCTCGAGGAGGGGCACCCGCTCGTCTACGCGCGCAGGCGCATGGACTGGCTCATGCGGCCGATGCAGTAGCAGAAGCGGATCCCTGCGCAGCCGGCCGAGCCGGCTGCTCCGGGCCAAGCAGCACGCCAATCACCTTAAGCCGCCGCGACAGCGCGCTGTACGCGAACTCGGCCTGCTCCTGCGAGCTGTAGCCGAAGAACTCGTAGTCGTCGCCGAGCGCATAGCCCTTCGGCACGAGCACGCCGGCCGCGAGCGGGAGCAGCTCGTTCAGGGTCGTCCGCACGCGCTCGCGCATTCGCTCGTCCGCGCACTGCTGTTGCAGGAACCAGGTGCCGTAGGCGACGTGCCGGTGCTCGTCGCGGGCGATGTTCCCGAAGCCCTCCTGGAAGCCCGGCAGCAGGCCGCGCTTCTCGTAGTACTCGAGCATGAAGTGCTGGCCGGTCAGCGCCAGCGTGCCCTCGATGACCATGTGGTAGGCGGTAACGAAGTCGACCTTCGCGTCGAGGTCCGAGGGGTCGGCGATCAGCCGCTCGCCCGCCTTGACGAGGCGCTCGTCGAACAGCTCGACGAAGGCGTCCGTGAGGTGCACGCGCACGGCGGCCAGCCGCTCCTGGATGAGCTCGTGGTCGACGCCGAGGACCTCGCGGTAGTAGCGGTCGAAGAACTGCATGTGGCGCGCCTCGTCCACCTGCTGGGTGGCGAGGAAGGCCTCCTCCTGCTCGTCCGCGTAGGCCATCACGAGGCCGGAGAACTGGGTGGTCACGCGTTCCTCGCCGACGAAGAACGAGGAGAGCCCCCACAGGTGCTCGTCCTTCGACTCCTCGGGCAGCTCCGCCCACTGCTGCTTGTCGCGCTCGAGGTCGATCGCCTGCGACTGCCACTGCTGGCGCTCCCACAGCTCGTAGAGCTGCTGCGGGTCCATCAGCGTCAGAGTGCGGTTCAGGTACGCATCGTCCGTGATGGTGGCGGGATCGCCCTGGCTGGTGAGGTCGAGCAGGGTGGGCATGTGACGATCGTAACCCGGGCTCACCGCGGGCTCTCTTAACACCAACTCAATGTTGAGGCCGTTCCGGCTTTCGGAGGCGTTACGAAGGCAGGAGGCCCGATGTACCAGTTCAGTCGTTCGCTTTACCGTCAGCTCGCCGGGGAGGTCGTCCCGACCAGGGGCGAGGACGTCGCGGCCACGCGGCAGCACTTCCTCAAGGCGTGCGAGACGTCGATGGAGCGCCTGGCGCTCGACCGGCACTACTTCGCGAAGCCCGTCAAGACGCTGTTCAGGGACGTGCGTCACTTCTTTCCGATGACGGAGCAGCTGCGCGTCTACCGCCTGTGCCGGGAGCACATGACGGCGGCGACGGAGTTCGTCGACAGCCGGCTTCGTGTGGGAGCGACCTTCGACGGCAGCCCGAGGTGCTGCCACGCGAGCACGCGCCGCGGCGGCGCGTGCCAGCGCGTGCCGCTGCCGGGCAGGAGGTACTGCCCGTCGCACAAGCACCTCGAGGACGTCGTGGCGCTGGCCGCCGCCTGAAACCTGGATCCATCGGGCTGGCGAGCGTTTGCGCGCCCGGAGGCCGAGGCAGGCGCCGCCGTCGAACGGAGCGAGGGTAAACCCTCGCGAGTGAGCCGGTGGCTCATGGCAAAGGCATTCCGGCGCGGAAACGCTCGGCCAGGACGGTGGATCCAGGTTGAAACACATAGCGTCCACGCCGAGATGATCCTCGGGGTGGACGTGGGCGGCACCTTCACCGACGCCGTCCTGCTGACCGACGACCGCGCGGTCACCGGCAAGGCGCCGACGACGCCCGAGGACCAGTCCGAGGGGGTCGCGAACGCGGTGCGCGAGGCACTCGAGACGCGCGGGCGCGGAGGCCGGGGACGTGGAGCGCTTCGTCCACGGCATGACGGTCGGCACCAACGCGCTGCTCGAGGGCAAGGTGGCGAAGACGGCGCTGCTCGCCACCGAGGGCTTCGTCGACCTCGAGGAGCTCGGCCGCCAGGCCCGCCCCGACCTCTACCGCCTCTGCGCCGGCCACCCGCCGCCGCTCGTGCCCGCCGAGCTGCGCGTGCCCGTCCCCGAGCGCTGCGGCCCCGACGGCGTCCTGCGCGAGCTCGAGGAGGACGAGCTGCCGCGAGCGCGCTCGGCGAGCTCGACGTGGAGTCGGTCGGCGGTCTGCCTGCTCTGGGGCTTCCGCCACCCGGAGCACGAGCGGCGGGTGGCCGAGCTCGCCGGCCGAGGCCCTGCCCGACGCGCACGTCTCGACCTCTCACGAGACGGCCGGCGTCTTCCGCGAGTACGAGCGCTGCGCCACCACGATCGTCGACGCCGCCCTCTCCCCCCTCCTGCGCGGCTACCTCGAGCGGCTCGCCGAGCGCGCCGAGGACGAGGGGCTGCCGGAGCCCGAGGTCATGCTCTCGAGCGGCGGCATCGCCGACTCCGCCACCGCCGCCCGCCACGGCTCGTGGACGGTGCTGTCCGGGCCCGGCGGGCGGCGCCGTCGGCGCCGCGCGATGTCCGCGCTCGCGGGCGCGGGCGACGTCGTCGGGCTCGACATGGGCGGCACGTCGTGCGACGTGTCCGTCGCGCTCGACGGCCGCGTCGAGGTGAGCGGCGGGCGCGAGGTCGGCGGCCGCGCGCTCGCGCTGCCGATGGTCGACGTCCACACGGTCGGCGCCGGCGGCGGCAGCATCGCCTGGCGCGACGCCGGCGGCGCCCTGCGCGTGGGACCGCGCTCCGCGGGCGCCGACCCCGGCCCGGCCTGCTACGGCCGCGGCGGCGAGGAGCCGACGGTCACCGACGCGAACCTGCTGCTCGGCTACCTCGATCCCGGCTCGCCGCTCGCGGGCGACGTCGAGCTCGACCGGGACGCCGCGGAGGCGCGCCGTCGCGCCGCCTCGGCGAGGAGCTCGGGCTCTCGCTCGAGGAGACGGCCGCGGGGATCGTGCGGGTGGCCGACACCGAGATGGCGCAGGCGGTGCGGGTGGTGACGGTCGAGCGCGGCGTCGACCCGCGCGACCTGGCGATGGTCGCCTTCGGCGGCGCCGGCCCGCTGCACGCCGCCGCGATCGCCGAGGAGCTCGGCATGACGCGCGTGGTCGCGCCCGGTCGCCTCCGGGGTGCTGTCGGCGCTCGGGCTGGTGGTCTCCGAGCGCCGCCGCGACGTCGTCGAGAGCGTGCTGCTGGCGGGCGACGACCTGACGCACGGAGAACGTCGCGCGAGATCGTCGAGCGCCTCGGCGAGCGCGGCCGCGAGGAGATGGACGCGCCCGACGCCGAGCTGCGCGCCACCTACGAGCTGCGCTACGCGGGCCAGGCGTTCGAGCTGGCGATCGAGGGCGAGCTCGAGCCCGATCCGGACGAGCTGCGCAGCGACGTTCGACGCCGCCCACGACGAGCGCTACGGCTACGACGATCCCGACGCGGAGCTCGAGCTCGTCACCGTGCGCGTGACGCGCGGCCCTGCCCGGCACCGACCCGCGCGAGACGGAGCCCGAGGACGCCGAGGAGCGCGGCACGCGCGAGCTGCGCTTCGGCGACGAGGTCGTGCGAGGCGAAGGTGCTCGGCCCGGGCCGCGCCGAGCTCGACGGGCCCGCGATCTTCGAGCTGCCCGGCGCGACGCTGGTGGTGCCGCCCGGCTGGCGGGCCGAGGGCGGCGGCGACGCCGTCGTGTGGAGACGGCCGGCGAATGAGCCTCGACCCGATCACGCTCCAGGTGATGGTCGGCGCGCTGCGCGCGGCCTGCGACGAGATGGGCGTCGTGCTCGTGCGCTCCGCCCACTCGGCCAACATCAAGGAGCGCCGCGACGCCTCCACCGGCCTCTTCGACGCCGAGGGCCAGATGGTCATGCAGGCCGAGCACATCCCCGTGCACCTCGGCGCGATGCCCGCCTCGGTCGAGGCGGTGCTCGGCGAGGAGCACTCGCCGGGCGACGCCTGGATCCTCAACGATCCCTACCGCGGCGGCACCCACCTGCCGGACATCACGGTCGTCTCGCCGCTGTTCGTGGGCGACGAGCTGGTCGGCTTCGCCGCCAGCCGCGCGCACCACGCGGACGTGGGCAGCCCGGTCGCCGGGCAGCATGCCGGTCGACTCGCGCACGCTCGAGGACGAGGGCGTCGTGATCTCCGCCCACCCGGCTCGCGCGCGAGGGCGAGGTCGACCGCGAGCTGCTCGAGGAGCTGACCTCGCAGATGCGCGACCCGCGCCAGCGCGAGGCCGACCTGCGCGCGCAGCTCGCCGCCAACCGCGCCGGCGGGCGAGCGCCTCGCCGCCCTCGCCGAGCGGCACGGGCTCGACACCCTGCGGGAGGCGATGAGCGAGACGCTCGACTACGCCGAGCGCCGCACCCGCGCGCGCATCGAGGAGCTCGACGACGGCGAGCGCGAGGCGACGGACGTGCTCGAGGCGCCCGACGGCGACCTCGAGCTGCACGTGCGCGCCACGGTCGTCGGGCGACGAGCTCGAGCTCGACTTCTCCGGCAGCGCCGACCAGTACGACGGCAACCTCAACTGCCCGCTGGCGGTGACCCTGTCCGCCTCCTACTTCGCGCTGCGCGTCCTCACCGACCCCGACGTCCCGCCCTGCGCCGGCGCCTACCGGCCGCTCACGGTGACCGTGCCGGAGGGCTCGCTGCTGAACGCGCGCCCGCCGGCCGCGGTGGTGGCGGGCAACGTCGGAGACCTCGTCGCGCGTCGCCGACCTCGTGCTGAAGGCGTTCGGCCGGGCGCTCGGCCAGGGCACGATGAACAACGTCACGCTCGGCAACGACGACTTCACCTACTACGAGACGCTCGGCGGCGGCCAGGGCGCCTGCCCCGACGCGGACGGCCCGAGCGCCGTGCACGTGGCGATGTCGAACACGCTCAACACGCCGGTCGAGGCGCTCGAGCTCGAGTTCCCGCTGCGGGCGATCGAGTACGCGGTGCGCCGCGACTCAGGCGGCGCAGGCGAGCACCGTGGCGGCGACGGCGTGGTCCGCGAGCTCGAGGCGCTCGAGGAGATGAACTACTCGCTGATCGACCGAGCGCCGCCGCCACGCCCCGCCCGGCGCGGAGGGTGGAGAGCCGGGCGCTCCCGGTAGGAACCTCCTGAACGGGGACGAGCTGGGGCCGAAGGTGTCCGGCACGCTCAGCCCCGGAGACCGGTTGCGAATCGAGACCCCGGGAGGTGGGGGATTTGGCGAACGAGCTTGAGCGCGTCGCCTTCTTCGGGCTCGGGATCATGGGCGGCCCGATGGCGGCCAACCTCGGCCGGGCGGGCTTCGACCTGTCGGTGTGGACGCGCACGGACGGCAAGGCCGAGCGCTTCGCGGCCGAGCACGGCGTGCGCGCGGCGGCCACGCCCGCGGAGGCCGCCGAGGGCGCCGACGCGCTGATCTCGATCGTCCCCGACGCGCCCGAGGTGGAGGCGGTCCTGTTCGGCGAGGCCGGCGCGGCCGGCGCGCTGGCGAGCGGCGCGCTCGTCGTCGACATGTCCACGATCGCCCCGAGCGCGGCCGTCGAGATCGGCGAGCGGCTGCACGCGCGACGGGCTCGACTTCCTCGAGGCGCCCGTGTCCGGCTCGACGCCCAAGGCCGAGGACGGGACGCTCACGATCATGGCCGGCGGCAGCGAGGCGGCCTTCGAGCGCGCGCAGCCGCTGTTCGAGGTGATGGGCGAGCGCATCGTGCACGTCGGGCCCGCAGGGCCACGGCCAGCTCGCCAAGCTGCTCACGAACGTCATGGGCGCGGTCAACGCGCGCAGCCCTCGCCGAGGCGGTCGTGGCCGTGCGCGCGGCCGGGATCGACCCGGACGCCTTCCTCGAGGTCGCGGCGGGCAGCGCGGGCAACTCGGCGATGGTCACGCTCAAGGGGCGGCCGATGTTCGACGAGAGCTTCGAGCCGCTCTTCAAGCTCGAGCACATGCTGAAGGACATCCGCCACTGCCTCGCGGAGGCAGAAGCCCTGGGCGTGGAGCTGCGTCTCGGGGCGCTCGCCGAGACCCTCTACGCCCGAGCCGCGGAGGAGGGCCACGGCGAGGAGGACTTCGCCGCGGTGCTGAAGGCGGTCGAGTAGCCGCTCCTCTTACGTGGCATTCGCCACGAAATTTCCCTTGCGCAAGCGGCTTTCGTTCGTAACAATGACCGCCCGCATCGCACCTAGGAATCAACGGCTGAATGCTGGATGCGGGTTCTTTGGAGGTTTCTCTCGTCTATGCCAGTTGCACTCAAGGAATGGGCCGTCACCGTGCGCGCCCTCGCCGAGGGCGAGCAGCTCGTCACGCTCCGCAAGGGCGGAATCCGTGAGGAGAACAAGCACTTCGAGATCGAGCACGACCGCTTCTTCCTCTATCCGACCTTCGATCACCAGCGCAACGACCTGATCCGCCAGTCCCACGTGCCCGAGCTGACGCCGGGCGCTGGAGGAGGGCGTGTGGCCCGAGAGCGAGCCGCCGGCGGAGGCGCTGATCCAGGACGGCGGAATCCCCCAGCCCGACCGCGTCCGCATCCGCGCGTGGGCCGAGGTGTCCTCGAGCTACCTGATCACCGACCCGCGGGCGATCGACGCCCTCTCGCCGTACTACATCTGGACCACCGACTACGCGGAGAAGCGCCTGCACTGGAAGCGCCGCCATCCGCTCCACGTGATGCTGCTGCGCACGTACCGGATCCCGCGTCCGGTGACCGTCAAGGTGCGGCCCGAGTACCACGGCTGCCGCTCGTGGCTCGAGCTCTACCGCGACCTGCCGTTCGAGGGCACCCCCGTGCTGTCGGACGAGGAGTTCGAGCGCGCCTCGGAGGAGATCGAGGCGATCGCGTCGGACGCCGTGCCGGTTCTGGCTTAGAGGAGACGCCGGGCTCGGACGCCCCCGGCACCCGGCCTCAGCGCGCCGCGCAGCACCAACCGGCGAGCCGCGGGAATCCCGCCCCCGTCCCACCTGGGTCGAGCTGCCGCGACACCCCCGCGAACGCTCGCGGGCGACCGTCGCCGATCAGGAGCCACTGGTTGGCCTCCGGCCAGCCGAACAGAAGGCGGCGCCCGTTCGGCGACCAGGCGAGCTCGCCGAAGGTGCCCGACCCCGTGAATAGGTCGCGCACCCGGGCGGGCCCGGCCGCGAGCCGCATCGAGATCACGGACGAGACCCCGCTCCGCACGAATGAGACGGCGGCGCGCGGTCGGCGAGGGTGCACCGCCATCGCCAGCGCCCGGGCTCCGGCCGGCAGCGCGCGGCGCGCGAGCAGCCTTCCCTCGCGCGTGTAGATGAGCAGCGCGCGCGGAGTCAGCGCAGCGAGGCGACGGCCGTCGCGTGTCCAGCCGAGAGCGAGCGGCGTGGCCCCGCTCCGCGCGCGCCAGAGCCGCGCGGCCGCCGTCGGCGCCGACGGTGACCACGCCGCCTGCGCCCGCGTACGTGAGCACGTAGCCCCGCCCCGGCCGCCAGGCGGGCGTGACGCGCGCGGCGCCGTCTGCCACCCGGTGGTCGAGGCCGCCGCTGCCGTCGACGACACGCACCGACGTGTCGCCGCGAAGGCGCTCCAGATAGGCGACCCGGAAGCCGTCGCCGCGCGACCAGGCCGGATTGCCGAGCCGGCCCGGGCGGCTGAACGACCAGCGCGGCTCGCCGTCCGGCTCCATCGCCGTGATCCGCTGGCCGCGCGTCCCGACCACGAACAGCCCGCGCGGCGACCAGCCCGCCTCGCGGTAGTCGCCGAGCCGGCGCACGCCGCCGCCGGGATTCACGACCCAGGCGCCCGTGTCGCCCACGGCGAGCAGCCTCCCGCCGCCCGGGAACCCGCGCAGGGTCGGCTGCGTCTCGTCGGGGCCGAGCCCGATGCGCTTCTCGATCCACTCCCCTACCTCGGCGCCTGCGGGAGTCAGAACGGCCGCGAGCGCGACCGCGATCAGGCCGGTCACGAGCGCCACCCGCACGAGCGGACGCGGACGGCGCCGCACCGGCGCCCGCTCCGCGAAGGCCGCCTCGACCACACGCCAGCTGCGGGCGCCGGCGGCCGCCTCGTCCGGCGCCTCGCGCCCGCCGAGCTCGTCCCGCAGCCGCTCCTCGACCCCGGCGCTCACCGCAGCTCCTCCTTCGAGAGCAGCTCCGCGAGCCTGTCGAGCGCACGCCGCAGGCGCGAGTTGACGGTTCCGCGCGGCAGCTCGAGCGCCCGCGCGATCTCGCCCGGCGTGTACTCGTACAGGTAGCGCAGCGCCACGATCGCCCGCTGCTCCGGGCCGAGCTCGCGCAGCGCCCCCAGGAGCTCGTCCGAGAACGGCAGCGAGGGCCGGTCGGGCGGCGCCGCCTCGGGCGCCGCCGCCGCGGCGTCCAGCTCGCGCCGGAGCGCCCGGGCGCGGCTCACGTCGATCGCGCGGTTCACGGCGATGCGGTGCATCCAGGGCCCGAACGGCCGCCGCCGGTCGAAGCGGTCGAGCGCCCGGACCGCGGCGAGAAAGGCCTCCTGGGCGATGTCCTCCGCGGCGGCAGCGTCGTGCACCACGAGGTACGCAGCCCGGTAGGCGCGCGGCCACTCGCGCCGGAAGAGCGTCTCGAGTGCCTCGGCCGAGCCGCGCTGAGCTTCGCGCACGAGCCGCCGCTCGGCGGCCGGGCGAGCCTCGCCCGCGAGCACGAGCGGTCCCGGCGCCGCGGTCGCGGCGGGCGTCAGGACCACAGGCCGGTCCGCACTCACACTGGCGCCAGAGCTTTGCACGCGCTTCACCCGCAGTCACTACGGGCGCGGTCGCCGCAGAGGTCCCGCGCCGCCGTGCAAGAGTTGGCCTGTGTCCTGGGTCGAGTCCCATTCGCCGGCCTTCTCGGCTCGCCACGACTCCTCGCAGTCGGGTGAGGCGAACGCGGTGCTCGCCTCGCTCGAGGACTTTCGCGACGAGCTCGGGGGCCTGTTCCCCGAGCTGCCTGAAGAGATCGCCGTGGTCCTCCACCCGCGCTCGGCCGCCCTCACGCTCGCCCACCCCTGGCTGCCGCTCGCGCGGCGTGTGAGCGCTCCGGCGGGGCGCCGTTACTTCGCGGGCTGGTTCAGCGAGACGGACATCCACGTGCTGTCGCCGCCCGCGCTCGAGCGCAGGGCCTCGAACGTCGAGGGGTCGCGCGAGGCGCTGCTGCTCTCACCCCTCCACGAATACGCGCACGTGGTGCTCGGCGCCAACAGCGACGAGCTGCCCCCGCCGTTCTCACCGGCCGCGTTCCGCCGCTACGTCCGCTGGGCCTGGCTCTGCGAGGGCGCCGCCACCTGGCTGGCCGGGCAGACGCCGCACCTGCGGGCGGCGATCATGCGCCGGCTGCGAGAGGGCCGCCGGCCGGAGTTCCCGCCCGCGGCCGCCGACGCCATGCTGCTGGGAGGGACGATCTTCGAGATGCTCGAGCGCGAGGCGGGCGCCCGCGCGGCGGTCGGTCTCGCCACCGGCCCGCTCGACCGCGGTGCGCGCTCCCTGCTCGTGGACGCGTTCGGGCGTCAGCTGGCGGCCATCGAGCGCGACTGGCGCGCCGAGCTCGACTCACTCTCGGCGACGGCCTGAAGCGCGCGTGCGGCGCGCAGCGCCGCGCCGGTCTGGTCCGCGATCGTCCGCATGAGGCGCACGTCGTCCTCGTCGAAGGCGTCGGCGCGGGCCTCCTCGATGTCGATCGCTCCCCACAGCTCGCCGCCGACCCAGATCGGCGTGGCGAGCTCGGAACGCACATCCGCAAGGCCGGGCACGTGCCGGTAGTCGGGCTCCTGTCGCACGTCCCCCGACAGGACGGCGCGCCGCTCGCGCACGCAGCGCCCGATCAGCCCGGACTCGATCGGCTGCGCCCAGTGGTAGACGCCGAGCCGCCCCAGCGCAACACCGCGCATCGCGCGGCTCTCCAGGTAGCCGTCGTCACGCACCCGCAGCACAGCCGAGAGCGAGAAGTGGAACGCCCCGTGCAGCTCGTCGACCGTCGCCTCGACGATCTCCTGCTCGTCGTCAAGCAACGCCAGCCGCGAGGCCACGGCGCCCGAGAGGGCGAGCTGGCGGGTTCGCTTGCGCAGCTCGACCGCCCGCTCACGGGCGCGCTCACTCCACACGTGCGCATCTCCGTCCGGGTCGGGACCGCTGCGAGCCAGGGCGGCCGGCACGAAGCCGGGCGGCAGCTCCGAGCTGCGCACGGCGCTGCCGCGCCCACCGACCTGCTTGCCGAAGCGAAGCGCGCGATCGGCGCGCCGGATCAGCGCGGGGACGTCCTCGTCCGCGCTCCATTCGGCGACTCCGGCGGTGGCGCCGCCCTCGGCATCCGGGTAATCGAGCTTCCCGAAGGCGCGTGCGACGCCCGCTATCGCGCGTGTCGAGACCTCGGCGGCAGTGGCCTCATCGGCGTCGACCGCAACGATCACGAACTCGTCGCCGCCGTAGCGGCCAACCAGGTCATAGGCGCGCACGCTCCGACGCAGCTCCCGCCCCACGCGGCGCAGGAGCTCGTCGCCGGCGAGATGGCCGTGGCGCTCGTTCACCTGCTTGAAGTCGTCGAGGTCGAGGATCGCCAGCGAGAAGCCATGCCCGGTCCGCCGGCAGCGCTCGAGCTCGCGCCGCAGCGTGTCATGGAGGGCGGCGTGGTTGAGGCAGCCGGTGAGGGCGTCGGTGCGTGCGGCGAGCATCAGCCCGGAGTGCAGGCTGGCGTTGCGGCAGGCCGCCGCAGCGAGGTCGGCGAACGCGTCGAGCAGCGCGAGCTCGTCACGGGTCACGCGCCGAGGCTTGAAATGGCCGACCGCCAGCGCACCGCGCAACTCGCCATCCCAGTGGAGTGCGACGGCCAGCGAGCTCGTCACCCTGGCGAACGGGGCGTGCGGAATCGCGCGCGGCAGTCGCTGATAGTCGTTCGTGAGCATCGGCTCGCCATGCTCGATCACCCTGCCGACGAGCCCCTCCCCGGTCGCGACGCGCTCGCCGATCAGCTCCGCCGGCATCCCGTGGGTGGCCTCGAAGCGCAGCCCCTCGGCGGCGTTGCCGAGGAACACGTTGGCGTAGTCGGCATCGAAGATCTGTGCCGCCTCCTCGCAGATCCGCACGAGCACCCTGTCGAGGTCGAGACTCTCGCCGAGCGTCCGGGCGGCACGGGTGAGCGACGCCTGGCGGGCGTGCCGGATCGCGCTCTCGGCGGCGAGGTCGAGCTGCGCAAGGCCGGCCCCTGCGGCCGCGGCGAAGGCGCGCGCCACGCTCAGGTCCTCCGCCCCCACTCCGAGCTGGTCGCCCGCGTCGGCGAGGATCAGGAAATGGCGGACGCCCTCCCTGACCCGCATGGGGAGGATCAGAGCGGAGCGCGCGGGGCCGGGGACCCCGAGCGCCCGCGCAAGCGTGGCGGCCTCGGCGCCCAGAACGATGCGGGCGCCTGCGGTCAGATCCGGCAGCGTGCCGAGCGGGCGGCCACCGTTCCGGTCGGCGACCTGCGGCTTCGCGGCCACGATCTCGGTGTGGCCCTCGAGCTCCGCCACCGAGAGCAGGACCGCGCTGCCCACTCGGAAGAAGGCGCGTGCCTCGTGGACGAGCATCTCAGCGACGTCGTCAGGCGCGGCGGCGGCACCGCCGAGCAGCCGCGCCACGGAGTGCATCGCGTCCTCCGCGTCGCCGAAGCGGGCGGTTTCGGCACGACGGTCGGCACCGTCGGGCCAGCCTGGGGCGAGCACGGACATCCCTCATCTATCGGTTCGCCCCCGAGGGGCCTTGAGCGTTTCCGCGCCCAGAGTCGCTTTACAGCCCGAGCGTCTTGGCGATGATGTTCTTCTGGATCTCCGACGTGCCGCCGTAGATCGTCGTCACCACGGCCCTCCGCAGGGTGCCCTCCATCGGATACTCGGTCGCGAGGCCGTAGCCGCCCATCACCTGCATGCCCTCGAGGGCGCAGCGCTTGGCCAGCTCGGTGGCGGCCAGCTTGGCCATCGAGGCCTCCTGAGGGAGCATCCGATCCGGGTCCTCGTCGGTCATCGCCGCGACCCAGCGCACCAGCAGCCGCACCTGGGCGAGCTCCGTCGCGAGCTCGGCGAACCGGTGCGAGACCGCCTGGAAGCTGCCGATCGGCTTGCCGAACTGCCTGCGCTCCTTCGCATACGCGAGCGCGTCGTCGAAGGCGCGCTGCGCAAGCCCGAGCGCGCTGGCGGCAAGGATCGTGCGCTCGTAGTTGAGCCCCGCCATCAGCTGCGTCCAGCCGCTGCCCTCCACGCCCAGTAGCGCGTCCTCCGGGACGCGCACGCCATCGAGGTGGATCTCGTTGGTCTCCTCGCCGCCGATCGTCGTGATCGGCGTGAGCGTCACGCCGGGGGTCTCGCGCGGGACCAGGATCATCGACATGTCGTCGTGGCGCTCGCCCGGGCCCGTGCGGCAGACGATCAGGATGTGACTCGCGCGGTGCGCGTAGGAGCACCACATCTTGGCTCCGTCGAGCACCCACTCGCCGTTGTCGCGGCGCGCTCGCGTCTTCAGCGCGGCCACGTCCGAGCCGGCGTCCGGCTCCGACATCGCTATCGCGAGCGTCCCGCCCTTGACGACCCGCCCGAACAGCTCGCGCTTCTGGTCCTCGCTGCCGAAGCGATTGAGCGCCCCCACCGTGATCAGGGTGACGGCGTACCCGCCGATCGGTATGTGGCCGCGGGACGTCTCCTCGAGAAAGAGCGTGGCGTCGACGAAGCTGCCGCCCGACCCGCCGTACTCCTCGGGGATCTGAATCCCGTACCAGCCGAGCTCGCCCATCCGAGCGGCCACGGCCTCGTCGTGATCGTCCGCCTCCGGGTGATCGAAGCGCTCGCGCGCGGCGAAGTCGCGCAGCGCCTCGACGAACGCCGCCTGCTCCTCGCTGAGGCCGGTCACGCTTGCGATTGCGTCGCCGCAGCGACTGGCGCCCGGTCCTGCTCGGCCTCGGTTGGCCGAAAGCGGTTGAGCTCCCGCACCGCGATGACCATCTTGTGCACCTCGTCGGGACCGTCGGCGATGCGCAGCCAGCGGCCCTGGCGCCACATGGCGGCGAGCGGCGTGTCGTCCGACATGCCGAGCGCGCCGTGCACCTGCATCGCGCGGTCGAGCACGCTCTGGTGCATCTGAGCGGCGATCACCTTGATCATCGAGACGTCCTGGCGAGCGGCCCGCTTGCCCTCGGTGTCCATCTTCCAGGCGGCGTGCAGGACCATCAGCCGCGCCTGGTCGATCTCCATGCGCGACTTGGCGACGAAGTCCTGGACGAACTGCTTGTCGGCCAGCGGGCCACCGAACGCCTCGCGGTCGTGCGCGCGCCTGCACATCAGCTCGAACGCCCGCTCGGCGGACCCGATCGCCCGCATGCAGTGGTGGATCCGGCCGGGGCCGAGGCGGTCCTGGGCGATCGCGAAGCCGCCGCCGCGCGAGCCGAGCACGTTCTCGGCGGGCACGCGGCAGTCCTCGTAGAGGACCTCCCAGTGCCCCGGGCCCTCGTCGTGGCCCATCACCGGGACCGGCCGGACGCCGGTGAAGCCGGGCGTGTCGACCGGGACGAGGATCATCGACGCGCGCTTGTGCGGCGGCGCGTCAGGGTCTGTCACCACCATCGCGATGGCGACGTCGGCGCCGTTGTAGCCCGAGGTGAACCACTTGTGCCCGTTGATGACCCACTCGTCGCCCTCGAGCTCGGCGCGCGTGACGAGGCCGGTCGGATCGGAGCCCGCCGTGTTCGGCTCGGTCATCGAGAAGCACGAGCGCTTCTCGCCCTCGAGCAGCGGCTGCAGCCAGCGCTCCCTCTGCGCGTCGGTCCCGTGCTCCGCGAGGATCTCCATGTTGCCGGTGTCGGGCGCCGCGCAGTTGAACACCATGGGCGCCACTCCGCTGTGGCCCATCTGCTCGCAGAGCATCCCGTACTCCCAGTTGGTCAATCCGGGCCCGTAGCGCTCGTCCGGCATGAACAGGTTCCAGAGCCCCTCGGCCCGCGCCCGCTCGCGCAGCTCGACGAGGATCGCCGGATAGGCCGTGCCGGGCTCCACCTCGCGATCGAGGGCGTCGAGTGCCTCGTTCTCGACCGGATCGACGTGCTCACTCATGAAGTCGCGAACCCGCTCGAGGAGGGTGGCGACGCGCTCCGAAGGTGCGAAATCCATGGCGCGGCAGCCTATCGGTGCTCCTAGCCGCCTTGCAGCAGTAGCCAGGCGATCAGCGCGGCGACAGCTCCACCGAGCAGGACGGTCGCGAGGAGGACGAAGGGGTTCGGCCCCGGCGCGTGCCCCTCGCCCGCCGGCACCATCTGAGCGTCGAGCAACACCTCACGGGCCGCCTCGGCGCCCGCGAGCGGCACCATCACGTCGCGCGGCCCGGCGGCGAGGAAGTCGGGCACGTCGAACCCCGCCGTCCGGCGCAGCACGCTCGGCACGCCCTCCTCGAGCAGTAGGTTCTGGATCAGCTCCGCCTCGGCCTGGTTGTATCCGCCCGCCACCCGCACGAGCCGGCCCTCGGTGTACACCGGGTTGACCTTGCGCGCACGTCCGTGCGCCTCGTTCAGAGGAGCGTCGAGCGGCTGGCCGCCGGTCTCGACGAGCGGCATGCCGCAGCCCGTGCAGAACGCCCCGCCGTCGCGCTGGGGCAGTCCGCACGAGGGACAGGAGAGCTCAGGCGCCGACGACGAGCTCCTCCTCCTTCACCGCTCCGTCGGCGATCTTCCAGGCGCGGACGACCGGCGCATCGCCGTTCTCGAGCGACACGATCAGATAGGTCCAGTCCGGGTAGCTGGCGAGGTTGATGTCGGTCTGCGACGGCTCTGCCGGGCTGCGCGGATGCGAGTGGTAGATGCCGACCTCGAAGCCGTCGTCGTCGAGTTCGTTCACGGCGAAGAGGCTCCTGTGGTCGAGCGAGTAGCCGTACGGCGAGCGACGCTCGTTCTCGGCGCGGAAGACCTCCTGCACCTCGCCGGCCCGCGCGCTGAGGTAGCCGCAGCACTCGTTCGGAGCCTCGTCGCGCGCGTGCGCGATGAGCTCGTCCCAGTGGGCCTGAGAGATGCGCATGGCCGGAAGGCTAGTGTGCGAGCGATGCCTGCCCGGGTCACCAGACGCGCCGCGCTCGGCGGGGGCGCGGCGCTGCTGCTCGCCTCCTGCGGCGGCGGCGATCCGCCCCCCTCGGAGGGGCCGGAGCCGGGGTCGGGCGCGGCTCTGCTCGGCTCGCTGCTGGCGCTAGAGCACGCGGTGATAGCCGCGTACGGGACCTCAGCGCCCGTGCTGGGCGGGGACGCTCTTCGCTACTCCCGCCAGATCCGCGCCCGCGAGGAGGAGCACGCGCGCCGGCTCGCAGAGGCGATCCGCGAGCTCGGCGGCGACCCTCCTGTGGGCCGCTCGGCATCCGAGTACGAGCGCACGTTTCCGCGCCTGACCGCCGAGGCCGACGCCCTGCGCTTCCTCGAGGACCTCGAGGAGCGCCAGGTGCGCGCCTACCTCGAGGCGCTCGCCGAGCTGCCCGAGCTCGAGCTGCGCACGATGGTCGCCGAGATCGGCGCCGACGAGGGCGAGCAGCTCGCGACCGTGCGGGTGCTCGGTGGTCGGCCCGCGACTCCGCACCCGTTCGAGACGGGAGCCCTGTGAGCGCCGCCCCCACCCGGCGGGCGCTGCTCGGTGCGGGGGCGGCGGCGCTTGCCCTCGGCATCACCCCAGCCGCTTCCGCTCAGGGCGGGCGCTCGGACGCAGAGATGCTCGAGGAGCTGCTGGCTCTCGAGGAGCGGCTCGCCGGCGCCTACGAGGCGGCGCTTCGGCGCGGCGTCATCGAGGCGGGCCTCGGCGAGCTGCTGCACGACCAGGAGCGCGAGCACATCCGGGCGCTCGATCGGTCCGTGCGCGCCCTGGGCGGCGGCTCCCCGCGCGCCACCGTGTCGCCACCGGAGCTCGGCACGGCGTTGCGGAGCCGCGCCGCCTTCGCCCGCTTCGCGCTCGACCTCGAGGCCCAGGCCGTCGCCGCCTACGTGAAGGCGGCGGCCGAGATTCGCAGGCCGGGGCTGCGCCGCCCGCTCGGCTCGATCATGGCCTGCGAGGCCGGCCACGAGGTGGCGCTCCGCGCCGCGGCCGGGCTGCCGTTGCTGGCGGGCGGGGACCAACGCGAGTAGCCTCCCGTCGGTGGGTTTCATCTCCGCACCCGGTCCCCTCGAGCTGCTCGTGATCCTCGTCGTGGCGCTGCTCGTGCTCGGGCCCAAGCGCCTGCCCGAGGCGGCGCGCTCGGTCGGCCGCGGGATGCGTGAGCTCAAGGACTCGCTCGCCGGCGTCGGCGATGACGAGGACGAGGACGAGCGCGACCACGAGCGCGAGCGCTCCGAGCGGGTCGCTTAGCGCCCTACCAGAAGGACGCCGACTCGAGCACGCCCTCGTCCTCGAGCTGCTCGATCGTCTTCGTGTAGACGCCCGAGCTCAGGTACTTCCAGCCGTCGTCCGGCACCACGAACACGACGTTGCCCTCGTCGAGCTCGCCCGCCACGCGAACGCAGATCGACGCGATCGCACCCGCGGAGACGCCGACGAACATGCCCTCCTCCTCGAGCAGCTTCTTCGTCCACACGACGGCGTCGCGATTGGAGACGAAGATCTTCCGGTCGAGCAGGTCGAGGTCGATGATCGGCGGGATGTAGCCGTCCTCCAGTGAGCGCAGGCCCTGGACGAGCTCGCCCTGGAGCGGCTCCGCGGCCACGATCATCGTGTCCGGGTCCTCCTCCTTGAGGCGGCGCGCGTTGCCCATCAGCGTGCCCCCGGTGCCGAGCCCGGCGACGAACGCGCTCACGTGCTCCAGCTCCTCGAGGATCTCGACGGCGGTGCCGTGGTAGTGCGCGTCGGGGTTCGCCTGGTTGCCGTACTGGTAGGGCATGTAGTAGCCCGCGTCGGCCTCGGCCAGCTCGAGCGCCATTGCGACGGCGCCGTTCGAGCCCTGCTCACCCGGGGAGTAGACGATCTCCGCGCCGTACATCTTCAGCAGCTGTGTGCGCTCGACGGTCACGTTGTCCGGCATCACGACCTTGAGCGGATAGCCCTTGCGGCGGCAGATCATCGCGAGCGAGATCCCGGTGTTGCCGGAGGTCGGCTCGAGGATGGTTTGGCCCGGGCCGATCAGCCCGTCCTCCTCGGCGCGCTCGATGAGGGACCGAGCCACCCGGTCCTTGACCGAGCCGGTGGGGTTGTAGCTCTCGAGCTTCGCGTAGATGCGGACCCCGGGCTTCGGGCTGAGCCGGCGCAACTCGACGAGCGGCGTGTTGCCGATCGCCTGGATGATGTCGGCGTAGCGGCCCCCGCACGGCTTGGTGTCTAGCCCCCCCGCATTGCTTCAGAAAGTGTAGTTCCCCGCCGCCGCGGGTGCGACGGCCTCGTGGATCAACTCGGCGGGCTCGACGCGGCCGAACTTCATCGCGACGTTTTTGAGCGTCGCCGCGTGCAACTCGGCGTCGAAGGACGACACGCCGTCCGACACGAGCACCATCTCGAGCTCGCGGTGAAAGCCCTCGCGGACGGTCTCCTCGACGCAGATCTGGGTGACAGTGCCCGTGACCGCCACCTGCGACACGCCATAGGCGCGCAGGACGCCCTCGAGCGACGTGTTGTGGAAGCTGCCGTAGCCGTACTTGTCGACCACCGGCTCACCGCTGCGGGGCGCCAGCTCGTCGATCACGGCGTGCCCCTCGCGCGTGCCCTCGACGTCGCGATACTCGCGCATCTCACCGGGCCAGCAGGAGCGAAGCTCGGGGCCGCATTGTGGCGACCAGGTCCACAGCAGCGTGGGCCGCGGCCCGCCGGTGAAGCGCGTGAAGACGACCGGCCGGCCGGCCTCACGGAACAGCCCGAGCAGCGAACCGATCACGGGAATCGTCGCCCGCGCCTGCGGGACCTCCTGCGGGGCGCCCTCGCGGACGAAGTCGTTCTGCATGTCCACGACGAGCAGCGCCATCCGGGCGGGATCGAGAGCAAACGGCTCCAGCGGCGCGCTCACGTCTGGGAGCGTACCCGGAGCGGCTCGGCGCGAGGCCTATTCCGTGATGACGGTGTCCTCATGCGAGTACGCGGGGGCACAGCAGCAGAGGAGCTTGAGCGGCTCTTCCGGCCGGGCCCAGAGCTTGTGCCTCACTCCGGGTGCGATCACGACGGTGTCGCCCGGCCGCACGTCGCGCTCCACATCGGCCAGTCGCATGCGCCCCCGCCCGTGCGTGAAGAAGTAGATCTCCTCGGTGACCCGGTGATAGTGCTCCTCGGTCGAGCCGCCGGCCGGCACCGTGGCCTCCGCGAGGCTCTGGTTGACCGCGTCGCCGCGGACCGGCCCGGCGACCTCGCGGATCTCCGAGCCGTCGAGCGTGATGAAGGGCTCGACCTCGTGAAGGTTCAGGACTCGCACCCGGGCGGAGGCTACGCCAGCGCGCGCCTGTAGCGCACCTCGGGGATGTGGGCCCATGTCGCCTCGGTGCGCTCCGCGCCGTCTCGCTCGAAGCCCTCCGACTCGTAGAACGCGTTGGCCCGGTCGTTTGCCGCGAAGGACCAGACCGTGGCCGCCGTGCAGCCGCGCTCCTCGAGGTCGGCGAGCGCGGCCGCCATCAGGGCGTGGCCGACACCCGCCCGCCAGTGGCCGGCCGCGACGAAGATCGTGTGGACCTCGCCCACGCTGTCCGGCGCGCCGGGATCGCGGCTCACGCCGCAGCCCACGAAGCCGGCCAGACCCTCATCGCCATCCACCACGAACCCGCTCACGCCCGGAGCGGCAAGGCGCACGTGCACGACCTCCGGCCGCGACTCGGGGAACTCGAAGCCGGCCGGCAGCAGCGGCGTGAAGGCCTCACGAGCCGAGCGCTCCCATAGCCGAGCCCATCCCTCGGCGTCCTGCGCCGTCGCGCGCCGGACGATCAGGGGGCCCCGCCGGCCATGGCCGGCAGGATCACGATCGTGTCGTTGTCCGACACACGCGTGCCGAGCCCGTCGAGTACCCGAACGTCCTCGTCGTTGAGATAGACGTTGACGTAGCGGTTCAGCTCCCCGTCCTCCGAGAACAGCTGCGACTCGGTCGCGGGGTGCTCGGAGGCGAGCGCGCGCAGCACCTCGCCGACGTCGCCGCCGGAGGCCTCGACCTCCTTCGCGCCGCCGACGGAGCCGCGCAGGACCGGGGGGATCTTGATCGTGCTCATTGGGTGCGGCAGCCTAGCCCGCGCCTGCACAAAAGGCTTCGTAGTCCGGGAAGACCCCCATCTCCTCGTCGGAGATCTCGCCCGGCTCACGCGAGCAGATCGGGCAGTCGGGGTCGCGGCGGACCTTGAGCTCAGTGAAGGTCGTGCCCAGCGCGTCGTAGAGGAGGAGGCGGCCGGCCATCGTCTCGCCGGCGCCCGTGATCAGCTTGATCACCTCGACCGACTGCAGCAGGCCCATCACTCCCGGCAGCACGCCGAGCACGCCGGCGGCCCCGCACGACGGTGCGAGCTCGGCCGGGGGCGGCGTCGGATAGAGGCAGCGGTAGCACGGCCCCTCGTAGGGGTGGAAGACCGACAGCTGGCCCTCGAAGCCGAGGATCGAAGCGGACACCACCGGGATCTGGGTGCGCACGCTCGCGTCGTTCAGCAGATAGCGCGTGGGGAAGTTGTCGAGCCCGTCGACGACCACGTCGTAGCCGTCGATGATCTCCATGATGTTCTCGGGGCCGAGCCGGACCGGGTGCTTCTCGACATTCACGTCCGGGTTGATGTCGTGGATCGAGATCTCGGCGGAGTCGACCTTGGGCACGCCGATGCGGTCGTTCGAGTGCGCGATCTGGCGCTGCAGGTTCGAGAGGTCGACGACGTCGTTGTCGACGAGGCCGATCGTGCCGACGCCTGCCGCGGCGAGGTACAGCGCGGCGGGCGAGCCGAGGCCGCCGGCGCCGAGCAGCAGCACCTTGGCGTCGAGCAGCTTCATCTGGCCCTCGAGCCCGATCTCCGGCACCAGCATGTGGCGCGAGTAGCGCTCGCGCTGCTCGGGGGTTAGCGCGCGCGGGACCTCGACGTCGTAGCCACGGTCCTTCCAGAGCGTGATGCCGCCGCGCATGGAGGCGACGTCCTCGTAGCCGAGCAGGTCCTTGAGCGTCTGGGCGGCGAAGGCCGAGCGGTTGCCGGAGGCGCAGTAGAGGATCACCCGCTGGGAGCGGTCTCCGACCGCACCCTCGATGCGCGACTCGAGATGCCCGCGCGGGACGTGCACGGCGCCGGGCAGGTGGGCCTGCTCGAACTCGTGCTGCTCGCGCACGTCGACGATCACGGCCCCGTTGCCGTTCTGTGCGAGCTCGTGGACCTCCTTCGGGTCCACCTCCTCGATCTGCTCCTTCACCTTGCGAAGCAGCTCAGCGCCACTTGCCATCGCTATTCCCCTGAATCTCGGTCAGCTTTCAATACTTCAGAAAGTGTAGCGGCCGGAAGCCGGCCTGTCGGGCTTCTGGAACGTTACCGCGGCTGTGTTTGCAGGAGGGGTGCGGAGCTCGGCCAGCACGTGCATGGCTCGCCGCAGGTCTCCGCCCCCCTCACGCGCCCGAGGCGGCTCGACCTGGCGGGCGTTGTCCGGTAGCGCACGTTCGCCTCGTGGAACGCGCGGGCCAGCTCGGGTAACGGCAGCAATGAGGACAGGTCGATCAGCGTGCGCGGCACAGTCGTCACGGGGAACGCCGCGCCAGAGGTCTTGTCGCTGCCTTCGAGCCGGATCCGGCGGGTCCTGACGCCCTTGACCCTACGTTCCGTCGGCGCCGTCACCTCCGCCGGCGGCGCCGTGCCCTTGACGAGCCCCCACACGTAGGCCGCCGCGAGGCCGCTCAGCACCGCTCCTCACCAGCCGCCTTTACGGCCGCCATGTAGCGCGCCTCCAAGGACGGCGCGCGATGACCAACCCGGTACACACCCCGCAAGACAGCAATCAGCGAACCGGTCCGCAGGCGGCCGTCGATCTCCGCCTTCGTGACCCCGGCCCGGAGCAGCTCCGCCCGGGTCACCACCCCATGCGCGCGACCCGCGACCCGGGCGATCTCCCGCTCAACCGTCCGGACTTTGCCCGCCACATCGATGACAAGTCAGGAACGCTCCGAGAATCGCCCCCAACCGGCGCATCCGACGACATCTCGCGGTTAACTTGGTGCGGTATGCGACAGCAGCAGGGAGCCTGACATGGACGGCATCGGCAGGAAGCTGGCTGGACTCGCCATCGCCGGGGTGCTCGCGCTGGGTGCGGCGGGCTGCGGTGACGATGACGACGACGGCGGGGCGGCGGTGGCGGCAACGCTGGCGGCGACACCGCCGCGGCTGAGCCGAGCAAGCTCGCCATCGAGCTGAGCGGCTCGGCCAAGAAGCCGACCATCGAGGTGCCGAAGTCAGTCGAGGGCGGAGTCGTCGAGATCAGCCTCACCAACTCGGCCGATGGCACTCACAACGCCCAGCTCGTGCGCGCCGAGCAGGGACATGCTCCGCAGGAGGCGCTCGCCGCGGGCAACGCCTGGGGCGAGAACGGCAAGGCGCTGCCCGACTGGGCGGTGCTGGCCGGCGGCCTTGGCGACGTCGAGCCGGGTAACACCGCCACGGTGACCCAGGAGCTCCCGCCCGGCAACTACATCGTTGCCGACCTCGCCTCAGGCGCCAACGCCGAGTTCAAGGTGACCGGTGACTCGGGGGCGGGGCAACTCCCAGCCGACGGCGGCACGATCGAGGCCACCGAGTACGAGTTCACGGCGAGTGGACTGAAGCCCGGCAGCGGAACGATCAAGTTCGACAATGCCGGCGGAGAGCCGCACTTCATCTCCGGCGTGGGGATCAAGCCCGGCAAGACGATCGCCGACGTCCGCAAGTTCTTCAAGACCGAGAAGGGCGAGCCCCCGATCGACGAGAGCAGAAGCTTCAACACCGCGGTCATCGAGGGCGGTGAGAGCCAGGCGATCACCGTCGACCTCGACGAGGGGGACTACGCGCTGCTGTGCTTCGTCCCCGACCGCGCGGGCGGGCCGGTGCATGCGGTGAAGGGGATGATCTCCGGGGTGACGGTCGGGAGCTGAGGGGCCGCTCTCTACGCTCCCGAGCACCGTGAATCCGCGGGTGCTCATCACCCTCTTCATGCTGGCTGTCTTTGCCCTCGGCGCGATCGCCTTCGCCGCGGCTCGGCGGCGACGACGACGGCGATACCGCCACGGCTCAGAGCGGCTTCGAGGGCTCGCGGATGCCGGCGGGCGTCAAGGCCCCGGACTTCCGCCTACAGAATCAGGACGGCGACACCGTCACGATGCGCTCCCTGCGCGGCAGGCCGGTCGTCGTCACGTTCCTCTACACGACCTGCGAGGACACCTGCCCGATCCAGGCCCAGACCGTGCGGGGCGCCCTCGACCAGCTCGGCCATGACCTGCCCGCCATCGCGATCGCGGTGGACCCGCCGCGCGACACGCCCCAAAGGGCCAAGGCGTTCCTCGCAGAGCAGCACGCGCTCGGCCGCATCGACTTCGTGCTCGGCTCCCGCGCGGAGCTGAGGCCGCTCTGGGACGGCTTCTTCATCAAGCCCCAGTCGGTGACCGAGGAGCATCAGGCGCGGATCACGCTCGTGGACGCCAAGGGCTACCAGCGGGTCGGCTTCCCGGGCTCCGAGGCCACGCCCGAGCGGCTCGCCCATGACCTGCGCCTGCTCGAAGCGGAGACCTGAGCAAACGCCCCGGGTTTCTCCGACTCGCCGAGTAGGATTTGAGTCTCGATGATGTTCTCGACCAAAGCCGAGTACGGCGTCCGAGTGATGGCGCATCTCGCCAAGAGCGACGCGGGCAAGCCGATCTCGCTCGGCTCGATCGCCGACGCCGAGGGCCTGCCGCTCGCGTACCTCGAGCATCTGGTGCAGCGTCTGCGGAAGGCCGGGCTCGTGGAGTCCCGGCGCGGCGCCCACGGCGGCTACACGCTCGCGCGCGAGGCCGAGGACATCACGATGGCCGAGGTCGTGGTCGCGCTCGAGGGCGAGATCGCCCCGATCGAGTGCATCAGCGCCGACCCGGACGGGACGCTCGTCTGCGTCCGCGAGGGGCAGGAGGGCCACGACCCCTGCCCGACCAAGCTGCTCTGGACCCGTGTACAGGGGTCCATCGTCCGCACCCTGAACGACATGACGCTGGCCGACCTCGCAAGGCCGGCCCGCACCCGGAAGCAAACGGAGACAGTGACCGCATGACCCTGGAGATCAGCAACCTGCACGTCCGGACCGAGGAGCGAGAGATCCTCCACGGCGTGGACCTCGTCGTGAGGAAGGGCGAGACCCACGCCCTGATGGGCCCGAACGGCTCGGGCAAGTCGACGCTCGCCAACACCCTGATGGGCAACCCGAACTACGAGGTCACCGAGGGTCGCATCGTCCTGAACGGCGAGGACCTCACCGAGGCCGACCCCGACGAGCGCGCCCGCGCCGGTCTCTTCATGGCATTCCAGTACCCGGCCACGATCCCGGGCGTGTCGGTCGCGAACTTCCTGCGCATGGCGATGAACGCCGGGCGCGAGGAGCCGATCAAGGTCAAGGAGTTCGGAGCGCTCCTGAAGGAGAACATGGACCTGCTCCGGATCAACCGCGACTTCACGAGCCGCTACCTGAACGAGGGCTTCTCGGGCGGCGAGAAGAAGCGCGCCGAGATCCTCCAGCTGGCGATGCTGCAGCCCGACTTCGCGGTGCTCGACGAGACCGACTCGGGCCTCGACATCGACGCCCTGCGGATCGTCTCCGACGGCGTCAACGCGATGCGCGGCGGCGAGCGCGGCTTCCTGATCATCACGCACTACACGCGCATCCTCGAGTACGTGAAGCCCGACTTCGTGCACATCCTTATCGACGGGCGCATCGTCCGCGAGGGCGGCGCCGAGCTCGCGAGCGAGCTCGAGGACAAGGGCTACGAGTGGGTACGCGAGGAGGTGGCGGCCGGTGCCGGCTGAGTTCGTCGAAGAGCGCCGCCGCGCCGCCCTCGAGGCCTACGAGGCCGAGCCGGTCCCGACCTGGCGCCGCTCCGGCTTCTGGACCACGACCCTTCGCGGGCTCGACCTCGACGCGCTCGAGCCCAAACGCTACGAGCCCGTCGAGGAGCTGCCGCAGATCGTCCGTGACGACCTCGGCGACGAGGAGCACGCGGCCCTGATCGTCCAGCACGGCGCGAGCGTCGTCTACGCGGACGTCGCCGACGAGCGCATCACCGTGATGCCGCTCGAGCGCGCCGTCGAGGAGGTCCCGGAGCTCGTCGAGCCCTACTTCGCCAAGCGGCTCCCGCACGACGAGGCCAAGTTCGCCGCCGGGACCGCGGCGTTCTGGACCGGCGGCGTCTTCATCCACGTCCCGAAGAACGTCCAGATCGAGAAGCCGATCCAGGTGGTCTGGCTGATCGACGAGCCGGGCACCGCGCAGTGGGCGCATACGCTCGCCGTGGTCGGCGAGACGTCGGAGTGCAAGATCCGCGAGTACTTCGTCGCCCCCGACTTCGAGGGCCAGGCGCTCCACGCGGGCGCGTTCGAGCTCTACGCGCTGCCGGGTGCCCAGGTCGATCTCGCTCACTACCAGGACTGGGGTCGCGGCGAGGTCTACGACCTCTCGACGCGGCGCGTCGAAGTGCGCCGCGACGCGCGCGTCAAGTGGGTCCCGATCCACCTCGGCGGGCGGCTGACGAAGCAGACGCTCGACATCATCACGGCCGAGCCGGGCTCGGACATGAAGCACACCGGGCTCTACTTCACCGAGCGCGACGAGCATCTCGACCTGTTCACTACCGACCGTCACGAGGCGGCCCACACAACGGGCGACACCGTCTGGAAGGGCGCCCTCACGGGCGACTCGCGGGCCTCGTACGAGGGGCTCATCCACATCATCCCGAAGGCGACGGAGGTGGACACCTACCTCCAGACCCACCAGATGCTGCTCTCGCCGAAGGCGAAGGGCGACGCGATCCCGTCGCTGATCGTGGAGGTCGACAACGTGAAGGCCTCGCACGGCGGCACCGTCGGCGAGCTCGACCCCGAGCAGATCTTCTACATGATGACCCGCGGCATCTCGCGCGCTGAGGCGGTGCGCGTCATGGTCGAGGGCTACTTCGAGGAGGTCGTGCAGCGGCTCGAGGACCCGGGGCTCGAGGACCTCGTGCGCCGCCGCGTCGCCGAGAAGCTGCACGGCGCGGAGGACCAGGTGCGCGAGTTCATCGGGGAGCGCGCGGAGGCCACCTGATGGCCGCGACCGCCGAGCACCCGCTCGTCGACGTCCGGGCCGACTTCCCGGTGCTGAACCGGGTGTTCGACGGCAGGCGCGTCGCCTACCTCGACTCGGCCGCCACGTCCCAGCGGCCGCGCCAGGTGGTCGAGGCGATGGACGAGTTCCAGCGCCATTCCTACGCGCCGATCCACCGCGGCGTGTACGAGCTCGCGCGGGAGTCGACCGACGCCTTCGAGTCGGCCCGCACGCGGATCGCCGAGTTCGTCGGCTGGGACCCGGCCTGCTCGATCTTCACCCGCAACGCCACCGAGGCGATCAACCTCGTCGCGTACTCGTGGGGCCGCGCGAACGTCGGCGCCGGCGACGAGCTGCTCATCACCGAGATGGAGCACCACTCGAACATCGTTCCCTGGCAGATGGTCTGCGAGGAGACGGGCGCGCGGCTGCGCTACCTCACGGTGTCGGAGAGCGGCGAGCTGTCACTCGACGAGCTCGACTCGGTGCTCGCGGAGGGCCGGGTGAAGCTGGTCGCCTTCGCGCACGTCTCGAACGTGCTCGGCACGATCAACCCGGTGGCCGAGATCGTCCGCCGCGCCCGCGCGGCCGGAGCGGTCACGCTCGTCGACGGCTCGCAGGCGGTGCCGCAGATGCCGGTGGACCTGCGCGAGCTCGACGCCGACTTCTATGCCTGGACCGGCCACAAGGCGCTCGGCCCCACGATCGGCCTGCTCCACGGCAGGCGCGAGCTGCTCGAGGAGATGCGCCCCTTCCTCGGTGGGGGCCACATGATCTCCAGGGTCGAGCGCGAGCACTCGACGTGGAACGAACTGCCCTACAAGTTCGAGGCCGGCACGTCGGCGGCCACCGAGGCGGTGGGCCTGGGCGCCGCGGTCGGCTACCTCGCCGCGCTCGGCATGGACAACGTCCGCGCGCACGAGCGCGAGCTCACCGCCTACGCGCTCGAGCGGCTCCCGGAGATCGAGGGCATCACGCTCTTCGGCCCGTCCGACCTCGACCGCCGCGGCGGAGTCGCCGCGTTCGCGATCGAGGGCATCCATCCCCATGACATCGCCGAGCTCTGCGACCGCGAGGCCGTCTGCGTGCGCGCCGGCCACCACTGCGCCCAGCCGTTGATGCGCGTACTCGGCGTGGGCGCCACGGCCCGTGCCTCCTTCCACGTATACAACGCGCGCGACGAGGTCGACCGGCTGCTGGAGGCGCTCACGGGCGCGCGCGAGGTCTTCGGGCTCTGATGGACGCTCTGTACCGGGACTACATCCTCGAGCACTACAAGAACCCGCGGAATTTCGGCGAGCTCGACCCGCACGACCTCGAGTGGCACGACCACAACCCGCTCTGCGGTGACGAGCTCGGGGTCCACGTCGTCGTCGAGGACGGCGTCATCAAGGAGCTCCGCTTCCACGGCCAGGGCTGTGCGATCAGCCAGGCGGCCGCGTCGATCACCTCCGAGGACCTCGTCGGCATGCCTGTCGAGGAGATCCGCAGGGCTCGACGCCGACTGGGTCATCGACCACCTCGGCATCGATATCTCGCCCACGCGCCGCAAGTGCGCGCTGCTGTCGCTCAAGGTGATGCGCGGCGCGACGACTGGCGACGCGAGCTGGCCCGAATAGCACGCCGGCCACGTCTCGCGGGGAGCGACGTTTGACTGGTGGCGGACCGTTACACCAACCCGCAAATCGCCCGGGAACCGCGCGCACGGTGGAGCGCACCGAGCACACGGTCTGAGGCCCGTGGGGCGTACGCCCGGGTTTGGACCACACTTGACAAGTACCGCCGGTATCCGGCGAGGCAGCGGTCGAGGTCGATGCGCTCGGGCGCTCGCCCGGCAGCGACGCTAGAATTGCATATCCGACCTCGGAGAACGGATATCTGACGCATATGGCAGCCACAGACAAGACTCGAATCAGCAAGCCCAGCGCGATCAAGGAGAACGACCAGGGTCAGCTCGTCGCCAAGAAGGGCGTGAGCCGTGAGGTCATCGAGGAGCTCTCCAAGATCAAGGGCGAGCCCGACTGGATGCGCGAGAAGCGCATCAAGTCGTTCGAGATCTTCGAGCGCAAGCCGATTCCGACCTGGGGCGTCGACCTGTCGGACCTCGACCTGTCCGAGCTCGTCCTCTACTCCCCGCCCACGGCCGGCCGCTACGACAGCTGGGACGACGTCCCCGACGAGCAGAAGGACACCTTCGAGAAGCTCGGTATTCCGCAGGCGGAGCGCGAGCACCTCGCCGGCGTGGTCGGCGTGTGGCGCCAGGAGCCGTTCTACGAGGGCCTGAAGAAGGAGTACGCGGACCTCGGGATCCTGTTCTGCTCGATGGACACGGCGGTCACCGAGCACGAGGACCTCGTGCGCGAGTACTTCATGAACAAGTGCGTGCCGCCGCAGGACAACAAGTTCTCCGCGCTGCACGGCGCAGTCTGGTCCGGCGGCTCGTTCCTCTACGTGCCGAAGGGCGTCAAGGTCGACCTCCCGCTCCAGGCGTACTTCCGCATGGAGGGCTCGGGCGAGGGCACCTTCGAGCACACGCTGATCATCGCCGACGAAGGCTCGGAGGTGAACTACATCGAGGGCTGCACGGCGCAGACCTACAGCGCCAACTCGATGCACTCGGCCGTGGTCGAGATCTTCGTCAAGGAGGGCGCGAAGGCGCGCTACACGACCGTCCAGAACTGGTCGAAGGACGTCTTCAACCTCAACACCAAGCGCGCCATCGTCGAGGCTCACGGAACGGTCGAGTGGGTCGGCGGCTCGATGGGCGCGAAGAAGGTCATGCTCTACCCCGGCTCGTTCCTGATCGGGGAGGGCGCCCGCGCCGACCACCTGAACGTCGGCGTCGCGAGCGGCGACGTCTGGAAGGACACCGGCGCCAAGGTCGTCCACCTCGCTCCCAACACCACCTCCAACATCCTCGCCAAGTCGATCTCCAAGGACGGCGGGATCATGGGCTACCGCGGTCTCGTCCGCATGGGCCACAACTCGCAGGGCTCGAAGGCCCATGTCCAATGCGACGGCCTGATGATGGACGACCGCTCGCGCTCGGACACCTGGCCGGACATCCAGATCCAGAACCCGCACGTCACCGTGGCCCACGAGGCCGTGGTCGGCAAGATCTCCGACGAGCAGCTCTTCTACCTGCAGTCGCGCGGCCTCAGCGAGGAGGAGGCGGCGGCGATGATCGTGAACGGCTTCATCGAGCCGGTCACGAAGGAGCTGCCGATGGAGTACGCCATCGAGCTGAACCGCCTGATCCAGCTCGAAATGGTCGACTCGATCGGCTAGTCCCGCTCGGGGCCGGCAGCCCCAACGCTGGCATCGAAGTCCGAGCGCCTGCAGAATGGCGCGATGCGCTCGGGCGTCAACACCGAGAGGCTGCGTGACCTCGAGACCGTCACCGACACCGCCCTCTCGTACCTGCCGCTCGAGGAGCTGCTCCCCGAGCTGCTTCGCCGAGTCGTAGACATCCTCGAGGCCGACACCTCCGCGATCCTTCTGCTGGAGGACGATGGCGCCACTCTGGCGGCCCGCGCTGCACAGGGCCTCGAGGAGGAGGTTCGGCGCGGTGTGCGCATTCCCGTTGGGCGTGGATTCGCGGGCCGGATCGCGGCCACCCGCGAGCCCGTCCGTATCGCCGACGTGGCCACCGCTGACATCGCCAACCCGATCCTGCGCGAGCGTGGGCTCAAGTCGCTGCTCGGGGTGCCGCTCCTCGTGGAGGGCAACGTGATCGGCGTCCTGCACGTGGGCACGCTGAAGCCGCGCAACTTCAGCGACGACGACGTTCAGGTCCTCCAACTCGCCGGTGACCGCGCGGCCTTGGCCATCCACGGCCGCCTGACCGAGCGCGAGCGCGGCCTCGCCGACGCCCTCCAGCGGGCGCTCATGCCTGCCCTGCCCGAAGTGCCCGGGATGCGCCTCGCGGGTCGCTACCTCCCGGCCGCGGCGGCCCACGTGGGTGGTGACTGGTACGACGCGTTTCCGCTGCCCGGAGGGGAGCTCGGCCTGACGATCGGCGATGTCGTGGGGCGTGGCTTCCACGCGGCGGCGCTGATGGGACAACTGCGCAGCGGGCTGCGCGCCTATGCAACTCAGCGCCGGAGCCCCGCCGAGGTGCTTTCGGGGCTCAGCGGTCTGATGCGCCAGCTCGCGCCGGGCCACAGCGCAACCGTGCTCTACATCGTCGTAGATCCTCAGCGGGGCGAGGTGAGCGTGTCGGGAGCCGGCCACCCTGCCCCGATCCTGGTGCATGCGGACGGCGACGCCCGCTTCCTCGAGCTCCCGGGGAGCGTCCCACTCGGCGCGGTAAGGCTGCCGCGGTACGAGAACGCGACGGTCGACCTCGAACAGGGCGCAAGCCTCGTCCTCTACACCGATGGAGTCGTCGAGCGCCGCGGTCAGGGGCTAGAGGTGGGGATGCTGGAGCTTCTGGAGGTGGCGGCCCGCGCCGGCCCTGATCCCAATGTGATCTGCGACACGATCGTCGATGCGCTGCTCCCCGACGGATCGCAGCGCGACGATGCCGCCGTGCTTGCCGTGTCCACGCAGCGGCTCTCTGACCCGCTCGTCCTCTCCCTGCCGCCGGACGCCGATGCCCTACCGATGCTGCGACGGGTCCTGCGCCGCTGGCTCCTCGACGCGGGCGGCTCAGAGCGCGAGGTGGACGAGCTGGCACTCGCCTGCTCGGAGGCCTGCGCGAATGCCATCGAGCACGCGTATTCGCCACCGGCGGGCCGGGTTCAGCTCGAGGCCACGGTCGGCGATGACCGGACCGCGCACCTCACTGTCAGCGACTCCGGCCGCTGGCGGCCACCGCGGGGGAAGAACCGGGGACGCGGCATGCTGCTGATGGAGGGCCTGACGGACACGGTGGACGTGGTGCGCCGCGAGGCCGGTACATCGGTGCGCCTTTCCCGCAGACTCGAGGAGACGTCCCCATGATCGACCCGCTCCGGATCGAGCAGCACGGACAGGTGGCCGTGGGCCGGCTCAGCGGCGAGGTCGACATCTCCGGCGTGCCCGTGATTCGCGACCGCCTCCTTCGCGTCCTCGACAACCACAGCGAAGGGTTGGTGATCGACCTCACCGACACGACCTACATCGACAGCGCGGCGGTGAACATGCTTTTCGAGCTGGCCGAGGGGCTGGGCCTCCATCAGCTCCGGCTGGCGGTTGTGGTTCCCGAGGACGGGCTCGTGGACCGCGTCCTGACGATCGTCGACCTGAGCTCCGTCGCCGACGTCTATCGACGGGTCAACGAAGCGGTCCAAGCCTTCGGCACCGAACCTCCCTCGCCCGCGTCGCCACCTCCCGCAGGTGCGTGATTCAGGATCCGCGCTGCAAGCTCGATCGGCTGACCCGTCTGAAGCCGAGCGCGAACACGCCCACACCCAGGAGCACCACGAGCACCCCGCCTCCCGCGGCCGCGACGGAGGTGGACACGCCGCCGCCGGACGGGGACGCGCCCCCCTCGGTGGGCGGATCGATCAGCACCACCTCGTCGACACGTGCCTCGGCGGGGTTCGCCGCGCCCGATTCGAGCGACGCCGCCGGGCGCGGCTCGAGGCCCGCCGTGAGGCGGCGCTGGAGGCGAAGGGTCTCGGCCGGAACGGTGGCCCAGGCCAAGTCCCCGTCGTCGCCCTCCCAGCGGACGAGGCCCTGCGCCGGAACGATCGTGAGCGGAACCCTCACCCGGTCCGTGCCCTCGGCCCTGAACAGCAGCACCATGCGATACCAGGGCGCGCGCCTGTCGAGCGTCGTGTAGCCGCCGGCTGCCCCGAGCTTGGTGAGATCCGCGTCGGAGTCGCTGAACGTGCGGCAGTCGCCGGCGCCGCAGACCTTGGCGGCCACCACCTCCTTCGCGGCAGCGGGCCCCGCCGCTACCAGCATCAGGATGAGCGCGGTGGAGATGGCGCATCGCTCTCATGCCCCTACTACAACCCCCGCACCGCGCAGGTTCCCGCCGTCAGCGAGCGCCTGCAAACGCCGACTGAAGCGCGTCCACGATTCGGCCGGCGTGCTGGTGCGAGTGCGGAGTGGTCGGCGTCGAAGTCGGCGAGGCTCATGCCGGCGAGGTCGGGCGCAGCGATCAGCGGCTCGAGCAGCTCGGCGAACTCGGCCCAGCTGAGCCCGTGCGGCTGCGCGTAGGTCACGGCGGGCAGCTCGCGCTCGTCGAGGGCGTCCAGGTCAACGTGTAGCCACACCGGGCGTCCGCGGCTCGCCGCGAGCGTCGCCCAGGCAACGCGAGCCGCCCCACGGCGCCGGAGCGCGGGGGCGGTCGTCTGCTCGACGCCCGGCGGCACCAGGGCGAGCTCGGCGGCGACGTCGCTGTCGAGCTCAGCGGGCCGGTGCCCGATCAGCGCCACATCCTGCGGCTCGACGATCGGCTCCTCGCCCGCCAGGCCGGTCAGCTCAGGATGCCCGCGCCCGAGCACGAGCGCGAGGTCCATGTCGGCGGCCTCACCGGTCGGCGAGGTCTCGCCGTCGAGAGCATCGGGATGCCCGTCGACCATCCACAGCGAGAGCGGCCCGCAGGCGACCCGCGCGCCCGCCAGCGCGCCCGGCACGAGGCTGCAGTCGCCGCCGAGCACGAACGGGCGCTCCCCGCGCTCGAGCGCTGCCGCCACGGCGTCGCGCAGGGCCCTCGACGCCTCGACGAGCCGCGCCGCGCCGATCACCCCGGTCTCGGGGTCGCGGACGGGGTCTCGCAGCGGTCCGACAACATCGCCGGCGTCGACGAGCCCGAGCCGTTCGGGGAGCCCAGCCTCGCGCAGCAGCGCGGGTGCCCGCTCCTCCCCCCGGCCGGCGCCCGAGGAGTCGAGCGGCGCACCGAGCAGCGTCCAAGGAGCCGTCATCGCCCATTCATTCTGGCGGGCCGGGGCAGGACTGGCCGCGGCGGCCGGGAGGCGAGAGGCTCGTCCGGCCCCGCCTCGGCGGAGGCGGGGCCGGTTGAGTCAGTGCGTCTCTACTTCTTGCAGTTGACGCTGCGCGAGTCGCTCAGCGACCCGTCCGTCATGACGTTCTGGAACTTCAGGGTCCACTTGCCGCCCGAGCAGGACGTCGACTCGATGACGCCGCGGCTCTTGCCGTCGACCTTGGTCTTGCCGTTGAGGCTGAAGCTGAGGGTCTCGATGGCGGAGGGGACACCGACCACGGGCTCCTGGATGTTCCCCGGGATGTTGACCGTGATCACGTTGCCGTTGAGCTTGCCCTCGAGCATCTCGTTGATCGGCAGCGGCTGGGACGCCTTGAGCCACAGGCCAAGACCACCGCTGGTCGTGACATAAGCGGTCACGTCGATCGGCTCCTTGGTGCCGAGCGCAACCGCGTCAGTGTGCCCCGAGCCGACCTTCGAGCCCTTCGGACAGACGCTGTCGCTCTTCTTCTTGTTGGCGGCCTTGAGGTCGCAGCGCTTGCCCTTGGCCCACGCCTTGCCGTTCCAGTTGAGGCCCTTCGGCAGGGTGATCTTCAGCGCCTTGGAGGTCGACGCCTGGCCGGTGCCGTCCTTGGTACCGCCCTTGACACCCAGGCTGAGCGTCACGGCCTTCGGGTTCTTCTTCGTGCCGCTCTTGCCCGGCGAGGCCGAGAACTTCGAGAGCTCGAAGGTCGTGTTGTTGATGTCGGCATAAGCGACGCCGACGAGGGATAGCGCGAGCGCACCTGTGAGCACGGCCGCGAGGGTCTTCTTCCGCATCAGGGAATCTCCTCCGGGAAATTGAGAGTTCAATCACACTGCACGCGGGCCGAAGGCCTCGCGTTCCTGCATCACGTGCAAAGGTATACCCCCTAGACCTAAGTGCCCACTAAATGTGGCCGCCTTCTACGAAAACGGGGCGGCTCCAAGGACCGCCCCGTTCGATTCCTGCTGTCAGTCCGCCGTCAGCACGCGGCCTTCTTGTTGGCCGTGAACTTGCGGTTCTGCGTGTCGACGAAGGTCACACGGACGCTGCGGTCCTTGCCCTTGCAGCCGATCTCCGAGTAGTAGCCAACGGTGCGCTGCTTGCCCTTGACCCTGGTCTTCGCGGTTTCCTTGTTCACGTGCGAGATGGCCTCGATCACGGAGTTCTGGACGCCCGGTGCCGGCTCCTGGAGCTCAATCGGGACCGTGAAGCGCAGCTCGCTCGACTTGACACCGTCCACCTTGACATTGAAGTACGGCGCCTTGATCGCGGTATGGACGTTGATCACGCAGCCGGGCTTCTTGCTGCCGGGCTGGGCGGCCGGCGGATCGCCGTCGAGGCGGATGGCCTGGCCACCGTTCTTGCCGGCGTCCGAGATGTTGTAGAGGGTCAGCTTCAGGTTGCATACGAGCTTCTGGGTCCGATCGGTGCCAGCACCGGCCTGGTTGCGCACGATGCCCCCGCCGAGCACCGCCTTCTGGCACGCCTTGGCGACCGGACGCGCGTTCGCCTGCTTGAACGTGCACGACGGGAAGAGCTTGGGATATGTGATCAGGCCCTCGGGAGCGATTCGGTACTGCTCGATGACCGTCGGACGCAGGTCCTCCGAGTCGCCGACGGTGTACCCGAAGCCCAGCCTGACGGGGAGTGGCTTGTCCGGAGTGCCCTTCCCCTTCGGCGACGACTCAGCGATATGGACCTCGTAGATGTTCTCGGCGAACGCAACTCCGCCGAAAGCAAGCATCGCCACGACCGTAAGCGCGGCGATCAAACGCTTTCGCATTCCTCTCCTCCCAAAGGTGGTACCTGGTTTGGCGCGAACTGCTCCGGACTCGTCGCCGGACCCCGCATCAGGGTTCGAACGAGCCGGAGACCAACCTATAACACGAATCGCCTTGTTAGTTGCGGCTATTGCTAGCCATCCGATAGGGCATTCTTGGCGCCGTGCGACCCCCCGCGGAAGCCGAGATCTACGCGCCCGAATTCCCCCCGAGCATGGACTGGCTGAACGTCGCCTTCCTGCGCATGAACACTCTGATGGGCCGCGGCGCCGTGCTCGTCGAGTTCTGGGACTTCGCCCGCGTCAACTCGCTGCGCACCATGCCGTACCTGAAGGGGTGGCACGCCCGCTACGCCGACGAGGGCCTGCGCGTGATCGGCATCCACTCGCCGGGCTACTCGTTCGGCCGCGACCGGGACACGGTGGCGAACGCTGTCGAGCGGCTCGAGGTCCCCTATGCGGTGCTGCTCGACCCGGCGCTCGCCGTGTGGCGCCTCTACGGCAACAAGGGCTGGCCCGGGCGCTACCTCTTCGACCGGACCGGCAGGCTCGTCTTCGTCCACTACGGCGAGGGCGAATACGTCGACACGGAGCTCGCGATCGGCGAGTGCCTCGGCATCGAGGTGGAGCCTATGGAGCCCGTGCGGCCCGGCGACGAGCCCGGTCTGCTGTTCGAGGCGCAGACGGCCGACATCGCGCTGCCCGCCGAGCGCCAGCGGCTGGAGCTCGTGCGCGACTGGACCGACGGCGAGGACTGGATCGAGGCGGCCGACGCGGGCGCGGCGGCGAGCTTCTCGTTCTCCGCGGGCGGCGCCTACGCGGTGCTGTCCGGGGCCGGGTCGCGAGGCGGGCCTCTACAAGACCGGCGGGACCGTCGAAGCGGAGGCCGCCGGGCTGCGGCTCCACGGCGTGCAGTTCACGCCCGGAGGGCCGACCGACCCGTGATGCTGCAGGCCGCGCTCAACGGCGACCGCGAGCATCCGGCCCTGCCGCGCACGCCCGAGGAGCTGGCCGGCGAGGGGCGGGCGGCCGTGGACGCGGGGGCGCAGGTGCTGCATCTCCACCCCTACGACGGCGACCGCCAGACGCTCTCCGCCGAGCCCTGCGCCGCCACGCTGCGCGCCGTGCGGGCCGCCTGCCCGGGAACGCCCATCTCGCTGAGCACGTCGGCCGACATCGAGCCCGACGCCGGGCGCCGCCATGCCCTCGTCGCGGCCTGGACCGAGCTGCCCGAGCTCGTGACGGCCAACCAGGGCGAGGACGGCATCGTCGAGCTGTGCGAGCTGCTGTTCGCGCACGGAGTCGGAATCGAGGCCGGCCTGCTGTCGCTCGAGGACGCGCGGGCGTTTGCCGGACGTGGCATCGCACCGCGCTGCGCGCGCGCCATGATCGAGCCGCTCGACGCCGAGCCCGAGGCGGCGACCGCTCACGCGGCGGCGATGGAGACGGTCCTCGCCGAGGCCGGCATCCGGCTCGACCAGGTCCACCACGGCGACGGGATCGCGTCCTGGGCCGTCAACCGCAGGGCCGCGGCGCGGGGCCACGGGATACGAACCGGGCTCGAGGACACGGCCGTCCTCCCCGACGGACGCATGGCGGACGGAAACGGCGAGCTCGTGGCGGCGGCTGCAGCCGTGCTCGCGCTCAGCCGACGGTCGGCAGCGGACGGGCCGCCAGCGCCCGGCGAATCTCCTTGGGGAGCATGAAGCGCACGTCCTCCTGGACGACCTCGAACTCCGAGACGTCGCCGGTCCCGCGGGCACGGAAGAAGTCGACGAGCCGCTGCACGAGCTCCTCGGGCGCGCTCGCCCCCGACGAGATGCCGACGACGCGCTTGCCCACCAGCCACTCCTCCTCCACCTGCGACTCGTTGTCGATCAGATACGAGTCGGCGCCGTGGTCGCGCGCGACCTCGACGAGCCGGTTCGAGTTCGAGGAGTTGCGCGACCCGATGACGAGCACGAGGTCGCACTCGCGCGCCATCTGGCGGACGGCCATCTGGCGGTTGGTCGTGGCGTAACAGATGTCGTCGGACTTCGGGCCCGTGATCCGCGGGAAGCGCTCGCGCAGGCGGCGGATGATGCGGTCGGTCTCGTCGACGCTCAGCGTCGTCTGCGTCAGGTACGCCACCCGCTCGGGATCGTCGAGCTCGAGGGCATCGACGTCCTCCTCGGTCTCGACGAGCACGAAGTGGCCGGGCGCCTCGCCCATCGTGCCCTCGACCTCCTCATGGCCCTGGTGCCCGATCAGCACGATCGTGTAGCCCTCGGCGGCGAACTTCTTGGCCTCGACGTGCACCTTCGTGACGAGCGGGCAGGTGGCGTCGATCGTCTTCAGCTCGCGCGCCGCGGCGTTCGCGTGCACCGCCGGCGAGACGCCGTGGGCGGAGAAGACGACCGTCTCGCCCTGCGGCACCTCGGTCTCCTCCTCGACGAAGATCGCGCCGCGCTCGCGCAGCTGCTCGACCACGTGCTTGTTGTGGACGATCTCCTTGCGCACGTAGACGGGAGCGCCGTAGAGCTCGAGCGCGCGCTCGACGGTCTGGACCGCGCGGTCGACGCCGGCGCAGTAGCCGCGGGGCGCGGCGAGCAGCAGCCTTTCGGGGGCGGAGGCCATCGCGGGCAAGGCTAGCGGCCTATAGCTCGCGCACGAGCTCCAGGACCGTCTCGCCGACGGCATCCACACTACGCTCGGAGACGGCGTCGAGGTCGTCGCAGGTGCGGTGCCAGCACGGGAAGCCGAAGTCGATCAGGTCGATCGAGGGAACGCCGCGGCGCAGGAACGGGATGTGATCGTCGGAGACGGCGCCCGCGGTCTCGTCCGGGAAGATGCTCGCGGCGCCCACCCGCTTCGCCGCCGCGCGCAGCTTGCGCCACAGCCCCGGGCTCGAGTTGGCCTCGCGCGGGATCCGCAGCCGCCGGTCGCCGACGAAGTCGAGCAGGACCATGGCGCGCGCGTCGTCGAATTGCCTCGCAGCCACCTTCGAGCCGCGCAGCCCGCGCTGCTCGAACTGGGCAGTCGGATGCCCCGCGAGGGCTCTCCTCGCCGTCGAAGAACACGAACCGGATGCGCGTGCCTCGGCCGCTTGAGCCGTGCGCGCGAGCTCCGCCACCACGGCCGTGCCGCGACGCGCCGTCGTTCGCGCCGACGAAGCCCGGCAGGTCCTTCGTGTCGTAGTGCGCCCCGACGACGATGTAGCCGGGCTCGCGGCCGCGCACGCTGCCGACCACGTTCCGGAGCCCGCCGGGCACGGATTGGTAGCGGCCGTTCGGGACGAGCCCGCGGAGCCGTGCGGCCAGCGCGCGCGAGGCCTCCGAGCCGGCCGGCCGCGGCCCCAGCTCGACCTGCTCGACGAGCAGGTCCCAGGCCGCGGCGCCGTCGAAGCGGTCGACCGCGGGCGCGGGCGCACGGCGCGCAGCACCGTCCGCCTCGCCGTCCGTGAACGGGAGGTTGTCGGTGGCGACGAGCGCGATCAGGGTGAGGCCGATCACGGCCTGAGCGACGAGCACGATCACCAGCAGCTTCACAGACGCGATTCTGGCGGGTTCACAGACACCGTCACCCCGGGTAGGCTGAGCCGGTGCCCCAGCAGGGCCACAAGGACCGCCTGAGCGCGATCGACGCCTCCTTCCTCCATCAGGAGAAGCAGGCTTCGCACATGCACGTGGGCGCCCTTGTCGTGTTCGAGGGCCCGGCGCCGCCGCGCGAGGACTTCTTCGCGCACCTCGAGTCGCGCCTGCGGCTCGTGCCGCGCTACCGCCAGAAGCTCGCCTTCCCGCGGTTCGAGCTCGGCCGGCCGTTCTGGGTCGACGACCCCTCGTTCAACATCGACTACCACGTTCGCCACACCGCGCTTCCGAAGCCGGGGAGCGAGGAGCAGCTGCGGCTCCTGGTCGGCAGGATCTTCTCGCAGCGGCTCGACCGCTCGAAGCCGCTCTGGGAGCTGTGGGTGGTTCAGGGCCTCGAGGAGGGACGCTTCGCCCTCATCTCGAAGGCCCACCATGCGCTCGTCGACGGGGTCTCGGGCGTCGACATCGCGACGGTGCTGTTCGACCTCTCCCCCGTTCCCGGCGAGCTGCCCGAGGACGACGGCTGGAGCGCCGAGCCGGAGCCGTCGGGCATCGGTCTCGCGGCCGAGGGCGTCAAGGGGCTCTTGCGCACGCCGTTCGACCTGGCCGGCCAGGCGGTCGGCGCCGCCCAGCAGCCGGGCGCGACGGCCGGGCGCGTGCGCGAGGCCGCCGAGGGGCTCGGCGAGATCGTCTGGGCCGGCCTCAACCCGGCGCCCGACGTGCCGCTCAACGTCGACATCGGGCCGCACCGCCGCGTCCGCTGGGTGGAGAGCCGGCTCGCGGACTTCAAGGAGATCAAGGACGCGCTCGGCGGAACCGTGAACGACGCGGTCCTGACCGTGGTCGCGGGCGCGCTCGGCCGCTGGCTGCGCAACCGCGGCATTCGCACCGAGGGCCTCGAGCTGCGCGCGCTCGTGCCGGTCTCGATCCGCACCGAGCACGAGCGTGGGGAGCTCGGCAACCGGATCGCCGCGATGCGCGGGCCGCTTCCGGTCTACATCGGCGATCCGGTGGAGCGCCTCGGGGTCGTCCGCCAGTCGATGGGCAGCCTGAAGGAGTCGAAGCAGGCGCTCGGCGCAGAGGTGATCGCCGGCCTTCAGGACTTCGCCCCGCCGACCCTGCTGGCGCAGGCCTCGCGGCTCAACTTCTCGACGCGCCTCTTCAACCTGATCGTGACCAACGTGCCGGGGCCGCAGTTCCCGCTCTACCTGCTCGGGCGCGAGATGGAGCGGATCGTCCCGATCGCGTTCCTGCCGGAGAACCACGCGCTCGCCATCGCGATCATGAGCTACAACGGCAAGCTCGACTTCGGCCTGCTCGGCGACTACGACGCGATGGGGGACCTGGACGTGTTCGGCGACTATCTCGAGGAGTCGCTCGCCGAGCTCTTGAAGGCGGCTCGCAAGCAGAACGCCTCGGCCGCGCGGGCGAACGGCTCCAAGAAGAGCGCGCCCGGGAAGGCTCGCAGTTCATCAAAGGCGCCCGCCCCCGGGCAGTCCTGAACCGCCAGCTACTTTGCTCCGCCTCATGAAGAAGCTGCTTGTCGCGGCGGCTGCGCTGCTGGCTCTCCCAACCGCCGCCCAGGCCGCCCCGCCAAACCCCTTCGGGCACGCGTGCACACCTCAGAACGGCGAAAGGAGCTCGACCCGATCGGCGGAGATGGCGCCTGCGCGACGGTGAACGCGAGCCGCGCCGCGGGCACGGCGGTCGTCCAGCGGACGATCAGGAAGCCGTTCACGCTGCTCGGGCTGCCGACCGTCCGCGCCAGGATCGCCACGACGGGCCGCGGCCGGATGATCGCCGCGCGCCTCTGGGACGTCCACGATGGACGGCAGACGCTCGTCTCGCGCGGCGTCTACCGCCTTGAGGACGACCAGCTTCCTGCGTGCGAGCAATCTCCTGTTCGGTGAGGCGTCGCGGATCGGCGTCGAGCTGCCGCGCCGCTAGCCGGCGGCGGGTATCGTGGCGGCAGCATGAACGAGGGACGAGTCAACAGCAACGGCATCGAGATCGCCTACCAGACCCTGGGCGACCCTTCGGATCCCCCGCTCCTCCTGATCATGGGCCTCGGGATGCAGCTCATCCATTGGGATCTGAACCTGTGCGAGGAGCTCGCCGGGCGGGGCTACCACGTGATCCGCTTCGACAACCGCGATGCCGGGCTCACGACCAAGATCGACGCTCCGGTGCCGCCGATCATGCGCGCGATGGCGGGCTTTCACATCGACACTCCGTACCTGCTGAGCGACATGGCGGCCGACAGCTTTGGCCTGCTCGACGAGCTCGGCATCGAGAGTGCCCACGTGGTGGGCGTGTCGCTGGGCGGGATGATCGGTCAGACGATGGCGATCGCTCACCCCGAGCGAGTGCTGTCCCTGACCTCGATCATGTCGACGACGGGCGACCGGCGGGTGGGGATGCCGAAGCTCCGCGCCTGGAGCGTGCTCATGAGGCGCGCGCCGCGCCGGAGGGAGCAGTCCATCGAGTACTTCGTCCGCCTGTTCCGGATGATCGGCTCACCGGGCTTCCCGCAGGATGAGGCGCAAGTTCGCGAGCTCGCCGGCGCGGCATTCGACCGCTGCCACTGCCCGGCCGGCACCGCGCGCCAGCTCGCGGCGATCATCGCGTCGGGCAACCGGACGAGCGCTCTCCGAGAGCTCCGGGTGCCGACCACCGTCATCCACGGCACGGACGATCCGCTGATCCCCTTCCGCGGCGGCGTCGCGACGGCGCGGGCGGTTCCGGGCGCCGAGTTCGTCGCGGTCCCCGGGATGGGACACCACCTGCCCCGTGAGGTCTGGCCGAAGCTCCACGACGCGCTCGCCCGGAACAGCGAGCGCGCGGCCATACCCGTCTAGGGAACCGCGGGACCACGGCCGGCTCGAGTGCGGGCTCCTCCTGCGGCTCGGGCGCGGGTACCGGCTCGAGCTCAGGCTCAGGCGCCGGGGGTGGCTCCGGGGGCAGCGCGGGCGGACGCGCACGTCGCGGGGGCACGGGCTCGCGGACGGGACCCGGGCCGGCCCGGGGCGCTAGGCCACGCCTGATGGCGCGCCGGACGCGCCGCGGCGGCAGCTCCGGAGCCGCCTCGAACGTGGGCGGCGGCTCCTGCGCAGCCCGCCGCGAGCGCCGGATCGCGCGCCTGATCCGCCGCGGCGGGAGACCGCCCACGTCTCGCAGCGACGCGGCGGCGCACAAGCCGGACCGCCCGCCTCGGCCGGTTGGCGCCCGGCAGGGCAGCCAGGCGGCGGATGCGCCGCGGGCGCAGGGCACGCCTTTCCTCGTCGGCGCCGGACAGCCGGAGGGCGAGCGGGTCCTCGCCCGGAGCCGACGTGCTCGCGCGAAGGCGGCGCGGTCCCCTGTCCGCGGGAGCAGCTACATCGGGCGCGGACGAGCCGCGCCCGGCGGGCGGCGGCGGGCCCGTCTCGCGAGCCGGCTCGAGGACTGGCTGCGAGCGGTCGGCGACGGGCCCAGGGTCGCCGCTCGCCCCTCCCCCGCCGACCGTCGCCACGCCGCCCGAAACTCCCGCTCCGGCCACCGCCACCGTGATCGCCACCTTGGCGACGACCCCCTTTGCGACCAGCCCGCCGGCGGCGCCGGCCGACAGGGCTCCCGCCGCCGCGGCGCCCGCCGAGCCCGAGGCGCCCGCGCCGCCGAGCACCGCGATCTTGAGGCCGGCGCTCGGCGCAACCGGCAGGATGAGGGCGAGGCCGCCCCGCTGGCGGGCGACGATCCGCCGGTAGTCGTCACAGGATCCGCACTGACGGAGGTGGCGACGCAGCGGTCCGCGCCGCAGCGCGCCCGCGCGCGCCAGCTCGAGCTCGCCGCGGATCTGCTCGCAGGGGGTCTCTCGCGCCTCGCGGTCCGCGATCAGCGCCGACCTTGCCTGGAACACGAGCGCCTTGACCTTGCCCGGCGCACACCCGAGCACCGAGGCGATCTCCGCCTGCTCGAAGCCGCCGAGCTCGAACAGGACGAGCGCGGCGCGCTGGTCGTCCGGAACGCGCGCCAGGTCGCTCACCAGCTCCCGGAGGTCGGCGCGGCGCCTCACCTCCTCCGCCAGGCCGTCGTAGCCCGGCTCGAAGTCCTCCGGCGCGACGACCGTGTCGCGGCGAGCGGCGAGCATGGTGAGGCAGCGGTTGCGGGCGATCGCGAACAGCCAGGACCGCACGGAGTCGGGCAGCCTGCCCTTCCGAAGCGAGCCGTGCGCGCGCACGAAGGTCTGCTGGAGGGCGTCCTCGCCGTCCTCACGGTTGCCGAGCATGTGGCGGCAGAAGGCGAGGAGCGAGGCGTGGTGCCGGTCGTAGAGAGCCTCGAAGGCGGCCTCGTCGCCGTCCCGGATCCGCACTGCCAGACCCCTGTCGTCCGGCTGACGTCGCAGCGAGCGCATGCCGATTGGGATGCGAGGGCGACCCGTTCTATTTCGTGAGAGTCGTCACGGTCCCGCCACCGGGTGCCACAAATCGCCTAGCCGGGCGGCCGGTGCTCGGGCGCCAACCGGCGGGCGAGGGCGAGCGTCTCCTCGTCCACCTCCGCCTCGACGAGCTCGTGATGCTGTGCGTACTCGTCCACGAGGGCGTCCGCCACGCGCTCCCAGCCGATCGCGCCGTCCTCGGCCTCGACCGACCCCGTCGTCTCGGGCCGCCACGGCAGGACGAGCGCGTCGTAGACCGGCTCGAGCACGCGCCGGATGCGCTCCTCGCCGCTAACCACGAGCACGACGCCCGTGTGCGAGCCGCCGGCCACCACGCGCTGGCCGACGCCGGCGAGCTTGGCCTGCCCGCGCGCGTTCACGCTGTAGCGGCCCGGGCAGTACTCGCCCGGGACCTCGCCCACGCGCGCGTCGACTCCGAGCGAGCGCAGCGCGGACACGAGCCGCCCGGCCGTCCCCTCGAAGCGCTCGCGGATGTGGGCACGCGGCTCGGGATCGGGTCGTGCGTGCCCGATCTCGATCGTGCCCTCGTGGAAGATCGCGGCGCGCCCGCCCGCCAGCCTCAGGATCGCTTCGAACCCGCTCGCCCGCGCGGCCGCGACGGCCTCGTCGTAGCCCGGCGCGACCGCGTCGCGCTTCGCGAACGCCACGAAGGCGCCGGGCCGCGCGATCCGCAGCGTCTCCGGCAGCTCGCCGGCGGCCACGCGCAGCATCAGCGCGCGCGACACCGCCGTGTCGAGCGCGGGATCGTCCTCGAAGGAGTCGCGCAGCAGGCGGAGTGAGCTCAACTAGTAGCCGAGCGCGAACTTCGCCTCTTCGCTCATCATGTCCGGCGTCCACGCAGGCGAGAACGTCATTTTCGAGTGGACGGTGTTGACCCCGTCGAGCTCGCTCACGAACTCCTCGATCTGCTCCGAGACCTGTGGGCCGATCGGGCAGCCCGGCGAGGTGAGCGTGAAGCTCACGAAGACATCGCCGCCCTCGATCTCCACGTCGTAGATGAGGCCGAGCTCGACGAAATCGAGCCCGAGCTCGGGATCGATGACGTTGGTGAGGGCCTCCTGGACGTCGTCGACGGTCAAAGTCGCCATGGCACGAGGATAGTAGGGTCAAACCATGCCGCTCCTGGTGCTCATCGCGGTGTTCATCGTGGTGCCGCTCGCGGAGCTGTACGTGATCTTCAAGGTCGGCGACGCGATCGGCGTCGGTGTGGACGATTCTGCTGCTCGCGGCGGATTCGCTGCTCGGCTCGCTGCTGCTCCGGAGCCAGGGCCGGACCGTCTGGGGCCGCTTCAACACGACTCTCGCGGAGGGCCGGATGCCCCACCGCGAGGTGATCGACGGGGTGCTCGTCGTGTTCGGTGGCGCCTTCCTCATCACACCCGGATTCCTCACCGACATCGTCGGCCTGCTGCTGCTCGTGCCGCCGACCCGGGCGCTGATCCGGCGGCTCGTGGTGCGGCGGCTCGGGAAGCGGGTTGCGGTGGGGGTCGTCGCGGGGCCGGGCGCGGCGCGCCGGCAACCGCCGAACGGCGCCGGCTTCGACGTCGAGGGCACCGCCACCGAGCACGACAGCCCGCCCAGGAGACTCGAGGGGTGAGCGCGCCCGCGCTCGCGCTCTCGTTCTTCGACCCCGCCCACGAGATCTACGGGACGGCGCGAGCGGGTGCGACGATCCTGTTCGAGGGGCGCCGCCCTCGTGCGCTCGACGGCGCTTCGATCGCCGCCGCCGACCGTGGGGGCTGGCGCGCCGAGCTCTCGGGCGAGCTGGCGCTCGATGCCGAGGCCGCCTCCGACCGGGCCGACCTCGGCGGCGTCAGCGTCCGGCTCGTGAGCGTGCGCGGCGAGGCCGCCGGCCGCAAGGTCGACTGTCTCGGCACGCTCGCGGAGACCGAGGTCGCCCCGCGCTGGGATGAGCTCGACGCGCTGCGGACCGTCTCGGCGATCGTCGACGAGAAGAACGCCCTGCTGGCGCTCGCCCGCCGCCCGCGCGGCGCGCTCGGCCACGGCGAGGAGCGCGTGGGCGCGGTGCTGATCGACGAGGGCCGCTTCCTCGAGGTGGACGAAGCGCGGCTGTCGACCGTCTACGACGGCGAGGGCCGCCAGCGCAGCGCCGGGCTCGAGCTGTGGGTGCGCGGCGAGGAATTCCCGCGGCGCGGCTCCGGAGTCGTCGTGGCCGGCTCGTCGCTCCAGCTCGAGGAGGTCGACGTGCACGCGGCGGTCTTCCGCTGGCGCCTCGACGGGCGCGAGGCCGTCGGCGCGTACGAGCTGATGGCGCGCACCGAGCCGCCGGCCGCCGCATGACCCGCGCGCTGATCAGCGACTTCGGCGGCGTCCTGACCTCACCGCTCCAGGAGGGCTTCCTCGCCTACCAGCAGGAGTCCGGCGTCTCGCTCGAGGAGCTCGGCCTGGCGATGGCCAAGGCGGCCGAGCAGCACGGCGACCACCCGCTGTTCGTGCTCGAGCGCGGCGAGATCACGGAGCTCGAGTTTCGCGACCGCATCGAGGCGCATCTGGAGGCGGGCTTCGACCTCACCAGGCTGCGAAGGCTCTACTTCGAAAAGCTGGTCGCGAACCGCGAGATGATCGAGTTCATCCGCGAGGTGCGCAGCCGCGGCACCCGCACCGCGCTGCTCACGAACAACGTGCGCGAATGGGAGCCGCTCTGGCGCGCCAAGCTGCCGGAGGTGGACGAGCTGTTCGAGGTGGTGGTCGACTCGGCGTTCGTGGGGATGCGCAAGCCCGACCCGGCGATCTACGAGCTCACGCTCGAGCGGCTCGGCGGCGGCGTGCAGGCAAGCGACTGCGTCTTCGTCGACGACCTCGAGGTCGAACTGCGAGGCGGCGCGGGCGCTCGGCATGACCGCGGTGCGCTTCGAGGACGCCGCCCAGGCGATCCCCGAGATCGAGTCAGCGCTCGCCGAGTAGCGCGGAGAGCGTCCGCCGCATCGTGGCGCGGGCGCGCTCGGCGCTCATGCGCTGATGCACGCGGTAGCCCTCCCACACCGGCCACGAGGTGGCCGACACGAGCGCGCCGAGCACCACCGCCCGCTCGCCTGCCTCGAGCCTGTCGAGCTCGCTCCTGAAGACCCGCTCCACCTCCGCGGCCGTCGCATAGCGACCGCTCCCGAGCCAGCCGGCAACCACGTCCGACTCGTGTTCGAGAAGCTGGGCCGCGCGGCGCACAGGGGTCACGCGCTCGAGCACCCGCGAGCGCTGAAGGACGAGCTCGTCGAGTCGCTCGGTGAGCGGCTGCGCGGCGTTTACGGGCGTCGAGCGTCCTTGATGATCCGCTCCCACTGCTGGCGGGCGACAGCCTCGAAGAGAGCCTCACGATCCGGGAAGTGCTGGAAGACCGAGCGCTCGGAGACCTCGGCGCGCTCGGCGATGCGCTCGGCGGTGGGCCGCAGCTCGCCCTCGTCCAGCAACGTGAGCAGGGCGTCGACGATCGCCTGCCGGGTGCGCTCGGCGCGTACGGTGCGGCCGTCCTTGGAGCCTGTGGTCTGCGAGTCCACGACAAGCATCATAGTTCCTTCATGCAGCCTGCAAGAACCCGCTTATACTGGCCCGCGTGATGCGATTCCGGCCGGGCTTCCTCGCCGTCATCATCTCCTGCCTGGCGTTCGCTCTACTGCCGGCCGGGGCGTTGGCCCAGGACAACGCGGGCTCGTGCGTGGAGGTCGGGTCCCAGGGCACGAAGCACGATTACCGCTGCCGCATGGGGCCGGTGACCGTCGGGCCCTTCCAGGTGCTGACCAAGGAGATGGTCTTCGACGTGCCCGAAGCCGGACGTGGACGGCTTCGTCACGAGCATGAACGTCGACGTCGTGGACGCGAACGGCGAGCGGGTGCCGATCAGGCGGCTGATGCTGCATCACATCGTCCTACTCAACTTCGGCAAGGCGGTCGGAGACAAGCGCGACCCGACGTGCGGCGCGGGATTCGAGTCGTGGGACACGATGGAGCTGTTGCCGAACGCCGCCGAGCGCTTCTTCGCGGCCGGCGAGGAGCGCAGCGAGACGCAGCTGCCCGAGGGCTACGGATACCCGATCTCGAAGCAGGACACGTGGCTCATGGTCTACATGTTCATGAACCACCGCTCGGTCACCGACACGGCATACGTGGAGTACAACGTGACCGTCGACACGCGGCCGGACCTGACGCCGGTGGACCCGTACTGGCTCGACGTCGGCCAGTGCGGCACCGACCCGGTGTACGACGTCCCGGGCGGCGGGCGCAAGGGGTCCGTCGACAAGCGCACGCGGACCTGGACCCTGCCCGAGAGCGGCCGGCTCGTCGCCGCGGGCGGCCACGTGCACGGTGGCGGACAGGCGCTCAGGCTGCGCCGGCCGGCATGCCCGAACCGCGAGGTCTACACCTCGCGCCCGATCTGGGGCGGCAGGAACCATCCCTTCTACAACGTCAGACCGGTCCTGCACGAGCCCGGTCCGATCCACATGACCGGGTTCCACTCCGAGCGCGGGGTGCCGCTCGCGGCGGGCGAGAAGGTCGTGCTCGAGTCCGACTACGACGCGTCTCAGCCACACACCCGCGTGATGGGGATCATGGTCGTCTTCCTGGCGCCGGATGCGTCCGTCACCGAACCCTGCGGCCAGGTGCCGAACGACCTCGTCGAGCTGAAGAAGCCAGAGGGCCGGAAGAAGCCGCCACGCTTCCGCGTGCCGATCGTCGGCAGGCGCGGCGGCAGGGCCGTGAACATCGACGCTCCGCCGGGGCGGCGGGTCTCGCTCGGCGGGGGCGGCACGATCCAGGTGGGCGACCTCTTCTTCGGGCGGCCGAACGTGTCGCTGCGCGCCGGCGGGACGCTCACCTGGCGCTTCGACGGGCCCACGATCCACAACATCACGCTCGCCAACGGGCCGCGTGGCTTCTCGTCACCGAACCTCTCGCAGGGCCGGACGTTCAAGAAGAGGCTCGGCGTGCCCGGCACCTACCAGCTCTTCTGCGGTCTCCACCCGGTCGACATGACCGCGACGATCGAGGTCAAACGCCGGAAGCGGTAGGCAGGCGTTATCGAACTTTTCTCGGAAAGAGCGGGGAACTCGTGTATGGGCCTCTTGACCCGTCTCACGGCCGCTGGTTAGCTGCCCCCTCGAGACGCGGACGGAGCGCAAAGAGCGAAGCCACGAGGTTGTAAGGCTCGCCTCGCAGAACCGGGAGCTTCGGCACCCGGGGAGCGGACCTCAAGCGCGAAGTTCGCGTCTCGTTTTGTTTCCGCCTGCGGGGCGCGACGGTTGACCGTCAGCCGCCCCGCTCGCGAAGCTCCTGCTTCGCCTTCTTGCGGTAGCGGATCATCTTGCCGGCGTTGACCCTGTACTTGGCGATCGTCGAGCTGGGCGGCAGCTCGAAGCCGCCGATCAGCTTGTGCGGTATCAGCGCCCAGCCGTCGCCGTCCTCGATCAGGTCGCCGCGCACCTGGAAGTTGCGCTGCCAGGTGAAGTCGGGGTGGTGGTCGTGGGCCGTCAGGCACGCGAGGCCCGGCTGGACCGGCAGGCCCAGGACGCCTGCGCCCAGGTGGATCCGGCCCGCCGCGCGGTCGACCGAGATCGGCAGGCGCAGCGAGAAGGGGAAGCCGTCGGGTGCGACGAGCGACACGCACGGCGTGCGGGTAGCGACTGCCGAGCTCGTCCATGCGCTCGTCCCAGACCATCCCGCCGCCCTCGGCGGGGGCGTGCTCGGCGTCCGGCTCCTCGTCGTGGCCTGAGCGGACCTCCTCCATGCGAGCGTCGAAGAGCTGCGGCTCGGTCGTGGGGTCGCCTCCGGCCCAGACGTAGACGCGCTCCGGCCGCACGTGCACGTAGATGCGCTTGTAGTACCAGGCGAACAGTCCCTGGATGGCCTTCGGCGGCGCCATCTTCATCGTCTCGGGCAGCTTCGCCGCCGACTCGCGCACGTAGCGCTCCCGGTTGGCGTCGAGGTCCCGGTCGTCCACCTCCGCGGTGCCCTGGATGAGCACCTGAGGCGCGCCCTCCATACCGGAGCCGGTCGGGTCGCTGAAGAGAAGCGACACCTTCGGGTTGAGCCGGGCGTCCTTGGCCTTCTTCGGGTAGCCGATGCCGGTCGTGACGTCGATGCACGGGCCACCGCGCTCGTAGTAGGGCGTGACCGGCCAGGAGATGGGCTGCCCGCGCCCGTCGACGGTCGTGTATTCGGTCGTGATGAAGGTCTCGAAGACCCGCTTGATCTCGTCCGGGAGAGAGGCGGTCATGGCTGCCCGAAGTCAATCAAAGCTCAGAGCCGCCGCAACCAGCTCGGGGGCGCTCATCGCGGCGCCGTGGCCCTGCCCCTCGAGCCGGCGAACGTCCGCCCGCGGCAGGGCGTCGGCGTAGGCGGTCGTCGAGCGCGTCGCCCACTCCGGGCTGTCCGTCCCGACCAGCATCAGCACCGGGATCTCGAGCCGGGCGAGCGCGGTCCGGTCGAGCTCGAAGCCCGCCTCGGCGCGCAGCTCGCGCGGCACGGTGTGGGCCGCCTGCTTGCGCAGGTCCCAGATGGGCGAGGCCTCGAGCTCCGCGATCTCCGCCTCGCTGTAGCCGCCGATCCCGTGCATGAACTCGCGCACGGGGGTGTCGCGATCTCCTGCGCGCGATGAGCGCGTCCCAGCGATCGATCACGGCGGGCTCCGCGAGCACGCCCCCCATCGGCGGCTCGTACAGGACGAGCCGAGGAAGGCCGTCTATGAGCGGGGCGGCGCCGGCGGCGACCAGGGCGCCGTAGGAGTGGCCGAACAGAAGCGGCGGGGAGCCGTCCGTGGAAGCCGCGCGGACGACAGCCGCCACATCCTCGAACTCGCGCTCGAGCGCGTAGCCGTCCCCGTCCGTCGAGTCGCCGCGGCCGCGCCGGTCGATCGCGATCACCGTGAAGCGGTCCTCGAGCTCCGGCCGCAGGAGATCGAACCCCCAGCGCGCCGACCCGGCGCCGTGGACGAGCACGAGCGGCGGCCCCTTGCCCGACACCTCACAGGCGAGCTCGACGCCGTCGGGCGCGGTCACGCGTTCCACCACGACGGGCAGGCTACCCGGCGCAGCCCGGCCGGCCCCAGAGCCCCCGCCCGGCCGCGCGGGCACGCCGCGACGCGCGCACGAACAGATCCTCGTACTCCACGTTCGGCGGGATCGTCAGAGGCTGCGCGAACCCACGCGCGACCAGCATCCGGTTGAGGAAGCGCCCGTTCCGCAGCCACACGTACGCGAGCGCGCGCCCGTAGCGGTCGCGCTCCTCCACCCCAAGCCGGTAGCTCACCGGGGCGCCGAGCGGGACGCTCCGCTCGACGAACGCCGACGCCTCCCGCCCGAAGCACTCGCTCTCACCGAAGACCTCCGGCGTATCGATCCCGATCAGCCGGACCTTGCCGATCCCGGAGAGGTAGAGGGTGTCCCCGTCGGTGTGCTTGGTGACCTCGGCCCGGACCGCGCCGGGCGGAACACGGGCGGAGCTGGCACGCGGCCCGTCCGTCCCGATGTCCGCCTCGGAGCAACCGACCGAGAGCGAACGCGGCGAGCACCGGCGCAAGAACCCGGAGCCGGCAGCGACAACTAGCGGCCCGCAGAGCAAGCCAGGCAAGGACGCAGGCCGCGACGCGTGCGCACGCACGCGAGCGGCCGAGGACACAGCCTGGCGCCGCTATGCGGGCCGCTAGTTGTCGCTGCCCAGGCGGTCCCAGCAATACAGCTCGACCGCCTCGGCGGCGAGCTCCATCAGGCGCTCGTGTGACAGCCACGGCAGCACCGTCCCGAGCGCCTGCTCCTCGCTGATGCCGGCCTCGAACGCGTCGTCGCCCTTGAAGCCGGCGGCGATCCGCAGCGCCTCACGGCGATGCTCGCCGAGCCGCGGGAACGCGCCGAGCAGGAACTCCTTGTTCGCGATCGGCTGGCCGACCTCGAGCGAGGCGTGCCATGCGGCGAGCATCGACAGGTCGTCGTAGTCGAGCTCCTCGACGGCCTTCGCGTAGTGCACCTGGAGCTCGTCATCCGGAATCTCGTCGACCCAGGCGCGCACGACCTCGCCCAGCAGCTGACGGCGCGCCTCGCGCCCGACGCTCTCGGCGACGACTCTGATCGCTTCCTGTGGTTCGATGAAGCAGAGAGGCATCTGCCTTCGCTCTCCTCCGGTTTGCATGCCTGACAGGTCGCAGAGTAGGACGCGCTCCTGACGGAAAGACGGCGCGCTTGCAGATCTGGCGCGGGTTAGGGCGCCCGCAGGGTGAGCTCCGGCGGGTGGACGCAGAGGGCCGCCCGCCCCGGGCAGTCCGCGCAGAGCCCCGCGTGCGGCTCCTCCGACGGGACGAAGCCGGCCTCGACGACCCCACGCGCCAGCTCGAGCAGCTCGCGCTCCAGGCGCTCGGCGTCGGCCGCGGCGTACAGCGCGACCGCGGGCTCGTCGGGGCGCTCGAGGAAGCAGTGGGCCACCTCGACCCGCTCGGCGCCCGCGCGCAGCGCGGCGAGCGCGTAGACGATCCGCTGCGTCGCGTAGCCCTCGGCCACGACGGCGGCGGGCTCGCGGCCCTCGAGCGCGTCGCTCTTGTAGTCGACGACGAGCGTCCCGTCCTCCTCGGCCGCGTGCACGTCGACGACCCCGTTCATCAGCAGGCTGCGACCGCCCGCTCCCGGCGGGGCGAGCGTGAACGTGAAGGGCAGCTCGGTGCGGACCCGGCGCGCCGCGGCGATGCGCTCGCGCAGGCGCGAGCCGGCGACGCGCTCGACCATGGCGCGCAGGTCCTCCACCTCCTCCGCCTGCGCGGTGATCGCCGTGGCGCTCGAGCCTCGGCGGCGATCTCCTCGTCCGGCGGGACCAGCGGGCGGCGCGAAGTCGAGCCGCTCGATCAGGGCGTGGACGATCGAGCCCCGCAGGAGGGCGGTCATGCCGCTCGCGGCCGGGCTCACCGGGAGGCAGCGGCGACTCCACGGGCGCGAGCCCCAGCGCGCGCTCGAGGTAGAAGCGGTAGCCGCAGCGGCGGTACGCCTCGAGGCCCGCTGTAGCTCAGCCGGCTCACCGGCAGCGCGCGCGGAGCCGGGGGCAGGCCGCAGCTCGAGCGCCGGCTGCTCGTGGCGCGGCTCGGCCTCGCTCGGCGGCGGGGACGGGCGCGCGGTCGCCTGGCGGACAGCAGCTCGTCGAGCGTCGCCGGCGTCAGGCGCGTCCAGCGCACCCGCAGCGGCCGCCCCTCGAACTCGTCCTCGTGGATCCCCGTGGCGCCGTCGGCCGGCAGCCCGTCGCAGAAGCCGCGCCAGACCCAGCGCATCGGCTCGCTCAGCTCCGACGGGCTCGCGGCCGCTTCTCGAGGTCGGTCGCGCCGCTCAGCATCAGGTGCTCCTGCGCGCGCGTGGCCGCCACGTAGAAGATCCGCCGCTCCTCCTCCTCGGCGTCGACCTTGCCCTGCGCCTTGAGGCGCTCGAGCCGCTCGCTGTCGACCGATCCGCCGAGCCCGGCGAGCCGGAGCCCGACGCTGCCGTCCTCCGAGATCCGCAGCGAGCCCTCGTCGTCGCGGCCGTCCTTGCCGAGGTCGCACACGCACACGACCGGGAACTCGAGGCCCTTGGCGCGGTGGATGGTCATCAGCCGCACGGCGTCGAGCGCCTCGGCCTCGAGCGGCGCCTCGCCCTCGCGCGCCTCGAGCGCGTCGCGCTCGGCGAGCGCGTCGATGAAGCCGCGCAGGTCGCGGCCCTCGTCGGCCTCGAACTCGCGCGCCATCCGCATCAGCTTGCGCACGTTCGCCATGCGGCGGATGCCGCCCGGCAGCGCGAGCAGGTGGCGGTCGTAGCCGCGTGCCCGTGACGGCGCGGTCGATCAGCGTCTCGAGCGCCACCTGCGCCGGCCACGCGCGCTCGGCCTCGAAGCGCTCGACGAACGCCGCGAGGCGGCGCCGGTCGCGCTCCGGCAGCACGGCGAGCAGCTCGTCCGCCGGCTCGCTCACCGCCCACCAGGGGTCGCGGCCCGAGCGGCGGGCGTGCAGGCCGATCAGCGCGACCGCGTCGAGCGACAGGCCGGCGAGCGGCGAGGCGAGCAGCGAGTAGACCGCGAGCTCGTCGAGCGGGTTGGCGAGCGCGGACAGCCAGTGGCGCAGGTCCGACGACCTGCTGCTGGCCCAAGTAGCCGCGCCCGCCCACCACGTGCACGGGGATGCCGCGCTCCTCGAGCGCGCGCTCGAAGAAGCCCATGGCGGTGGTCGCCCGGAACAGCATCACGACGTCGCCGAACGAGTAAGGGCCCTCGCGCGGTGAGCTCGTCGACCCGCTTCGCGAGCAGCCGCGCCTCCGCCGCGCGCCACGGCGGCGCGGTCTGGCAGCGCGGCCCCGAAGGGGCCCGCGCCGAGGTCGAGCGCGGCCTCCCAGCGCGCCTTGCGGCCTGTCGACCACGAGCAGCTCGACGCACGGATCGACGCGCGGCGCCGGCTCGCGCGACCCGGGCGCCTCGCGCAGCGGCTCGAAGCGCTCCCCCCAGGTGCGCGTCGAAGGCGAGGTCGATCGCGTCGAGGATCTCGCCGCGGGCGCGGAAGTTGACCGTGATGCTCTCGGCGCGGCCCGTCTCGACCGCCGTCGTCCCAGTGGCTCGCGGAACACGCCCACGTCGGCGTTGCGGAAGCGGTAGATCGACTGGTTCTCGTCGCCGACCCGGAACAGGTTGTCGCGCGCGAGCAGCTCGAGCAGCTCGTTCTGGAGCGGGTTGGTGTCCTGGAACTCGTCGACCAGCACGTGCGCGAAGCGCTCGCGTAGGGCTCGCGCAGCCCGGCGTCGCTCGCGAGCAGGTCGCGCGACGACCAGCTCGAGGTCCTCGAAGTCGAGCCCGGAGCGCTCGCGCTTGGCCCGCTCGTAGCGCTCGCCGTAGAGCTCGAGCAGGCCGCGCAGCATCGTGTGGTCGCGCTGCTCCTGGCGCGTGAGCACGAGCGAGCGGAGCTCGGCGTAGGCCTCGCGGTAGTCCTCGCAGGCCTGCGTCGAGAGCGCCTTCGCGCGCCCCTTGAGCTCGAGCGCCTTCAGCTCGGCGGCCTCCGGGAGCTCGGCCGTCGTCGAGCTTCGTCGAGCAGGTCGAGCGCCGCCTCGAGGCGCTCGATCGCGCCCGCGCACCGTCGCGGCGTCGCGCGCCGCCGCCGAGCTCGGCCAGCGCGGCGCGCGCCGCGGCGTCGAGCCGCTCGCGCTCGCCCGCCGGCAGCGGCGCGACGGTCGGCTCGAGCGCGGGCCGGCGCTGCCCGCGGCTGCGCAGGTGCGAGTACGCGGTGCGCACCATGTCGCGCAGCTTGTCCGGCGTGTAGGCGGCCACCATCTCGATGCGCTCGGGATCGGCGCCCTCGGCCAGGAACGCCTCGAGCGCGCCGTCGAACGCCTCGAGCGCGAGCCGCTCCGCCTCGATCTGGTCGAGCACGCGGAAGTCCGGGTCGATGCCCGCGCTGAGCGCGTGCGTGCGCAGGATCCGCGAGCAGAAGCCGTGGATCGTCGAGATCCAGGCGCCCTCGGCCGCGCGCGCGTCGTCGCGCCGGCCGAGCTCGAGGAAGCGCCGCCGCACGCGCGTCTTCATCTCGGCCGCGGCCTTCTCGGTGAAGGTGATGGCGAGGATCGACTCGACCGCGGCGCCGTCGTCGACCACGGCGCGCACGAAGCGCTCCACGAGCACGGTCGTCTTGCCGGTGCCCGCCCCGGCGCGCACGAGCAGCGAGCCGTCGCGGCGCTCGACGGCGCGGGCCTGCTCGGGCGTGAGCGCGCTCATCCCTCGCTCCTGCAGATCGACGGGTACTTGCAGCCGCCCTGCCAGTCGCAGCGCTCGGGCGCGGGGCAGCAGGTCGCCCGGCGCGCATGTCGGCGTCGGTCTGCCGGATCCGCCCGAGCGCCCAGTCCGAGCTGTCTCGCGGAACTCGTCGGGCTCGCAGGCGGTCGCTCGGCGAACCAGCCCGAGCCGAGCTGCGTCGACCTCCGCCGCCACCATCCCGCGCGGCCGCGGGTCGTCGCCGCCGAGCGCCACGTACACCCCGCCCGCGGCGCGCAGCCCGAGCAGCCGCTCGACGACGAGCATGTAGAGCGCGGCCTGGAAGCGGTTCTCCTTCTCCCAGCTCGCCACCTTGTAGCGGTCGACCTTGCGCCGCTCTTGTAGTCGATGCACGAGCGCGATGCCCGTCGCTGGGTGTCGACGCGGTCGATCCGGCCGCGCACGCGCAGCCCCGCGGCGATCTCGACCGGCTCGTGCCCGTTCGCCGAAGCCGAACGCGCAGCTCGAGGTGCTCGGGCTCGAAACGGCTGTCCGCGCTCGGCCTCGGCCGCGCAGGTGGCGCAGCAGGTCGAACTCGAGCCGGCGCGCCGCGGCCCTGACGCGCGTCTGCTTCGGCGAGATGCGGGAAGTCCGACGCGCTGGGCGCGCAGCTCCTCGAGCAGGATGCGCTCCGCGCGGGCGAGGTTGGCGGGCGTGACCCGGCGCTCGCCGGTCTCCTCGCGGAGACGCCCGTAGGTGTGCTCGAGCACGTCGTGCGCGTAGCTGCCCGCGCACCATCGGCTCGGGGTCGGGCTCGAGCGCGTCGGGCCGCAGCAGGTCCTCGACGAGCCACTTGACCGGGCAGTCGGCGAAGCGCTCGAGCGCGCCCGCCGAGACGGCGTCGCGCGCGGCCGAGCTCGGCGAGCAGCGGCGCCGCAGGTGAGCGGCCCCGCCACGCGCTCCTCGCGGCGCGGGCCGGCGCGCCGCGAGCGCGCGGTCCCACTCGGCGGCGGTCGGGGCGCGTCTCGGGGGTCCAGGTCACGTCGGAGAGCGAGCGCTTGCGCGGCTCCGGCGCTCCGGCGAGCAGCTCGCGGACGTCCTCGACGAAGAACGACTCGGCCTGCGGGTTGCCCTCCTCGTCGCTCGAGCGCGAGCAGAGCACGAGCAGGCGCTCGGCGCGCGACGCGCAGACGTAGAAGAGGTAGCGCTCGCGGTCGAGGCGCGTCCTCGCGAACCGGCAGCACGAGGCCGGTCGCGCTCGCGATCGCGCGCCGGTCCTCGTCCGGCAGGAAGGGCTCGGGCGCCGCGCCGCGCGGGAACTCGCCCTCCTGCAGGCCGCAGACGAACACCGCCTCGAAGCGGCGGGCGCGGATCGCCTCCGGGCGTCGCGACCTGCACGCGGTCGGGCTGCGGGTTCTCGCCCACGTGCACCTCGAGCTGCTCCAGCACGCGGTGGATGCGCGCGGCGTCGAGCCGCCCGCCGCCGGCCGCGCCCGGGCGCAGGACGTCCCTGAGCGCGGCCAGCGCGGCCTGGCCCTCGCGGAGCGCGCGCGCCTCGTCGAGCTCCGGGCCGCGCAGCACGCGCGGCCCGGCGCTCGTAGCGGCGCGGCGAACAGGCGCTGAAGCCGCGCTCGAGCTCCGCCACGAACGCGGCCGTGTCGCGCGCGCGGCGCGAGCCGGTCGAGCTCGCCCAGCTCGCAGTGCTCGCTCCTCCCAGAGCGCGCGCGCCTGCGCGGCGCTGTGGGCGCCCTCCTTGCGCACCGCCGCCTCGAGCCGGTCCGCCAGGCCGGGCACGCGCAGCCGGCCGGGGGTGCGCAGGTAGGCGAGCAGGTCGTCCGCGCTGCCGCCCAGGCGAGGCGCAGCGGATCAGCGCCAGCAGGCCGCGCCCGATCCCGGTGTGGCCGAACGGGACGCGGCGGTCGATCGAGTACGGGATCCCGTAGGCGCCGAAGACCTGCTCGATGAGCGACGCGTACGCGCTCGGCCGCCGGAACACGACGGCGACGTCGCCCGGCTCGACTCCCTCGCGCAGCAGCTCGAGGATGCGCGCGCCCGCGAGCTCGACCTCGGCGCGCTGCGCCGCCGGCGCTGTGGAACGCGATGGCGTCGCCGGCATCGACCGGGTCGCCGGGCGTCCTCGAACAGCCGCCGCTCGAGGTGGTGCAGGGCGCCGCGCGAGCGCTCGCGCGTAGTGGACGTCGACCGGCTCGAGCGCGAGCTCCTCGGCGCCGCGCGCGAGCAGCTCCTGCCTGATCCGCGCCGTGGCCCTGAAGGCCTCGCGGCCGGGCTCGAACGGAAGCGAGACGCGTCACGTCGGCGCCGCAGCGGCCCGCGATCGTCTCGAGCGCGTCGAGCTCGAGCGCGGTGAAGTCGTCGAAGCCGTAGACGAACAGCGGCGTGCCGCCCCAGGCCTCGGGGTCGGCGCGCAGCGCGTCGAGCGCGCGCCAGGCGAACAGCTCGGCGTCGACCACGCCCGCGCGCGTCGAGCCCGGCGCGGTAGCCGCGGTAGACGGCCGCCACCTCCTCGGCGTAGGCGCGCCGCGGGCCGTCGCCGCCCAGTCGCGCAGCGCGCGCGTGAAGCGGGCCGGCTCGACCATCGAGCGCCCGAGCTCGGCCACGAAGCGCGCGGCGGCGCGCACGAAGCCGGGCTGCGCGGCCGACTCGGCGAGCACGCTCGAGCGGTGCGCGCGCGCACCGCCTCCTCGACGATCAGCTCGCGCTGGACGTCCGAGGCCACGCGCTCGCCGTAGCCGGCGCGGCGGGCGATCTCGCGGAAGAGCCAGTCGAAGCGCAGCACGCGGGCGCCGAAGACCGCGCCCCGCTCGGCCAGCTCGCGCTGGGCGTGCTCGACGTCCCCGAACGTGGGGACGAGCAGGATCGGCTCGTCGTGCGAGCCGCGCGCGCGCAGCCCACCCAGCACCTCGCCCGCCTTGGCGGCGTTGGCGGGACCGGTTACGAGCTTGAGCGGCACGCCTGTAAGAGGTAGCGCGCGGTCATGACGGAGAGATGGTCGCGCTCAGACGCCCGAATCTGACGGCAGGGCGCGGCGGCGAGCGCGCCGGCCGCGCCGCGGCCTCGAGCGCCTGCTGCGAAGCGCGACGCCGGCAGCATCACCGGCGCCTCCTGAAGCTCCCAGCCGCGGTTCGGGCGCATGATCCAGCGCGCGATCCGGACCCGGTCGCCGTCGAGCCGCTCCACGCGCAGCTCGTCGCGCAGCTCGCCGGAGCGCCCGGGGCTCGCGCCGTGGGCGCCCTGGCCGCGTCGTCGCGCCGTCGGACTCGAGCAGCGGCGGCGCCAGCAGCGCCTTCTCGGCCGCCTCGGCCATCAGGGCGGGCAGGTCGCGCAGCTCGAGCACGGGCGCGCCGCGCACGAGCTGGCCGCGCGTGCCAGGCCGCCAGCCGCAGCCCGCCGGGCACCTTCTCGAGCCGCACCTCGCGGCCGTCCTCGTAGGGACCGGCCGAGGCGAACTCCCCGCGCGAGACCGTTGCGGCGCCGCGCGGCCGAGCCGGCCGCACGGCTCGAGCCGGCGCCTTGCGCGCGGAGCTGCTGCGCCGCGGGCGGGCCGGCTTCAGGTTCGGGTCGAGCACGGTGCCCTTCGAGCAGATCGGGCACTCCGCGGTGAAGCGGTTGTGGCGGCAGAAGGTGGGCACCGCGCCCGAACCGTAGCGCGCCGCGCTGCCACCATCCCGCCGATGCGCACGGCAGTCGTCTCCGACCTCCACCTCGGCGCGCTCGGCGGCGCCGACGTGACGCGCGACCCGGCCGTTCGCGAGCGGCTGATCGAGGCGCTCGCGGGCGTCGACCGCGTCGTGCTGCTCGGCGACGCCCTCGAGCTGCGCGAGCGTCCGCTCGCGCAGGCGCTCGAGGTCGCCGCGCCGCTCGTCGAGGCGCTGGGATCGGCGCTCGCGGGCCGGACGCTCGTGCTCGTGCCCGGCAACCACGACCACGGGCTCGCCGAGCCCTGGCTGTCGCGGCTGCGCCTCGACGGGGCCGAGCTCGAGCCGGACGGCGAGTGGGCGGTGGCCCCGAGGACGGCGCAGCGGGCCGGCTCGCCGCGGCCATGCCCGATGTCGAGCTGCGGCTCGCCTACCCGGGACTGTGGCTGCGCCCGGACGTCTACGCGACCCACGGCCACTATCTCGATCTCGCCCTGACCGTGCCGCGGCTCGAGTCGATCGCCGCCTCGGCGATGGGGCGGCTGACCGGTCGCGGCGACGGAACTGCCGCTCGGCGGCCGACTACGAGGCCGTGCTCGGCCCGATCTACGCGCTTCTACGAGCGGCTCGCCGAGAGCGCCGGGCCCGAGGCGCTCGGCCGCGGCGGCGACGCTGCTCGCGCACGGTGTGGAAGCGGGCGACCGGCGACGGCCGCGCGGGCCGGCTGCTGATCGGCCGCGTCGCGATCCCGGGCGCCGTCGGCGGCGCTCAACCGGCTCGGCCTCGGCCCGTTCCACCCGGAGCTGACCGGCGTCGAGCTGCGCCGCGCCGGCCTGCTCGCGATGGGGCGCGTGGCGGAGGCGCTCGCCCCCGGCGCCGAGCACGTCGTCTTCGGTCACACGCACCGCGCCGGCCCGCTGCCGGGCGACGACCTCGCCGAGTGGACGACGCTCTCCGGCACGCGGCTGTGGAACTCCGGCACCTGGTTCCACGAGTCGGCCTTCATCGACGACGCCGACACGCGCAACCCCTACCTGCCCGGGACCGTCCTGACCGTCGGCGACGACGGGGCCGCCGCAGCTCGCCAACGCGCTCGCGGGCTACGCCGCCGCGGCCAGCGGCTCCGGCTCGGGCGCCGCCGCGCCGAGCGCGTAGGCGGCCTCGTCGAACTCGCGCAGCGCGCCGGCGGAACGGCCAGGTGAACGTCGGCCAGAGCGTGGCGTTGTGCCCGTTCTCGTCGATGTACCAGCTCTCGCAGCCACCCGAGACCCAGACGGTGCCCTCCGTCATGCGGTCGATCTCGACGTTGTAGGCGGCCTGCGCCTCGGGGCGCACCTCGATCGTGCGCGCTCCGTTGCGGCCGCAGGGCGCGCAGCGCGCCGGTCAGGTACTGGATCTGCGCCTCGATCATGAAGACGATCGAGTTGTGCCCCAGCCCGGTGTTGGGGCCGACGAGGAAGAACAGGTTCGGGTAGCCCGCCACGGCGGAGCCCTTGTAGGCGGACGGCGAGCCGCCCCAGGCCTCCGCGAGCGTCCGGCCGTCGCGGCCGCGGATGCGCGTGGCGATCGGGATGTCGGTCACGTGGAAGCCCGTGCCGAAGATGATCGTGTCGACCTCGCGCTCCTCGCCGTCGGCGCCGACGATCGAGTGCGCGCGCACCTCGCGGATCCCGCCGGTCACCAGCTCGACGTTCGGCTGCACGAGCGCCGGATACCACTCGTCGGTCGGCAGGATGCGCTTGCAGCCCATCGCGTAGCGGGGCCGCAGCTTCTCGCGCAGCGCCGGGTCCGCGACCTGGGCGTTCAGGTGCCTGAGCGACATCTTCTCGACGAGGCGGCCGATCCGCGGGTCGCCGGAACTGGAACACGAACAGCTCGCGCGCCCAGTAGATCCCCGCGCGCATGGCGAGCTGCGCGGGCGGGAAGACGCGGTAGACGGCCCGCTCCCAGCGCGACATCGGCCGGTTCGGGTGCGGCACGACCCAGGGCGCGGTGCGCTGGAAGACGTGCAGCTGCTCCACCTCGCGGCTGGATCTTCGGGACGAACTGGATCGCCGACGCGCCCGTGCCGATCACCGCCACGCGCTCGCCCTCGAGGTCGTGCTCGTGGTCCCAGCGGGCGGAGTGGAAGGTCGTGCCCTCGAAGCTCTCGAGGCCAGGCAGGTCCGGGACGCTCGGGTCGCTCAGCGGCCCCTGGGCCGCGATCACGACGTCGGCGCTCAGCTCGCCCTGTGAGGTCTCGAGCCGCCAGAGCTGCGCGTCGTCGTCCCAGTCCGCGCGCGACCAGCTCGCAGTCGAAGCGGATGTGCGGCATCACGCCGTACGCGCGTGGCGCAGTCGCGCAGGTAGTCGAGGATCTCCGGCTGAGGAGAGAAGGTGCTCGACCAGTTCGGGTTGGGGGCGAAGGAGAACGAGTAGAGGTGCGAGGGCACGTCGCAGCGACAGCCGGGATACGTGTTGTCGCGCCAGGTGCCGCCGATGTCCGAGGCGCGCTCGAGCACGGCGAAGTCGAGCTCGCCCTCCTGCGCGCAGCCTGATTGCCATGCCGAGCCCCGAGAAGCCGGCGCCGACGATGACGATCCGATGATGTGTCAAGTGAACCTCCGTAGTCCGGGCAGCAGGAGCTCGACGGTCCAGTCGGCGAGCCGCTCGAGCGGCACGTCGGGGTGCTCCCACATCCAGTGGGCCACTCCCTCGTAGGCCGAGTTGACCGCATGGGCCGCCAGCTCGAGCTCGCGCGGGTTGAAGCCGGCGGGCGCCATCTCGAGGAGCAGCTCGTGGACGAGCTCCGCCTGGCGGCGCCGCACCTCGACCGCGAAGTCCGAGAAGCGCCCCTCCATCATCAGCTCCCACGCCACGCGGTTGTCGGCCGCGAAGCGCAGGAAGGCGAGCCCGCCGGCGCGCATCCGCGCCTCCGGATCGCTCTCGGCCCGCACGGCCTCGGCAACCTCGGCGGCGAGGCGCTCGGCCGAGCGCTCGAGACAGGCCCGGTACAGGCCGTCCTTGTTGCCGAACAGCTCGTACACGACGGGCTTCGTCACGCCCGCGCGGCGGGCGAGCTCGTCCATCGAGGCGCCCTGATAGCCGCGCTCGGAGAAGAGTCCCTCGGCGAGCTCGATGATCTGGCGCTCGCGCACCTCGCGCGGCACGCGGCCGTGCGCGAAGTCCTCGATGCGGGCGGTCGTGGGTTCCACCTACCGGGAGTAGGTTACCCCTGGTAAGGCAGGTGTCAAGGGGACCAGCCCGAAGCGTGACCCCCTCACGCAGCCGCCGCTACGCCGCTTCGACCTCGGCCTTCGCGGAGTCCGGCGAATCGTCGGCACCCGCCTCCGCCTCCGCCTTCTCCTCCTCGGCCTCGCCCTTCGGCGGCTCCTTCGCCCAGTCCTCGTCGAACTCGACGCGCCACTTGCCCTCGTCCGTCTGCTCGAGCCGCAGCTTCGCCCTGAAGGTGCGGCCCGCGCGGCTGCGGAAGCCCGTGACCGCCTTGGCGGTCCGCCCCACGCCCGGGTCCTCGCCCGCCTCGCGCGACTGGCGCAGCGACTCGATCAGCTCCTTGGCCACGGACACCGGCAGCGACTTGCCCGCCTTGCGCTTCCAGATCACGAAGCCGCAGCCCGGGTCCTCGCGCGACCAGCACGAGTAGCCCTTGCGGTTCTCGCCGATCTCGCGGCCGCAGACCGGGCACGGGCCGAGCTTGGCGCGCTCGATCTGAACGCCCTTCAGCTTGTCGAGCTCCTCGACCGTCTCCTTCGTGAACTTCGCGATGTCGGCGATGAACGCGTCGTGGCTGTCCTCGCCGCGCTCGATCAGCCCGAGGCGCTTCTCCCACGACCCGGTGAGCTCGGCGGAGGTGAGCTGGTGCCCGTTCAGCAGCCGGATCACCTGGATGCCCTTCTCGGTCGCCACCAGGGAGCGCCCCTCGCGCTCGATGTACTCGCGCCCGATCAGGAGCTCGATGATCCCGGCGCGCGTGGCGGGCGTGCCGATCCCGGAGTCCTTCATCGCCTCGCGCAGCTCGGCGTCCTCGATCTCCTTGCCGGCCGTCTCCATCGCCCCGAGCAGCGAGGCGTCGCTGAAGCGCCGCGGCGGCTGGGTCTCCTTGCGCAGGAACTCGACCGTGCGGGTCTCCACCGACTCGCCCTGCTCGAGCTTCGGCAGCAGCTGGTCGCCGCCCGAGTCGTCGTCGCCGCGCTCGCCCTCGGCCTGGTCGCCGTAGACGGCGCGCCAGCCCGGCTCGACCAGCCGGCGGCCGCTCGTGCGGAAGATGTTGCTCTCGACGTCCGTCTCGACCCGCGTGCGCTCGAACTTCGCGTCCGGATGGAAGATCGCGAGGAAGCGCTTCGCCACCAGGTCGTAGATCTTCAGCTCGTCCTGGCCCATCCTGCCGAGGTCGTGCTCGGAGCGGGTGGGGATGATCGCGTGGTGGTCCTCGACCTTCTTGTCGTTGACCACGCGCCCGAGCGGCAGCCGCTCGAGCGAGGTCACGTACTCGGAGGCCGCGCCGGTAGGCGGCGTTGTGCCCGACGAGCTCCGCGATCGGCTTGATCTCGGGGATCATGTCGCCGGTCAGGAAGCGCGAGTTCGTGCGCGGGTAGGTGAGCGCCTTGTGCTCCTCGTAGAGGCGCTGGGCGGCGGAGAGCGTGCGCCGCGCCGAGAAGCCGAGCAGCGTGTTGGCGTGGCGCTGGAGCGAGGTCAGGTCGTAGAGGAGCTGCGGCCGCTCGACCTCCTCCTTCTTCTCGAGCTTCGTGATCTGGCCGGGCTTGTCCGTGCAGGCCTCGACGATCGCCTTGGCCTCGTCCTCGCTCGGCAGCCGCTTGCCGCCCAGGTAGCGGCCGGCGTAGAGGCGCTCGCCGCTCGCGGCGAACTTCGCCTCGACGAGCCAGTAGGGCTCGGGCTTGAAGGCGCGGATCTCCTCCTCGCGGCGCGCGACGAGCGCGAGCGTGGGCGTCTGGACGCGGCCGAGCGACACGGCGCCGTCGAACGCCGCGCGCAGCCGGATCGAGGCGGCGCGGGTGGCGTTCATGCCGACGAGCCAGTCCGCCTCGGAGCGCGAGCGGGCCGCCTCCTCGAGCGGCTTCATCTCCTCGCCCGGGCGCAGGTCCTCGAACGCCTCGGAGATCGCGGCCTTGGTCATCGAGGAGAGCCAGAGCCGCTGGACCGGCTTCTTCACCGGCGCGATCTCGTACAGGTAGGCGAAGATCAGCTCGCCCTCGCGGCCGGCGTCGCAGGCGTTGACGATCAGCTCGACCTCGTCGTCGGCCATCCGGCGGTGGATCGCGTGGAGCTGCTTCTTGGCCCGATCGTCGTTGGGGACGAGCTTGAACTCGTCCGGGATGATCGGCAGGTCGGCGTAGCGCCACTTCTTCAGCTTCGGGTCGTACGCGTCCGGCTCGGCCAGCCCGACGAGGTGCCCGACGGCCCACGTGATGACGTAGTCGTCGCCCTCCAGATAGGTCTTGTCCTTCGAGTTCTTGAAGGATCCGGGCAGGGCGGAGCGCCAGGTCGCGCGCGACCGACGGCTTCTCGGCTATGACTAGGGTCTTGCCCATCGGATGGGCCTCCACGATACGCACATAGGCCGCCACGACGCCATGGGGTGGTGGCTGGAGGAGGCGGGTGGCGCCGATCCGCTGGCCCCGCTGGACGGCTCGCTCGAGGCCGACGTCGTCGTGATCGGCGGCGGCTACACGGGCATGTGGACGGCCTGGCACGTGCTCCAGGCGGAGCCCTCCGCGAGCGTCGTTCTGCTGGAGGGCGGGCTCTGCGGGCATGGCCCGAGCGGCCGCAACGGCGGCTTCTGCGAGTCGATGTGGCTGGCCGCGCACTCCGTGAGCGAGCGCTTCGGCGCGGGGCCCGCCCGGGCGCTGCTCGAGGCCGCGAGCCGCAGCGTCACGCAGATCGGCGACTGGTGCCGGGACAACGACGTCGACGCCTGGTTTCGACCAGGCCGGCTACCTGTGCGTCTCGACCGGCGCCCGCCTTCGACGAGGCCGGCCGCGCGTCGGCCCGCACGGCCGCCGAGCTCGGGCTGCCCGAGGCGGTGCAGGAGCTCTCCGCCGAGCAGGTGCGCGCGCGCTGCGATTCACCGGTCTTCCGGCGCGGCGTGTTCGTGCCCGACTTCGCGACGGTCCAGCCGGCGCGGCTCGCGCTCGGCCTGCGCGGCGAAGCTGCTCGAGCGCGGCGTGCGCATCTTCGAGCGCTCGCGGGTCACCGGGCTGGGCGGCGACCGCGGCGGCGTGGTCGCGCGGACGGCCGGCGGGACGGTGCGAGCGTCCGCCGCGGTGCTCGCAGTGGGCCCGAGGACGCGCGGCGTCGACGGGCTCAGCTCGCGCCTGACCGTCACCTCCTCGCACATCGTCATGACCGAGCCGGTGCCCGACCTGCTCGAGGAGATCGGCTGGACGGGCGGCGAGTGCATCACGGACGGGCGCCTGCTCCTGCACTACTTCCGCACGACCCGCGACGGGCGCATAGTGCTCGGCTGGGGCGGCGGGCGGCTCGCCTGCGGGGCGCGGGTGAACGGGCGCGTCGAGGTCGACGGCGACGTGGCCCGCCAGGTGGCGCTCGACCTCGAGCGGATCTTCCCCGGTGTGCGCGGGCGGCGGCTGACGCACGCCTGGGGCGGCCCGATCGACGTCTCCCCCTCGCACATCCCGCAGATCGGCAGCTTTCCGGACGCGCCCGTGCACTACGCCTTCGGCTTCACCGGCAACGGGGTGGGGCCCACGCAGATGGCGGGGCGCACGCTCGCCTCGCTCGCGCTCGACCGCCGCGACGACTACACCCGCCTGCCGATCGTCGGCGCCGGAGCGGGCGCCTGGGTGCCCCCGGAGCCGCTCGCGTGGCTGGGCGGCGCGGCCGTGCGGTCGGCGCTCCTGCGCGTCGAGGCGGCCCAGGAGCGGGGCGAGCGGGCGGACCCGCTCAGCCGCGCCGCCTGTGCGGCCCCGCGGGCGCTCGGAATGCATCTCGCGCGCTGAGCGTAATTCGCCGCGCCCTCGCCGGTTGGAGGAGCAGATGGCGATCGCAGCCCAGCCGTTTGGAGCGTCCTTCCTGGATTCCGGGCGAACCCGTAGTACCTTGGGAGGAATGGCCAGAAGCGGAGGATCGCTCCGCAGAAGAAGCAAGACTGGCGCGGCAAGCCGTGGCGGGCGACGGTGACGCGTTCGCCACGCTCTACACCCGCTACGAGAAGCGCGCCTACAACCTCTGCCTGCGCCTCGTCGGCTCGGAGGACGACGCGGCCGACGCCGACGCAGGAGGCGTTCGTCAGCGTCCTGCGCCGGCTGCCGAAGCTCGAGGGCCGCGAGCTCGCCTTCGGCTCCTACCTCTTCACCTCCGCCCGCCACGCCTGCTACGACCTGATCGAGCGCCGCAGGCGCGCCGAGCCGAGCGACGACATCGCCGAGGCGCGCCGTCACGGTCGGCGGCGGCGTCGGCGGCGGCGGGATCGGCTTCGACCCCGGCGACCCGCACGACGACCCGGAGCGCAACGTCCTGCTCGCGGCCGGCCAGGACGAGATCCGGGACGCGAACGCGAAGCTCCCCGAGCGCCAGCGCGAGGTGCTCGTGCTGCGCGAGCTCGAGGATCTCTCCTACGACGAGATCGCCGAGATCATGGAGATGAACCGCAACTCCGTGGCGCAGCTGATCTCGCGGGCGCGCATCAACCTGCGTGACGCCCTGCGCGGCACCGCGCTGGCGTCGGTCGCAGCCTCCTCCCCGGACTGCGAGCGCTCGCTGCGCGCTGCTCGCCGCGCGCCAGGACGGCCAGGCGGGCGCCGACCAGGACTGGCTCGACGAGCATATGCTCGCCTGCGAGACCTGCCCGGTGGCGCGCGACGCGATGGAGGAAGCCGGGATCTCCTACCGCGCCTGGCTGCCGGTCGCGGCCGGGCCGCTCCTGTTCCGCGAGACGGTCGCGAACGCCGCCGAGGCCGTGGGGGCCGACTGGAGCGACGTCATCGCCCGCCACGAGGCGCGCACGGGGGCGCCGCACGGGCTGCGCGCGCGCCTGAAGGCCGCCGCCGGGGGCGGCGCCGCCGCGGGATCGCGGCCGGAGAGCGCCCGGGCCTCGCTGCGGCGCCACCGCAAACGCGACCTCATGCTCGTTGGCGGACTGGCGCTGGTGCTGCTGCTCGTCGGCTTCGCGGCCAGCCTGGGCGACGGCACGCGCGTCGAGGAGCCTGTCCCGGTGGCCGACGAGCAGGTGCCGGTCGCGGCCGACGAGCCGGCGACGCCCAAGCAGGAGGAGAAGCCGGAGCAGAAGAAGAAGAAGGCGAAGCAGCCCGAGAAGCCCGCGGGCGCGCCGGCGACGGAGCCCGGCGAGCCACGGCAGACAGACGAGACCCCGCCCGCGACGAGCGACACCCCGTCGACACCCGCCGGCGGTGGCGCCGACCAGCCCCAGCGCGAGCGCCAGGACGAACCCGCCCGCAGGGGCGGCGGAGGCGGGGGCGGTGGCGAGAGCGCCGGCGGCGAGGAGCCGCCCGTCGTGACGGACCCGCCCCCGGACCCGGAGCCGGATCCGGAGCCGCCCGGCGAGCCACCGGTCACGGACCCGCCGGTGGTCACCGACCCGCCGCCGCCGGAGGAGCCGCCGTGCAGCACGCCCAGGTGTCAGCCGCCACCGCCGCCGCCACCCAGCGGCTGCATCCCGGGCGCAACGTGCCCGCGCGTGCCCGGCACCCCGCCGCCGACGCGCCCTCCGCGTCTCTGATCAGCTCCGCGGGAGCGCGCCGCTAGCCGACCGTGTAGTAGTCGTCGCGCGGATCGAAGCCGCGTCCCACGTCGTCGCCCGTACAACCTTCGCGGCGGTGCTTCTCGCGGAACGGCAGGCGCACGATCACCTGGGCCTCGTTGTTGTCCTCGTTTGACTCGTAGATCCCGTTCTCGGGATCGGCGATGTGCACGTACGCGAAGCAGCCCCGCAGCCCCGTCACGTCGATCCACTGCTCGGGGTAGGCGGGCGGGTAGATGTCGGCCCAGCCCGGCGACGTGCCGAGCCGCACGCTGGCCGCCGTCTTCTTCTTGCTGCAGGCCGGGTAGACGGCGCGCCGCGGGGAATGGAGGAGGTACGGACGCGTGCGCGTGAGGTCGCGCAGGCAGTAGGCGACCTTCGGGCCGGTCCGCACCCTCTCGATGCGCCGGCCGAAGGAGTCGACGCTCCACAGCTCGAAGCGCGCCGCGTCGTGGAACTTCCACCAGTAGCGCTGCTGATGGGCGAACTTGAACTCGAGCAGGGCGTTCGTGTCGATCGAGAGCAGGCCGCCGCTGCGCGTGTGGATGCGCTGGTAGGCCTGCATGAAGTTGCGGCTGATGCGCTCGCCGACGCAGCTCGGCGGGTCCGCTGCCGACGCTGTCGATCACGTTGCCCGCCCGCAGCACGGTCGCGCCCGCCTTGGTCAGCCGCTCCGTGTAGAGGCCGTACGGACGCCGCATGACGAGGTCGGGGCAGCGCAGCTGCGCCGCCTGCGGGCCGATGCAGGGGTTGTCGTCGACCTGGGCGCGATCGGGCGCGGTCCCCTGCGGCGGGGATGGCGGAGCAGGCACCTGGCCCCCGGCAGGCAGGGCAAAGGCGCCCATGAGCACCAGCGCTCCCAGCGGGAGCACGACTGTTCGCGCGACACGCACCCCGTCCATTTCTAGCGTGTCAACGCCTCGGAAGCCGCAATTTCACGCGCACGGGCCGGTTTCGACCGGACCGCCTGCGCGGGCGAGCGCGTCGCGCACGATCGCCTCCGGAACGCCGAATCCGGCACGCCCGCCGCCGGACAGGGACGCCGCGAAGATCGTCGTCACGACTCGCCCGGAGGCGTCCACCATCGGGCCGCCGGAGTTGCCGGAGCGCACCAGCCCCGCGCAGCGACGTGATGCTGCGCTCGACGGGCCCGCGGCCGTACGCGTCCTGCGTGACGACCGTCGAGGTGTGGCCGAGCCGGCCCGGCCGCACGTCGTACGGGCCGTTCTCCGGGAACCCGAGGATCGCGGCCGAGTCGCCCTCGTCGGCGCCCGGGTTGAGCCGCAGCGCGCGCACCCCGCCGAGCCCCGGCGCACGCAGGATCGCGAGGTCGTTACGCGAGTCGAACCAGATCGCCTGCGCGTCGACGCGGTCGCCCTCGCCCCCGAGCTGGACGGTGGTGTCGTCCTGGCCCGCGACGACGTGCGCGTTCGTCACGACGACCCCGTCGCGGGCGATCCAGCCGCTGCCCTGGACGCCCAGCCCGCAGGCCGTGCCGAGCACCTTGACGACGCTCCCCGCGGCGCGGCGGACATCGGGGTCGCGGGCGATGCGGGAGTTCGGCGGCGGCACCTCGGCCTGCGGCCCGTCGATCGTCGGGAAGGGGTCGAAGCGCGCGAGGGCCTGGATCAGCGGCCCCGACGGGGGCAGCACCGCGTTCAGCTCTCCGAGGATCTTCGAGCGCTGGATCGGCTCGCGCAGCTCGCTCGCCCCGGGGTGTTCAGCGCGACCGCCCCTCCAACCCAGACGAGGAAGAGGCCGAGGCAGCCGACGAGCAGCGCGCCGCCGATGCCGTCGAGGAGGCCGAGCCCCTCCCCGAGCCTGCGGCGCAGGTGGAAGCCGAGCACCTCGGCGAGCGAGGCGAGGACGCCCGCCGATCAGGATCGCCCCGATCAGCGCCGACAGCGGCGCGTACGGCGATCTCGACCCCTCCTCCAGCACCATCGGCCCGAGCCGGGAGCCGAGGAACGGCCCCCACGGCGAAGCCGCCGAGCGAGAGCGCCCCGACGATCAGCCCCTGGGCGTAGCCCCAGGTCGCCATCAGCACCGTGATGGCGACGATGATCCAGTCGAGCGGGGTCATGGCCGACGCAGGCTAGGGGACCCGACCCCGCCCCTCTCTACCATCGCTCAGGTTCCCCTCTCGTGAACCGGTTCACCTCCGAGCGCCGTCGACGCCTGACGCATCGAGCGCTGCCCGCCCTGGGCGGGTTGGCGGGCGTCGCGCTGGTCGCCGGGCGCGCTCGTCGGGTCGTCGGCGACGAGCGCCTCCGACAGGACAGCAGCGGACTTCGCAGACGCCTGGGAGCGCGGCGACCTGCGGGCGATGCATTCCCTGCTGAGCGACGAGGCGCGGCGCAGGTACCCGCTGAAGAGCTTCCGGGCCCGCTACCGGCGGGCGGGGACACCGCCACGCAGACGGGGATCACCGCGGAGGACCCGTCCGGGGAGCGTGGAGGCGAGACCGTCGTGCCGGTCGTCGTCAAGACACGGGTCTTCGGGCGCCTGCGCCGGCGAGCTGCTCGTGCCGGTGACAGAGGAGCGCGTCGACTGGGAGCCGCGGCTCGTCTTCCCCGAGCTTCGCCGCGGCGAGCGGCTCAGCGCGCCGGAGCGTCCCGCCCGTGCGCGCGACCCTGCTGTCGCGCAACCGGCGCGTGCTGGCCAAGGGCCCGGCCGGCGCCCGCAGCTCGCCGCTCGTCGGGATCGCGGACTCGATCGCGGGCAGCATGGAGCCCGAGGAGACGGCCGAGGAGCGCGAGGGCCTGTACGCGCTCGGCTTCCCCGCGACCAGCCCGTCGGGCAGAGCGGGCTCGAGGAGGCGTTCGAGGACCGCCTGCGCGGCCGTCCCGGCGGCGAGCTGCGCGCGGGCCGGCGCGTGCTCGCGAGGGCGCGGCCACGCCGCCGGACCCGGTCCGCACCTCGATCTCGCCCAGGATCCAGGAGGCGGCTGTGGTGGGCCTGGCCGGGCGCTTCGGCGGGATCGCGGCGCTCGACCCGAACAATGGCGAGGTCCTCGCGCTGGCCGGCATCGCGTTCTCGGCCCCGCAGCCGCCGGGCTCCACCTTCAAGATCGTGACCACCACCGCCGCTCTCGAGGAGGGCCTCGTCAAGCCCACCACCGAGTTCCCGGTCGAGAGCTACGCGCTCATCGACGGCGTCGAGCTGGAGAACGCGAACGGCGAGTTCTGCGGAGGCAGCTTCCGCGAGAGCTTCGCGCACTCGTGCAACTCGGTCTTCGCGCCGCTCGGGGTCAAGGTCGGCGCCGAGAAGCTCATCGAGACGGCCGAGCGCTTCGGCTGGAACGGGGAGGCCACGATCCCCGGCGAGGTGCCGAGCACGCTGCCGCCCGCGAGTGAGACGACGACACCGCTCGAGATCGGCTCGACCGCCATCGGCCAGTTCAGGACGCTCGCCACTCCCCTGCAGCTCGCGTCCGTCGTCCCAGGTCGATCGCGGCGGACGGCGTGCGCTACCCGCCGACGCTCGCCGCGGGCGAGGGCGGCCGCGGCATCCGGGTGACCACGAAGCGGGTCGCGAACACGATCGGCTCGATGATGGTGGACGTGGTCGACTACGGGACCGGCACGCTGGCCGCGATCGGCGGGGTCAAGGTGGCGGGCAAGACGGGCACGGCGGAGCTCGAGGACACGCGCGGCCCCGAGGCCGAGACCACCGGGTCGGACCCGAGCAACACCGACGCGTGGTTCACGGCGTACGCGCCTGCGCGCGGCCCCGAAGATCGCGGTGGGCGTCATGTTCGTGCGCGCGGGCGCCGGCGGATCGACGGCCGCGCCCGCGGCGCAAGGTCGTGCTCGAGGAGGGCCTCTAGGCGAGCCGGGCGAGCCGGCTCAGATGTCGAGCTCGAAGGTCAGGTGCTCGTCGCCCTCGCCCTCGATCTCCAGTTCGAGCGGGCGGTTCTCGGTGTTCTGCAGGGGCAGCCGGAAGAGCAGCATCGTGCCGCTCGTCGGCCCGAGCTGGGCCACGCTGCCGGCCTCCGGAATGCATTCCTTGGGCTCGAGCTCGCGAGCGTGGTACGCGAACGCGTTGTCCTCGGGGAGCTCCTCGGGCTCGAACTCGTTGCCCTGGTTGTCGACGATCTTGAACTCCTCGACCGTCCCGTGTGACTCGTCGCTGGACGGGTTGCAGACCTGGATGAAGATCCCGTACAGCGTCTCGTCCGGGGCCGGCTCGGGGCCCTCGACGTAGGTGTCGTCGGGCGGGATGCCGGGTTCAGCTGGCGGGTGATGAAGACGTTGTAGTCGACGCCGCCGAGCGGCAGCGCGAGACCCTCGCGCGCCGGCTCGTCGACGCCCGGCTCCTCGTCCCCACACGCGGCCAGCGCCCGCGGCGAGGGCTGCCAGGCACGCGAGCAGCGTCAGACGGGTCGGGAGGCGCATGCGGTCGGGCAGTTTAGTGGGGCGGCACCCGGGCCGGGTCGGTGCCGCTCGGGGCTCCGAAGCGGGCGGCCTTGGAGGGCTCGTAGCCCGCGATCGTCGCGCGCTTGAGCGGTTCCTTCGCCTGGCTCCTCGAAGATCATCCGCAGGCGCTCGAGCTGCTTCGAGGTCTGGCGGCGCATCCAACCGGCCGCGCCGGTCTGCTTGAGCCGGTCGACGAGCGTCGCGGGCTCGCCGTAGGTGGTGAGCTCGACCCGGGTCACGCCCGGCGCCTCCTGGCTGAAGTCGTAGACCGCGAGGAAGCGGTTGCGCCCACGGCGCCCCACGGCCAGCTCCTCGACGATCCGGCGCGGGCGATCGACCTCCTTGACCTGAAGCTCGGCGTACTCCTTGGCGAACGGCGCCTTCACCTGGAAGCGCGCCGCCGCCCCCTCGCCCACCGTGTTGACCCGAGCGAGCCGGTAGTCACGCATGTAGTGGTCGGCGTAGGCGGGCCGCCCGGCGAGGTCGGAGACGAAGTCGAAGATCGCCTCGCGGTCGGCCGAGATGATCTTCGAGACGGAGACCTCGCGCATGGCGGCGGATCCTACCGGCGGCGCCTTCCGGCGCGCCGGGCTCAGGCTGCCCGGGGAACGACGGCCAGCGGGCGATCGCTCGCGTGGATGCGCTCGCTGCTCACGGAGAGCCGCCGGCTCGGCAGGCAGCGCGGCGAAGCAGAGCTCGCAGAGGAGGCGGCCGCTGTCGAGCCGGTGGACCGTCTCACCGGCGAGCGGCGTGCGCCTGCAACCGCCGCAGCGGGCGGCCGTGGAAGGCAGCGCGCCGATCGAGCTGCGGACGAGAAGAGACGCGATATCGGGCATCCAAGCACCGTTCGCCGAGATCGCCCTGAGTCCTGCCGAGCGCCGAAAAAGCCCGCAAATTGCATTTTTTTGCCTTGGCAAACTGCCGCTGCTCGTTACCATCCCCACAACCCCCACCCCTGAGGAGAGAAATCCGATGGAAGCCTTTAGTGCCGGCACCCTCGCGGGCGCCGGTTCGTTTCGATGTGACTCGTGTGGCTTCGCGGTGGCTCTACACGAACGGGATGCCGTGCCCTCATGCCCCGAATGCGGAGGCAACCGCTTCCGCCGCGCCTCGCTCTTCGGCGAGGAGATCCGGGCGACCCGCCATCAGGATGTCGAGGGCGCGCCCGACTGGCTCGAGGACGCGCGCGACGCGCTCGTGCGCGCCGGCGACTACCTCGCGTTCGAGGACGGCGAGCGTGTGCGTGTCGTGCCGCTCCAGGACGGCTGGACGCGCATCGGCCGCAGCCTCTCGGCGCACGTGCGCTTCGACGACCCGACCGTGTCACGGCGGCATGCGCTGCTGTACCGCGACGGCGCCGGGCGCGCGCATGCTCGACGACCGCAGCCTGAACGGCGTCTTCCGGAACGGCGACCGGGTGGAGCTCGCGGAGCTCGAGGACGGCGACGAGATCGCGGTCGGCCGCTTCCGGCTCTTCTTCGTGAGCCTGGCGGCCGAGCGCGAGGAGGCGGCGGCGGGAAGCGTCGGCTGAGCCGGGCTCAGGAGGTCAGAGCGGCGAGGCCCTGCTCGCGCGTCACGACGGGCTGATAGCCGAGCTCGCGCTGCGCGCGTGAGATGTCGAGCGTGCACTCCTTCGAGCTGACCCAGACGGCGAGGCGGGTGAGCGGTGGCGAGCCGGGGCGCTTCAGCAGGCGCCACGCTCGCTCGGCTGTGGCGGCAGCGGCGCCCGCGACCCCGGCGGGCAGCGTCTTGTCGGGCGGCGTCACGCCCTGCGTCGCGAGCCAGCTCGTCACGAACTCCCGGAAGACGACCGGAGCGCCGTCGGTCACGAAGTAGACGCCGCCGGCGGGGGCCCTCGTGGCGGCGAGCCAGAGGCCCTCGACGGCGTTGTCCACGTTCGTGGTGTCGGTGAGGTGCCCGCCGCCGCCGATCCAGCGAAAGCGCCCGGACTCGACGAGGGCGACGAGCTCCGGAAGCAGCGTCGTGTCGCCCCGGCCCCAGACGAAGCGCGGCCGCACGACGACGGTCTCGATGCCATCGCCGTTGGCGGCGCGCACGCGCTGCTCGGCGCGCGCCTTGGAGGCCGCGTAGAGGATCGGTGAGTCGGGCCGCAGAGGCGCGTCCTCGTTCACGCCCACGAGCGCCTGGCCGGCCGACAGGGCGGCCTCGGTGCCGGCGTGCACGAAGCGCCGGACGCCCGCGCTGCGACAGGCGTCGATCGTGGTCTGGGTGCCGAACACGTTCAGGCGCTCGAACTCCTCCGGATCCCCCCAGTCGTCGACCTTGGCGGCGCAGTGGAAGGCGACCTCGCAGCCCGTCGCGCCCTCGGCGAGCGCCGCCCCGTCCTCCAGGTCGCCGCGCACCGGCTCGGCGCCGAGCTCGCTCACGCGGGCGGCCGCGGCATCCGACCGGGCGAGCGCGCGCACCTCCCAGCCCTCGCGCCGCAGGCGCTCGATCAGCGCTCCGCCGATGAAGCCCGAGCCGCCGGTCACGAATGCGGTGCTCATGGGCGGAACCTAGCGCGCGCGGGAACCCCGGCGGCTCGGCAGACGTAACAGGGTTGGAAGGCAAGAGCGAAGGAGGAGAGATGCTCAGTCGAGTCGGCCTGGTCGTGCTGGTGTCGGCGCTGGTGTGCCCGGCGGCCGCCCTGGGTGGCGGCTTCGCGACGGTCGGGCTCCAGTCACAGCCCGAGGGGATCGACCCGGGTGAGCCGTGGATGGCGGAGTTCACCGTGCTCCAGCACGGGCGCACCCCGTTCCTCGACGGCCGGCCGCAGGTCACGGTCCACAGCGCGGACGGCAGCATCGCCGGGAGCTTCCCCGCGCGCCTCGTGAACAAGACGGGGCTCTACCGCGCGCGGGTCGTGTTCCCGGAGAGCGGGCGCTTCGAGTACGTGATCGACGACGGCTTCAGCCAGCGGCACACGTTCCCGCCGGTGACCGTCGGGGCGGGCGAAGGCGATCCGGCGCCCGTGCGCCGGCCTCGCGGACTCGCGGCGGCGCCTGGCGGCGACGGCTCGTCGGTGCCGCTGGCGCTCGTCCTCGCCGCCGCGGCCGGCGCTCCTCACGGCCTGGGTCGTGCTGATGCTGATGGGTCGCAGGCGCGGCGCCGAAGGCGAGCCGGCGATCGGCGCGTGAGGCCGCGCGCCCGTAGCGCTCCCGGTCGCCGCCGGCCTCGCGGCGGCGGCCGCGACGTTCGCCGTGCGTCATGCTCGGTCGACGGCGGCGACGAGCGCGGCTCGGCGCCGGCGGCGCGCGCCGAGGCGGTCCCGGCCGGCGGCCGCGCGCTCTTCCTCGAGATGGGCTGCGGAAGCTGCCACAGGTTCGCGGATGCGGGCTCGACCGGCACGATCGGCCCCGACCTCGACGAGCGGCTCGCGAGCCACGACCGCGCCTCGCTGTCGGCGACGATCGTCAGCCCCGCCGGGGTCGGCGGGACCGCGTTCACCGTGATGCCGGACAACTTCGGCGAGCGGATGGACGCGCGCGAGCTGGATGCGCTGGTGGGGTACCTGCTGGCGGCCCGGCAGAGCCTTAGCCGGGGCGCTAGCCCCGCGGGTCCGGCGTACGTTCGGCACGCTCGTCGGCCATCGTGCCGGCCGCGCGCGTGCTGAACCGATGTCCGCTCACCGCGGTGAGAAAGAGCTCCCTCTCCAGTGCGTAGACCCTCGCCTCCGAGCGCGCCGTGACGGTCGCCGTCCGCGGCACGTCTCGCAGCAGCGCGATCTCTCCGAAGACATCACCTGCTCCGAGCGGCGGGAAGCTCGCCGTCGCCGCGACGTCACGTCGAAGTCGCCGTGCGCGATCAGGTAGAAACGGTCGCCCAGGCTCGCCCTCGCGTATCACCGCAGTCCGCGCCGGGCAGGTCGATGCCGTGCAGACGGTGCGCCAGGTTCTCCACCGTGCCGAGCGGCAGCGGCGCGAACATCGGCACCCGCCGCAGGAGCGCGTGAACGCCTCCTCCGGGACCGACGTCGCCCGCCTCCAGGCGCGTCAGCGCCCGCCAGCGCATCAGCACGAGCGCCGGCAGCAGCAGGCCGAGCGCGACGAACGCGCCACGGACGCCGAGCAGCTCGATCAGCAGTGGAGCGGCGATCCCGCCGATGCCGGAGGCGAGCCAGTAACCGCTCTCGAGGACTGCGAAGGCACGCCCAAGCACGTCGTCCGAAGTCATCCGCTGAAGCAATGTCACGCCCGTGATCTCGATGAGGGCCTCGCCGAGCCCAACGAGCACGAAGAGCGCAAGCGCCACGACCACGCGAGCTCAGGAACGGCGGCCAGCAGGCCGAAGCAGGCGCCCACCAGCAGCCCTCCGCCGCGCAAGCCCGATGGCGAGCCTGCCGCGGCCGAGCAGCGCGATGGCGGCTGCTCCGGCCATCAGCCCGCCGATTCCCCAGGCCGCGTTCAGCCAGCCCACGCCGGCTCCGCCGATGTCGAGCAGCTCGATCGCGAGTAGCACGATCAGCACGTCGGCGGCGCCCTCGATGAAGTACCCGGCGCACACCAGGCCGACCACGAGCCGCAGGCTCGGCTCGCGGCCGACAGCGCGCAGCCCCGACACGAGCTCCTCGAGCGGCGGGTCCTCGTCGCTCCGCTCGCGGTGGGCCGGCACCGGGTCACGCGGAACACGGGTCGAGCGGCCAGGCCGCCACGGCGTACAGCGCCGCGGTGCGCCGCGAATGCCGTCTCGGCGCTCGCCGCCGCCACCAGCGCTCCGCCGATGAGCGACCCGACGAACACGCCCGCGTTCTCGATCGAGCTCGTCAGCGCGTTCGCCGCGGCCAGCTGACGCGGTGTGACGGCGAGCGCAGGCAGCAGCGCCGCCTGGGCGGGTATATGGGCCGTCTGCAGGACGGTGAAAACGGCGCTGAGCACCAGGACGACCCCGAGCGGCGGTCCGCCGCGACGGCGCCGGTCACGCCCATGCAGGGCGAGCGCCCTCGCCACGTCGGTGGCGAGCAGCACGTCGCGCCGCGAGCTCCGGTCGACCAGCACGCCCCAGAACGGGGCCGCAAGACCAGCGGGCACCAACCGGACGAGAGCGGCCAGCCCGACCGCGGTGGCGCCGCCCAGGTCGTAGGCGTAAACGGCGAGGATCACCGAGAAGGCCCACTGGCCGAAGGAGCTCAGCGCCCAGCTCGCTTGCAGGCGCCGCAGGCCGGTCGTCGCCAGGGCGTCTACGACGGTACGCCGGAAGGAGGCCGGCTGCTCCGGGTCCGGCATCGCGCCGAGCCTATCCCGGCCGGCCAGTCGCCAGCGGCGCCGCAGCTAGCGCTCGTCGCGCGGGCCCGACCAGAACGCGTCGCCCACCGTGACGGTGCGGGCGATCTCCGCCTGGTGGCGCAGCGAGTACGGGTCGCCGTCCTCGAAGGCGAACATCGCCTCGGCCGGCACGCGCCGGATCTCGCCGGAGCCGCCCAGGTACTGGTCGACGACGCGCGCGCAGCGGCGGCCCTCGGCGATCGCGGTCACGACGAGCGACTGGCCGACGCGTGCGTCGCCGCACGCGAAGACGCCCTCGAGCTTGGTGCCGTAGACGGGCGCCTTGACGTTGCCGCGCCGTCGCGGTCGAGCCGCAGCTCGCCGACGATGCCGTCGTGCTCGGGGTGGTCGAAGCCGATCGCGATCAGCACGAGGTCGGCGCGCTCCTCGAACTCGCTGCCGGGGATCGACGTGGAGGTCGCGTGAGGAGGTGCCCTCGACCCTGCGGCCGACGCACGCTCGCCACACGGCCGTCCGACGCCGCGCAGCTCGATCACCTGGGTGCCGAAGCGGCGCTCGCCGCCCTCGTCGAGCGCGTAGGTCGTCTGGCGTCCGCTTGGGCGGCAGCGGCCAGGGCGTGCCGGGCGGCCGCCCCTGGCCCGGAAGCTGCGGGTAGACGTCGAGCAGCAGCACGTCCTCGGCGCCCTCGCGCAGGGCGTTCGAGATGCAGTCCATGCCGGTGTCGCCGCCGCCCACGACCACGACGCGCTTGCCGGCCGCGCTGATCGTCTGCTCGGGCGGCGTCGCGCGTGACGGGCGGCCCTCCAGCGCGGCGACGGCGCGGTTGCGCTGGTACAGGTACTCCATCGCGAAGTGGACGCCCTCGAGCTCTCGCCCCGGCACGTCGAGCTCGCGGTGGACGCGCGATCCGATCGCCACGACGAGCGCGTCGTGAGTGCGGCGGAGCTCCTCGGCGCTCACGTCGACGCCGACCTCGACGTCGTAGCGGAACTCGATGCCCTCCTCCTCGAGCAGGCTCACGCGCCGGTCGATGATCCACTTCTCGAGCTTCGCGTCGGGCACGCCGAAGCGCAGCAGGCCGCCCGGGCCCTCGTCGCGCTCGTAGACCGTGACGCGGTGGCCGAGCTTGTTGAGCTCGTCGGCCACCGCGAGCCCCGCCGGGCCGGAGCCGACCACCGCGATGCTGCGGCCGGTCCGCAGCTCGGGCGGCGCGGGCGCGATCCAGCCCTCCTCGAACCCGCGCGTGACGATCGCCAGCTCGATCTGCTCGATCGTGACCGGATCGTCGTTGATGTCGAGGACGCAGGCGGACTCGCAGGGCGCCGGGCAGATCAGGCCGGTGAACTCGGGGAAGTTGTTGGTGGCGTGGAGCTTGAGGAGCGCGTCGCGCCACTGGTCGCGGTAGACGAGGTCGTTCCAGTCCGGGATCAGGTTGCCGAGCGGGCAGCCCTCGTGGCAGAAGGGAACGCCGCAGTCCATGCAGCGCGCGCCCTGGTCGCGCAGGACGCGCTCGTCGGGCAGCCCGAAGTACTGCTTGTAGTCGTGCACGCGCTCGTGCGGGTCGCGCTTCTCGAAGCCGACCCGCTCGAGGCGCAGGAAGCCGCCGAGCTCTCCCATCAGCCTGCGCTCTTCGCAGGCTCGGCGTGTCCGGCCGCCTGACCGGCCCGAGCGGCGCCGCGGCGGCGTAGCCGGGCGTCGCCATCGGCCCGGCGGCGGCCGCGGCGACCTCGGCCTCGCCCTCGGCGGAGGCCTCGGCGAGCGCGCGCCGGTAGTCGTGCGGCATGACCTTGACCATCGAGTTGAGCGAGGCCGGCCCAGTCGGCCAGCACGCGCTCGGCGACCGCCGAGCCGGTGCGCTCGCGGTGCTCCTCGATCCAGCCGCGCAGCTCCTCCTCCTCGTCCGGGCGTGATCGCGTCGAAGCCGACCAGCTCGGTGTTGCAGCGGCCGCGGAAGCCGCCGTCGACGTCGAGCACGTAGGCGATGCCGCCGCTCATGCCGGCGGCGAAGTTGAGGCCGGTCGGGCCGAGCACCACGACGCGGCCGCCGGTCATGTACTCGCAGCCGTGGTCGCCGACGCCCTCGACGACGCGTGATCGCGCCCGGAGTTGCGGACCGCGAAGCGCTCGCCGGCGAGCCCGCGGAAGAAGGCGCGCCCGGAGGTGGCCCCGTAGAGCACCGTGTTGCCGACGATCACGTTGTCCTCGGCCACGAAGGCGCGCCGCTGCCGGCGGGCGCACGACGACCGTGCCGCCCGACAGGCCCTTGCCGCAGTAGTCGTTGGCGTCGCCCTCGAGCCGCAGCTCGACGCCGCGCGCGAGCCAGGCGCCGAAGCTCTGGCCGGCAGAGCCCTCGCAGGCGCACCTCGATGCTCCCCTCGGGCAGCCCGTCCTCGCCGTGCACGCGCGCGATCTCACCGGACAGCAGACCGCCGACCGCGCGGTTCTTGTTCTCGATGCGGCGCTCGAGCCGCACCGGCTGGCCGTCCTCGATGGCGGGCCGGCAGCGCTGGAGCAGGTCGACGTCGATCGAGTCGTAGAGCACCGGGTCGGGCCGGCGCACCTGGTGCCGCGGCGCGTCGCGGCCGGACGTTCTCCGGCACGGCGAGCAGCGGCGTCAGGTCGACGCCGCGCGCCTTCCAGTGGTCGACGGCGTCCTCCGGCCTCGAGCAGCTCCGTGCGCCCGATCAGCTGGTCGACCGTGCGCACGCCGAGCTTCGCCATCAGCCGGCGCGCCTCCTCGGCGACCATGAACAGGTAGTTGACGACGTGCTCGGGCTGGCCCTCGAAGCGCGCGCGCAGCTCGGGATCCTGGGTCGCGACCCCGACCGGGCAGGTGTTGAGGTGGCAGACGCGCATCATCACGCAGCCGAGCGCGATCAGCGGCGCGGTCGAGAAGCCGAACTCGTCGGCCCCGAGGATCGCGGCGATCACGACGTCGCGGCCGGTGCGCATCTGACCGTCGACCTCGACGAGGATGCGCGAGCGCAGGTCGTTGCGCAGCAGCGTCTGCTGGGTCTCCGCGAGCCCGATCTCCCAGGGGATGCCGGCGTGGTGGATCGACGCCTGCGGCGAAGCGCCGGTGCCGCCGTCGTGCCCGGCGATCACGACGTGGTCGGCGTTCGCCTTGGCGACGCCGGCCGCGACGGTCCCCACGCCCACCTCGGACACGAGCTTGACCGAGACGCGGGCGCGCGGGTTCGCGCAGCGCAGGTCGTAGATCAGCTGCTTGAGGTCCTCGATCGAGTAGATGTCGTGGTGCGGCGGCGGCGAGATCAGGCCGACGCCCGGGCGTCGAGTGGCGCAGGCGGGCGATGTAGCGGTCGACCTTGTGGCCGGGGAGCTGGCCGCCCTCGCCGGGCTTCGCGCCCTGGGCGACCTTGATCTGGATCTCGTCGGCGTTGACGAGGTAGTTGACGGTCACGCCGAAGCGCCCCGACGCGACCTGCTTGATCGACGAGCGGCGCTCGTCCTCGAAGCGCTCCGGCGTCCTCGCCGCCCTCGCCCGTGTTCGACTTGCCGCCGAGCCGGTTCATGCCGGCGGCGAGCGTCTCGTGCGCCTCCGGCGACAGGGCGCCGAGCGACATGCCGCCCGACTTGAAGCGCTTGACGATCTCCGACGCCGGCTCGACCTCGTCCAGCGGGATGCTCTCGCCCGTCTCGCGGAAGCGCAGCAGCCCGCGCAGCGACGACCTCGGCACCGCGACCTCGTTCACGTAGGTCGCGAAGCGCTCGTAGGCGTCCGGCGCCGCCGTCGCGGCGCGCGGCCTGCTGGAGCGTCGCGATCGTCTCCGGGTTCCAGCCGTGGAACTCGCCGTCGCGGCGCCAGGCGTAGACGCCGCCCGCCGGCAGCAGCTCCGAGCTGGCGGCCGGGTAGGCGCGCCGGTGGCGGTCGAGGCACTCCCAGGCGAGCACGTTCAGGCCGACGCCGCCGACGCGCGACGGCGGTGCCGGTGAAGTGCTTGTCGACGATCTCCCGCTCGAGCCCGACCGCCTCGAAGATCTGCGCGCCCGTGTAGGAGCGGATCGTCGAGATCCCCATCTTGGAGAGGATCTTGAGCAGGCCCTTGCCGACCGCCTTGATCGTCCGCTGCACCGCCTCCTCGGGGTCCATGCCCTCCGGCAGGCGGCCCTCGCGGTGGAGCGTGTAGAGCGACTCGAACATCAGGTACGGGTTGACCGCGGAGGCGCCGTAGCCGATCAGGCAGGCCATGTGGTGGATCTCCTTGGCCTGCCCGGTCTCGACCACCAGGCCGATCTGGAGGCGCGTGCCCTCGCGCACGAGGTGGTGATGGACCGCCCCGACCGCGAGCAGCGACGGCATCGCCGCGCGGTCGGCGCCGAGGTTGCGGTCGGAGAGGACGATGATGTTGACGCCGCGCGCCACGAGCTCCGACGCCTCGGCGCAGATCTCCTCGAGCCGCTTCTCCATCCCCATCGCGCCCTGCGAGACCGGCCAGGTCATGTCGATCGTGCGCGCCTCGAAGACGCTGTGGTCGACCTGGCGCAGCTTCTCGAGCTGGGGGCTGCGCAGCAGCGGCTGCGGCATCACGAGCTGATGGCAGTGGTCGGGCGTCTCGCCGAGCAGGTTGATCTCCGGGCCGATGCAGGCCTCCAGGCTCATCACGACCTGCTCGCGGATCGGGTCGATCGCCGGGTTCGTGACCTGCGCGAACAGCTGCTTGAAGTAGGAGAAGAGCGGCGGGCGCATGTCCGACATCACCGCGAGCGCGGTGTCGTTGCCCATCGAGCCGGTCGGCTCGGTGGCGTCGCGCGCCATCGGCACGAGCGACACGCGCAGGTCCTCCTCGGTCCAGCCGAAGGCGAGCTGCTTGGCGCGCATCGGCTCGACGCGCGGCACGCGCGGCGTCTTCTCGGGCAGGTCCTCGATGTGCACGACCCGGTCGGACAGCCACTGGCCGTACGGCCGCCGCTTCGCGAGCGCCGCGCTTGATCTCGTCGTCGGGCACGACGCGCTCGGCGCTCGAGGTCGACGAAGAAGAGCTTGCCCGGCAGCAGTCGTCCCTTCGCCTCGACCTCCTCCGGCGGGAAGTCGAGCACGCCCGTCTCGGACGCGAACACGACCCAGCCGTCCGTGCGTGACGAGCCAGCGGCCCGGTCGCAGGCCGTTGCGGTCGAGCGTCGCGCCGATCACGCGCCCGTCCGAGAAGGCGACGGCGGCGGGCCCGTCCCAGGGCTCGACGAGCGACGAGTGGTAGGCGTAGAAGTCGCGCACCTCCTCGGGCAGCTCGGGCCGGCCGCGGAAGGCCTCCGGGATCAGCATCGACATCGCGTGCTCGGGCGAGCGGCCGCCGAGCACGAGCAGCTCGAGCAGGCCGTCGAGCGACGCCGAGTCCGAGATGTCGTCGCGCAGCAGCGGGCGGATCTTGGCGACGTCGTCGCCGAACAGCGGCGACGCCAGCTGCAGCTCGCGGGCGCGCATCCAGTTGCGGTTGCCGCGCAGCGTGTTGATCTCGCCGTTGTGGGCGAGCATCCGGTACGGGTGCGCGAGCTCCCAGCTCGGGAAGGTGTTGGTCGAGAAGCGCGAGTGGACGAGCGCGAGCCGGCTGACGACGCGCTCGTCGCGCAGGTCGGGGTAGTAGCGCGGCAGCTGCGGCGCGGTCAGCATCCCCTTGTAGACGACCGTCCGCGACGAGAGGCTCGGGATCGAGAGGTCGGCGAGGTTCGCTCGCTCGACCATGCGGCGGATCACGTACAGCCGGCGCTCGAGCGCGTCCTGGTCGGCGACGCGAGTCGTCCGCCGCGATGAACAGCTGGGCGATCCGCGGCGCCACCGAGCGCGCCGTCGTCCCGCAGGCGCTCTCGGCGACCGGCACGTCGCGCCAGCCGAGCACGTGCTGGCCCTCGTCCTCGACGGTCTCCTCGAGCAGCCGCATCGCCTCCGCCGGGTTGCCCGGCGGCAGGAAGCACATCGCGACGCCGTAGCGGCCGGCGGGCGGCAGCTCGAAGTCGACCTCGGCGCGCAGGAACGCGTCCGGGATCTGCAGCAGGATGCCGGCGCCGTCGCCCGTGTCAGGGTCGGCGCCCTCCGCGCCGCGGTGCTCCATGTGCTCGAGCGCGATGCAGCGCGCGGCCGACCACCTCGTGGAGGCGGGCGCACGCAGGCGCGCCACGAAGGCGACGCCGCAGGCGTCGTGCTCGTAGCTCGCGTCGTACAGGCCGCGCGGTGCCTGCAGCGGGGTCACCTCCTCTTAGTGATTTCCGCCCTTTCGGCTGGGGCGGTAGCGACGGGGACGGGGGCGCAAAAAGATACCGAGAACCGGCCGTGAAATCGAAGGCAGCGTGCGGCCCGTGCCACGCCCTGGGTAAGGTCGGCTCGTGGGCGACACGATCACCGTTCTCTCCCAGAAGGGCGGCACTGGCAAGACCACAATGGTCCGGACGCTCGCGGACGTCTTCCGGCGGGCCGGGCTGGACGTGCTCGTGGCCGATCTCGACCCCCAGGGGAACCTCTCCGACTACTTCGACGTGCCGGCCGGATGCATCCCCGACGGTGGCCGACGTGCTGGCCGGCCAGGCGAAGGCGGCCGACGCTATCTACGACGGCGTGCTGCCCGCCAACCTCGGGCTCGCCGAGGCCGAGCTCGTGCTGAGCGGCAAGATGGGCCGCGAGCTGACGCTCAAGCGCGCGCTGCGCGAGCTGCGCAAGGACTACGACCTGATCCTGATCGACTGCCCGCCGGCGCTCGGGCTGCTGACGGTGAACGCGCTCGTCGCCGCCGACCACGCGCTGATCTCGAGCGAGGCCGAGTACTTCTCGCTGCAGGGTGTGGAGCAGGCGCTCGAGGTGATCGAGCTCGCCAAGGAGTCCCTCCATCCCGAGCTCGACTGGCTCGGGGTCGTCCTCAACATCGCCGACATGCGGCTCGTACATTCGCGCGAGGCCCAGGCGCAGCTGCGCGAGCGCTTCGGCGAGAAGCTCTTCGACACGGTGATCCGGCGCAGCGTCCGCTACGCCGAGTCGGCGGAGCGAGGCGTCTCGATCCTCGACTACGCGCCCGACGCTCGGCGCCGACTACCTGAGCCTTGCCGCCGAGATCCTCGAGCGGCTCGGCGGATTCGAGGAGCCGGCCGAGCGGATCGCATCGCTGCGCGCCCAGTTCGCGCCCGCCCCAGGCTGACAGGCGACCGTCACCCGAACGTGGGATAGTTCCACCGTTCTGGTCCCCCCAGCGAAAGGACTCTCGCCTTGACGACCTCACCCGCAGGCGGCCCGCCGCCGGGTGATCCTCCCGCGCGTGACTCGCGCGCGACCACGTGGATGATCATCTCCGGCGTTCTGGCGCTCGTCGCAATCGGACTCGGGATCTGGGCCTTCACCACGAAGTCGGACCTCGATGACGCCAACGCGAAGCTCGACGCCCAGAAGCAGGCGCAGACGAGCCAGCAGCAGGCAGCACAGTCGGAGGAACAGCGGCTGACGGCCTTCGGCGCCCGCGAGCGCGCGGCCTTCCGGCGCGTGAGGCGGCGCTTCATCCGAGAGGAGGCGCAGGCCCGCAACCTCAAGGCGACGATCGACAAGGAGTCGTCGGACCTGGACGCCGCCCGCAACCAGGCGAGCGCGGCCGAGAGCGAGGACCAGAAGGCGGCGGCCGCCCTCAAGACTGCCCGGCAGCAGGCTCAGCTCGCATCAGTGTGCGTCCAGGGCGCGGTGAACGCGATCGACAAGTTCTTCAACGCCGCGAGTGCCAAGGCCGGCGCGAATGCGGCGGTTGCGGAGCTCGAGTCGATCCAGGACCAGTGCAACAAGGCGGACCAGCAATGAGGCGGTACCTGACCGGGATGGTCACCACCGTCGCGGTCGCGCTGGCGCTCGCACCCTCGGCATCGGCCGCCGAGGCCACCTGCGGCGGCACCTTCGACGTGCTCCACAACGACCGCATCGGGAACATGCAGCTGCCGAAGGGCCCATACGTGATCACGGTGCTCGACTCGACCACGATGGGCTGCACGGAGGCATCGCGGCTGTCTCGCGAGAGTTCCTCGAGGACTGGGACGGCCGCCTGCCGCGGCCGTGGGTGACCGACAACGCCACGCGCACCTTCCGCGCAGGGCGCGAGAGCAGCATCGGGTTCCGCGTGGCTCCGAGCACCAACCCGATCCCGCCGAACCCGCCGTCCCCGCCCTCGCGGCGAGTCTGCCCGGGCTACTTCACGGTGGTGCACAACGACCGGATCGGCGGCTTCCGGATCTCGAAGGGCGCTACCGGATCACGCTGCTGTCGTACGACCGGGCGTGAGCCTGCGCAGGAGGACGTCGCGCGGCTGCGAGCAGCTTCCTGCAGGACACGACGGCGTGCTGCCGCGCTCGACTGGCTCCTCGACGCCGGCACCGGCACGTTGCACCCGGGGCCATCGGCACATCGGCTTCCGCATCAACGCCGTACGTGACCGACACCGGCAACACCGCCACGGGCACGCACCCGAGCGGCGGCCAGTCGAAGTGCCCGGCGACCTTCCGGGTCCTGAACAACGACAGGATCGGAGCGCTTGCGCCTGAAGAAGGGGAACTACAACGTCTGGGTCAAGGGCCTCAGCTGCCCGCGCTCGAGCCAGCTGTTCGCACAGTTCCTCGACAACCCCGACGGCGCGCTCGGCCGAAGCCGTGGGTGCTCGACGCGAACACGGGCACGTTCAAGCGCGGCCGGGCCGGACGCGGTGCTGTTCAGGGTCAAGCCGGTCAACCCGTAGACGCAGGCTGAGCGGCGAGGTCGCGGGCGACCCGGCCGAGACCTCGTCCGCAAAGTGCACCGCCGCGGGGGTCAATGCCGTAGGGTCTGACGCGGTGTCGGAGCTGATGTTCAAGCCGGCCGGCGAGCTCGCCGGTCTCGTGCGGAGCGGCGAGCTCAGCTCGCGCGAGCTCGTCGAGGACTGCCTGCAGCGGATCGAGGCGCTGCAGCCCGAGCTGAACGCGTTCGTCCACGTCGATCGCCGAGGGAGCGCTCGCGGCCGCCGACGCGATCGGCCCGGCGACCCGCGCCCGTTCGCGGGCGTGCCGATCGCGATCAAGGACACCGCCGCCGGTGGCGGGCATGCCGCTACACGATGGGCTCGGACATGTTCGGCGACTTCGTCCCGCAGCACGACGCGTTCGTCGTGCGGCGGCTGCGCGACGCCGGCTTCGTGCTCGTCGGCAAGACCAACATGCCGGAGTTCGGGATCCTGCCGGTGACCGAGCCGCGCCGCTTCGGCCCGGCGCGCAATCCCTGGGACACGGAGCGCACGCCCGGCGGCTCGTCGGGCGGCGCCGCGGCGGCCGTGGCCGCCGGCATGGTCCCGATCGCCCACGGCAGCGACGGCGGCGGCTCGATCCGGATCCCGGCCGCCTGCTGCGGGCTCGTCGGCCTCAAGCCGCAGCGCGGGCGCATCTCGCGCGGCCCCGAGCAGGCCGACGACTTCCTCGTCCAGGACGGCGTGCTCACGCGCACGGTGCGCGGAGACCGCCGAGCTGCTCGACGTGATGCGCCGGCTACGAGACGGGCGACGCGCACCTGGGCACCGCCGCCGGCGGAGCCCTTCGCGGCGGCCGCGCGCGCGCGAGCCCGGGAAGCTGCGCATCGGCCTCTCGATCACGTCGCCGATCGAGGCCGAGCTCGACCCGATCTGCGAGCGCGGCGTGCGCGACGCCGCGGAGCTGCTCGCCGCGCTCGGCCACGAGGTCGAGGAGTTCGACGCGCCCTGGTCGGGCGACGACCTCCTGCGCGCGTTCACGGCCGTGTTCGGGACCCCGATCGCCGCCGCGGCCTTCTACGGCGGCCTCGTCACCGGGCGCGAGCCGAGCGCCCGAGCTGCTCGAGCCGCTCTCGTGGACCTTCTGGGAGGGACTGCGCGAGCGCTCGGCGGTCGACTACTACCTCGCGCGCACGCAGCTCGGCGCCTTCTCGCGCCAGATCATCGCCGTCTGGGACGACTACGACGTGGTGCTGCTGCCGTCGCTCGCCCAGCGGCCGGTGCGCATCGGCGAGCTCGACTCGTGCAGCGACGATCCCTGGGACGACTTCAGGCGCTCCGGCGAGTTCACGCCCTACACCGCGCTCTTCAACACCTCCGGCCAGCCGGCGATCTCGCTGCCGCTCTACCACGGCGACGACGGCCTGCCCGTCGGCGTCCAGCTCGCCGGGCGGCCGGCGGACGAGGCGACGCTGCTGTCGCTCTCCGCCCAGCTCGAGGCGGCCGCGCCCTGGGCGGAGCGGCGCCCGGCGCTGGCGACGGCACGGCCTAGCGGCAGACGCCGTAGATCGGCGGGACGTTCGGCAGGTCCGGGCCGTCCGGCAGGTCGGGCAGGTCCGGCATGTCCCAGTCGAACCACGAGCCGAGGTTGACCTTCGGCAGGTCGGGCAGGTCCGGCCCGTCGGGCAGATCCGGCAGGTCGCAGTCGGGCACCGCGCCCTCGCAGGACGTGCTCGCCGCGGTCGTAGTCGATCAGCCGCGGTGCTGTCGCCGGGCCGGTACTGCCAGATCGAGATCGCCGGGTAGTCGTCGCGCGTGTCGTGCACGACCTGGTAGAGGCCGTCGGGCCGGCGCCGCAGCCGGACGGTCCCGTCCACCGAGTAGCCCTCGGGGTGATCGAGTTGAGCGCGTCGTAGCTGAGCGAGATCGTCTCCTCGTCTGTGCGGAGGTCGAACTCGTTCGGGTCGTTCGGGTAGGCCTGCTCGCGGTCGTCCTCGGGCCCGAGCTCGATCGGGCGCGGCGCCTGGCAGGTCTCGATCCATGCCGTGCAGGTCTCGGTCTGCGTGAGCACGCCGCGGCCGCTCTCGCGGTCGAGCACGACGCGTCACGCGCGAGTCGGTCGGCTCGAGGTCCGCCCGAATCGGGTCCTGCAGCTCGCGGTCGTCGCCGCGCAGGAAGAGCCGAGCGGTCCTGCGGGATGAAGAAGTCGAGCACGACGACGCCGTCTCCGGGCGCCGGCTCGATCGGGAAGTAGCTCCGGTTCGTGGCTCCCTCGCCCGATGGTGCCCTCGTCGACGCAGCTGCTGGAACTCATCGTCGGTCGGCTCGAGCAGCTCGCCGACGAGCTCCTCACCGCGGCCCGCCCTCGGCGAGGTCCTGGAAGTCCTCGACGGGCGGCGCGGGCGTGCGCTCGGGGTCGTCGGTCGTCGAGGTGCGCCCGTCCGGGTAGGCACAGAGCCCGGCCTCGTCCTCGTCGTAGCCCTCGACGGTCGCGCAATCCGCCGGCTCGGGCGGCGGCGGCTCGACCACCAGGCCGGTCGGGATCTCGCGGCCGTCCGGGAACGCGCAGGGCCGGTCGGCCTCGTTCAGATACGGGCCCTGGACCGGCACGCAGGGGCGCGCCTCCTCGGGCTGGGTGCCGATCTGACCCGTCGGGATCTGGGTTCCGTCGGGAACGAGCAGGGGCGGTCGGCCTCGCTCAGGTATGGACCCTGGACAGGGATCATCCGGGCGCCGGATCGAAGCGCTGCTCGCGCTCCAGCTCCTCGCGAGCCTGCGGGTCGGGCTCGGGTTCGAGCCAGCGCTCGGCGGCGTCGGCGACATGCCGCTCACGTCCGGCGGCGGCTGGCCGGGGCGCGGCGCCCGCGGCGGCGGCTGTGGCGGCGCTGGCGGCTCGGGCTCGGCCTCCAGCCAGCGCTCGGCGGCGTCGGGCGACATGCCGCTCACGTCCGGGGCGGCGGCTCCACCGGCGCGGTCGTCGGTCGTCGGCGGTCGTAGTCGTGGTGCCTCGCCGGTGCGGAGGCCCTCCTCGGCTCGGGGGCGGGCTCGGGCCGGCGGCTCGCGAGCCAGCGCTCGGCCGGCGTCCGGCGACATGCCGCGTCACGTCCGGCGGCGGCTCACCGGCGCGGGCGACGGCGGCGGCGCCGTCGTCGTCGGTGGTGCCGCGGAGGACTCTCCGCCTCAGCCGCGGGCTCCGGCTCCGGCGCTGGCGGCGGCGCCGGCTCGGGCTCGGGCTCGGGCGGTGGCGCGGAGGTCGTGGCGGTGCGGGGCAGGCGGCTGGCGGCGGTCGCGGGCGGGCTCCGCCGCGGACTCGAGCCAGCGCTCGGCGGCATCGGCCGACATCCCGCGAACGTCCAGGCGTGGGCGGCGAGGGCGGCGGCGCGTCGGGATCCGCCGCCGCAGGCGCAGGTCTGCGCGGCCCAGGCGGCGGAGGCGGCGAAGGGGACGGTCAGGGCGGTCCCGAACACGGCGGCGCCGACCATCGCGGGGCGCGAGCGCATCGCGCGCGATGACCAGCTCTGTCGCCTCACGGTGAGCCCACCGATGCTGAGAACGCACCTCCCCGCCTGCGACGCCGAAACCGCGTCAGAGCGCGCGCACCAGCTCGGCGTCGCGCGGGTAGGTGAGCAGCTCGGCCGCCTCGGCGGGCGTGAGCCCAGCGCAGCTCGTCGACCTCGTCGTTCGGGACGAAGCCGGGGTCGTCGCTCGACCTCCATGCAGCCAGTAGCGCACGACCTTCGGGCGGCCCTTGTTGTCGCGGTAGTCGACCGGGTCGAGCTCGCGCCGAGCCAGCAGCGCATCCCGGTCTCCTCCTCGACCTCCCGCAGCGCCGCCTCCTCGAACGCTCTCGCCGGCGTCGAGCTTGCCCTTGGGAAGCGACCAGTCGTCGTAGCGCGGCCGGTGCACGAGCGCCACGCGCCCCTCGGCGTCGAGCACGACGCCCCCCGCCGCCTCGACCTCGGCGCTCACAGCTCGCTCACGTCCGCTCCCGCCGGCGGCGAAGCGCCACCCGCTCGATCCGCGCGTCGCCGCGCCTCGCCGCGCAGCCGCTCGACGACCGCGCCGGTCTGCTCCCAGTGGCACCAGAACAGCACGGTCGGGCCGGCGCCCGAGATCGTCGCGCCCAGCGCGCCGAGCTCGGCCGCGCCCTCGACCAGCTCCATCGAGCGCGGGTAGAGGTGGCGGCGGCGCGGCTGGTGGAGCGGTCCGCGAGCCCGCGCGCGATCAGCGACGAGGTCGCCGCTGCGCGAGCCCGAGCACGAGCAGCGCGGCGTGCGCCGACGTTGTGGACGGCGTCGCCGAGCGGCACCTCCGCGGGCAGCGCGGCGCGCGCCTCCGCGGTCACGACCGCGTGCGTCCGGCACGACCAGCCACGCGCCTCGAGCCCGGGCGGCGGCTCGAGCCGCACCGGCGTCCGTCGCCCGCGCAGATCACGAAGCCGCCGAGCAGCGCCGCGGCCACGTTGTCGGGATGCCCCTCGAGCGCGCAGCGCGTGCTCGAACAGCGGCGCGTCGAGCTCGTACATGTGGTCGGCCGCGACGAGGCCCGCCGACGATCGCCGCGGCGCTCGACCCGAGGCCCGCCGCCAGCGGGATCTCGGAGCGGATCGTGAAGCGCAGCCCGTCGGCCGGATGCAGCCGCTCGAACGCGCGCACGCACAGGTTCGTGCGGTCGAGCGGGACGCCCGGCACGTCGCAGGTCGACCGAGAACTCGCCGGTCTCCTCCACCTCGAGCTCGAGTGCAGGCGACAGCGCGGCGGCGAGCACGTCGTAGCCGGGCCCGAGGTTCGCCGAGGAGCCGGGCACGCGGACGACGCGGCGCCGCCTCATCGCCAGCACCGCCCGCTCGACGCTCTCGATGTCCGGCTCGCAGGGCACGACGCTCGGCGGCGCGGTTCATGCGCCGTCTGCGGGTCCTTCAGCCCGTGGCCCGTCAGCACGCAGACGACGCGCGCCCTCGGCGCCGTACTTGAGCAGGCCGGCGACGGACGCGGCCGAGGCCGGCTCGCAGAACACGCCCTCGCGCGCGCCGAGCAGCGCGTAGGCGTCGAGGATCTCCTCGTCGCGAGACCGCGCGCACCTCGCCGCGCGACGCGGTGAAGGCGTTCATCGCCTCCTCCCAGCGCGCCGGGTTGCCGATCCGGATCGCCGACGCGACCGTCTCCGGCTGCTCGACCGGCGCCGCCGTGCACGAGCGGCGCGGCGCCCTCCGCCTGGTAGCCGTGCAGCCGCGGCGCCGCTGCTCGTACTCCTCGAAGCCCTTCCACCAGGCCGTGACGTTGCCGGCGTTGCCGACCGGGATGCAGAGCACGTCGGGCGGCTCGCCGAGCTCGTCGCAGACCTCGAACGCGCCGGTCTTCTGGCCCTCGATGCGGTAGTGGTTGACCGAGTTGACGAGCGCGATCGGGTGGCGCTCGACGAGCTCGCGCACGAGCTCCAGCGCCTGGTCGAAGTTGCCGCGCAGCGCGATCACGCGCGCGCCGTGCATCAGCGCCTGGGCGAGCTTGCCGGTCGCGATCTTGCCCTCCGGCACGATCACCGCGCCGCGCAGCCCGGCGCGCGCGGCGTAGGCGGCGGCGCTCGCGGCCGTGTTGCCGGTCGAGGCGCAGATGACCGCCTCGGCGCCCTCGGCCATCGCCGCCGACACCGCGACCGTCATGCCGCGGTCCTTGAACGAGCCGGTCGGGTTCGCGCCCTCGAACTTGAGCCAGACGTCGCGCGCCGCTCCGCTCGGACAGGCGCGGCGCGGGATCAGCGGCGTGTCGCCCTCCCCCAGCGACACGAGGGGCTCGACCGGCAGCCGGTCGCGGTAGCGCCAGCAGGCGCACACTCTAGAACGTCTCCTCGATCACCCGGATCACGCGCGGCGGCTCGCGCACGAAGTCGAGCCGCGAGATGAGGTCGACCGCGCGCGCGGAACTTCGACTCGAGCACCGGGTGCATGACCATCACGAGCCGCGCGTCGTCGCCGAGGCCCTTCTGCACGACCGACTTGATCGACACGCCCTGGAGGCCGAGCAGCTCGGCGACCTGCGCCAGCACGCCGGGCCGGTCGGCGACCTCGAGGTGGAGGTAGAAGGCCGAACTCGGCGTCGGTCACGACCGGCACGTCCTGCGTCGGGCGCGGGCAGCGAGGGCGGCGGGATCATCGCCGAGACCACGTCGCCGAGCACGGCGGACGCGGTCTGGATGCCGCCCGCGCCCGGGCCGGAGAGCGTGATCTCGGTGATCGCCGGCGACTCGATCGTGACCGCGTTGAACGCGCCGTCGACCGACGCGAGCGGGTGGTCCGCGTACAGGAAGGCCGGGTAGACGCGCACGCGCGATGCCGCCGTCGATCCGCTCGGCCGACGCCGATCAGCTTCAGCGACAGGCCGAGCTCCTTCGCGTAGTCGATGTCGTCGGCGGTGAGCTGCTCGATGCCCTCGTAGCTGCACGTGGTCGAGCCGCACCGCCGCGTCGAACGCGAGCCGCGCGAGGATCGCCATCTTCGCGGCGGCGTCCTTGCCGGTCACGTCCTCGGTCGGGTCGGCCTCGGCGTAGCCGAGCTCCTGCGCGTCCGCGCAGCGCGTCGGCGTAGGAGGCGCCGGTGCGCGCCATCTCGGTGAGGATGAAGTTGGTCGTGCCGTTGACGATGCCGTGCACGCGCTCGATGTGCGCGCGCGGCGAGCGACTCGCGCATCACGCGGATCGCCGGCACGACGCCGGCGACGGCGGCCTCGAAGCGCAGCTGCACGCCGCCCGCGCGCGCGGCGTCGAACAGCTCCTCGCCGTGCTGGGAGAGCAGCTGCTTGTTGGCGGTCACCACGTGGCTTGCCCGGCCTGCAGCGCGCGCAGCACGTAGTCGCGCGCGGGCTCGATGCCGCCGATCAGCTCGACGATCAGGTCGCTGCGCTCGAGGATGTCGTCGAAGTCGCCGCGGCAGCGCGTGAGCACGCCCGACGATCTCCGGCCGCCGCCCGGTCTCGCGCTCGATCGCGTCGGCGCGCTCGCTCGAGCAGCTCGTCGAACGCCGACCCCGACCGGTCCCGTGACCGAGCAGGCCGACCCGGAATGGCCGGCGTCAGACATCGCGCGCCGTCAGGTCCTCGTAGGTCTCGCGGCGCACGACCAGCCGCGCGTCGCCGTCCTTGCAGAAGATCACCGGCGGCCGCGGCACGGCGTTGTAGTTGTTCGCCATCGCGTGGCCGTAGGCGCCGGTCGCCGGCATCACGAGCACGTCGCCCGGCCGCGGGTCGGCGAGCGCGACGTCGTGGACCAGGATGTCGCCGGACTCGCAGTGCATGCCGGCGATCGTGCAGCAGCGTCGTCGCCGCCGAAGCGGTCGGCGATCTCGGCCTCGTAGCGCGCGCCGTAGAGCATCGGGCGCAGGTTGTCGGACATGCCGCCGTCGACGGCGACGTAGGTGCGCACGTCCGGGATCTCCTTGACCGTGCCGACCGTGTAGAGCGTCACGCCGGCGTTGCCGACGAGCGAGCGGCCCGGCTCGCAGAGCACGGTCACCCCGTCGGGCGCGCTGCCGCAGCAGCGCGTCGACGTAGTCCTCGATCGGCGGCGGCGCGTCGTCGTCGCGTGTAGGCGATGCCGAGGCCGCCGCCGAGGTTCAGCAGCGGCCAGTCGCCGAGGCCGGCGAGCACCTCGGTCGAGCCGCTCGAACGCGCTCCAGCTCGAAGATCTGCGAGCCGATGTGGGCGTGCAGGCCGACGCAGCTCGAGGCCGGCGTCGCGCGCAGCGCCTCGACCGCCGCGCGGCACGTCGGCCGAGCCGAAGCCGAACTTCGAGTCCACCTGGCCGGTCTGGATGTAGGAGTGGGTGCTCGGCTGGATCCCGGGCGTGACGCGCAGCATCACCTCGCACGCCGCGGCCGCGCAGCCGCTCGATCTCGTCGAAGGAGTCGACGACGATGTAGCCGACGCCGGCCTCGATCGCGTAGTCGAGCTCGGCCGGCGGTCTTGTTGTTGCCGTGCATGTAGATGCGCTCGGGATCGACGCCCGCCCGCGAGCGCGAGGTGCAGCTCGCCGCCGGACGCCACGTCGACCGACAGGCCCTCCTCGGCGAACAGCCGGTAGACGGCCGTGCACGGGAACGCCTTGCTCGCGTAGATGACCTCGAAGTCGTCGGTCCGCGGCCGGAAGCGCCTCCACGTACGCGCGCGCCCGCGCGCGCATGTCGTCCTCGGCGTAGACGTACGCGGGCGTGCCGAACTCGCGCGCCAGCTCGACGACGTCGCAGCCGCCGACCTCGAGCCGCCCGCGCTCGTTCAGGCGCGAACCCGCTGGATATACGTGCGAGACCCCGACCGCTGCCATGATCGGCGGCGATTATGAAGCACGCCTCGCCGGCGCCGCCGGAGCTCGGGACCCACGACGGCCTCTCCTACGCGCTCTTCCTGCCCGAACGGCCGGCGCAGGTGGGCGTCGTGATCCTCCACGGCGCCGGCTCCGCGAAGGAGAGCCACTTCGACTTCGCGCGCGGCTGCCGCGACGAGGGGATGGCCGCGCTCGCCTACGACGCGCGCGGCCACGGGCGCTCGCGAGGGCGCCTTCGGGCCGGCCGCGATCGACGACGCGCTCGCGATGTGCGCGCTGCTGCGCGAGCACGCGCCCGGGTCGCGCTGCGCGGCTCGAGCATGGGCGGCTTCCAGGCGATCCACGCCGCGGCGCGCGCCGATCCGCCGCTCAGCGCCGTCGTGGCGATCTGCCCGGCGCCGGAGGAGATCCTGCTGCGGGGCCTGCGCTCGGGCGAGATCCAGCGCTTCGAGTGCGACCTGCCGGCGACCGAGGCCTGGCTCGAGTCGCTCGACTCTACGACGCCGCCGCGCGCGCTCGGGCCCGAGACCGCGCTGCTCCTCCTGCACGCCCGCGGCGACGAGCAGATCCCCTACACGGTCAGCGAGGAGCTCCACGCGCGGGCGCGCGAGCCGAAGCGCCTGCTCGTCCTGCCCGGGCGGGCACCATCGCTCGCTGCAGCACGACCTCGAGCTGCAGGCGCGTGAGCCGGCGCTTCATCAGGTCCGCGGCGAGCTAGCCGAAGCGATCACAGCCATGTCTCGGCCAGAACATTCCCAGGTCGGCGGACGCCAGCTCGCTCTTCAGCACGAATCCGCATGCCCCGCACTCCTCGAGCGGCGCGTCGAGCCCGGTCAGGTCATCCATCGAGACCAGCAGAACGGCGGGCGCCGGGCGCGAGCTGCAGAGCGCCGCGCAGACGACGAACCCGTTCGCGTCCGGCAGGCTGGACGTCCAGGAGCACGGCGTCCGGCCTGAGGCGCGGCCGCGGCGTCCAGGGCCGCCGAGGCGCTGCCCGCCTCGCCCACCACCACACAGCCGCGCCGCTCGAGCAGCTCCTTCGCGGCGCGCCGGAAAGGCGCCGGACCGCATCAACGATCAGAACCGTGGGCGGGTGGTCCGGCACGAGGCTGACCCTCCATTGCCTGCGGCCGAAGCGCGAGAGCCCGACCCACTCTCACCACGCTCCCGGTGAGCGTCCGCAGCTCCGTGGCGAGCGTCAGCGCGTCGTGGATGCTGCTCACGTCAAATGACCGCCCGCCGGATTTGGCCACGGCACACACCCTTGCCCCCGGACCGCCGGCGGTCCATACCGCAGTTGCGCGATCTCCGTGTTTATTCGATTACGGTGCCGTCGCCGATCACCCTGGCGACGAGGTGGGCGCGCGAGCGGGCCCCGGTCTTGCTCATCGCGTTGCGCACATGCGTCCGCACCGTGTTGTGACTGATCACCAGCTCGTCGGCGATCTCCGGCCCCGAGGCCCCCAGCGCGACGAGCCGCACGACCTCGTGCTCGCGCGACGACAGCGGCTCACCCTCGTGGTCCGACACCATGGAACGCCGGAAGTGCGACCCCCAGCGTGAGGTGCTGAGTGCCACGAACAGGACGAGCCGCCGGTCGTCGACCGTCTCGACGCTGGCGCCCCACTGGACGGCGACGGTGCTTCCATCGGCGCAGATCGAGTTCTCTCGCCTGTGAACTCGCCCGAGGCGAGCATGCCGGTCCACGCGGCGGACGCGCCCTTGTCCTCGACGAAGAGCTCCCAGACCGGACGGCCGATGACGGCCTCGCGAAAGTGCCCCAGGAGCCTCAGGAAGGCTGCGTTGACATCGACGAAGTGGCGATCCTCGTCGACCAGCGCCATCGCGTTCCGCGACTGCGTGAACGCCGAGGAGAAGAGGCCGGTCCAGCCCTCGTTGCCCGCCATTAGCCCGTCGCGCAGCTTACGTGCTCGCGGCCCGCTCTACGGAAGAAGGTCGTTCACGGCCTGGCCGGTCTCGTCGACCACATCGCCGACCTGCTGCCCGGCGCCGTCGACCGTCTCTCCGACCGCGTCGCCCGCGCCCGTGACGGTCTCGCCGAGGGCGGGCGAGACACCGCCCACCGCGTCGCCAAGGCCGCCGGTTGCGCCCTGCACGGTGTCCCCGAGGCCTCCCGTGGCGCCCTGCACGGTGTCACCGACACCGCCGGTGGCGCCCTCCACGGTGTTGCCGAGATCGGGCGTCGAGACCGGCGCCTGCGGCCGGCCGCCGCCGCCTGTTGCGGCGGTCTTCCCGCCGCCACCGCCGCCGTCGCCCGCGCCGGAGCCTGCCTGCCCGGGCGTGGCCGGCACCGGGGCCGGCCCGGCGGCGTCGTCCGTCGGCGCGCTCGGCGCGGCGTCGCGGCCGGAAGGCCCATCGGCACGGCCGGCGCTGCGCTCGCGCGCCGGGCGAGGCGAACGGTCCTCGCCGCGCGCGGCGCTCCGCGCACGTGTGCGCTCGCTGCCGGACGCTAGCGACCCGTGCTGCGGGCGCCGCCCCGCGCTTCGCGTCCTGCTTGACGACGACGCGGTCGAGCCCGTCGCCGGAGGCCGTGCCGGGCCAGCCGTCGAAGGCGACCATGGCGCTTCCCAGCGCCAGCACGAGCGCGAAGCATGCGATGAGGATCCCGGTGGTGCCGAGCCCGGCTATGTAGGCCTTCGTAGCCTTCATTGTGTACAGACCTGACTTACCCGCCTGGCGGCACAACCCAAACGGGGGATATCGGGCGCGCTGCGAGCGACTGAGAATCATTCTCGTTTAGGCTGTACCGGTGCCCTCGCCGCTCGACCTCGCGGAGCTCCCCTTCCTGCGCGACGCGCTCGTCGAACTGGTCCTGCTGGCGATCGCCGGCGGGATCCTGGGCGCCTGGATCGTGCTGCGCCGGCTCGCCTTCTTCTCGCACGCGGTGGGCTCCGCGACCTTCCCGGGTCTCGTCGCCGCTGACGCTTCCGGGGTCAGCCCGACGCTGGCCGGCGTGGCGGTGGCGCTCGGCTACGCGGGCGGCGTCGAGCGCGCCGGCCGCGCGGGGCGCGAGCCGAGCGAGGCCACGGCGCTGCTGCTCGTCGCCGCGCTGGCCGGCGGCGTGGTGCTTGCGAGCGACGTGTTCGAGTCCGGCGCCGCGGTGGACCGCCTGTTGTTCGGCACGCTTCTCGGGCTCGACGGCGCCGACCTCGCCCTGTCGGCGGCGGCCGCCGCCCTCGCAGCGCTCGCCACGCTCGCCCTCGGGCGCACCTGGGCCGCCGTGGCGTTCGACCCCGAGGCGGCGGGCACCCTCGGCCTGCCGGCCGGGCGCGCCGACTTCCTCCTGCTCGCCCTCGTCGCCGTGGCGGCCGTGGCCGCGATCCCGGCGGTCGGGGTGCTCCTCGTCACGGCGATCTACGTGCTGCCCGCGGCCGCCGCGCGGGTCGTCTCGAAGAGCGTCCCCGCGCTGATCGCGTGGGGTCTCGGCGCTGGCGCTGGCGCAGGGGGTCCTCGGCCTCTACCTCGCCTACTGGCTCGACATACCGCCGGGGCCGCCGGTTGCGCTCCTCGGCGCGGCGACCTATCTCGTCCTGTCCTTGGTGAGCGGCCGATGAGCACACTCCGGGTGGAGGGCATGAGCGCGGGCTACGGCGGGGCGCCCGTCCTGCGCGAGGTCGGCTTCGAGGCCGCGGCCGGCCAGACGGTGTGCGTGCTCGGCCCCAACGGGGGCGGCAAGACGACCCTCTTCCGCGTCCTCCTCGGCGAGCTCGAGCCCGCGGCAGGGCGGGTCTCCGGCAGCGGGCCGGCCCGCCTACGTCGCCGCAGACCGAGCGCACTCGGCTCGACTTCCCCGTCTCCGCGCTCGACGTGGCGCTGATGGGCACGCTCGCGCACGGGCGCTGGTGGCTTCCGCCGCGCGCCGCCGACCGGTCCGCTGCCGCCGCCGCGCTCGAGCGCGTCGGCCTCGCCGACGCGGGCCGGCACGCGCTTCGGCGAGCTGTCCGGGGGCCAGCGCCAGCGGGCGCTGCTCGCGCGCGCCCTCGTGCAGGACGCCCGGCTGCTGCTGTTGGACGAGCCGCTGTCGGGCGTCGACCCGGCGAGCGCGACGCTGATCGCGGGCGTCTTCGACGAGCTGCGCGCCGAGGGCCGGACGCTGCTCGTGTCGAGCCACGACGTCGAGAGCGCCCGCACGTTCGACCTCGTCCTCTGCCTGCACGGGCGCCAGGTGGCCTTCGGCGAGCCGGCCGCGGTCCTCGACCGGCGCACGCTCGAGGCCACGTACGGCAGCGAGATGATCGTGCTCGACGAGAGCGCGCCCCAGCGAGCGGTGACCGTCCAGCACCACGGGCACGGGGAGCACTGACGTGGAGGTGCTCGACTTCCTGCTCGAGCCGCTCCGGTCCGGCATCGGCCGGCGGGCCCTGCTCGAGATCGCGCTCGTCGGAGCGTTCTGCGGGGCGCTCGGCTTCTGGGTGGTGACCGAGCGGCTCGCCTACGGCGCCGAGTCGCTCGCGCATGGGCTGCTGCCGGGGCTCGTGCTCGCGTCGATCGCAGGCGCGCCGCTGCTGCTCGGGGCGGCGGGCGGGGCGCTCGCCGCTGCGGCCCTGCTCGCGCTGGCCGCCCGCGACGAGCGCATCGGGCCGGACGCGGGGACGGCGGTGGCCGTGACCGGGCTCGTCGGGCTCGGGGCGCTGCTCGCGTTCGTCCCGGAGTCCCCGCAACGCCTCGAGGAGCTCCTCTTCGGCGACCCGCTCGGCGTGACCGACGGTGATCTCGTCGCGGCCGCCCTGCTGCTCGCTGCGGGCGGGGTCGCGCTGGCCGCCCTGCACAGGCCGCTGTCCGCGGCGGCCTTCGACGGCGCGGGGGCGGCCGCTCTCGGGCTCCGCCCCGCGCTGCTGCGGCTCGCCCTGCTGGCCCTGCTCGCGCTCGCGATCGCGGTGGCGGTCCAGGGGCTCGGTGCGCTGCTCGTGCTCGCCGTCCTCGTGGCCCCCGCGGTGGCGGTCCGCCGCCACGCCGGCACGCCCGGCAGGGCGATGTGGGCGGGCGCGGCCCTGGCCGTGCTCGCCGGCGCCGTCGGCATCGAGGTCTCCTTCCACGCGGGGAGCGCGGCGGGCGCCTCGGTGGCGCTGGCGCTCTGCGCGGCGGCCGCGCTCGGGGCCGCGCTGCCTACGCGGTCACGACGCGGGGAGCGTCACGGCGCGCGATCACGATCGCCGCGCCGAGCGCCAGCAGCGCCAGGCTGATCAGCTGGGGCTGCGTGAGCCCGGCGACGACCGAGTCGTTGCGACGCACCAACTCCACCAGGAAGCGCTCGCCCCCGGCGAGTATCAGGTAGAGCCCGAACAGGACCCCGGGCGCGAAGCGATCCCGAAGGTGCCAGAGCACGAGCGAGCCGATCCCGATCGCGACCGTCTCGTAGACCGGAGTCGGGTGCACCTCCTCGGTCGTCGGGACGGTGCCCTCGGGATACGCCATCGCCCAGGGCAGGTCCGACTCCACGCCGTAGTCGCCGTCGCCCGAGAGCTGGCAGCCCACGCGACCGATCGCGTAGCCGACCGCCAGCGGAAGACAGAGCGCGTCGGCCATCTGCCAGCCGAGCCAGCGCCGCCAGCGCGCCCACAGGACCACGCCGATCGCCCCGCCCACGAGCCCCCCGAACCACACGAGCCCGGAGCCGGAGAAGACGTTGCCCAGCAGGTCGTCGGAGACCTCGTCCCAGTTCTGGATCAGGTAGTCGACCCGCGAGCCCACCAGCCCGCCGATGAGCGACGCGAAGACGATCTCGTAGGTCCAGTCGCCCGGCTTGCCGAGCTCGCGCAGCCGGCGGCTCGTGATCGCGCCGGCGGCAAGGAAGCCGAGCGCGAAGCAGATGCCGAAGGTCTGCAGGTCGAGCGGGCCGATGTGGATCTCCGGCAGCACCAGGGCGGCAGGCTAGCGAGAGGCCGCCGGCGCTTCCCTACCATCCCAGACGTGCGACGGGCGCTCGTGGCCATGCTTGCCTGTGCGGCGCCGCTGGCGCCGGCAGCGGCAGCCGCGTCCGTCCCTCTGGAGGACCTGGCCGCCCTGCGCGAGGTCGTGAGCCGCCAGGCGCGCAGCTCCGCCGCCGGCCCGCTGCCGCTCCCGCTCCCCGAGCGTGAGGTCGCCGCCTCCGGACGGGTCGCCCTGGCGAGCACCGCCGGCCGGGATGGCCCGGCCCGCGTGCTCGTGGGCGCGCGCACGCACGCCGACGTGCCTGCGCTCGCCGCGAGGCTGCGCCGGCTCGGCGCGGAGCCCGAGGCGTTCGGGACGATCGGCGTGCTCGCGGCGCGCGTTCCGTCGCGAGCCGCGCTCGTCGCCGCGCTGCGCGGCGATCCGCGTGTGGCCTACGTCGAGCCCGACCGCAACCTGCGGACGGCGGTCGACCCGTTCGACACCATCGATCCAGCCACCGGGGTCAAGTTCACCTGGTTCTACGACGACGTCCACGCGGCGGAGGCGCTCGCGGCCGCGGGTGGCGGCTCGCAACGCCTGGTCGCCGTGATCGACACCGGCCTCGACTTGAGCCACCCGGAGTTCGCCGGCGGTGGCCGGATCGCCCGGACCTTCGACACGCTCGCCCAGAACTCCGACGTGACCGACGCGGTGGGGCACGGCACCTTCGTCAGCGGACTGATCGCGGCGCTGGACGGCAACGGCGTCGGCGGCAAGGGCGTGGCGGGCAACACGCGGCTCGTCGCCGTGCGCGCATCGAGGGACGGCACCTTCACGGTCGGCGACCTGATCCGGGGCATCGAGTTCGCGATCAGGGCACGGGCGGACGTCATCAACATGAGCCTCGCCGGAACCGGATTCAGCCGGACTCAGGCGCGCGCGCTCGAGGCCGCGTTCTTCAACGACGTCCTGCCGATCGCGGCGTCGGGGAACAACGGCGCCGCCGGCAACCCGATCGAGTTCCCGGCGGCGGCGGTCGGCGGCGTCCGCGGCAGCGGCGGCATCGGGCTGTCGGTCGGGGCGACGCGGCCGAACGGCGCCGTCGCGCCCTTCTCGACCCACAACCGCTTCGTGAGCCTGGCGGCGCCGGGAGCCGGGCCCGGCGGCTGCGAGTTCGGCGTTCTCTCGACCCTGCCCGCTCAGAACCGGACGGTCTGGGACGACCCGCTCTCCTGCTCGCTCGTCTTCCCGCGGCCCGAGGCGCGCTACGGATACGCGGAGGGCACGAGCTTCTCGGCGCCGATCGTCTCGGGCATCGCGGCACTCGTCTGGCAGGTGGAGCGCAGGCTCGCCTCCGAGCAGGTCGGCGAGGTGCTGACCCGCTCGGCTCGCCAGACGATCGCCGGCGGCTGGAACGAGTTCACGGGCGCGGGCGTCGTCGACGGCGCCGCGGCCACGGCGCTGGCGCGCAGGTACGACGTCACCGCCCCTGTCGCGCGCGCGAGCGCGCAACGCGTCGGCACGACCGTGCGCGTGCGCCTGCGCCGCACCAGGGACCGCACCGAGACGGGGCGTGAGCGCGCGGGCGGGGTGAGCTACGGCGTGCTCGTGTCCCGCAACGGCGGCAGGAGCTTCGACCCCGTCGGGGGCGCCCGGCGCAACCCGTTCTCGGCATCCGTGCCCCTGCGCGGCCGCCGCGCCAACGTGATCGTCGCGACCGCCTGCGACCGCAACGTGAACTGCGGCATCAGGCGCCTCGGCCGCTACCGCCTCTGACGCTGTCCTACAGGTAGCCGAGCGGGTCGACCGGCGAGCCGCCGACGCGGGTCTCGAAGTGGAGGTGGTCGCCGAAGCAGTGGCCGGTGCAGCCCACGTAGCCGATCACCTGACCCTGGCTCACGTTCGCGCCGTTCGAGGTCGCGAAGCTCGACTGGTGCGCGTAGCACGTGGACAGGCTCGCGTTGTGCTGGATGCAGGTGTAGTTGCCGTAGCCGCCGACCCAGCCCATCAGCGCCACCCGTCCGGAGTCGGCCGCGCGGATCGGCGTGCCGCTCCCCACCGCGATGTCGACGCCCGCGTGCAGCCGGCCCCAGCGCTGGCCGAACGGCGACACGACCGGGCCGTTCACGGGCCAGATCAGGGAGCCGCTGCCCTGGCGGACCGGCCCCGGCGCCTGAGCGCCCGCCAGCGCCGCGCTCACGCGCGCCTGCTCCGCCTCGAGCGCCTGCAGGTCGCCCTCGAGCGCGACGCGGCTGCTGCGCACCTGACTCAGTGCGCCGCGCTTGCTCGCGCGCGTCGCGGCGAGCTCGTCGCGAGAGCTCACGAGCTGGTACTGGACCGCGGCGATCTGGTCGCGCCAGCGCAGGATGCGCTCGGCGGCGAGCTGCTCGCGCTCCTCGAGCTCGGCCAGCTTGACGGCCTGGTCCCTGGCGCGGTCGCGCAGCACGCGGACCTCGTCCGTGATCTCGCGGTCCTGCTCGGAGATGCGCTGCAGGAACTCCGCCTGCTCGAGCAGGTCGCCGAAGCCGTCGGCCTCGAGCACGACCGTCAGAGCGTCGGGAGCGTCGGCCTTGTAGATCTCGACGAGCCGCGCGGCGAGGACCTTGCGGGCGGTCTCGAGCTCCGAGCGCAGCGTCTCGAGCCGGTCGCGTGCCTCCTCGAGCTGGTCGCGCACCTCGAGCAGCTCCGCCTTCTGCGCGTCGAGGCTCGCCTGCGCGCGATCGAGCCGCTGCTGGGTCGAGCTGATCTCACCCTGGACCGCGTCGATCCTCGTGCTGTAGCGCTGGATCGTGGTCGTGAGGACGCCCTCCTGCTGCTTCTTGTCCTCGATCTGGCCGCGCTTGTCCTCGATGCGATCCGACAGGGGGGCCGAGAGCCCCGGCAGGGGCAGCAACAGGTAGGCGGACAGGGCCAGCGCTATGGGAAGCCAGAAGGTCTTCTTCATGGGGAGCCGGGCGCCGTCGGGTCCCCCCCGTTTTCGCTGCTATGCAGGGGAATTGAGCGCCCGGAACGCGGCCACAATACCAAGCGACGTCGTCCTCGCAAGGCGTTTTCCTCGACTTGCAAGACCGCGTGCAGCGATCACTAATCTTCCCTGGAATGGCACGTCAGAAGGCAGTCTTCCCGCGCGACACCGGACTCCAGACCCGAATGCTCCTGACGCTGTTCCTTCTGGGGCTCCTGTATGTCGTATTCATCGGCGTTCTCGTAACGGCCGGAGCCGGCGTCGTCACGATCGTCGTGGTGATGGGCGCGCTCTCGTTCGCGCAGCTTTTCTTCTCCGACAAGCTCGCGCTCTCGGCGATGGGCGCCAAGCAGGTCTCACCCGAAGAGGCTCCGGGGCTCCACGCGATGATCGAGCGGCTCTGCATTCAGGCGGACCTGCCCAAGCCCAAGATCGCGGTGGCCGACACGGACGTGCCGAACGCCTTCGCGCTCGGCCGCTCGCAGAAGAGCGCCACGGTCTGCGCGACCACCGGCATCATGCGCGTCCTGTCGCCGAGCGAGCTCGAGGGCGTCATGGCACACGAGCTCTCGCACGTGAAGCACCGCGACGTCCTGGTCATGACCATCGCCAGCTTCTTCGCGAGCCTCGCGGCGATCATGTTGCAGTTCGGCTTCTTCTTCGGCGGAGACGGCGACGACGACAACCCGAGCATCCTCGTCGTGCTGCTCGTGTCGTTTCTCGTCTACGTCATCTCGTTCTTCCTGATGATGGCCCTGTCGCGCTACCGCGAGTTTGCTGCTGACCGCGGCGCGTCGATCGTGACCGGCAAGCCGAGCGCGCTCGCCTCGGCCCTGGTCAAGATCTCGGGAGCCATGCAGACCGTGCCGACGCATGACCTGCGCGAGGCGGAGCGCCTGAACGCGTTCTTCATCGTGCCGGCAAGCGTCAAGGGATCGCTGCAGAACCTCTTCTCGACGCACCCGCCGATGGAGAAGCGGATCGAGCGCCTGCAGCAGCTCGAGGCCCAGCTCCAGGGCACCGCGATCGCGGCGTAGGTAGCGTCCACCCGCTAGTGGTCAGCCGCGAAAACCAAGCAGCGAGCTGATGGGCTTTCTCGACGCGATATTCGGCTCGAAGGGGAAGCTGAAGGGCCCGGCCGAGGATCGACTGTTCGCGATGTCGACGGCCTGGGTCACCCTCGAGACGTCGCTCGGGCTGAAGCACAAGCAGAAGGCCGGGATCGTCTTCCAGCCGGTCGGCACCGCCGACTTCCAGGAGATCCTCGTCGAGACCGAGGAGCTCCTGGCCGGCACCGCGGCCGAGACCGGCAGCACCGTCACGAGCTCGGAGGACGAGTTCGGCTACCGCTGGCTCGTGCTCGGCGACCCGGACTTCGAAGACCTCGTCGTCGCGCTCAACACCGTCTCCGTGCAGCTCCAGGGCGGCGGCTACGGCGACCGGCTGCTGGCCGCCGTGTTCGCCTTCGAGGAGAACGGCAAGCCGGTCTACTTCATCTACAACTTCAAGCGCGGCGGCTTCTACCCGTTCGTGCCCGCGTCCGGGGACAAGGCGCGCGACACCGAGCGCGAGTTGAGGCTCAAGGCGCAGCTCGGCGCCGAGCTTCCATTCGAGGAGGACATGGGGCGCTGGTTCCCGCTCTGGGACGTCCCGCTGTAGCCCCTTCCGGCCCGATGAGGCAGCTGATCTACTCGATGAGCGTGTCGCTCGACGGCTTCATCGCCGTGCCCCTCGAGCTCCTCGAGACGCGCACGTTCCCCGGACGCGTCGTCTACAGCCGCTACCGGGAAGGGGAAGGAACGTGACGGCCTCCTACAGCGAGCACCCGCCCGCGCCCGACCTGGCCGGGCTCGTGGCCTGCACGTGGGAGCGCCGCGGGGCCGGTGACGGCGCCCGTGATGTGAGGGTGCTGCCCGACGGCTCCGTCGATCTCGTCTGGTCGACCAGCGCGGGGCTGGTGGTCGCGGGCCCCGACACCCGACCGGTCCTGTACCCGGTCGTTGGCGAGTACGCAGCCGCGGGTCTGCGCCTGCGCCCGGGGGTGGCCGGCAGCGTGCTCGGCCTGCCCGCCGCCGAGCTGCGCGACCTGCGAGAGCCGCTGGCGGCGCTATGGGGCCGTGCTGCCGCCCACCTCGAGGAGCGCCTCGCCCTAGCCGGCCCCGCACGCAGGCGCCTGCTGCTCGAGGAGGCGATCCGCCCACGGGCGCACACGGCGCGGCCCGATCCGCTCGTGCTGGCCGGCGTCGGGCAGCTGGGGCACCCTGGGAGCAGCGTCGCGGAGCTCTCGCGGACGCTCGCGCTCAGCGAGCGCGCGCTGCGGCGCCGCTTCGACCATGCAATCGGCTACGGGCCGAAGCGGCTCGACCGCATCCTCCGCTTCCGCCGCTTCCTGCATCTCGCGGCCCAGCCGCGCACGGACGGCCTCGCGGCGGCCGCCGCCGAGCTCGGCTACGCCGACCAGTCGCACCTCACGCGTGAGTGCCGTGAGTTGGCGGGGCTCACGCCGGCCGCGCTGCTTTCAACCGCCTAGGCGGCTCAGTCCGGGATCAGGCCCTCGCCCGTGAACTCGCCGCGCGCCTCGTCGAATGAGATGTCGCGCGGCGGCAGGATCACGTCGGACTCGACGAGCTCGTCCTCGCCGAGCTGATTGCCGTCGCTCGCCACGATCTCGAGCATCTGCGACCACAGCTCCTGGAACCCGGTCTCGTCGCCCCCCTCCGCGGCCGCGACCGCGCGGTTGTCGAGCTCGTTGAGGCGCTCGGAGTCCTCGTCGGGCAGCTTGAACTGCCCCTCCCCCGAGATCCGGACGATCACGCGTTCTCCTTCCCCTGCTCGACCTTTCCCTCTTCGAGCGCGGGGGCATCGCCTCCCGACCCGAGCTCGGCCTTCATCTGGGCCAGCTCGTCGTCGACCTGGGCGCCGCTCGTGAGCTCCTGGAGCTGGCGCTCGATGTCGTCCTGGCCCGAGCCCAGCTGGGTGATGTCGTCGAACGTCCCGGCCGCCTCGAGCTCCTCGACGGCGCCCGCGCGAGCACGCATGGTCTCCGTCTTCTCCTCGGCCCGCTGCATTGCGAGCCCGAGGTCCGCCATCTCCTCGCCCACTCCGGATGCGGCCTCCGAGATCTTGACCTGTGCCTCGGCGGCGGAGTACTGCGCCTTGATGACCTCCTTCTTGGTGCGGAAGGCCTCGATCTTCGTGCGCAGCTTCTGCTCGTTCTCGGTCAGCTTCTCCTGCTGCCCCTCGAGCTCGGTGATCTGGGTGTCGAGCGTCTGCAACTCCGTCTGGGCGAGTGTCTTGCGCTCGAGCGCCATGCGCGCGAGGTCCTCGCGGTTCTGCGAGAGCGCCTGGCGGGCCTGGGTGTCGAGCTTGACCACCTGCTGCTCGAGCTTCGTCGACTGCATCTGCAGGCGCTTCTTCGCGGTCACGACGTCGGCGATGCCCTTCTTGACGTTCTGGAGCATCTCGACCTGCTTCTGATAGCCGTAGTCGAGCGTCTCGCCCGGATCCTCGGCCCTGTCGAGCATCCGCGAGATCTTGGACTTGATTACGGTGGACATGCGCCCGCCAAGGCCTGCCATGCGGTCTCCTCCTTGGAGCTTGCGTATGAAGTCTTCGCCTCTTCCGAGGGGATTCACCAAGACTAATGACCCCGGCGCCGCGCTCGCGCTGCGGGAGCAGGCAGACTCCCGCGCGTGAAACCGAAAGCGCCCTCAGAGTCGGTCTCGATACTCAGCCGCTGGATGGGGATCGGGGACGCCAACATCGCCGGCAACGTCCACGGCGGAGTGATCCTGCGCATGTGCGACGAGGTGGCCGGGCTCGCCGCGATCCGGCACTCGGGCGGCCGCTGCGTGACCGCCGGGATGGACCGCATGACGTTCCGCCATCCGGTGTTCGTCGGCGCCGTCGTGACCGTCAAGGCCACCGTCAACGCCACCTGGCGGAGCTCGATGGAGGTCGGCGTGCGGGTCGAGTCGGAGAACGTGCGGAGCGGCGAGGTCACGCACACCTCGACCGCCTACCTGACCATGGTGGGCCTCGACGAGGAGGGGCGGCCGACCGAGGTGCGTCCGGTAAAGGCGGAGACGGCCGACGAGGTCCGCCGCGGCCGCGAGGCCCAGCTGCGCCGCGACATCCGGCTGGCCGAGCGCGAGCGCATCGATGCGGAGCGCACGCGGGACGGCGGCTAGCGATGGCTGAGGAGCTCGACGGGCCCCGGCCCACGATCTCGATCGTCCTGGCCGACGATCATCAGATCGTGAGGAGTGGGCTGAGGATGCTGCTCGAGGCGGAGGAGGACATGGAGGTCGTGGCCGAAACGGGCGACACCGATTCCGCCCGCCGTAGCGTGCTCGGCCACAAGCCGACCGTGATCGTGCTTGACCTCAACATGCCGGGCGGCTCGAGCGTCGAGGCGATTCCGGCCATGATCGAGTCCTCCCCGGACACCTCCGTGGTGGTGCTCACGATGCAGGAGGACTCCGCCTTCGCTCGCGAGGCCCTGCGAGCGGGCGCGCGCGGGTACGTGCTCAAGCAGGCGGCCGCCGCGGAGCTCGTGCAGGCGATCCGGGCCGCGGCGGCGGGCGGAACGTGGCTGAACCCCGAGCTCGGCGCGCGCATGGCCGCCGCCCCGCCGACTCCCCCCGGCCCGCCGGAAGATCTCAGCGACCGCGAGCTCGACGTCTTGCGCCTGGTCGCGCTCGGCCACACGAACGGCGAGATCGCCGGGAAGCTCTTCCTGAGCGTCCGCACGATCGAGACCCACCGGGCGCACATCCAGCAGAAGCTCGGCTTCTCGAAGCGTGCCGAGCTCGTCCGCTACGCCCTCGACAACGACCTGATCGAGCGCTGAGAAAAGCGGCCGTCGCCGCCGGTTTGCGGGTAACTACGTAGAGGCCTCAGGGCAGTGCGCCGATGTCGTAGCCCGCGGCCGGCGCGATGCTCGGCCCTGACCATAGGAAGGGGCCAACATGTATCGCAAGATCGTCGTCGGATTCGACGGGAGTGAACGGGCGCAGGACGCGCTCGCCCTCGGAAAGCTGCTCGCCGATGCGAGCGAGGCCAAGCTGGTGGTGGCCGGCGTCTACGGGCTCGATCCGGGTTTGATCGAACGCGACACGCGATTCCGCGAGGGCTGGGCCGAGCACACACGGGCGATCGATGCCGCTGCCGAGTCGGTCGGCGCGGAGCCGAAGGCGATCTGGAGCAGCTCCGTCGGGCAGGGCCTTCATGAGCTTGCCGAGGAGATCGGCGCCGGCGTCGTGGTCGTCGGCTCCTCCCACAAGGGCCGCGTCGGCCAGGTGCTGGCCGGCAACATCGGGCGCACCCTTCTCCAGGGGTCGCCGTGCTCGGTGGCCGTGGCACCGCATGGCTTCGCGGCCGCGGCGCCTGCGCGCGTCGAGGAGATCATCCTCGGCTACGACGGCTCGGACGAGTCGCGGCTCGCGCTCGACGACGCCGTCGACCTGGCCCGCACGAGCGGCGCCCTGCTCAAGCTGGTGGCGGCCGTCGAGCCGCCCGCGGCCACCTTCGGCCGGAGCGCCGCCGGCGGCTGGCACGCGATCAAGGACGAGGTCGAGGAGATGGTGCGCGAGCGCCTCCAGGCCGGTGTGGCGGAGGTCCCGGAGGGCCTCCGCGTCGAGGCCGAGCTCGTGGTGGGGGACCCCCCCACCGCCCTCGCGGAGCTCGCCACGGCCGAGGGCGCGCTCCTCGTGCTCGGCTCGCGCGCCTATGGGCCGCTGCGGCGTGTCCTCCTCGGCACCGTCGCGACCGAGCTCGTGACGAATGCCCCCTGCCCACTCATAGTCCACCCCCGCCCGGCACAGGCCGGCGCGCCCGCCGCGGAGCCCGCGAAGGCGGGCAGCGCCGGTTGAGGGCCGCGACCACACCCGCCATCGACGAGCCGGTGCGGCGCCACCTGGCGCATGCGCTGCCCGGCGCTGGCGGGAGCCGGGCCGGCGTGCGGCTGGCCATGCGCCGGCGATCTCGTGATCCCGAGCAGCCTGACCGCCGGCTGGTGGTACGGCTCGCCTGACTGGGCGCCCTTCTTCCGAGCCGAGATCACGGCCGCGGAGCCGATCGCAGGTGCCCCCGCGACCCTAGACGGCCCCTCCCCCTGCGGGAAATCCCGGATCGGGACACGCACCTTCCCCCGATGCCGCGGGCGCTCCGCTCGCCGATCCTCTCTTCCAACCAAGGAGGACGACATGCAGGTCACGATCGTCGGGGGTGGAGTGGCTGCCCTGGAGGCGATGATCGCTCTTCGGCGCATGGCCGAGGAGCGCGTCCAGATCGAGCTCATTACCCCCACGGCGGAGTTCGAGTACCGGCCGCTCGTGGTGGCGGAGCCGTTCGGGCTCGGACGCGTGCGCAGCTTCGACATCGTGCGACTGGCGCGACGGCACGGAACGACGATGCACCTCGCGGGCTTGCGGGCGGTCGACACGGGCGAGCACACCATCGAGACCTGGGACGGTCGCACCCTCGGGTACGAGATCCTGCTGCTGGCGATCGGCGCAACGGCCGTGTCGGCCCTGCCCGGCGCCGTCACCGTCAAGGGGCCGGGCTACACGGGCCGGTTCCAGGCGCTGCTGCGCGACCTCGAGCGCGACCACATCCGGCGCGTCGCCTTCGCCGTTCCCGCCGCGACGTCCTGGCCGCTACCGCTCTACGAGCTTGCGCTCATGACTGCCAAGCACGCGAGGGATCGCGGCCTCAGCAACGTAAAGCTGTCAATCGTCACGCCCGAGGCGGAGCCGCTTGAGGTCTTCGGCATGCGCGCCTCGTCCGCCCTGCGCGAGCTGCTCGCGGAGCGCGGCATCGAGCTCCTCACGGAACGAACGCCGGACACGGTCGAGGACGGCAGGCTGTCCCTGGTCCCGTCAAGCGCGATCGAGGCGGATCGAGTGGTGAGCCTGCCGCGGCTGCGCGGGCCGTCGCTGCCGGGCGTGCCGCACGACCACGACGGCTTCATTCCGGTCGACCTCCACCAGTACGTCGGCGACGAGCTCGATGTCTACGCCGCCGGCGACGCCACGACCTGCCCGATCAAGCAGGGCGGGGTGGCCGCCCAGCAGGCGGACGCCGCGGCCGAGTCCATCGCCGCACGCGCGGGTGCGAGCGTCGACCCTCGCCCGTTCCGCCCGGTGCTGCGCGGCCTGCTCCTCACCGGGGCGGAGCCCCGCTACATGCGCTCGGAGGTCAGCGGAGGGCAGGACGTCGACAGCGAGATCTCGGACCACATCCTCTGGTGGCCGCCGGGGAAGATCGCCGGCCGCTACCTCGCGCCCGCGTTGGCGCTCGACGATGTCGACCATCCCCCGGAGGGAATGCCCGTGCACGTCGAGCTCGGATCAGACGCCATTCCCCCCGGCGGCGGGCGGCTCCACGTGCCGGGCGGGTAGCTCCGCGCGCACGCGCGTGCCGCTTCCGGGAGCGGTCTCGATCCTGAGCGAGCCGCCCGCGAGCTCGACGCGCTCCCCCATGCCGAGCAGCCCGTAGCCGCGCGGGACGCCGCTGCGCGTGAAGCCCCTGCCGTCGTCTCGGACCGTGACGTGGATGATCGACTCCTCCTCGACGACTTCGACCCACACCCGGTCCGCGCCAGCGTGCTTGGTCGCGTTCGTCACCGCCTCCTGGACCAGCCTGTAGACCGTGGTGCCGAGCTCCGGGTCAAGGCGCCTGCCGTCCCTCTCCCGGGTGTGCTCGAGCTCGATCCGGACGTCGATGTCGAGGCCGGAGGTCACGGCCGTGCGCTCGAGCAGCGCGCGGATCGCCGGCTCGACGCCGAGCTGGTCGAGCGCCGCGGGGCGCAGCTCCGCGATGAGGCCCTGCAGCCCCCGGATCGTGAGGTCGAGCTGGTCGATCGCCCCGCCCGCGGCGCCCGCGAGCCCCTCGCGCGCGTTTGCCATCTGAGCGGTCTGGAGCAGAAGCTTGACCGCGCCGAGCTCCTGCAGGGTCTCGTCGTGCAGCTCACGTGCCCAGCGCTTGCGCTCCTGCTCGGCGGCCTGCAGCGACGAGCGCACGCGATCGGCCTCGACGCTCTGCGCCGTCGCGATCGCGATCGCCGCGCTCGCCGCGAACGATATGAGCAGATGCTGGTCGTCTGGATCGAAGGCCGTCTCGTCGCCGAAGCGGTCGAGGGCGACGAGGACGCCCCGGCCCTTGCCGTGGAAGCCGAGCGGCACCAGCACCGCCGAGGTCGCCCCGGCGGCCACCGCCTCGAGCCCGTGTCCAGAGCGGGTGCCGAGGTCGGCCACGCGCTCGGGGGCGGCCGAGTCGAGCACCGCTCCGACGAGCGTTCCGGCGGCCGTGACCTCGCTGCCTACGGGGTCGCCGCCGACCTCTCCGGCGGCGGCCGCCACCCGCAGGCGCCCGGTGCCGTCGTCCAGCAGCACCACCAGCGAGCGGGCATCGAGCATCGCGCGCCCGCGCTTGACGATCAGCTCGAGCACGCGCCCCAGCTCGGTCTCGAAGCCGACCGCCCGGGCCACCGCCGCGGTCGCCTCGAGCCCGCGAACCGCGCGCTCGAGCTCACCGCGCCTGGCCTCGACGTTGTCGTACAGGCGCGCGTTGTCAATCGCGATGGCGGCCCACTCGGCGAGCACGATCGCGAGCTCCTCGTCGGTCTCCCCGAACTCGACGCCCCCCTCCTTGTCGGTGAGGTAGAGGTTGCCGAACGCCTCGCCCCGTATCGCGATCGGCACGCCTAGGAACGTCCTCATCGGCGGGTGCCCGGCCGGGAAGCCGTAGGACCGCGGGTGGGCGGTCACGTCCGGGAGCCGCAGAGGGACGGGATGGCGGATCAGCTCTCCCAGGACGCCGCGTCCGCGCGGCAGCGGGCCGATCAGGCGACGGGTCTGCTCGTCGAGACCGACGTAGAGGAAGCGCTCGAGCTCCTCGCGGTCGTCGTCGATGATCCCGAGCGCCGCGTAGCGCGCGCGAGTGAGATCGCGGGCGGTGTCCAGCACCTTCTGCAGCACGGCCTCGACGTCGAGCTCGGCGACCAGCGCGCGGCCGACCTCGAGAAGCCCCCAGAGCTCGGAATCGGAGAGCCGGGGGAACTCGATCGCGGAAGCGTGCGTTTTACCTCCCATCGGTCCTCGAGCCTATCCGGCCGAGTGGCCTCATGAGAAGCCGCTCGAGCACCAGGAGCGGAAACGAGCGGGCCGCCCGCTCGGGACATGGCTCGGCGCGCTAGACACCCAGCACGAGGGCGAGGGCCAGCATCACGAGGCCGCCGGCCAGCGTGGCTCCCAGCGAGAGTCCCAGGGTGCCGCGCCGGTAGGCCTCGGGCGCCAGCTCCACCACGACGAGACAGAGCATCGCGCCGGCCGCAAACGCGAACGAGAACGGAAGCAGCGCGTCGACCTGCTGCACCAGCAGGAATGCGATCACCGCGCCCACGGGCTGCGGCGCGCTCGTGAGGACGGCGGCCCAGAACTGCTGACGCGGATCGAAGCCGGCTGCCTGCATCGGGATCGCGACGCTTGTCCCCTCAGGGATGTTCTGAATTGCGATCGCGAGGATCACGAACAGTCCGAGGCCCTCGGTGTCGGACGCGAACGCGGTGCCGATCGCAAACCCCTCGGGCAGGCTGTGTACGAGCAGCACCGAGAACACCAGCAGAGCCCTCCGCACCCCGGCTCCGTGGAGCCTGCCCACGTGGACGTCGCGATGCGCGAGAAACCCGCGCGAGAGAAGTAGGAACGCGATCCCGGTGGCGAGCCCGGTCGCGACGCTTGTGCGCGAGCCCTCATCGAGGGCCGGGAGTATCAGCCCGACGACCGACGCCACCGTCATCACTCCGACGGTCAGACCCCACAGCGCCGGCCGCAACGTGGCCGCCCGGTCGCCGAGGTGCGAGACCGGCAGCGCTCCGACTCCGGTTGCGAGGGCGGTAACGCAGCCTGCGAGCGCGAGCGCCACGAGCTCCACCCCCAGAAGGTAGGAGGCTCGCGGAGCGCCGTCATCGGGACGGCGCCGCCGCGATCGCGGGGGGAACTACTGAGCTTGCCCCGCCGCGGTCAGACCGCCTCGCCGGGCGCGGGCGCCTCCTGCTCGAGCTGGCGGAACTCGCTGAAGCGCCCGTCGCGGAACGCGAACCGCACCTTCACGAACCCGTCGCAGGAGCCGCCGGGCCCGTTGCGCAGCTTGAAGGTGGCGAGGACGCGCTCCCCCTCGTCGTCGACCTCGACCAAGTCGGCACGGCAGGGCAGGCCCGAGTTGAAGAGGCGCGCGGCCATCCGGTCGCGCAGCCGGTAAGGGATGCCCTGGTCGACGAGCGCCCGCGGCGCGAAGAAGTCGGCGGCGTGCCCGTAGTCGCTGTTGTTGAGCGCTCCGAGCCAATCACGGATGACCCGGCCCTCGTCCGTCATCGTGCCGCGCTCCTCGCTCCCCGAGTCACAGCCCGTCAGGGCCGCGATCAGGGCGCAGATCACGATCGGGCGCGCAGGGCGCACACCCTGAGGTTACGCCCGGCGCACATCCGGCTCTCTGGAGCGAGCGCTGGTAGCGCTCGTGCGCCCGCCGCTCGCCTTCGACGTCTACGGTCCCGTCTGCGCCTATGCCCGCGGGTACATCGACAAGCTCTCCGACGAGGACATCGGCGTGATCAGCCGCTTCCTGGAGGTCGCCATCGAGGTCAACGAGCGGCGCGCGCGGGAGGTCGCGGGCGGTGAGGCCTGACGAGCTCAGCGCCCTCGCGCGGCGGCTCTTCGAGGCCTACGGCGACGGCGACGTCGACGGCTTCCGGAGCCTGCTCGCCGACGACCTCACCGCCTACGTCACGAACGCCGACGCCGGCGTCGACGAGGTGCGCGGCGTCGAGGCCTACATGAGCCGGCTGCCCAACCTGCACGCCTTGGGCGGCCGCTTCAGGATCACGCAGGTCCTCCCGGTCGACGAGGAGCGCGTGCTGACGATGGTGGAGATCCGCGCGGAGCGCGGCGGCAGGGAGCTCCACAACTTCGCGGCCTTCCTCGCCGAGGTGAACGGCGGCAAGGTGACGAAGCTGTGGATGGTCGACGCGCTGCCCGCCTACAGCGACGAGTTCTGGTCCTAGCGCGGCAGCGGCGCGCCCTCGTCGAGCCGCCTGCGGAGCTCCTCGCCGCGGCCCGCCGCCACCGCACGGGCCACCCGGCGCTCGCTCACCTCCACGCCGCGCGCGCTCGCGAGCTCGACGAGCTCCTGGCGCTCCTCGCTCTCGCGCGCGGTCTTCAGAAAGAGCCACCCGAGCAGCACCACGGTCACGATGCTGCCCTCGAGCATCATCAGCGTGCCCGCGATTCCCTGATCCTCGAGCGGGCTGATGTCCCAGCTCGCCTGGCCGGGCCGGTAGTCCGGGTAGAAGACGCTCTCCGACCACACGAACAGGTTGCCGAGCAGCGCCCCGGTCAGCCGGACGGCCACGATGTAGACGAGCTTCGCGCCGTTTCCGAACCAGGCGGGCTGAGGCAGCGGCCCGAGCAGGGCGAACCACATCGTGACCCCGAAGAAGACGAAGGTCGTGTGCTGGAGGGCATGGACCGCGGGCGAGTTGATCGACGCCTCGTAGAGCGTCGGGAGGTGCCAGACGTAGAGGTCGAGCGCCCAGAGCACGAAGGCCACGACCGGGTGCGCGAGGAAGCGCAGGCTGCGTGCGAGCCGAGTGGCGAGAAGCGGCTGCAGAACGGGCCCGGTGAGGCCGATGACGATGAAGAGCGCGCCGAGGTCGGCGATCATCAGATGCTGTCCCATGTGCGCCAGGACCAGCTCGCCGCCGATGTGTGCGAGCGGGGTCGTCAGGCCCGCGATGACGAGTGCGATCCCGACCGCGAACGAGGCCATGCGCAGCGGCGCGACCGGTCTGCCCTGACGGTCGAGCGTCCGGCAGCGCAGCGCATAGGCCAGCAGCGCCGCGAACGGCGGAAGCAGCTGCAGCGGCTCGAAGACGCCGCTCCCGACATGAGCGAGCGGGGCGACCACGCGACCCCGAGGATACGCCGGGCCGCCCCGCGGGCGGGGCGGCTCGCTACGCCGCGCCGGCCTCCTCGAGCGTGGCCGCGGCCTCCTCGAGCCTGCGCTGATAGTCGGCCCGCTGCATGCGCGAGACGACGAGCCGCTGGACCTGGGCCGTGCCCTCGAAGATCTGGTAGATCTTGGCGTCCCGGAACCACTTCTCGAGCGGGCAGTCGGTGGTCTGGGCGTACGGGCCGACGAGGTCCATCAGCGTGGTCGTGGCCCACATCGCCACGTCACCCGCCTTGAGCTTCGACATCGAGCCCTGGCCTGCCGTCATCGGGACGCCGTTGCGGCCCATCCAGGCGGCGCGCCACACGAGCAGGCGGGCGGCCTCGATCTCGGTCGCGACGTCGGCGAGCGTCTGCTGGATGCGCTGCTGCTCGAGCAGCGGCACACCGTCCTGCGAGCGCCCCTCGAGGTATCCGAGCGTCCACTCGTAGGCGGCCTGGGCGATGCCGAGCGCGGAGGCGCCGACCAGCGGGCGGGTGATCTCGAAGGTCGCGAGCGCGCCCGAGGAGCGGCCGGTCGACACGCCCGAGCGCGCGCGCTCGAGCTTGCGCTGCAGCTTCTCGTAGCCGCCGAGCAGGTGGTCCATCGGCACGCGGCAGTCCTCGAGGATCACCTCGGTGGTCTGCGAGGCGCGGATTCCGAGCTTCGACTCCTTCTTGCCCATCGACAGGCCGGGCGTGCCCTTGGGTACGACGAACGAGGCCTGGCCTCGGTGGCCGAGCTCCTTGTCGACGGTCGCGATCACGACGGTCACGTCCGCGATGCCGCCGTTCGTGATGAAGACCTTGGTGCCGTTCAGCACCCACTCGCCTGTGCCCGCATGGGTATCGCCGTCGAGCACGGCGGTCGTGCGCAGCGAGCGCACGTCGGAGCCGGCGCTCGGCTCCGTCACGGCGTAGGCGCCGAGCTTGATCTCGTCACCGCTTGCCGAAGCACTCGGGCACCCAGCGCGCGATCTGCTCGGGCGTCCCCGAGGAGGCGATCCCGGCGGCGGCGAGCGAGCCGCCCGAGATGGCGAGCGCGATCCCGGCGCAGCCGTAGTGCAGCTCCTCGGCGTAGATGCAGCTCATGATCCCGTCGGGGTCCGAGCCGACCTTGGTGAGCTGGTCCATGCCATGGAGGCCCCACTCACGGGCCGCCTTGATGACCTCCCACGGCACCTCCTCGTCGCGGTCGTAGCGCGCCGCGACCGGGCGGATGACCTCCTCGCGCGAACCGGCGGCAGGTGCGCTGGAACTCGAGCTGTTCGTCGTTGAGCCTGAAATCCACTGGAATCGGTGCCTCCGCGGCCAAAATTGACTGACCAGTCAATCATAGGTCAAGCCGGCGGTTTTCGCTGTATTTCTGGCTATCGTCCGCCCGGCTTTGCGCCGCCCCCTCCTCCTCGTCCTGGCCCTCTGTCTCGCGCTCGCCGGCTGCAGCCTCGGCGACGAGGAGCCGACCCCGCCGCAGGCCGGGGTCAGCGCCGACGACGACCAGGCCGCGGAGAAGCTCGGCTTCCCGGCGAGCGCGACCCGCAACACGGTCAGGGTCGGCGGCGCGGACGCCGCGGCCGACGCCGCCGGGGTCGCCAATGCCCTCTATCCGGCCACGGGCGACTCGGACCGCCCCACCGCCGTGGTGCTCATCGACCAGGAGGACTGGGTCACGGGCATCGCGGCGAGCGTGCTCGCCGGGCCGCCGATCGGCGCGGCCGATCCTGCTGTCCGACGGCTCGGAGCTGCCGGCCGTGACCGAGGAGACCCTCGAGCGGCTCGACCCGCGGGGCTCGGACCTGTCCGAGGACGCCCAGGTGATCCGCATCGGCCAGGACGTGCCCCGGCCGGAGGGCTTCCGGACGGCGGTCGTCGAGGGCGATGACGCCTTCGCGCGCGCCGCCGCGATCGACCGCTTCTTCTCGGCCGCGCGCGGGCGGCCGTCGAACGACGTCCTGCTCTACTCGGGCGAGCAGCCCGAGTGGGCGATGCCGGCGGCGGCGTGGGCGGCGCGCTCGGGCGACTCGGTGCTACCCGTCCGTGAGGGCCGCATCCCGGCCCAGGTGCTCGAGGCGATCCGCGGCCACGAGCGCCCGAACGTGTTCGTGCTCGGCGGCGAGCAGGTGATCTCGGAGCGCGTCGTGCGCCGGCTCGAGGAGGACGACGTCGCCCGCTCGGTCGAGCGGATCTCCGGGCCGAACCCGGTCGAGAACGCGATCGCCTTCGCGCGCTACGAGAAGGGCGACTTCGGCTGGGGCGTCGTCGTGCCGGGCTACAACTTCGCCGTCGCCAACACGTCGCGGCCGCTCGACGCCGCCGCCGCGGCCTCGCTCGCCACACGCGGCGTGTTCGCGCCGCTGCTGCTCACCGACGATCCCGCCAGGCTGCCGAAGCCCCTCGAGGAGTACTTCCTGAGCGTCCAGCCCGGCTACGAGGACGACCCGGGCGAGGCGGTCTACAACCGCGCCTGGATTCTCGGCGACGACGACGCCGTGTCGGTCGACGAGCAGGCGCAGCTCGACGCGATCACGGAGCTGATCCCGGTTCAGGCGATCGCCCCGTAGGATCCGGCGGGCATGTCCGAGTACGAACGCCCAGACCGCTCCGCGCGCGAGCCGACCGTCGAGGACGTGCGCCAGCTGATGGGCGCGTCCACCCCGCACTTCGCGCTTCAGCTTCGGAATCGCATCCGCACTCTGATCGCGGGGCTCCCCGAGGATCACCCCGCCCGCGTCGAGGGCGAGCGCGAGATCGCGCGGCTCGACCAGATCGCGCTCGGGTCCGAGCGCCGCGGCCCGATCCAGCAGGGCGAGCAGGGCCTGCCGAGCTACCGCGGGCCCGACTGACACCGCACGCCCGCGGCCTTCCCGCGCCGCCTCGGTCGCGATAATCTCGTGACAGGCGCCACGAGCAAGGGAGACGGGATGACCTGGGAGTTCAGCGTGCTGGTCGTAGCCAATGTGACCGCTACCTCCGACGAGCTGCTCCAAGCCCTTCGTGCGCGCTCCGAGCAGGGGGCCTGCCGCTTCTCGCTCGTCATGCCGGCAAGCGGCGACGAGGCGAGAGGGCGGCTCGAAGAGGCTCTGGCGCGGATGCGTGACGCCGGGCTCGAGCACGTGACGGGGAAGGTCGGTGATCCGGACCCGGTCGTCGCGGTCATGGAGGCCTGGGACCCGATGGAGTTCGACGAGATCCTCGTGTCGACGCTTCCCACGGGGAGCTCGCGCTGGGTCGAGGCGAACCTGCCGCGCAGGCTCGAGAAGCTGACCTCGGTGACCGTGCGGCACGTGATCTCGACGCCCAGGACCGAGGCGAGGACGAGCCCGGCCCCGAAGCACGAGACCCACGGCGTGCTGTCGCCGCTCGCGGCGGCGCTTACGCGACGCTGAGGTCTGAGCTGAGGCCGACCAGGCTCGCGACGCGCTCGCGGTGCTCGGTCGCGGACCCGAACATGAGCCCGTTGGTCCTGGCGCGCTTCAGGAAGAAGTGCAGGTCGTGCTCCCAGGTGAAGCCGATGCCGCCGTGGACCTGGAGCGACGACGTGCAGACCCGCCAGCCGGCGTCCGACGCGTAGGCCTTGGCCATCGAGGCCGCCTGCGCGAGCGTCTCGGGCTCGGCGTCCGCGCACCAGGCCGCGTAGTAGGCGGCTGAGCGCGAGCCCTCGACCTCGAGCAGCATCTGCGCGCAGCGGTGCGAGACGGCCTGGTAGGCGCCGATCGGACGGTCGAACTGCTTGCGCTCGCGCGCGTAGTCGACGGCCATCTCCATCGCACGCTGGGCGACTCCGACGTTCTCCGCCGCCAGCGCCGCGCTGATCCGGTCGATCGCGGGCTGCACGTCGCCCGGGCAGCGGGTCGCCGCCGTCCGCGCGCACGCGGGCGAAGCGGCGGGTCGCGTCGAGCGCCTCGAACGGCTCGACCTCGGCAGCGCCGACGCTCGGCCACGACCGCCTCCGTCGTCGCCCGCGAGCACGATCAGGTCGGCCTCGGCGGCGTCGGGCACGAGCCGCGCCTCGCCGCCCTTGAGCAGCCCGACCGTCCCGCGCAGCTCGCCCGAGGCGAGGCCGGGCAGCCAGCGCTCGCGCTGCTCGTCCGAGCCGGCCACCTGGATCGCGAGGCCCGGCGGCCGCGTTCGAGAGGAACGGCACCGGGCGCGAGCGCGTAGCCGAGCTCCTCGAACAGGATGATCAGCTCGACGGCGCCGAGCTCCTGGCCGCCGTGCGCCTCCTCGATGAAGATGCCCGCCCAGCCGAGCTCGCACATCTCCTTCCAGGCCGTCGTCGTCGTAGCGCCTTGGCCTCGGCGAGCTCGCGCACGTGCTCGGGCTTGAAGCGGTCGGCGAGGAGGTCCTTCGCGGTCCGCTTGATCGCCTGCTGGTCGTCGGTGAAATCGAAGTTCATCTTCCGGGTCTCTCCCTACCGCAGCTTCGGCAGGCCGAGCACCCGCTCGGCCACGATGTTCTTGAGGATCTCGGTCGTGCCGCCCTCGATCGAGTTCGCGCGCGAGCGCAGCAGGCGGTAGGTCCAGGGCGAGTCCCAGGCGGCCCCGTCCTCGCCGAGGATGTCCACCGCCAGCTCGGTGAGCGTCCTGGTTGATCTCGCCCCACTGCCACTTCGGCAGCGAGCCCTCGGGGCCCGGGACGCCTCGCTTCATGATCTGCGTCAGGCCGCGCCAGGAGTTGAGCCGCAGCAGCTCCGCCTCGATCGCGAGCTGCGCGATCCGCTGGCGGATCACGGGGTCGTCCGCCACGCCGCGCTCGTGCGCGAGCTCCTTGAGCGTCGTCGAGCGCGATCCTGATCGCCGGCGGCGGAGGAGGCGCCGAGCCCGGCGCGCTCGTTCATCAGCGTGGTGATCGCGACGCCCCAGCCGTCGCCGACGCCCCCGATGACGTTCTCGTCCGGGATGCGCGCCTCCTCGATGAAGAGCTCGTTGAACTCCGGCTGGCCGGTGATCTGGTGGAGCGGGCGCACCTGCACGGCGTCCTGCTCCATGTCCATGATGAAGTAGGTCAGGCCCTGGTGCTTGGGCACGTCCGGGTCGGTCCGCGCGACGATCATGCACCACTTGGCCTTGTGCGCGAAGGTCGTCCAGACCTTCTGGCCGGTCACGACCCACTCGCCGTTCGACTTGACCGCCCTGCGTCTTCAGCGACGCGAGGTCCGAGCCCGACTCGGGCTCGGAGAAGCCCTGGCACCAGATCTCGTCGCCCGGTCAGGATCGGCTGGAGCCAGCGCTCCTTCTGCTCGTCGGTGCCGTGGTGGATCACCACCGGGCCGCCCATCACCATGCCGAGCACGTTGGCCGGCTGGGGCGCCCGGGCGCGCGCCATCTCCTCGCCGAACAGCGCCTGCTCGACGAGCGTCGCGCCGCGGCCGCCGTATTCCTTCGGCCAGGAGAAGCCGGCGTAGCCCGGCGTCGAACAGCTGTGCGCTGCCAGGCGCGGCGGTGATCGAAGGCCTCGTCGTCACCCGGGGGGCTCCTCACCCGGGGTGGTTGTCCGCGAGCCAGGCACGCAGCTCGTCGCGGAAAGACAGCTCGGACGGCGACAACGTCAGATCCATGGCGGTAATGTACCAAGGAGTACACAACGTGGCGAGCACACCCGAGATCCCCCGCCGCCTGCCGCGCGGCACCCACGGCCTCGACCGCCGGCTCGTGGCCGCCTCGCAGAGCACGCGCCTGCTCGAGGCGGTCGGCCGGGCGGTGGCGGACAAGGGCTACGCGGCGACGACGATCGACGACATCGTCCGCGGCGCCGGTGTCTCCAAGAAGACCTTCTACGAGCACTTCCGGGACAAGGAGGACTGCTTCGTCGCCGCCTACGAGGCCGCCGCGGACGCGCTGCTTCGAGCGCGTGCGCGAGCGCGCAGCGAGGGCCCGACGACTGGATCGAGCGCACCCGCGCGGGCATCGGCGCCTACCTGCGCTGGCTCGCCGCCGAGCCCGCGCTGGCGCGCGTCTTCCTGATCGAGGTCGGCGGCGGCCGGCCCGCGCGCGGCGGAGAGCCGCGAGCGGATGCGCGACCGCTACGCGGAGCGGCTGCGTGCGCTCCAACGAGAGGAGCGCGGCGGAACGGCGGGACTGCCCGAGCTGCCCGATCGAGGTGTTCCAGGCCCTGGCCGCGGCCTTCGACGACCTCGTCGTGCGCCACATCCGGGAGGGCGGCGCCGCGGAGCTGCACGGAGCTCGAGCCGGTCCTCGTCTATCTCCAGGTCGCGCTGTTCGCAGGACCGCGCGTGGCCGCGGACGCAGCCGGCCTGGGTCGAGTTAGTAGCTCTTCGGCAGCCCGAGCGAATGCTCGGCGACGTAGTTGAGGATCATCTCCCTCGACACCGGCGCGGTCCGCGTGAGGCGCACGCCCCACCACATGTCGGACAGCCCGTACTCGAGCGCGAAGCCGTTGCCGCCGTGCGTCTGGATCGCGCGGTCGACGCAGTGGATCGCGGCCTCGGCGGCGGCGTACTTCGCCATGTTCGACGCCTCGCCCGCGCCCGGGGCGCCCGCGTCGTAGAGCGCCGCCGCCTTCTGCATCATCAGGCGCGCCAGCTCGAGCTCGATCTTCGCCTCCGCCAGCGGGTGCGACGACGCCCTGGTGGGTGCCGATCGGCGCCCCCCAGACCACGCGCTCGCTGCGCGTACGCGGCCGCCTTCTCGAGCGCCCGGCGGCCGGCGCCGCAGCCGATCGCGGCGCCCATGATGCGCTCGGGGTTCAGCCCGTCGAAGACGGGCCCGAGCCCGCCGCCCTCGCCGCCGATCAGCCGCTCCTCCTCGAGCTCGACGTCGTCGAAGAAGAGCGTCCACTGCTTGTCCGGGCCCGATGTAGGGCATCGGGATCTCGTCGCGCGTGAAGCCGGGCGTGTCCACGTCGACGATCGCACAGCGAGGGCAGCCCGAGCGAGCCGTCGGGGAGCCGGCTGCGGGCCACGACGAGCACGGCGTCGGCGTGCTCGACGCCCGAGATGTAGGTCTTCTGGCCGCTGCAGCACGAAGCCGGTCGCCGCGCCGCTCGATCGAGGTCGAGAGGTTGTGCGAGTTGGTGCCCGCGTCCGGCTCGGTGATCGCGAAGGCGACCTTGGTCGTGCCGGCCGCGATGCCGCGCAGCCAGCGCTCGTTCTGCGCCTCGGTGCCGTGGCGGGCGAGGATGTTGCCGGCGATCGCCGGCGAGACGACGATCAGGAGCAGCGACTTGCCCGGCCGCCGAGATCTCCTCGCCCACGGTGGCGAGCCCGGTCATGCCGAGCCCGCCGCCGCCCCACTCCTCGGGCAGGTTGACGCCGAGGTAGCCCTTCTCCGCGAGCGCGTCCCAGAGCTCCGTCGGCGGCTCGCCCGCCTCGTGCTTGCGGCGCGAGTAGTCGGCCGGGAAGGAGTCGCAGATGCCTCGCACCGCCTCGCGGATCTGGCGCTCCTCGTCCGTCGGGATGAGCGGAAGCACGGCCTCGGTTGCGGTGGACATGCCCCCATAGGATGCCAGCGCGGCTGTCCCTTCGGGCGACCGCGCGGGCGGCCGCCGCGGCCGGCCTAGCCCTGTCCCGCCGCCTGGCGGGCGGCCTCGAGCTCGCGCCGCACCGTGCCCCTCTGGTTGGGGATCCCGAGCCTCTGCTCGAGGATCGGGATGGCCTCGGCCGGCCGGCCGGCGAGCCGCAGCGCGCGGCCCAGGTTGAAGAGCGCGTAGGCGTAGTCGAGGTCGCCGGAGCCGGCGAGCGAGTCCACCGCCTGCTGCAGGATCGGGATCGCCTCGTCGTAGCTGCCCGGCGTTGATTAGGTCGAAGCCCTGGGCGTTGAGGTCGGCGCCGCTGGCCGGCCGCTCGCGCCGCGGCGCCTCCTCCTCCGGCGCGGGCTCAGGCTCCGGGCGCGGGCTCTGGCTCGCGGGCGGCTCCGCGGCCGGCTCTGCTCCGCCTGGTCGGGCTCGGGCTCGGGCCTGCTGCGCTCGGCTGCCCGGTTCTGCTGCGCGGGCTCCTGCTCGCTGCTGCTGCTGCGCGGGCGGCTGCGCGCCCGCTCGCTGCTCTCGCCGCCACCGTCGTCGCCGCCCGACAGCGAGAACGACGGCAACGACGGCGATCGCGAGCAGTACCAGCAGTCCCGGCCACCACGTACGGAAGCGAGTGGCGTTTTCCGTCACCCATGGGTCCGGAATCGTCCACTCGCGGGGCGAGGCTGCGACCGCGGCTGAGCGGTCAGCGGGTGCGGACGCCGGCGCCGCGGCCCGGCGCGGCAGGCGCCGCGTGACCGCCGTGCGCGGCTCGTTCTCGAGGGCGCGCGCCAGCTCGCAGGCGAGCTGCCCGGCCGACTCCGGTCGCTCCGCGGGCTCGCGCGCCATCCCGCGCTGCAGCACCTCGGCGACCGCGAGCGACGCCGCCGGCCAGTGTTCGCGCGAGGTCGGGCGGCGGTGCGGACGAGATCGAGTGCGCGATCTCGATCGGCGTTCGCCCGTCGCGCGGCCGCGCCCGGCGAGCGTCTCGTAGCACACGGCCGCGAGCGCGTAGATGTCGACCGCCGGCCCGGGCTCGCGCCCCTCGAGCTGCTCCGGAGCCATGTAGGCCGCGGTGCCGAGCACCGTGCCGCTGCGGGTGATGCGCGTGGCGTCGGCCGCCGTGGCGATCCCGAGGTCGACGAGCTTCGTGACGGCGTCGTCGCGCAGCAGCACGTTGGCGGGCTTGACGTCCCGGTGCACCACGCCCTGGGCGTGCGCGTGGTCGAGCGCCGCGCCGAGCTCGCGGGCCATCCGAGCCACGCGCCGGGGCCCCAGCGGGCCGTGGCGAAGCGCCGCCGAGAGCGACTCGCCCGGCACGTACTCCATGACGATGAGGACGCCCTCGTCGTCGACGGCGGTGTCGAAGACGGAGACGAGGTTCGGGTGGTTCAGCGAGGCGCCGAGCTTCGCCTCGCGCACGAAGCGCTGCTCGACGTCCGCCGGGCTGTCGGCATGCAGCCGCTTGACCGCGACCTGCCGGTCGAGTCGCTCGTCATGGCACAGCAGGACGGACGCCATTCCCCCGGAGCCCAGGTGCCTGAGCACGCGGTAGCGCCCGTCCAACAGCGTTCCCTGCGTCGATGCGGGCATCGGCCGGTGTTACCCGCGCCGCTGTCCGCGTCTAACGGCGGGAGCTAGACGCGCTGGATCAGCGTGCCGGTGCCGAGGCCGCCGCCGCAGCACATCGTCACGAGCCCGACCTCCTTGTCGGAGCGCTCGAGCTCGTGCAGCGAGGGTGGTGATCAGGCGCGCGCCGGTCGAGCCCGAGCGGGTGGCCGAGCGCGATCGCGCCGCCGTTCACGTTCACGCGCTCCATGTCCGGCTCGAGCTCGCGGCGCCAGGCGGCGAGCACCGAGGCGAAGGCCTCGTTGACCTCGAACAGGTCGATGTCGCCGATCGTCATCCCGTTGCGCTCGAGCAGCTTCTTCGTCGCCGGGATCGGGCCGGTGAGCATGATCACCGGGTCGACGCCGACGGTCGTCTGGTCGAGCACCCTGGCGCGCGGCTTCAGCCCGAGCGACTCCGCCTTCGCGCCGCTCCATGAGCAGCACCGCGGCGGCGCCGTCCGAGATCTGCGAGGAGTTGCCGGCCGTGATCTTGCCGTCCTCCTTGAAGGCCGGCTTGAGCTGGGAGAGCGTCTCGAGGTTCGAGTCCGGGCGGATGCCCTGATCGGTCACGTAGGTGCTGCCGTTGACCTGGAACGGGATCGATCTCGCGCTCGAAGCGGCCCTCCTCGGTCGCCCGGTGGGCGTTCAGGTGGGAGCGCACGCCGATCTCGTCGAGCTCGGAGCGCGGGATCTCCCACTGGTCGGCGATCATCTCGGCCGAGATCCCCTGCGGGACGAGGTTGTAGCTTCTCCATCAGCTCCGGCGGCCAGGGGGAGCCGACCTCGTCGACCCACTTGAAGCCGATGCCCATCGGGATGTGGCCCATGTGCTCCACGCCCGAGCCGATCGCGACGTCGTGCACGCCCGAGGCGATCAGCGCGGCGGCGAAGTTGACGGCCTGCTGCGCCGAGCCGCACTGGCGGTCGACGGTGGTGGCGGGCGTCTCGACCGGCAGCCCGGCCTGCAGCCACGCGTTGCGGCCGACGTTGAACATCTGCTCGCCGTACTGCTGGACGCAGCCGCGTGATCACGTCCTCGACGTCGGAGGCGTCGATGCCCGCGCGCTCGATGACCTCGGTGTAGGTCTTCCCGAGCAGCTCGTTCGGGTGCGTGTCCTTGTAGTAGCCCTTCTCGGGGTGGCCGCGCCCGATCGGCGTGCGCGCCGCCTCGACGATCACAACCTCGCGCCCGTTTCCGTTCTGCATCTCGAATTTTCCTCCGTTGTGGCACCTTTCCGCGAGGCGGCCTGCACCGGTTGTCGCGGGTTATCTGCTAAAAGCCTACTCGATTGACTGACCAGTCAACCAACGCCTTCAGGAGCTCGCAGGCATGACAAACCGGCTTGGAATCGCAGGAAGCGGGGCGATCGCCTGCGGACTTGCGCGCGCCGCTGCGGGCACTCACGACGTCGTGCTGTGGGCGCGCGTCGGACGCTTCGCGCGAGCGTGCGTGCGGCGAAGGTCGAGGACGGCGCGAAGGTCGTGACCGACCTGTCCGAGCTGGCCGGCTGCGACCTGATCGTCGAGGCGATCGCCGAGGAGCTCGACGCGAAGCGCGAGCTCTACGACCGCCTCGGCGACGTGCTCGGCCCCGAGGCGGTGCTCGCCACGACGACTTCCTCGCTGTCGGTGGCGGAGCTCGCCGCGGCCAGCGGGCGCGCCGACCGCTTCGGCGCCCTCCACGTGTTCAACCCGGTGCGACAAGATGAAGCTCGTCGAGCTGTCCTTCCCCGACGAGGCCTCCGACTCGACGCGGGCCGCGCTGCATGGCCTCTGTGCGACGCTCGACAAGACCGCTGTCGAGGTGCCCGACTCGGCGGGCTTCGTCGTCAACAAGCTGCTCTTCCCCTACCTGTTCGACGCGGTGCGGCTGCTCGAGCGCGACGGCCTCGATCCCGAGTCGATCGACACCTGCATGAAGCTCGGCGCGGGCCACCCGATGGGACCGCTCGCGCTGCTCGACTTCGTCGGCCTCGACGTGGCCGTCGCGATCGGCGAATCGATCGGCGCGGACGTGCCGCCGCGGGTCCACGAGCTGATCGACGAGGGCCGGCTCGGCCGCAAGGCGGGCGCGGGCTTCTACGAGTACGACGAGCGGTAGCTCGGCGGCCGGGCCCGCCTACCGCCGTGCGGCCCTGCGCGGCACGCGCCGCCTCGGCGCCGTCGCCATCCCGGCGGCCAGATCCCAGACCACGTCGGCCTCGCCGATGCCCTGGCGCTTCGGCGAGCTCGGCCACGCGCTCCCAGGGAAGCGAGGCCTCCGGCAGGTCGTCCCAGCGCGCCAGCTCGAGCGCCTCGAGCGCGGCGACGAGGGCAGCGGCCGGCTCCTCCTGATCCTCGATCAGCGCGCGCAGGGCGTCACGCTGTGAGTCGCTCAGCTTCGCGCACCACATGCGCCGAACCTCCTGTTGGGAGAAGCAGCCAGTGAACGAAGCTAGCCCCCCGGCGGACAGATCGCCTAGGAGCTCTCCTCGCGCTGCCTGCGCTCCACCGACCCGCGCGGGATCGCGGCCGCCTGCTCGACGGGCCGCTCGAGGCCAGGTGCGGGCCCGTCCTCTCCGCGAGCGTGGTGGTCGCGGATGCGAACGGCCTCGACGCGGTTCTGCCGCACGGCCTCGACGCGCAGCGAGTAGCCGTTGGCCTGGACCATGTCGCCGCGCTTGGGCAGCCGCCCGAGCTCGCCGAAGACGAAGCCTCCGACGGAGTTGTAGGCCTCGGAGTCGACCGGAAGGTCGAGCCCGTAGTCGGTGAGGTCCGTGATCGGCACGTGCCCGCGCACCCACCAGTCGCCGTTGGCGAGCCGGCGCACGCCGGCCACGGCGGGATCGGTCTCGTCGGCGATCTCGCCGACGACCTCCTCGATGATGTCCTCGATCGTGACGATGCCGGCCGTGCGGCCGTACTCGTCGACCACGACCGCCATCGAGGCGCGCTCGCGCTGGAGGTCGGCCAGCAGGTCGTCGAGCGGCTTCGTCTCCGGCACGATCAGCGCGTCCTTGACGCTGTCCTCGATCGAGGCGTCGGCGCCCTGGTTCATGAGGCGTGCGGGCGAGCGAGTTCGCGTGCACGACCCCCTTGATGCGGTCGGTGTTCTCGTTCTCGGTGACCACGAGGCGGGTGTGCCCGGAGTCGACGCAGCGGCGCAGCGCCGTCTCGGCGCTCTCCGAGGCGTCGACCGTCACGACCGCCGGGATCGGCGTCATCACCTGGCGCGCCTGCTGCTCGTGCAGGTGGAAGACGCCGGAGAGCATCCCGGCCTCGCCCGGGTCGATCTTGCCGCCGTGCGCGCTGCGGGCGATCAGGAGCTTCAGGTCCTCGGACGAGGAGACCTCCTCGAACTCGGCCTTGGCGTCGACCCCGACCAGTCGCAGGATCGCGTTGGACGCGGTGTTCAGGAGCCAGATCAGCGGGCTCAGGGCGACCCGGAACCAGTGCAGCGGCCGGGCGACGCGCAGAGCCGTGCCCTCGGCGTGCACGATCGCGTAGATCTTCGGCACCTGCTCGCCGACCGTGATGTGCAGGGCCGTCGTGATCAGGTAGGCGATCGTGATCGAGATCGCCAGCGAGAGCCCGTGCGAGATCGACCCGCCGATCGCGCCCTCGATCAGGCTCGCGATGGCCGGCTCGCCCATGAAGCCGATGCCGAGCGAGGCCATCGTGATGCCGAGCTGGCAGGCCGACAGGTACTCGTCGATCTTGTCGATCTGGACGAGCACGAGCGCGGCGCCGCGGCGGCCCTCGTCGCGCATGATCTCGACACGACCCTCGCGAGCGCGCACCAGCGCGAACTCGGCGGCGACGAAGAAGCCGTTGGCGGCCACCAGCAGCAGCACGCCTACCAGCAGGAGCAGCTCGGTCATCTCAGACCGGCAGCTCCCGCTGCGGGGTGTGACTTCCTACTTCGAGGTCTATCGTCGTCGCTCATCCGGCGGCCGCGTCGATCTTAGCGGTGTCGAACGGCTTCTCTCGACGTGCCATCCTCGTCTCCGTGCGAATCGCTTCTCTCGTCCCGTCGGCGACCGAGATGCTCTTCGCTCTCGGCCTCGGCGGCGACGTCGTCGCCGTCACCCACGAGTGTGACTACCCGGAGGGGGCCGAGCAACTCCCCCATCTCACGCGCAGCGTCATCCCGGAGGGCCTCGAGGCCGCGGAGATCGACGCGGCGGTGCGCGAGCGCACGGGCCGCGGCGAGGCGCTCTACGAGCTCGACGACGAGCTGCTCGAGGATCTCGACGTCGAGCTGATCGTGACCCAGGCGGTCTGCGAGGTCTGCGCCGTCTCCTTCGACGACGTCCGCGCCGTCGCGGAGCGCCTGCCCACCCAGCCGGAGGTGATCTCGCTCGATCCCTCCACGCTCGGCGAGGTGCTCGCGGACATCCCGCGGCTCGCCGAGGCGGCCGGGCGTGCCCGAGGCGGGCGAGGCGCTCGCCGAGGAGGCGGCCGAGCGAATCGAGGAGGTCGAGCTGGCCATCGCCGGCGACCCGCGCCCGCGCGTGGCGGCGCTCGAATGGCTCGACCCCGTCTTCATCGGCGGCCACTGGGTTCCGCAGATGATCGAGCTCGCGGGCGGCGAGGACGTGCTCGGGATGCCGGGCGAGAAGTCGCGCACCGCCGAGTGGGCCGAGCTCGAGGCGGCCGCCCCCGAGATCGTGATCTCGATGCCCTGCGGCTACTACGCGGAGCAGGCGGCCGCGGAGACGATGCTCCACCGCGAGCGGCTCGCCGTGCTCGGCGCCCGCGTCGTGGCGGTGGACGCCGCCGCCTACTTCTCTCGCCCGGGACCGCGGCTCGTCGACGGCATCGAGCTGCTCGGCCACATCCTCCACCCCGACGTGTTCGAGGCCCCGCCCACGCGCCGGTCGATCGAGCTCGACCTCGGGCGGCCGGCGCGCGGCCTAGCCGCTGCCGGCGACGACGATCGAGCCCGCCACCGCGGCCGCGCCGAGCGCGCCGCAGAGCGAGCGAGCGCCGCGGACTCGGGCAGCCGCGCCCGGTCGCCGAGGTCGAACAGCACGAACGCGACGAGCCCGCCGCCGATCAGCCCGCCGATGTGGCCGCCGATCGAGATGTTCGGGACGGTGAAGGTGATCACGCAGGTTGAGCACGATCCAGACGCCGAGTCCGCTCTCCATCAGGCTCAGCCCGCGGTTGCGCGCGTAGACGGCGGCCGCCGCCATCAGCCCGAAGATCGCGCCCGAGGCTCCGACGGTGAGGCCGTCCGGCTCGAGCAGAAGCGCTCCGAACGAGCCGCACAGGAGCGACACGAAGTAGATCAGCGCGAAGCGCACGCGCCCGATCGCCGGCTCCAGCATCGAGCCGAGGATCCAGAGCGAGAGCATGTTGAAGAGCAGGTGGAAGAAGCCGGCGTGCAGGAAGCCCGCCGTGACGATGCGCCAGTACTCCCCGTCGGCCACCGCCGAGCGCGAGAGCGCTCCGTCGGTCAGCAGCGCGCTGCCGCCGACCCCTCCGCCGCCGGTGGCGCTAGCCCCGCCGAGCGCGGCCGCCGAGGAACACGATCACGTTGATCCCGATCAGGAGGTAGGTGAGCGCCGGCTCGTCCGACCGGCTGCGCGCGCCCATCGTGCGCACCTTGGTGCGCTGGTTCGCGCACTCGGGGCAGCGCATCCCGACCGGGCGTCGTCGTCATGCAGTCGGGGCAGATCGGCCGCCCGCAGTTCGAGCAGTGGACCCCGGTCTCCCGGTTCTTGTGGCGGTAGCAGACCTCCATCGAGCGGAAGCTCAGACTAGAAGGTCGGGCGCCCCCTCCGTGAGGGCGCGCGGCCGCCCTACAGCGGGACGCTCAGGATCGGCTGCTCGCTGGGCGCGCGTGGCGCCGCCGCGCGCCTCGCGCGTCACGAGCACCGCCTGCGCGCCGCTCAGGTCCTCCGGCACCGCGACCGCGCCGCTGCCGTCGGGACCGACCTCGAACGTCGGCTGCGGGATGATCATCCCGTCCCGCTGGACCCAGGCCTGGTAGACCTGCTCCCCGTCGAGCTCCGGCATCCCGTTCACGCGCAGGATGCCGCCGTCCTCGCCGTCGCCCTCGACCTGGAGGTTGCCGGTCCCCTGCGGAATGCGCTCCTGGTCGACCGTCGCCACGACCGTGCGCGGGCCCTCGTCGCCGCCGAGCTGGGCGATGCCGAAGCCCGCCACCAGCCCGAGCGCGAGCGCGGCCATCACGAAGGCCGGGCGCAGCGAGGGCAGCCGCAGGCGCTCGCGCAGCGGCGGGCGGGGCCGGGCCGGCGGCGCCGTCCGCGTCTGCTCGAGGTCGCCTGCGGCCGCCTCACGCGCCTCTCGCTCGACGATCTCCATGAGCGAGGTCTTGAGGCCCGACGGCGGCTCGACCTGCTCGACCGAGCGCGGCAGCGCGTCGGCCGCCGGACGCAGCTGCTCGATCTCGTCGCGGCACTCCGCGCAGCCGGCCATGTGCCGCTCGAAGGCCTGCACGCTCGAGGTCCGTAAGCGCGCCCAGGAGGTAGGCGCCGATCTCCTCTCGGTAGCTCGTGTGATCTCTGTCCGTCATGCGAATCCCCCTGCCGCGTAGCCCTCGGAGAGCTGGCGCCGCATCTTGTCGAGACCGAGCCGCATGCGGCCCTTGACAGTTCCTACGGGCTCGTCGAGCAACTCGGCTATCTGGCTGTGGCTGAACCCGCCGAAGTAGGCGAGCTCGATCGTTCTGCGCTGCTCCGCCGGCAGCGTCTCGAGCGCGCTCGCGAATGGTCCGCGCCTCCTCCCTGCGCGCGACCTCCACCTCCGTGCGCTCGGGCGCCTCCTGGCGCTCCTCGACGCCCTCCATCGTCTCCCGCCGGCGGTCGTGCACGAAGCTGCGCCGCAGTGCGTCGATCGCCCGGTTGTGGACGATGCCGAGCACCCAGGTCCGAACGCTTCCGCGCGCCTGGTCGTAGCGCAGGCGGCTGCGCCAGATCGAGAGAAAGGCCTCCTGGACGATGTCCTCGGCGGCCCCGCGGTTGCCCACCATCCGGTAGGCGAGTGAGAAGGCAGCGCCGCCATGGCGGTCGTAGACCAGCTCGAACGCGCGGGGGTTCCCGCCCTGGACGAGCTGCATAACCTCCTCGTCCGCGAGATCGCGGATGTCTTTCGCCATGGCGGTTTATTCCTACGCGGCGAAGGTCCCGTTGGATCAGCCGCGAATGCAGGTTCAGTCAAAGGAGGATTCGCCGTGGACGAACGGTCTCCCGCACAGGTCTTCGCACTGGTCATCGGCCTCACGCTGGTGGTCGCGGGGATCGCCGGCTTCTTCTACAACGCCAGCTTCGACACGGGAGACGACCTGCCGCGCGACGCCGTGATCGGCATCCTCGACGTGAACGGCTGGCACAACCTGTTCCACATCGCCACCGGCGTCGTCGGCCTGGCGCTGGCGCGCACGTATGACGGCGGGCGCCTGTTCGCGCTCGCCGGCGGCGGCCTCTACCTGGTCGTGGCGGTGGTGGGCTTCATCACCGGGGACGGCGGCGAGATCCTGGGGCTGATCCCGGTGAACACCGAGGACAACCTGCTGCACCTGCTGATCGGGATCGCCGGCCTGGGCGCCGGGCTCGCGACGCCGGCCGTCGAGCCGCCGAGCGTGGCTGCGGCCTAGCGGCGCAGGCGCTTCTGGACGTCTGCGGCCACGCCGCGCATGCTGCGCTCGAGCGCCCTGGCGCCCGACACCTGACGCTTCTTGTGCTGCTGTCGCGCCCGCACGAGCACGAGTCCGCCGGCAGCCGCGCCACCGACCACGATCGCCGTGACGGTCGGAACCCAGTTGCGGGGGTCGCGCATGGCGGAGAGCTCCCAGTCGGCGAGCTCGTCGGCGGCCGCCTCGGTCAGCTCGGAGAGGCCGCGCTCGAGCCGGTCGCCGAGCCGCTCGGGTGGGTCGACCGGCACCAGCGCCGAGCGCAGAAGCTGCTCCACACGATCGACATCACTCATCGGCCTGGTCCTCCTCGTGCAGCCCCTGCTCGAGCTGCTTTATCGCTCTGTGGATCAACACCTTCGTGGCCCCTTCGGAGCGGCCCAGCGCCCGTGCGATCTCGCGGTTGTCCATGTCGAGCGCGAAGCGCATGATCAGGGCCTCGCGACGGTCCTCCGGCAGCTTCGACACGCCCTCGAGGACCTCCTTGACCTCCTCGCGCCCCTCCACCATGCGCTCGGTGTCGACGGGGGCGGACAGGATCGCGGCGTCGTCGAGGTTCGTCTGCGGCCTGCGCGAGCGGTCGCGGTAGTAGTTGGCGGCGAGGTTGTGGGCGATCCGGATCAGCCACGGCCGCAGCGGGCGGCCGTTCGACTCGCGCTGGGCACGGTCGAAGTGCCGATACGCCTGCACGAAGGTCTGCTCGGTTATGTCCTCGGCGTCGTGGTGGTTGCCGATCCTGTAGTACGCATACGAGTAGACGTCGCGCAGGTGGGCCCGGTAGAGCTCGGTGAATTCGCGGTCGAGACGCTGTTTGTCGGCAAGCTCGGGCACGGGTCATCGGAGCGTACTCCCGGTCAGGCGGCGCGGCTCTTGTGCCTGCGCGGGCTCGCCGAGCGCACGCGCTCGAGCCACTGGTCGGGCGAGGCCTCGCCGTCGAGCACCTCGCGAAGGCCGGACGTGACCGGCGCCTCGATGCCGTGCCGCTCGAACGCGAGCCCCAGCAGCGGCATCGTCGCGAGCGATTCGGGCGTCTCGCCGAAGGTGGCGAGCTCACCGGCGCGGCGGCCCGTCGCGCGGTCCGCGACCGTCGTGGCCACGAGGTCGCCCACCCCGGCCAGGCCGGCGAACGTCTCGCTGCGGCCGCCGCTCGCGAGGGCAAGCTCGTGCACCTCCGAGAAGACGCGCCCGGCGGCGGCGCCGGCCAGGTTCGCTCCGCCCGGGGCGGCGGCGGCGGACGCGAGCGCCGCCGCGTCCTTCGCGCATGCGGCGAGCTCGGTGCCGGTCACGTCGTCGGTGGCATCGGCGTTCATGCCGCCGGCCTCGAGCACGTCACGCAGCTGGCGGCGGAGGTCGGGGATCATGCGTGGCCACCACCACCGAGGCGCTCCGCTCGACCGCCTCGCGCGCGTGCGCGGGACCGGCCAGGGCGGCGACGGCGCGGGCATGCACGCGCTCGGAGACGTAGGCCGTCGGCGTCGTGCCGAGTGGCGGGACGAGGCCCTTCGACGCCACGAGCACCGCCGAGCGGTCGTGCATCCGGGTCCCGACCTCGCCGAGCGCGGCCGGGAGGCTCGCGCACGGAACCGCGAGGACCACGAGGTCGACGCCGTTCAGGTCGAGCCCCGCGACGGTCCCGACGTCGATCGCCGAGTCGAGCTGGACCCCGGGCAGATAGGCGGAGTTCTCGCGCTCCGCCGCAACCCGCTCGGCCTGCGCCGCGGTGCGGCATCCGAGCTGCACGTGGAGGCCTGCCCGAGCGAGGACCACCGCGGCGGCGGTGCCCATGCGGCCGGCGCCCACCACGGCGGCGGTCCGCAGCGGCGGCAGCCCGCCGAGCCACTCCCACTGCAGCTCGACGCACGGCCAGATGCGCTCGGTCACCTCACCGGCGAGGAAGCGCGACGGATTCTCGACGCGCGGATAGGTGAGCGGCGCGCCGAAGCGCAGGTGCACCTTGACCGGCTTGATCTTCCAGCCGTCCCGGGCGCGCTCGGACCCGGTGACCGCGATCGGGACGACGGGCCTGCCGCTCTCGAGCGCCAGGCGGCCGACGCCGCGCTTGGGCCGTTGCAGCGATCCGGTGCGGATGCGCGTGCCCTCGGGGAAGATCACCACCGCATGGCCGCGTTCGAGGAGGGCAAGCGCCGTGGCCATCGACTCCTCGTCCGACTCGCCGCGGCGCACGGGAAAGGCGCCCAGGCAGTTGAGGATCCAGCCGAGCAGCGGGTTCCTGAACATCTCGCGCTTCGCCATGAAGAAGATCGGGGGGCGGACGGAGCAGCCGATCGCGAAGGGGTCGAGGAAGCTGCGGTGGTTGGACGCGAGGATGACCCCGCCCGCGGGGATGTGCTCGCGGCCGAGGCGGCGCAGCCGGAAGTAGATGAGGATCGCCGGCTGCACCACCATGCGCACCGGCCAGTAGACGGGCGCGAACACGCCGCGGGTCCGGGTCCGATCGTGATACAGCTCGAGCGGGCGCGCCTTCACCTTCCCTCCTCCTCGGACATCGCCCTTCCGTACCCGCCGCCGGATGGGTCGTTACGCTGGCGGAACGATGGAGTTGCGACGACCGCTCAACGGCGCCATCGCAGGTGCCGCCGCCGCCGGTCTCTGGGCGGCACAGGAGCCGCTCGACAAGCGGGTCTTCGGCTCGGACTACAGCGACGTCGAGCTCCTCGGGAAGCTCGTCACGCGCGGGCCGGCGTGGCCCGTGGCGGGCGTCGCCTTCCACTTGGCGAACGGCGCGGCCTTCGGCGCCGTCTACGCGCTGGTGCGCCCGCTCGTCCCGGCGCCGCCGATCGTCACCGGGGTCGTCGCGGCGCTCGGCGAGCACCTGGCGCTCTGGCCGCTCGGCCGGGTCGCCGATCGCATGCACCCCGCCCGCGAAGAGCTCGAGCCGCTCACCGGCAACCGGCGCGCGTTCGCGCAGGCCACCTGGCGCCACCTTCTCTTCGGCGTGACGCTCGCCGAGATCGAGCGCCGCCTGAACGACATCGCGGAGTTCGAGCCGCTCGAGGACGTGCCGGCTTCGTCGAACGGCCACGGGAACCTCGAGCATGCGGCGGTCGGCGCGGCCGGGTCCTAGCGACACGGTCGAGGAGAGCCGGAGGCGGGATTCGAACCCGCGCCACCCGCTTTACAAGAGCGGTGCTCTGGCCCCTGAGCTACTCCGGCACCCAGGCAAGTCTACGTCCGGGATCGAACATACGATGCGAACATGAGTTCGCTCCCGCCGCCAGACGGCCGTGAAGACCACCCCGTCGAAGTAGGCCTGCGATCAGAAGCGATCATCACATCCGAGCTTGTACGGCTCGGCTATCGCGTACTTCAGCCGGTGGGGTTCAACCATCGCTACGACCTCGTGCTCGACTGCGGGAGGTATCTATTGCGCGTGCAGTGCAAGACGGGCCGGCTGCGGAACGGCGCGATTCTCTTTCCCACGAGAAGCACCCGCAGCAATATGCGACGGGTCGCAACGCGCGGCTACACCGACGAGATTGATCTCTTCATGGTGTATTGCCCGGATACGGACCGCGTCTACGCGGTGCCGATCGAGGACACGGGTCACGGTGATGTAGCTCTCCGCGTCCGGCCGACGCTCAATGGACAGGAGAGAGGGATCCGTTGGGCGGTCGATTATGAGCTCGGGCGATGTGGAGTTCCGCGCGATGCTGCCTTGCGCTAGGGGTCCTACAGCAGCACCTGGCGCGAGTTCAGATGCGCCCCCACCTTGCGCTTCACGCGCTGGAGCGCGTTGTCGACCGTTTTCGTGTCGCACTCGAGGCGCGCCGCGATCGCCTCGTAGCTGTGGCCGTCGAGGTAGAGCGAGAGCACCGAGCTCTCGAGGTCGGACAGCACGCTCGAGAGGCAGGCGACGAGGCAATGGAGCTCCTCGGTGGAGATCACCTGATTGACAGGGTCGTGCGCGGTCGGGCCGGGCAGCAGCTCGTCGAGCGTCGGATCGCCGTCGCCGCCGCCGGCGGCCGGCGTCTGCGAGAAGGACACGTATTCGTTCAGCGGTGTGTGCTTGTTGCGCGTCGAGGTCTTGACCGCGGTGATGATCTGGCGCGTGATGCAGAGCTCGGCGAAGTTCCGGAAGCTCGACTCGCGGTCGGAGCGGTAGTCGCGAACCGCCTTGTAGAGGCCGACGAGGCCCTCCTGGATCAGGTCGTCGGCGTCCCCGCCGATCAGGAAATAGGAGGAGGCTTTGAGTCGGACGAAGCCGTAGTAGCGCTTGACGATCCGGTCGTAGGCGTCCTTCTTGCCCTGCTTGGCGAGCGCGATCAGATAGTGATCGTCTAGCTCGACCTGAGAGTGAGATTTGAAGCTCGCCGGGCGGGAGGTTACGGAAGCAGCCATCGAAAGCTCCTCTTCGGGCCGGCACAAGGCCCTTGAAGCTCGTGACGCACTACCTCCCCTGGCGTCAGGTTTCTCTGAAGGCGAGGCCTAAAGCTCGACTTCAGCCTGATCTGGCGCGCAGTATTGCCTTGTTATGGAGCCCTGTCAAGGCCCTTTCGAAAGTGCAAGATCCCGTACACCAGCGCGGCGGCTGCCGTGGACACGTTCAGCGAGCCGACCCGGCCCGAGTGCGGAAGGTGGACCAGCTGGTCGCAGGACGAGGCCACTCGCGGGCGCAGCCCCCGGCCCTCCGAGCCGAGGACGAGCACGACGCGACCGCGGTAGTCGGGCCGGTGGTACGGGACGCGCGCGTCGGCGGCGGCCCCGTAGACCCAGGCCTCGCGCTCTTTCGCGACGGCGAGCCAATCCGCGAGGTTGCGGACGCGCGCGACGTCCAGATGCTCGACGGCCCCGGCCGCGGCCTTGCACACGGCGGGCGTGATCTCGGCGGAGCGCCGCTCGGGCAGCACCACGCCGCTGCAGCCGGCCGACTCCGCCACACGGCAGACTGCGCCGAGGTTGTGCGGGTCCTGGATCTCGTCGAGGGCCAGCACGAGGGCGTCCTCGGCCTCGAGCAGCGCGTCCGCGTCGGAGTAGGGGTAGGCCTCGACCTCCGCGCAGATGCCCTGATGATCCGGCGAGCCCGCCCGCTCCTCGATCTCCTCGAAGGGGACGATGCGCGAGTCGACCTCCGCAAGCAGAACCTCGTGCGCGGCCCGCTCGGTCGCGTAGACGCGCTGGACCCGGCGCTTCCCGCGGATCGCCTCGCGGACCGGGTTGCGCCCGTAGACGATCACGCCGATTCGAGCGGGACCAGCTTGGCCCCGTCCGGTGTGTCTCGAATCTGCCAGCCCGCCGCGGCGAGCTCGTCGCGGATCGCGTCCGCCCGCTCGAAGTCACGTGCCGCGCGGGCCGCCACGCGCTCGTCGGCCAGCCGGCGCAGCTCCTCGGGCGCCTCGCCGCCGGCCTCGAGCAGCGAGTCGAGCCCGAGCACCTGGAGCATCTCGCCGAGCCGCCCCGGGCCGAGCGACTCGCCGGCGCCGACGCGTCTGTTCGCATCCGCCACCCAGTCGAACAGGACCGCGCGCGCCCGCGGGGTGTTGAAGTCGTCCGCGAGCGCGTCGAAGAACCGCTCCGCGTACTCGTCGATGCCGGGCGCATCCGCGCCGGGGTCGAGCCGGCGGCCGAGATCACGGATCCGCTCCACCGCGCGGCGGGCGTCGGCGAGCGCCGCCTCCGTGTACGCGACCGGCTTGCGGTAGTGAGCACTGACCAGCCACATGACGAACGCTTCGCGCCCGAACTGTTCGAGAGCGCCGTGCAGCAGCCTTATGTTGCCGACCGACTTCGCCATCTTCTCGGCGCCCATCTCGACCATGCCGTTGTGCATCCAGACGCGCGCAAGCGGCTTGCCGCGCGCCGCCTCGGTCTGGGCGATCTCGTTCTCGTGGTGCGGAAAGACAAGGTCCGAACCACCGCCGTGCACCTCGAAGTCGACCCCGAGGATCTCCTCGGCCATCGCGGAGCACTCGATGTGCCAGCCGGGCCGGCCCTCGCCCCAGGGCGAGTCCCAGAACGTGTCCTCGCCGTCCTTGCGGGCCTTCCAGAGGGCGAAGTCCTGCGGCGCCTCCTTGACCTCGGCGGCGTCGTCTCCCTCGCCCTGCTGCATCTCGTCGAGCGGGCCGGTTCGAGAGCTTGCCGTAGCTCGCCGTAGCTCGCGACCCTGAAGTAGACGTCGCCGCGCGCCTCGTAGGCGTGGCCGGATTCGACGAGGTCCTCGATGAGCGTGATGATCGGCCCGATCGTCTCGGTTGCGCGCGGCTCCGAGTCGGGCCGGCCGAGGCCGAGCGCGTCCGTGTCCGCGATGTAGAGGTCGGTCATCTCGCGGGCGAGATCGGCGCTCGCGACGCCGCGCTCGCGGGCGGCGTCGTAGATCTTGTCGTTGACGTCGGTGATGTTGGCCACGAAATGCGCCTCGTAGCCCTCGTGCTCGAGAAAGCGCGCGAGCAGGGCGAAGACGACGAAGGGACGCGCGTTGCCGACATGGACGCGCCCGTACACGGTCGGGCCGCAGGCGTAGATGCCGACCCGGCCGGGCTCGCGCGGCTCGAGCGGGACGACGGAGCCCCGCAGCGTGTCGTGGAGACGGATCGTTCGCACGGGCACCAAGGCTACGAAACGGGCGGGCGACGGCCCGCCCAGCCGAGCTCGGCCTCGAGTTGCGCGGCGAGGCCGAGCAGCACGGCGTCCTCGCCCCTGCGGCCGACGAGCTGGACGCCGACCGGGAGGCCGTCGTCGCTCGTGCCTGCGGGGATCGCGAGCGCGGGCTGCCCCGTCAGGTTCCAGTGCCACGTGAACGGATAGACGGCGGCCATGCCGAGCAGCGTCCGCAGCGCGCCGAGGCCCTCCCAGCGACCCGCCGCGACCGGCGGGCTCGCGGTGACCGGCGTGAGGAGCACGTCGTGGCGCTCGAAGAACGGCCGCATCCCCTCACTGGTGTCGTTGCGACGGGCCCACGCGAGCAGCGGCGACGGGATCGAGCGGCCGAGGCGCGCGAAGCCGCGGGTCCGGCGCTGCAGGCGCTCGGGGCGCTCGACGAGCTCCGCCTCCCGGGCGATGCCACAGAGGTAGCGCGCCATCACCGGGCTGACCAGCGGGTACGGTGGATCGTCGTCCTCCACGCTGTGTCCGAGCGAGCGCAGCCGCGCCGCGGTCTTGTCCACGAGGCCGCGGATCAGAGGGTCGACGCGGGTGGGGAGGGCCGGCTTGACCGACGTCGCCACGCGGAGGGAGGCGGGCGGACCCACGGCTGCGTCCGCCAGCGCGGGAGCCCCCGCGCCAACGCTCACGAGCAACGCCGTGTCGGCCACGGTCCTGGTCACGAAGCCGCCCACGCTGAGCCCGTACCAGTGCTCACTCCGCGGCGAGAGTGGGATCAGGTCGCGCGTCGGCTTGAGCCCCACGAGGCCGCAGTTGGCGGCCGGGAGCCGGATCGAGCCCGCGCCGTCGGACGCCGTGGCGGCCGCGCACAAGCCGGCGGCGACGGCCGCGGCGCTGCCGCCGCTCGATCCGGCCGGGCTGCGGCCGGTGTCCCACGGGTTGCGCGTGACGCCGAACGCCGGACCCTCGGTCTCGCCCATGATCGCCAGCTCTGGCAGGTTCGTCTTGCCCAGAATCACCGCTCCCGCCGCGCGCAGCCGGCGAACCAGCTCACCGTCGCGGGCGGCCGGCGTGAAGTTGGCCGCCGTTCCCCAGGTCGTGACCTCGCCCGCGAGATCCTCGCTGTCCTTGACGGCGATCGGCACGCCGAGAAGCGGGCGCTCACCCTCGTCCGCGCCGGCCGCGCGCCGGGCGTCGGCCTGTGCCGCGCCCGCGAGCGCCCGCTCGCGCAGCACGGTCCGGAAGGCGTTCAGCTCAGGATCGAGGCGCTCGATCCGATCGAGGTACAGCTCGGTGAGCTCCTTCGAGGAGACCTCTCCGGAACGGACCAGCTCGGCCTGCCGGACGACGCCGGCGAAGGCGATCTCCTCGGAACTCAATCGCCGCAGGCGGACTGGCGCACCACGAAGATGTGCTCGACCTCGCCGCGGTAGAGCCCGAACGAGGTCCGCTCGCCCGGGAGGTACAGCGCGCGCGCCGGCCCGCAGCGTCCGAGCACGAAGCCGGCCCCCTTCAGCGTCGAGATGGCCTGCTCGCTGCCGGTGCCCACGTGGACGCCGCGGTACGAGAAGGCGGAGTCGACGGTGAAGACGTTCTTGGCCTTGTTGCCGCTGAAGAGCACCTTCACGACCCCCGAGCGGCCCGGCTCGCGCACCGTGTAGGCCCAGACGGGGCCCTCCTTGTCGGGCTGGCCGAGCCGGTCGTCGAGGTCGGCGCGGGTGTCGCCCACGCTCACTGGGCCGATCCCCTCGCCCGGCTGAACCCGGAACTTCTTCGAGACCGCGCCCGCGGGCGCGGCGCAGATCGCGAGCGTGAGCAGAACGGCGGCGGGGGCGAGCGCTCCGCGCGCGCCTCGAAGGAGAGCGTTCATCGGCGGGCGAGTGTAGCGACCGCCAGAGCGGCGATCCCCTCCTCGCGGCCGACGAAGCCCATCCCCTCGTTGGTCGTGAACTTGACGCCGACCTCGCCCGGCTCGAGCCCCGCGGCGCCCGCCAGGCGGGAGCGCATTGCATCGCGCCAGGGGCCGAGCCTCGGTGCCTCGCAGATGACCGTCGAGTCGAGGTTGGCGATCGCCCAGCCCTCCGCTCCAACGAGCCGGCAGACCTCGCCGAGGAGGGCGATCGAGTCGGCGTTGCGCCAGCGCTCGTCGCTGTCGGGGAAGTGGGCGCCGATGTCGCCCAGCGCAGCGGCGCCGAGCAGCGCATCCATGATGGCGTGGGTCAGGACGTCGGCGTCCGAGTGCCCGCCGAGGCCGCTCTCCGCGCCCTCGATCTCGACCCCGCCCAGGATGAGCGGCCGGCCCTCCGCGAAGCGGTGCGAGTCGTAGCCGATGCCGCTCCGCACGGCGGTGCTCATCCGAGCGGCTCCAGCCGGCGCCCCCGACCCTCGAACACCGCGATCTCGCTCACCCCGAGATCGGCGAGGAACTCGAGAGCGCGCTCGTACTCGTAGCCGACCTGCTCGGGCAGGTGGGCGTCGCTCGACAGGGCGACCGGCCGCCCGGCGTCGAGGCACATCTCGAGGAACGCGGCGGCCGGGTAGATCTCCCCGGCCGGCTTCCGCAACCCCGCGGTGGACACTTCCACCGCAACATCAGAATCAGCGATGCCATCCATCGCGCGCTCGTAGAAGCGCCGCAGATCGCCCTCCGGGACGGGCACCTCGGGACCCCACACCTTGACCAGATCCGGATGGGCCAGGATGTCGAACATGCCGGTGCGGGCGGCCTCGCCGAGCGTCTCGAAGTAGCGCGCCCACACCTTGTCCGGGTCGGCTGAGCGCCAGACGTCCCACTGCTCCCAGTCGGGCTCGCCGTGCAGGTCGACCGCCTCGTCCGCCAGAAAGTGGATCGAGCCGACGACGTAGTCCCACGGCCGCCCGTCGAGCAGCGCGGCGACGCGATCCTCGCGGCCCGGCAGGTAGTCGGCCTCGATGCCGACGCGCAACCCGGAGTTGCGGACGAACTCGCAGTACTCGTCGAGGTCGTCCCTTGCCCAGTGGCGATACCAGGGGTGGGTCCAGACGTCGAGCGACTGCACGAAGCGGTGGATGTGCTCGGCCACGCCGAGCTCCTCGATGCCGCGCTCGCCGGCGGCCTCGCGGTAGCGGTCCACGTTCGCCTGCGTGAAGTAGCGCGCCGCGGTCGAGTCGTCCTCGTCGGGGCGCAGATGAACGTGGTAGTCGGTCAGCACAGGAGCGCCTCGGCGATGCGCAGGTCGGACGCCCGGGTGACCTTGATGTTCTCGGGCGGCGCCTCGACCACGTGCACGGTCCCACCGAGCTCCTCGACGAGCGCCGCGTCGTCCGTGGCCGCGGCCAGCGCGGCGGCGTCCCGGTCGAGCGCCCTGCGCAGCACGTCCGCACGGAAGACCTGGGGCGTCTGGATCTGCCACAGCACCCGGCGGTCGAGCGTTCGCAGGACGCGCCCGTCGGCCGCCGCCTCCTTGACCGTGTCGGTCATCCGCGCCGCGGCGATCGCGCCGTCCACGCCCGGCTCGAGCGCCGCCACGCAGCGCTCGACCAGCTCCCTCGTCACCAGCGGACGGGCCGCGTCGTGGACGACCGCCACGGTCGCCTCGGGCGCGGCGGCGAGGGCGTTGCGCACCGAGGCCGAGCGCGAGTCGCCGCCGCGCACGCGGTCGGGCCCGTCGTCGAAGCCCTCGGGCGCCGCCACGACCACTCGGTCGCAAACCGCGCCGAGCACCTCGAGGCTCCACTCGACGAGCGGACGGCCGGCACAAACGACGAACGCCTTGGGCCGCTCGGCACCAAGGCGTTCGCCGCTGCCGCCGGCGGGAATGATCCCGACGACAGCCATGTATGCGTGTCCTACGCCGAAGCTGCGGCGCCGTTCCGGCTCGCGTGCGCCTCGGCGATCAGCTCCTCCAGATGCGTCTCGGCCTCGTCCTCCTCCATGTCGAGCGCGTACATCAGCTCGGAGGCAAGGATCTTCTTGGCTCGGGTGTACATCTGCTTCTCGCCGGTCGATAGACCCTTCTCGGTCTCCCGGATGGCGAGGTTGCGCACAACCTCGGCCAGCTCGAACACATCGCCGGTCTTGATCTTCTCGCGGTTGTGCTTGAAGCGCCGGTTCCAGTTCTTGGGCATCTGGCTGACGTCGTCGCGGAGGACCGACAAGACCTTCCGTACGTCTTCCTCCCCGATCACGCGCCGTAGACCCGCCTTGTCGGCGTTGCAGCACGGGACCATCACCGTCATGTCGTTATGAAGGATCTTGATGGTCAGGTACTCGCGCTTCTCGCCGAGTACCTCCTTCATCTCCTTCTTGAGGACCTTGCCCGCACCATGATGCGGATACACGACCTGGTCGCCGATCTCGTACTCGGCGGGAGGCCGGGCGATCTCCAGGTCCTCTACGACAAATTCCTCTTCCAACACTGCTTCGCTGATGACGTTCCCTCCTACTTCAGACCCGGCGCGCAAAGCGCGCGCCGAGCCACTTCAGGTTTGCAGATAACGGTCCACGAGGTTGATCTCCTGCAGGCGGCGAAGGCCCTCGCGGATGTCCTTCGCACGCATGTCCCCCACGCCCTCGACCGACTCCAGGTCGGAGTCGGAGGCGGCGAGGATCTCATCGAGTCCGGAGAACTCGCCCACGATCGACTGAACCACCATCTTCGGGAGCCTGGGAATGCGCCCGAGGATGCGGTAGCCGCGTGGCGAGGCCGGGTGATCGAGTGTGTTCAGCTTCCGGTCGTAACCGAGAAGCTCGGCCAGTCGGCCGAAGTCGAGCAAGTCCTGGTGAGGCAGTCTGGCGAGCGAGTCCAGAACCATGGCGAAGCCCTCCTCGGAGGGCTCGCCGATGTAGTCGCGCACGAGCGCGGACTTGTCGGCGGCGACGCCGACCATCGTCTCCTCGAGCTGCATCTCTATGAGCCGTCCCTCGGCGCCGAGCTCGACGATGTAGCGCTCGATCTCGACGGCCATGCGGGTGACGAGCTCCGCGCGCTGGAGCACCGTCAGCACGTCGTGCAGCGTGACGCCGCCCTCGAACTCGAGCGCGGTGAGCCGGGTGGACACCTGGTCGAGCCGGCTGCGGTACTTGTCGAGCGTGGCCAGCGCCTGGTTCGCCTTGGCGAGCACGACCGGGATGTCCTCGAGGATGTACTTGGCGCCGTCGAGGTAGAGCGAGACGACGCTACGGGCCGCCGAGATGGCGATCACGAGAGCGTCCGTCTGCTTCGAGACGCGCTCCGCCGTCCGGTGGCGGGTGCCGGTCTCGAGCGAGAGGATCGTCGGGTCCGGCATCAGCTGGACGTTCGCCCAGAGGATCTTCGTGCCGTTCGACGCGAGCACGATCCCGCCGTCCATCTTGGCCAGCTGGTAGAGCAGAGCCGGGGTGTAGTCCACATCGAGCTTCACCCCACCCGAGAGCAGGAACGAGAGCTCCTCGGACTCCCCGATACAGATCAGGGCGCCTGTCCTGCCCTGGACGATGCTGTCTACGCCCTCCCGCACGGCTGTGCCCGGGGCCACCATCTCCAGGGCCCGGACGAGCCTCGGTTCCTGCCGCGCCTCGAGCTCTGCGACGTCGTCTCCGGCATACGGCATGAAGGCCAATTCTACGTGAATTGGTTTGAGATCGCGTTATTTGCGCCTATTTGCAGCCAAATCATGTCCTCTCGGACCCCGGAATCCAGGTAGTTCCGGCGAGCGGCACGCGGGCCATCGCGGCGGCCTCGAGAGTGAGCGAAACGAGGTCCTCGGGCTCCAGGTTGTGAAGGTGCGACTTGCCGCATCCGCGGGCGAGCGTCTGGGCCTCGAGCACCATCGTGCGCAGGTAGTTCGCGAGCCGGCGCCCGCCCAGCTCGGGGTCGAAGCGCGCGGCCAGGTCGTCGTCCTGCGTCGAGATCCCGGCAGGGTCGCGGCCCTCGTGCCAGTCGTCGTAGAAGCCGGCGGCGCTGCCGATCTCGGCGTAGCCCTCGTCGTGCTCGGGCGAGTTGTCGCCGAGGGCGATCAGAGCGGCCACTCCGATCGAGACGGCGTCGGCGCCGAGCGCGAGCGCCTTGGCCACGTCGGCGCCGTTCCTGATCCCGCCGGACACGACGAGCTGCACCCTGCGGTGGACGCCCAGCTCGAGCAGGGCGTCGACCGCCGGGCGGATGGCCGCCAGCGTGGGGATCCCGACGTGCTCGATGAACACCTCCTGCGTCGCGGCGGTGCCGCCCTGCATGCCGTCGAGCACCACCACGTCGGCCCCCGCCTTGACCGCGAGCGCGGTGTCGTAGTAGGGCCGCGTGGCGCCCACCTTGATGAAGATCGGCTTCTCCCAGTCGGTGATCTCGCGCAGCTCGCCGATCTTGATCTCGAGGTCGTCGGGCCCGGTCCAGTCCGGGTGGCGGCAGGCGCTGCGCTGGTCGATGCCCTTGGGCAGGTCGCGCATCTCGGCCACCCGGTCCGAGATCTTCTGGCCGAGCAGCATGCCGCCGCCGCCGGGCTTGGCGCCCTGACCGACGACGACCTCGATCGCGTCGGCCCTGCGCAGGTCGTCCGGGTTCATCCCGTAGCGCGACGGCAGCAGCTGGTAGATGAGCTTGTCCGAGTGCTCGCGCTCCTCGGGGGTCATCCCGCCGTCGCCCGTCGTCGTGCTGGTGCCGACGGCGCTCGCGCCGCGGCCGAGCGCCTCCTTGGCGGGCGCCGAGAGGGCGCCGAAGCTCATGCCGGCGATCGTGATCGGGATCTGGAGATGAAGCGGCCTCTTGGCGTGCCGGTCCCCGAGGACGACGTCCGTGTCGCAGCGCTCGCGGTAGCCCTCGAGCGGGTAGCGCGACATGCTCGCGCCGAGGAAGAGCAGGTCGTCGAAGTGGGGCACCCGCCGCTTGGCGCCGAAGCCGCGGATGTCGTAGATGCCCTCGCTCGCGGCGCGCTGGATCTCGTGGATCGTCTGGCGATCGAAGAGGGCGGACTCGCGGAGCGCGGGCGGGCCTGCCATCAGTACTCCCCAGCGTGGTCTATGTCGAAGTTGTACAGGCGGCGCGCCGAGCCGTAGCGGCGGAACCCCTCGGCGTCGAGGCCGGTCTCGGCGCGCTCGAGCAGCTCTGTCAGCTCGGCGAGGTGCTCGTCGCGCAGGTCCTTCTCGACGCAGTCGGCGCCGAGGCCGGCGACCTCGCCGCGCACGTACAGGCGGGCCTCGTAGATCGAGTCGCCGAGCGCGTCTCCGGCGTCGCCGCAGACGACGAGCCGCCCCTTCTGGGCCATGAAGGCGCTCATGTGCCCGACCGAGCCGCGCACGACGATGTCGACGCCCTTCATCGAGATGCCGCAGCGGGCGGAGGCGTCGCCGTTCACGACCACGAGGCCGCCGCGGCCGGTGGCGCCCGCCGACTGGCTCGCGTTGCCCTCGACGACGACCGTGCCGGACATGATGTTCTCCGCAACCCCGACTCCGCAGTTGCCGTCCACGCGCACGGTCGCCTGCTTGTTCATTCCGGCGCAGTAGTAGCCGACGTGGCCCTGGATCTCGACCTCGAGCGGAGCGTCGATCCCGACGGCCACGGCGTGGGCGCCGCGCGGGTTGGTGACACGCCAGCTGCCCGGACACCCCGTCGGCGTGGAGTGCCTGGTTCAGTTCGCGCAGCGGTGTGACAGCCAGGTCTACGGTCGTGACGCGATCCGGGGGGCTCGCGCTCCCCGGGCCCCCCGGCGGCACCTGGCCGGCCGTCACGGCACGCGCACGCGTTCCCAGGAATAGACCTGGCCCGGCTCGGGCTCCCACATGCGCGCCTCGTCGGCGCCCGGGAGTGTGGCGATCGCGCGGTACTCGGAAGCCATCGCCACCCAGCCGTCGGTCTCCGCCATCACCGCGGGCTTGCACGCGATCGGGTCGCGCAGGACCGCGAAGCCGTCGACCGTGCCGACCGCGAAGGTGTAGAAGCCGTCCAGGTCCTCGAGGCAGCCCTCGAGCGCCTCCGCGAGCGATGCGCCCTCGCGCATCCGCCAGGTCAGGTAGCCGGCGGCGACCTCCGAGTCGTTCTCGGTCTGGAACTCGATGCCCTCGGCGCGCAGGCGCTCGCGCAGCCGGTTGTGGTTCGAGAGCGAGCCGTTGTGGACGAGGCACAGGTCGAGGCCCGTCGAGAAGGGGTGCGAGCCGTCCGTCGTGACCTTCGACTCGGTCGCCATGCGCGTGTGGCCGAGCGCGTGGCTGCCGGACAGCTCGGCGAACGCGAAGCGCTCGAGGAAGTCGGCGGGATGGCCGGCCTCCTTGTAGATCTCGATCGCCTCGCCGGCGCTCATGACCCTCAGCTCGGGGTAGCGCTCGCCCAGCCAGTCGACCGCGCCGTCGGCGTCCGTGTCGACCGTGATGACCGCGTGGCTCGCGCGCACCTCCGCCGCTCCGGCGCCGAAGGTCCCTGCGAGGGCGGCCTGCACGCCCGACCAGTCATAGCCCGGCATGGGCGAGTGCAGGGTGACCTTGCACGACCCGGCCGGCGCTGGATTCCGGTAGATCGCCACACCCGCGCTGTCGGGGCCGCGGTCGCCGAGCTGGAGCAGCATGTCGCCGAGATGCCTACCGAGCGCCTCGCTGACCTCCGGTGATTTGCTGAACAGGCCTGCAATTCCGCACATAGCTCAGCCAGCGAGTCTAGGCATGGCCCTTCGGGCGGGACATGGCCCGCCTCCCAACAATTCGCCTCACGCCTATGTGCAGATCCCACACCTGTCGGCCGGTACATGGTTCGGCCCCGAAAGGTGTCCGGACCGCACATTGGCCGCCACCGGGGCCACGCGGTACGTTGCCGCGCATGATCGAGCCATTCACCGCGCCGAGCTCCCGCGAGGACGTCGAGCGCCACATCGCCGAGAACGACGTCGAGTTCCTCTTCGCGCAGTTCGTCGACATGCACGGCAAGCCGAGCGCCAAGCTCGTGCCCGCGGCGCACCTCGACGGGCTCCTCGACGACGGCGCCGGCTTCGCGGGCTTCGCCGCCGGAGCGATCGGCCAGCAGCCCAACGACCCGGACATGGCGGCCATGCCCGACATCCGCTCGTTCACCCCGCTGCCCTGGAAGCCGCACGTGGCGCGCCTCGCCTGCGACGTCCACGTCGAGGGCGAGGAGTGGCCCTACTGCCCGCGCACGATCCTGCGCCGCCAGCTCGATCGGGCGCGCGCGCTCGGCTACGAGTTCATGCTCGGCGCCGAGCTCGAGTACTTCCTCGTGCGCCGGCACGACGACGGCACGATCGAGCTCGCCGACCCGCTCGACACGCTCGACCAGCCCTGTTACGACATGCGCGCGCTCACGCGCAACCTCGACTTCATGTCCGAGGTCTCGCGCTACGTGACGCAGCTCGGCTGGGACAACTACGCGAACGACCACGAGGACGCGAACGGCCAGTTCGAGCAGAACTTCGAGTTCGCGGACGCCCTCACCACCTGCGACCGCGCGATCTTCTTCCGCTACATGGTCGAGTCGCTCGCCCAGGAGCGCGGGCTGATCGCGACCTTCATGCCGAAGCCGTTCGGCCACCTCACCGGCAACGGCTGCCACTTCCACATGAGCCTCTGGAAGGACGGCGAGAACGTCTTCGAGTGCGATCCCGCGGACGACCCGCGCGGGCTCGGGCTGACCGAGGAGGCCTACGACTTCATCGGCGGGCTGAAGGCGCACGCGAAGGCGTACATCGCGCTGACCGCGCCGACGATCAGCTCGTACAAGCGGCTCGTCGTCGGCACGCGCAGCGGCTCGAGCTGGGCCCCGGTCTACGTGAGCTACGGCTACAACAACCGCACGCAGATGCTGCGCATCCCGGCGGCCGGCCGCGTCGAGGACCGGACCGTGGACGGCTCCTGCAACCCCTACCTCGGCGCCGCGGCGGTCCTCGCCGCCGGGCTCGACGGCATCGAGCGCGGCCTCGACGCGGGCGAGCCCGACGACCGAGCTCAACCTGCACGAGCTGACCGAGGAGCGGCGCAAGGAGCTCGGCGTCGAGCTGCTGCCCGCGAACCTGCTCGACGCAACGCGCGAGCTCGAGCGCTGCGACGTGCTGCGCAAGGCGCTCGGCCACACGGGCCGCGAGGACTACGTCGACTACTTCGTCAAGACGAAGCGCGACGAGTGGGACGAGTGGCACAACCAGGTCAGCCAGTGGGAGGTCGACCGGTACCTGCAGCTGTTCTGAGGACCGGCCGCCCCCGCCGATCAGTCGTACCTTGACTGAGCTACGCCGCCTCCTGCCGCGCCGGCTCGTCGGAACGGCCCGCGTGCGCGGCTCGAGCAGCCCGAGCCGCCCCGCCAGCCACGGCGCCGGCAGCGCCTGCAGCAGCAGCGTGAGCACGATCGCCAGCGCCACGACGCTCGGCGAGCACGTCGATGTTCGGCACCCCGAGCCCGGCCAGCACGCCCACGAGCGCCGCCGGGATCACGCCGGTCTCGCGCGTCCAGCACAGGAAGGCGATCTCGTTCCGCTCCCAGCGCGCCGCCGCGGTCCGGCAGCACGCAGGCGAGCACGGTGATCGGCCGCGCGATGAGCAGCAGCACGGCCAGCACGGCGAGCGCCGGCAGCAGGTTGTCGCCGAGCGTCGTCGAACGGGATGTTCGCCCCGAGCACGACGAAGACGATCAGCGTCACGATGTCGGCCAGGTTGAACGCGAACGCGTGCGTGTCGACCTCGTGCGGCGAGTGCATCGCGAGCCCGAGGTGCTCCATGTTGCCCACGATCAGCCCGGCCAGGAAGGCGCCGAGGTAGCCGCTGCCGCCGGCGCTGTCGAGCGAGAAGAAGCTGATCGTCACGACGGCGAGCACCGCGATCGCCGAGCTCTCGCGCCAGACCCCCGAGCGCTGGCTTGCGATCGCCGCCGAGAGCAGGACACCCGCCACGATCCCGATCACGGTGCGAGATGCCGAGGTCCACGGCGAACTCGGTGACGGGCTCGGCGACCGAGCTCTCGCCGGTGAGCACGATGCCGGCGAGCGCGAGCGCGAGCGCCGCGCCGGTCGGGTCGTTGAGCGCCGACTCGGCGATCACGGTCTGCGCCACCTTCGGCCGCAGCCGCGAGCGGGCGAAGAGCGGGATCAGGATCGCGGGGTCGGTCGGCGAGAGCACGGCGCCCACCAGGAAGGCCGAGGACCAGGGCAGGTCGAAGGCGAAGTGCGCGGCGACGCCGACGACGAGCGTCGTGATCAGGATGCCCGGCACGGCGAGCATGCCCGAGCGAGACCCAGACCTTGCGCAGCAGCGGCAGCGACAGGGTCAGGCCGCCGTAGAAGAGGATCATCGACACGCCCAGCGTGAACATCAGCTGCGCCCCGAGCGACTCGAATGGGACGTCGACCACGTCGAGCACGGACGGGCCGAGCAGCGCGCCGAGCGCCACCAGCAGCAGGATCTCGGGCACCCGCAGGAGCGACGCGAGCAGGCGCGCCACGAGCGCCGCGATCAGCAGCAGGCTGAGCGTGAGGAGAACGTCGTCGGTCACGCCTGCGGCGCGCGCCTCTGACGCTCGCCCTCGAGCGCCAGGCGCGCGAGGTCGCTCGCGGTGAGCAGCAGCAGCACGATCACGACGCGCGGCGCCGAGCGCGACGGCGACCAGCCGCCTGCGCACGTCATCCTGAGCGTCGTCGAAGGCTGCCTCGGTCGCCGCCGCCTGCTGCTGTCTCGTAGGCCGCGAGCCGCTCGGCCGTCGCCGCCGTCTCGCTCGAAGATCTCGAGCTCGGGGCCGAGCAGGATCCGCTTCGTGACCTCCTCGCGCCCGTCCTGCAGCGCGCTCCAGGAGCGCTCGTCGAGCCGCATGAAGGCGGCGAAGCCGGCCCCCAGCTCGCGCAGCAGCTGGCGCTCGCGCGGCTCCGTCAGGCGCTCGTCGGCCTCGCGCAGGTCGCGCCGGAAGTCGGCCACGGAGCGCTCGAACGTCGGCCGCGAGGCGCCGTCGTCGTAGCCCCAGGCGGTCTGCCAGCCGTTCACGTCGGTCATGCCGAACTTCAGCTCGAGCGCGAGCGCGCGGTGGGCGGCGCGCTCCTGGACCTCGTCGAAGCGGTCGTCCAGGGTGTTCTGCCCGTGCAGGGCGACCGCGATCGTCGCGAGCGGCCCCAGCACGGTCAGCGCGATCGCGAGATAGAGCTTGGCGCGGATCGTCACGGCGCCCAGCCCGCGGCTATAGGGTGGCTCGCGCGCGTGATCCTGTTCGTCCTCATCGGCCAGATGCCGATCGTCCTGCTGCGTCGCGCTGCTGGGCATGTGCTACCTCACGGCGATCGAGCTGCGCAACGAGCCGGACCCGTTCCTGATCAAGGCGTGGTGGGTCCTGCTCGTGTTCCTGACGAACATCATCGGCTTCGCGGCGCTTCTGGATCTGGCTCACGCTGCGCCGCCGGCGCCGCAGCGCCTGACGCGGGCCTCACGCGCCGCCTCCTCGCGCACCCGCCGCAGCCGCGCCACCTTGAGCGCGAGCTCGAGCGACAGCAGGTCCTCCTCGCGCAGGTCGAGCTTCGTGATCTGCTGGATCCGCTCGAGCCGCTGGCGCACCGTGTTCGGGTGGATGTAGAGCGCGCGGGCGCTCGCCGCCACGCTGCAGCGCGCCGCCAGGTAGCGCTCGAGCGTGTCGACGAGGCTGGCGTTGCGGTCGCGGTCGTAGTCGATCAGCGCGCCCACGGCCTGGCCGTAGCGGTCGCGCGGCGCCTCGTCGAGCTCGAGGTTGACGAGGTAGCGGTAGGCCCCGAGGCGCTCATAGGAGACCGCGCCGCCGGCGGCGGCGAGCGAGCGCGCGATGCGCGCGGCGTCGGCCGCCTCGCGCATCCGCCGTCGCGCGCTGCCCGCGCCGCGCTCGGCGTCGCTGATCCCGATGTCGACGCCGAGCTCCTCGCCGAGCTCCTCGCAGGCGACCCGCAGCTGCTCGGCGGCGCCGCGGTCGAGCGCGGGCAGCGGGACGAGCGCGCGCAGCGAGTCGTGGCGGGCGTCGAAGAAGGCGCGCCGGTGGAGCCGTCGCAGCCGCGACTGGACGCGCGCGGCGAGCTCGGGCCAGAGGCTGTCCTCCGCCGTCGGGCGCGCGCTCGACGTGGAGGAACACATGCGGGCGGCTCAGGTCGCAGCGCGCCTCGCCGGCCTTGACCTCGCGCGTCTGCACCGAGCCCGCGGCGAGCGCCTCGAACATGTCCTTGACGATGTTCTCGGCCGTCAGCCGCTCGATCAGCTCCGCCTTCTTGAGGCCGACCGCGGTCTGGTTGGCGACGGCGCGCAGCAGCTCCGCGTCCTCCTCGCCGAAGGAGCGCCCGGCGCAGGCCGCAGCACAGCAGGCCGAGCTGCTCGTCGCCCGCGGTGAGCGGCGCCGCCAGCAGGCGCTCCCCGCCGCGCCGCGTCGCTGCGCGCGGCGTCGCCGCGGCGGACCATGTCGAGCAGCAGCGCCGCGCGGCCGGGCCGCGGCGAGGGCCCGCCCGGCTCGGCGGGTCGGCCGCCGCGAGCACGAGCTCGTCGGCCTCGGGGTCGAGCCGCCAGATCTGACAGGTGTCGGCGCCGAGCAGCTCGCGGGCGCCGCGGGTGACGGCGTCGTGCAGGTCCTCGCGGAGCGTCACGGCGGCGAGCGCCTGGCTCAGCCGGGTGAGGGTGGTGAGCGCGTCGACGCGCCGCCGCGTCTCCTCGTAGAGCTGGGCGTTCTCGATCGCCCCGGCCGCCAGCGAGGCGGTGTGCACGAGGAACCTGAGGACGTCGTCGTCGAACTCGCGCGGCGCCTCGGTGTGGAGGACGACCACCCCGATCACGGCGCCCGAGCGGTAGAGGAGCGGGACGGCCACCATCGACTGGAAGCGCTCCTCCTCGAGCTCCGGCACGTACTTCATGCGCGGGTCCTCCATCGCGCCGCTCGCGGATGAACTCGGGCGTGCGCGGTGCGCGCGACCCAGCCCGTCAGGCCCTCGTCGATGCCCCATCTCGAGCTCGCCGACGAGGTGGGCGTAGCGCGGCGAGGCGGCCTCGAGCACGAGCCGCTCACCCTTGACGGAAGTAGATGAAGCAGGCGTGGCAACGGGTCGCGTCGGTGGCGATCTCGACGATGCCGGCCAGCACGCGCTCCAGTGCGAGCGAGGACGAGACGGTCTTGATGACCGCGTAGAGCGTCTCGTTCTCGCGCTGGACGCGGTCGAGCGTGTCGCCTTCGCCGGAGACGGGTGAGACCGTCAAGCGAGCCTTCCTTTCGTGCGCGCGATCGTAGCCGGGGCGCTCAGCCGCCGATATGTGAGCATTTCACACTAATCGCGCCGAACGCTGTGCGCAGCGAACATTGCGGGGTGGGTCTGGGGCGATATAGCGTCGCTTCGGCCAGGTGAACTTGTGACGAGCCTCATGAAGAGTGTTCCGAACGACATGTCCTGCGGGAGCGGGGGGACTGGATGATCGACTTCCTTATCGCGCAGGTGGACAGCCTGGAGGACGCGGCGAGCGCCGAGAGCCAGGTCCTCGACAGCGTGATCCTGGGCGAGCAGTTCTACTTCTTCACGGTCGTGCTCATGTGGCTCATCCACGCGGGCTTCATGACCTACGAGGCCGGCGTGGTGCGGCGCAAGAACGTGCTCGCCACCGCGATGAAGAACATCCTCACCATCGCGGTCGTCACGCCGACCTTCTACTACGTCGGCTGGTGGATCTACAACTGCAACCAGCCGGGATTCCCGCCGATCGGCCCCAACTCGACCGACTTCACGGCGGTCGCCTGCCAGGGCGGCATCCCCTGGTCCGACACCTTCGGGCCGAACCTGACCAACAACATCAACCTGATCTTCTTCCTGGCCTTCCTGCTGTTCTCCTGGACGACGGCCTCGATCATGTCCGGGGCGCTGCTCGAGCGGGTGCGCCTGTCCGCCTACCTCGTGCTCGCCTGCCTGCTCGGCTCGGTGGTGTGGATCCTCGACGCCGCCTGGGGCTGGAGCGCGGGCGGCTGGATGACGCTCCGCTTCGGCTTCCACGACTCGATCGCCTCGGGCGTCGTCCACGGCGTGGCGGGCGCGTTCACGCTCGGGGTCCTGTTCAACCTCGGACCGCGAATAGGCAAGTACACCCGGGACGGGTTCGCGCGGGCGTTCCGTCCGCACGACCTGCACCGGACCCTGCTCGGGCTGATGCTGATCTTCACGGGCTTCTACGCCTTCTACGGCGCCTGCCTCGTGATCTCGTCGACAGTCCTTCCCGGGCTGGGCCAACATCTACCTGTCGCCGACCACGCTCGGCACGATCACGATGGTGATCACCTTCGGCTTCGCCGGCGGCTTCACCGGTGGCTACTTCGCCTCCCGCGGAGACCCGTTCTGGACCGTGTCCGGCGGCCTCGCGGGCGTGATCAGCGTCTCGGCCGGCGCCGACGTCTACGCGCCCACGCTCGCCTATCTCATCGCCATCGCCTCCGCTGCGATCGCGGTCTACGTCGGGAACTGGATCGAGAAGAAGATGCGGGTCGACGACGTCGTCGGCGCGGTGGCCGTGCACGGCTTCACGCGGCTTCCTCGGCGTGCTCTGGGTCGGCGTGTTCGCCGCCGGCTACCCCACGGGCCTCAACAACGTCGACAGCTCGCTCTGGGGCCAGCTGCTCGGGATCGCCACGTTCCTGCCGCTCGGCTTCCTGAGCGGCTGGGCGGCCTCCTACATCCTCAGGAAGCTGAACCTCCTGCGCGTGCCGCCGGAGGTGGAGCTCGCGGGCCTCGACGTGGTCGAGTACGAGCAGGACCTCTACCTGCCGGAGGTGGCCGCGGTGCGCGAGCACATCATCGAGCCCGACGGCACGTTGATCGAGGCCGAGGCGGTCATCATGGAGGCCCACGACGAGGTGATACGCCGGTGAACGGAAGGGAGGCGACATGCCACTCCTGATCGACAGCTCGCCGGATTGCGTGGTGCAGAAGGAGGGCGCCACGCCTGCCGACGACTCCCTCGACTTCATCCTCCAGGACCGCTACGCGGACTGCGCCGGCTTCGGCACGTTCATGCCGGGCTCGACCTACGGCGAGGACGGCAGCTCGGCCGAGACCCTCTACATGATCCTCACCTGGGTCGGGATCGTCGTGACCGTCGCCTTCCTCGTCGCCTGGATCATCTACGAGAACCGGAAGCTGATCGGCCACGTGACCCGCTACCGGTCGCGACCGGCAGGACCCGACGATCCGCCGCCGCCGCAGCCCGGCGTCTAGGAGACGAGACCGTGATCGACGACGGCCACAGCAAGCATCAGATCGAGTTCCCGCCGAAGCAGACCCACGTGAAGGGCTTCGAGGTGGCGATGCTTGCCATCTCGATCCTGTGCGCGATCATCGTCATCGTGATCGTGCTGTTCACGAACCTCGGGAACGAGTTCCGTCCAACTCTCTGAGTCCTCCTTCGCCCCGCTCCCTGCCGGGAGCCACTGGCCGCGCGTGCTCGTGATCGTGGGCGTGCTCGCTGCTCGCCTTCTTCGTGGCGCGCGGCTGCCAGCAGTCCCAGGTGCGCATCACGAAGGAACAGGCGGTCGCGACCGCGGAGCGCGAGGTGGACTTCGAGCCGCAGCGCACGCAGATCCGGCTGCTGCGGCAGGGCATCAACTCGAAGCCCTACTGGATCGTGTCGCTGTCGATCCCGGGCGAGCGGACCGGCACCTTCCGGAGGCTCGCCACCGTGAAGGTCAACGCGAACAACGGGAAGGTCGAGCAGGTCAACCGGGATCTCTGACGTCAGGCCGCGACCGAGTCCACGCGCCGCCCCCTACCGACCGCCGCCAGCGCCTGGCGCAGCGTGGTCGAGCCGCTCGCCGGGGTGGATGACCGTGGTGAGGCCGAACTTCCGCGCCTCCGCCAGCCGCCGGTCCGGGTGGCCGACGTGGCGCAGCTCGCCGGTCAGGCCGAGCTCGCCGAAGGCCGCGAGCGGCTTGTCGCCGCCGAGCTCCGTGCCGCGGGCGGCGGAGGCGAGCGCCAGCGCGATCGCGAGGTCGGCGCCCGGCTCGTCCACGCGCACGCCTCCCGCGACCGAGACGAAGATGTCGCTGCTGCCCGAGCGACGCGCCGCCGTGGCGCGCCAGCACGGCCAGCACGAGCGCGAGCCGGTTGCGGTCGACGCCGTTGGCCACCCGCCGCGGCGGGACGAGCTCGCTCGGCGCCACGAGCGCCTGAACCTCGACGAGCAGCGGGCGCGAGCCCTCCATCGCGCACAGCACCACCGAGCCCGGGGCGCGGGTGGCCTCGGTGACGAAGCGCGCGCTCGCGTCCTCGACCTCGACGAGGCCGTGCTCGTGCATCTCGAAGACGCCGACCTCGCTGGTCGAGCCGAAGCGGTTCTTGAGCGCGCGCAGCGTGCGATAGGTCCGCTCGCGCTCGCCCTCGAAGGACAGGACGCAGTCGACCAGGTGCTCGAGCACCCGCGGTCCCGCGATCGAGCCCTCCTTGGTCACGTGCCCGACCAGGATCACGGCCACGCCGCGCTGCTTCGCGAGCCGCATCAGGCGACCCGCCACCTCGCGCACCTGCCCGACCGAGCCGGGGCTGCCGGACATCGCCGGGTCGTAGAGCACCTGCACCGAGTCGACGACGCAGACCTCCGGCCGCTCGGCCTCGATCGTCGCGAGCACCGAGTCGAGGTCCGTCTCGGCGACGATCGGCACGCTGAGCGCGGCCGCGCCGAGGCGCTGCGCGCGCAGCTTGACCTGGGCCGCCGACTCCTCCCCCGACACGTACAGGACACTGCGGCCGGCCGCGGCCAGGTTGCCGAGCGCGGCGCTCGTGAGCGTCGACTTGCCGATGCCGGGCGAGCCGCCGATCAGGACGAGCGAGCCCGGCACGACGCCGCCGCCGAGCACGCGGTCGAGCTCGCCGATGCCGGTGCCGCAGGCGCTCGATCCGGGCCGCCTCGACGTCGCCGAGCGCCACCGGCGTGAGCGCCCGTCCGGAGCGCGCGCCCGCCGCCCCCGCCGCCGCCGCCCGCCCGCGGCGCCGCGGCGCGACGCTCCTCGACGAGCGTGTTCCACTCGCCGCAGCCCGGGCAGCGGCCGTGCCACTTCGGGCTCTCGTGCCCGCACGAGGAGCAGGCGAAGACGGTGGCGGATCGAGCCATGCTGCGAGGCTAAGAGCGCGCACGGACGGCTTCGCCCCGTGACGGCGCGCGGCCAAATGCCGGCGGCGGTGCGGGAGGCGAGCCCCTGGCTGCATTCCGTCCGGCGCGCGCGGTTCGATCGTTGGTTCGTGACGCGACTGATCGACCAGCCGCTGGCGGGTGCGGAGTTCCTCGCCGTCGACACCGAGACCAACGGCCTGGCCGGCGACCTCTGTGAGCTGACCGAGGTCGGGGCGGTGCTGGTCGGTGGAGGCGAGCTCCACGAGACATTCGACTCGCTGGTCCGGACGGAACGGCCGCTGTCGCGAGGGATCCAGCGCTTCACGGGGATCTCGCAGGGCATGGTCGACGGCGCGCCGCCGCCCCAGGAGGTGCTGCCGGAGCTGGCGGAGATGCTCGACGGGCGCGTCTTCGTGGCGCACAACGCCCGCTTCGATCTCGCCGTGCTGCGCCAGGCGTTCGAGCGCGCCGGGCTCGACTGGCCGAGCCCGCCTGCGCTCTGCACGGTCACGCTGGCGCGCCGCTTCGCCCCGCTCGTGCGCAAGCGCGGGCTCGCCTCGCTCGCCGACTCGCTCGGCATCGAGGTGGAGGAGGTCCACCGGGCGCTGCCCGACGCGCTCACCTGCGCGCGCGTTCTCTGCGCGCTCTTCCCGCGGTTGTGCGCGAACGCGCCGACGATCGGCGACGCCGTCTCGCTCCTGCGCGGCCGCCGGCGCGCGCGCAAGACCGAGGCGCACGAGCGGATCCCGCCCGACCAGCGCCCCGACCTGTCCACGCTCCCGGACGACCCGGGCGTCTACATCTTCCGCGACGAGCACGGGCGGCCGCTGTACGTCGGCAAGTCGATCTCGCTGCGCACTCGGGCCCGCGCGCACTTCTGCGCGCCGGCGGGATGGACCGAGCGCGCCGAGGTCGTCGACTACCGCTCGACCAACTCGGAGCTCGGCGCGCTCGTGCTCGAGAACCGGCTGATCAAGGAGTGGCGGCCGGCCGGCAACAGGGCACTCAAGCGGACCGAGCGCTACTGCTACCTGCGCTGCCGGCTCGACATCCCCTTCCCTGTCTTCGACGTTGCGGCCGAGCCCGCCGCGGGCCACGCGGTGAACATCGGCCCGCTGGGGAGCCGCGCGCTCGCGCGCGAGCTCGCGGACCAGCTCACCTCGCTCTATCGGCTGCGCCAGTGCGGCCGCAAGCTCAAGCTCCGCGAGCACCCGTCGGCGTACGGGCAGATGGGCCGCTGCGTGTCGCCCTGCCTCGGCGACCTCGACCCGAACGCTTACCGCGGCCAGCTCGACGCCGCGCTGGCGCACTTCGAGGAGCCGGGCGCGGGCGAGCGGCTGATCGAGGAGATCGACGCGCGCATGCGCGAGGCCGCGCGCACGCAGCGCTTCGAACGCGCGGCGGCGCTGCTGCGCCGCAAGGAGCGGCTCGCCTGGGTGCTCGAGCGCCTCGACGGGCAGCTGCGCGCCACCCACTCGGCGCCCCGGCTCGTGCTCGCGCAGCATCCCGTCAAGGACCGCTTCGACGCGTTCTGGATCGTCCAGGGGCGACTCGTCGACTGGGGGCCGCTGCCGGGGCCGACGGAGCTCGCGGAGCGAACCGAGCGCGGCCCTCGCCCGTCCGCCCGGGCGCAGCGTGATCCCGGTGGACGAGGTCGACGAGCTGCGCATCGTGGCCGGCTGGGTCGCCGAGCACGAGCCGCCGGCGCTCGAGCTCGCGCCGCGGCCCACCGAGCCCGACCTGCTGCGCTTCGTGTCGGCGGCTACGCCGAAGGCGCGGACGCCCGCTCGGCCACGCGCTTCAGGTTCTCGAGCGAGGCTTGCAGCCACGAGCTCATGATGCGCCGGCCCGCAAGGGTGGCGAACACGGTCGTGCCGATGCTGTTCGGCTCGATCGCGAAGTGACCCTCGACGAACGTGCCGCCCTGCGCGTCCGCCAACACGAAGCGCGAGGTCACGCCGGTGCCCTCGCAGCGGATCGCGACCTCGCGACAGTCGTCGAGGCGCTCGATCAGGAGCTCGTGCTCCGCCGCGCGGAAGGGCCCCTTGACGACGCCGCGGTAGCGACATCCCTCCCTGATGTCGGCACACTGCGCCTCGATCACGTCGGGCCACCAGCCGGCGTGACGATTCGGGTCGCCGACGAGCTCCCAGACCTGCTCGCGGAGGCGCGTCGATGTAAGTCTGCTGCGTGCTCGCCCGGACCACTCGCCGCATTGTCTCCATCGAGCCCGTGACCAAAGGACAAATAGGTACAACAGGTAGAATCACCCGGCGCATGCGCCCGCCCAGCCGCGCTCGGCTTCTCCGCATCCCGCTCGGGGGCGACATGCCCGCGGACCGCGCCTCGCTGCTCGTCCGCGGAGACGTCCGGCCCTTCACGCTGACCGGCGCGTGGGCCGGCGGCGGCGCCCTGGTGGGATCGGAGCCGCTGCACGTGGCGGACCCGGCCGACGACCCGATCGCCCTGCTCGACCTGCAGCCCGAGGTCGAGGGCGCGGACGAGCCCGGCGCCGTCGGCGGCGGCTGGTTCGGCTACCTCGGCTACGGGCTCGGAGGCCGGCTCGAGCCGGTGCCGCCGGGACCGCCCCGGCCGGCCCCGCTGCCGGAGTTCGCCCTCGCCTGGTACGACCACCTGCTGCGCCTCGACGCGGAGGGCCGCTGGTGGTTCGAGGCGCTCTGGACCGAGGAGCGCGACGCCGCCCTGCGTGAGCGCCGCGAGCGCCTGGCGGGAAGGCTCGCCGCGGGCGTGCGCGAGCGGCCGGTCTGGGTCGGCAGCTTCAGGCCCTCTCCCCCGGGCGCGGCGGGGCACCTCGCCGCCGTCCAGGCCTGCCGCGAGCGCATCGCGGCGGGCGAGATCTTCCAGGCGAACATCTGCCTGCGGCTCGACTCGGCCTTCGAGGGGAACCCCGCCGACCTGTTCGCCCGCACGACGCGCGCGCTCGGCCCGCGCCACGCGGCGTTCGTGGGCGGGCCCTGGGGCGCGCTCTGCAGCCTCTCGCCCGAGCTGTTCCTGCGCCGTCGCGGCCGCGAGGTCCTGAGCGAGCCGATCAAGGGGACCGCCCCGCGCGTGGAGGGAGCGCGGGCCGCCCTGGCCGAGTCGGTCAAGGACCGGGCGGAGAACGTGATGATCGTCGACCTCATGCGCAACGACCTCGGGCGCGTGTGCGAGTACGGGAGCGTCCGCGTGCCCGAGCTCACGGCGCCGCGCACCGCGCCGGGCGTCTGGCACCTCGTGTCGAGCGTCGAGGGCACGCTGCGCGAGGACGTCGGCGACGGCGAGCTGCTGCGGGCGACCTTCCCGCCGGGCTCGGTCACCGGCGCGCCGAAGATCCAGACGATGCGCGTGATCGCCGAGCTCGAGGCGACCGGGCGCGAGGCCTACACGGGCGCGATCGGCTACGCGAGCCCGGTCGCGGGCCTCGAGCTGAACGTCGCCATCCGGACGCTCGAGATCAGCGGCGACCGGATCTGGATCGGCGCGGGCGGTGGCATCACCTCGGGCTCGGACCCGCAGGCGGAGCTCGACGAGTGCATGCTCAAGGCGCGACCGGTGATCGAGGCGGCCGGGGGCCAGGTCTCGCATCGAGCGGCGCGGTGCGCGATCGCGAGACCTGACGGCCCTGCGCTGAGAGCGCTCGCCGGCGGCGCAGACCGGCCCGACCCCGCACTCGGCGTCTTCTCGACGATGCTTGCGCGCGACGGGCGGGTGGTCGATCTCGACGCTCATCTCGGCCGCCTGCGCCACAGCGTCCAGACGCTCTACGGCCTTGATCTGCCGCGCGGCCTCGAGGGCCGGGTGGCCGCTGCCGCCACGGGTCATCTGCAGCGCCTGCGCGTGCTCGCGGTGCCCGGCGAGGACGGCGGGCTCGCCGTGACGATCGAGACGGAGGCGCTCACCGCGGAGCCGGCCCCGAGGCCCGTCTCGCTCGCACCGGCCGCGCTCCCCGGCGGTCTCGGCGAGCACAAGTGGATCGACCGGCGCCTGCTCGCGGAGCTCGAACAGCGACTCGGCGCCGTTCCCCTGCTCGTGGATCTCGACGGCGAGGTCCTGGAGGCGGCGTTCGCCAACGTCTGGATCGTCGAGGGGCAGGCGCTCGTGACCCCGCCGCTCGACGGCCGGCAGCTGCCCGGCACGGTCCGCGCGGCGCTGCTCGCGGCGGCTCGCCAGGGCCTCGAGATCCACGAGGAAGCGGTCACCCTCGACCGTCTCGCCCGAGCTGACGAGGTCCTGCTCAGCTCGTCGGTGCGCGGCCTCTACCCGGCGGCGCTCGCCGGCCGGCAGGCCCGCTTCGAGGTGGGCGGGCGGGTGCGTGCGGCGCTCGAGGGGCGCGCGGCCGACGGCCACGCGCACGCGTTCAGGAAGTCGCGCGGCCATCCGCTGAGCCGAGCGCGGTCGCGCGCGCCGCCGCGGCGCGCCCGCTCGCCTCGCGCGCGCGGGCGACCATGTCCTCACGCGGGTGTCCCTTCAGGTTGATCTCGACGAGCGCCGCCGCGGCGGCGGCCGCGCTCTCCGCGATCAGGACGCCCGCGAGGGCGTCGCCGCGCAGGGTCGGGATTGGCCGCGGCGGCCGGATCGACGCCCAGCTCGGCGACCTCGCCTGCCGCCTCGGCGATCTCGAGCGGATCGACGCTCGCCTGCTCGAGCGCCTCCTCGAGCCTGGCCCCGCGGGCCGGATCGTCACGCGGCAGCCGCTGCGCCTCGAGGACGAGCGCATAGGACCTGAGGTCGCGCTCGGCCAGCTCGAGCGCCTCGTCGCGCAGCGCGCGCAGGCGCTCGGCATCCCCCTCGCGGCCGCCCGCGATCAGCGCCGCCATCTCGACGAGCGCGGCCGCCGAGCGCACAGGCGCACGCCGCCGAGGATCCGCCGCCCGGCGCCGGGCTCGGCGCAGCCACCTCTTCCAGCGAGCGAGTCGAACGGTTGGCTGCCGAAGTCACCCATGGATCCGTGATGCTATTCCGGTAGCCTCGGCTGTACGAATTCGTACACGGAGGGAACGCGATGACGACGGCGCTGGGTGCGGACGTCCTCGAGGACGTGAGCGACGAGCAGGTGGAGAGCTTCCGCCGCGATGGCTTCCTGATCATCGAGGAGGGCTTTCTCTCGCCCGGGGCGATCGAGGTGCTCCGCGAGCGCTTCGCGGCGCTCTTCGAGGGCGAGTACGCGACGGGCATCGCGCCGGACGAGGTCAACTGGAAGAAGGGCCGCGACCCCGAGGACCGCACCCGCCAGATCTGCAACGGCTGGCGCTCTGACGACCTGATCGCCGCGCAGGTGCTGAGCGAGCGGACCGGGCGCATCGCCGCCAGGCTCATGGGCTACCGCGGCACGCGCATGGTCCAGGACAACTGCCTCTGGAAGCCCCCCGGCGCGCGCTCGCTCGGCATGCACCAGGACGCCTCCTTCGCGGGCTACCTCGTGCCCAAGGAGATGGTCACCTGCTGGGTCGCGCTCGACGACACCCAGGCGGCCGGCGGCACGATCGAGCTCGTCCGCGGGTCGCACCTGTGGCCGCAGACGCCGCCCGACCGCGGCAGCTTCCATGCGCCCGACGACTGGCTCGCGCCGGTTGCGGCGGCCACGCCCGACGGGGTCGAGGCCGAGCGGGTGCCGGTCGTGGTGAAGGCCGGCGGCTGTGAGTTCCACCACGGCTGGACCTTCCACGGCTCCGGGCCCGAACGAGGCCACGCGGGAGCGGCGCTCGCTCGTGACGCACATGACGCCGGTGGAGGCCCGCTTCCACCCGACCGAGGCCGACCTGATCTACTCGCGCTACCGGCGCCGCGGCGACCTCTCGCTCGACGAGTCGTTCTTCCCGGTCCTCTGGGACGAGAACGGCGGCCGCAGCGCCTGGCTCGACTCGCTGCCCGAGCTGCCCTAGCCCTGAGCCGCTAGGCGGCGGGCCGGACGGCGCCGTCAGGGGCGCGCGCCTCGATCTGCTCGAGCTTCGCCAGCAGGTTCTCCGCCATGCGGATCGAGGCCGCGTCGATCAGGCGGCCGTCGAGCGAGACCGCGCCCTTGCCCTCGGCGGCCGCGTCGCGCATGGCCTCGACGATTCGCCGCGTTCGCTCCACGAGGCGCGGCGCCGGTGTGAACACCTCGTTCGCGAGCGGGACCTGGGCGGGATGGATGGCCCACTTGCCCTCGTAGCCGAGCACGGCGGCGCGGCGGGCCGACGCCACGTAGCCCTCGGGATCGGTGAAGTCGCCGAACGGCCCGTCGATCGGGCGCAGCCCGTGTGCGCGGCAGGTCACCGCGATGCGCGCGAGCGGATAGTGCCACTGGTCGCCCCAATGACACTCCCGCTCACCACCGTCTCCCTGCGCCGCATCGGTGAGCACCGCGTAGTTCGGGTCCACTCCCCCGATCGACGCCGTGTGGCTCTGGATCGACGCCGCGTAGTCGGCCACGCCGAAGATCATCGCCTCCATCCGCTCCGGGCAGGCGGTCGCGATCTCGTCGACGTTGACCATCCCGATCGCCGTCTCGACCAGCACGGCGAGGCCGACCCGGCGCTCGAGCCGCATCGCCGCCTCGATCTGCGTCAGCAGCGTGGCGACGAGGTGGACGTCCCCCGCCCCGCTCACCTTCGGGATCACGATCGCGTCGACGTGCTCGCCGGCCTGCTCCATCACGTCGACGACGTCGCGGTAGCACCAGTGCGTGTCGAGCCCGTTGATGCGCACGGACACCGAGCAGCGTGACCAGTCGAGCTCGCGCAGGGCGTCGGCCACGTTCACGCGGGCCTGCTCCTTGTCGTCGGGCGCCACGGCGTCCTCGAGGTCGAGCATGACCACGTCGGCGCCGAGGTCGGGCGCCTTCTCGAGCATCCGGACGTTGCTGCCGGGCACGCACAGCTCGCTGCGGTGCAGGCGCGTCTTGGTCGGCGTCATTGACGCAGTAGAGCGCCGAGGACGCCGTTTCGGCAAGCCGGCATAGGCGAATTCGTCAGGCCGCCGCCGGAACCTCAATACATAGCTGCTCATCAATGTTCTATCGCAAATTCTTAGGTTGTGCTCCAGGTGAACGTCGTTCACGCTGTTCAGAACATGAACCTGCCTGTGCTCGACCCGCCCGAGCGACTGCTCTGCGGGCCCGGACCGACGAACGTGGACCCCGCCGTGCTCGATGCGATGCAGAGGCCGATGCTCGGCCACCTCGACCCCGCCCTCCACGACATCCTGCTCGACCTGGTCGCCATGCTCAGGCGCGCCTGGCGGATGCCGGACGGGCTCGTGCTGCCCCTCCAATGCACCGGGACGGCCGGCATGGAGGCCGGCATCGTGAACCTGCTCGAGCCGGGCGACACGGCGGTCGTCGGCGTCATCCGGCTTCTTCGGCCGGCGGATCGCGGAGATCGCCCGGCGACACGGCGCCGAGGTCGTCGAGGTCGACGCGGAGTGGGGCGAGGCGGTCCCGAACGCGCGCCTGCTCGACGCGCTCGACCAGCATCCGGAGGCGCGCCTCCTGGCGGTGGTGCACGCCGAGACCTCGACCGGGGTCGAGCACCCTCTCGCCGAGCTCGCCGAGGCGATGGCGGGCGCCAGCGCGCTCCTGATGGCCGACTGCGTGACCTCGCTCGGCGGCGTCGAGCTCGAGGCCGGCGACTGGCGGATCGACTACGCGTACTCGTGCACGCAGAAGTGCCTGGCCGCACCGCCCGGAATGTCGCCGGTGGCGGTGTCGGAGCGCGCGCTCGAGCGGATTCGCTCGCGTCGCACGCCGGTCCCGTTCACCTTCGATCTGGAGCTGCTCGAGCGCTACTGGATCGAGCGGCCGGCCGCCTACCACCACACCGCGCCGATCCTGTCGATCTACGCGCTCCACGAGGCGCTCCGCCTGGTGCTCGAGGAGGGAGTCGAGGAGCGCTGGCAGCGTCACGCACGCGCGGGCGGCCACCTGCAGGCCGGGCTCCGGTCGCGCGGCTTCGAGCTGCTCGCCGATCCGGAGCACCAGCTCGCCCCGCTCACGGCGGTGCGCGTCCCCGAGGGGGTCGACGGCAAGCTGGTGCAGGGCCGCATGCTGCGCGAGCACGGCATCGAGATCGGCGGCGGGCTCGGCCCGGCGGCGCCCGCGATGTGGCGGATCGGCCTGATGGGCCGCAACGCCGAGCGCGAGACGGCCGACCGCGTGCTGGAGGCGCTCGACGCCGTGCTCGAGGAGGAGCGCGTGCCCGCTCTGGCGCTCTAACGCGAGAGCACGTGCCGCGCCGCGCGCGAGAGGCAGAACGACATGAACGCCTCGGTCTCCGGGCCGCACCGGTCCGACCGCCGAGCGCACCACGTGCCAGCGCCGCTCCGGCAGCCCGCCGCGCGGTGAGATCGTGTCCAGGAGGCCGAGCGAGAGCTCGAGCTCGACGGCGACCCGAGACTGCAGCGCCACGCCGAGCCCGGCCCGCGCGGCCTGCTTGATCGCGCCGTTCGAGCCGAGCGTGAGCACGACCGGCTCGAGACCGCGCCCGGCGAGCCACTCCTCGCACAGCGTGCGCGTGCCCGAGCCGACCTCGCGCAGGAGCCAGGGCCGCTTCGCGAGCTCCTCGACCGCGACCCAGGGGCGCTTCGCCAGCGGGTCGTCCGCAGCGGTGATCAGCACGAACTCGTTGTCGGCGAAGGCCTCGCCGGCGAGCTGCTCGTCCGGCGGGATCCGGCCTGTGATCGCCACGTCCACCTCGTGTTCGAGCACGCGCTGGAACACCTTCTCGCGGTTGCCGACGTCGAGGCTGATCTCGATCTCCGGCCGGCCCTCGCGGAAGGCCTGGATCAGCTGCGGCGCCAGGTACTCGCCGGCCGTCGTGACCGCGCTCACGCGCAGGGTCAGGGCCGAGTCGCCGGCCGCCTCGCGCGCCACCCGAGCGCCCGTGTCGAGCAGGCCGAGCACGTCGCTCGCATAGGCGGCGTAGGCTGCCCCGGCCGCGGTCGGCCGCAGCGTCCGCCCCGCGCGCTCGGTGAGCGTCACTCCCGAGCTCGCGCTCGAGCGCCGACACGGCGGCCGACACCGAGGGCTGGGTCACGACGAGCTCCTCCGCGGCCGCGGTGACCGATCCGCGCCGCACGACGGCCAGGAACGCCGTCAGCTGTGTGAGAGTCACAGCCATGGCTGTGACCTAATGTATTGGCAATTGCCTATGTGTGCAGCGCCGAGTCTGGCGCCTGTGGCGGGGCGCGGCTCGGCACGCGGCAGCGCTCCGCCGATCGACAGCGACGCCCGAGCGGTCACCGCGTGGTAGAGGATCAGCAGCTGCACGAGGGCGAGCGAGTCGGAGCGCAGCAGGTCCGTGCCGACCGTGAACTCGCCGAGGCGACGGATGCGCAGGTGGTTCGCGAAGCTCATCCGCTCCCAGACGGCCTCCTCGAGCTCGGCGGCGTGCGCCGGATCGAGGTCGCCCGGGAATGCGCAGCAGCCACTCGCGCTCGCGCTTGACGAGCGACGGCCCGCGGCCGGCACCTTCGATCAGCGGCGCCAGGTCCGGATGCGGCAGCGTGTCGCGGAGGATCACGTCCGCGTCGAGGTGCTCCGGGTCGCCCGAGGCGCCGGGCACGAAGGCCACCACGATGTCCGCGTGGGCGCGCTGGGGGTGGATGTACGCCTCGGCGTCGCGCTGGCGGCGGTCGAGCTCCGCCAGCACCTCGTCGGTCGTGTAGCCCCGCCGGGTGCAGTCGCGCTTCAGCTTCCAGGCACGCCGCAGCTCCTCCGGCGGCGCGACCGCGACGCAGGACGTCGTGCACGCTGCGCAGCGTCTCCGTGTGGTAGTTGAGCAGCCCCTCCACCACCAGGAAGGTCGCGGGACGGACGTACTCGGGCGGCCGGAAGCTGCCGTCGCGGTGGTCGTAGACCGGCTTCAGCACCGGCTCGCCCCTGCGCAGGTGGATCAGGTGCTGGGTGAGGATGTCGAGGTGGTTGCAGTCGGGATGCAGCGGCGTCAGCCCGAGCTCGGCGCGCTGGCGGCGGTCGTAGCGGTGGTAGTCGTCCGCCGACATGCGCGTGACCTGGGCGTCGCCGAGGACCCGCGTCAGCCCGCGCGTGAGCGTCGTCTTGCCGGCGCCGGAGTCGCCGACGATGCCGATCACGATCGACCGCGCCACGTCGCCTGCCCGTTCCTACGCGCCCGGCACGCCGAGCCGCTCGTAGCGGCCGCCGTGGAACAGGAGCGGCGTGCCCGCATTGGCGCGCGCGTACTCGACGCGGCCGAGGAACAGCGAGTGGTCGCCGCCCCAGTAGGAGCGCTCGACGCGCGCCACGAAGTGGGCGAGCGCGCCGTCGACGAGCGGCGTGTCGCGCACGAGGTCGAAGCGCGGCTCGGGCAGCCCCTCGCCCTGGCGGCCCGCGAAGCGGTCCGAGAGCGCGCTCTGGGTCTCGCACAGGACGCTGACGCCGTAGTGGGCGCCCTCGTGCAGGATCCCGCACATCTTCGTGCGCCGGTCGACCGAGATGAGGACGAGCGGCGGCGCGAGCGATACGGACATGAACGCGTTGGCGGTCATGCCGTGCACCTGCTCGGCGGATGCGCGTCGTGATCACCGTGACGCCGGTGGCGAACATGCCGAGCGTGTTCCGCAGGGCGACCGCGGGATCGTCGCCGCCCTCGCAGCCGACGTCCGGCCCCTCGTCCTGCGCGACGCTCCTCGAAGACGCTGTCACCCAACCCGTCCGGCCCCGCGAACGAGATCGGGAAGTCGAACTCGGCGGGTGGGCGGGCGGCCATCGCTACGACCGCGGCCTGCGTCTTGTCGGGGTCGTAGAACGGGAAGCGCACCACCGTCGCCGGAATCCGCTTCTGGAGGCCGTCGAGCTTGCCGACCTCGACCTGCGTGCCGAGCTCCGAGTACTGGACCGCCATGCGGCAGAGCGCGACGTTCTTGCGCAGCGTCGGGCTGCGCGTGCCGCTCGTGACGACGCCGACGCGGCGGCGGCCGTCGTACACCTCGTCGCCGTGCCCGGCGGTCTCGTTGCCCTCGAGCTCGAGCCCGACGAGCGTGCGCTGCGGGTGGGCGGAGCGCTCGATGAGCGCCTCCTTGCCGACGAAGTCGTCCTCGGATTCGAGCTTGACCGCGAAGCCGATGCCCGCCTCGAACGGGTCGACCTGGTCGTCGAACTCGTAGCCCGCGAAGATCAGGCCCGCCTCGATGCGGATCATGTCGAGCGCCTCGAGCCCGAGCGGCTTCAGGCCGTGGCCCTTGCCCGCCTCGGCGATCGCGTCCCACACGGCGGACCCGTCGTCCGGGTGGCAGAACACCTCGTAGCCGAGCTCGCCCGTGTAGCCGGTTCGCGAGACGACGATCGGGGTGCCGTCGAAGTCGCCGATCCGGCCGACGAGGAAGCGGAACCACTTGAGCTCCTCGAGCGACGGCTGGGTGGGCGGCGTCCACACGATCTTCTTCAGGAGCTCGCGGCTCTCGGGGCCCTGGACCGCCACGTTGTGGCAGCTGGTCCGTCGAGGGCTTCACGTTCACCCTCAGCCCGAGCCGCTCGGCCAGCTCCTTCAGCCAGACGCCGTCGTACTCGTCCCCGCCGATGAAGCGGAAGTTGTCCTGCCCGAGGCGGAAGACCGTGGCGTCGTCGATCATGCCGCCGGTCTCGTTGCAGACGGCGGTGTAGACCACCTGGCCGACGGCGAGCCGGCGTATGTCGCGCGTGACCGCCCATTGCATGAGCGTCTCGGCGTCCGGGCCGAGCACCTCCCACTTGCGCAACGGGGAGAGGTCCATCACGACCGCCTTCTCGCGGCACGCCCAGTACTCGGCGATCCCGCCCTCGTTGTTGAAGCAGTGCGGCAGCCAGTAGCCGCGGTACTCGACGAAGCTCTCGGTGAGCTCGCTCGTCCGCGGGTGGAACGCCGTCTCCTTGGTCATTACTGGCTCGGCCTCCGGTGTCACGCGATGGGCGATCGCCGCCTGAAAGCGGTTCTCGGGCGAGTAGACGCGAACGTGGACGTCGGTGCATTCCCAGGCGTTCGCCGCGTCCACGTCGTCCGGGCAGGCGGACGACGCGCACACCAGGTCGCTCATGGCCCGCATCAGGACGTAGTCGCCGGGCCGCGACCAGGGCTCGTCCATGTGGATCTGGTTCTCGCGGTCGAGACCGGTGTTGTAGAAGTAGTTGATCGCCTCCCAGCCCCTGCGCTCGGCGATCCCGTAGCGCGTGACCTCGGCGTTGAAGTTGTCCGTGCAGTTGACGTGGCCGGGGTAGCCGAGGTCCTCGTAGTACTTCGCGTAGCAGGCGAGCCCGAACATGTCGTGGCGCCCGACCGTGTCCTGGACCACCTGCACGAGCGGGTCCTGGTCGACGTCGTAGAACTTGCTGTAGATGCCCGGCCCGGGCACCGCGGCGCCCATCAGCGAGCGCGTCGTGACCCCGTCGATGCCGCGCTCGAGGCCGTTCTCGAGCTTCTGGGCGTGGAAGGCCAGGAAGTCCGAGCACTGCTTGCCCTGGACGTCGATGACCTGGATGAACTCGCCCTCCTTGACCTCGTAGGCGAGGGCGCTCGCCCTGTCGACGCGGAAGTCGAGCCGCGGCTCGGCGAGCGGCGCCGGCAGCTCGATCTCGGCCTCGGGCCGCGGCGTCGCGCGCTTGAGCTCGACCACGAGCGCGGACGCGGGGGGCTCGCCGTCGATCACCCGCCCGCCGGGCGCGGCCACGATCGCGAGCGCGTCGCGCTCGACCTCGAACGACTGCGAGGCGCCGGCCGCGCCGTCGGAACCGAACAGGCGCAGCGCGCGGGCGTCCGCCGGGCGCAGCCCGCGAGCGTGCAGCGTGGCGAGGAAGCCGTCGTCGGCGCCACTCTCGAGCTGGCCGCGCACGACCGTCGCGGGCGCGTCGGCGGCCATCCCGAGCGCGGCGAGGTCCTCACGGCCGTCGGCCGAGAGGACCGTCAGCTCGGCGGGCTGGCCGCCGTCGGGGTCGATGATCGTCACGCGGTCGCCGGCGTGCAGCTCGACGACCGTCGCAGAGCCCGGCCTGACCCACCACGACTCGAACGTCCTGTCGACGGGCCGGAGACCGGATACCAGCCGTGGGCTCGCGTCGCCGGACCCCCGTGGCGCCGGCCGGCTGGTGGTACGCGGACGGCCATCTCTCCCTCCCCAGCTTAGGCCTTCGCGGCGGGCTCGCGCTCCTCGTCCTTGTCGGCCTGCTCGGTGAGCTGCTTGGCGAGGTCGCGCTTGCCCGCGGCGTCGAGCTTCTTGACCTCGTTCTCCACGACGCGGCGGTTGTAGGTCTGGTTCCAGTAGTCGAGCGCCTCGAAGCCGAGCAGCACCGCCTTGCCGACGAACTGCCTGAGCACCTCGTTCGTCGGGCCCATCACCCAGCCCGCCTTGGCGTCGCGCACGTAGCGCTCGAGCTCCATGTCGCGCTTGTAGCCGGAGCCGCCGCAGGCGTGCAGCATCTTGTCGACGTGGTGGGCGGTGTTCTTCGCCGCCTCGAACTTGATCTGCCAGGCCCAGTGCAGGTAGTCGGCACGGGCCGTCTCGCCGACCTCGAGGATGCGGCGGTTGTCGTCGGTCACGCGGTCCATCGCCTGGGCCACCGAGAGCACGAACACGCGACAGGCGTTCGTGTCCATGACCGCCTCGCCGACGTAGTCCTGAATCGTCGGGTAGTCCGCCACCCGCATGCCCACGTCGACGTGGCGCTTGCGCGTCGTGTGCCGCCGCGCGATGTCGATCGCGCCCATCGTGATCCCGTTCCAGACCGAGGAGGAGCCGACGAGGAACCACGGGTCCACCGCCTCGTCGTTGGAGGCGGCCCCGTCGCCGAGCGGGCCGACGATCTGCTCCGCCGGGATCTCGACGCCCTCGACCTGGATCGGGCCCGACTGGTTGCCGCGCAGACCGAGCGCGTCCCACAGCGACGGCTGGGCCTTCACGTCCTCGCCGTCGATCACGAACACCGACAGGTCGTCGTACCCCTTGAAGTCGGGGCTCGTGGTCTGCACGACATAGAAGTCCGCGAAGCCGCCCGAGGTCGTCCAGGACGCCTTCTTGTTGACCTTGAAGCCGCCGTTCGAGCGCTCCGCGCTCGAGGAGAACGGGTACCAGAAGTGCGAGCCCGTCTCGGGGTCCGAGTAGGAGAGCGTGCCGATCTTGCAGTCGCCGAGCGGGCGGATGTACTTGTCGACCAGCTCGGGGGTCGGCCGGAACATGATCGTCGCGACCGCGCTCATGTGCATCACGTAACACATGGCGGTCGACGCGCAGCCGTAGCGCGCGATCGTCTCGCACGCCATCGCGTACGCGACGTGGTTCTCGCCGAGCCCGCCGTACTCCTCCGGGACGGTCAGCGCCAGGAAGCCGTTCTCGGCCAGGATCTCGAAGTTGCGCCGCGGATAGAGCAGCTCGTCGTCAGAGCGCTTCGCGTTCGCGCGCATCTCGCCCTCGCAGAGCTCGATCAGCTTCGCCCGCAGCTCCTTCTGGCGCTCGGTCAGGACCCAGTCCGGATCCCATTCGTAGCCAAGCCCCCAGAAGGGCTCTCCGCCCCACGTCTTCTCCGGCATCGTCACTCCCCGTCGGCGGGTACGTTCGTACAAATATGTACAAGGGGTTCTATCGCATTCGCCGCCGGGTGTCCATGCGGCGGGCGGCTCGACAGGCTGTACAAATTTGATCAGCGATTTTCGGACACGGGTCCCAATCGCAGCGCTCCGGCTCCGCACAGAATCACCTCTTCAGGAGCTGACCCACACGAGGAGGCCGGATGCATGACCGAGGACGAGGCCGACGCCTGGAGGGCCACCGGTGAGCCGCTCAGCCAAGCCGCGTAAGACTTACCCGCGTTGGAGGACGCATGGCGTCAGCCGTCCGGAGCGATCCACACGAGGCACGGCGCCTCGCGGCGCACCCGCCGCGCCGCCCAACGGAAACGGAGGCGCCCCGTCAGCTTCAGGTCGGGCCCGAACACGAGCAGTCCTGCATCGCGCTCGCTGACGATCTCGAGGAGCGCCCGCACGGCGTGACGCGTGCGCACGCGCAGTAGCTCCGTCTTGACCCCGAGCTTCGCCGCGCGCGCAGCCGTCTCCCTGCACCTCGTCGAGCGCCTCCTCGTGCGGGAGGGTGGTCGCCTCGGGGCCGTGCATGACGATCGTCGTCACGTAGAACGGGAGCGGGATCAGGTTGACGAGCACGAGCGGCACGCCGGCCTCGATCGCGCTCTCGATCGCCATGCGCTCCGCGCTCGGATCCACCCGCACAGACATCGTCGCCAGCAGCACCGGCCTCGCCTTGGTGGGCCCGGCGCTCGGCACTGCCGAGCCCTCGTGATGGTCGCGCAGCTTCTGCATGGAGCACTGAAATCGTAGGCCCGTCTTGTTGACCGCGTCCGAAGGCCGTGGTAGAAGAGCGCTGGACGGGTGTACCAATTGGTACGAGTCCGCGCGGAAAAAGCGATCACTACTGGGGGGAGCGGGATGGCGTCAGCCGAGGTTGAGGAGCGACAACTCCTAAAGGCGATGTCGTGGTGGGACGGCTTCGTCGTCGCTCTCGCGAACCCCGGATTCCTGATCGCGGCACTGGGAGGCTCGATCGGCGCCCTCGGCACCACCGGCGCGTTCGTGCTCTGGTCGATCTCGATCACCCTCGGCGCGCTGCAGAACAACATCCACGCCGAGCTGGCCGCCATGTTCCCGTCGAAGTCGGGCGGCATCGCGCTCTACGCGCACGAGGCCTGGCGCAAGTACCTCACGATCATCGGCCCGCTGGCGTCCTTCGGCTACTGGATCGGCTGGTCGGTGGTGCTGTCGATCAACGGCCTCGTCGCCGGCACGCTGATCCAGGCCGAGTGGTTCTCGGATACCACGTGGACTGAGAACGCGGGCACGTTCGACCTCTCGCTGCCGATCGTGATCGGGATCGGGCTGATCATCCTCGTCTGGGCCTTCAACATCTTCGGCGTGCGCCCCGCCGTCTGGTTCGGCTACGTGACCGGCGGGCTGCTCATCATCCCTGCCTTCGTGCTGATGTTCCTGCCCTACCTGACGGGCGAGTGGTCGAGCTCGAACATGCAGTGGGAGATCGGCGCCAACGGCGGGCTTGCGCTCGCGCTCGTCTGGCTCTACTTCATGTGCTGGTCCTCGTACGGCATCGAGGTGGTCGCGACCTTCGCCCCCGAGTACGAGGACACCGAGCGCGACACGGCGAAGGCGCTGCGCGCCGCCGCGCTGTTCTCGGCACTCGTCTACGTGCTGCTCCCGCTCGGGGTCGGCGGGACGCTCGGCACCGCCGCGATCGCCGAGGACGCCACCCTGATCGCCTTCTACACCCAGGCGTTCGACGCCCTCGTCGGCTCGGGCCTCGCCAACGTGATGATCTTCTGCGTCGTCGCCGGCCTGATCCTGTCGATGAACACCGCGACGATGGACGGCTCGAGAGCCCTGTACGGGATCTCGCGGGACGGTATGACGATCCGCGAGTTCGGGGTGCTGAACAAGCACCTCGTGCCGGGGCGCGCGATGACGCTCGACGCGATCCTGAACATCTTCCTGATCACCGCCTTCGCGGGCGTGCTCGAGATCCTCGCGGTCTCGAACGTGGGCTACGTCTTCGCGACCTGCGCCGCGCTGTCGGGCTTCCTGCTGCTCCGCAAGGACCGGCCGGACTGGCCGCGCCCGGTGCGCCTCCCCAACTACTGGGTGCCGATCGCCGCGGTGCCTGTTCCTGATCAACCTCACATTCCTGATCGTGGGCGGCTTCCTCTACTCGGGGTGGAGGGCGGACCGCTGTTCCTGGGCATCGAGGGCTACGGCTATGGCTGGGACAAGACCCGCACCGGGCTGCTGGTGCTGCTCGCCGCGGTGCGTGCTGTACATCTGGCGTCACGTCGTCCAGGACAAGCTGCCGATGAAGCTGCGCGAGCAGATTCCGCGGACGCCCGAGGAGGAGCGGGCGCACGCGGAGCTCAAGGCGGCGCCGACGGCGGCCTCGGTCTGACCGCGCGCCGCGGCTGCGCGGCGGGGTCCGCTACTCCGCCCGCAGCTGCCAGCGCGGCAGGCCCTTGAGCGCCGCTCGGTAGCGCCTGCGGTGGACGGGGCGGATGAAGATGAACCAGCTGATCAGCGCGACGGGCAGCAGGAAGAACACGCCCGGGACGTTGCCGGTCAGCATGAACAGGAGCGCCACGAGCGCCACGAACACCGCATAGGCGACCGGCAGGATCCGGTAGCGCATGCTCAGCTTGCGGATCTCGTCGTACTGCTCGCGCGGGATGCGCGTCGTGTCGTAGGCGCGCCCGCACTGCTCGCACTCCCAGCGCTCGCCGTAGGCCAGCTCGCGCTTCTCGCCGCACTCGCAGGTCACCGTGATCGGGGGACCCTTGAGGACGACGCCCGGGTCCTCCCAGTCGCGCCGCTGGCGGCGCCGCCGCGGCTGCTCGTCCGCTCCGGCCGCCTTCCTGCGCTCGCGCCGGCCCAAGGCCCGTTCTAGCTCCAGGGGTACGGGCTGTTCGACACGGGATGCAGATCCCCGGTCGCAAAGCGCTCGTAGCGGAACGGGTGGAGCAGCGACGAGTGCTCGCCGGTCACGACCCGGGCGATCTCCTTGCCCACCGCGATCATCTTGTAGCCGTGGTTCGAGTCCGCGGCGACGAACACGTTCGGTCGCATGTAGTCGAACACCGGGAAGTTGTCGGCCGTGAACGCGCCCACTCCGCCCGAGCGTACCTGGCGGTACTTCGGCCGCGAGCCCTCGAAGCGCTTCATGCAGTGCGACAGCGCCGCGCACCAGAGGTCCGGGAAGCCCTCCTCGACCGTGCCGGTCGGGTACGGGTCGACCTCGAAGTCGTGGCCCTTCGGGAGCGGCGAGGCCCCGCCCTGGACCGAGTGCTTGTCCTGCTTGAAGTAGATCCCCCACTGCTCGTCCGTCACGAGCTCGCCGGCGTCGTCGTGCAGCGGCGCGGTCGAGTCGACGTGCAGGACCGGCGGCAGCGACCCGTCGGCCGTGACGAACACGCTCGGGTCGACGTCGATCTCGCCCTCCTGCAGGTACCAGTAGGTCCACATCTCGCGCTCGAGCCGGCGACCTCGAGCCGCCGCGGCAGGCCGAGCTGCCGCCACAGCCCGGCGATCCACGGGCCGACCGCCACCACGACCTGCTCGGCGCGCGATCGGGCCGGCGCTCGTCTCGACGCGCGTCACGGCGCCGGAGCCGTCGAGCTCGAAGCCCGTGACCTCGACGCCCTCCTCGATCGCCGCGCCCGCGGCGCGCGCCTTCGAGGCGAGGCCGAGCATCGAGTCGCGGTTGAAGGCGAAGCCGCCCTGGTGCTCGTGCAGGCAGACGCTCAGGCCCGGCGCCCGCCAGTCGGGGAAGAGCTCGCGCATGTGCGCGTCCACCTCGGCCTCGCCAGTGACCAGCTCGGACTCGTAGCCGATCCGCTGCTGGCGCTCGAAGACGGTCGTGAGGTCGTCCTCCTGCGCGCCGTCGCCGAGGGCGATGTAGCCGGAGCCGTGGTAGGCGAACGTCTCCGGATCGGACTCCCAGATCTCGACGCAGGCCGCCATCAGCTCCTGCATCGCCGGCTGGAAGTAGTTGTTGCGGATCACCCCGCAGGCGATCCCGGAGGCGCCCGCGGCAACGGAGTCCTTGTCGACGACGAGCACCTCCTCGCCGCGCTCGGCGAGGTGCCAGGCGGTCGACAGCCCGTGGACCCCGGCCCCTATGACCAGATAGGGAACCGAGCGCATGTCAGTGGAGCGGAGGCTCCCAGCCCTCGAGCACGGGCGCGCGCCAGTTCTCCCCCACGGTCCTCGACCCCTCGACCCACGGGCCGAGCTCGGGCTGCGGGAACTTGCAGTGGGCCTCCTTGAGGCGGATGCCGTACGAGTTGCCCGACTGCAGGTGCGCGATCAGCACCTTGCGCGCGATCTCGTTCCCGCGCCCGTCGGGGATCGGGAAGTAGATCTTGAGGAACGAGTTGGAGTAGCGGTCGAACACCGCCGGCATGCCCTCCTCCTCGAGCAGCTCGATGTCCTCGAGCCAGTTGATGTCCTCGCCCGGGGTCGCCGCCTCGAGGTCGATGTCCTCGACGAGGCCGATGTCCTCCTGGTACGGGAAGCGCTCGCCCGACAGGTACTCGGCGTCGATCGAGACGATCTTCTCGGGCTCGGCCCGCGGCATGTCGCTCATGGCGAACTCGCTCCGGCGCGGGCAGCTCGTCCACCGGGTTCTCGAGGTAGCGGTCGAGCATCGTCTTGATCTCCTCGAGCGCCCGCGACTCGGACACGCCCGGGATGTAGTCGGTGCCGGCGAGCGGCACGCGCGCCATCGCGGCGGCCTCGGTCGTGAGCGCAGCCAGGTCCTCGGGCTCGAGGCTGTGGATGTTCGTCTTGCCGCACGCGCGCGCGAGCATCTGCACCTCGAGCGTGAGCGTGTGCAGGAAGTTGTAGACGCGGTGCGCGGCCTCCTCGACGTTGAGGCGCTTGCGCAGCTCCGGGTCCTGGGTCGTGATGCCGACCGGGCAGCGGCCGGTGTGGCAGTGGTAGCACTGGCCGGCCGGCACGCCGATCGTGCCCTCGTAGTCGGTGACGCCCGGGATCTCCTTGTTGCAGTTGAGCGCCATCAGCGACGAGTGGCCGATCGCCACCGCCTTGGCGCCGAGCGCGAGGCACTTGGCGATGTCGCCGCCGTTGCGGATGCCGCCCGCCACGACGAGGTCGATCTCGTCGGCCAGCCCGACGTCCTCGAGCGCGCGGCGCGCCTCGGGGATCGCCGCCATCAGCGGGATGCCCGTCTCCTCGGAGGCCACGTGCGGCCCCGCCCCGGTGCCGCCCTCGGCGCCGTCGAGGTAGATGATGTCCGGCCCGCACTTGGCGGCCATGCGCACGTCGTCGTACACGCGCGCGGCGCCGAGCTTCAGCTGGATCGGGATCTCGTAGTTGGTCGCCTCACGCGTCTCCTGCACCTTCAGCGAGAGGTCGTCCGGGCCGAGCCAGTCGGGGTGGCGGGCCGGCGAGCGCTGGTCGATGCCGGCCGGCAGCGAGCGCATCTCGGCCACCTGCTCGGTCACCTTCTGGCCCATCAGGTGGCCGCCGAGGCCGACCTTGCAGCCCTGACCGATGAAGAACTCGACGGCGTCGGCCAGCATCAGGTGATGCGGGTTGAAGCCGTAGCGGCTCTGGATGATCTGGTAGTACCACTTGGTCGAGAGGTCGCGCTCGGGCGGGATCATCCCGCCCTCTCCCGAGCAGGTCGCGGTGCCGGCCATCGAGGCGCCCTTGGCCAGCGCCATCTTGGCCTCGATCGAGAGCGCGCCGAAGCTCATGCCGGTGATGTAGACGGGGATGTCGAGCTCGATCGGCTTCTTCGCGAAGCGCGCGCCCAGCACCGTCTTCGTCACGCACTTCTCGCGGTAGCCCTCGATCACGAAGCGCGTGAGCGTGCCCGGCAGGAAGATCAGCTCGTCCCAGTGCGGGATCTTCTTGAACATCGAGAAGCCGCGCATCCGGTAGCGGCCGAGCTCGGCCTTCATGTGGATGTCGTCGATGACCTCGGGCGTGAAGATCTTCGAGCGCCCGAGGACGGTGCGGCGCGAGGGTGCGTTCTCGTCGGTCATCACAGCACCAGCTTCCGCTCGCTCGGCTCGAGGCTGTCGTAGTTGTAGAGCTTCTTGCCGCACACGAACTTCTGCAGCTCGGGCGGCTCGCCGAGGCCGTAGATCCGGAACTTGCGCTCGATCAGCTCGGTGTCGGCGTCGGTCCACTCGCCCTCGACGCAGTCGATGCCGAGCGAGGCGACCTTGCCGCCGACGTAGAGCGTGCCGTCGTACATCGAGTCGCCGAGCCCGTGGCCGACGTCGCCGCAGGATGATCTGGCGGCCGCGCTGCATCATGAAGCCGGTCATCGAGCCGGCGCTGCCCATCACGATGATGGTGCCGCCCTTCTGGTCGATGCCCGTGCGCGCGCCCGACCTGGCCCTTGACGACGAGGTCGCCGCCGCGCAGCGCGGCGCCGGCCAGCGAGCCGGCGTTCGATCTCGATCACGACGACGCCCGGACATCATGTTCTCGGCGACCGACCAGCCGACGCGGCCGTTGATCTGCACCTCGGGGCCGTCGATCAGCCCGCAGCCGAAGTAGCCGAGGCTGCCCTCGAAGGTGATCCGGCAGCGCGTCAGGATGCCGACGCCGAGCGAGTGGCGCGCGCTCGGGATTGAGGATCGTCACGTCCTTGACGCCCTGCTCGTAGAGCAGCCAGCGCAGCTCGGCGTTGATCTTGCGCGTGGACAGCTCGCGCGCGTCGAGCACGGCGCGCTCGCCGTCGATCTCCGAGACCTTCGGGATCGTGCCGTCGAGCTCGACGAGCCCGCGCGCGTCGTAGGTCGCCGTCACGCTCGTCCACACCATCACCGCGCCCTCGTAGGGGTCGTAGGTCTCGATCTCGCGGTCGACCACCTTGCGGATCGCGATCTCCTCGGAGGCGAGCGCCACGATGTCGTCCGACTCGTAGAGCACGAGCGGCTTGGCGCCGAGCTCGTCCTTGGCCACGCCGAGCGCGTCCTCGGTCACGCAGATGTAGGTGAAGACGCCGTCGAGCTCGCCGAGGCTGCGGCGCATCGAGTCCTCGAGCGAGTCGCCCTGCGCCATCCGCTCGGCCAGGTAGACGGCGATGATCTCGGAGTCGCACTCGCGACTGGAAGCGGTGACCGGCGCGCTCGAGGCGGCGCCGCCACTGGTGGTAGTTGGTCAGCTGGCCGTTGTGCACGACGGCCACGTCGGGGAACGGATAGGCCCAGTAGGGGTGGGCGTTGGCGATGTCGACGTCGGACTCGGTGGCCATGCGCGCGTGGCCGATCGCGTGGGTGCCGATGAAGTCGTCGAGCTTGTAGTCGGCCGCCACGGTCTCGGCGTCGCCGAGGTCCTTGATGATCTCGAGCGAGCGGCCCGAGCGAGAGCACCTCGGTGCCGCGCACGTCCTCGATGTAGTCGGCGAGCTGCTTGAGGTCGCCGTCAAAGCCGAAGGTCGACCGTCATCGCGTGCTGCGAAGTGGTTGACGTCGATGGAGCTGATCGCGGCTCCTGACGCCTTCATGCGGCTCTCGATGCTCGCCCGCTGGCGATTCAGGCGCTCGGCGAGGTCGAAGTCCTGGTGCCCGTTCGACTCCGCCAGCTTCACGTGCATCACGTAGCCGTCGGCCTCGGGCCGGTAGAGCGCGTAGCCGGTCGAGTCCGGGCCGCGGTGCTTCATCGCCTGGAGCATCGCGGTCATGTCGCGCGCCGACCCGGTGCTCGCCGCCCCCGTTGCGGTAGATGATCCCGGCGATTCCGCACATGGCCTAGGGGAGGACCTCCAGGTACTCGTCCTGCTCCCAGTCGGTCACGGCCGCGAGGTAGCGCTCCCACTCGTCGCGCTTGTAGTGCTCGAAGACCCTGTAGAGGCGGCCCGGCATGGCGCTCTTCACGATCTCGTCGGCGTCGAGCGCGTCGAGGGCGGCGCCGAGCCAGTCCGGCACCTTCTCGATGTCCTCGCCCGCCTGCAGCAGGTCGTAGGTGTTGCCGCGTCTGCGGCGGGCCCGGGTCGCTCTCGTTGCGGATGCCGTCGAGGCCGGCCACGAGCAGCGACGCGACCGTCAGGTACGGGTTGCACGAGGAGTCGACGCCGCGGTACTCGAAGCGGCCGCCCGAGGCCACGCGCACCGTGCAGGTGCGGTTCTGCCAGCCCCAGTTCTTGTAGACGGGCGCCCAGAAGCCGGTGTCCCACATGCGGCAGTAGGAGTTGACCGTCGGGTTGCCCACGCACATGAGCGCGCCGAAGTGATCGAGCATGCCGCCGAGGAAGTGGCGCGCGATGTCGGAGAGCTGCGCCGGGCCGTCGGGGTCGTGGAAGACGTTGTTGCCGTCCCCGTCCATGAGCGTGAAGTGGTGGTGATGGCCGTTGGCCGACACGCCCGTGAAGGGCTTCGGCATGAAGGTGCCGAGCAGGCCGTGCTTGCGCCCCACCGCCGCGATGATCTGGCGGTAGGTCGTGATGTTGTCCGCCGTCGTGACCGGGCGGTCGAAGCGGAAGTTCAGCTCGAGCTGCCCGGGCGCGTCCTCGTGGTCGCCGTAGCTCATGTCGAGCCCGAGCGTCTGCCCGTAGTCGATCACGTCGAGCAGCACCGGACGGAGCTCCTCGAACTGGTGGATGTGGTAGCAGTAGGGCTTGGTGACGCCGTCGGCCGTGCCGTCCTCGCCGCGCCTCAGCCACATCATCTCGGGCTCGATGCCGATCAGGAAGCTGTAGCCGAGCTCCTCCTCGAACTCCTTCACCACCCGCTTCAGGTTCTGGCGCGGGTCGGCGTCGAGCAGCTCGCCGGTCTCGGTGTCGTAGCAGTCGCAGTAGACGCGCGCGACGCGATCGTCCCAGGGCAGGACGGCGAAGGTGTCGAGGTCGGCGATCGCGGCGAGCTCGGACTCCTCGGGGCCGAAGCCGATGTAGTTGCCGTCGCGGTCGGTGAACAGGTTGGCCGTCGCGCCGTAGACGAGCTGATAGCCCTTCTCGGCGACCTGCGGGAAGAAGTCCGCCACGACGCCCTTGCCCATCACGCGGCCGGTCACCGAGACCTGCTGGAAGAAGACGTACTTGATGCCCTGGTCCTCGATGCGGCGCGTGATCTCCTCGATGCGCTCGCGCCGGCCGGGCTGGTTGCGAGCCTCCTCGAGCGTCGCGGGCGGCAGCGTCGTCCGAGGCGTCTCGAGGACCGTGCTGACGGTGCCGCCGAAGGTCGGGGCGGCGCCGTTGACGGTGACGCTGTCGCTCATGCATCTACCTCCGGGAGTTCGGTCGCTGGGCCGGGGCCGGCTGCCCGGCGCGCGGCGACTATATCACCGCTTTGAGCAAATTTGTATATTCGAGCGAGGGGTCGCTGCGGGTGCGCTCAGGCGCGCGAGTTCCGGGCTATCGCAGGCACCGGCGGCAGGTCCTCGAGCCAGCGCAGCACGTGCAGGTCGATGCTCCGCGGAAGGAAGATGTCGGTCGGAGCTCATCGACCGGAGCCCCCTCCGCGGTGCAGGTCACGTGGTCGATCTCGAGCGCCGCCACGGTCTCGCTCACCCCGAGCGCCCGGCCCACCCGGTCGCGCTTCGTCAGCACGCGCGCGGAGATGTGCGCGCGCGTGTAGGCCACGGGCACGCCCTGGCGCAGCAGCACGTCGAGGACCATCTCACCGCGCTCGAGCGCCTGGCGCGTGCGCGCCGGCGGCGGGCAGCTCGACCTCCGGGTGGACCACGTCGCGCATGAAGGCGCCGCGCTGACCGTCCATCAGCAGCACGCGCGTGATCGTGTCGGCCTCCGTCTCCGCGGGCGAGGCCGAACAGCTCGCCCAGCTCGGGGCCGAGCCGCCTGCGCTCGAGCTCGAGCTCGCCCAGCTCGAGCTTCACGCCGCGCTGGCGCGCCAGCTCGCTGTAGGAGATGAGCCGCTCGAGGCCCTCGTCGAGGCTCGTCGAGGTGGAGCGCCCGACGTAGGTGCCGCTGCCCTGCCGGCGCACGATCTCGCCGCTCTCCTCGAGCCGCTGGAGCGCCGTGCGCAGCGTCCCGCGCGAGATCCCCAGGCTGGCCCGACAGCTCCTGCTCCGGCGGGAGCCGCTCGCCCGGCGCGGTGGCGGCCGGTGGCGAGCCAGGTGCGCAGCGCCTCCTCGGCGATGTCGACGAGCGACGGCCTGCCCGTGCGGCCGGGGGGACCGGCTGGGTCCACTCGTGCGCTCACCTCAGAAGAGTCCAACGGTCCGCCCCTCGGCGTCGATGTCCACGTTGAAGCGCCGCCGGCTGCTTGCCGAGGCCCGGCATCTGCTGGATGTCGCCGCAGAGCGGCACGAGCCAGCCGGCGCCGGTGTAGGCGCGCATGTCGCGCACCGGGAGCACGAAGTCCTCGGGCGCGTTCAGCAGCGCGGGGTCGGCCGACAGCGACAGGTGGGTCTTGGCCATGCAGATCGGCAGCTTGTCGAGCCCGTCCTCGTGGTACTGGCGCATCTTGCGCTGCGGCGTCGAGGTAGAAGACGACGTCCTTGGCGCCGTAGACCTGCTTCGCCACCTTCTCGATCTTGAGGTCGATGGGGTCGTCGTCGTCGTAGATGAACGAGAACTCGGTCGGCTGCTCGGCAGCGTCGGCCACGGCCTCGCGCCAGCGCGGCCGCGCCCTCGCCGCCGCGGGCAAAGCCGTCGTTGACCTCGGCGCCGTGGGCGCCCGCCTCGAGCGCGAGGCTCCGGACGAGCTCCACCTCCTCGTCGGTGTCGCCCGGGCGGCGGTTGACAGCGACGACGCAGGGAAGCCCGAACGTCCTGACGATGCCCAGGTGGCGGCGCAGGTTGGCGAAGCCGTCCTCGAGCGCCGACCTCGCGTTCGAGGAGTCGACACGCGGGTCGTCCTCGACGCCGCCGTGATGCTTCAGCGCGCGCACGGTGGCCACGAGCACCACTGCGCTCGGCGTGAGCCCGCCCTTGCGGCAGACGATGTCGAAGAACTTCTCCATGCCCATGTCCGAGCCGAAGCCGGACTCGGTGACGACGTAGTCGCCGAGCTTCTGCCCGATCAGGTCGGCCACCAGCGAGGAGTTGCCGTGCGCGATGTTCGCGAACGGGCCCGCGTGCATCAGGCAGGGCTGGCCCTCGAGCGTCTGGATCAGGTTCGGCTTGAGCGCGTCCTTCAGCAGGACGGCCATGGCGCCCGCGGCGCCGAGGTCCTCGGCGGTCACGGGCTTGCCGCCGTCGAAGGAGTGCGCCACGGTGATCGCGCCGAGCCGCTTGCGCAGGTCCTGCAGGTCGCGGGCGACCGCGAGGATCGCCATCACCTCGGAGGCGGCCGTGATGTCGAAGCCGGACTCGCGCGGATAGCCGTTGGCACGCCCGCCCTGGCCGAGCGTGATGGCGCGCAGGGCACGGTCGTTCATGTCGAGCGCGCGCTTCCAGTCCGACCCTCAGGGCGTCGATCTTGTGCGGGTTGCCGTGCAGGATCGAGGCGTCGAGGAGCGCGGCGAGCAGGTTGTTGGCCGCGCCGACCGCGTGGATGTCGCCGGTGAAGTGGAGGTTCAGGTCCTCCATCGGCACGACCTGCGTCATGCCGCCGCCGGCCGCGCCGCCCTTGATGCCGAACACCGGGCCGAGCGACGGCTCGCGCAGGCACAGGAGCGGGTTCTTGCCGATGTGGCCGAGGCCCTGGGTCAGGCCCACGGCGGTGGTCGTCTTGCCCTCGCCCGCCTTCGTCGGCGTCACCCCTGCGACGCAGACGATCTTGCCGTCGGGCACGTCGTTCATCCGTTCGAGGACGTCGAGCGACACCTTGGCCTTGAAGCGGCCGTAGGGCTCGAACTCGTCGGGCGTGCAGGCCCGAGCGCTCGGCGATCGTCTCGATCGGGAGGAGCTCGGCCTCCTGTGCGATCTCCAGGCTGCTCTTCATCCGTCGTCCCTTCTCGTCATCGACGGCATCAGTGGCTCACCGCCGCGGCGGCCAGCTCCGACACCAGCTTGTCCTCGTAGAAGCGCTCGAGCGCGAACGGCGCGATCAGCTCCGGCGTCTTGCCGGTGGCGGCGAGCTCGGCGAGCGTCTTGCCGACGATCGGCGCCGCCTTGAACCCGTAGGTGCCCCAGCCCGAGCTGACGTGGAAGCCCTCGACCTCGGTCTTGCCGAGGATCGGGCTGTAGTCCGGGCTCAGGTCGCAGAGGCCCGCCCAGCTGCGCAGGATGCGCGCGCGCTCGAGCTGCGGGAAGAGCTCGAGCGAGTGGCGGCAGACCTCCTGCATGAAGTTGAGCGTTCCCTGCATGCGGTAGGTGGTCCAGGGCTCGATCTCGGCGCCCATCAGGAACTCGCCGCGATCGGTCTGCGAGATGTACACGTGCATCTGGGACGAGACGATCACCACGTCGAGCAGCGGCTTCATCGGCTCGGTCACGCAGGCCTGCAGGATGTGCGTCGTGATCGGCATGCGGACGCCCGCCATGTCCGAGATCAGCGAGCTCCAGCCGGCCGTGCAGTTGAGCACCGTGCCGGCCTTGATGCGCCCGCGGTTCGTGACGACGCCAGCGACGCGCCCGTTCTCGCGCTCGATCCCGGTGACCTCCGTGTACGGGTGGATCTCGGCGCCGCCGCGGTCGGCCCCGCGCGCGAGCCCCCAGACCACGGCGTCGTGGCGGATCACGCCGCCGGGCGGGTGGTAGAGCGCGCCCATGATCGGGTGCACGGCGTCCGGGTTGTCCACCTGCATCGCCGGGGCGAGCTCCTTGATCTCGTCGGGGTAGATGAGCCGCGAGTCGATCGCGTTGCAGCCGGTTGACCTCCGCGCGGTTCGCCATCACGAACATCGCGCGGTCGGTGTGCGCAAGCGTCAGGTGGCCGTTCTGGGAGAAGAGCAGGTTGAAGTTGAGCTCCTTCGAGAGGCCCTCGTAGAGCTTGACCGAGGCGTCGTAGAAACGGGCGCCCTCCTCGGTCTTGTAGTTCGAGCGCAGGATCGTCGTGTTGCGGCCGGCCGCACCCGAGCCGATGTAGCTCTTCTCGAGGATCGCCACGTTCTCGACGCCGTGGTCGCGCGCGAGGTAGTAGGCGGTGGCGAGCCCGTGGGAGCCGCCGCCGATGATCACGACGTCGTAGGAGTCCTTCAGCTCCGGCCTCCTGCGCCACATGCGGCGCCTGCGGAAGATGTCAAGCACCGGGCAGTACCTCCGCGATCTCGTCGAGCGGATCGAGCGCATCCACGCCCACGGGGGCGCCGCCGAGACTCGCGGCCGCGTCGGCCACGACCGTCCACACGTAGTGACCGAGGGCGGCCCCGAACAACATCAGGAAGCGGTCCTCGCCCTCGCGGAGCACCGCCCCCGGCGTGCGCGCGACGGAGCCGGGCCGGAAGCCGCCCAGCGGCAGCGCCTGCGGGCGCAGGTCGAGCGCGGTGAAGCGCGCGAAGGTCTCACGCGCGAGCGGGCCCGCGATCGTGAGCGCGGCGAACACCGTCGTCACGTCGAGGACGCTCGCGTGCCCGGCCGCCGCCTCGGTGCCGCGCTCGAGCGTCTCGAGCAGGCCCGCCGTCTCGCCGGGCTCGCAGAGGACGATCGCGCGCTCGCGCGTGTACGGGCACCACCATGCGCCGAGCGAGCGCGTCGCCCGGCCGAGCTCGAGCGGCCGCGCCCCCGCCCCGGCCACGATCGCCGCCAGGTCGTCCGGCCGGGCCTGGATCTCGATCTTCCCGAGCTGGGACGCGTCGGCGAAGCCGACCGTTCCGGCGCAGCGCTCGCGCTCCGCCTCGGCGCCGTCGAAGCTCGCCGCCACCCACCAGCCGTCGCGCTGCTCGAGCCGCGCGCCCGCCGCGAGCGCCTGGCGCTCCATCGGGCTGCGGGCCACCGCGCCCGGTCCCGGCGAGAGGAACTCGAGGCTCACGAGCGGAGCACCTCGCCGTCCGGGTCGTAGAAGGGCCGCGTCACGACCTCGGCGGGCAGCTTGCTGCCGTTGTCGGAAATGGTCACGGCGGCGCCGTCCTTCGCGAGCGCGGCCGGCACCCAGGCGAGCCCGATCACCTTGCCGAGCTGGGGTGAGAAGCGCGCGCTCGTGACCTGCCCCATCGGGCTGTCGCCTTCGGGCATCACCGCCGCGCCCTCGGTCGGCACGTGGCCGTTCTCGAGCGTGAAGCCCACCAGCGCGGTCTCGAGCGGCTCCTCCGCGTAGCGCTCGAGGGCCCACCTGCCGATGAAGTCCTGGTCCTTGTCGAGCTTGACGATCCACGGCATCGCCGCGCCGAACGGATTCGACTCCGAGTCGGTGTCCTGCCCCACGAGGATGTGCATCTTCTGGAGGCGCAGGAGCCGCTGCGGCTCGAGCCCGAAGGGCTTCAGCCCGTGCTCGCGGCCCGCGTCCAGCAGCGCGTCCCAGAGGTGCTCGCCCTGTGCGGACGGGAAGTGGATCTCGTAGCCCACCTCGCCCACGAAGCCGATCCGCAGGATCAGGCACGGCACGCCGGCCACCTCCGCGCGCTTGCCGTCCAGGTAGGTGAAGGCCTCGCTCGAGCAGTCGAGCTCCGTGACCGCCCCCATGATCTCGCGCGAGCGCGGGCCCGCGAGGTTGACCGCGCCGAGGCCCTGGGTCACGTCGGTGAGGTGCACCTCCAGCGGCCAGTCGGCGAGCCACCAGGAGAACCAGTCGTACACGGCGCCCGCGCCGCTCGAGGTCGTCGTGACGTAGAAGGAGTCGTCGTCGAGGCGGCAGATGGTGCCGTCGTCCATGATCCGGCCGGCGTCGCTCGCCATCACGCCGTAGCGGATCCGGCCCGGCTTCAGGTTCGAGAAGCGGTTCGGGTAGAGGCGGTCGAGGAACTCGCCCGCGTCCGGCCCGCTCACGATCAGCTTGCCGAGCGTCGAGACGTCGATCAGCCCGGCGGCCTCGTGCACGGCGAGCGCCTCGGCGCGCGGGTTCCCATAGTCGTAGGCGCGCCGCCAGTCGCCCGCCCACATGATGTTGCCGCCGAGCTCGCGGTGACGGCCGTGGATGGCGGAGCGCTTGGCGGGCTCGAAGGGTCGCCCGGCGAGCGCGCCCATCGGAACGGACACCCACGGCGGCCGCGCGGTCGTGGTCCCGATGTCCTCGAGGCTCTGGCCCGTCTCCTTCGCCATCAGCCTGACGGCGGGGAGCTGGCACATGCGCCCCTGACAGGGGCCCATCGTCGTCGTCGTGTAGCGCTTCGAGAGCTCGATCGAGTCGTAGCCCTCCTCGACGCTCAGCCTGATGTCCTTGGCGGTCACGTCCTCGCACAGGCAGGCGAAGCACTTGCCCTTGCGCCCGCTCGTGACGGGCGGCGGGACCGCCGTGGCCGGCGGCCGGGCGGCGAGCGCCTCGAGCGCCTGGCGCCCCGCGATCCTTGCCCTCCCGGCCACGCGAGCCGGCGTCGCCGAGCCCGAGCGAGTGCGCCGCCGCGGTCCCCGCGAGGGCACCGGAGAGCTCGGCCGCCGCAAGGGCGCCGCTGCCGGACACCTCGCCGGCGGCGAAGGCGCCGGGTGGGAGCTCGCTGAGCGCGAAGTGGCCGCGCGCGGCGTCGTACGAGGTGCGCCCGCCGGCCTGCGTGATCAGCGAGGTGGCGGGCGCGCTGCCGCCCGACACGACGAGCAGGTCGCAGCCGACGGTGCGGCCGCCGTCGTCCCCCGCATCCGGCGCGCCCACGACGACGCCCTCGAGCTGGTTGCGCCCGCGCGCCTCGAGCACCGTGGCGCCGCTCAGCAGCTCGACCCCCTGAGCCTCCAGGAGCCCGGCTCCCTCGCCACCGCGCTCAGCCCGCAGGTCCGCCACGACGGCCACCTCGACCCCAGCGTCGAGCAGCGCGAGCGCCGCGTCGATTCCGCGCTCGTCGACCGTCGCGACGACGGCCCGCGAGCCGGGCCTGAGCGCGTACAGCCCGATCAGGCGGCGCGCGCCGCCGGAGAGCATCACACCGGGCAGGTCGTTGCCGGGGAACATGAGCGGCTGCTCGATCGCCCCGGTGGCGTAGACCTGGCAGCGCGAGCGGACCTGGTGGAGCGTGTCGCCCTGCCAGACCGGCACGAGGCCGTCGAAGGCGCCGAGCGCGGGCGCCCCAGTGAGCAGCTCGACCCCGGCGGCCTGGGCACGCGCCGCCAGCTCGCGGGCGTGCCACTCGCCGTCCTCGGCGAGCAGGCGCCCGCCCGGCTCCGGGCCCTCGTCCGCGAGCACCACGTCGGCGCCGAGCTCGGCCGCCGCGATCGCCGCCGACAGCCCGGCGGCGCCGCCGCCCACCACGAGGACGTCCGCGTGGCGGCGCCGGTACTCGGTGCGCCACTCGCGCTCGGGCTGCGACTTGCGCAGCCTGCCGAGCCCAGCCGCGTGGCGCAGCACCTTCTCGTACAGCGGCCAGAGGCGGCGCGGCCGGATGAAGGTCTTGTAGTAGAAGCCGGGCGGCGTGAACGGGCCGCCGACCACGTCCGTGGCGCGCATCGCGTCGAACTCGAGCGAGGGCGACGCGTTCATGTGCACGACCTTCATGCCCTCGCGCACCGGCTCGGTGCAGGCGCGCACGCCCGGGGCGTCGTCCACCTGCACGAGACAGTTCGGGCACTGCCCGGCGCAGCACATGAGGCCGCGCCTGCGGTGGTACTTGAAGCTGCGCGAGAACGTGCGCCGGCCGGCCGCGAACAGCGCCGAGCCGATCGTGTCCCCCTCGAAGGCCCGGTACTCCTTGCCGTCGAAGCTGAAGCGGAGCTCGCGGCTCCGGTCGATGCGCTCGCCGCTCTGCTCGGGCAGGCGGGTCACGCGGCGCCCCCGGGGCCCGGACAGCTCCGTGAACATGACCTCGTTGGTGCGCGTGTCGCGCTCCGCGATGAACCACGCGCCGCACCCGGAGCGGTGGTTCCACCACTCCCGCTGGACACCCGCGACGTTCGCGCGGAAGTAGTTGTACTCGCCGAGCTCGCGCAGCGAGGGCGAGGATTTCGGGCGCGGGTTCAGCTCACCGCCGAAGCCGAAGTCCGTGACCTCGCGGGGGCCGCAATTTGGACAGGTGAGGACGTAGGACATGCTGGCGCGCTCCGGGGAGCGCGGGCATCTTAAACAAATTGGTCCAAAGGTTCAACCGGCGGCTCGGCCATCCGCCGGAGTCGCTCGCGGCCACGGCCCGCTCGGCCGCCTCGAAACCGATGCGCGAATGGGTGCCGTCGCAGAACGGCTTCGTGGTCGAGCCACCGCAGCGACAGAGCACGACGGCCTCCCCCTGGCCCGCGAGGTCGTACTCGTTGCCGTCCACGTCGACGATCCGCACCGGCCCGGTCACCTTGTACGGCCCGTTCTCGCGGACCTTGATCACAACCTGGTCCATCAGTCCTCCCAACGCACGTCTTTGCCCCGCACGAGCTCGGCGTCCATGTTCCTCTCCATCATCGCGAAGGCCGCCTCGGCAAGTGGCTCATGGATGTGCGCCACCGCATCGGTTGCGATCGTCACGGGTATGTGGCGCACGTACGCGTCGAGCGTGCTGTAGAGGATGCACTGCTCCGTGACCTGCCCCGCGAGCACGAGCCGCTCGACCTCGCGCTCGCCCAGCAGGTACTCGAGCGGGGTCATGTAGAAGATGGAGTGCCGGGCCTTGAGGATGAAGTCGACCTCGTCCGGAGGCAGCACCGGCTCGACGAGATCCGGCCGGGCGCCCTCGAGCGCCCGCCGCGTCAGCTCCTCCTGCGACGAGTTCCAGTCGCCGTAGTTGTCGTTGACGTAGATGATGTGCGCGTCCCCGTCGCCCGCGCGCGCGATCAGCTCGCTCATCGGCTGCACGGCATCGGCCACGCTCTCGGTCAGCAGCTCTGCGTCCTCATGGTCGTAGGTGTTGAGCATGTCGACCACGATCAGTGCGGTTCGTCCTGCCATCGCCGTCATTGTTCCCGGGGATGCAGCGCGTAGCCAGGATCCACCATCCCGAGGTGCACGAGATCGTCCCGTCGCACCACTGCGTGCTGCGCTTCAGGCAGCGCCGCCCGGTCCGGGAGCGCGGCGCTGACGTCGTGGCGGAGGCTCTGATCAGCGTGCTCGAGGGAGCGGACGTCTCACGTTGGCCGCCGGCCTGGGCGATCGGCGACCGCCGCACCGAGCTGTGGGCGGTCAACGGCGAGCTCGCCTTCCCGCTCGAGCGCAGTGCACGCCACGGCCGTTACGTGGCCGTGACGTGCCTGTCGCGTTGAGTCAGGCGCGGGGGGTTTTGCCTGACTCGGGGGGCTCCGGGGGGCGGATGTTCTGGTTGACGGAGAACGTGTTGTCCTCGTCGTACCGCCCCTTGATCTGGGCCAGACGTTCGTAGTTGTCCCGGTAGCTGGCGCGCACGCGGTCCTGGCCCTCGTCCATCATCATGTTCACGTAGGCGCCGCCGGCCGAGTACGGGTGGAGCGCTTCGAAGTAGTCGATGCTCCACCTGCGGATGTTGTCGACCTCGGCGGGGTCCGGGTCGACGCCCGCGTAGACCGTGGCCCATACGGCGTCGCGGTAGCTCCACGCGGTGTCGGACGAGCCCACGTCGTGGGCCGCGCCGTCAACCGGATAGAGATGCATGGTCGACTTCATCGTCGGCATCTCGGCGCCGAAGCGGGCGTGTTCGCGGACCGCCTCGTCCGGGATCTCCTTGACGAAGTCGGCGCGCCAGTACCACTGCTCGCCCTTCGGGTAGAGCCCGTCGAAGGCGCCCTGAAGAGCCGGGTGGGGCATCGCCTGCACGCCGTGCATGAGCGGCTCCGGCACCGCGTCCATGAGCGGCGCCATCGCCGCGGTGGCCTCGTCCTCGTCGCCGGACGTGTGGCACCAGACGATCCCGCAGACCTTGCGGAGGTGGATCTCCTCGGGGAACGGCGGCGCCGGCGGGACCGTGTGGAACGCGAAGAAGGCGCCCAGCTCACGCGGGGCGGCGGGCAGGAACTCGCGGTAGACGGAGAGGACGTCCTCGGCCGCCTCGACGGGCCAGAAGGTCGGGCCGCCGAAGATCGTGTCGATCTTGTGCAGCCGGAACTTGAACGAGGTGACGACACCGAAGTTGCCGCCGCCGCCGCGGATCGCCCAATAGAGGTCCGGATGCTCCTCTGCGTTCACGCGCACGGTCTCACCGCTCGCCAGCACCATCTCCGCCTCGAGCAGGTTGTCGATCGTGAGCCCGCACCCGCGTGTGAGGTGCCCGAGCCCGCCGCCGAGCGTCAGGCCGCCGACGCCGGTCGTCGAGATGATCCCGCTCGGCGTTGCGAGGCCGTGCTCGTTCGTCGCCTGGTCCACCTGGGCCCAGGTGCAGCCACCGCCGACGGTGACCGTCTGTGCCTCGGGGTCGACCTGCACCTCGTCGAGCGGCGACAGGTCGATCACGAGGCCGTCGTCACAGGTGCCGAGGCCGGCGCCGTTGTGCCCGCCGCCGCGAACCGCCAGGAGCAGGTCGTGCTCGCGCGCGAACGCGATCGCCGTCGCAACGTCTGCCGGGCTCGTAGCGCGCGCAATCAGCGCCGGGCGCTTGTCGATCATCGCGTTGTAGACCTGACGCGCCTCTTCATAACCGGCGTCGTCCGGGCCGATCAGCTCGCCGCCGAAGCCGCCTGCGAGGTCGCGGCGCGCAGCCGCGGCCGCTGAGACCGTCGTGCTCATCCAAACTCCTTGAATCGAGGGTTCATCCCCTTAGGCGTGAATCGGGACGGAACAGTTGTGCCGCGTAGTGCGCGAGGCGCCCGGCCATGCCGGGCGCGGAGCGAGGCCATCCGGAACTCAGGTGTGCCAGCGCGGCGGCGCCTGTCCGGGAGGTGCGTAGGAGCAGAAGCGACCGGTGCGAACGGACGCCCTGAGGTGCTCTGCGAGCGCCGGCGACTCGCGCTCCGTCAGCTTGATCGCGGTCCTGATCGCTTTGGTCACGTTCACGCGTGCGCGCTCGGCGGGCGAGGCCGACGACGTGCGGCTGCGCCCATGCAGGCCGGTCGCGCGCGCCAGCTCTCCGACGAGCGCGTCGAGCTCCTCCTCGAGCCCCGCCGCGCGCTCGTCGTCGTTGAAGGCCCGTGCTTCCTCCAGCTCGCTGCGGAGGACCTCGACCCGGGACCGGTACTCCTCCCTGGCACGCGGGTCGACGAGCGGGCCGAGGTCCGCCGGCCGGGCGGCGCGCAGCCCTTCCTCGCCGAGGCCGTTGGCGCGCGAGCGCGGGGCCGGCTCAGCGGCGCCGACCAGCTCGAGCACGTGCAGCTCCCGGCCGGGGCTCGCGAGCAGCGGCGCGAGGTAGCGGAGCCCCTTGAGGTCGCGCAGGCGCATCGTGGCGCCCTCGTAGGCGATCGTCCAGAACTCGCCCTCCCGGACGAAGCGCGCCTCGGGCGCGGCCGCTGCCGGCGGACCCCCCTCGAGCGCCTCCACCCTTCTGAGGATGCCCTCCAGCCCGAGGTCCTCGCTGAGCCTGCGCGCCGCGGCGAGCATCCATGTCGCGCGCTCGGCATCGCCCGGCCGCGACTGGTCGCGAAGCGCGCGGGCATAGTCCACCAGCACGCGCGCCCGCACCGCCCGGGCGCCGAGCAGCTCGCAGCGCTCGAGCGCGATCTCGAAATACGCCTCGGCCTCGTCCAGGCGCTCGAGCAACGCGGCCAGGTTGGCGAGCCTGAGAGCAACCGGGCCGAAGGGCAGCTGGGTCAGCGCGGTTGCGTTGCGATCCGAGAACGGCTGCAGCAGCTCGTAGATCCGGAGGGCGCGCCGTTCATCGCCGACGGTGACGCAGGCGTCGGCGAGCGAGCACAGGCGCAGCAGCCAGAAGCCGTCGCGCTCGAGGTCCTCGAAGCCACGCGCCGCCTGGCGCTCGATCTCACGCGCGGCGGCGCTGCGATCCTCGCCCTCCGCCGCCGCCAGGGCGTCGCGCCAGCGCGGGATCCAGAGATAACGCTCGCTGTGCTCCTCGACCTCGGCAGTGTGCTCGCCGAGCAGGCCCTGGGCCCAGTGGATCGCCATCAGCTGCGCGTACTCGTAGACGTAGGCGGCGTACTCGCTGTTGCGCAGGCGGGCGATGTCGAGCGCGTTCTGGCCGAGCCGCTCCGCGTCGTCGAAGCGCCCGTCCAGCACGGCGCGGATCACCTGGACGCAGACGCCGTGCCAGCGGTAGAAGGGCTGGTGGAGACGCTCGGCGAGGTCCGTGATCGCAGCGATCTCGCTGTCGATCGCGGGTCCGTCGCAGAGCTCGAGGACGCAGTGGAAGCGGCTGTTGTGGGCGAGGAAGGCGAACTCCTGGTTGCCCGTCTCCTCCGCCACCGCCAGCATCTCGCGCGTGTTCTCGAGCCGCTCCTGGATCATCTCGGGGGACCCGAGCGCCCAGTGCCGCGCATGGAGCGCAGTCACGAGCGCCTCGGAGTCACCGAGCCGCCGTGAGATCTCGACCGCCTCGGAGCTGAGCCACAGGCGCCGCTCGACGTCGCTCGAGTGGTAGATCTCGACAGCCAGCCGCGCGAGCACCTCCGCGCGCAGCGGGCTGTCCGTCTCGGGCAGCGCCGCGAGCGCCTCCTCGAGCAGGCCGGCGCCCGTGACCCCCGCCTCGAAGCGGGCGAACAGGAGAAAGCCGCCGAGCCCGACCACGTAGCCGAGCGCGGCGCGGGCGAGCATCTCGCCGTCGCCGAGCCGGCGGGCGAGGTCGGCTGCCTCCTCGAAGCTCGCTCTTGCCGCGCGCGTGTCGCCCGCGCGCCAGCGCGCGTCGCCGAGCGACAGCAGCAGCTCGCAGCGGCGCTCGCGCGTGGCCTCGCCGGCGCCACCGAGCAGCGCCGAGGGCCCGTTCGTAGTGGACGCCGGCCTCCTCGTAGGCGAGCTGGTCCGCGGCGCGGTCACCCGCCCGGACGAGGTAGTCGATCGCGGCCTCGACATCTCCGAGCGGCGCCGCCGCCGCGAGATGACGGGCGATCTCCGAGAGGTGCGGGTCGAGGTCGTTGCGGTACGCCTCCTCGAGGACCGCCCCGATCCGCGCGTGCAGCTGCATGCGCTCGGCGGGTGCCAGGTCCTCGTAGAGCGTCTCGCGCACCAGCTCGTGGACGAACGCGTAGCGCCTGGGCAGCGCCGGATTCTCCGCGATGACCCCCGCATCGGCGGCCTCGAAGAGCACGTCGAGCAGCCGGGCCACCCCGAGCCCGGTCGGCGCGCTCGAGCACCGTCAGCTGGAACTCCCGCCCGGCCACGGAGGCAACGCTCAGCGCCGTGGTGGCGTCGGGCGACAGGTCCCTGAGCCGGCGCCGCAGCAGCACCCGCACCTCCTCGGGCACAGGGCGCATCGGATCCACGACGCCGTTCCCCTCTCCCAGGCCCTCGGGCTCCACGAGCCGCAGGACCTCACCGAGGAAGAACGGATTGCCGCCCGTCAGCACGTGCAGGCGGGCCGCCGCGGGGCGCGAGGTCTCCTGGCCCGTCACTCCCTCGACGTATGCCTCCACGTCGCCGACCGCGAGGCCGTGCAGCGGCAGGCGCGCGCCGAGCCGGGCGAGCTCGGCGAACAGGTCCGGCCGCTCGTGCGAATGCGCATCACGCTCGCGGTACGCGCCGACCAGGACGACCGGCGCCTGAGCCACCGCCTCGCTCACGAAGCGCATCAGGACGAGCGAGGCGGCGTCCGCCGCGTGCAGGTCGTCGAGCATGATCACGAGCGGCTGCGAGCGCGCGCGCTCGACGAGGAAGCGCGCGGCGGCGTCGAAGAGCCGGAAGCGCGCGGTCTCCGGGTCAACGGACCCCCTGGCGCCGGGTGCGAGCCGATCGAAGTCGCCGCCCAGCTCGCGGACGGCCTGGATCCAGGGCCAGTACGCGGGCGCTCCGCCCTCCTCCCAGCAGCGGCCGCCCGCCACCCGGCAGCCGCGCTCACGGGCGCTCCGCGCGAGCTCCTGCATCAGCCGCGTCTTGCCGATCCCGGGCTCGCCCGTCAGGAGGAAGACGAGCCCGCGCCCGTCATGCGCCTCGTCGAGGCCGGCAACGAGCTCGCCGAACTCGGCTTCCCTGCCCACGAAGGGCCGGGCCGGTGCGCTGGCCGGGGGGTTGCTAGCCATCGACCCCTGAGTGTCGACGACCGCGAACCCGCTGTCCAGGCTGCGGCCCCTCCCACGAGCGGCCGTCCGGGTCAGCGCAGCCGGCGGAAGAAGCCGCGGATGTCGCCGAGCAGCAGGTCGGAGGCGTCCTGCGGTGCGAAGTGGCTCCCGCGCTCGTAGCGGTTCCAACTGATGATGTTGGCGTGGTCGCGCTCGGCAAAGCGGCGCACGGACTGAAAGTCCTCGGCGAAGATCGCAACGCCGGTCGGGGTGGTGGTCGGCTCTGCCGGCTGCCGGCCGGCGTGGGCCTCCTCGTAGTAGCGGCGGATGGACGAGCCGATGGTGCCGGTCAACCAGTAGACGGAGGCGTGAGTAAGGATGTCGTCCGGCTCGAGCCAGCGCTGGAAGAGCTGGGTCACCCACGCGAGCCAGCCGGCGGGCGAGTCCTGCAGCGCGTAGGCCAGCGTCTGCGGCTGGGCGGACTGATAGGCGTTGTAGGCGAGGCCGCCGGCGGCGGTGAACTGCTCGAGGAACTGCATCGCGGCTCGGTCCTCTTCGCTCATGCCGGCGAACTCGTCCGGATCTCCCGAGGGGAAGGAGAAGAGCTGGGTGACATGCACTCCGGCCACCCGCTCCGGATCGTGGCGACCGACCGCGGGTGAGATCAGCGAGCCTGCGTCGTTGCCGTGCGCGCCGTAGCGCTCGTAGCCCAACCGGGCCATGAGCTCGCTCCAAGTTCGTGCGATCCTCTGCGTGTCCCAGCCGGGCCCGTCGTCGGGCCGGAGAAGGCGACGCCGGGTATGGACGGGACGACCACGTGGAAGGCGTCCGCTGGATCGTCGCCGTGGGCGCGCGGGTCGCTCAGCGGCCCGATCAGGTCGAGATACTCGAAGACGGACATCGGCCAGCCGTGGGTGCAGATCAGAGGCAGCGCGCCGGGCTCGGGCGAGCGTGAGTGGATGAAGTGCACCGGCTGGCCGTCGATCGTCGTCGTGAACTGAGGATGGGCGTTCAGCCTGGCCTCCTGGCCGCGCCAGTCGAAGCCCGTGCGCCAGTGATCGACCAGCTCGCGGACGTACTCGAGCGGGACCCCGTAGCGCCAGGCCTCGCCGGGCGGCTCATCGGGCCAGCGCACCCGGTCAAGGCGCGCTTGGAGGTCGTCCAGCTCGGCCTGGGGCAGCTCGGCTCGGAACGGTCGAAGCTCGGAACCTTCGGTTGGCATGCTCACGTCGCTCCTCTCAGTGGCTCGGGCGGAGCAGCACGTTCCGCCGAGCCCGCCGATATAGTTTCAGGAGCTAAGTAGTTTACTAACTAAGAGATCTAGTTGCCAAGAGGTTTCTCCAAGACGGACAAGATCGCCGCGCTGATACGCGAGTTCCGCACGAGCGGCAACCTCGACCGCGCCTTCGACAACCGCGCGGCCGAGGCGCTGGGCGTCAACCTCACTGACCTCCACTGCCTGAACATCGCGGAGAACCGCGGCGGCATCACCGCCGGTGCCCTGGCGGCGGAGGCGGGCATAACGACCGGCGCGGTCACCGGCGTCGTCGACCGGCTCGAACGTGCGGGGTACGCCCGCCGAGTGCGCGATCTCGCCGACCGCCGGCGAATCAAGATCGAGGTCACCGACCGCTTCTACGCCCGCGCAGACGAGATCTGGCGCCCGGTCGCCGCCGAGTGGCAGGCGGAGCTTGGCCGCCGTTTCACCGGCGACCAGCTCGATCTGATCACCGGCTACCTGGTCCTCACGAACGAGCTGACGCGTCGCCACCTCGAGCGCATTTCCCCGCCCGACTAGGGCGGCGGACGCTACTCGTCCGTCTTGTCCTCGGGCGGAGGCGGCGCGTCCGGCACGTCCGGCAGCACCTCCGGCTCGTCCGGCAGGTCGTTGCCCGCGTCCGAGTTGGGATCGGTGGAGTCGCCCTCCTCGCGGGCGTCGCCCTTGGCGCCCACGCCGACGGTCTCGCGCTTGCGCTCCTTCGGCTTGATCACGGAGATCTTGACGTCGTCCTCTTCGCTCTCTGCCGCCTTGTCGACCTCGATGGTCGAGCCCGGCGGCATCGACTGCGAGAGCACCTCGTCCGCCAGCGGATCCTCGATGTAGCGCTGGATCGCGCGCCGCAACGGGCGTGCGCCCATGGCCGGGTCCCAGCCCTTGTCGACCAGGAAGTCGGCCGCGCTCTCCGAGAGGTTGAGCGAGAGCTCGCGCTCCGCCAGCGACTCGCGGATCCGCCGCAGGAGGAGATCGACGATCGTCGTGATCTCGTCCTTCGTGAGCTTGTGGAAGACGATGACCTCGTCGATGCGGTTGATGAACTCGGGCCGGAAGACCTTCTTCAGCTCTCCCATGATCCGGTTCTTCATGTCGTCGTACGACAGGCCCGTCTCGTCGCCCACCGTGAACCCGATGCCGGTGTTCTTGGCGATCTCGGAGGCGCCCACGTTCGAGGTCATGATCACGATCGCGTTGCGGAAGTCGACCGTGCGTCCCTGGGCGTCCGTCAGCCGTCCGTCCTCGAGGATCTGCAGCAGGATGTTGAAGACGTCCGGGTGCGCCTTCTCGATCTCGTCGAGCAGGAGCACGCTGTACGGCTTGCGCCGCACGGCCTCGGTGAGCTGGCCGCCCTCGTCGTAGCCGATGTAGCCCGGGGGCGAGCCGACGAGCCGCGACACGGAGTGCTTCTCCATGTACTCGGACATGTCGATCCGCACCATCGCGTCCTCGTCGCCGAACAGGAACTCGGCGAGCGTCCGCGCGAGCTCGGTCTTCCCGACGCCTGACGGGCCGAGGAAGATGAACGAGCCGGTGGGGCGCTTGGGATCCTTGAGGCCGGCGCGCGAGCGCCTGATCGCCTTGGAGACGGCCTCGATGGCCGCGTTCTGGCCGATCACGCGCTTGTGGAGCTCGTCCTCCATGCGCATCAGCTTCTGGGTCTCGGCCTCGGTGAGCTTGAAGACCGGGATGCCGGTCCACATCGAGACGATGTCGGCGATCTCCTCCTCGCCGATCTCCGGCCGCTCGCCGGACTCGCCCGAGCGCCACTGCTCCTCGAGCTCGCGCTTCTTGTTCGTGAGCTGGCGCTCCGTGTCGCGCAGGTTCGCCGCCTTCTCGAACTCCTGCGCCTCGATCGCGGCCTCCTTGTCGCGCCGCGTCGTCTCGATCTCCTCCTCGAGATCGCGGTAGACGGGCGGGGCCGTCATCGACTTGATGCGCGCGCGTGAGGCGGCCTCGTCGATGAGGTCGATCGCCTTGTCGGGAAGGAAGCGGTCCGAGATGTAGCGGTCCGCGAGCTCCGCCGCCGCCTCGAGCGCCTCGTCGGTGATGCCGACGCGGTGGTGCTGCTCGTAGCGCTCGCGCAGCCCCTTCAGGATCTGGACCGTGTCCTCCTTGGAGGGCTCGTCGACGCGGATCTGCTGGAAGCGCCGCTCGAGCGCGGAATCGCGCTCCAGGTACTTGCGGTACTCGTCGAGCGTGGTCGCGCCGATCGTCTGCAGCTCGCCGCGCGCAAGCGCCGGCTTGAGGATGCTCGCCGCGTCGATCGCGCCCTCGGCGGCGCCCGCCCCGACGAGGTTGTGGAGCTCGTCGATGAACAGGATGATGTCGCCGCGCTGGGTGATCTCCTTCATCACCTTCTTGAGGCGCTCCTCGAACTCGCCGCGGTACTTCGAGCCGGCCACCAGGGCGGCCAGGTCGAGCGTGTAGATCTGCTTGTTCTTCAGCAGCTCCGGCACCTCGCCGTTCGTGATCAGCTGGGCGAGGCCCTCGACCACGGCGGTCTTGCCGACGCCCGGCTCGCCGATCAGCACCGGGTTGTTCTTCTGGCGCCGAGAGAGGATCTGCATGATCCGCTCGATCTCGGTCTCACGGCCGACGACCGGGTCGAGCTTGCCCTCGGCCGCGAGCTTCGTGAGGTTGCGGCCGAACTGGTCGAGCAGCTTGGACGACTTCTTGCCCTCGCCCTGCGCGCCCGCCGCCGCGCCGGCGCGGCCCTGGCGGCCGCCCGGGCCGGAAAGCATGCGGATGACCTCGTTGCGGATCTTCTCCGAGTCGGCGTCGAAGTCGAGCAGGATGCGGGCTGCGACACCTTCGTTCTCGCGCACGAGGCCGAGCAGGATGTGCTCGGTTCCGATGTAGTTGTGGCCGAGCGACAGCGCTTCACGCAGCGCCAGCTCGAGCACCTTCTTGGCGCGCGGGGTGAACGGGATCTGGCCCGAGGTGACCTCCTCGCCGGAACCGACGATGCGGACGACCTGGGCACGGACGCGCTCCACTGTGATGTCGAGCGACTCGAGCACACGAGCCGCGAGACCCTCCTCCTCGCGCAGCAGACCGAGCAGGATGTGCTCGGTGCCGATGTAGTTGTGCTTGAGGATGCGGGCTTCCTCTTGGGCCAGGACCACCACCTGCCGGGCCCGTTCGGTGAAGCGCTCAAACACGGCTGCTCTCTATCTGTCGGGTACAACGGGACGGGTGCAACCCGTTCTTCCCACTTAGATCGACACTTGGATCAATCTGATGAGAGTCTCCGGGCTCCACCAACCCGCTTGGGCGAGTTTACCAACGCTTCTCAACGCGGTTTTGGCCTTCACGAAGCCCTAAAACCCGCGTGTTCCGAGGGGTTTCACGCTAGGGTGCCCGCCCAATGAACCGGACCCGCCTGGCCGTGCTCGCCCTCGGTTGCGCTCTCGCTCTCTCCTCAGCAGCGTGCGGCGAGGACGAGAACAACGCGTTCAAGGAGGACTACAACGCCGCGGTCAAGCCGCTCAGCGAGCTGAACACGGACATCGGCAACTCGATCGGCGGGGCCGCGGGCAAGTCGAACGACGCGATCGCGAAGGAGTTCCAGCAGCTCGCCGACAAGGCCCAGGAGACGCGCGACAACCTCGCGGAGCTCGAGCCCCCGGAGGACGCGAAGAGCTCGTTCGACGAGCTGCTCAGCTCGCTCGAGCAGGGCACCGACGACCTGCGCGCCGTGGCCACGGCGGCCAAGGAGGGCGACCCGGCGGCCGCCCGCCAGGCCTCGCAGGACCTGGTGGCCTCGGGCAAGGAGATCCAGCAGGCGGAGACGGCGTTGCAGGAGGCAGTGGACGGCTGATCAGCCGGAGCCCTCGAGCCGGGTGAGAGTCTGGTCCGCGTAGCTCGTCACCCACAGGCTCTGGATTCCGACCGTTATGCGATCCGCGGTTTGACCGACCCTCACGGGCCGCCCCACGACGCGCTCGGTGACGGGATCGATCCTCGTGACCGTGCCGTCGCGGGAGTTGGGGACCCACAGGGTCCTGCCCAGGCCCAGCTTGGGGTGGCTCGGCCCGTCGCCTACCCGGATGGTCGCGATCACACGGTTTGTCGCCGCGTCGATTCGCTGGACGTTGTCGTCCTCGTGGTTCGCGACCCAGATGGAGTCCTGCGAGATCGTCAACCCGGTCGGATGGTCGCCCACATCGATCGTCCTCATCACCCGGCCCGTTCGCGGATTCACGCGCGAGACGGTGTCGTCGCCGGAGTTGGTGATCCAGAGCGCCTTGTGCCCGTACGCGACTCCGGTGGGCTCGTCACCGACCTGGATCGGCGCGCCTGAGAGCTTGTTCGTCGCGGGATCGATGCGCACGAGGGTGTCGTCCTCGCGGTTGACGACCCATATCCCCTGTTCGTCCGCGGTCAGCCATGAGGGGCTGTCGCCGACCTCGATCCGCTCGGTGGCACGACCCGTGTGGGGGCTGAAGCGAGACACGACGCCGGAGTCGCTGCTCGCGATCCAGATCGCACGGAACGCGGACGTGAGGGCGGTCGGCCGGCCGCCGACCGGGGCCCCGCCCACCTCCATGCGGCCGAGGCTTTCGTCGAGTCGCAGGAGCGTCCCGCGCGGTGCGGTCACCACCCACAGCCCGTGGGGCGAGTACACGACGCCCGCCGGCGGCTCACCTATCGGGACCGGCGTCCCCACCACCCGCGCCGCGGTGGGCGCGGACCGCTCCTCAACCGGCTCAGGGGACTTCGCGGGCCTGGTCAGCCCGAACACGACCGCCGCCGCGGCGATCAGCAGGAGGATGCCGGCCATGATGCGCCCGCGAGTTCGGCGACGCATACGGCGGAGCCGCCGTCGGGGAGGAGGGTCGAACTCGGGCCGCCGGGCGGACGGTCGCGTGTGCGCGTGTGTCGAACCGCTCATCGCGACTCGAGCCTCGTGAGGCTGTCCTCGGCCCGGCTCGTAACCCAGATCCGGCCGTCGCCGGCCGTCGCGATCCCCGCGGGATCCTCGGGCACATGAACCGTGCCGCCGGAGATTCGACCAGCGCGCGGATCGACCCTCGTGACCACGTCGCGCTCCGAGTCCGTGACCCAGAGCCACCTGCGGTCGAGCGCGAGGCGCTCCGGGCGCCCACCGAGCCGGATGGTCTTGGGCGCGGGACCGTCGACGAAGCCGGGGACCTTCTTGACCACGCCGTCTCCCGCGACGGAGGCCCAGGCGTCGATGGTCCCGGCGGCGACGTCGGCCGGGAGCCTGCCGAGCGACACCGGCGCACCGGTGAGGAGGCCCGAACGTGCGTCTATCGAGCGAAGCTGGCCGTCGAACGAGTCGAGCACCCAGAGCCGCTCGCCCCCGAGGCTCAGCGCGCCGCGCGACCTCACGTGGATGGTGGCCTGGGGCACAACGCTGTCCGTGTGCGCGTCGATCTTGAGCACGCGGTCGTCCTCGGTGGCGACCCAGACGAACCCGCTCGGGGCCGCGAGGTCGATCGGGGCCGCGCCGACCGGGATCAGTGGCCGTGACCCGCCGCGTGGCGATGTCGATCTTCGACACGGTGCGGTCGCCGAAGTTCGCAACCCACACCGAGGCCGGCCCCACCGAGATCGCGCTCGGGTCTTCGCCGACCGGGATCCGGGCGCGCACTCGCGGGCGCAGTCGGTTGACGTAGGTCACGGTCTCGGCGCCCGTGTTCGCCACCCAGACCCCGCCGCCGCCGACCGCGACCGCGCCCGGGGCGTCGCCGACCGGGATCGGGCGACCCACGATCCTTGCCGCGGGCGGCCCGGGGGCCAGCGACGCACCCCCGGCTGCCGCCGCGTCGCTCTCGGCGTCGTCGTTCGAGCCGGCGAGCGTGAGGGCCGCCGCGGCGACCGCGGCCAGCCCGAGAGCGGCGAGCAGCGCGAGCACGATCTGCCGCCGGCGCGCGTTCGGCGCTCGCTTGCGCCCCGCCGCCATTCGCGCCCGCGCGCCGGTGTCGCCGCCGCCCGGCACGGCCGCGAGGGCCGAACGGCCCATCTCGCCCGCCGAGGCGAAGCGGTCGTCGGGGTCCTTCTCCATCGCTTGACGGGCAACGCCGGCAAGACGTCTGGGAACGTCCGGCGAGAGCTCCGTAACCGGCCGCGGAGCGTCCGCGATGTGCGCCCACAGCTTGGCCACGTCGTCCTCGCGCGGGAAGGGGACCTGCCCGGTCAGCGTCTCGTAGAGGACACAGCCGAGCGCGTAGACGTCGGCACGGGGGTCGACCTGGTCGCCGCGCAGCTGCTCCGGCGCCACGTAGTCGAGCGTCCCCACCCACTCTCCCGCCGAGGTCAGGCCGCTCTCGGAGGCGCTTCGCTTGGTGAGGCCGAAATCGGTGAGGTAGACGTGCTCTCCCCCACCCCGCGCCGGCACGAGCACGTTCGCCGGCTTGACGTCGCGATGTACGAGGCCGCGCTCGTGCGCCGCGTCGAGCGCGGACGCCACCTGGGCCACGATGCCGGCCGCCCGCGGCGAGTCGAGCTTGCCCTCCGCCGCGATGAGCGAGCGCAGGTCGGTCCCGTCCACGAATCGCATGGCGATGTAGAGGACGCCGTCAGCATCGCCGGCTGCGAACACCGGAATCACGTTCGGATGGTCGAGCGACGCCGTCAGTCGCGACTCCCTCACGAAGCGGTTGCGGAACGCCAGGTTGTCCGCCAGGCTGCCCGCGATCACCTTCAGGGCAACCGGTCTGCCCAGGGAGATCTGCACGGCGCGGTACACGACGCCCATGCCGCCGCGCCCCACCTCGTCTTCGACTCTGAAGTCGCCGAGGATCGAGCCCGTCGAAAGCACGCTCATCCAATCGCCGGAAGGACCGGCTCCCAGCCTACTCCGGATGCTGGACTCGCGCAGCCGAAATGGTCAGAGTAGGGGTCATGGCAGTGGTCCCTGCCAGCCCGCACGCCGCGAGCGCGGTCGAGCTGAAGGCTCAGATCGAGGCCGAGCGCGCCGGGCAGCCGTTCCTCATCTACCGAGACGGCGACGGTCACCACGAGCTGGTCGTGCTCGGCCCGGACACCAATCGCATCACGCTCGGGCGGCGTTCTTCGGCCGACCTGACGCTGCACTGGGACGACGAGGTGTCGCGCCTCCACGCCGAGATCGTCCGCAGGGGCGAGGACTGGACACTCCAGGACAACGGGCTCTCGCTGAACGGTACGTTCGTGAACGGCGAGCCGGTTCGCGCGCAGAGGAGGCTGCACGACGGCGACGCGCTGCGGCTCGGCTCGACCGTGATCGTCTTCCGCAACCCGGGCGACCGCGAGTCGCGCGTGACCACACCATCGGCCGAGCTGCGCAAGGTCGTCGAGCTGACCGATTCGCAACGGCGCGTGCTCGTCGCGCTGTGCCGGCCCTTCAAGGACTCGGCCGCCTTCGTGACGCCGCCGCCCAACGAGCAGATCGCAAGCGAGCTGTTCCTGAGCGTCGACGCGATCAAGAAGCACATGCGCTCCCTGTTCGAGAAGTTCGAGGTCCAGCACCTCCCGCAGAACGAGAAGCGCGCGCGACTCGTGGAACGGGCCTTCGCGGGCGGCTTCATCTCAGAGCGCAATCTCTGAGCGCACTCCACTCAGGGTGAGGAAGAGGGCACCTCGGGTGGCGTGCCGGCGGTGCCTCGGTTGCCTGTTCAGGGCCCTCCGTCCGTCAGACGATCGTCGGCATGGACCGACTCCGGCTCACCCGGCTACTCGCACTGATTGCGGCGCTCGCCGCCGTGGCCCCGGCTGGCGCCCGCGCGTCCGCACCGAGCGTCGTGGTCGTGATGACCGACGACGAGACCGTCGGCGACCTCTCCGCGATGCCCGCCACCCGTCGGCTGATTGCGGGCCGAGGCGTGACCTTTGCCCGCTCCTACGCGTCGTATCCGGTGTGCTGCCCGTCGCGTGCGACCTTCCTCACCGGCCGCTACGCCCACAACCACGGCGTGATGGGGCTCTACCCGCCGAGCGGAGGCTACGGCAGGCTCGACAAGGCGAACACGCTGCCCGTGTGGCTGCGCCGGTCGGGCTACCGGACGGCGCACGTCGGCAAGTTCCTGAACGGCTATGGGGACGCCGATCCGGCCGAGATCCCTCCGGGCTGGGGCGCATGGCATGCCGGAGTGGGCTACTCGGCCTACCGCATGTGGGGCTACAGGCTCAACGACGACGGCCGCCTGCGGACGTACGGACGGCCGTTCTCGCGCAACCCCCGTCTCTACCAGACCGACGTGCTCACCGAGCACGCGCTCTCGGCGATCCACCGGGCCGGCACGCGGCCGCTGTTCCTCTCGCTCGCCTACCTGGCGCCCCATCACGAGGACCGGGCGATCCAGCGGCGCAGCGGCCGCCTCGTGCGCCCGGCTCCGCGCCACGGCGGCGGGCCGGCCCGCCTCGTGCCGGTCCGGGCGGCGAGCTTCAACGAGAGGGACATGTCCGACAAACCGCGCCTCCTGCGCCGGCGCCCGCTACTGGGGCGGGCGAGCCTGGCGAGAGTGGCGCGCGACGCGGCCAGCCGCCGCGCCTCGCTGCGCGCCGTCGACGACGGGATCGCCCGAATCGTCCGGGCGCTTCGCGCCGAGGGGCGGCTCGGCGACACCTACGTCCTCGTCACGTCGGACAACGGCTACATGCAAGGCGAGCATCGCGTGCCCGCCGGGAAGATGCTGCCCTACGACCCGTCGTCGGCCGTGCCGCTCCTCGTGCGCGGGCCCGGCATCCCCGCGGGCGCGGTCTCACACGAGCTGGTCGCGAACGTCGACCTGGCGCCGACGATCCTCGACATTGCGGGGGCAGCCCCGAGCAAGCCGGTCGACGGCCGCTCTCTGCTCCCCTACGCACACCGCCCCGACCTCCGTAGCGGGCGGCCCGTTCTTCACGAGACGGGCGGGCTGCGCGTCGTGCCGGGCGGCGTTCGGCGTGTCCGGACGTGGCGCGCCGTGCGCACGCGGCGCTGGCTGTGGGTGGCGTGGCGAGGAGGCGAGCGCGAGCTCTACGACCTGCGCCGCGATCCCGATCAGGTGGAGTCGCTGCACGCGGACCGTCGCTACCGGGGCACGCGCCGGGCGCTCGCGAGGGAGCTTCGCCGGCTCGCGCGCTGCGACGGGAAGGGATGCAACGCCCCTGCGACGCGCATACCGCGGCCGAGACGGGGGCCCCGGCGGCAGGTGTAGCGCAACGGCACCTGGGTGACCTTGGCGCGCCCCCGCGCGCCATCGACACTGGACTCGGCGGCTCGGCAGGCGCTCAGCGGCACCGCACGCTCACCGCGGGCGCGCCGGGCCGCTCAGCTCCGCATCGCGGGGAAGAGCACGACTTCGCGGATCGAGCTGCGGCCGCTCATCAGCATCACGAGCCGGTCGATGCCGACGCCGATCCCCCCGGTCGGCGGCATCCCGTGCTCGAGCGCGCGCACGTAGTCCTCGTCGTAGGGCTGGGTCTCCTCGTCACCGGCCGCCTCGTCCGCGCGCTGCTGCTCGAAGCGCGCGCGCTGCTCGTCCGGGTCGTTCAGCTCGCTGAAGGCGTTGGCGAACTCCATCCCGCCCGCGAAGCACTCGAAGCGCTCCACGAGGCCGGGCTCGGAGCGGTGGTCCTTCGCGAACGGCGAGAGCTCCTTCGGGTAGTCGAGGATGAAGGTCGGGTTGAGGAGATCGGGCTCGACCTCCTTCGAGAGGAGGTCGTCGACCCTCTTTGCCCAGGTCCCCTCGCCGGGCACGTCGGCCGATCGGTTGATGTCCAGGCCGGTCTTCTCCCGGATCGCGTCCCGCAGGGTCAGCCGCTTCCACGGCGGGGAGAAGTCGATCGGGCCGTCGTAGCCGACCTCGCTCGCCACGTAGGCGATCAGCTCCTCGAGCCGCGCCGCGATGTCCTGATAGTCGGCGTAGGCCTCGTACCACTCGAGCATCGTGAACTCGGGGTTGTGCTTGTGGGAGATGCCCTCGTTGCGGAAGTCCTTGCCGATCTCGTAGACGCGCTCGAGCCCGCCGACGATCAGCCGCTTCATATACAGCTCGTCCGCGATCCGCAGATAGAACTCGCGATCGAGCGCGTTGTGGTGGGTCACGAACGGGCGCGCGAGCGCGCCGCCGTAGAGCGGCTGGAGCACGGGCGTCTCCACCTCGAGGAAGCCGCGCTCGTCGAGCCAGCGCCGGACCGCGCGAACGACGCGGCTGCGCAGGATGAACAGCTCGCGCGTCTCCTGGTTGGCGATCAGGTCGAGCTCGCGATGGCGGTAGCGGGTCTCGACATCCTCGAGCCCGTGGAACTTCTCCGGCGGTGCGAGCAGGGACTTGGCGAGCAGCGTCCAGTCGCTCGCGCGCACGCTTAGCTCACCGCGGCGCGACTTGAACGCCGTGCCGTCGACGCCGATCAGGTCGCCGAGGTCGAGCGAGGTGAGCGTGTCGAACGACTCCTCGCCGAGCACATCGCGCTTCGCGTGGACCTGAAGCTTGCCGCTGCGGTCGACCAGGTCGAGGAAGGCGGCGCCGCCGTGGCCGCGCCTTGCGGTCAGGCGGCCGGCGATGCGATACGCCGAATCGGTCTCCTCCCCGTCCGCGAGCCCATCGTGGGCGGCGTGCACGTCCGCGACCGGCGTGACGCCGTCGAACTCGTGCGGGAACGGGTCGATGCCCTGCTCACGCAGGCGTTCGAGCTTGGCCCGGCGATCGTCCATGGAAAGGGGAACCTAACGCCTACCGGCGGGCCGAGTACCAAGCAGCGCAAGGACGCAGGTCGCGAAGCTTGCCCAGGCAAGCGAGCGGCCGAGGACGCCGCGATGCGCAGGCAATCGGTCCGCTGGCTAGCGCTCGATTTTGGTGATCTTGAGCTTGCGCGCGGGACCGCGTGGCACCGGAACGGTGACGGTCTCGTTGCGCTTGTGACCGAGCAGTGCGCGGCCGACGGGGGACTCGTTCGAGAGCTTGCCGTCGGACGGGTCCGCCTCGGCGGAGCCGACGATCTTGAACTTCTGCGACTTGTCGGTCTTCTGGTCCTTGACGTGGACCGTCGCGCCGACGCCGACGATGTCGGTGTCGACCGACTGCTCGTCGATCACGCGGGCGCTGGCGAGCCGCTCCTCGAGGTCTGAGATCTGCTTCTCGAGCATCGCCTGCTCGTTCTTGGCGTCGTCGTACTCCGAGTTCTCGGAGATGTCGCCGAACTCGCGCGCCTCCTTGATGCGCTCAGCGACCTCGCGCCTGCGGTCGTTGCGCAGGTACTCGATCTTGACCTTGAGCTCTTCGAGGCCCTGGGGTGTGAGAACAGTCTCGCGTGCCATAAGAAAAACCTCCGCATCGTGCTCGGAGGGACGGCGCAGTCTAGCAAGGGGCTTTACGGCCGCAAGGCCGCCGTGGATCAGGCTGCGAGGGGAGTTGCGAGGCCCGCGATTTCGCTCCAGGTCTCACGCGCCTGGGCCGTCGTGGGCGCCGACACGAGCGGCTCGCGCTCCCGCTTCGTGAGGCCGAGGCGCTCGGCATACCAGGGGTAGAACTTGCGCAAATAGCGGCCTGCCCGTTCCACGCCGAGGTGCTCCTCGGCGCACTCGATCACCCACTCGAGCTCGCGTGCCACCTCGGCCGGCGAGGGCTCGCCCGCATAGGAGCCCGTGAGGCGGCCGAGCCGCCACGGATTGCCGAGCGAGCCGCGCGCCAGCATGATCGCCGTGGCACCGCTCTCCGCGAACGCGCTGCGGGCGCGCTCGTCGGACGAGAGCCCGCCCGAGAGGATCACCGGCACCGGCAGCCCGTCCGCAAGCTCGCGCGCGAGCGCGTAGTCGGGCACTCCCGAGTGCTGCTGGGAGGCGTGTCGCGGATGGAACGCGATGCCCGCCACGCCCGCCTCCTCGACGAGCCGCCGCGCCAGCGTCAGACCGTGCCGGTCGCCGGGCTGGTCGCCCGGGCGCAGCTTGACCGTCACCGGGAGGCCGCTGCCCGCACGCGCGGCGGTCGCGATCGCGACCGCCCGGTCGGGGTCGCCGAGGAGCGCGGCGCCCGCGCCGGTCCGGCAGACCTTCCTGACGGGACAGCCCATGTTCAGGTCGATCAGGTTCGCTCCGGCGTCGGCGACCATCGCGGCGGCCTCGGCCATCACGGCCGGGTCGTGCCCGAACAGCTGCACGGAGAGCGGGTGCTCCTCCGGGTGGATGCGCAGGAACTCGCGCACGGTGCGCTCGTTGCCGTGGGCGAGCCCGAAGCTCGAGACCATCTCGGACACCACGAGCCCTGCACCGAAGCGCCTGGCCTGCAGGCGCACGAACCAGTTGCCGATGCCTGCGAGCGGCGCCAGCACGACGCGGTTCTCGATGGCGACGCCGCCGAGCGTCCAGGGGTCGGTGAGGGAGGGCACGGTCGGCTAACGGTAGCGCCGCGGGGTAGCCTGAGCCCATGGACGAGGAGGCATTCAACCTGTCGACGCGACGATTCCTGAAGCAGCTGGGCGTGACCTCCCAGCGCGAGATCGAGCAGGGCGTGCGCGATCAGATCGACGCCGGAGGCCTGACCGGAGACGAGCGCCTGCCGGCACGGGCGACCGTGACCGTCGAGGGCCTGCCCGAGCCGATCGTGATCGAGGGTGAGATCTCGCTGAGTTAGGCGGCCATCTTGTGCATCGCGGTGAGGTCCCGCCCCACCGCGGCGCGCTCTTCGGTGATGTGGCGCCAGGTGATCCTCACCGGACGCCAGCCCGCCGCCGTCAGCACGCGGTCGCGGTGCCTGTCGCGCTCGAACGCCAGCGGCGTGTCGTGGAACTGGCGGCCGTCGAGCTCTACGGCAATCCGCTCGATCCGCCAAAGCGCATCGATCTCGAAGATCTCCCCGCCGACCTCGAGGAACACGTTGGTCTCGGGCCTCCGCAGACCGAGCTCGTCCGCCAGCTCGATCAAGAGCTCCTCGATCTCGCTGCGTGTTCTCGTCAAGCCCGAGTTGCGTTTCTCGAACGCCTTCCGCAGTTTGCGGCTTCCGGGACGGCGCGGGTAGCGGGTGAGGAGGTCGGGAATTGAGAGGCGGTCGTGGAGTCTGAGGGCATCGGCCTCGTTGATCATGCGTTCGACGCGGCGCTCCGGCATGGCTGCCGAGCAGTCCAGGATGGTGCGGGGCACGGTTGTGACCGGGATGCCCTCGACCACGGTGCGCTCGTCGTCGGGAACAACGGAGCGATGAAAGCGGATGCCATCGCGTTCGCGCTTCGAAGGCGTGGTCAAGTGAACCGGCGATGTAGATCCGTTGATGAGTCCCCACAGCTCGGCGGCGGAGCGATGGCTCACGACGGCTCCCGGTCCGCCGGCAAGAACTGCCGCCAGCCAGCGGGCGAGCTTCGACTGGATCGGCCCAAGCCCATAGACGCCCCGGTGAACCGCCTTCAGGCGACCGACCTGCAGCCTGTACTCGATGTTGGAATCCGTCAGTCCCAACCCGATCAACTGGTTTCTGCCGACGATGCCGTGCTGACGCTCGGCAAGCTCGTGAACCGCCCGGTCAAGCCCGCGCGTGGTGCGTTTCCGTTGACTATCAACGGCAACGCACCACGGACGATCGAAGCGGTCAGGATCACCCTCCGCTCACTGCCGTCGTTCATACCGGACCGCCACAAACGCCGGCGTTACAACCGTTACGCCTCGTTGCGCTCCCAGATCAACTTCAGCCCGCGCAGCGTCAGCAGGTCGTCCACCTCGTCCACCTGCTCGCAGAATGGCGTGATCGCCGCGGCGTAGCCGCCGGTCGCGATCGCGGTCGCCTCCTCGCCGAGCTCTTCGCGCAGGCGGCCCAGGATGCCGTCCACCTGGCCGGCGAAGCCGTAGACGACCCCGGCCTGGATCGCCTCCTGCGTGTCCTTGCCGATCGCGTGCTCGGGCCGCTCGATGTCGACCCGCGGCAACCGCGCGGCTCGTGCCGCCAGCGCCTCCAGGGAGATCTCGATCCCGGGCGCGATCACCCCGCCCAGGTACTCGCCGTCCGACGACACGACGTCGTAGTTGATCGCGGTCCCGAAGTCGACGGAGATGCAGGCGCCGCCGACGCGCTCGAAGGCGGCCACCGCGTTGACGAGGCGGTCCGCTCCCAGCTCCTGCGGCCGGTCGATGCGGATCGGCATCCCGGTGCGCAGCCAAGGCCCGACCAGAGCGCCGCGCCCGCGCAGGTAGCGGCCGATCACCTGCTCGAACTCGTGCGCGAGCGTCGGCACGACCGCGGAGACGATCGCCGCGTCCACGTCGGCCAGCCGAAGGTCACGCAGGCCGAGCAGGTTGGCGAGGGTGGCGGCGAGCTCGTCTGCCGTCGCGAAGCGGGCGGTGGCGAAGCGCCAGTGCTCCACGAGCTCGTCCTCGCGGAACATGCCCACGTGCGTCTGGGTGTTGCCGACGTCTATGGCGAGCAGCACGGCGGCGCGATTATCGCCCGACCGGCGACCCGATGCGCATGAGGTTGCCGTCCGGGTCGACGAGCGCGAACTCGCGCAGGCCGTAATCGGTCTCGGCCGGCTCGCCGTGCAGTCGCGGAATGCCCTTCGTGGGCAACCCCAGCCGAGCGAACTCCGCGTGCAGCGCATCGGCGTCGTCGACGTACAGGTAGCAACCCGCGTCCGAGCGATACGGATCCAAGGACGGGCTATGGAAGAAGTGGAGCCCCGCCTCGCGCCTCATGACGATGAGGTACTCGTCAGGCCACAGCCCGTGCTCCTCGAAGCCAAGTCGTTCGTAGAACGCAGACGTGGCAACGAGATCGCGCGACGGCAGGATCGGCGCGACGCCCCAGTCGCTCACGACTGCTGAAGCGGAGCGCCCATCGCGTGGAACCCGCCGTCCACGTGGAGGATCTCGCCTGACACCCCGCGCGACCAGTCTGAGAGCAGGAACAGCACGGCGTCCGCGACGGGAGACGGATCCTTCACATCCCATCCCATCGGTGCCTGCTTTTCCCACAGGCCGGCGAGCTGATCGAAACCGGGGATCCCTCCCGCGGCCGGCGTGTCGACCGGCCCCGCGGAGACCAGGTTCACGCGGACGCCCGACGGCCCGAGGTCGCGGGCGAGATAGCGCGACACCGACTCCAGGGCAGCCTTGGCGACTCCCATCCAGTCGTAGACCGGCCACGCCACGCTCGCGTCGAAGTCGAGCGCCACGAAGCTGGAAGGCGACAGGGGAAGCAGGGCCTCGCAGAGCGCCTTGAACGAGTACGCGCTCGTCCGGAAGGCCACCTCCGCCGACTCCGGCGGGGCGCTCATGAAGTTGCCGCCGAGGGCGTCGCCGGGCGCGAACGCGATGGCGTGCAGCGCACCGTCCACACCGCCCCAGCGCGACTCGAGCTCGGACCGCAGGGCGGCGAAGTCGTCCGGGTTGTTCACGTCGAGCTCGAGCACGTCGGGCGGGTCGGGGAGCCGAGCGGCCGCGCGCTCGGTCATCCGGCGCGTGCGGCCGAAGCCCGTCAGGACGATCTCGGCGCCCTCCTGCTGCGCGCGCTCGGCGACGGAGTAGGCGATCGAGCCCTTGGTGAGTACGCCCGTTATCAGCAGGCGCTTGCCCGCGAGCATCAGATCAGGACGGGCTGGGTGTCCGTGCGCGGCTCTTCCACGAGCGGCATCGTGTCACGTCGCCAGACGAGCTCGACGCTCGCCTTGGCCACCAGCTTGCCGCGCTGGTTCAGCACCCGCCAGCGCGTTCCGACGAGCCCGTGGCCGGCGTCGATCTCCCGCTTCTCGACGATCTCGCCCTCGACGTGGATCGTGTCGCCGATCTTGACCGGCTGCTTGAAGACCGCGTCGCCGACGCGCCGCAGCGCGACGATCCGCTCGGGATCGAACGGCATCAGGCCGGAGGCGTACGAGATCACGAGCAGCCCATGCGCGATCCGCTCGCCGAAGCGGCTGCTCGCCGCCCACTCGGCGTCGGTGTGCTGCGGGTGGGTGTCACCGCTCAGCGTCGCGAAGCCCATGATGTCGGCCTCGCCGATCGTGCGCCCGCGGGTGACGAAGCGCTCGCCCTCGCTCCAGCGTGTCGAAGTCCTTCGCGAAGGTGTTCACAGCGTCGCTCGCTTCGGCACACGCCGCAGCTGCCCGCGGGCGCGGGCCCCGAGCGCACGCAGGAACTCGCCCGCAGCGCGGCTGTGTCCCTCCTCGGAGGGGTGGAACCCATCCTCGCCGAAGGTCGAGCGCTCCTGCGCCGCCGGGTGGTCGAAGCCCTCGAGCAGCACGACCCCGTGGGCCTGGGCCACTTCGCGTGACGCGTCGTTGAAGAGCTGCATCCCCTGCTCCACACGCGCGCGCGAGCGCGGGCGCAGGTCGAGGAAGCGCGAGATGTCCGGGTAGGTCGCGGACATGATCTCGGCGTGTGGCGCCTCGCGCCGCAACCGCCGGAACATGCGCCCCAGGCGCTCCGCGTACTCGCGCGAGTCGGGCCGGGTCGATTCGAGCACATCGTTGGCGCCGCACACGAGCGTGATGAGGTCGGGCTCGAGCTCGATTGCTCTACCGAGCTGCTCGTTCTCGACCTGTTTGCTGGTCGCGCCGACGGTGGCCAGGTTCTCGTAGCGAACGTGCGGCCCGAGCTCCCGCGCGATCTCGTCCGGCCAGCGCGGCTCGCCCGGCACCAGCCCGGCGGTGAAGCTGTCGCCCATGGCCACGTAGGTGGTCACAGCGGGATGTTCCCTCCGGCATTGCCGTGCTCTCCCGACAGCGACAGGCCCGCGAGCGCGCCCGCCAGCCTGCGGCGCGTGTCCGCCGGCTCGACGAGCTCGTCGATGTGGCCCTCGCGCGCCGCGACGATCGCGGACACGTTGCCGTCGGCGTACTCGGCGGCGAGACGGTCGCGCTCGGCCTCCGGGTCGTCGGCCGCCGCGATGTCGCGCTTGTGAAGGACGCCCACGGCCTGCTTCGCGCCCATGATCCCTATCTGGGCGTCCGGCCAGGCGAGCGCGAGGTCGGCGCCGAGGTCCTTCGAGTTCATGGTGATGAATCCGCCGCCGAATGCCTTGCGCAGCACCACGGTCACCTTGGGCACCACTGCCTCCGCGAACGCGTGCAGGAGCTTCGCCCCGTGACGGATCACGCCGAGGTCCTCCTGCTTGGTCCCCGGGAGGAAGCCGGGGGTGTCGACGAGCACGACGAGCGGCAGGCCGTACGAGTTGCAGATGCGCACGAACTTGGCCGCCTTCTGCGACGCCGCGGCGTCGATCACGCCGCCGAGGTACCAGGGCTGGTTCGCGATCACGCCGACGGCCCGGCCGTCGATGCGGCAGAAGGCCGTGACCATGTTGCGCGCCCAGCGCTCCGACATCTCGAGCATCGCGCCGTCGTCGACGAGCGCCCCGATCACGTCGCGCACGTCGTAGACGGAACGCTGCGACTCGGGAACGAACTTGGACGGGTCTTCCGTCGGCACGGCCGCGGGACCGCCATGCGGCGGCCGTTCGCCGGCGTGCGACGGCAGCAGGGCGAGCAGCTGCCTTGCGAGCGCCGCCGCCTCACGGTCGTCCTCCGCGACGAACTGGCAGACGCCGTTCTTCGTGTGCACGCGCGGGCCGCCGAGCTCCTGGGCGTCGACCTCCTCGCCCATGACCTCGCGCACGACGCCCGGGCCGGTGAGGAACATCGCCGATCCCTCCGTCATCACGACGAAGTCGGTGAGCGCCGGGGAGTATGCGCCGCCGCCGGCCGAGACGCCGGTGATGATCGAGATCTGCGGGACGCGGCCGGAGAGCTTCACGCTCTCGCGGAAGATCCGCCCGTAACCGCCGAGCGCAGCGATGCCGTCGTCCATGCGGGCGCCGCCCGACGCGACGAAGCCGATCACAGGCGCGCCGGAGCGGCCGGCGAGCTGCATCACGCGCACGATCGTCTCCGCGTGGGCTTCGCCAAGCGAGCCGCCCGCGAACGTCTGATCCTGCGCGTAGCAGTAGACCGGGCGCCCGGCGACCATGCCGGCGGCGCCGACGACGCCGTCGCCCTCCTGCGTGCGCTTCGACTCGCGCCGTGGCAGCACGGTCGAGCGAATCACGTGCAGCGAGCCCGGATCGCAGAGTGCCTCCAGGCGCTCGTAGGGGGTCAGCGTGCGTGGCTCGTCGACTACGACGGCTGCCGCATGCCGGCCGTTGTTCGACCGGCGGCGGGCCATCGTTCTCTCGGCAAGTGCGCTCATGAAGCCTCCAGGCAGAGCACGGCGTTGTGGCCTCCAAATCCGAATGCGTTCGAGATCCCGATCGCGCGCACCTCTCCGTTCTGGAGGGGCCGCGCCTCGTTCGGGACGTAATCCAGGTCGAGCCCCTCGTCGGGCTCCTCGTAGTTCAAGGTCGGCGGAGCGATGCGGTCGCGCAGCGCCAGCAGCGTCGCGATCGCCTCTACGGCGCCCGCCGCACCGAGCAGGTGCCCGATCGAAGACTTGGTGGAGCTGATCGGCAGCTTGCCCGCCAGCTCGTCGCCGAACGTCGCCTTGATGGCGTTCGTCTCGGCGCGATCGTTGAGCGGCGTCGAGGTGCCGTGCGCGTTCACGTAGACGATGTCGCTCGGCTCGAGCTCGGCGTCCTTCAGCGCGAGCTCGATCGCCTTCGAGGCGCCGCGGCCGCTCGGCTCCGGGGCGGTCAGATGGTGTGCGTCGGAGGTGGACGCGTAGCCCCGCAGGTAGCCGAGGATGCGCGCGCCGCGCTCCTTCGCCGCCTCCTCCTCCTCGAGCACGAGCACTCCCGCGCCCTCACCCATCACGAAGCCGTCACGGCGACGGTCGAAGGGGCGCGAGATGCCGCTGTCGGAGAGGGCGTCCATGCGCCCGAACGCGGCCGTGGCAAGCGGGGTGATCGCGGCCTCGCTACCGCCCGCGACGACGCAGTCGGCGTCTCCGTAGCGGATCAGCCGCTCGGCAATCCCGATCGCGTGGGCGCCGGCCGCGCACGCGGAGACGGTCCCGAAGGACTGCCCGCGCAGGTCGTATTTCATCGCGACCACGCCGGTGGCGGCGTTCGCCATCAGCAGCGGGATCGAGAGCGGCGAGATCTTCTGCTCGCCCTGCTCTCGCATGATGATGTGCTGGTGCTCGAGCGTCCCGATCCCGCCGATGCCCGTGCCGATCACGCATGCGGTGCGGTCCGGGTCGCCGGGCGGGCCGCCCTCCCAGCCCGCGTCCTCGAGCGCCTCCTTGGCCGCGGCGAGGGCGAATTGGGTGAAACGGTCCGAGCGCCGCGTCTCCTTGACGGAGAGGTGATCCGTGGGCTCGAACTCCGACGCGCGGCCGTACCCGTCCTCGATCCCGGACACCCCGGCGCTCCAGCGTTCGTGCAGGGTGCGGGCGCCGACGCCGAGAGGCGTGACCGCGCCGACTCCGGTTATGACGACGGAACGAGTCATCCCAGCTTCGACATCACCAGATCGACGGCCTGCCGGACGCTCGTCACGCCCTCCATGTCCTCGCCCTTGAGCTGCACGCCGTACTCGTCCTCGACGATCTGGGCGAGCTCGACGAGGTCGAGCGAATCGACGTCCAAGGCCTCGAACTCGGCATCGGGGCCGATCTGGTCCGGCTCGGCGCCGAACTCCTCGAGAGCCTTGAACACCCGGCTCTCGATCTCCTCACGTGTAGCGGTAGCTGCCATCTCTTCCTTTCGTTCGTTAAAGACCGCCGCGGTCAGGCGGTCAATCCTCCGTCAACCGTCAGGCACACGCCGGTGACATAGCTGGCGCCGTCCGAGGCCAGGAAGCGCACGCACTCCGCGACGTCCTCTGGCGTTCCCGGCCTGCGGGCGGGCACGTGCTCGAGCAGGTTCTCTGCGATCCCCTCGGTCATGTCCGTCTCGATCAGGCCCGGGGCGACGGCGTTCACCGTGACCCCGCGGCGCGCGACCTCGGCGGCGACGGTCTTCGTCATCGCGACGAGACCCGCCTTCGAGGCCGCGTAGTTCGCCTGGCCCGGGTTGGCCCGCTGGCCGACGATGGAAGCGATGTTCACGACCCGGCCGTAGCGCGCGCGAATCATGGGACGCAGCGCGCGGCGGGTCAGGCGGAACGCGGCCGACAGGTTCGTGTCGATCACCTTCGCCCAGTCCTCGTCGTCGATCTGGGGGGAGAGCCCGTCCGCGCGCACGCCGGCGTTGTTCACCAGCACGAGGACGGGCCCGAACTCGTCCTCGAGCGCCTTGAAGAGCTGATCGGCGGTCTCGGGCTCGGCGATGTCGCCCTGGAGCGCCTTCGCGCGGCCGCCGGCGCCGGTGATCTCCTCGACCACGGCCTCCGCCGCCTCGCTGTCGCTGCGGTAGTTCACGCCAACCGGCCAGCCCTCGCGGGCGAGCGACTTGGCGATCGCCGCGCCGATGCCGCGCGAGCCGCCGGTGACGAGGGCGCTCCCCTCCGGCCTGCCGTTCATGGCGCCCACTCGATCACCCCCGCGCCCCAGGTGAAGCCCGCGCCGAAGGCTGCGAGCAGGACGTTCATGCCCGGCTCGAGCATTCCGCGCTTGCGGGCGTCCACCAGCGCGATCGGAAGCGTGGCCGACGAGGTGTTGCCGAAGCGGTCGATGCAGTCGATCACGCGCGACTCGTCGAGACCGAGGCGCTCGCCGACCGCGCGCAGGATGCGGATGTTGGCCTGGTGGTAGACGAACAGGTCGATGTCGTCGAGCTCGAGGCCCGTGCGCTCGACCGCCTCGAGGGTCGCCTCCGACATGTTGTGCACGGCGGCCTTGAAGGTGTCATGGCCCTGCATGCGGATGACCCGCTCGTCGTGCAGGGCGTAGAGAGAGGGACCGCCGCGGCCGTCGCAGGCCAGCACGATCTCGCCGACCCAGCCGCCGGCGCCGTTGGCGGGGCCGACGACGGCAGCCCCGGCACCGTCGGCGAACAGAGCCGCCGTGCCGCGGTCGGAGCTGTCGATGAAGCGGCTCAGCACGTCCGCGCCGATCACGAGCACGTGCTCCGCACGCCCGCCCTCGACCTGCGACGTCGCGAGCGAGAGCGCCGAGAGGAAGCCGGTGCAGGCCGCGCCGAGGTCCATCGCGCCTGCGCGGTGCGCGCCGAGCTCGGTCGCAACGAGCGGCGCGGCGTTCGGAAGGATGTCGTCCGGAGCCACGGTCGCGAGGAGCACGAGGTCAAGGTCCGCGGCGTCCACGCCGGCCTCCTCGAGCGCCAGCCTGCCGGCCTCCGTGCCGAGGGTCACGACGGTCTCGCCCTCGGACACGTTGCGACGCTCGTGGACGCCCGTGCGGTGGACGATCCACTGCTCGGTCACGCCCGCCCCTGCGGCCACCACGTCGTTGCCGACGATGCGATCCGGGACCGCCATCGCGATCGAGGCGAGCGAGGCCGCGCGCAGCTCGCGCGGACGGCCCGGCGTCCGGGCGGCGAGGGCGCCCTGGCTGAAGCGGCTCTCAGACATTCGCGGTCTCCGTGGCCGTGCGCGAGGGCGCGGGCTGGCCCGCGCCGGAGCGATGCTCTCCGAGCGGCGCCTCGGCCTCGACGTCGTCGAGCGACTTGCGGACGAGCCCCGTGAGCACCCGGCCGGGACCGGTCTCGACGAAGCGCCGGGCACCCGCGCGCTCGAGCGCGCGCATCACGTCGAGCCAGCGCACCGGGCTCGTGATCGCCTCCACGAGGCGGGCGGGGATGTCGTCGAAGGGCTCGGCTGTGACGCACGAGTAGACGGGCACGTTCGGCGTGCCGATCTCGGTCTCGCGGACCAGCGCGCGGAAGGGCTCGACGGCCGGCTCCATCAACGGGGAGTGGAAGGCGCCCGCGACCGGCAGGCGCTTGGCGCGGACGCGACGCTCGGTGAGGGCGGCCTCGGCCTCGTCGAGGGCCGCCGTGGCGCCCGACAGCACGAGCTGGTCCGGAGCGTTGTCGTTCGCAATCGACAGGCCGGTCGCCTCGGCGACCTCTTCGATCGGAGCGCGGTCGCCGCGAGCGCGCACCGCGATCATGCCGCCGTCGCCCGTCTCCTCCGCGGCCTCCTGCATGAGGCGGCCGCGCGCGGCCACGAGCCGCAGGCCATCCTCGGCCGAGATCGACTCGGCCGCTACGAGCGCTGCGATCTCGCCGAGCGAGTGGCCGGCCATCACGTCTGCGGTCGTATTCGCGCGCAGCTGTTCATAGCCTGCGAGCGCCGCGCAGAAGATCGCGGGCTGGGCCCAGCGGGTGCCGTCGCCGGCGCGCTCGAAGAGATCGTCGCCGACCTCCCGGAGCGCCTGCTCGAGCAGGTCCGGGCGGTGGCGCTCGACGGTCTCGCGCATGTCGGGCGTCTGGCTCCCCTGGCCGGGGAACAGCAAAGTCGTCAGGGATGAATCACCCATGTAATAACCCTTTCTCGGAGAGACGCCCTGGGTTACCTGGTCGCCGACGCTACCCCCCGGCTGGGGGGGTCCTTTAGCCTGCTCAGGCGGTGATCACGCTCTACAGAGCCCTTTTCTCCACGAACGTCGAGCGGGTTGCAATCGCGCTTGCGCTCAAGGGGCTCGAGGTGGATTCGGTCGTGATCTCCTACGAGGACCGCTCGCCGGTGGTCGAGGTGAGCGGACAGGGGCTCGTGCCGGTCATCGTGGACGACGGTGAGGTGGTGGCCGATTCGATGCGGATCCTGCGCCACCTGGACGAGCGCTACCCCGAGCCTCGCCTGTTTCCCGCCGAGCCCGCGCGACGCGCCGAGATCGATGTCTTCCTCGATTGGTTCAACGAGGTCTGGAAGCGCGCGCCGAACGCGATGGAGGACGAGCTCGAGAAGCCTGCGCCCGACCGCGGGCGGGTCGATGAGCTGAGCAGCACGCATGAACGCCTCGCTCGCGCGCTTCGAGGGGCTCTTGGACGGGCGCGACCACCTCTTCGGCGAGCTCTCCGCCGCGGACCTCGCCGCCTACCCGTTCCTCAAGTACGCGACGGGACGCGATCCCGCCGACGACGAGCTCTTCCACCGCCTGCTCGACGACCACCTGGAGCTCGACGGCGAATACCCGAGGCTGAGCGCATGGATCGCGCGCATCGCGAAGCTGCCGCAGGTCTAGCCTCCAGGCCCTGATGGCCAAGTACACGGTCAACCCGGGCGGCGTCGAGAAGGCCAAGCGGCTGATCGAGGGCCGTCAGTACGTGCTCGACAGCGACTGGGGCGACGTCCAGCCGCGCGCCGCGGACGAGAACGCCTTCCTCGAGTCACACTCGTTCGACGAGTACGGCGAGTGGCACCTCGGCCTCACCGACGGCCCGGCCGACGACACGAAGGCCCGCTACGCATTCGTCTACGGCGACTTCCGCCGCGTGCACCGCTCGGGCCTGATCGCCTGCCACTACCGCGCCGCGGAGTGGCGCCACAAGGAGATCGAGCTGGCCGCGCACGACCTGCTGCAGCTGCTCGACGCGAAGGCCGGGATCAGCGGTTGAGGACCGAGCGCGCGGCCGCGGCGATCCGTTCCGGGCCCGGCATCGCGGCGAGCTCGAGATTCTTCGCGTAGGGCAGCGGCACCTCGGCCATCCCAACGCGCTCGACCGGCGCATCGAGGTCGTCGAAGCAGGCCTTGCCGATGCGCGCGGCGATCTCGGCGGTCACCCCGTAGCTCGGCCAGCCCTCCTCGACGCACAGCGCGCGGTTCGTGCGCGCGACCGACGCGGCCACCGTCTCGACGTCGAGCGGTCGCAGCGAGCGCAGGTCGACGACCTCGGCGGAGATGCCCTCCTCGGCGAGCTGCTCGGCGACCTGCAGCGAGCGCGTGACCGCGTACGAGTGTGCGACCAGCGTGATGTCGCCACCCTCGCGGACGACCTGCGCGCGACCGATCGGCGTGACGTGCTCGGGGTCGAGCGGCACCTCGCCCTTCTGCTTGTAGAGCGGCAGGTTCTCGATCACGAGGACCGGGTCCTCGTCGCGCACGGCGGCCTTGAGGAGGCCCTTGGCGTCCGCCGGATTCGCCGGCGCCACGACCTTCAGGCCGGGCGTCGACGCGAACCAGCCGTCGAACGACTGCGAGTGCTGCGCCGTCAGCTGGTTGCCGGCGCCGTTGGGCGTGCGGATCACGAGCGGGCAGCGCACCTCGCCGCCGAACATCGCGCCCACCTTGGCGGCGTGGTTGATCACCTGGTCCATCGCGACCAGCAGGAAGTTGAGGGTCATGATCTCGACGATCGGCCGCTCGCCGAGCATCGCCGCGCCGACCCCGGCGCCGACGAAGCCCTCCTCCGAGATCGGCGTGTCGCGCACGCGGTCGGGGCCGAACTCGTCCATCAGCCCGGCCGTGACCTTGTAGGAGCCCTCGAAGACCCCCACCTCCTCGCCCATGACGAAGACGCGCTCGTCGCGCGAGAGCTCCTCACGCATGGCGAGCCGGAGCGCCTCGCGGTAGGTCATCACCTCGGTGGCAGCGGCCGTGGGTGTGGGCGGTGGCCGTGGTCACGATCCGAGCCCCGCGTCGAACACGAGCGTCTCTTCGCCGAACGGGCTGCCAGGGCGCATGCGCTCGAACTGCTCCGCGCTGCCGGGCGCGTACATGGCAGCGGCCAGCCTGCCGACGTCGGGCTCGGCGCTCGCGTCGGCGAACTCGACCGCGGCGATCACGCGCTCGTCCGCACGGCGATCGACGGCCTCGAGCTCGGCCTCCTCGATCCCGCCCGCGCGCAGCTGCTCGCGGACGCGCACGAGCGGGTCGCTCGACTGGCGCGCCTCGATCTCCTCGCGCGTGCGATAGGCGAGCCCGGCGTCGGCGACCGAGTGGCCGCGATAGCGGTAGGTCATGGCCTCGAGCACCGCCGGGCGGCGCTCCTCCCGCGCCGCGTGCAGCAGCCGGGTGCTCGCCTCGACGACCGCGTCGAGGTCGTCGCCGTCGACGCGCTCGCCGTGCATGCGATGAGCGCAGGCGCGCCGCCACAGCTCCGGCTCCGCCGACGCGCGGCCCACGGAGGTGCCCATCCCGTACTCGTTGTTGACGACCAGGAAGACGATCGGCAGGTGCCAGAGCGCCGCCAGGTTGAGCGACTCGTGCCAGGCGCCCATGTTCACGGCGCCGTCGCCGAGCTCGCAGACGACGGCCTGCGAGCGGCCCTGGCGGACGAGCGCCAGCGCGAGGCCTGTCGCGACGGGAAGCTGGCCGGCGACGATGCCCCAGCCGCCGTAGAAGCCGCGCCCGACGTCGAGCAGGTGCATCGAGCCGCCGCGCCCGTGCGCGCAGCCGTCGGTGCGGCCGAACAGCTCCGCCATCACGGCGTCGGGCGACACGCCGCGGGCGAGCGCGAAGCCGTGGCAGCGGTAGCCGGTCACGAGCAGGTCGTCCGGCCGGAGCGCGTGCACCACGCCGACCGTCGTCGCCTCCTGGCCCGACGAGAGGTGGCAGTAGCCACCGATCTTCGCGGCCTTGTACTGGCGCTCCGCCTCGGTCTCGAAGACACGGCTCAGCACCATGTCCTCGTAGAGGCGCATGCGTACGTCTACGGGCAGTGTGTCCTGCTCAGTCGCACTGGCGACCGCCATCTCTAGCTCTCCTCGAAGTAGTCGGGGTGCGCGGCACGGATATGCGGAAGGCTCGAGAGCACCATTCGCAGGTGGTGTCGCAGCGTCTCCTCGGCGCGCTCGGCGTCACCGTCGGCCACCGCCGCGACGACGGCGCGGTGCTCGGACACCATCTCGGCGAGATACCCGGGCTCCGGCAGGCTCAGTCGCCGGACTCGATCGAGGTTGCCGTTGGCGCGCCGGCTCAGCCACCAGGCGATGTCGCGGCCGCTCAGCTCGCAGAGGCTGCGGTGCAGCGCGGCGTCGAGGACGTCGAAGGCGTCGACGTCGCCGTCGCGCTCCGCGCGCTCCTGAGCGGCCAGGTTCGCCTGCAGCTCCTCGAGCTGGGCGGCGCTCGCCCGCTCGGTTGCCAGCCGGATCGCGCTGCACTCGAGCGCCTCGCGCACGAACGCGGCGTCGGCGATGGCCTCGTCGGAGATCAGCGTCACGAACGTGCCGAGCTGGGGGACGATCGCGACGAGCCGGTCGTCACGCAGGCGCGCGAGCGCCTCGCGGACGGGGGTCCTGCTGACCCCGAGGAGCTCGGCGAGCTCGTTCTCGGACAACCTGCGGCCGGGCTCGAGCTCCGCGCTCACGATCGCCTCCCGCAGGGCCGCGTAGACCTGATCGCGAGCGGCTGCTCCGCCCGCCCTCTCGCTAAGCGGGATTCGCACGTCGGCTAGTATACTAGTCACCTGCGGCTCCGTCTTGCGCAGTTCGTTCGCATCACGAGCGGGACCGGCCGCAACGCATCAACTCCTCCCTCAGGGCGGCTTCGCCGGTAACCCGGCGGAGTCCGCCTGTTCAGGAAGCCGCCGACGGCTGGGCAGCCGCTCGGGTGGGCGCGTGGCCTCGCTCCTCTTCGACGATCACCTTCCCGCGCGTCTCCGGCAAGAGCCAGCAGCAGATGATCGCCAGCGTGCAGGCGACGAGGCCGACGATCACGATCGACTCGCCCAGCCCGATCTCGTCCGCGGTCAGCCCGATGAAGCCCGGCCCGAGCGCGGCCAAGCCGCGGCCCACGTTGTAGGCCAGCCCCTGGCCGGCGGCCCGCATGTTGGAGGGGAAGAGCTCGGCGAGGAACGACCCATAGCCCGCCGCCTGGCCCGAGGCGAAGAAGCCCAGGAAGAACGAGACCGCGTAGGTGGCGAAGCTGCCGTCAATCGGGATCGTCACGAACGCGACGATCGCCGCGGCCGAGCCCACGAAATAGAAGGTGAACGCGGGCCTCCGGCCGATCGCGTCGTGGATGAAGCCGGCCATGATGTAGCCGATGAACGACCCGGCGATCACCACCCAGCTGTAGGTCGCCGTGCCCACCACCGTCTGCCCGCGCTCCTCGACCAGGAACGTCGGCAGGAACACGAACACCGAGTAGTAGGTCCCCTGGCCGCCGACCCCGAACAGCGTCGCCAGGATCGACGTGCGCCTGATCTCCGGGCGGAACAGCAGGGGGAACGAGATCGGCGAGCCGCCGGACGTTCCCGTCTTCACGCGGTCGCGCGTCCTCAAGCGGATGAAGAACGCCGCCAGCGCGGGGAGGATGCCCAGCAGGAACAGGTAGCGCCACGCCTCGTCGTCGCTGAACGCGTCGAACAGGATCAGGTAGGCGCCCGTGGAGGCCGCCCAGCCGATCGCGTAGGTGCTCTGCAGGAAGCCCATCGTCCGTCCGCGCTGCTCTGGGTTCGCGTACTCGGCGAGGAGCGCCGCACCGACGGCCCATTCGGCGCCGAACGTGAACCCGTGCAGCGTGCGCCACAGGAGCAGCTGCTCCAGGTTCTGCGCCGTCGCGGTCAGCGCAGTAAAGACCGAGTAGCCGAGGATCACGAAGGTCAGCACCCGCACCCGGCCGAAGCGGTCGGCGAGCGTCCCGCCCACCACGCCACCGAACGCCGATGCCACCAGGCTGACCGCCACGATGAACGGCCCGTCGGACTCGGACAGGCTGAGCGACACCGTGATCGCCGGCAGCGCGTAGGCGAACATCGTCCAGTCGAAGCCGTCGAGGCCCCAGCCGAGCCCCGACGCGACGAACGCACGCTTGCGCTGCGTCTCGACCTCCTCCGGCGGGATGTTCAGGTCGTCGTCCGCCACGGGGCTGGTCTACCCGGAGCGGCCGAAAGTTCTACGCGGTCAGCCCGAGCCGCTCCGCCCGCTGCACCGCCTCGGCCCGGTTTCGCACACCGAGCTTCCTGTACAGCGAGCTGGTGTGCTCCTTGACCGTGTGCGGCGACAGGTAGAGGCGCTCGGCGATCTCCTTGTTGGTCGCACCCGAGGCCATGTGGGTGAGCACCTCGCGCTCGCGGTCGGACAGCGGCGTCGACGGCTGCTCGGCGCGCGGCGCGAAGACCGTCATCCCCTTGCCAACCACGCGCACCGCCATCGCGACGTCGTGTGCCGACCAGTCCTTGGAGACGAACCCGGACGCGCCCGCGGCCTTGGCGGCCTGCGGCGAGATCCAGCCGGCGCCCGAGATCAGCAGCACGCGCGTCCGGGGCGACTCGCGCCTGATCGCCTCGCACAGCTCGGCGCCCGACTCCTCGCCGAGGAACAGGTCGACGAGCGCCACGTGCGGCTCGTAGCGGCGCGCCATCGCGAGCGCCTCCTCGACGCTCGACGCGGTGAGGCAGCGCTCGACCCAGGGTTGCTCGGTCAGGAGCAGCCGGAAGCCCCAGTGGACGACGTCGTGGTCGTCCACCACGAGCACGCGCAGGTTGCGCTCCGGGCTCATTGCGGAAGCACCCGGCTCGGCCGGGTGCGCACCGATAGCTTCATTCCTCGTCGTCCTCGCTGACCGGCACGACCAGCCGCACGCGCCACACCGATTCGTCCTCGGGGCCGAACTCCACGAGCGCGCCGCGCTGGAGCGCCTCGACCGCGGCCAAGCGCAGGCCCATGCCGGTGCCCTTGCCGCGCGTTCCCTTGCGGGCGCCGTCGTTGCGGACCTCGAGCACGAACGTGCCGTCGACGCGCCCGACGTGGACGTTCACGGTCGTGGGGCGGGCATGCTTCGCCGCGTTGCGCAGCGCCTCCGCCAGCACCGACTGGGCGAGCGGCTCGACGTCCTCGGGCACCTGCACGCCCTCGTCCCAATCGAGCTCCAGCGGCAGGTCCTTGTAGTGACGTCCCAGTCGCGCGAGCTCCCCGCGCAGCGTGGCGCCGGTATCGAGCGTCGCGGGTGCGAGCGGGCGGGAGATCGCGTCGCGGAGGTCGGCGAGCGCCGCCTGCATCTCGTCGGCGCAGCGCTGCCGGGCCTCGTCGCTCAGCCCGTGCTCGGAGCCGAGCACGAGCGAGACGCCGAAGAGGCGCTGCACCACGCGGTCGTGGATCTCCCGCGCGAGGTCGATGCGCGCCTGGAGCAGCCGCGCTCGCCCCTGCTGGTTCGTGGCGATCCGCACCGTGGCCGCCAGGGCGGCGGTCTTGCCGAGCGTCCACATGCCGTGGCGTTCCTCGTCGGTCAGCTCGAAGCGCGTGCCGCCGCGGTCGGCGAAGATCACGCCGAGCAGCCGGCCGGCCGCGGAGACCGGGGTGCAGGTCAGCGTCTCGATCCCCACGAAGCGCGCGTAGCGCTCCGGCACCCAGAGGTCGAGGTCGCCGGTGACCTCCACGACGCGGTCCTCGGAGAGGGCGACCTGGGCGATCGGGGTCTCCTCGAGCGTCCCGTACACGCCCTCGAGCAGGTCGGGCGGGATTCCCTGGCTGCCGAGCGGCACCACGAGCTGGCGGACATCGTCGTAGAGCAGCAGGATCGCGCGCGTCATCGACGCGGTCCGGCAGAGCGCCTCGCAGAGGCGGTCGTAGAAATCGCGGCCCGACGTGCCGGACGCCTCGTTCAGCGCGCCGAGCAGCTCGACGATCACCTCGAGCGCGTCCGTGCGCGGCGTCGGGACTCCGCTCTGCTCCATGTCCTCCGTGAACGCTACTTGGCGCAGCGGCTCACGCCGGCTGAAGCGACAGCCGAAGCGTCTGCTCCGACGTGAGCGACACCTCGCGCACGTACCCGCAGCTGCGGCAGCGGCACTCGACCTCGCCGTCGAAGTCGTCCACGCGCAGCGACCACTCGACGTCGCCGGAGAGACAGGCGCGGCAGGCGAGCGCAGCCGCCACGAGCGACGGATCGTCGTCGCCGCGGAAGCTCGCGAGCTCGAGAGTGGTCTCGGCCATCCCTTCTACCGTCTCGCGGCGAGCGGGGGATCGGAACGCGCGGCGCGGTCAGAACCCCCCGCTTGGGGGGATTGCGGTGACCCTCTGGTCGCTCAACGAGGCCGCAAGGTCTGCCAGCCGCGTCCCGTCCGGCAGCGCCAACTCCGGATCGAGCTCGAGCAGCGGCTCCACCACGAAGCGCCTGCTCGCCACCTCGCGGTGCGGCAGCGTCAGGCGCTCGGAGGCGTATTCGAGGTCGCCGAGGAGCAGCACGTCGACGTCGATCGGGCGCGGGCCGTGGCGAGCCCCTCCGGGCGCGCGGCCGAGCTCGCGCTCGACCAGCTTGCAGGCGTCGAGCAGCTCCTCGGGCTCGAGCGCGGTCCGGATGCGCAGGCAGGCGTTCAGGAAGTCGGGCTGGTCGAGCAGCTTCGCCCTGGGGCGCCGTCTCGTACAGCGAGGACGAGGCCAGCACCTCGACGCCCACGCCGGGGAGCGCGGCCCGCGCCGCCCGCAGGTTGGCCTCTCGGTCCCCGACGTTCGAGCCGAGGCCGAGGTAGCCGGTCCTCAGACTTCCTTCCACACCTCGACGGACACCTCGTCGACGGGCAGCGGGATCGGCGGCTCGGGCTTGGCCGCCTTGACTCGCACGGACTCGGCGCCGAAGCGGTCGATCATGCCGGTCCGCGACGGCAGCGCAGAGTCGCTCGAGCGTCTTGTAGGAACGCTCCTGCGCCGCGAGCGCCACCTGCTCGCACACCTCGCCGTAGTCGATCGTGTCCTCGATGCGGTCGGTGACCGTGGCGTCGCACTCGTCGAGCTCGAACGAGATGTCGAAGACGAGACGCTGGCCGAGCTCGCGCTCGGCCTCGCTCACGCCGTGGCGCGTGAAGAGGGACAGCCCGCTGATCTCGATCGAGACTGCGGGCGGCTGCGAGCCGCGCTCGTCGCCGAGGTCGTCGTCGCCGAGACCCTCGAACTCGTCCTCATTTTCCTCCCGCTCCCACATCACGGGGCACCGTAGCAGCGGCCACCGTGAGCGCATCGACGAGCGGGGCGACGTCGTGAACGCGAAACACGCTTGCGCCGCGCTCCAGGGCGAGCACGTTGGTGGCGATCGTCCCGGGGAGGCGCTCGGCCTCGGGGCGGCCCGCCGTGAGCTTGCCGAGAAAGCTCTTGCGCGACGTCCCGATCACGACCGGCCGGCCGATCGCGACGATCTCGTCGAGCCGTCGCAGCAGCTCGAGGTTGTGCTCGACCGACTTGCCGAAGCCGATGCCGGGGTCGAGCCACACGCGCTCCTCGGCCACGCCCTCGGCGACGACGAACTCGAGCCGCGCCTCGAGGAACGCGCGCACCTCCGAGACGACGTCGTCGTAGCGAGGGTCCGTCTGCATCGTGCGCGGCTCGCCGAGCATGTGCATGAGGATGCAATCGGCCCCCCGCTCGGCCACGAGGCCGGCCAGCTCGGGGGCGAAGCGGAACGCCGCCACGTCGTTGACGATCGTCGCCCCCGCGTCGAGCGCGGCCCGCGCGACCTCGAGCTTGCTGGTGTCGATCGAGACGCGCAGGCCCTCGGCCGCGAGCCCCTCCACCACGGGCACGACCCGGCTCGCCTCCTCCTCGGCGCCGACCGGCTCCGCCCCCGGGCGGGTGGACTCGCCGCCCACGTCGAGCACGGCGGCGCCCTCGCCGGCCAGCGCGAGACCGTGCGCGACCGCGGCCTCGGCGTCGAGATAGAGGCCGCCGTCCGAGAACGAGTCGGGCGTGACGTTGACGACGCCCATGACCGTGAAGCGCTCCACGCCCGGAAGTATCGTGGCCGCCGTGCCCGGCCCCTTCGAAGCCGTCATCTTCGACAACGACGGCCTGCTGCTCGACACCGAGGAGGCCTGGACGCGCGCCGAGCGAGACCTCTTCGAGCGCTACGGCCGAGAGTTCGGCATGGAGCACAAGCGCGCGCTGCTCGGCAACGCGCGAGCGGTCGCCGCGGCCAAGCTCGAGGTGATGCTCGACCGCCCGGGCGCGGGCGAGCGGCTCTGGGCGGAGCTCGACGAGCTCGTGATGGAGGAGGCGCTTGCGGGCGTGCCGCCGCGGCCCGGGGCGCGTGAGCTCCTCGAGGCGCTGGTGGCCGCGGGCACGCCCGTCGGAATCGCGTCGAACTCGCCGCGCCCCTTCGTGGAGCGGGTGCTCGAGGTCTCCGGCCTGCCGCTCGGCGGCGTCGGCGCGGTCGTGACCGTCGAGGACGTGGAGCATCCCAAGCCGGCTCCAGACATCTACCTGGAGGCCTGCCGGGTGCTCGGCGCCGAGCCGGCCTCATCGGCCGCGCTCGAGGACTCGCCTCCGGGGGTCATCTCGGCCCGAGACGCCGGCCTGTTCGTGATCGCGGTCCCGTACTTCGACGACCACGAGCTCGACGGAGCGTCGCTGAGCGCATCGTCGCTGGCCGACCCGAGCGTTGCCGAAGCGCTCGGCGTGACGCTGCGCTGAGGCGTTACCGCTCTGCAACCGGCCTGTAACGCCGCCGGGCCACCATCGTCGAAACGCATTCGAGAAGGAGGCAGAGATGGACCAGGCAATCCCCCAGCAGCATCCGGCCACGGTGCTCCGGTCGCGCTTCAAGCTCGTCCGAGCGCTGCTCATCGCCGCGATCGTGGCTGTCATCGCGCTGACCGTCGCGGTCGTGATCCTCGCGAGCGAGGACTCCGACGTGAGCGGCTCCACACCGGCCCAGTCGGAAGCGCTCCCGGCGCCTGACCGCAGCGCGCCCGACGTGCGTTACGACGGCGGGCCCGAGGAGGGCACTCGTGGAAGCGTCCAGACCCAGGAGGAACGCAACCTCGACGCCTACATCCGAGGGCACTGACGGCGGTTCGTAGGACCCGGGCAGAGGGCTCTCCCGCAGCGGAGGGCCCTCTGCCGCTGCAAGCACGAAATCTTTACGGAATCCGAAGAGTGCGTGTGCCAACTTCGGGCGGTGGCCTCGCTTCGCCTCAACGGACGCCTCGCCCTGAGCACCGCCCAGCTCCGCCTGCGCGGGCGCGTCTGGCCGATCCTGCAGACCGCGCTCGCGGCCGTGGCCGCTTGGTACATGGCGAAGCTGCTCCTGCCCGTAGACGCGGCCGGTGTTCGCATCGATCGCCGCGGTGATCTGCATCGGCGCCACCTACGGCGAGCGCCGCCAGCGCGCCTTCGAGCTGATCGGCGGCGTGGTCCTCGGCATCGGCGTCGCCGACCTGCTCGTCCATGCGATCGGCGCCGGGCCGCTGCAGCTCGGGGTGCTGGTCGTGCTGGCGATGGGCGTGGCGGTGATTCTCGGCGGCGGCCCGATCCTCGTGACCGAGGCCGCGGTCTCGGCGATCCTGCTGGTGCTGATCGAGCCGACCGGCAGCGGGCTGCCGCCGGCCCGGGTCTACGAGGCCCTGATCGGAGGCGGTGTCGCCCTCGCCATCAGCGCGCTCGCGTTCCCTCAGGACCCGGTGCTGCTCGTGGGACGCTCGGTCCAGTCGATCTTCGGAGAGCTCGGCGCGGCGCTGGCGCGCGTCGCGGACGCACTCGAGAAGCGCGATCCCGCGCAGGCCGAGGCCGCGCTCGCGGCCGTCCGCGACCTCGACGGCCCCATGCGCGACTTCGAGCACGCGCTCGGCGTGGCCCACGAGACCGCCCGCTTCTCCCCCGGCCGGCGCTCCGACCGTCCCGAGATCGTCCGCTACTCCCGAAGTGCGCGGCACATCGACTACGCGGTCCGCAACACGCGCGTGCTCGCCCGGCACGTGGCGCGCTTCCTGCGCGCGGGCGGCACGGCGCCCGACGAGCTCGCGGTCTCCGTGCGCGAGCTGACCGCGGCGACCTGGGCGCTCGCATCCGAGCTCGACGAGGCGCCCCGCGCCGGCGGCGACGTGCGCCGGCTCGCCTCGCGCGCGGCCGCCCGCGCCACACGCAGCTTCGACGGCACCCCCGAGCTCGGCCTCGCCGAGATCGTCGCGCAGGTGCGCTCGACCGCGATCGACCTGATGCGCGCCGCCGAAGCGGCGACACCGGGCGCGGCCTTCGTCCGAGCCCGTCAGCGAGGAGCTGCTGGTCGAGGAGTTCGAGGAGCGGGCGACGGCCTGACGTAGCGGCGCCGCCGGCCTACGCCGGCTCGGGCTTCTCGGGCGAGTCGGCCGAGCGCATCTCGGCCGTGCCGCCGGCAAGGCCTGGCCGCGGCAGGGTCTTCGGGGCGCGTTCGGGCTTGCGCTCGGGCGCCTCGGGCGCCGAGGGCGGGAGCACCGGCACCGGCGGCTCATCCACGCCGAACACATCATCCTCGGACTTGCCTGCCAGCAGCTCGATGAACTGCTCACGCTCGATCGTCTCGCGCTTGAGGAGGATCTCCGAGGTCATGTCGAGCGACTCACGGTGCTCTTCGAGCACATGTCGGGCCAGCTGGTGCGCCTCCTCGACGATGCGGCGGATCTCGTCGTCGATCTCGCGCGCTATCTCGTCGGAGTAGTCGGGCTCGGAGGAGAACTCGCGGCCCAGGAAGGGCTGGCCGTGGTCGTGGCCGAACACGCGCGGGCCGAGCTTGTCGGACATGCCGAAGCGCATGACCATCTGCTTGGCGGTGGCGGTGACCTTCTCGAGGTCGTTCGAGGCGCCGGTGGTGACCTCGCTGAAGACGATCTCCTCGGCGGCGCGGCCGCCGAGCGTCATCGCCATCGTGTCGGACAGCTCCGCGCGCGTCGTGAGGAACTTGTCCTCGGTCGGCAACGAGATCGTGTAGCCGAGGGCCTGGCCGCGCGAGATCACCGAGATCTTGTGCACCGGGTCGGTGTTGTCGAGGTAGTGAGCCACGAGCGCGTGACCCATCTCGTGGAAGGCGGTGACGCGGCGCTCCTTCTCTGACATCACGCGCGTCTTCTTCTCCGGCCCGGCGATCACGCGCATGATCCCCTCCTCCAGCTGGAGGTGGTCGATCTCACGCTTGCCCTGGCGGGCGGCGAGCAGGGCGGCCTCGTTGACGAGGTTCTGAAGGTCGGCGCCGGTGAAGCCAGGGGTCTGGCCCGCGAGGGTGTCGAGGTCGATCGCCTTGGCGAGCGGCTTGCCGCGCGTGTGGACCTCGAGGATCTTCTGGCGGCCCTTGCGGTCGGGGCGGTCGACGACGATCTGTCGGTCGAATCGGCCGGGACGCAGCAGCGCCGGGTCGAGGATGTCCGGCCGGTTGGTGGCCGCGATGAGGATGATGTTGTCCTTCATCTCGAAGCCGTCCATCTCGACGAGCAGCTGGTTGAGCGTCTGCTCGCGCTCGTCGTGACCGCCGCCCAGCCCGGCGCCGCGGTGGCGGCCGACGGCGTCGATCTCGTCCATGAAGATGATGCAGGGAGAGTTCTGCTTGGCCTGTTCGAACAGGTCGCGCACGCGCGAGGCGCCCACGCCGACGAACATCTCGACGAAGTCGGAGCCGGAGATCGAGAAGAACGGGACGCCGGCCTCACCGGCGACGGCGCGCGCGAGCAGCGTCTTGCCGGTGCCGGGCGGCCCGTACAGCAGCACCCCCTTGGGGATGCGCGCCCCGAGCGCCTGGAACTTCTTCGGGTTCTCGAGGAACTCCTTGATCTCGTGGAGCTCCTCGACCGCCTCGTCCACCCCGGCCACGTCGCGGAAGGTGATCTTGGGCGCGTCGACCGACATGCGCTTGGCGCGCGACTTGCCGAAGGACATGACCTTCGACCCGCCTCCCTGCATCTGGTTGATGATGAACAGCCAGAACAGCAGGAAGATCACGAACGGCAGGATGTAGGTGAGTGCCGTGAGCCAGCCCGATCCGCCCTTCGGCTTGACCGTGACCTGGACCTCGTTGGCCCGCAGCTCGTTGATGAGGTTCTGCTCGGTGTCGTTGAGAAAGGCCGTCTGGTACTTCTTGCCGTTCTCGAGCTCGACGTCGACCCGGTTGTTCTTCGTGTTGAGGGTGACGCTGTCGACCTGGCCGTTCTCGACCTGGGTCAGGAACTGCGTGTAGTTCGGGTCCTTCTGGCGGTCACCCGGGCTGATCAGCTTCTGGGCGAAAAACGCCAGCACGACGACGATCAGAATCGGAAATGCCGCGCTCTTGAAGAATCTGCTCACGGGCTACTCAGTCCTGCTTCCCTCACAACCAAACATGCCTCCGCAGTGAAACGCAAGCGTAGCAAGGGGGTATTCGTCCTTTGGCCCTTTTCGGATGCCCTTCCGACGCCGCTTCAGAGCTCGTTCAACACGGCCACGTAGGGCAGGTTCCGGTAGCGCTCCCCGTGATCCAGGCCGTACCCGATCGCGAACCGGTTGGGGATCTCGAAGCCCACGTACCTGATCGGCAGCTCGATCTCCCGGCGCTCCGGCTTGGTCAGGAGCGCGCAGACCTCCAGCGAGGCCGGGTTGCGCGCGCGCAGCATCTTGAACAGGTAGGAGAGCGTGAGCCCCGAGTCGACGATGTCCTCGACGATCAGCACGTCCTTGCCCTCGATCGGCGCGTCGAGGTCCTTCAGGATCCGGACGACGCCTGACGAGTCGGTGGACGCTCCGTAGGAGGAGACGGCCATGAAGTCGAGCTCGCAGTCGACGTCGAGGTTGCGCATCAGGTCGGCCAGGAAGAAGACCGCGCCCTTGAGCACGCCCACGAGCAGCAGCTTGCGGCCCGCGTAGTCGCGCGAGACCTCCTCGCCGAGCTCCTTGACGCGGTGCGCGAGCTCGTCCCGCTGGACGAGGATGTCTCCGAGGGCGGGGTCGGCCATGTGCGGCGCGATTTAAGCAGTCAGGTGTCCTGGCGGTCGATCCACTTCGGCGTGACCGAGGCCGGGTCGAAGCTCAGCAGGCGCTCGAGCATCGCCGCTCGGCTCCTCCTCGACGATCAGCATCGCCCGGTGCTCCTCGCGCACGAAGCGCTCGGCGACGGCGTGCTCGAGGAAGCTCGCGATCCCGTCGAAGTAGCTCTCGACGTTCAGCAGCCCGATCGGCTTGCGGTGCATGCCGAGCTGCGCCCAGGTGTAGATCTCGAACAGCTCGTCGAGCGTGCCGAGGCCGCCCGGCAGCGCCAGGAACCCGTCCGAGAGGTCGGTCATCAGCTGCTTGCGCTCGTGCATCGTCTCGACGACGTGCAGGTCGGTCACGCCGAGATGGGCGATCTCGCGGTCGACGAGCGCCTGAGGGATCACGCCGATCGCCTCGCCGCCCTCCGACAGCACGGTGTCGGCGAGCCGGCCCATCAGCCCCACGCTCGCTCCGCCGAACACGAGCGTGATCCCGTGCTCGACCAGGAGCCGGCCGAGATCCTCGGTCGCCTCGGTGTACGCGGGCCGCGCGCCCGGGCTCGAGCCGCAGAAGATGCAAACGCTCCTCATCTCCTGAGCGTAGATTGTCCGCGCCATGGAGCCCACGGCCAGGCCGCGCGTGAAGGTGTGCTGCATCAAGAGCGTCGCGGAGGCCTGGATGGCGATCGACGCGGGCGCCGCCGCGCTCGGCCTCGTCTCGCACATGCCGAGCGGGCCGGGCGTGATCTCCGACGAGGCGGTGGCGGAGATCGCCGCGGCGCTGCCGCCCGGGATCGACTCCTTCCTGCTCACCTCGCTGCAGGACGTGGACGACATCGCCGCGCAGCAGCGCGCGGCGGGCGCCCGGACGATTCAGCTCGTCGACGCGCTGCCCGCCGGGGCGCACGCACGCCTGCGTGACGCGCTGCCGGGGATCAAGCTCGTCCAGGTGATCCACGTGACGGGCCCCGAGTCGGTCGACGAGGCGCTGGCCGCGGCGCCCTCGGTCGACGCCCTGCTGCTCGACTCGGGCAACCCGGCGCTCGAGGTCAAGGAGCTCGGCGGGACGGGCCGCCGCCACGACTGGGAGCTGTCGCGGCGGATCCGGGCGGCGGTCGACGTGCCGCTGTTCCTGGCGGGCGGCCTGCGCGCAGGCAACGCGCGCGAGGCGATCGAGACGGTCGGCCCGTTCGGGCTCGACGTCTGCTCGGGGCTGCGCTCCGGAGAGGGCTTCGACCTCGATCCGGCCAAGCTCGAGAGCTTCATGGCCGCGACGCGCTAGGCGCGCCAGGCGAACGCCATCGAGACCGGGTGGCCGCGGAAGCGCTCCCACTTCGGCTTCAGCTCGAGCCAGCGCTCGTCCACCACGCCCTCGCGCATCTCGGCGAGCGTGAAGCCCGCCTCCAGGCCCGACGCGGACGTGGTCCGAGATCAGGTGCACGTGCGTCTCGATCGCCACCGGCTCCCCGGACGCGCCCGTGAAGTGCGTGGGCATGCCCGAGGCCATGATGAAGTGCGGGTGGAACGCCACGACCACGAGGTGGCCGCCCGGGCGGGCCAGCCGCCACGCCTCGGAGTAGAGCGGGCCGAGGGTGGGCAGGTGCTCGTCGACGAGCGAGGCGATCACGAGGTCGTAGGCGTGGCTCTCGAGCCCCGTCTCCGCGAGGTCCGCCTCGACGAGCCGCTCGTGGATGCCGCGCTCGCGGGCGACGGCGAGCATCTCCGGGGTCAGGTCGACGCCGTCGATCGGTCCCACTCCGTGGCGGCGGAGCCAGGCGGCCGTCCGGCCCGTGCCGCAGCCCAGGTCCGCCACCCGGCCGACCCTCTCCCACTCCGGCTCGCCGAGCTCGTCGAGCAGGGCGATGTCCATCGCGTCCTGCACGGTGTCCTCGTAGGTGGGGACCCACTCCCCGTAGCCCGTGCGCACGTCGACGGTCCGGTAGCCGCGGCTGTCGAAGCCCGAGAAGTCCGCCATCAGACGAACGGCTCCCCGGGCAGCCCGGGCGCCTCGCGGCCGGTCAGCTTCTTCAACACGCTCGCCCCGACGTCCGCCAGCGGGCCGTCGTGGCGCCGGCCGCCGTCGCCCTCGAAGCACGCCAGCAGGGGCGAGTACTCGCGCGTGTGATCGGTGTGCGGGGCGTTCGGGTCGACACCGTGATCGGCCGTGAGGACGAGCAGGTCGTCCTCGCGCAGCAGTGCGAGCCACTCGGCCACAGCGGCGTCGATCTCCCGGAGCGCCTCGTGGAAGCCCTCGACGTCGTGGCGGTGCCCGTAGATCTGGTCGGTCTCCACGAGGTTCACGAACACGAGCCCGGAGTCGAGCTCGCGCAGCAGCTCCGTGGTGGCCGCGATTCCCTTCGCGTTCGTGCCGCCGTCGTGCTTCTCGTCGATGCCGACGCCGGCGAACAGGTCGCGGATCTTGCCGACGCCGTGGACGCGCGACGCCCGCCTCCTGGAGCTCCTCGAGGTAGGAGCGCCCCGGCGGCGGCGCCGCGTAGTCGCGCCGGCCCTCGCGGCGACGGAAGCTCCCGGGCTCGCCCTCGAAGGGGCGCGCGATCACGCGGCCGACCGCGTGCTCGCCGGTCATCAGCTCGCGCGCCTGCTCGCAGAGCGCGTACAGCGCTGGCTCGTCGAGCACTTCCACGTGGGCGGCGATCTGGAGAACCGAGTCGGCCGACGTGTAGAGGATCAGCTCGCCGGTCTCGAGGTGGTGGCGCCCGTAGTCCTCGATCACCTCGGTGCCGCTGTAGGGGCGGTTGCAGCAGAAGCCGCCGCCCGCTCACCCGCTCGAGCGCCTCGATCACGTCCGGCGGGAAGCCGTCCGGATAGGTGGGCAGGGCGTCCTCGGGCACGACCCCCATCAGCTCCCAGTGGCCGGTGGTCGATTCCTTGCCCGGCCCGAGCGGATGCAGGCGACCGTGCAGAACAGGCCGCTCCGCGGGCGGCACCCCCTCGATCGGGATGATCGACCCGAGGCCGAGCCGCTGCAGGTTCGGCAGGTCGAGGCCGCCGACGCGCTCGGCGAGGTGGGCGAGCGTGTTCGAGCCCGCGTCGCCCTCGTACTCGGAGGCGTCCGGCAGGGCGCCCACCCCGCAGGCGTCCATCACGATCACGGCGGCTCGCGGCATGGCGAGCGATTATCGCGGCGGGGCGGCCCGCGCCTCGGCGGCGGCCGCCGCGGCGAGCCGCTCACGGTCGACGCCCATCGCGCGCAGCGCGCGGGCAGCGCTGCCGTGCTCCATCCCGGCGACCGCCACCACCACGTGGGCTCCGTTCAGCCAGGTGCCGTCGTCGCGGGCGAGCTCACCGGCCGTCCTGGAAGGCGCTCTGGAGCGAGGCGCTTCGCGCGGTACCAGCGCGAGGGCTTCGGGCCGGCCTCCGCCGCAAGCGTCTCCTCCGGCGGCGGCTCGATGCCCATCGCGCGCAGGGCGTCCGCGTGTTGCGCCGACACGGCCGGGGCGAACCCGTCGGGGTCGGCGCCGACGCGCTCGAACGCCCGCCGCGCCGAGCCCTCGGGCATCTCGAGGGCCGACAGGAGCAGGTGCTCCGCGCCCGGCTGGGACTCGCCCGCGCGGCGCGCGATGTCCTCCGCGCCGGTCAGGAGCTCCTTGATCGTCCGCACGTCTTGTATCGGGGTCTTCAGCTTCATCGGGTCCTCGATTCCTCACGCGCGCGGACGCGCGTGCTTCTTGTGGACGGCCTGCCGCGTCACGCCGAGCGCCTCCGCCGCCTGCGCCCAGGTCCAGCCCTCGTCGATGGCGCGGGCGACGGCCGCGCGCTCGAGGCGGTCGGCGAGGCGCCGCAGCGCGACGACCGCCGCGAGCGCCTCAGCCGGGTCGTCCGGGGTGGCTATCTCGGTGGGCAGTGCCATGCTTGTCAACCGTAGTTGACAGCTTGCAACTTGTCAACCAAGGTTGACGCACCGCATTGGCATACTGGGGTCCGTGATCCGCAGGCTCCCCCACGTGGACCGGGTCGGGATCGAGGAGCGCGCCGCGCTGCTCGGCAAGCGCTCGATCAAGACGAGCGCAAAGCAGCAGGGCATCCGGCTCGCGGTGTCGATGACCGACCTGACGACGCTCGAGGGCGCCGACACCCCCGGCAAGGTCCGCCACCTGTGCGCGAAGGCGGTCTGCCCGTCGCCCACGATGCCCGAGATCCCGTCCTGCGCGGCGGTGTGCGTCTACCCGTCGCTGATCGGCGTGGTGCGCGAGTCGCTCGAGGGCACCGGGCGTGAAGGCCGCAGCCGTCGCGACCGCCTTCCCCAGCGGCCAGGCCTCGCTCGACGTGAAGCTGCGCGACATCGAGGAGGCCGTGGCGGCGGGCGCCGAGGAGATCGACATGGTGATCTCGCGCGAGGCGTTCCTGTCCGGGGACGACACGCGCGTCATGGAGGAGATCGTGCGCGTGCAAGGAGGCCTGTGGCGACGCCCATCTCAAGGTCATCCTCGAGACGGCCGAGCTCGGCTCCTACGACCACGTCCGCCACGCCTCGATGCTCGCGATGGAGGCCGGCGCGCGACTTCATCAAGACCTCGACCGGCAAGGCCTCCGCCGGCGCGACGCCGGGCGTGACGCTCGTGATGCTCGAGGCGATCCGCGACTACGCGGAGCGCTCGGGCCGGGCGGTCGGCATGAAGGCCGCCGGCGGCGTGTCGAACAGCAAGGCGGCGCTGCACCGGCTCGTGCTCGTCAAGGAGACGCTCGGCGACGAGTGGCTGACCGCGGAGCGCTTCCGCATCGGCGCGTCGTCGCTCCTGAACGACCTCCTGATGCAGTACGAGAAGACCGAGACCGGCCGCTACGCGCGGCCCGAGGATTTCTCGAAGAGAATGAGCACACAGGAGACCCGCACCAGGATCGTCTGGGACTACGCGCCCGCCCCCGAGTCCCCCGAGCACGTCCGGCTGCGCGACTCGTACGGGCTCTTCATCGACGGCGAGTTCCGCGACCCGCTCGACGGCACGCGCGTGCCCTCGATCAACCCGGCCACGGAGGAGCCGCTCGCCGAGGTGGCCTTCGCCGGCGCGGCGGACCTGCGCGCGCGCGGTCGAGTCGGCACGGGCGGCCCAGCCGGGCTGGGCCTCGCTGAGCGGGCTCGAGCGCGGCAAGTACCTCTTCCGGATCGCGCGCCTGATCCAGGAGCGTGCGCGTGAGCTCGCGATCGTCGAGTCGATGGACGGCGGCAAGCCGATCCGCGAGTCGCGCGACGTGGACGTGCCGCTGGCCGCGGCGCACTTCTTCCACTACGCGGGCTGGGCCGACAAGCTCTCGTATGGAATCGGCGGCCGCGAGGCCGCGCCGCTCGGCGTCGCCGCCCAGATCGTGCCCTGGAACTTCCCGCTGCTGATGGCCGCCTGGAAGCTGGCGCCCGCGCTCGCCTGCGGCAACGCCTGCGTGCTGAAGCCGGCCGAGACGACGCCGCTGACCGCGCTCGTCCTCGCCGAGATCTTCCAGGAGGCGGAGCTGCCGCCCGGCGTCGTCGCGATCGTGCCCGGGCGACGGCGCCGCCGGAGCCGCGCTCGTCCGCGAGCCCGACATCGACAAGGTCGCGTTCACGGGCTCCACGGCGGTCGGCAAGGACATCCAGGCGGCGCTCGCCGGCCGCGGGGTCTCGCTCACGCTCGAGCTGGGCGGCAAGTCGGCGAACGTGATCTTCGAGGACGCCGCGCTCGACCAGGCGGTCGAGGGGATCGTCAACGGCATCTTCTTCAACCAGGGGCACGTCTGCTGCGCCGGCTCGCGGCTGCTGATCCAGGAGAGCGTCGCCGACGTCGTGATCGGCAAGCTCTGGGAGCGCATGGGCCGCCTGCGGCGTGGGCGACCCGCTCGACAAGAACACCGACGTCGGCGCCATCAACTCGCGCGAGCAGCTCACGCGGATCCAGGATCTGGTGGCGGCGGGCGAGGAGGAGGGCGCCGTCCGGCGCAGCGTCGCCTGCGAGCTGCCCGAGCGCGGCTGGTGGTTCGCGCCGACGATCTTCACCGAGGTCGCCCCCGCGCACCGGATCGCGGTCGAGGAGATCTTCGGGCCGGTCGTGTCGGTGCTCACCTTCCGCACCCAGGCGGAGGCGATCGAGAAGGCCAACAACTCGCCGTACGGGCTCGCCGCGGGCATCTGGACCGACAAGGGCGCCAAGGCGTTCGAGGTCGCGAGCGCGCTGCAGGCCGGCGTCGTCTGGCAGAACACCTACAACCACTTCGACCCGACCGCCGCCTTCGGCGGCTACAAGGAGAGCGGGTTCGGGCGCGAGGGCGGCCCGGCGGGGCTGCGGCCCTACCTGCGCGTGTCATGAGCCGCGCTCGCCGTTCCGCAAGACCTACAAGCTCTACGTGGGCGGCGCGTTCGTGCGCTCGGAGTCGGGGCGCTACGACCGCGTGCAGGACCGCAACGTCCCGCGCGGCTCGCGCAAGGACGTGCGCGACGCGGTCAAGGCCGCGCGCAGCGGCCGCGCGGCCCTGGGCGGCGCGCACGGCCTACAACCGCGGGCAGATCCTCTACCGCGCGGCCGAGGCGCTCGAGTCGCGCGGCGACGAGCTGGGCGTCGAGCGCGCGCGAGCTCGAGGCGTCGATCGACGTGCTCGTCCACTACGCCGGCTGGACCGACAAGCTGCAGCCGGTGCTCGGCGGGATCAACCCGGTGGCGGCGCCGTTCCTGTCCTTCTCGCTGCCCGAGCCGACGGGCGTCGTCGGGATCGTGGCGCCGGAGGCGCCCGAGCTGCTCGGCCTGGTCGCCGAGCTCGCGCCCGCGCTCGCCGCCGGCAACACGGTCGTGGCGGTGCTCTCCGAGCCGCGTCCGCTCGCCGGGCCTCGACCTCGGCGAGGTGCTCGGCGTGTCCGACGTGCCGGGCGGGGTCGTCAACCTGCTCTCGGGGCGGCGCGCGCGAGCTGGCGCCCGCGCTGGCGGCGCACCGCGACCTGAACGCCGTCGTCGACGTGTCGGGGGACGGCGAGCTCGGCGCCGAGATCGACCGGCTCGCCGCGGACTCCGTCACGCGCGTGCGCCATGCGAAGCGCAACGACCGGCTACGAGGAGGCTGTCGCCGACGCGCTCGGGCGGCTCGAGGCGGTGGTCGAGCTGAAGACCGCCTGGCATCCGGTCGGGGCATGACTCGAGCCCGTGCGGCGGCCGGCAGCCTCGTGTTCCTGCTGGTGGCGCCGGGCGTCATGGCCGGGGTGGTGCCTTGGCTCATGACCGGCTGGGAGTCGAACGACTGGCCGCTGCCGGTGCAGGCGCTGGGCGCCCTGATGATCGCGGCAGGCGTCGCCGTCCTGCTGTACGCGTTCGGCCGCTTCGTGGTCGAGGGACTCGGGACGTCCGGCGCCGCTGGCGCCGCCCGAACGGCTCGTGGTCGGCGGGCTGTACCGCTACGTGCGCAACCCGATGTACGTGGCGGTGGCGACGACCATCATCGGCCAGGCGCTGCTGCTCGGCCGCCCGGTGCTGCTCGCCTACGCGGCGCTCTTCATGGCGACCGTCGCGGCCTTCGTCCGCTGGTACGAGGAGCCGACCCTGACCGAGCGCTTCGGCGCCGACTACGCCCAGTACCGCCGCGCCGTGCCTGCGTGGCACCCGCGGCTGCATCCCTGGCGGCCTGACGCCCTAGTCGAGCGCGCCCTCGAGCCGCAGCATCCGCCGCAGGATCGCCAGCGACGACGCGTAGGTCGAGTCCATCCCGTAGTAGGAGAGCCCGCGCGCGCCGAGCGTGCGCGCCTGGGTGTACGGCGTGTCCGACGCGTAGTGGATGACCCCGAAGTCGATCGGGAGCTTCGAGAAGTTGACGGCCTCGCCGACCGGGATGCCGGTCGGCGTCGGCGATCTCGTAGAGCGCGTTGCAGTAGGGGCCCGCCTCCATCTCGACGACCGTGAACGCCTCGCGGTAGTAGAAGTCGAGGTAGGCGCGGTTCTGGAGGAACGTGCTCTTGACGGTGACCGCGCGCTGGTTGTCGAGCCCGGTGCCGAAGCGCAGGTCGCCCATCAGGTCCTCGACGCCGAACGCGTTGTCGAGCCAGTAGGTCGAGCCCGAGTGCTCGTCGTGGACGACGCTCGAGAGCATCACGTCGCCGACGTCGGCGTTCAGCGTGGCCGCCTTGCCGAGGACGTAGACGCCGCGCAGCGCGGCCCGTCGAGATCGCCACCTCGCGCAGGATGTTGTAGGCGGCGACGCCGAGCGGGTAGTCGATGTTGACGATCACCGCGTCGCTCTCGGCGAGCACCTCGGCGTCGACGTCGCCGAGCCGCGGGTCGAGCCGGTCGGGCAGCAGCTTGGCGCAGCGGGATGATCTGGGCGGGCACGCGCAGCGCCGTGCGTGAGGGCAGGTGCGACGACGCCGCTGCGCGCCTCGGACTCGCGCCGGACCCGGCGACCCTCCTCGCCGTGCATGTCGAAGTACAGTCGCGCGACGAAGTAGAGGAAGTTGTCCCACGAGCCCTCGGCTCGGCCCTCGCGGAACGCGGCCAGCTCCTCGCGCAGGATGTCGTCCTCGGGCAGGCTCTCGACGAACTCGATCAGCCGCTCCTCGCGCTCGCGCGCCGTGCCGGTGACGATGTTGACGAGGCTGTGCGTGTTCGAGCTGACGAAGTACGTGGGCGCGTCGACGAGCCCCTGTGCCGTCGAGCTCGTTCTGAACCGGCAGCCACCAGCGCCGCGTCATGCGCGCGTAGCCGACCTGCGTGCCGCCGAGCATCCGCACGCGCAGCGACATGCGCCGCTCGGCGATCATCCGCAGGCGCTCGAAGAAGCGCTCGCCCCAGGCCTCGCGCAGGCGCGCCCAGTCGTCGGCGGAGCCCCCGAGGTCCGCGGCGCACTCCTCGGCGCTCGGCTCCGTCGGCGGGCGGCCAGCCCGCGGCGCGCTGGCGCACGCGGATCTTGTTCCACTCGATCTGGAAGCGCGACGAGCGTCGGGATCAGGTCGTCGACGTCCGAGCGCGCTGGCGAGCAGCACCGCGAGCACGCCGCCGCCGCTGTCGTACCAGCGCCGCCGGCGCGCGGGCGCGTCGGCCTCCTCCCACTCGTCGATCACGATGCCGTTGCGGGCGAAGACCTCGACCTCCTGGCCCATGATCACGAGCTCGCGCCCCGGCGATCCCGTCGGGCAGGCGCCGGATCGCGTAGATGAACGCGCCGAGGTCGAGCTCGTCGCTGGCGGCGAGCGGGTGCAGGCTCGAGCCCATCGCGCGGTGCGAGGACTCGAGCACGCGCAGTCGCCGTCTCGCCGCTCGAGCGCAGCAGCGTCGTGTAGGTCCGCTGGTAGAGCTCGACCTCGTCGCTGAGGCGGCCGTCGTCCTCGGCGGGACTGCTCAGCACGAGTCGCGAGACCGTCACCTGCTCACTCCTTCACGTACGGGATGCCGATCGACGCCGGCGGGCGCGAGCGGCCGACGACGCCCGCGACGACGATCAGCGTGAGCACGTAGGGCAGCGCCTGGAACAGCACCGCGGTCGATTCCGAGAACGTCCGGCAGGCGCTGGGCGAGCGCGCTCGAGAAGCCGAACAGGAGCGCCCCGACGAGCGCGCCGACCGGCCGCCAGGCGCCGAAGATGACCGCCGCCAGCGCGATGTAGCCGCGGCCCGCGGTCATGTTCTGGTTGAACGAGCCGAGCAGCGCGATCGAGAGGTACGCGCCGCCGAGCGCCGCCAGCAAGCCCGAGGCGATGACCGCGACGTAGCGCGTGCGGATCACGGACACGCCGACCGTGTCGGCGGCGCGCGGCTTCTCGCCGACGGAGCGCAGCCGCAGGCCGCGCGGGGTCCGGAACAGGAAGACGGTCGTGAGCACCGACGAGCAGCAGCGCGACCCAGGTCAGCAGGTTCGCGTTGCCGATCGCCTCGCCGAAGAAGTCGAGGTCCTCGATCAGCGGCAGCGACACGTCGGGCACGCGCGGGACGTCGCCGGGCGTGCCCTGGTCGCCGTAGTGGGCGACGAAGACGTAGCCCGTGATCCCGAGCGCGAGGAAGTTGAGGCCGAAGCCGCTCACCACCTGGTCGGCGCGGAAGCTGACCGAGAGCACCGCGTGTACGAGTGCCAGCGCCCCACCCGATGCCATCGCCGATCAGGCAGCCGAGCAGCCACGAGCCGGTGCAGGTCGGCGCCGAAGATCCCGAAGAACGCGCCCATCAGCATCATGCCCTCGAGGCCGATGTTGATGACGCCGCTGCGCTCGCAGAGGATCCCGCCGAGCGCGGCGAAGACGAGCGGCGTCGCGAAGCGGAGCATCGCCGCGAACAGCGCCGACCAGACGAACACGGCGTCGAGGCTCGACTCGTTCGTCTGCGTCGCGGCCACCGCGCCGACCCCCGCGAGCACGCCGAGCACGATCGCGATCCAGCCGAGCCGCTTCTCGCCCTCGCGCACCACGAACACTCCCGCGGCGACGGCCGCGACGGCCAGCACCAGCGAGGGCACGGGCGTGCGCACCAGGATCGGCGGCAGCGCGATGAAGGCCGCCAGCACGCCGAGGGCGTAGGCCCCCCAGGCGAGCTCGCGCGCGCCGACCGGCTCGGCACGGCGGCCTCGGCGAGCGCGCTCATGGGCGCCGGCTCCGGAGGTGGCGCGCCGTCGGAGCGGGCGACCACGGTCGCGGGCGGGGACCGGCTCCGCCGCTGCCACGCCCGAAGAACCCTCTGCCCCTTCGCAGCAGCCCGAGCACGATCACGTCGGCGCTCACGATCAGGATGACGAGGCCCTGGATGATGTAGGTGAGGTTCGCGGCGAGCTCCGGCTCGAAGATCGAGGCGTCGAGGTTGCGCTGCGAGGTGCCGCTGAGCAGGGCGCCGAACAGCAGCGCCGACGCCGCCGTCCCGACTGCCGTGTTGCGTCCGAGCAGCGCGACGGCGATGCCGTAGAAGCCGATCAGCGAGATCTGGATGTCGTTGGTGGCGAGCCGGAACTGCCAGCCGAGCACGTCGAGCGCGCCGGCCAGGCCGGCGAAGGCGCCGCAGACGGCCATCACGAGCACGTAGTTCTTGCCGACGCTCATGCCGCTGTAGCGGGCCGCCTCGGGGTTCAGCCCGACCGCGCGGACCTCGTAGCCGGTCGTCGAGCGGTTGAGGACGATCCAGAACACGAGCAGCGCCGCGATGGCGATGAACAGGCCGATGTGCAGGCCCTGGAGGACCGGGTCGCCCCAGAACACCGGCAGCTTCGCGCCCTCGACGACGTCGTTCGACACCGGGACGCTCCTGTCGGTGTCGCTCTGCAGCGGCCCGCCGAGCCCGAACAGGTAGACGCCGATCCAGATCGCGATCTAGTTGAGCATGATCGTCGAGATCACCTCGTGGGCGCCGACCGTCGCCTTCAGCAGGCCGGCGATCCCGGCCCAGAACGCGCCGGCCGCGACCGCCGCGACGATCGCCAGCAGGACGTGCAGGAGGGCCGGCATGCCGCGAACGACGAGCCGACCCACACCGCGGCGATCGAGCCGATGATGTACTGGCCCTGGCCGCCGATGTTGAACAGGCCGGCCCGGAACGCGAACGCCACGGCGAGCCCGGTCAGGATCAGCGGCGTCGTGATGATCAGCGTCTGCTGGAGGTTGAGCGCCGCGATCGTGCGGTCCTCGCCGGTCGTCCACGGGAACAGCCACTGGAGCCCGGTGCCCTTGAAGATCGCCTCGTAGGTCGCGAGCGGGTCGTTGCCGGTGAGCAGCACCACGAGGCCGCCGATCACGAACGCGATCAGCACCGTGATGAGCGGCACGATCACGCCGCCGCCGCGCACGTAGGCCGCCAGCCGCGACGCCGGCGTCTGCGGATCCTTGCGATGACCTCCTCGTCGGCTCACGCGGCGGTCCGGCCGGCCGCCGCCGCCGGTCATCGCGATCCCGAGCTCCTCCTCGGTGACGTCGGGCGGGAACTCGCCGACGATCTCGCCCTCGTAGATCACGAGGATGCGGTCCGCGAGCGAGCGCACCTCCTCGAACTCGAGCGACACGAGCAGGATCCCGCGGCCGCTGTCGCGCTCGCGACACAGCCGCCGGTGGACGAACTCGATCGCGCCGACGTCGAGCCCGCGCGTCGGCTGGTGGGCGATCAGCAGCTTCGGGTTGGACGCGATCTCGCGCGCGATGCAGACCTTCTGCTGGTTGCCGCCCGACAGCGACGCGGCCGGCAGCTCGGGGTCGCCGCCGCGGACGTCGTACTCCTCGAGCAGCTCGCCCGCCCGCCTGCGCATGTGGCGCGATCGACAGCAAGCCGTGCTTCGAGATCGGCTCGGAGCGGTACTCGCGCAGCGCGAGGTTCTCGGCGAGCGTGAAGGCGAGCACGAGGCCGCGCCGGTGGCGGTCCTCGGCGATGTGGGCGACGCCGGCGTCGCTGGCCGCGCGCACGCCGCGGCCGGTCACGTCCTCGCCCGTCGACCCGGACGCGGCCCGACTCGGGCGCGCGCAGGCCGGCGATCGCGTCGACGAGCTCCTGCTGGCCGTTGCCGTCGACGCCGGCCAGCGCGACGATCTCGCCGGCGCGCACCTCCAGCGACAGGCCGCGCACGGCCTCGAGCACGCGGTCGTCGCGCACGTGCAGGTCGTCGACCTCGAGCACCGGCTCGCCGGGCTTCGCCGGCGGCTTGTCGACCCGCAGGAGCACGTCGCGGCCCGACCATCAGGCGCGCGAGGCTCTCCTCGGTCGCGCCCTCGGTCGGCACCGTGTCGATCTTCTTGCCGCGCCGCAGCACCGTCACGCGGTCGGCGATCTCGAGCACCTCGTTGAGCTTGTGGCTGATGAAGACGATCGCCATGCCGTCGTCCTGCAGCGCGCTCAGCACCTTGAACAGCTCGCTCGCCTCCTGCGCGGTGAGCACCGCGGTCGGCTCGTCGAGGACGAGGATCCGCGCGCCGCGGTACAGCGCCTTCAGGATCTCGACGCGCTGCTGCGCGCCGACCGTCACGTCCTCGATCACCGCGTCGGGGTCGACCGCGAGCCCGTAGCGCTCGGAGAGCTCCGGACGCGCTTGCGCGCCTCGCGGAGGTCGAGCATCCCGCCGCCGGTGCGCGGCTCCGCGCCGAGCACGATGTTCTCGGCGACGGTCATCACCGGGACGAGCATGAAGTGCTGGTGCACCATGCCGATGCCGAGCTCGATCGCGCGCGCGACGGCGAGTCGATCTCGCACCTGCTCGCCGTCGACGAGGATCTCGCCCTCGGTCGGGCTGTAGAGCCCGTAGAGGATCGACATCAGCGTCGACTTGCCGGCGCCGTTCTCGCCGAGCAGGGCGTGCACCTCGCCGCGGCGGAGGTCGAAGTCGACGCGGTCGTTCGCGACGACCGGGCCGAACCTCTTCGTGATGCCGCGCAGCTCGAGTGCGGTGTCTCGGTCGCTCAACGCGCGCGGAACTACTCCTACTTGACCGTGTCGGGGATGTTCGGGATCTCGCCCGCGGCGATCTGATCCTGGATCTCCTCGACCTGGTCGGCGTACTTCTGGCCCGCCGCGCCGATCTTGCCGAGCCCGACGCCGCCGTTCTCGACGGTCGCGATCACGTCGGTGCCGCCCTCGAACTTGCCGTCCTGGGCGCGCTTGATCGCGTTGTAGACCGCCACGTCGACCTTCTTCAGGGCGCAGGTCAGGATGTGGTCGCCGAGGTAGCCCTGGTCGGCGTCGACGCCGATGCCCTGGACGCCCTTCTCCTTGGCCGCGTCGAGCGCGCCGAGGCCGCAGCCGCCGGCCACCTGGAAGACGACCTTCGAGCCCTTGGCGATCTGGTTGAGCGCGATCTCCTTGCACTTGGCCTGGTCGACGAAGTCCTGGGAGTAGCCGTTGAGCGTCTGGATGCCCGGGTTGGCCTTCTTGGCGCCCGCCTGGAAGCCGGCGATGTAGTGGTCGACCGGCGGGATCTTCTGACCGCCGACGGTCGAGATCGTCTTGGCGTCGTTGTCCTTCGCGTACAGGCCGGCCAGGTAGCCGGCCAGGTAGCCCGCCTCCTGCTCCTTGAAGAGCAGGCCCTCGACGTTCTTCGGCTTGTCCTTCAGGCCGGTCGCCGAGAAGTCGACGATCGCGAAGTTGACGTTCGGGCACCTTGGTCGCGACCGTGTTCGTCGCGTCGGCCATCAGGAACCCGACCGGGATGATCAGGTCGAACTGCTGCTGGGCGAGCGTCGTCAGGTTCGGGATGTAGTCACCCTGCTGCTTCGAGATGAGCACCCGCTCCTCGATGCCGAGCTCGTCGGCCGCGCGCTTGATGCCGGCATTGGCCAGCGCGTTGAAGGAGCGGTCGTTGAGACCGCCGATGTCGGTTACGACACCCGCCTTGATCGGCGCCTGCTCTTCGGCCGCCGGCTCGCCGCCTCCGCCGCCGCTGTCACCGCTGTCGTCGTCGTCGTCGCCACACGCCGCGATACTGAGCATGAGCGCCGCTGCGAGCGCCAGCAGGATCGCTCGGAGCTTCCTATCCACGCTGAACTTCCCTCCTGAATCTGGGCCGGGCACGATGCCCGTGACCGGGCCACCCTACACCGATCACCGCAGGGCGATTATTAGGTTCTCCTTGAGCTTTTCTTCGCAGAATGCGGCTTCCAGAGCGGTTCTCGTGAGCTCTCGGAGGGCCTCGTCGCCGAAGCCGAGCCGCTCCGCGCAGATGGCGTACTCGCCGCCGATCGACGCCCCGAACCAGGGCGGATCGTCCGATCCGAGCGTCACGCGCACCCCGGCCGCGCGCAGGGCGCGCAGCGGGTGCTCCTCGTAGCTCGGGTAGATGCCGAGCACCACGTTGCTCGTCGGGCAGCACTCGAGCACGACCCCGCGCTCGGCGAGCTCCGCGACGAGCGCCGGGTCCTCGATCGAGCGGACGCCGTGGCCGATCCGCGTGACCGGCAGGGTGAGGGCGGCGCGCACGCTCTCGGGGCCTCCCCATTCGCCCGCGTGCACGCTGCAGCCGAGGCCCGGCCTCGGCGGCGATCCGGTACGGCTCCGCGAAGTCGGCCGCCGGGAAGCCCGCCTCGTCGCCGGCGAGCTGGAAGCCGACGACGTACGGGTGCGGGCGTGTCGCCGCGTGGCGGGCCACGCGCAGCGCCCGCTCGACGCCGTAGTTGCGGATCGCGGTGACGAGCATGCGCGCCTCGATGCCGTGCTCCGCGCGCGCGTCGTCGATGCCGCGGCCGACGCCGTCGAGGTGCTCCTCGTCGCTCAGCCCCACGTGCGCGGCGTGGTCGGGCGAGACGATCAGCTCGACGTAGACCGCCCCCTCGCCCGCGCAGCGGCGCAGGTACTCGTAGCGTGATGTCGCGGTAGTCGTCGCCGCTGCGGATGACGCCCGCGGCGAGGTCGTAGGCGCGCAGGAAGTCGAGGAAGTCGGTGTAGGCGTAGGTCTCCTCGTCCGCGAACAGGCCCTCCGGGACCGGCAGCGCCGTTGCGCTCCGCCAGCCTGCGGACGAGCTCCGGCGTGGCGGTGCCCTCGAGGTGGACGTGCAGCTCGGCCTTGGGGACCATCAGCGCAGCAGCTCCAGAACAGGCGCCGGCGCGGCCGGGCGGGTCGCCGAGAACGTAGGCCGCGCGCAGCGAGTCGGCCGCGCGCTCGGCCGCGTCGCCGTCCGCGGCGTGGACGAGCGCCAGCGGCCTGCCGCCGGGCGCCACGTCGCTCGCCCGGCGCGGCCACCTCGGTCAGGCCGACGGTGTGGTCGACCGGGTCGGTCTCACGCGCCCGTCCGCCGCCGAGCGCGACCACGGCGAGCCCGACCGCGCGCACGTCGACGCGGGCGACGGTGCCCGGCTCCGCCGGCTCGGCGGCCACGGTCACGGGCGCGTCCGCGAGGTGCGCTGTCGGGCGCCTCGAGCAGGTCCGGCGGCCCGCCGAGCTCGCTGACCATCGCCGCGAAGCGCTCGGCCGCCGCGCCGCTCTCGAGCGCGCGCTGCGCGGCTGCGCGCGCCGCGTCCTCGTCCGGCTCGACGCCGCCGAGGCGCAGCAGCTCCGCGCTCAGCGCGAGCGTGACCTCGAGCAGGCGCTCGTCGCGCGCGGCGCCGGTCAGGTGGTCGATCGACTCGCGCACCTCGACGGCGTTGCCCGCCGTGCGGCCGAGCACGCGGTCCATGTCGGTGAGGAGCGCCGAGCGTCGGCAGCCCGTTGCCGCGCGCCACCTCGACGATCGAGCGCGCCAGCTCGGACGCGGCCTCGCGGCCGGGCAGGAACGCGCCCGAGCCGACCTTGACGTCCATGACGAGCGCGTCGAGGCCCGCCGCCAGCTTCTTGGACAGGATCGACGCCACGATCAGCGGGATCGACTCGACCGTCCCGGTGGCGTCGCGGATCGCGTACAGGCGCTTGTCGGCGGGCGCCAGCGCGGCGGTCTGGCCGACGATCGCGCAGCCCGCGCGCGCCACGGCGCGCCGGAACGCCGCGGGGTCGGGCGCCGTGTCGTAGCCCGGGATCGACTCGAGCTTGTCGAGCGTGCCGCCGGTGTGGCCGAGGCCGCGGCCCGAGATCATCGGCACCGCACCGCCGCATGCGGCGACGATCGGCGCGAGCAGGAGGCTCACCTTGTCGCCGACGCCGCCGGTCGAATGCTTGTCGAGCGCCGGGCCGGGGAGGCCCGGCGTCCGACCAGTCGAGCACGTCGCCCGACCGGGTCATCGCGCCCGTGAGCGCCACGCGCTCGGCGGCCGTCATCCCGCGCAGCACGATCGCCATCGCGAGCGCGCCGACCTGGGCGTCGCTGACCGAGCCGTCCGACACGCCGTCGACGAGGAAGCGGATCTCCTCCTCCGAGAGCTCGCCGCCGTCCCGCTTCGTGCGGATCAGCTCCGGGACGAGCACGGACTCAGGCCGCCAGCCGCTCGACGAAGCGGACGAGGAGCGGCGCCAGGTTCTCGGCCGCGCGGGCCGCGTCGCGCAGCGTCTGCTCGTGGCTGAGCGGCTCGTCCGACATGCCCTCGGCCAGGTTCGTGATCGCCGACACCGCGGCCACGCGCAGCCCGCAGTGGCGGGCGACGATCGTCTCGTGGACCGTCGACATGCCGACGGCGTCCGCGCCCAGCATCCGGAAGGCGCGGATCTCGGCCGGCGTCTCGAAGCTCGGGCCGCGCACCGCGAGGTAGACGCCCTCGGCGAGCCTCGACCCCGAGGTCGCGCGGCGGCGCGCCGGAGCTCGTCGCGCAGCTCCGGGTCGTACGCGTCGCGCAGGCTCGGGAAGCGCGGCCCCAGCTCGTCGTCGTTCGGCCCGGCGAGCACGTTCGCGCCGGTCAGGTTGATGTGGTCGGTGATCATCATCAGCTCGCCGGCCGGACCTCCGAGCGCAGCGAGCCCGGCCGCGTTCGTCAGCACGAGGATCTCGGCGCCCGCCGCGCGGAGCGCCCGCACGGGCGTGCGCATGCTGCTCGAGATCGCCGCCCTCGTAGAGGTGCGCGCGGCCCTGAAGCAGCGCGACCGGCACGCCGCCGAGCTCGCCGAGCACGGCGCGGCCGACGTGGCCCCTCGACGGTCGGCCGCGGGAAGCCCGGCAGCTCCTCGTAGGCGATCTCGGTCGGGTTCGTCGACGGCCGTCGGCCACCGCGCCGAGCCCGGAGCCGAGCACGACCCCGATGCGCGGTCGCAGGCCGCTCGCGCTCCTCCAGCACGCGCGCCGCCTCGCGCCAGCTCACGGCGACTCCCACTCGAACGCGAGCGGCAGCAGCTCGCCGAGCGTGGTCGTCTCGTGCGGACCGCCGGGGCGGCCGAGGTGGACGAGCGTGTCCGGGCCGGCGAACTCGGACAGGCGCTGGCGGCAGCCACCGCACGGCGGGCAGATGTCCATCCGCTCGGCCGTGACCGCCACCGCCGCGATGCGCGTCTCGCCGGCGGTGACGAGCGCGCCGATCGCCGAGGTCTCCGCGCACTGGCCCTGCGGGTAGGAGGCGTTCTCGACGTTCACGCCCGTGAAGATGCCGCCGCCCGCGCCGCGCAGCGCCGCGCCGACCTTGAAGTTCGAGTACGGGGCGTGCGCCTTCTCCATCGCGTCCGCCGCCGCGCGCAGCAGCAGCTCGGGCGAGTCGAGCAGGAGGTCCGAGTAGCTCTCGCCGACGAGCGCGCCCTCGTCGACCTCGAGCTGCTCGCGAAGCCGGGCGACCTGCGCGTGCTCCGCGGCCAGGTCGGAGCCCTCGCCGGCCACCGCCTCGAGCTCCATGAAGCTGCCGAGCCCGTCGACCTCGTCGAGGTGGATGCGGACGTTGTCCACGAGCAGCAGCCGCCGGCGCTTGGTCACGACGACGAGCGTGCCGAGCGCGGCGTCGAGCGAGTCGCGCAGCTCGCCCGCGGCGGCGACCGGGACGCGCCGGTAGCTGCTCGTCCGCGCGGCCGGCTCGTCGGGTCGGCGGTACTCGATCAGCTCGTCCTCGCCGGGCTCCTGCTCGCGCAGCTTGAGACGCCCGAGCGCGCGGGAGAAGTACGTGTCGCGCTGCGAGATCTCGCCGTTGTCCTCGGCTCCGAGCGCCAGCGCCAGCTCGAGCGTGCGGGCGGGATCGCGGTCGCGCGCCTTGATCTCGATGTTGTGCCTGGGCGCGGCCAATCTGGGGCGAGGCTATCGTCGCGCCATGCCGCAGCGCGTGATCGTCGTCGACCACCCCGTGCTCGCCGACCGCCTCTCGGTCCTGCGCGACCGCTCGACCGGGCACGGTGCGTTCAGGCAGGCGCTGTTCGAGGCATCGGCCATCCTCGCCGTGGAGGCGGCGCGCGAGCTTCCCGTGGAGGAGGTCGAGGTCGAGACGCCGCTCGAGCGGACCACCGGCAGCCGCCTCCCGAAGGAGATCGCGATCGTGCCCGTGCTGCGCGCGGGGCTCGGCATGGTCGACGCCTTCCTGCGCCTGCTGCCGGACGCGCGCGTCGGCCATCTCGGCCTGTACCGCGACGAGGAGACGCACGAGCCGTTCGAGTACTACGAGCGCCTGCCCGCGCGGCTCGACGACGCCCACGTGTTCGTCGTCGACCCGATGCTCGCGACGGGCGGCAGCGCCGTGCACGCCCTCGACCGGCTAAAGGCGCGCGGCGCCACGCGGCTGTCCCTCGTCTGTCTCGTGGTGGCGCCGGAGGGCCTTGCGGCGGTCGAGGAGAAACACCCCGACGTTCCCGTCTGGACGGCCGTGCTCGACCGCGAGCTCGACGAGAACGCCTACATCCGGCCCGGCCTCGGCGACGCGGGCGACCGCGTCTTCGGCACGACCTAGCGGGCGCGGGCCGACAGCCCCACGCGCGCGCTCGCCCGGCCGCACGGCGAAACGCTCGTCGAGGGCCACGCCCGCCACCCAGGCCACCTCGCCTTCGACCTCGACCACGGGGAGCGTGCGACGCAGCGAGCGCGGGACCTTGCGGTCGGTGAACAGGTCCTGGAGCGTCTTGCTGCCGCCGACGCCGAGTGGGCGCATGCGGTCGCCCGCCCGCCACGAGCGCACCGTCGCCGAGCCGCCGAGCGCCGCGGCCGACACCGCCACGTCGCCATCGGCATCGAGCGCCGCCTCGAGCTCCCAGCTCCCGAAGCGCGCCCGGCCCGGCACGGTCAGCTCGACCGGCTCGGGCTCCGCGGGATCGGCGGCACGTGTGAAGCGAAGCGTCCCGTACTCCGCCAGCGCGCGCAGGCCGTCGCCGAGGTCGAGCGAGCTGCTGCCGCGCTCGTCGAGCTCGAGCACCTCGTCCGGGACGGGCCGGTCCCCCGCCAGGCGCCGCAGCACGAGTCGCCGCAACGCCGGCGGTTGCTCCCGCAGTGCTGACAGCGACACGGCGGGCCCGCCGCCGAGCTCCTCGAGCGCGGCGTCTACGGCCCGGTCGAGCAGCTCGGCCTCGTCGCGAAGCTGGGCCGCGGTCGCCGCGATCGTTCGCTCCGGCGCCGGGCCGACCTCGCGCAGAGCGGCCAGCAGGTCGTGGCGCACGCGCGCGCGGGCGAAGCGGCGGTCGGCGTTCGAGGGGTCCTCGCGCCACTCGAGCCCACGTGCGCGCAGGTAGTCGCGCACCTCCTCGCGCGTCGCGCCGAGCAGCGGCCGCACGAGGCGCCCGCGCCGCGCCGCCATGCCGTGAAGGGCCCGCGAGCCCGGCGACACGGCCAGCCGGTAGAGGACCGTCTCGGCCTGGTCGCTGGCGGTGTGCGCGGCCGCGTAGTCGCCGGGCGCGAGCCGCTCCGCCAGCGCGTAGCGGGCGTCGCGTGCCCGCTCCTGCAGGTTGCCGCCCTCGGGCAGCGCCACCCGCTCGGCCCGCAGCGGCACGCCGAGCCGCTCGCACAGGCTCCGCACGAGCGCCTCGTCCGCGTCCGCGCCCTCGCGCAGGCCGTAGTTCACGTGCAGCGCCGAGACGCGTGCCTCGAGCCGCAGCGCCACGTCCAGCAGGCAGACCGAGTCGCCGCCTCCCGAGATCAGCACCAGGAGCGGGTCGCCGGGCCGCACGACGCCGCTCGCGCGCGCGGCCTCCAGCGCAGCCTCGCTCACGATGCCTTCCGGTCGTCCATCGTCGCCAGAGAGAATAGGATCGCGATCCGGCTGGCCACAGGAGGAGTGGAGAGACCTTGAATTACTTCGTCACCGGCGCCACGGGCTTCATCGGACGGTATCTCGTGGCCGAGCTGCTCGAGCGCGAGGGGACGATCCACGTCCTCGTCCGCGACGGCTCGCGGGGCAAGCTCGACGCGCTCGTGCAGCGGCTCGGCGCACCCGAGGGCCGGATCCGTGCGGTCTCGGGCGATCTCTCGAAGCCCGGGCTCGGGGTCACGGCGTTCGACGAGCCGATCGACCATCTCTTCCATCTCGCCGCGGTCTACGACGTCGAGGCCGACGAGGAAGCCTCGGAGCGGGCGAACGTCGAGGGCACGAAGCACGTGATCGAGTTCGCGAACGGGCACCAGGTCGGGCGCTTTCACCACGTCAGCTCGATCGCCGTCGCCGGCGAGTACCGCGGCGTGTTCCAGGAGGACATGTTCGACGAGGGGCAGCGGCTGCCACACCACTATCACCGGACCAAGTACGAGTCCGAGCGGCTCGTGCGCGAGGGCGTCGAGGCGAAGACGATCGTCTACCGGCCCGGGCTCGTCGTCGGCCACTCGGAGACCGGCGAGATGGACAAGATCGACGGCCCCTACTACTACTTCAAGCTGCTCCAAAAGCTGCGTCACGCGCTGCCGGAGTGGTTCCCGCTGGCCGGCCCGGAGGGCGGCGAGACCAACATCGTCCCGGTCGATTTCGTTGCAAAGGCGATGGATCACATCGCCCACCTCGGCGACGACGAGCTGCCGTCGGACACGTTCCATCTCGTCAACCCGGAGCCGATGAGCGTCGGCGAGGCGCTCAACGAGTTCGCGAAGGCCGCGCATGCCCCCCAGCTCGTCATGCGCATCGATCAGAACATGGCGAACGCGATTCCGAAGCCCGTGCGCGCGGGGGTCATGGCGCTCCCGACCGTCAGCCGGATCCGCGAGCAGATCCTGCGCGACCTGGGGGTGCCGCCCGCCGCGATGGAGCTGCGCGACTTCCAGTGCAAGTTCGACGCCCGCGATGCCCAGCGGGTGTTGAACGGCACCGGGATCGCCGTGCCCCCGCTGTCGAGCTACGCGCCGCAGATCTGGGACTACTGGGAGCGCAAGCTCGACCCGGATCTCTTCCGCGAGCGCTCGCTGACGAGCGCGGTCCGCGGGAAGAAGGTCCTGATCACGGGCGCCTCGAGCGGGATCGGGTTCGAGACCGCGCTCAAGGTCGGCGAGGCCGGCGGCGAGGTGCTGCTCGTCTCGCGCACGCGCGAGAAGCTCGAGGACCTGGCCACGCAGATCGAGGAGGCCGGGCGGCGTCGCGCACGTCCACCCGGCCGACCTGGCCAACCTCGAGGACATCGACAGGCTCGCCGCCGAGGTGATCGAGACGCACGGCGGCATCGACGTGCTCATCAACAACGCCGGCCGCTCGATCCGCCGCTCCGTCGCCCGCTCGTACGACCGCTTCCACGACTACGAGCGCACGATGCAGCTCAACTACTTCGGAGCGCTCAAGCTGATCCTCGCCTTCCTGCCCGGCATGCGCGAGCGTCGGTCCGGCCACATCATCAACGTCAGCTCCATCGGAGTGCAGACCAACACGCCGCGCTTCTCGGCCTACGTCGCGTCGAAGGCGGCGCTCGACGCCTTCTCACGCTGCGTCGCGCCCGAATGCGTGGGCGACAACGTCAAGTTCACGACGGTCTACATGCCGCTGGTGCGCACGCCGATGATCGCGCCGACCGACATCTACAAGGCGTTCCCCACTCTCACCCCGGACGAGGCCGCGGAGATGCTCGCCGACGCGATGATCGACAAGCCGAAGCGGCTCGCGTCCCGGCTCGGCACCTTCGGTGAAGTGCTCTACTCGATCTCGCCGAAGAGCGTCGACATCGTCCTCAACACGGCCTACAACCTGTTCCCCGACTCGACGGCCGCCAAGACCGGCGAGGACGGCAAGCCCGCCCCCGCGGACGACAGGCGGCAGAGCGACGAGATGTCCACGGAGGCCGTGGCGATGGCATACATACTGCGCGGCGTCCACTTCTGAGCGGCGCGAGCGGGCTGCTCAGCGCGCGCGAGTGGCGCTGACCCTGGCCCGGCGGGGCCGCGACCTGTTCCCCACCGAATCCGTGGCGGTGGCGACCGCGCGGTAGGGGCCCGCCCGCAGCGTCCGCTTGCGGACCTTCCTCGACAGGCGGATGCTGTTCGGCCCCGCCTGGCCCTGCCTGCGGAACGCGGCGACCTCGCGCCAGCGCGTGCAACGCCTCGCCTCCCTGCGGCCCTTGCCCGGGGCGACGCAGCGGCGGCCCTTGCGGCGTCCGGCGAGGCCGCGCTCGATTCCGATCCGTACCCGAGCGGCCTCGGAGAGCCGGAAGCGGAAGCGGATGGCGCCACGCCGGGCCGCCCTCGTGCGAGCAGAGACCCGGAAGCCGCCGATCACCGGACGCATCGTGTCGACCACGAGCGCCGCTCCGGCCGCGGCCACCGCCTCCCCGCCGTGGGGGTCGAGCACGCGCACCTTCGGCGTCAGCGTGGTGCTCTGGTTGAAGCTCTTCCTCGCGGTCGGCACCCCGCCGGTGGCGGTCTCGAAGGACCCGTTGCCATCGAGGTCCCACGCGTAGCGGAGCGGAAGGCCCTCGGGATCCGACGCTGTCGCCTCGAACGTCACCGGCTTGCCCCCGGCGACCCGGTGCGGCCGCACCGTGAGCGTGGCGGAGGGCGGGCGGTTGACGGCGACGGCCACGCCCAGCGGGTTGTTGAAGAGCGTGCCCTGGCGGACGATCCGCGCGGCGCCGGTCGCCCGCTCGACCTGGACGAGCCCGCCCTCCTGGTCGTTCAGGGCGTAGTCGGCGACGAGCAGGTTGCCGTCCGGGAGGACCGCCACTCGCTGGGGAAGCTCGAACGAGTCCATGGCGCTCGAGTTCGGAGTGACGGCGGTCTGGCTGCCGTTCACGGGGCTGACGCCCGCCACCGCGGCCTGCGCGCCCGACTGGTTGACCACGAGCACGCCGCCGCCCGGCTCGACGGCGGCGCCGAACGTGCCGCGGAGCAGGTTGCCGGGGTGCGGTATCTCGTTGAACGAGAGCAGCGACTGGGCGCCGGCCTGTGTGATCCGGATGACCGAGCCGAACTCCTGCGGGCAGTCGATCTGGACCGCGCCCCCGACGATCAGGTCGCCGAAGTCGGTGGCGATCAGGTCGCCGTTCGGCTCGATCGCGATGCCGAACGGGTAACAGAGGTTGCCGCCGCGGGTCACGACGCTCTGCGCGCCGCTCGCCGGGTCGATCCGGATCACCGCCGGGTCGCGCGCGGGGCCGACGCCGACGTTCTCCACGACGAAGAGCGTCCCGTCGGGCGCCACCGTGATTCCGGCCGGGTCGACCAGCTCGCCGCCGGAGGCGACGAGGCTCTGCGCGCCGCTCGCGGGGTCCACGCGGATGACGCGCCCATCGGCGGCGGGGGTGGTCCCCGACGCGAACTCGCCCATGTCGACGACGTAGAGGCTCCCGCCTCCGGGGGCGATCGCGATGTCGTATGGATGCCGGAACAGCGCGCCCTGGGCGCCGTTGCGCGAGACCTCCTCGAGGGCCCCCGTGAAGGGGTTCGAGCGCACCACGACCGGGGCGGGCTGGCCCTGCCTCGTGACCACCGAGTTGACGATGTAGGCGACCCACGGATCGTCGGCCGCAGCGGCGGCACCGCCCGCCGGCAGCAGCAGCGCGGCGAGCGTGAGGGCTGCTATGACGAGCGGGCGCATTCGCTCCTCACGGTAGGGAACGTCCTCGAACCGCGCCAGCGCGAGCACTCAGACAAAGGCCGGGCCGCGTTTGACGAGGTTCTCATAGACCGCTTCCTGGACCGCCGCCCGCACGCGCTCCGAGAGATCGAGCACGAGTGCCCGGTCCGACGTCGCCTCGGGCCCGTACGAGGCCGTCTCGATCGGCTCGAGGAACTCGATGCGCCAGCGTGAGGGCAGCGGCACGACCCCCAGCGGCCCGAGCCACGGGAACGTTGGCGTGACGGGGAAGAAGGGCGCGCCGATCAGGCGTGCGACGGCCGGGAGGTCGGCGATCTTCGGGTAGATCTCCTCGCTTCCCACGACCGCCACGGGCACGATCGGTGCGCCCGCCCGCAGCGCCACCTCCACGAAGCCGCCGCGACCGAAGCGCTGCAGGCGGTAGCGCTCGGAGTAGGGCTTGCCGACCCCCTTGACCCCCTCCGGGAACACGGCGACGAGCCGGTCCTGCTCGAGCAGGCGCAGCGCGTTGTAGGGCGAGGCGACCACGCCTCCAACCCTGCGGATCCAAGTCGAGATCCAGGGCAGCTCGAAGGCCCAGTCGAAGACGAGGAAGCGCGGATGGCGCGGCAGCGGGTGCTCGCGCAGCAGCGCGACCGAGATCATCGTCGCGTCCCAGGGCAGGATGCCCGCGTGGTTGGCGGCCAGCATCGCCCTGCCGTGAGCCGGGACCCGCTCGACGCCGTCGACCTGGACGCGCCACCAGCTGTCGTAGAGGAAGCCGAAGAAGGGCTCGACGAGGTCCGCGAACTCCTCGTCGAAGCCCCACTCGTCCTCCGTGTAGTTGCCCTCGATGCGCTCGAGCAGCCGGCCGGCGGTGGTGCGCGCGTCACGCGGAAGCGCAGTGGCCGCGCGGCCGACCGCCTCCGGGAGGTCGAGCCCCGCCTCGAGCCCCTCGCGAAGGCGGCGCATGAACGCGACGGCGCTCTCCGTCACGCCGCGCGCGCTCCGCTCGCGCGGCGGGCGACCCAGTCCTCCACCGCCGCCACCGTCGAGAAGCGCGGCCTGAAGCCGACCTCCTCGGCGAGCCGCGTGACGTCCACGCCGCGGCCGTAGCGGAGCAAGCGCCGAAAGTCCTCGGAGTAGGCGCCGATGCCGAGCCGCCGCCCCGCGCCCGTGAGCGGCGCGAACAGCGGCCCCGCGATCGGCAGGCTCGCGCGCCCGGCCAGCCTGATCATCCGGTTCAAGCCGATCGTTCCCGGGCCGGCGACGTTGACCGCGCCGCTCACCGGGCGCCTCACCGTCGCGACCAGGGCGTCGAGCGCGTCACGCTCGTGGACGAGCTGGATGCGGGGATCGAAACCGAGATAGGTCGGGCAGGCGGGCTGCGAGAGGTAGCGGCTGATCTGTGTGTCGAGCGAGAGGCCGATGGCAGGCTGGAAGCGCATCATCGTGCAGCCGACCTCACCGTGGCGGCGCGCGAAGGTCTCGAAGTAGTTCTCGATCTCCGCGACGTCACGCTGAAAGCGCGTGCGCAGGGGGAAGAGCCGCGTCAGCTCCTCGCGGAAGAACTGGGGAGCCTGCGGCTCGGCGCCGTAGATCCCCGCGGAGCCGCGCACGACGATCGTCTTGAGTGTGCGCGCCTTCTCACAGGCGGCGAGAAGCTGAAGCGTCCCGATCACGTTTATGTCATGCATGGAGCGAGCCGACATCCCTCCGGAGGGCTGGCGGACTATCTGCTCGTGCACGAGCGTGTCCACCTCGAGCCGCGGTACCAGCCGGACGATCGCGGGATCGCGGATGTCCGCCTCGATCCACTCGGCCTGCTCGAGCGGCCGCCTGGGGCGCCGCGTGTCGAGGCCCGCGACGTACTCGACCTCGGGGTCGGCGCCCAGGCGCTCAGCGAGCAGGGTGCCGAGGTGGCTCCCGACGCCGGTGATCAGCACCCGGCGGCCGGCCACTAGGAGGAGCGCTTGGCGGAGGAGCTGCGCTTTGCGGGGGCGCTGCGCTTTGTGGGCGCGCTGCGCTTTGCGGGCGCGCTGCGCTTCGCCGCCGACTTGCGCTTGGCGGGCGCCTTGCGCTTCGCGGGCAGCCGCTCCTCGATCGCGTCGAGGCGGCGAGAGATCGCGCGCACCTCGGCCTGCAGCTCGCGGACGTCGTCGAGGTTGGCGGGCCGCCGGCCCTCGATCGCCCCGGTCACCGAGCGCCGCCGCTTGGCGAGCCGCTCCTCGGCGCCGCGGCGCAACTCGTCCACCGAGTGGACCATGTCGTCGAGGGCGCCCTGGGCCGCTTCGCGGCTGCGCTCCGCCGCGCGCGCGGGCGAGCCGAGCGTGGCATCCACCGTCCGCTCGACCGCCTCGCGAAGCGAGTCTGGAATCTCCTTGGGCCTGCTGGGACGCCGCGCCATCGGTTCGAGACTACCCCCTGCCTTCTATCCTGCGCCGCCCCGTGACCGCCGTCGCCGTGAGCCACCTACGCCCGACCGCCGAGCTCGCGGAGCGCGTGCTGCTGCCGGACGATCCTCATCGCGCGCTCGCCGTCGCCCAGACGCTGCTCGAGAAGCCGCCGCGGATGTTCAACCACACCCGCGGGCTGTGGGGCTACAGCGGGATCGCCGCGGACGGCGAGCCGCTCACGATCCAGTCGACGGGCATGGGCGGCCCGAGCGCCGCGATCGTGTGCGAGGAGCTGATCGCGCTCGGAGCGGCCAGGCTCGTGAGGATCGGGACCTGCGCCTCGCTCGCGGACGGGCTCGCGCTCGGCGCGCTGCTCGCGCCGGAGTCCGTTCTGGCGCTCGACGGCGCGAGCGCCGCCCTCGGAGCCGGTGGCCCGCTCGCCCCGGACCCGCAGCTGCTCGCCCGCCTCGTCGAGGCGGGAGCGGCGCCCGCGACCGTCGCGAGCACGGACCTGTTCTACGACTGCGGCGAGCGCCCGCCCGCGCCCGGTGCCGTGGCGATCGAGCTCGAGACGGCCGCGATCCTCGGGGTGGCGGCCCGCCACGGGGTGCAGGCCGCCTGCGTCCTCGGGGTCGCGCGCCAGGCCGGTGCGAACGGCCGCGCACAGCTCGGCGGCGACGAGCTCGAGGCGCTCGGGATGAGGCTCGGCGAAGCCGGCTACGCCGCGCTCAGGAGTCGCTGACGGTGAGGCGCTCCTGCGCGCGCGGAACCGGCTCGTCGCCCGGGGCCACGGCCATCCTGACTGCCGTGAGGTCGCGCGCGATCTCGTCGAGACGCTCCTCGAGCGAGCCGAGCCGGTCGCGCTCGGTGGAGCGCGAGGCGACCTCGACCCGCTCCTCGAGCCTGTCGATCGCGTCCTCGATCCCCTCGAGCCGCTGGGAGAGCGAGCGCAGGCGGCGGGTCACCCGCTCGATGTCGGCCGCCGAGGGCAGGTTCAGGGCGCCCATCGCGGTGACCTGTGCCTGCACTGCCTTCTCGCGCGCGTCGAAGGCGCGCGCTATGGCTCCGTTGACCACCGGATTCGAGATCAGCTCTTCGGCGACCTTGCCGAGCGCCTCCTCGGCGCGCGCGCTCATGCGCTCGAGGAAGTCCTCGTCCTGCCTGGGCTCTGTCATGCGGGAGCAGAGTAGCCGAACCCCTCGGCGAAGCGCGCGAACCCGCCAGGCTGACCCTCAACGCGAGAATGATGGTTGGTTTAGCCGCTTGCGAGGTTGGCACAATGAAGAATCTGGACGCGGCGGGGCTGGCCCGAGAGGTGTCCAGCCACAGGGACGGCGGATTGAAGGCATGGTCAGGCACGGTCGAGACAAGCATGGGAACTCGCGGCGGCGCCCGCGCTCCGGCGCGCGTGGCGAGCGCGCGCTCGTCTGTTCGGGTGCCGCATTGCAGAGCGGAAACCCAGCAAGTACCGTTAGGGCTGCGGCAGGCGGCGATTGCCTGCGCGCGTCCGCGCCGAGCCGTGTGCGGGGCCACGAGGGAGGACCTGGATCAGCCCGATGAAGAAGCGGCTTCTGAATGTCCTGCTTGTCGCGGGCGTGCTCGGCTCCGCCGTCGTGACCGGCTGGACGATTCCGGCAGCCGCCCAGGTCGATCCGCCGACCGGCGAGATCGCGCCCGAGGTCCCGCCCGTGACCACCCCGGCCGACGAGCTCGACCCGGTGCCCGAGCCCCCGCCCACGGAGACCGTCCCCGAGACGCCCGTCACCCCCAAGCCGAAGCCCACGCCGGCTCCGGCTCCGCCGCCTGAGACGCAGACCGAGACCACGCCTGCCCCTGCGCCCGAGAAGCCCGCGCCCGCGAAGCCCGCGCCCGAGAAGCCGGACACCGGCCCGGGCGTCGGCGGCGGCTCTCCTCAGGAGCGCAGCAACTCGGGCGTCCGCGTCCGGCGCGATAAGGACGAGGAGGGCGACGACCGCGAGCGCAAGCTCAGCGGGCGCGTCAAGGCTCAACCCGAAGATGAGACTTCACCGGAACGGCGCCGCGGCCGCCGCCCGCGGCTTCGCAACGACGACGGCACTCCGTCGAGGAACAACCCCGGCTTCATCGACGCCCTCCCGGGACCGTCGACGGCGACCGGGGTGCCGAACTTCATCATCAGGAAGTTCCGGGTGCCGCCGTTCCTGCTGCCGATCTACCAGGCGGCGGGGATCGAGTACGGGATCCGCTGGGAGGTGCTGGCGGCGATCAACGAGATCGAGACCGACTACGGCCGCAACCTGAACGTCTCGTCCGCGGGCGCACTCGGCTGGATGCAGTTCATGCCTGCCACATGGAGGGCCTACGGCGTCGACGCGAACAAGGACGGCCGCAAGGATCCCTACAACCCGGTCGACGCGATCTTCGCCGCGGCCCGCTACCTGAAGGCCGCCAACTACGAGAACGACGTGCGCGCCGCGATCTGGGCCTACAACCACGCCGACTGGTACGTCGACTCGGTGCTGCTGCGCGCTCGTTTGATCGCGGGTGTGCCCGCCGACCTGATCGGGTCGCTGACGGGCCTCACCGAGGGCCGCTTCCCCGTGTACGCGCGCGCGACATACGCCGACGACCTGGCCGAGAAGAAGCTGCTCAAGCGCGTCCAGCGCGGCGAGAACGCCGCCAACGTGATCGAGTCGAGCGACGACCGGCGCAGCATCGACATCTTCGCCAAGAAGGGCGCCCCGGTCGTGGCGGTCAACGACGGCGTCGTCAAGGCTCTCGGCCGCTCGAAGGCGCTGGGCCGCTACGTCGTGCTCCAGGACGTCTACGGCAACCGCTACACCTACGCCCACCTCGGCGAGGTCTCGAAGTACTACCCGGTGCCCAAGAGCGACGCCGGCGCCGGGCTCGTGCGGACCGCGAAGGCCGTCAAGGCAAACGGCGAGGGCGACGCGGATCCCGCGCCGCGCCTGCCCGCCTCGGCCGGCCGCCAGTTCGACGACTCGGACACCGCCCCGGAGCGGGACCGCGGCGCGGAGGTCGAGTCGCACGACAGCTCACGCGCCTCGGTCCCCGTCAAGCAGCGCCTGTTCGCCCACCCCGACCTGCCCGGCGCCCGCGAGGCCGGCGGCCTCGAGCAGCAGCTGGAGGCGCTCGCGCGCGACGGCGGCCGGTTCGAGACCTACAAGAACTTCTTCTCGCGCCCCTTCGGCCTCGACCCGAGCAAGGTCCGGCTGCGCGCCCTCAAGGAGGGCTCGCGCGTGATCGGCGGCACGATCATCGCGCGCATCGGCCAGACGGTCGCCGGCAGGGCCGCCCACCTCGACTTCTCGATCCGCCCGGCCGGCCGGGGCGCTCCCGTGATCGATCCCAAGCCGATCCTGGACGGCTGGAAGCTGCTCGAGGCCACCGCCGTCTACCGCGCGTCGGGCCGCAACGTGCTCTACGGCAAGGACGCCGCGGGCGGCATGTCGATCGGCCAGATCATGCTGCTGCCGAAGCCGCTGCTCGAGAAGCGCGTGCTCTCCGACGAGCGCATCGAGGTCTACGACTGCGGCCAGGACGACATCCGCTCCGGCCAGGTCGACCGGCGCGTGCTCGCCACGCTCGCCTACCTCGCAGAGTCGGGCCTCAAGCCCACGGTCAGCTCGCTCAAGTGCGGCCACGGCTACTACACGAGCTCTGGCAACGTCTCCCACCACTCGTCGGGCAACGCCGTCGACATCGCGGCCCTCAACGGCATCCCGGTGCTCGGCCACCAGGAGCCGGGCGGAGTGACCGAGCAGGCCGTGCGCAGGCTGATGCAGCTCCAGGGGACGATGGTGCCGGCCCAGATCATCTCGCTGTTCGAGATCGGCGGCGCCACCTTCGCGATGGCAGATCACCACGACCACATCCACGTCGGCTTCCAGCCGATGTTCGGCGCGAACAAGAAGCTCGGCAAGCAGGCGCTGGCGGTGCTCAAGCCCGGCCAGTGGTCCGACCTGATCTCGCGCCTCCGCGAGATCGACAACCCCGTCGTGCCGACGAAGCCGTCCAAGTACGCGCTGCCCGTCAAGACACAACGACCGGCGCGCCAGCAACGCCCACGAGGGCGAGTAGAACGACGGCCGGCGGCGCCGGGCAGCGGGAGCGGAGCGGGCCGGACTCTCCCTTCGGCTGCGTCCAGCTCGAGTTCGGCTTCCTGCTGGGCCCGCCGGACGGGCGCTACATCGTGCGCAGCGAGCCGGGCGGGGCAACCGAGGCGGTGCTCGTGCTCGGCACGCTCGGAGCGCCCGAGCGGCACTGGCTCCGCGACCGGCGGCCGCGCGAGGTCGATGCGGTCGCGCCGGAGCCGGTGCCCACGAGCAGGGCGACCGTCGCACGCCCCGAGCCGTTTTCGAGCGCCGAGGCCGCCGCCGCCTGGCTCGACGAGCTGCGCGGCGACCTGGAGGCGTGCGACCGTGAGCTGGCGGAAGCGGTCGCGATCCTGAACAGGGCGCTGCGAGCGCAGCGCGCGGCCGCCGCCGACCCGTACGTGGCCGACGTCTCGGCCGAGCGCGCGCTCGTCGTGCGGATCGGCTACGGCGGCGGCGCGGCCGTGGCCGACGGGCGCTTCGGCGAGGCGCTCGAGCTCCCGCGAGCGGGCGCGCGCCGGGTCAGGCGCTCGATGGAGGCCCCGGAGGAGCGCTTCGCGGCCCTGCTCGGCGGACACGAGCCGCCACTCGTGGCCGAGGAGCTCGTCCTGCGGGCCCGCGCCGACCTCGACGCGGGGCGCGCGCGCGAGGCGGCGCTGCAGGCGCGCGTCGCCATAGAGGCGCTGATCGCCGAGACGGGCACGGCGGACCTCGATCGAGAGCGGGAGGCCGTGATCGCGGCCTCCTCCGCGGCGCTCGCCGGCGAGCCGCCGGACGGGGTCGAGAGCGTCGTCGCGGCCATGGAGTCGCTGCTCCGCCGGCGCCGTCTCGGCCGCTGACCCGCGCGGGTTACCCTGCGCCCATGGACCACGTGACCCACCCGACGGCGGGCGAAGGCGAGGGCTCGCCTCACTTCGAGGGCAGAGACCACGGCTCCGGCCTGTCGATCATCCTGCTCGAGGTCGGGCCGGGCAACGGGCCGCGCCTCCACCGCCATGACTACGAGGAGGTCTTCGTGGTGCACGAAGGCGAGGTGACGTTCACGGTCGGCGACGCCCAGGTCGACGCCGGCCCCGGCGACGTCGCCGTGGTGCCGCCCGGAGTGCCGCACGGCTTCGTCAACCCCGGCCGCGCGCCGCTTCGTATGACCGCGATCCACCACGCGCCGGCCTTTGCGACGGAGTGGCTCGAGTAGAGATCAGAGCGCAGCCAGCACGGCCTGCAGCTCGCCGACGACGTCGCCGTCGAGCTTGACGTCCGCGTCGCCGTCGTACGGGGTGGGCCCCTGCGTGACGAGCACGAGCCGCCCGCCCGCGCCGCAGGTGATCGCCGGGAGCCCCGCGACCGGATAGACCTCGAGCGACGATCCGACGCACAGCATCAGGTCGGCGTCCATCGCGAGCGCCTGGGACTCGGCCAGCGCCCGCTCAGGCAGGAGCTCGCCGAAGAGCACGACGTCGGGTTTGAGCGGCACGGCGCACGCCGGGCACTCGGGGGCGCCATCACCGTCGCCGAGCAGCTCGACCACGCGGTCGATCGGAAGCTTGCCGCGGCAGCTCATGCACACGCTCCACTCGATCGACCCGTGCACCTCGATCAGGTGCTCGCTGCCCGCCAGCCGGTGCAGCCGGTCGATGTTCTGCGTGATCACGCCTCGCACGAGCCCGCGCCGCTCGAGCTCCGCGATCACGTGGTGAGCCTCGTTCGGCACCTTGTCCGTGAGCGACGCGAAGCGCTGCCCGTAGAAGGACCAGAAGCGATCCGGGTCGCGCCGCCAGGCGTCGATGTGGGCGACCTCCATCGGATCGACGTTCTCCCACAGCCCCGTGCCCGGGCTGCGGAAGTCCGGAATGCCCGAGGGGACGGAGATGCCGGCCCCCGTGAGGACGACCGCGCGCTCGGACGACCGGAGCAGGTCGGCGACCCGCTCGGCCTTGGTTGAGATGGCCGTCACTTGCCCTTGAAGTCCGGGCGGCGCTTCCCGAGGAACGCGGAGATGCCCTCGCGCGCGTCCTCGGACCCGAACGCCCGCGCGAAGCCTTCCGCCTCCGTGCGGAGGCCCTCGTCGAGGTCCGGGTGGTGCGAGCGCTTCTTGATCTCCTCGATCGCGAGCGGCGCCTGGCCCGCGAGCTTGCGCGCCCACGAGAGCGTCGTGTCGAACAGCTCGTGGTCCGGGACCACCTGGTTCGCGAGCCCGAGCCGATGGGCCTCGTAGGCGTCGATCGGCTCGCCGATGAGGTTCATCTCGAGCGCCTTGGCCTCGCCCACGAGCCGCGGCAGGCGCTGGGTGCCGCCGAAGCCGGGGATGAGGCCGAGGGCGACCTCCGGCTGGCCGAAGCTCGCGGACTCGGCGGCGATCCGAAAGTCGCACGCCATCGCCAGCTCGCAGCCGCCGCCGAGCGCGATCGAGTTGACCGCCGCGATCGTGACCGTCGAGGACTGCTCCATGGCGCGCATGAAGCGGTGGGCGGACCCCAGGAGGTCGGCCCCCGCGGCGTCGGGCGAGAGCTTCGTGAACTCCTTGATGTCGGCCCCCGCGCTGAACGTGAAGATGTTCGACGAAGCGAGTACGAGCACCCGCGCGCGGCCCTCGACCGACTCCCAGAGGTCGCTCAGGTCGCCGAGCGCCTGCGTCGAGAGCGGGTTCGCCGGCGGCCGGTTGAGCCAGGCGATCGCGATGTCGCCGCGCGTCTCGAGCAGCACGGTCTCGCGCTGCTCTCCGGCGTCCGGCTGGGGATAGGGGAAGAAGCCCTGCCCGGACTTCTTGCCGAGCCGGCCCTGGGCGACGAGGCGGCGCAGGATGGTCGGCGGCTCGAAGGCCTCGCCCCACTCGCGCTGAGCATCCTCGAGCTGCCCGAGCAGCGTGTCGAGACCGGCCTCGTCCGCGCGCGCGAACGGCCCGGGCAGGATGCCCGCCCCCATCATCATCCCGATCTCGATGTCCTTGGCGGAGGCGACGCCCTCCTCGAGCACGAGGCAGGACTCGACCAGGGTCTTGAGACCCATGCGGCCGACGATCGAGCTCAGCGCGGGCGAGGTACCCGTATCAGCCGTGCTCATAGAAGCCCCTTCCGGTCTTCTGGCCGAGGTCGCCGGCCGCGACCAGCTCCTGCAGCTTCGCCGAGACGTGGAAGCGCTCGCTGCCGTACGACTCGTGCAGGTGCTCTGCCACGTGCAGGACCGTGTCGAGCCCCAGCAGGTCGGTCAGGAAGTAGGGGCCTATCGGGCGCGACGCCCGAATCCTTGATCGCCTTGTCGACCTCCTCGACCGACAGCTCGGCGTCCTCCGTCGCGCGCCACACCTCGGACATCGCCGAGAGTGAGGATGCGGTTGACGACGAAGCCCGGGACCTCGCCGCAACGGATCGCCGTCTTGCGCAGCGCCTGAGCAAAGCCGGTGGCGGCCTGCATCGTCTCCTCGGAGGTCTCGTCGCCTTCGATCACCTCGATCAGCCGCATCATCGAAGCCGGGTAGAAGAAGTGGAAGCCGCACACCTTGTCGGGGCGCAGGGTGGCCTCGGACATCTCGGTGATCGAGAGGCTCGACGTGTTGGACGCGAGGATCGCGTGCCCGGGCGTCACCTCGTCGAGCTCGGCGAAGACCGTCTGCTTGATCTCCATCCGCTCGGGCACGGCCTCGATCGCGAAGTCGACGTCGCCGAAGCCCTCGTACGCGGTGGTCCCGGTGATGCGGCCGAGCAGCTCCTCGCGCTGGGCGTCGGCCTGCTCCTGCGTGATCTTCTCCTTGCCGACGAGGACTCCGAGCTGCGCCTCGGTGACCTGCCGGGCCTTCTCGAGGCCGGTGTCGACGAACTCCTGCTTGACGTCCTTGAGGACGACGGGGATACCGGCGGCGGCAACGACCTGGGCGATCTCCCCGCCCATGGTCCCTGCCCCCACGACGGCGGCCTTGAAGACGAACAAATGAACCTCCGGGATAGCGGCGGTCCGCAACCCTAGCGGAGCCCTGCCTCCTCTTCGGCCGCCTTGCGGAAGCAGCGTTCCGCTCTCAGCGCAGCCCCGCTTCCTCCTCGGCCTCCACCGCGAAGCGCCCGACGGTGCGCGCCAGCGCGTCCCGCTGGGCACGGCGGATGAAGAGCGCGTCCGCCACGAACTTCAGCGGGCCGTACTTGACGAGCGTGTACTCGAGGCTCAGCTCTACCTCGGCGCCCTCGGGGTGTGGAGCCGTGCGGAGCGTCTGGCGACCCATCAGCGCGGACTCGAAGACCATCGTCGAGAAGCGGTCCTGGCGGTGCTCGACGACCTTCTCGGTGACCCTGCCGCGGCCGCCCGGGATCGACTCCCAGCTCACCCGGTCGCCCTCGGCGGGCCAGCCCGGCGAGCGCTCGACCACGCGCGCGAAGCCCTCTATGAACGTCGGCCAGCGGTCGACGTCCGTCCAGAGCGCAAGCGCCTCCGCCGGCGGCAGCGGCACCGTGCCCCTCGCGTACGCCGTTTTCACGACCCGTAGACCTCGTTGACGATCTCGTCGATCGACGCCTTGACCGAGTCGAGGAAGGGGCGCACCTCCTCGACCAGTCGCGCGTACTCGGCCTGTCCGTCGGCGGTCAGCGAGTAGTAGCGGCGCGAGCGCCGCTCGGGATGCTCCCAGCTCCCTTCGATGAGCCCGCGCGCCTCGAGCTGGCGCAGGAGCGGATACATGGTGTTCGGGTTGACCGAGAGCACGCCCGCCGTCATCGCCGCGATCCGCTCCATCAGCTGGTTGCCGTAGCTCGGTCCCTCGTTGATCAGATGCATCACGAGCAGCGGCAGCACGTCCCGCCGGCGCAGCTCGCTCGTGAACGGGTCCGCCGGGCGCTTCTGGGGCGCGACCGCCGCCTCGACCCCGCCGGCCTGCTCGACCGCCTCGCGCACCGCGTCGCGGCTGCGCTCTCGCTTCGACCTCCCCGCCATCAGGACCATCCTTGCACCGCATGGCTGCTGGTGTTCCGGGAATAGCACCGCGCTGGAAGGCGCGCGCTAGGAGACAACCTGCGACAGGCGCGTCGCGCCGAAGACCCAGCGCAGCCACAGCGTGGACTCGACATCCCAGAAGGCCGCGGCGGTCAGGCCGTGCCCGGTCTCGAGGTTGAAGCCCTGTATGGCGGCGATCGCCGACAGGGTCAGATGCACGCCGTCGTGGTCCGATGCCACTTTGGGCCAGTCCGGATAGATGAGATCCGCCTTGGCGATCGCGTACGCCTCTACGAACTCGGCCCACTCGCGAGCGCTACTGATCTCGAGCACCGAGGCGCCGGCGGACACCTCGATGTCCCATACGTGCCACGGAGGGGGATACAGGCTCGAGCCTCGGTCGATCAGCGTTCGCCAGCAGCTGCGGCGCTGCCGCGTCGTCGCGGTCGAGGTGAACAGGCCCAGCTCGAACGGCTTCGTGCTGAGCGCTGCCGGGGGCGTGTCCGTGAAGGCGGACCGCTCGGGGGCGGACCGGTGCCGGCCGGTCGCGATCCATTGCTGCCGGTCCCTATCGAGCGGCCCGCGGACGAGCGTCGGCTCGTCTCGGGCGAGGCCCTCGAGCAGGAGGCAGTCGCCAACGATCTCGTCGGCCTCGGCGGCTGCAATGGGAACCGGGCTCTCGGCGCCGCCGGGCAGCGACGTATTGGTGCAGGACCCCAAGACCGACACGAAGCGCACAAGCCTCGGGTCGGCCTCGAATCCGGCGACCCACGTGGGCTTGCGATCCAGCTCCTCGACTCGCCGGCGCAGCGCGCCGGCCGAGGCGTGCGTCGTCATCGACCGAGCAGCCTGATCCCGTCCCCGATCCGCTCCGGCTGGGCCAGAAAGATCGTCACGGCGCCGGCTCTAGTAGCGCGCTAGAGGCCGCCGGTTATCCCAGGCGCGCGGCGCTCGTGGCCGGTGCGGGGATCGTCGGCCGGCGAGGGCTGGGGGCTCGCATCGACCGTCTCGGTGAGCTTTCCGCGCCGAAGCTCCGCGGGCACCCGGACGCGGGCGACCTCCCAGTCGCCGCTCGAGGACTCCCGGGCGACGAATACGTATTCCGCGGACTGGGCCTCGGCCTTCAGCCGCCGTGCCCGCTCTTCGGCCTCAGCGCGTGTCATGGCTGAAGCGTACCTTCGGGTGGCGGTTTTCCCAACCGTCGCCCGGCCTCGGCGATGACAAGGCCGACGGCGATCCCGAGAGCGGTCCAGCCCGCGCGCTGGAGCGCGACCGCCACCCCCTCGTAGTCCACCGCGCTGACGGTGAGCAGAGCCGTCGGCGTGAGCAGTACGACGAGCCAGAAGTAGCCGCGCGCGAACAGCGCGAAGAGCCCGAACGCAGCGAGACCCTGACCGGCGACGATCACCCACTCCTCGCCGGTCGCGATCATCAGCAGCGCGATCACGGCCGTCCCGACGAGGGTGCCCGCCGCGCGTTGGATCGCCCGCACGTCACTCGCATGCTCTTCTGGCTGGAGCACCGCCAGCGCCGTGAGCGGGACCCAGTAGCCGTGCTCGAGCTCGAGCAGCTGGTAGGCCAGCGTGGTCGCGGCCACGACCGACGCGACCCGCAGCGCGTGGGCGCGCAGCGGCGCGTCGCCGGTGAGCGCACGGCCCAGCTGCCCGACGCCGCGAAGGAGCAGCCTTGGAAGCGGCGTCTCCCCCGCACTCGGCGCCGGAGCGCCATGGGCGTATGCGGCAACCATGAGGACGACGGCGCCCAGCGATCCGAGCCCGAACCAGAGAACGCGCTCTCCGACATCGAGCGGTCCCGCCGGGATGCCGTTCGTGATCACGAAGATCGCTCCGATCACGAAGCCGGTGAGGCCACCGCTGGGACCGAGGGTGCGCAGGAAGGCGGCGAGCCCGACGAGCGCGAAGGCGGCACCGGCCGACCCTGCGACGCTGCCCTGGACGGCCGTCGCCACCGCAACCGATGCGCAGCACGCGAGCGCCGCGCCGGTGCCCCACCCGACCCGCTCGCGCAGGGTGCCGTGAGGGACCGCGAGCGCGCCGTTCAGGCCACCGAAGCACGCGGTCACGCCGATCGCCGGCTCGCCGGCGGCGATGCCGGCCGCGAGCGGCACACAGGTCGCCGCCCCACCGGCGAGCCCGGCCCGGACGTCGATGCCGCGCCGCTCGATCCGGAACGCCTCTGCCCACAGGCCGTGGGCGGGTGAACTCGCAGGCATCGCGCCACTATCCCCTCCGCCCGCACGCTTGCCAAGCGGAACGCGGAAGGCCGCCCGTAGGCGGCCTTCCGGGAAGACGGGTCGGCAGGCGCGCGCTAGGCGGTCGCGGCGGCCGGCTCCTCGACGTGGCGCGGCATCAGCACCTCGCGGGCGATCACGAGCCGCTGGATCTGCGACGTGCCCTCGTAGAGCTGCATGATCTTGGCGTCGCGCATCAGCTTCTCGACCGGGTACTCCTTGATGAAGCCGTAGCCGCCGTAGACCTGCACGGCGTCGACCGTCACCTCCATCGCCGAGTCGGCGGCGAAGCGCTTGGCGTGGGAGGAGATGAGCGTGTTGCGCTTGCCCTGGTCGAGCTCGACGGCGGACTTCCAGGTGAGGAGGCGAGCCGCCTCGACCTTGGTCGCCATGTCGGCGATCATGAACTGGATCGCCTGGTGCATCGCGATCGGCACGCCGAACTGGACGCGCTCCTTGGCGTAGTCGCGCGCGAACTCGAAGGCCGCGTTCGCGATCCCGACGCCCATGGCCGAGACGCCCGGGCGCGTCCGGTCGAGCGTCATCATCGCGAGCTTGAAGCCCTTGTTCTCTTCGCCGACGAGGTGGTCGGCCGGGATCTCGACGTCGTTGAACGAGATCATCGCCGTGTCGGAGGCCCGCTGGCCGAGCTTGTCCTCCTTCTTGTCCACGGTCACGCCGCCGGCGTCACGCGGGACGATGAAGGCGGAGATGCCGCGGTGGCCGGCCTCCTTGTCGGTCTTGGCATAGACCGTGTACCAGGAGGCGTGGCTGCCGTTCGTGATGAAGCACTTGGTGCCGTTGATGACGTACTTGTCGCCCTGGCGAACGGCGGTCGTCCGCATGCTCGACACGTCCGAGCCGGCGTCCGGCTCGGTGAGGCAGAAGGAGGCCAGCTTGGGCTCCTCGGTGAGCATGCCGAGGTAGCGCTTCTTGAGCTCCTCGGGCGCGCCGATGATCACGGGTGCGGTGGCGAGGCCGTTGCACATCAGCGAGGTGCCGACGCCCGAGCAGCCCCAGCCGAGCTCCTCTTCGATCAGACAACCGGAGAGGTAGTCGAGCCCGGGCCCGCCGTACTCCTCCGGGATGTGGGAGTTCATGAGGCCGACCTCCCACGCCTTCTCCACGATCTCGTGGGGGAAGGTGGAATCCCTGTCGAGCTCCCACGCGACCGGCCGGATCTCCTTCTCGGCGAAGTCGTGGGCGAGCTGGCGGATGTCCTTCTGCTCGTCGGTGAGGGTGAAGTCGACCACTGCTGCTGGCTCCTTGATTGATTCGTCAGTCAATCCTGTATTCCCTCAGGTTACATCAGGAAAAGCACGATCGCCCGGATCCCCTTCACACTGTGGTCGTGGAAGCTTTCGGGACGGTCCTGATCGTGCTTGCGCTGGTAGCGGTTGTGGTGGCCGTGGCGAGCTACTGGGGCAGCGGCCGTCTCTACAGCGGGCTCGGCGGGGGCGGCTTCGCCATGGATCACGACGAGCGCCGGCCGGCGGCCGCCGCCTCGGCGCAGAGCGCCGAGGCCCGTGAGGAGATCCGCCAGATGCTCGAGGCCAAGTCGGCTCGGCGCGAGGCCCGTGGCGAGGCGCCGCTCGACGTCGAGGCCGAGCTGGCGGCGCTCACCGAGGCCGCTCCAGCCGACGATCCGGCGCTCCGCGAGGAGGTTCGCCAGCTCGTGGTGGCGCGCAATGAGCGCCGCGTCCGACAGGGCAAGGAGCCGCTCGATGTGGAGGCCGAGGTGGAGCGCCAGCTGCGCGACGCAAGGGGGTGACTTGACCCTCCTTTCGGGTATAGGGTGAGCGCGACGATGGCCGACGACCGCCGATTCGAGCTGGACGACCTGCTGCTGCGGCCCGGCTGCTACCTGAACCCGCAGACCGAGGTCATGGTGGTCGTCGACGACTCCCCGGCGATCGACGGCGAGATCTTCAACCTCGAGGAGTTCGAGGGCGCCGATTGGGTCCTGATCGCGGACGAGGTGCCGGTCGACGAGGCGCGCCGTGACGAGCTGCTCGAGAACTTCCAGGCGACCTACCACGGCGGCGACGGCCGCATGCGGATGACCTCGGAGGAACTCGACGACGACGACGACGTCGACGAAGACGAGGAAGAGGACGAGCTCGAGGAGTAGCGCCGACCGCCTGCTGCTGGCCTGGCTGGCGGCGCGGGCGGTGCCCGGAGTCGAGGAGGTCGAGCACGGGGTCTACCGCCGCACGGCCGTTCGCGACGGCCGGGCCGTCGTCGTGCGCATCGACCCGCGCGAGCCCGCGCCGAGTGCCCGCGCGCGGCTCGTCCTGGGGCTCGACCAGGACGCGGAGCGGGTCGGCGAGGCGTTGAGCGCCGACCCGCTGCTGGCGCCGCTTGTGGAGGCGCGGCCGGGTCTCCGCATCGCGGGCGCCTGGGACGGCTTCGAGCTGGCCGTGCGGGCGGTGCTGGGCCAGCAGGTGTCCGTCGCGGCGGGCCGCGGCCTCGCGGAGCGGTTGGCGCTCCGCCACGGAGAGCCGCTGCGCGAGCCGGTGGACGGCCTGGAGCGGCTCTTCCCGACGGCGGAGCGGCTCGCCACGGCCGAGATCAGCGGCATGCCGGCCACCCGCGCCCGGGCGCTGCGCGCGCTCGCGGCCGCGGTTAGCCGGGGGCTCGCGATCGACGAGCGCCAGGACCTCGCGGCGGTGCGCGCTGCGCTGCTCGACCTGCCCGGGATCGGGCCCTGGACGGTCGAGTACGTCGCGATGCGAGCGCTGCGCGATCCGGATGCCTTCCCCTCCGGCGACCTCGTCCTGCGCAACGCGCTGGGCGCCGTCAGCGCTCGCGAGGCGCTTGCACGCGCCGAGTCGTGGCGGCCCTGGCGGGCCTACGCCGCGATGCACCTGTGGACGGGCACCGTCGCCCTGAGCGCATAGTCTTCGCGCGCGATGCGGCCCGTCTACTTCCTGGGCGTCTTCATCCCGGTGGCGATCGCGCTCGAGCTCGCCCACGCCGGGCCCGTGCTCATCTTCTCCGCAGCCGCGCTCGCGGTGATCCCCTGCGCGGCTGTCATGGGCGAGGCAACCGAGGCGATAGCCGCGCGGACCGGACCTGGCATCGGCGGGCTCCTGAACGTGACGTTCGGCAACGCGCCCGAGCTGATCATCGCCTTCTTCGCCCTGAGCAAGGGGCTCCAGGAGGTCGTGAAGGCTTCGATCGTCGGCTCGATCATCGGGAACATCCTGCTCGTGATGGGCGCCGCGATGGTGGTCGGCGGGCTCCCGCGCGAGAAGCAGACCTTCAGCCAGACCGCGGCGAACGCCCAGTCGGCGATGTTGATGCTGGCGCTCGCGGCGCTGATCTTCCCGGCCATCTTCCAGCTGATCCACGGCGGGGGGCTGCCGGGGGTAGGCGAGGAGCGGGTCGACTTCGGCTCCGACCTCGAGAAGCTCTCGCTCGGGGTGGCGCTCGTCCTGCTCGTGAGCTACGTGCTCGGTCTCGTCTTCTCGCTCAAGACCCACCGCGCGGTCTTCAATCCCTACGACGCGAGCGCCGAGGAAGAGGAGGAGGCGCACCACTGGCCGGTCCGGCGGGCGGCGACCTACCTGGCGCTGTCGGCCGTGGCGGTGGGCCTGATGTCCGAGATCCTGGTCGGCTCGATCTCGGAGGCGTCCGAGGAGATCGGCCTATCCGAGTTCTTCGTCGGCGTCTTCATCGTGGCGATCGTCGGCAACGCCGCGGAGCACTGGGTCGCGGTGCTGGTGGCGGCGAAGGACAAGATGGACCTGGCGATCAACATCGCGATCGGCTCGAGTGCCCAGATCGCCCTGTTCGTCGCTCCCGTGCTCGTGCTCCTGTCGTTCGTGATCGGCCCGGACCCGATGGCGCTCGTCTTCAACGGCTACGAGATCGGGGCGCTCCTGTTCGCGGTGCTGATCGCAAACCTCGTGACGCAGGAGGGCGAGTCCAACTGGTTCGAGGGCGTGCAGCTGCTGGCGCTGTACGCCGTGCTGGGTCTCGTCTTCTACTTCGCCTGAGCCTGCGGGCCGTCATCCCTCGCGCGCCGACAATCGCCGGAGCGCCTCCTCCGCCGCGGCGGCCATCTCCGCGAGCACCGGCCGGTTCACGTTGCGCAGGCGGTCGCAGCCGCGGTGGTAGCAGGGATCGCGCGGCTCGCCGCCAGGGCCGGGCTCGGAGGCGCCCGTGTAGAGCCCGTTGACGGGGATGCCGGCCGCGCGGAACGGGGTGTGGTCGGACGAGCCGCCGGTGCTCGCCTCGGGCAGGCGCCGGCCGGCGACCCGGCGGAGCAGGCGCGTGAGGCCCGGGTCGCCGTCGGAGTAGACGGCCGGCCGCGCGTTCGGCGAGCCGATCATGTCGAAGTTGAGATAGGCGGCGATCCGGCGCCGCTCGGCGTCCTCGAGCTCGCGCACGTAGCGGCGCGATCCGATCAGGCCGAGCTCCTCAGCGGCCCAGAACGCGAGCCGGATACGCGCGCCCGGCGGCTGCGGCCCGAGCTCCTCCGCGGCCTCGAGCAGCGCGGCGACGCCGCTTCCGTTGTCGTTGAGGCCGGGCCCGTTCGCGACCGAGTCGAGGTGTCCGCCCGCCATCACCACCCGCTGCCCGTTGCCACCGGGCGTCTCCGCGATGACGTTTTGGGTATGCCGCCGCTCGGAGGTGGCGTCGACCTCGAGCTCCGCCGTGTCGCCCGCGTCCGGCGCCACGCGCGCGCTCACGATCAGAACGGGGATGCCCACGCCGACGCCGCCCAGTGTCGCCGCCGGCACCTCCTCCTCGCCCGCCTCCACGACCACGAGCAGCCCGGCGGCGCCGGCTCGCTCGCGCGTTCTTCGCCTTGACCCGGAAGAAGCAGTCGCCTCGCGCCGCCAGCGCGACGTCGCCCTCCTCGAGTCCCGCGAAGTCCGAGCGCTCACAGCCGTTGCCGACGTTGCGCGCCGGGCCTGACGCCATGCCGGAGCCCGAGTAGGCGATCACGCGGAAGTCGTCGCCGCGGCGCAGCCTGCGCCCGCCGAGCGTGAGGCTCGCCGAGCGTTCGCTGTAGAAGGGGAAGCTGACGTCCTGCGTCCGCACCGTCCAGCCGGCGGCGCGCAGGCGCTCGCTCACGTAGGCGACCGAGGCTCGGTCTCCCTCGGTGCCGGCCGCCCGGTTGCCGCCCGAGCGATCGGCGATTCGCTGCAGGGCACGCAGGTGGTCGGCGAGCGTGGCCGGCGGCGGCGACGTGTCCTGCGACCGCCTCGCGGCTTCGCCCGGTGAGCCTTCAGCCGCGCCGTCGTCGCCGCCCGAGTCGCAGCCGGGCGCGGCCGCAAGGAGCAGCGCTGCCAGCCCGGCCGCGAGGGCGCGTAGCACCCATCGAACGCTAGCTGCCGTTCTCGCTCGCGGCGGACGCGAAGCCCGACGGCACCCGGCGCAGCTCGCTCGCCGCCACGATCCGGTCGACGAGCCCGTACTCGACGGCCTCCTCCGCGCCGAAGAAGCGGTCGCGCTCCATGTCCTCGTGGACCTCGTCCGCGCTCCTGTTCGTGTGGCGCGCGTAGATCTCCTCGATCAGCCGGCGCAGCTCGAGCACCTCGCGCGCGTGGATCTCGATGTCCGACGACTGTCCCTGGAAGCCCGACGACGGCTGATGGATGAGGATGCGCGCGTTCGGGAGCGTGAGCCGCTTGCCCTCGGTGCCGCCCGCGAGGATCAGCGAGCCGGCCGACATCGCCATCCCGTAACAGATGGTCTGAACGTCCGGCCGGATGTACTGCATCGTGTCGTAGATCGCGAGGCCCGCGTGCAGCGAGCCACCCGGCGAGTTGACGTAGACCGACACGTCCTTGTCCGGGTCCTCGGACTCGAGGTGCACGAGCTGGGCGACGACGAGGTTCGCGATCTCGTCGTCGATCGGCCGCCCGATGAAGACGATGCGCTCGTTCAGGAGACGCGAGTAGATGTCGAACGAGCGCTCGCCGCGCGGCGTCTGCTCGACGACCATCGGGACGAGCGAGCTGCTGACACGGCCTAGCGTTCATGGGGCTTCTCCTTCCGCGCCCGCGTGGCGCTACAGTGCAACTATTCAGTTGCACTGTAGCGCAACCGTTTGGTTGCAGATGGAGGCCCCCTGATGAATAAGGCCGTCGAACGCGAGATTCTCCTCCCCGAGCCCCCCGACGAGGTCTGGCGCTCGCTCGCCGAGCCCGCCTGGCTCGGCGACGACGCCTCGATCGATCTGCACCCGGCGGGCGAGGTGCGCGCCGGCGAGCGCAGCGGTTTCGTAGAGGAGGCCGACGAGCCGCGGCGGCTCGTCTTCTGGTGGAGCGCTCCGGACGAGGAGGCCTCGCGCGTCGAGCTCGACCTCGACGAGGTCGACGGGGGCACGCGCGTGCGCGTGACCGAGTCGCGGCCGCTCGAGATCCTCACGGTGCGCGGGCGCGACCTCGCGGTCGAGCTCGGACCTCGCCGGCGGCGCCGGGCCGGTGGCATCGGCCGCGGCGGGCGGTGCGGCTCTCGTGATGTGCTGATGCCCGCAGCCGACCCGGCGGACGCCGTCTTCAGCGCGCTAGCGGACGGCACCCGCCGCGACCTGTTCGCGCTGCTCGGCCGCCACGGCGAGGCGAGCGCCACGGAGCTCGCCCGCGAGCTGCCGGTCTCCCGCCAGGCGGTGCAGAAGCACCTCGGCCTGCTGGCCGGCGCAGGCCTCGTCGACACGCGGCGCGCCGGCCGCGAGGTGCTCTACCGCCCCACGCCCGGGCCCCATGTCCGAGGCGCTCGAGTGGATGGCCGAGGTCGGCCGTGAGTGGGACGACCGGCTCGCCGCGCTCGACCGCCAGCTCGCCCGCAGGCGGGCCGGCGCGTAGCCTGGACGGGCGATGAGCGCGCTCTTGGTGGGATTCGGACTCGGCTTCTTCGTGGGCGCCCAGCCCGGGCCCGTCTCGCTGCTGTGCATCCGCAGCGTGCTGCGCGGCGCGCTCAGGGCCGGGATCGCGATCGGGGCCGGCGCGGCGCTCGTCGACCTGCTGTACGCCTCGCTCGGCCTGGCCGGCGCCGCCAGCCTGCTCGAGATCGAGGAGCTGCGGCTCGCGTTCGGGCTGCTCGGCGCGGGCGTGCTCGCCTTCATCGGCTGGCGGACGCTCTGGTCGGCGTTCCGGGTGCGGCTCGGCGGCGAGTCGGAGTCGGAGGTCGCGACGCCGCGGCGCGCGTTCGCCACGGCGGTGGCGGCCACCGCCTCGAACCCGCTCACAATCGCGACCTGGGCGGCGATCTTCACCGCCGCGGGCGCCGCGGCGGTCGGCGATGCGGCCGCGTCAGCGTCGGGCGCCGCCATGCTGCTCGGCGGTGTGGCGCTCGGCACGCTCACGGCCTTCAGCCTGCTGTCGCTGCTCGTCGCCGCGGTGCGCGGCCGCTTCGGGCCGCGCCTCCTGGCGACGGTCGACGCGGTCGCGGGCGCCGGGCTACTCGGCTTCGCGGGACTGCTCGGCTGGCGCACCCTGGACGACGCCTGAGACCTCGCGGTCCTCGTCCCCCTCGCGGTCCTCGTCCTCGTCCTCGTCCGAGGCGTCGCCGCCGCCCTGCTTCATCTGCTCGATGCGCTCCTCGCGCTTCTCGTCCGCGCGCGGGTCGCGCCGGTCGGCGCGAATCGAGAGCAGGATGCCGATCGTGAACGGCGACGGCGATGACCGCGAGGCTCACGACGGGCCCGACGTACACGAGGTCCTCGATCAGCAGCTTCACGCCCACGAGGCCGAGCACGATCGCGATCGTCTCGTCGAGGTAGCGGAAGCGCGCCACGAGGCTCTCCACGAGCACGAACAGCGCGCGCATCCCGAGCAGCGCGAACACGTTGCCCATCCAGATGATCAGCGGGTCGCGCGTGATCGCGAACGCCGCCGGGATCGAGTCGACCGCGAACGCGATGTCGGCGAAGACGATCGCCGCCAGGCACAGGAACAGCGGCGTGACGTAGCGCTGGCCGTCCTGCTTGACGAACCAGTGGCCCTCGTGGAACTCGCCCGTGACCGGGAACACCTTGCGCACGGCGCGAACCATCAGGTTCTTGTCCGGGTCGACGTTCTCGGAGACCCCGCGCCAGATCCGGTAGGCGAGCACGATCAGGGCGGCGCCGAGCAGGTAGATGACGACGTGGAACTGCTCGATCAGCTCGCTGCCGGCGAGGATGAAGACGCCTCGCATCGCGAGCGCGGCGACGATCCCCCAGAAGAGCAGCCGCGGACGGCGCTCGTAGGGGACGCCGAAGTAGGCGAACAGCAGGAGGAAGACGAACAGGTTGTCGAGCGACAGCGAGCGCTCGATCAGGTAGACGGTGGTGTAGAGGACGGCGTCCTCGCTGCCCTCGAGCAGGAAGACGGGGACGGCCGCCAGGAGCGACAGGACGAGCCAGCCGACCGACCACCAGGCGGCCTCCTTGAAGCTCGGCTCGCGCCCGCGCGCGAAGAAGTGCAGGTCTAGCCACAGGAAGAACGAAGAGCGCGACGAGCAGCCCGGAGAAAAGCGCGAGGTCGGCCCCTGTCATGGCCTTGACCTTAGAGTGGGGGCATGTTCGGGCACGTGGCAGTTGGCACCTGGAGCGGCGGGCGCTTCATGCACTTCGGGGAGGCGATCGCGGAATCTCGCCTGGAGGCGCTGATCCGCCCCGGCGGCGGCATCACCACCGTGATGACCGCCGACGCCTACGGCGCGGGCGCCGCGGACGAGCTCGTCGGGCGGGCGCTCGCCGGCCTGCCGCGCTCGTCGTATGCCCTCGTGGGAGCGGTCGGCCACGACTTCTACGAGGGCGAGCGCGAGGGGGCCAAGGGCTACCCGCGCTTCACCGACCCGCGCCTGCGCGGGCCGGACGGCTACGCCGGCTACCTGCGCATGGCTGTCGAGCGCAGCCTCGAGCGCTGCGGCGCGGGCCACTTCGACCTGCTCCTGCTCCACAACCCCGACCGGCGCGGCTTCGAGTCGCCGGAGGTCTGGGAGGCGCTGCGCGAGCTGCGCGACGAGGGGCTCACGCGCATGCTCGGCGTGGCGCCCGGGCCCGCCAACGGCTTCACGCTCGACGTGATCGGCTGCTTCGAGCGCTACGGCGAGCTGATCGACTGGGCGATGCTCATCCTCAACCCGTTCGAGCCGTGGCCGGGCGAGCTCGCGCTCGCCGCCGCGCCGGCGCACGGCGTGCAGCGTGATCACGCGGGTCGTCGACTACGGCGGTCTCTTCCACGACGATGTACTACCCGGCCACGTCTTTCCCGACCATGACCACCGCGGCTTTCGCCCCGACGGCTGGGTCGAGGCGGGCCGCGAGCGGCTCGAGCGCCTGCGCCCGATCGCGGATCGCCACGGCCTCACGCCGCTCCAGCTCGCGTGTGTCTGGAATCTCGCGCACGAAGGCGTGGAGTGCGTCGCGCCCACGCTGATCCAGGAGGCCGGGCCGGGCGCCAGGCCGATCGAGGACAAGCGCGCCGAGCTCGCCGCGGTGCCGGCGGAGCCGGTCCTGAGCGCGGACGAGGTCGAGGAGATCCGACGCATCGGCGACAACACCGGCTCGATGCTGCTCAAGGGCGCCACGCCCGACCACGAGGGCGAGGAGCGGCCGGATCGCTGGGCCGTGGCCCCGGAGCAGGCCGGGCTGGCGCAGCGCTGGGGGATCGACCCCGAGCGAGACCTGCGCCGCCGGCCGGTTCCGGTTCGCAGCTAGAGCGCGGTCACATAGAGCGAGTTGACCACCGGGCCGCTCGCGTACCGCGCCGCGTTCACACGTTCGCCGTCGCTCAAACCGGCGGTCATCTGCAGCGGCTCGGCCACTCCTGGCGGCGCGAATGCTCGGCATCGTGCAGCAACGCCTCCGGCCGGATGGCGTTGCCGAAGTACGCCACCCAGCGGCACACGCGGCGATCCTACCGTCGCCAGTAGCTGCGAGACAGCAGCACCATCACCGGAACGATCTCGAGTCGCCCCAGGTACATCTCGGCGGTCAGGACCAGCTTCGACAGCTCGCTGAACGGGTCAAAAGAGCCCATCGGGCCGGCAAAGCCGAGCCCCGGGCCCGCGCTGCCGAGAACCGATGCGGAGTCGGCGAGCGACTGGAACGCGGTGAGCTCCAGGTCCCGGAGCGTGGAGTCGATCAGGATGGCAACCGCCGCGATCGCGCACACCCCGAGGTAGATGAACACGAAGACGATGATCGCCCGCAGCGTGCGCTCGTCGATGACGACGCCGTTGATGCGCAGCGGCCTGATCAGCTCGGGATGTACGGCGTGATGGATCTCGCGCCGCAGCATCTTGGCGATCACCACGTGACGAACCAGCTTGATCGAGCCGCTGGTAGAGCCCGCGGAGGCGCTCAGGAGCGTGACCCCGAACAGCACCAGCGTCGTCAGCGACGTCCACTGGTTGAAGTCCGAGCTTGCGTACCCCGTGGTGGTCATCATCGAGATGGTGTTGAAGACCGCCTGCCGTACCGCCGTCTCCCCACTGAACAGGTCAGCGCTGGTCAGCCCGATCAGTACCACCACAGACGCGATGGCCAGGAGCACCAGGTAGACGCGGAACTCTTCGTCGCGGGCGAGCCCCAGCGGCCGGCGGAGTACGACGCTCGCGTACAGCAGAGCGAAGTTTGTGCCGGCAACCACCATGAAGAACGCGATCGCCCATTGCGTGGCGGGGGCGAACGGCTCGATGGAGCGTGCCTCGGGGGAGAAACCGGCCGTGGCGACGGTCGTGAACGAGTGGGCGACCGCGTTGAACAGGTCCATCCGTTCGTCGATGCCAGTCCACCCCAGAACGGCGAGAACCACGATTTCGACCGCGGTTATGGCGACGTAGAGCGCCGCGAACCGCCGTGCCGTCTCGCGGATCGTCTCTTCGAGGTCCAGCTCGGGGCCGGGCGCCTCCGTCCGGAACAGCGCCTGGCGTCCGGCGACGTTGAGGCGCGGCAGCACGGTGAGGAAGAGGACGATGATGCCGAGGCCGCCGAGCCAGGCCGTGAACTGACGCCACATGGCCACCGATCGAGACATCGCGTCGATATCCGTCACAACGGTCGCGCCCGTGGTCGAGAAGCCCGACATCGACTCGAACAGCGCGTCGACCGGGTTCGACAGCTGCGGCTCGATCAGCAGGTACGGGAGGGCACCGAAGACGGCAACCAGAACCCAGATCAGCGCAACGACCAGGAACCCTTCACGGAACCCGACCTGCTCTCGTCCCTCCGTCACCCGCTGCACGCCGAGGCCGACGCCCGACGTGACGACAGCCGAGACCAGGAACGGCCACACCGGCTCGCCGTAGCCTGCGGCGACCGCCGCGGGCAGCAGGAACGCAAGCCCCAAGGGGGTCAACATCGCCCCGGTCAACTGAAGCGACCCGCGGACGTTGACCGCGAGGCCCGCGCCACGCCCGGGACCGGCCACGGTGGCTATGGCGCCACGCCGCTTGTGTCGGTTGCCTCCAGGCCGCCTATTCTGCGCGCATGAAGATCGTCGTGCTCGGCGCCGGGCACGTGGGCTGGACGCTCGTGGACTCCCTTCACGAGGAGAACGACGTCACCGTCATCGACACCGATGGCGAGCGCTGCGCCCGATTCGCGGACCGCTACGACGTCAGGACGGTTCAGGGAGACGCCACCACACGCAAGGTCCTGCAAAAGGCCGGCGTTGCCGACGCCGAGCTGCTGCTGGCGTGCAGCCCGCGGGAAGAGGCGAATCTCGTCTGCGCGATGCTCGTCAAGCGGCTCTCTGAGGCGAAGACCGTCATTCGAACCAATAGCACCGAGTTGCTGGATGCATGGCGCGAGGGGGAGATCGACGTCGACTTCATGATCTCGCCCGAGCTCGAGACCGCCAACGCGATCGCCGGCATCGTGGGCCTGCCCGCGGCTCGCCAAACCGACGTGTTCGCCGACGGCAAGGTGCAGATCGTCGAGTTCGACATACCGCCGGCGGCATCCAACGACGCGCTCATCGGCCGTCCGCTCCGTCAGGCGGACCTGCCGGCCGACTCGAAGGTCGCAGGCCTGATTCGCGAGGAGCGCATGATCCTGCCGGGAGGCGACGAGGCCATTCAGCCGGGCGACCGCATCATCGTGATCGCCTCGCCGGAGTCGGCGAAGCGGTGGAGCCGGATCCTCGCCCACGGGGAGCAGAGGATCGACGACATCCTGATCTTCGGCGGCGGCCAGATGGGCACGACCATCGCCCAGGTGCTGCTCGACCGCCATCTGAAGGTGCGGATCGTGGAGGCACAGGGCGCTCGGGCGCACGACATCGCCGAGAAGCTGCCGGACGTTCGTGTCTTCCACGCCGACGGCTTCGACCGAAGCTTTCTCGAGCGCCAGAGGATCGCGGGGGCCGCCGCCGTCTTCGCCCTGAACGACGACGCAAAGAACCTCTACGGCGCCGTCCTCACCAAGCTCCACGGCGCCCGCCTCACGATCACCCTGGTGGACAACCCGGTTGCAACGGACGTCTACGAAAGCGGCGGGGTGGACGTGGCGATCAACCCGCGCGAGGTGACCGCGGAGGAGATGGTGCGGTTCGCCCACGATCCGCGGATCCAGCAGATCGCACTGCTCGAGGGCCACCGCTTCGAAGTCATGGACATCAGCGTGCGAGCGGAATCCGAGGTCGCCAACAGGCCGTTCAAGGAGCTGCCCGTGACGAACGCGCTGATCGGCGCGGTGATCCGCGATGGGGCGGCGATATTTCCCCATGCCGACGATGTGCTGAGGGCGGGCGACCGCGTGATCATCTTCGTTTCTTCGGCGCAGGCGTCCGCCGTCGAGCGGGCGCTCTGAGCCGGCTCCCACGGGTAGCTATCGTCGAACCCGCACTTCGCTCGCTGGGCTCCCTGTCCTTTCGTGCGATCCACGATCGGGGGTCAGGAGGCCAGCGCGAAGCTCGAATGAGGCGCAAGGACCAGCTCCGCGCCACGAAGCTGAGGGAGGTCGCTCGGCGAATCAAGAACGGGTCCTCCAAGGCACGGCGCTTGACGCCGGTGAAACGTGCCGCCGAGGCCGAGCGCGACTATCGCCGGAAGCGGCCATGACCGCGCCGCAGAGCCCGCGGCTCGACCAACTTCGCGCGGAGGCGAACTACCATCGCCAACGCCTTGACCTCTATCGAGCGCGGCTCTACGGCGGCCGCACGACGAACCTGGCTCGGCTCGAAGAGTTCCAGCGCGCCTCCGACACCGCCGCCGAACGGCTCCGGCGAGCAAGGGACGCTGCCTCTCCAGACCAGCCGTGAGGGCCCGCACAACGGCGTGAGCCGACATGCCGGCGCCCAGGCCCGGCGCGGGGCGCGCTACCCTCGTCCTACCGGTCGGGCATCCGTTCGACCACAGCCGTGTTCCGCGTTTCCGCAGTCGTTGCCTTCGAGCACCCTCCGCGTCTCGCAGTGCACATATCCCGGAGGGGGACAACGATGGCTACAGGAACCGTGAAGTGGTTCAGCGACGACAAGGGCTACGGATTCATCACGCCCGATGAGCCCGGGAGCGATCTGTTCGTGCACCACAACGCAATTCAGGGCAGCGGCTTCAAGTCGTTGACCGACGGCGCGAAGGTGAGCTACGACGCGGAGCAGGGCGCCAAGGGCCCGGCGGCCGCGAACGTTCAGGTGCTCTAAGCAACCGAACTCCACAACTCGAGAGGACAGCATGGCCTCAAGCGGCAAGCGAAAGACCACGATGGCAAAGCTCAATCGTGAACGGAGGCTTCTCGAGCGTCGGCTGGAGAAGAAGGCGAAGAAGGACGCCCGGAAGCGGGCGTCGGCACAGAATCCTGTCCCGTCCGTCGATGTGCGGACCGAAGACGACGGCTGAGCCGCGGCCACGGCGGTCCGGTCGGCGGCCGCCGAGCGGGTAGCGTGCACAGCGTTCCCGTCGTCGACGACAGGCCGCTGGCGCTCACCGTCGGATGCACCTTCGGTTTCGAGACGCCGCAGCCGGTCTCGGCGGTGCTCCAGGTCGCACCATCGGGGCGCGATCTCCAGGTGCGCGCCGAGCACTGGGAGACTGGCGCCGACCATCACGGCTACATCGACCTGTTCGGCAACCGCTGCGAACGGGTCACCATCCCCGCTGGCGCGTCACAGATCGTCTACGAGGCCGAGGTCGTGCTGTCGTCGCCAAGCGACCGGATCTCCCCCGGGACGCCGGAGACTCCGATCATGGCGCTGCCCGACGAGCACATCACGTTCGTCATGCCGAGCCGTTTCTGCCTGCCCGACGAGCTCGGCCACGAGGCGTGGCAGCGCTTCGGCGATCTCGCGCCCGGCTGGGAGCGCGTCCAGGCGATCGTCGACTTCGTGCACGGTCATCTCGACTGGGTGGCCGGCGCGTCGAACCCATGGACCACGGCGGTCGACGCCTATCGCGCGGGTCAGGGCGTCTGCCGCGACTTCGCGCACCTGGCGATCACGTTCTGCCGCGCGTTGAACATCCCGGCGCGCTACGTGTGCGGCTACATCCCGGAGATCGACGTCCCGTTGCCCGCCGAGCCGATGGACTTCGCCGCCTGGTTCGAGGTCTACCTCGACGGCGCGTGGCACACCTTCGACGCTCGCAACAACCGCCGCCGCGTCGGCCGCGTCGTCGTCGGGCGTGGCCGCGACGCCGTCGACGTCGCGCTGATCACGTCGTTCGGCCCTGTGACGCTGACCGAGTTCGAGGTTCGCGCGGCATAGCGCGGGTCCTCGGCGCCCGGCTCAGGCCAGGCTGAGCATCTTCTCGTACATCACCCAGCCGAGCGCGGGCGTCATCCCGGCGCGCTCGTAGATGCGGAACGCGCCGCTGTCGCTCGCGGCGTCGGCGCCGAGCCCGACGCTGTGCTCGCCGCGCTCCCAGAAGCGTCCGAACGAGTCGCGGACGAGCGCTGCGCCCACGCCCTGCCTCCGCCATGGGCGACGCGTGAAGAGCGTGTGGACGAAGCCGCCGCCGTACGTGTCACCCGTGCAGATCGTCCCGGCGGCGATCTCGTCGCCCGCGCGGACGACGCACCAGAGCGTCGGGTCAAAGCGCTCACTCCCGAGATGGAACTTCGACCACGACCCGAAGTCGAGCGGCGTGTGGTCCCAGCTGTCCGCGAACGCCTCCTGGTGCGCGGCGTGGAACTCGTGCGCGTCTCGCTCGGGGTCGAAGGGGACGAGGCGTAGCCCGTCCGGCCACCTGGGTGCGGGCGGCGGCGCGTCGAGCTCGATGCGCAGCTCGCGGAATACGCGCACGGCCGCGTAGCCGAGCGACTCGAGCAGCTCGCGGGCCGCTGAGTCGGCCTCGAGGACGCCGTTCTGGATCCTGCGTGCGCCGTGGCGGGCCGCGTCCGCTTCCAGCCCGGTCGCCAGCAGCTTCCCTATCCCGCGCCCGAACGCGTCGGGATGGACGTACCCCTCGACGCGCCAGAGCTCGCCGCGCTCGCGCACCACGCCGTAGCCGACAATGCGGTCGCCGTCGCGGACGACGCGCGCGTCCCGCTCGAGGTCGATCTCCAGCCACTCGTCCTCCAGATCGGCCTGCGAGAAGGTGCTCTGGTCGTACAGCGACGACTCGAGCGCCGCGACGACCTCGGTCACCGCCGCCGCGTCCGCGGCGACGGCGGGGGTGGAGATGGCGCGCTCCATGTCGGCGGCACGCTACGTCATCAAGAATGCGGGCACTCCCTGCCCTGGCGGGCCGATGAACCGGTCTGAGGGATTCAACGTGACGCCGGCCGCGATCAACGGCTTCAGCGATTTGATCCTGGCTCTCTGGGGCGACGCGGGGCGCCACGCGCGTTCAGCGATCGGCGCCGGCGAACTGCCGTTCGGCATGCCGGTCGAGGTCGAGGCAGTCGTCGCGATCGCCTGACCCTGGCACCGCCCTGGTCGCGGGTGCTGGGTTGACGCGAAACTCCGTTGAGTTCGGCACCCTGCGGCGCAACCACTTCAGATCACCGGGATCTCGCCGCCGAGCGCGAAGGGGGCGACGAGCTCGATGCGGTCGCCGCTCCAGAAGCGCCCGGGGTCGTACCAACTCGCCGGGCGGCGGTCGGGAAGCAGCCCCATCGCCTGGTAGGTGGTCGCGACGAGCTCGGCGCAGTAGATCGCCTCCAGCGACGAGGACTGGCGGCGGATGCGGCCGGTGAGCCACTGACGGGCGAGCCCGGGCATCGTCGGGAACGGGCGGCCGTCGAAGCGCGCGATCGTCTCCATGAGCCGGTCCTCGTGGTGGCGCTCGATCGTTCCGTCGAGCTGGCGTACCCAGGCGCGCTGGTGGTAGCGCTCGTTCCAGGTCGTGACGGCGTCACGCAGCAGGTGCAGCTGAACGCCGCGCTGGCGCTCGCCGGTCCAGACGTCGGGCAGCGACCGACCCAGCTCGGCATGCCACAGCAGCGGCGGGAGGTCCTCGAGGGCCACGGCCATACCGACGTGGTTGACCGGGCTGTTCGTGACCGTGCGGATCGCAACGTCGGCCAGCGAGCGGCCGCGGAAGAGCCAGATGTCGCCTGTGGCCGCGGTCGCGACGGCGTCGTCGAGCGACAGGGCTGCCTCATCCACCGCCCGTAAGCTACGCACCGGTGCGGGTGCCCTGGAAGCTCATCGGCGTGGCGGGTCTCGCCGGCGTGGCGGCCACCGGCGTGGTCGTCGCCCGCAGGCGCCGGGCCCACGGTGAGTACGACCCCGCCGAGCTGCGCGCGCGATTGCACGCGCGCCTGGCCGACGTCGCGAAGGAACAAGAGCGCGCCGGGACGCCCGCTCGCACGACCTTCGGCTCGTAGTATCGCCCCATGCATCTGGCCAGGGCCCGGGCGATCGTCGACCACGTGGTGGCGAACGCGTCCGGGCCGGTGTCGGTGTTCGTCGCCGATGCGCACGGGGAACTGGTCGCGGCCGCGACGATGGACGGCGCCGCGCCGGACACGCGTCTGAACGCGCAGCGCAAGGCCTACACGGCCGCGCGCAGCGACGCGACGTCGACACGGCAACTCGCCGAGAAGGCGCGCGCCGATCCCGTCGAGCGAGCGAGCTTCGACCCCTTCTTCACCTTCTTCCTCGGAGGCGTCGCCGTCTTCGAGGACGGCCGGCGGGTCGGCGCGGTCGGGGTCAGCGGCCTGCCTGGCGAGGACGACGAGCGGCTGGCGCTCGCGGCGATCGACCGCTCGGCGACCGTCGGACCCTGACCGGCCAGTCGGACAGCCCGCGATCGCCGCACGTCGAGTGGCGGGGCTGGCCGTAGTCGATGTCCGGCCTCCCGGCGCGGGCCCCCACGGCGTGTCGGCCACGCGATCCTCGGTGAAGAACGACAAGCCGTCTCACACCCGACGGTTTGGGATAGGTTCGCCCCGATGGCTGCTGCGCCCGACGCGAGCCCGCCCGCTGACGAGGGCCCCTCAGGTCCGCCCCCAGCGTGGCGGCGTCGTCCCGGGTGGAGGTCGCAGGAAACGAAGTGGCTCGAGGACTCGTGGGAGGCGTTGTCCGAGCTCGTCGACGACCTCGAGCTCGATACCGCCCAGAAGCGGCTCATCCGCCTGCGTTGGTTCGAGGAGTCGCGGCACTACGACAGGCTGTGGCGCGCGCACCGGAGGCCGTACTACGCCCTTCGCACACTCACGATCACCGGTGCCACGGCGACCGCGTTTCTCGCCGCACTCGAGGTACCCGCCGTCTGGTTGCAGCTGGCAGGGTTCACGGCCGCTTTGTCGGCGGCACTCGAAGGGATCTTCGGCTTTGGGGATCGCTGGCGCCACCAGCGCCGCACGGCCATGACCATCAAGGCGGAAGGCCTCCGGTTCATCGAGCTCCGTCCCCCCTATCGGATCAAGGGCGGGCACGCTCAGGCCTACCCCGACTTCATCGATCGGCTCGAGCGGCTGAACGAGGACGAGAGCGAGCTGTACCTCGCCCTGTTCGCACGAGACTCGGACGAGAAAGCGACCGACCCCCAGCAAAAGTCCGGCTAGGGCTTACGAACGCGGACTGAGTGCCGCCGCCTTGCCTGGTGAAATGCAGCGGAGGTACGAGCAAAGGAGCGCGACGTGAACGAGGAGCATCCTGTTCGGTTCTCGGTCGAGTACCCCGACCGCCCCCTGGATCGTGTGACCACCGCCTTCCGGATCTTCACGGTGATCCCGATCGCGATCGTGGCGGCGAGCATCGGCGGCTATCCCGGCAGCGGCGGGTATGACGGCGGCGACGCCCCGGCGGTCGTCATCGGCGGCATAGGGCTGCTGTTCCTGCCGCCGCTCCTCATGATCCTCTTCCGGGAGAAGTACCCGCGCTGGTGGTACGACTGGAACCTGGAGCTGCTTCGGTTCAGCAACCGCATCGGCACCTACCTCGCGTTGATGAGCGACCGCTACCCGTCGACCGACGAGCGGCAGTGGGTGCGACTCGATTTCCCCTACCCGGACGCCAAGCGCGACCTCAATCGCTGGCTGCCGCTCGTCAAGTGGTTTCTCGCCATCCCGCACTACATCGTGCTGTTCTTCCTGTATCTGGTGGCGTTCCTGATGGTCATCGGCGCCTGGTTCGCGATCCTGTTCACCGGCCGCTACCCGCGCGGGATCTTCGACTTCGTGGAGGGTGTGATCCGCTGGCACAACCGCGTCATCGGCTACGCCCTGATCCTCGTCACGGACCGCTACCCGCCGTTCTCGCTGAGCCAACGGGATGCGCCGCCCCCGGCGGGCCCCGAGACGCCGGTCCAGCCCCAGGCCTGACCGCACGGCCGCGCTAGAGCACGCGCACGCCGATGCCCGGGTAGTCGAGGATGAACCCGAACTCGTCGTAGACGAGCACGGCCTCGAACTCGAACGCGGGCGACGCGTAGTCGTAGCGCCTGCGGTCGCCGTCGTCCTCGAGGCGGCGATAGCTCTGCTCGAGCCGCTCGACGCGCAGGTCGGGGGCGCGCACGTACAGGGCGGGCGCCGCGGCCGACTCGCCCTGGCCGAGCCCGAGGCGGCGCACGGGGAAGGCGTTCGTGAAGGAGGAGGCCTCGAGGTCGATGTCGTCGCAGCCCTCGACGTGTGGAGCGGGCGCGCCGTTGACGAGCCAGCCGCCGGCGCCGTCGCGCCCGAGCTCGAGCTCGCGCGTCCCCATGGCCGAGCGGCTGACGATCCGGGCGCGGCGGCTTCGCCAGGCGTCGTCGAGCTCGATCGAGTAGCTGACCGCCCAGGCCTGTCCCTCCTCCACCGCGGTCACGTGACCGTCGAAGCGGGGCTCGTCGCCCTCGGAGCTCGGGAACACGGCCTCGAAGCCCTCGCGCGCATCGAGGTGGCGCCAGGCGGCGCTCACCGGGAGGTCGAGCACGCTACGGCCGCTGCAGCAGCTCGGCGCAGCGCTGCAACGCGTCGGTGTCCTCCGGCCGGGCGTCGTCGAGGCAATCCGCGTACTCCTGGAAGTCCTCGGCCTCGGGCGTGATGGTGGTCTCGGGCGGCAGCTGACCGCCACCGCCGTCGCCGTTGCTGGGCGGCGTGATCGCCCCGCCGTCGGTGCCTATCCCACCGCCGAGACTCTCGAGCACGCTCGCGCCGCCGAGCGACCGAGTGAGCGCGGACAGTGGGCGGGCCTTCGCGGGCGCCTCGATCTCCTGGTCTCCGTTCACGTCGGCCAGCTCGAGCGAGAACTCGAGGGCGCCGGACTGGATGCCGCCGAGCCGCTCGCGGCTGTCCGCCGGGACCTCGAACTCGAGCCGTCCCGAGACGCGCCGCACGAGGCCGTCGTCCTTGCCCACGTAGACGTCGAATGTGGGGTTCGACACCGAGTCCGTGATGGCGGCGATCTGCGCCCTCGTGAGCGGCTCCGGCGGGTCGCCGCCCGTGGCTCCCTGGACCGCGGCGCCGGACCTGCGCACGAAGCGGTTGAAGTCGCGCAGCACGCTCTGGACGTCGAGCGCGCCGGACACGTGGCTCGTCTCCACGCCGGCCACGTCGGCATTGCCCTCGTCCTCCGCGCCCACGAGCCACCCGCGCGGGTCGAAGCCGAGCTCCGTGAGCGAGCTGTCCCTGCCGCGGTTGCGGAGCAGGGCCCGGTTGGCGCGCCGCACCCGTGCCGGCGGCTGCTCGTAATAGACGTCCTGGAACTTCACGAACGCGCGGTCGCCGGTGAGCAGCACGCCGGTCGTGATCGTCTGGCCGCCGCCGTCGGTGCCGATCTTCAGCTCGATGTCCGCGGAGGGAAGGCTGCCTTGATTGGATACGAATGGCCCGCTGGCTTGCAGGCGCACGGGCCGGTCGAGCGACTGGCTACCCTCAAGCCGGAGCTCGGCGTCGAGCTTGAGGTCTGCACTTTGGATCCCGCCCGAGAAGGCCCGGTCGAGCAGTCCCTCGGCATCGTCGGCATCTTCGCCTCCCCCGCAGGAGGCGAGCGCCACCGTGACGAAGAGCAGGAGGAACAGCAGGCGGCGCACGCCGGGCAGGGTAGCTGCCAACCGCAACTCGCCGCCTTGGTCGTGTTCAAAACCAGATGGGGTACGTCAAGAGAACAGCCCTCGCCGCGCTCGCAGCGCTGGCCCTGACCGCCACTCCCGCATACGCGGGTGAGGTGATCGTGGTCGACGGGAGCAGCGCGGAGCGCGTGCAGGACCCGGCCGTGCCGAGCCGCGCGGAGATCGAGCTCGGCATGCCCGTCGGCGACTCGGAGCCGCTCGGGCTGCGGGCGTCCGCGTCGAGCGCCGCCGGCGCTCGCGCGAGCCGTGAGTCCGCCCGATCCGCACGCGCCTGGCGGCGCGCCCGCTCGTCGAGCGCCCGCGGGCGCCGGGCCGTCTACCGGGCGCTCAGCCGCGAGCTGCGGCGCAGGAAGATCACGAGCACCGACTACAGGCGCTGGCGGGGCTCCTACATCCGCTCGCTGCGCGCGCTCCGGAAGCTGAGCGGCGCGCGCGACACCCAGCTGCGCTACGTCGCCGACTCCGTCGAGGCGCTTGCGCTCAGCCGCCGGCTCACGCCCACGCGCATGCCGGTGGCCTTCCTCCAGCTCGAGCGCAACCGCCAGTACTGGCTCAGGCTCCCCTACCCGGCGACGGGCGCGCAGGTCAGCTTCCGCGGCAGCCAGATCCTGTTCCAGTACTTCCCCGGCGAGGGCCTGCAGCTGCATCCGCTCTCGACCTTCAAGAAGGCCAACGCGCTGCACGGCTTCTGCGAGCGCGGCGAGCCCGAGTGCGACGAGGCGGCGCTGCGGCTGATCCTCGACGAGATGACGAAGCTCGCCGTCAAGCGCGGGCGCACTTTCATCGCGTGGGAGTACCTCTTCTACTTCGGCGGCGGCTCCCCGCCCTGGATGAGCGGGATGGCGCAGGCCACCGGCATCCAGGCATTCGCGCGCGCGTCCAAGCTGCTCGGCGATCCCGCCTACGTCGAGACGGCCAAGCGCGCCCTGGGCGCCTTCGAGACGCTGCCGCCCACCGGCGTGCGGACCACGGGGCCGGCCGGCGGCGTCCACTACCTGCAGTACTCGTTCGCGCCGCGCCTGTGGATCTTCAACGCCTTCCTGCAGTCGCTGATCGGCCTGCACGACTTCGCCGAGATCACGGGCGACGAGCGCGCCCGCGGGCTCTACAGCGAGGCCGAGCCCGAGGCACGCGAGGAGGTGCCGCTGAGCGACGTCGGCGACTGGTCGCGGTACTCGTACGCCGGGAACGAGTCGACGGCCGAGTACCACGAGCTGCTGCGCGAGTTCCTGCAGAGCATGTGCACCCGCCGGCTCGGGCCGGAGTACTGCGACTACGCGGAGCGCTACCGGGGCTATCAGGTCGACCCGCCGGCGCTCGAGTACCGCGGCCCCGAGCTCGCTAGCGAGGACAGTCCCGTCGTGATCGCCTTCACGGTCTCGAAGCTGTCGGCGATCGAGCTCACCGTCACGCGCCCGGACGGCCGGGTCGCGTACAGCCGGATCGGCACGTTCCGGCGCGGCGGCGGCTCGTTCACCTGGACGCCGAAGGGCCCGGGCTTCTTCACGGTCAGCCTCGGAGCCAAGGAGCTGCGCACCGGACTCGGCAAGAAGGACCGCGTGACCGCGGAGATCGACGTCTCGGGCGTCGCCGGCCGGTAGGCATCCGCAATAGCATCAGGCGCTTCATGGCGCCCCGGACGATCCTCTACACGGGCAAGGGCGGAGTCGGCAAGACCAGCGTGGCCGCCGCGAGCGCGCGTCGCTGCGCCGCCGCGGGCCTGCGTACCGTCGTTCTCTCGACCGACCCCGCGCACAGCCTGTCCGACTCGCTCGAGGCCGAGCTCGGCGGCGGGCCGACCCAGATCGCGGACAACCTGTTCGGCCATGAGGTGCAGACCCAGGACGAGATGGAGCGCAACTGGGAGGGCGTCCAGGGCTGGCTCGGCGACCTGCTCGCCGAGCGCGGCATCGACCGCATCTCCGCCGAGGAGCTGACCGTTCCGCCGGGCATGGACGAGCTGTTCTCGCTGCTCTGGATCAAGCGCCACCACGAGGAGGGCGAGTTCGACGTCGTGATCGTCGATTGCGCGCCCACCGGCGAGACGCTGCGGCTGCTGTCGTTCCCCGATGTCGTGACCTGGTGGCTCGAGCGCATGCTGCCCTCGCAGCGCAAGCTCGCGCCGTTCGCGCGAACGCTCTTCGACATGCCGCTGCCCGGCGAGGCGGTCTTCGACGACGTCGAGCGGCTCGCCCGCAACCTCGTGGCGATGAACGGCATCCTGCGCGACCGCGCGCGCACGACGGTCCGGCTCGTGATGAGCCCGGACCGGATGGTGGTCAAGGAGGCGATGCGGACCTTCACCTACCTGAACCTCTACGGCTATCTCACGGACGCCGTGATCGTGAACCGGATCCTGCCCGCCGAGGGCTACTTCGCGGCCTGGCGCGAGGCGCAGGACGAGCAGCTCGAGCTGGTCGGCTCGGCTTTCGACCCCGTGCCGGTGCTGAGCGCGCCGTACTTCGAGCGCGAGGTGGTGGGTGGGGAGATGCTCGACCGGCTCGCGCTCACGCTCTTCGGCGAGCTCGATCCGAGCGCGATCCTGCACGACCGGCTCACCCACGAGCTCGCCGCCGACAACGGGCGTGCGACATTGCGCGTGGAGGTGCCGTTCGCGGAGCGCGGCGACCTCAGCCTGAAGAAGATCGGGCTCGAGGTGATCGTCCGGGTCGGCGACCAGAAGCGGACCATCATGCTGCCCCCCGCGCTGGCGGCCTACGCGACCCGGGGCGCCCGCTTCGAGGACGGAGCCCTCGAGATCGTGTTCGAGCGGAGCGGCGATGAGCACTGAGCGGGTCTTCGGCGAGGACGAGGAGCGCGAGCCGCTCGGCGCCGGGCCTCCGCCACCGCGCGGCGGCACGCTCGACCCCGCCGCGCTGTTCGTGCTGCTCGACGGCCTGCGCCGGGCCGCGCCGCGCGAGCTCGACGAGCAGGTCACGAAGCTGATCCGCGAGTTCCTGCTGACGCTGCGCTCGCTGATCGACTGGTACCTCGAGCGCCTCGACCGGCCGAGCCGCGAGCCGGAGGTGGAAGACATCCCGATCGACTGATGCTCGAGCTGACCCCCGAGCAGCTCGAGATCCGGCGGGTCTGCCGGGAGTTTGCCGCGAACGAGATCAGGCCGGTGTCGCTCGCCGTCGACGAGGCGGACGTCGAGGTGCCGTACGAGATCTGGAACAAGGCAGCCGCAATCGGGCTGACCTCCTTCATGCTGCCCGAGGAGCTCGGCGGCGGCGGGATGACGGACTGCCTTACCGGCTGCGTCGTCCAGGAGGAGCTCTCGCACGGCTGCGCCGGGATCGGCAACCTGATCACGTCGAACGGTTTCTTCGCCGAGCCGCTGCTCGCGCTCGGCGACGAGGCCCAGCAGCGCCGCTGGCTCGCCCCGCTCGCCGGCGAGCGGCCGCCGCTCACCGCGCTCGCCACGACGGAGCCCGAGGCGGGCTCGGACGCGGCCTCGATCCGGACGACGGCACGCCGCGACGGCGACGGCTACGTGATCAGCGGCCAGAAGAGCTGGATCTCGAATGGCGGAATCTCGGAGTACGTCGTCGTGTTCGCGACCGTCGAGCCCGGCAGCGGCTACCGCGGCATCACCGCCTTCGTGCTCGAGAGCGGCGACGCGGGGCTGTCCTGGGGGCCGCCGATGCGCAAGATGGGCCAGCGCGCGATCGTCAACACAGAGCTCTTCCTCGACGAGGTGCGCGTGCCGGCGGACCGCCGGCTGGGCGGCGATGATCGCGACGCACGAGATGGGCTTCGCCCGTCAGATCGCGGACCGCGTGTGCTTCCTCTACCAGGGCGTCATCCTCGAGGACGGGCCGCCCGACCAGATCTTCGGTTCGCCCCGGGAGGAGCGCACCCAGGCGTTCCTCAAGCGCGTCATCGAGGCCGGCCGTGCAGCCGACTTCACCCGCTAGGACACAGACCAGGAGGATGTAGTCATGGATCTCGCACTCAGTGCCGAACAGGAGGAGCTTCGCGCGCGGGCCCGCGCGCTGGCGGACACGATCATGGAGCACGAGCTCGACTGCGAGGAGCAGAACGGGCTCGGCCCGGAGGCCCACGCGCAGATCGCCGATCGCGTACGCGAGCTGCGCCTGAACGCGATCAACATGCCGGCCGAGTGGGGCGGCCAGGGACTCGGCGTGCTCGACCAGGTGCTCGTGTCGGAGCGAGCTCGGCGTGCTCACGAACGCGCTCTGGGACACCGTCTGGCGGCCGGCGAACGCGCTGCGCGCCTGCAACGCCGAGCAGCGCGCGGCCTACCTGCGAGCCCGGCGATCCGGGGCGAGCGGCGCGACTGCGTCGCGGTCACCGAGCGCCGGCGCGGGCTCGGACCCGTCCGCTGATCGCAGACGACCGCCGAGCCTGTCGAGGGCGGCTACCGCCTGAACGGCGAGAAGTGGTTCGTGACCGTCGGCGACGTCGCCGACTTCCTGATCGTGCTCGCGCTCGTGCTGCCCGAGCGCGCGCCGACGCTGTTCCTCGTCGACAAGGACACGCCGGGCGTGAGCGTGCTAGCGCACCCCGCGCTACATGCACACGTTCGTCTACGAGCACCCGGAGTTCGGCTTCGAGGACGTGCTCGTGCCCGAGGGCGCCGTGCTCGGCGGAGTCGGCCAGGGCTACGAGCTCACGCGCGACTGGTTCGTCGAGGAGCGGCTGATGATCGCCGCCCGCACGGTCGGGCGCGGCGGAGCGGGCGCTGCGCTCGGCGGTCGACTGGGCGGGCGAGCGCGAGCAGTTCGGCGAGCGGCTCGATCGGCTACCAGCTGATCCAGGGCATGGTCGCCGACAGCGTCGTCGACATCTCGACGAACCGCGCGCTCGTCCACCAGGTCGCGTGGGAGGCCGACCAGGGCCTCGACCGCAAGCCTCCTGCACGCGCAAGGCGGCGGTGGTCAAGCTGTCGGCGTCGGAGGCGGCCGGCCGCGTCGTCGACCGCGCGGTGCAGATCCTCGGCGGCCGCGGCTACATGCGCGAGAACCCGTGCGAGCGGCTCTACCGCGACCTGCGCGTCGACCGCATCTGGGAGGGCACGAGCGAGATCCAGCGCGTGATCGTCGCCAACGAGGTCGCGAAGCGCGGGCTCGACGGGCTGCTGTCGTACGGCACGTCGCCGGGGCTGGCGGTGGAGGCGGCGGCGGCGGTCTAGCGCTGGTTGCTCTCCGCCGCCGGGCCGGGCCGGGCTGGGGAAGGGGTGATTTGCCGACAGCACTGCTCGCCCCCCCCGACGAATCTTCCGTAATCGCCGCCGTTTCCGAATCTTCTTCGGCAGGGGAAACCGCTGGCCATGGAATTCGGGCCACCTGCCTGCTTTGACCACCTCCTGGGTGGTCAAGTCAGGAAGGAAAGCTCTCCGGAGCGTGCCCGCCGAACGATCTTCGATGGGAGCGACGCCCGGGCGGTCGCCGCCGGGCCGGGCCGAAGCGGCCCGCTCTCGGTCACCTCGGTGTCCTGACCACCCATACGGTGGTCAAAGCACCAAGGTGCGCGTGGCGACTCCGCCTCCCCCTTCCGCAGCCCCATGCGCGAGACCGGCCCGGCGGCACCGCCCGGGTCTACCCCCCGGGAACCGGCGGCGGCTCTGCCAGCCCCCACGCGTCCGCGCCGCCGTCGACCACGATCGTCGTGCCGGTGATGTAGGCGCCGCCGTCCGAGGCGAGGAAGGCGATCAGGCTCGCCACCTCCTCGGGCCGGCCGAGCCGGCCGAGCGGCACCGAGCGCTCCCATGCCTCGACGGCCTCGTCCCCGTAGCCGGCGAGCCCCTCCGTGCGGATCGTTCCGGGCGCCACGCAGACGGAGCGGATCCGGTGCCGGCTCCACTCGAGCGCGAGCCCGGCGGCGAGGTTCGCCACGGCGGCGCGGCCCGCTGCGGCGTGGGCGAAGCCGGGAATCCCGCGCAGCGGGCTGAAGCCGACGAAGACGATCAGCCCGCCGCCGCCGGGGATGAGCGCCCGCGTGGCCACCGAATGCGTGACGCTCCAGACGGCGTCGAGCGTCAGCCGCTGTACCGCCCGCCAGCCCTTCAGGCCGATCTCCTCGGCCGGCGCCGAGAACTGGCCGCCGGCGTTGTTGACGAGCACGTCGAGCGTGCCGAAGCGCTCGAGCGCCGCGCTCACCACGCGCTCGACGTCCTCCTCCTCGCGCAGGTCCGCCGCCACCGCGAGGCACTCGCCGCCGAGCGCCTCGATTGCCGCGACCGTCTCGTCGAGTGGCTCGCTGCGGCGCCCGCAGACCGCGACCCGCGCGCCCGTGGCGGCCAGCTCGATAGCCGTCGCCCGGCCGATGCCGGTCCCGCCCCCGGTCACCAGCGCGACGCGGCCGGCGTTGGCGTCTGCGCGCAGCGGGGAGGCGGGGCCCGCCACCGGGATCAGCCCTCGCCGCCGCCCTTGGGGAACTTCGGCAGGCCCTTCGGGCCGGCGTCCTTCAGGATCAGGTTCCAGAGCCTGCGCACCTGCTGCGGGTTGCTGGCCGCAACGTTGCGCGTCTCGCCGGGGTCCGCCTTGCGGTCGTAGAGCCGCAGCTCCTGGCGCTTGTTGCCCGAGATGAGGAGCCAGCGGTCATCACCGGCGCTGACGTAGGTGTTGTAGGACGCGGTGCGGTAGCCGCGCTTCTTGGCGGGCGCCTCACCGTCGAAGATCGTCGACAGGTTCTCCCCGTCCATGTCCTCCGGCACGTCGATGCCGGCCGCGCTCAGCACCGTGGGGCCGATGTCGTGGGTCGAGGCGTAGTAGGTGCTGACGTGGCCCTTCGCCTTGCCGGCCGGGTGGCGCATCATGAGCGGCACGTGCGTGAGCGGCTGGTGCATCTCGGAGTAGCGCTTGCCGACCCAGCCGTACTCGCCGAGCAGGACGCCGTGGTCGCTCACCAGCACCACCAGCGTGTTCTCCTCGAGGCCGAGGTTGGCCAGCCGGTCGAGGAAGTGGCCGAGCCACACGTCCACCATCGTGACCTCGGCCGCGTACAGCTGACGCATCCGCCGCAGAAGGCCCTGCGAGAGGCCGAGCTCGCGCCACTGGCCCGCCGGAGTGGCGAAGGGCTGGATCGGCTCGACGCCGTCCGGGCGCGGCGGGCCGTACATGTCGACCAGCCGGCGCGGTGCGTCCCAGGGCTCATGAGCGTCGAACGAGTCGATCACGAGCGCAAACGGCTGGCGTGCGCGCGCCCACTCGAGCCAGCTCATCCCCCGCCGGAAGACCTTGGCGGCGTTGAAATCCTCCTCGGGCCGCTCGCGCGGGTTGATGGCCAGGTAGGTGGCCATGCGCGGCTCGGCGCGGCCGTCGCGCATCGACGCGGGCATGAAGTGGTCGACCTGCTTCGCGGAGACCTTTCGCGTCGGCTTCTTGCGGACGGGCACCTGACCGTCGACGAGCTCGACACGGTCCAAGCGCGCCCGGAAGTTCTTGTGCACCGGCAGCAGCATGTGCGGGTTGTCCGTGACGTAGCCGGTGGTCCAGCCGTTGCGGCGGAGCACCTCGGTCCACATCTCGCCGTCGCTCCCGACGGGCTCCCAGCCCGGCTGCGGCGGCAGGTCGTCCCACTTCGGCTTCCAGCCCCGGAAGGGGAAGGTGCGGCGGCCGGCCATGATCGCCCGCCGCGCCGGGATCGTGGGCATGCCCTCGGGATATGCGTTGACGAAGCGCACCCCCTGCCTCATCACCTTGACCATCGCCGCCGTGCGGGCGGCCTCGCCGTAGATGTGGTCGGCCCGCAGGCTGTCCATCACCACCACCACGACGTTCATCGGGTTCGCCGGCGGAGGCGCGGTCGTCTTCGTCTGCTCGGTGGCGCCGGCGTCGCCACCGGAGTCGCACGCGTTCGCACCGAGCAGCGCGAGGCCGGCAGCACCGACGCCGCCGGCGCGAATGAGGTCGCGACGGGTAAGGTCCTGCGACACGGGGGTCTCTACCGGCCCCGGCCTATGTCGATAGGGCGGATCGCGTGCTCGTCCGGAAGCTTGGCGAGCACCTCACGGGCGATCGCCTGCACCTCGCGCTGGTCGCGGCCGAAGTCGTCCAGGTACGCCTTGAGCGCCGTCCAGGTGATCTTGAGCTGGGCGGGGGTCAATTCGAGCCGGTACGCGACGTCGTCCGGGCCGATCAGGTGGAGGTCCTCTTCGGGCATGCGGGCCAGAAGGGTACAAGGAGCGCTGGCAAGTCCCACTAACCTGTCGGCCGTGGCTCGAACGTGGATCCTGACCGGCTCGCTCGACAACCTGCGCGCGACGCGCGAGCACGGTTTCCGGGTGATCGGGGCGAAGGAGGGGCGCCGCGGGATGGCCGAGCAGATCGAGCCGGGCGACCGGATCGTCTTCTACGTGACGGGCATCCAGGCGTTCGGGGGCAGCATCCGCGTGACGGGCGAGATGTACGAGGACCGCGTCAAGATCTGGCCCGGGAAGCCCGGTAAGGCGGACCCCTATCCGTGGCGCTTCGAGACCGAGCCGGAGATCGTGCTCGAGGAGGACGAGTTCGTGCCGGCCGTCGAGGTCGTCGGCGAGCTAGAGCACGCGGCCAAGTGGCCCGCGGCACACTGGCAGCTCGCCTTCCAGGGCCAGCTCCGCGCGGTCACCGACGCGGACGCCGAGCTCCTCGAGCGCCGCCTGCGCGCGGGCGCGCACAGCGCCGCGTGAGCCGGGTAGTCGCCGCCTTCCGGGCGCTAAACAGCGAGCAGAAGGCCGCGGCCGCCGCCGCGGTCCTGCTCGCGGTCAGCACCTTCGGCCCCTTCTCGTTCGTCGAGCTGGCCGAGCTCCTGATCGCAGGCGGAGTGCTGGCGCTGCTCTTCGCTCGCGCCGAGGGCCAGAGCTTCCATCTCCCGTTCGGCGACGGCACGATCATTGCGACCGCCGGCGTCTGGGCGGCCCTGCTGATCGTGGCGCGCCTCTTCGAGCGCTCGCTCGGCCAGAACCTGCTGGCGCTCGCCTGCGCGGCGATCCTCTTCCTCGCGGGCGCGCGCGAGCGCGCGAAGCGCCCGGCGGACGACATCCGCCGGCCTAGCTCGCCGGCGGAATCGCCTGACGGAACCTGAAGCGAAAGTCTGGATCCACCTGCTTCTTGATCTGGCGCAGCCGCGGCAGGTTGCCCGCGTAGTAGGCCCGCGCCCAGTTCGGCAGCTGCGGGTCGATGTAGTTCTGGTAGGCCTGGCCTGACGCGAACGGGCGCAGCGCCCGCCAGGTGCCGTTGATCCACGAGTTCGCGGCGCCGCCGCCGGAGCCGCTGAAGTAGGCGCCGTACTGCAACGAGAACAGCATGTCGCGGTGGACGAAGGCGGTGGCGTCCGCGGCCGGCCGGTTGTAGGCGCCTCCGTAGGCGTCGAGCAGGAGCGCACCCGAGCCCGCGCCGCTCCGCTGGCGCCGCTCGATCCAGTCGATCATGGTCGCGCGCGCCCGCGCCGACAGCGGCTTGTCGAAGTAGTCGGACTTCGCGTAGAAGCTCGCCCGCGGCATCGTGCCGCCGGGGAAGGTGCCGGCCGTGTGACAGGCGCGAAAGCCCTCCTGCAGGCAGCCCGCCCAGCGCAGCACCAGCGACATGTAGCTCGCCGTCCCCACGCTCACGCGCGCACCGCTCACGCGCGCCAGCGGGCGGATCAGCCTGCGCAGCTTCGACGGCGAGCCGAAGAACTGGCCGAGGGCGGTCACGGCCGGGGAGCCCGAGCCGGTCCCGAGCGAGCAGATCGAGGTGAGCGTGGGTGGCGCGTCCGGGGCGAAGGCCTGCCAGGCCGCCAGCACCTCGCTCGCCTGCGACCACGGAAAGGAGATGAAGAACCAGGCGGCACCGCGCGTCCGGTGGGTCTGGAGCGTCAGGCTGGTGACGATGCCGAAGTTGCCGCCCCCGCCGCCCTGGCACGCCCAGAACAGGTCCTCGTCGCTCTCCTCGGTGACCTGGCGCATGCGCCCGTCCGCCGTGACCATCGTGACCGCGCTGATGTTGTCGGTCGTCAGTCCCCAGCGCCGGCCCGCCAGGCCGTGGCCGCCGCCGAGCGCCAGGCCGGCGATCCCCACCGACGGGCAGGATCCGCCCGGCACCGTGAGGCCGCGGCGCGCCAGCGACGAGTACATGTCGATCAGCTGCGTCCCCGCGCCGAGGGTTGCCCGCCCGTTCGCCACGCGCACGCCGTTCATCCCCGACAGGTCGAGAACGACCCCGTTGCCGGTCGTCGAGTAGCCGCCGTAGCTGTGGCCGCCCGAGCGCGCGACCACGTTGACGTCGAAGCGGTTCGCCCACTTGACGACGGCCGCGACGTCCCGGGTGCTCGCCGGCTGCACGACCGCATCCGGGCGCGCGCCGTCGTAGCGCAGGTTGTAGACGAGCCGGGCGCTGTCGTAGCCCGGGCTGCTCGGGAACAGAACCTTCCCGCCGACCGCTGAGCGCAGGGCCCTTGCGGCCTGCCGCGAGAGCGCCGAGGGCTCGGCGAGGATCCCCGCGCCCGCCTCCGCGGGCAGCGCCAGTGCGAGCGCGGCCCCCGCCGCGCCGGAGAGGAACTCGCGACGGTCGAGCCCGGCCACGGGACGACTCTAACCCGGAGCGCGCGCGGCCGCCTCCGATTCGCGCTGCCAATCGCATGGGGACTGGCGCGCGCCCTCGCGGCTCACTCCCACGAGCTGGCCGCCGGGGCAGTCGCCGGCCTCGACCCGACGCCGCGGGTTGACGATCCCGACCAGCCCGAGCACGCCGCCGAGCGCCACGAGCGCGGTGGCGATCCCGATGCCGACGTGGAACGCGCCGACCGAGGCGCGCTCGGCCGCCGCGCTCACCTCCACCTGCTCACCCGCCGGGAGCCCCGGCACCACGACCTCGGAGAGCGGCTGGCGCTTTGCGTCCTCGACCGCCGCCTCGAGCTGTGGATTGCCCGCCTCGCGCGCGCCGAGCTCGTCGTCGAGCTTCGACCCGAACGACGCGGCCACGAGGGCGCCCACCCCAGCGATCGCCACGAGGCTCGCCACGCGTGCGATCGCGTTGTTGACGCCGGACGCGATGCCCGCGTTGCTCTCGTCGGCGTCGGCGAGCACCGTCGCCGTGAGCGGCGCGACCGTGATCGACAACCCGAGCGCGAACACGAGCAGGCCCGGGAGCAGGTCGGTCAGGTAATCGACGTCGGCGTCCAGGCGCAGGAACCACGCCAGGCCGACAGCGGCCACGAGCGGCCCGACGCCCATGAAGAAGCGCGGCCCGTAGCGGTCGGCGAGCATCCCGAAGCGCGTCGAGAGCGCGAACATGACGAGCGTGACCGGGATGCTCGACATGCCGGCCTCGAGCGCGGTGTAGCCCGCCACCTGCTGAAGGAAGAGGACGAGAAAGAAGAACAGCAGGCCGAGGCCGCCGTACATCGAGAAGGTCTCGATGTTGCCGATCGCGAAGTTGCGGCGGCGGAAGAGCCCAAGCGGCAACATCGGGTGCGCGGTGCGCGCCTCCCATGCGATGAAACCGGCGAACATCGCCGCCCCGATCACGAGCGAGAGGAACACGGCCGGGTCTCCCCAGCCCCGCAGGGGCTGCTCGATCAGCGCGAAGGTCATCCCCGCGAGCCCGAGCGCACACAGCGTCGCCCCCACGAAGTCGACGCGGGCGTCGGGGTCGCGCTCGCGGCCGGCGGGCACCGCGCGGAAGACGATGAAGAGCGTAAGGAGGACGATCGGGATGTTGATCGCGAAGATCCAGCGCCACGAGGCGGTGTCGACGAGCTGACCGCCGATCAGCGGCCCGAGCACCGTGCCGATCCCGCCCCATGCGGTCCAGGCGCCGACCGCCTTGCCGCGCTCGTCTGGCGGGAACACGGCGACGATCACCGCGAGCGCCGCCGGTGTCAGGAGCGCGCCGGACACGCCCTGGAGCGCCCGGGCGACGATCAGCAGCTCGATCGTCGGAGCGAGCGCGCACAGCAGCGAGGTCACGCCGAAGCCGGCGACCCCGGCCACGAACATGCGCCGCTCGCCGAACAGGTCGCCGAGCGAGCCGCCGATCAGGAGCAGCGAGCCGAGCGTGACGAGGTAGGCGTTCGAGGTCCACTGCTGGCCGGCGAGGCCGCCGCCGAGGTCGTCCGCGATCGCGGGCAGCGCGACGTTGACCACGGTCGAGTCGACCGTGACCACGGTGGTCCCGAGGATCGCCGCTACGAGGACGAGCCGCTTCTCAGCGCTCGTCATTCAGAGTCCCTACGACGGCGCAGCGCCGTTGACCGAGTCGGCCGAGCGCGGCGCCGGCCCGACGTACTGCGCACTCGGGCGGATCAGCCGGCCCTCGCGCTTCTGCTCCATGATGTGGGCCGACCAGCCGGCCACGCGCGCACACGAGAAGAGCGGGGTGAACAGGTCGGGCGGAACGTCGGCGAAGTCGAGCACCACCGCGGACCAGAACTCGACGTTCGTGGCGAGCACGCGGTCGGGCTTGCGCGCGGCGAGCTCGGCGAGCGCGGCCTCCTCGAGCTTCTCGGCGACCTCGAGGCGCGGCGCCCCGATCTCGCGAGCCGTGCGCCGCAGCACCCGCGCGCGCGGGTCCTCGGCGCGGTAGACGCGGTGGCCGAAGCCCATCAGGCGGTCGCCGCGGTCGAGTGCGTCCTTCACCCAGCGGTCGGCGTCACCCGCGGCCTCCACCTCGTCGAGCATCTGCAGAACGCGCGAGGGGGCTCCGCCGTGGAGCGGCCCGGAGAGCGCGCCCACCGCGGCCGACAGGGCGGTGGCAACGTCGGCGCCGGTCGATGCCACCACGCGCGCCGTGAAGGTCGAGGCGTTCATCCCGTGCTCGGCGGCGGAGATCCAGTACGCGTCGATCGCCTTGACGTGACGCGGGTCGGCCTCGCCGCGCCAGCGGATCAGGAAGCGCTCGGGGATCGACCGCGCCGTGTCGATCTCACGCTGCGCGATCGGCGGCCGGCCGACCCCGCGCGCCGACTGGGCGACGAACGACAGCGCCATCACCGAGACGCGCGCCAGGTCCTCGCGGGCCTGCTCGTCGGAGATGTCGATCAGCTCCTGGAGGCCCCACTCCGGGCCGAGCATCGCGAGCGCGGCCTGCAGGTCCACGCGCGGGTTGCCGGTGCGGACCGCGAGCGGGTGCGGCTCCGCGGGCGGCAGGCCGGGGTCGTAGACGCCGTCCACCAGCAGTCCCCACACCTTCTCGAAGGGGACCTGGCCGACGAGCTCCTCGATGTCGACGCCGCGGTAGCGCAGGGCGCCGCCCTCGCGGTCCGGCTCGGCGATGGTGGTGTCGAACGCCTTTACGCCTTCAAGCCCCGAGGGGACCTCGATGAGCGTCATGGAAGCCTCCCTGGTTGTGTGACGGTGACCTTGTCGCCGACGGCGATCCGCCCGGCGCTGACGATGTCCGCGCGCAGCCCGCCGCGGTGGACGAGCCCGCGCAGGACGCCCTGCCGGGTGAGTGACTGGAGGTGCGCGCAGGGCTCGCACAGCTCGATTCCCTCGAGCTCGACGGAGCCGACGCTGAAGCGCTTGCCCACGAGGTCGTTGAGATCGACGCCGCGCGTGAGCACCTGCCTACGCGACTCCTCGTGCGACAGCTCGATGCCCGTGTCGGTGCGCAGCCCCTCGAGCGCCTCGGCCTCGATCAGGGTCACGTCGCCGGCGTTGCCGTAGCGGTCGCCGGCCATTCCGCGCGCGGCGACCTCGATTTCCCGCACCGCGCCGGGAAGCTCGCTCTCCTGCGCGGCGACGGCAATGCTCTCGACCGAGCCTGGCATCGCCCCAGGGTACATTGCGGCGATGCGAATCCTCGACGAGCAGGTGGGCCGCTATCTGGGGGAGCTGCGGCCCGAGCGCGACGGGGTGATGGCCGAGATGGAGGCCGTCGCCGACCGCGATTCGGTGCCGATCGTCCACTGGGAAACGGGCCGCTTCCTGGCCGCTCTGTGCCGGGCGCTCGACCCGCTCGTGCTCGAGGTCGGCACCGCGATCGGCTACTCGACGCTGCACATGGCGGAGCAGCTCTCCTCCGGCCGGGTGGTAACGCTGGAGCGCGACCCGAGCCGCGCCTCCCAGGCGCGCGACTACCTCGAGCGCGGCGGCGTGGCCGGCCGCGTGGAGCTGATCGAGGGCGACGCGCTCGAGACGATCGGCAGCCTCTCAGGGCCGTTCGGGCTCCTGTTCGTGGACGCGAGCAAGGGCGAGTACATGCGCTACATCGAGCTGGCCGAGCCGCTGCTCGCCGAGCGCTGCGTGCTCGTCGTCGACAACCTCCTCATGAACGGTGAGGTCGCGCTGCCGGAGGGGGCCGATACGGACTGGAACCCGGACTCGCTGAGCGCCGCGCGCAAGCTCAACTCGGAGCTGGTCCGCAGCGAGCGATGGGTCGCATGCGTGCTGCCCGTGGGCGACGGGATCGGCTTCGGCACGCGGCGGGCGGCGTCGTGAAGGCGCTGCTCGTCGTCTTCGCGGTCGTCCAACTGGTCCTCGGCCTGCTGCTCTGGATCGCGCCTGGCTTCTTCTTCGACGAGATCGGCCCCTACGGGGCGCGCAACGACCACTACATGGGCGATCTCGCAACCTGGTACCTGGCGCTCGGAGGGGTGGCGCTCGCGTCCGTGAGCCGGGTGTCGTGGAGGCTCCCCGTGCTCGTGCTCGCGTTCGCGCAGTACGCGTTGCACTCGTTCAACCACCTGCTCGACGTTGGCGAGGCCGAGCCGTCCTGGCTCGGACCGGCGCAACTTGGTTTCGCTCGTGCTGGCGACGGGACTGCTCGCGTGGATGCTGCAGGCGGAACGGCGTCGCGAGCCGGCGTGAGGGTCTTCGTCGCGGGCGCGAGTGGCGCGATCGGGCGCCCGCTCGTTGCGCGGCTCGTGGCGGCCGGCCACCAGGTCACCGGCATGACGCGATCCGAGGCGAGCGCCGAGGCGATCCGGGCCGGCGGGGCGCGCGCAGCCGTCGTCGACGTGTTCGACCGCGACGCGCTTCTCGCGGCCGTCCAGGAGGCCGGCGCGGAGGTCGTGGTCCACGAGCTCACGGCCCTGCCGGAGCGGCTCGACTTCAGGGATCAGCACATGTATGACGCGACTAACCGGCTGCGGGGGGAGGGCACCCGCAACCTTCTCGAAGCCGCCCGGGCAGCGGGGGCGCGCCGCTTCGTGTGCCAGAGCATCGCGTTTCTGTACGAGCCGGCGGGCAGCTGGGTCAAGACCGAGGACGATCGCACCATTGCGGACGCGCCCGCCCCGTTCGGCGAGGCGATACGGATCCTCACCGAGATGGAGCGGAGCGTTACCGGGGCGGAGGATCTCGAGGGCCTCGTGCTGCGCTATGGGTTCTTCTACGGGCCGGGCACCTACTACGCGCAGGATGGATCGACGACGGCCGACGTGCGCAGGCGGCGACTGCCCGTGATCGCCAAGGCCAGGGGCCTGACCTCCTTCGTGCACGTGGACGACGCCGCGGACGCGACCGCGGCGGCCGTCCAGCACGGGGCGCCCGGCATCTACAACATCACCGACGACGAGCCGGCGCCGATGCACGAGTGGGTGCCGGTCTTCGCACGGGCGGCCGGAGCGAAGCCGCCGCGACGCGTGCCGGTCTGGCTCGCCCGGCTGGTCGCCGGCCGGGCCGTCGTCGGCGTGGCCCTCGTGCAGCGCGGAGCGTCGAACGAGAAGGCGAAGCGCGAGCTCGGCTGGCAGCCCGCCCACCCGAGCTGGCGAACCGGGTTCGCGGAGTCGCTGCGGGGGCTAGCGGCGGCGCCGGCCTACCCGTACTGCCCCACCGCCACCGCGAACACCACCGTCCCCACCATCACCACGGCGATCCCGATCGCCACGAGCCAGCGCGACTCGATGATGTGGCCGAGCACCCCGATGAAGAAGCCGGCGCCCATCAACACGAAGCACCACGTGAGCAGGGACTCGAGGTCGCCCGGTCCCTCGTCGCCGAGGCCAGGCAGGTCGGGGATCTGGGCCACGAGGGTCGCGAGCAAGGGCACGAAAGTATCCTTGGCCGCTCATGGCCGGCGAGTTCGAATCGATCGAGCGGGCGCGCGAGCGCCTCGGTGAGGCGGGCTATCTCGCCGACGACTCGGCCGCGCTCGTCTCGTTCCTGGCGGGGCGGCTCGGCAAGCCCGTGCTGGTCGAGGGCCCGGCCGGGGTCGGCAAGACGGAGCTCGCCAAGGCGGTCTCGCGGGCGACCGGGCGGAGGCTGATCCGGCTCCAGTGCTACGAGGGCCTCGACGAGGCCAAGGCCCTGTACGAGTGGAACTACCGCAAGCAGCTCCTGCGCATCCAGACCGAGGCCGCCGACACCGGCTGGGAGCGTGTGCAGGACGACATCTTCGGCGAGGAGTTCCTGCTTCCGCGCCCGCTCCTGAACGCGATCGCGGCCGAGGAGCCGGTCGTGCTCCTGATCGACGAGATCGACAAGACCGACCAGGAGTTCGAGGCGATGCTGCTCGAGGTCCTGTCGGACTTCCAGATCTCGATCCCCGAGCTGGGCGTCGTCGAGGCCCGCACGCAGCCGCTCGTCCTGCTCACCTCGAACAACTCGCGTGAGCTGACCGAGGCGCTAAAGCGCCGCTGCCTCTACCTCTGGCTCGACTACCCGGACGTCGAGCGCGAGCTCGAGATCGTCCACCTGCACGCGCCCGAGCTGGATCAGGGCATCGCCCGCAAGCTGGTCGAGGTCATCCACATGGTCCGCGCAGCTCGACCTCAAGAAGCCGCCCTCGATCGCCGAGTCGATCGACTGGGCGCGCGCGCTGCTGCTGCTCGGCGCCGAGGACATCGACCGCGGCGTGCTCGAGAAGACGATGTCGATCATCGTCAAGCACCGGACCGACCTCGACCTCGTGGCCGAGCGCGTCGGGCGTGAAGCTGGGCGATGGAGTCGTCGAGACCCGCCAGGCCGGGTAGCGGCAAGCAGCCGGCTCGGCCGGCTGCGCGCCGAGGCAATCCCGCGCTCTACGGCGGGATGCCGCCGGCCGCCCGGGCCCGGCCGGAATGGCCCCGCGGCTGCTCGAGTTCGCCGACGAGCTGCGCCAGGAGGGCGTGGCCGTCGGCACGAGCGAGCTGCTCGACGCCTTTCACGCGCTCGACGCGGTGAGCTGGACCTCGCGCTCGGACTTCCACAGCGCGCTGGCCGCCACGCTCGCCAAGTCGCAGGAGGACCGGCGCGTCCTCGACGTGCTGTTCGAGCGCTTCTTCTTCCGCGCCGTCGAGCGCGAGGCGATCGGGCAGGGCCTGCGCGAGGAGCGCTTCTCGGGGGGCGAAGAGATCGACCTCGACGCGCTCCGCGAGCGCATCCGCGAGGCCATCCGCGCCGGCACCGACGGCGAGATGCGCGACCTCGCCCGGCTCGCGATCGCGGCCTTCGGCCGCCAGGGCGAGGGCTCCGGCGTGATCGGCGTCGACGTCCAGCGCATCAGGCGCACGCTCGGGCTTAAGGGCGAGAGCCCGGCCGCCGACCGGCCCGACCCGGACTCGGTGCCGCGCGAGCGCCTGCAGGACTTCGAGCGCCACGTGCGCCAGGAGCTCGAGCGCCAGATGATCGAGCGCACGCAGGCGCTGCCGCCGGCGAAGCCGCTGCGCGAGTTCGACCGCGCGCTGCCGACCAACCCCGCTCAGGACCTCTCGCAGGTGCACCGCGTGGTCGCGCAGATGAAGAAGCGGCTCGCCTCCCACGGCCGCGAGCACCGCGGGCGGCGGCGCTCCTGGCAGGTCGACATGCGGCGGACGATGCGCGCCTCGCTCCAGACGGGCGGCGTCCCGCTCGAGCTGAAGTTCCGGCCGAAGCGCCCGCGCCGCCCCGAGCTGTACGTGCTCTGCGACGTGTCGACGAGCGTCACGAGCGCCAGCGTCTTCTTCCTGAGCGTCCTGCACGCGCTTCACGACCAGTTCCGCAAGCTGCGCTCGTTCGTCTTCGTCGAGCGGATCTCCGAGGTCACCGGCGTGTTCGAGCACGAGCGCTCGTTCGAGGCCGTGTCGCGCCGGATCGCCACCGACGCCGGCGTCGCGGACGTGTCGGGCTACACCGACTACGGGCGGGTGTGGGTCGAGTTCCTCGACAACGTGATGGACGACCTCGACCCGCGCTCGACGGTGATCGTGCTGGGCGACGCCCGCACGAACGGGCGCGAGCCGCACGCCCCCGTGTTCGGGCTCGTGGCAGAGCGCGCCGGCCACACGTTCTGGATCAACCCCGAGCCGCGTCTCTACTGGAACTACGGCGACTCCGTGATGTCGGCATACGAGCCGTTCTGCGACGGCGTCTTCGAATGCTGGACGACCAAGCAGCTCGAGGCCTTCGTGAACGCCATCGCGGAGCTGCGGATCGGCGCGTAGACTCCGAACGGTAAATCAGGGGGGCTCGCGGGAAGGCGGGCTGAGAGGGCGCCCGCGGTGGGCCTCACCGCCCGGCGCCGACCCTTCGAACCTGTGGGGTAATGCCCGCGGAGGGAGCGATGCAGAGACAGGCCGAGGCTCCCGTACAGGAGCCTCTCTCTTTCGAGAACGTCACCCGGCGCTACGGCACGCTGACCGCGCTGGCGGGCATCGACCTGACCCTGCGACAGGACGAGATCACCGCGGTCGTCGGCCCCTCGGGCTCCGGCAAGTCCACGCTGCTCGAGCTGGTCGCGGGCCTGCAGGACCCCGACGAGGGCGTCGTCACGGTGAACGGGGCCGTGAGCGCCGCCGAGCGCAGGCGCGCCTGCTCGTACATGCCCCAGCGCGACCTTCTGCTCCCGTGGCGCGACGCCCTCGGCAACGCCGCCCTCGCGCTCGAGTGCCAGGGCGTGCCGCGCGCCGAGGCGCGACGGCGCGCCGAGCCGCTCTTCGAGCGCTTCGGCCTCGCGGAGTTCGAGCGCTCGCGGCCGGCCGAGCTGTCCGGCGGGATGCGCCAGCGCGTGGCCTTCCTGCGCACGCTCCTCCCCGGTCGCCCGCTGCTGCTGCTCGACGAGCCCTTCGGCGCGCTCGACGCGATCACGCGCGCCGACCTGCAGGAATGGCTCGCCGACATGCTCGCCGCCGAGCCGCGCACCGTGCTGCTCGTGACGCACGACGTCGAGGAGGCCCTCTTCCTCGCCGACCGGGTGATCGTGCTCTCGGCGCGGCCGGGCCGCATGGTCGCGGAGTTCGAGGTAGGCCTGCCGCGGCCGCGCTCGGTCACCGATCCCGAGCTCGCGGCGCTGCGGCGCGAGGCGCTGGAGGCGCTGCGGCCATGAGGTATGCGCTGAGCGCAGCCCTGCTCGTCCTGTTCGTGCTCGCCTGGCAGGGCGTGGCATCGCTCGACTCGGTCGACGACCTGACGCTCGCCTCCCCCGTGGAGACCTGGGACGCGCTCCGCGAGGACTGGTCGCTCCTGTGGGACAACGCCTGGGTCACGCTCGTCGAGGTGCTGCTCGGCCTGGCGATCGCGGTCGTGGCGGGCGTCGGCGCTCGCGGTCGCGATGCACCTGGCGCGGCCGCTGCGCGACGCGGCCTACCCGCTGCTCGTGGCCTCGCAGGCGATCCCGATCGTCGTCCTCGCCCCCATCTTCGTGCTCGCGTTCGACTACGGCATCGGCCCGAAGCTCGCCATCGTCGCGCTGATCTGCTTCTTCCCGATCACGGTCAACCTGCTCGACGGCCTGCGCTCGGTCGAGCCCGAGCTGCTCAAGCTGATGAAGAGCTTCGGCGCCTCGCGGCTGCGCACGCTGCGCTCGGTCGAGCTGCCCGCCTCGCTCCCCTTCCTGTTCAGCGGCCTGAAGGTGGCCGCTACGGTGTCGGTCATCGGCGCCGTCTTCGGTGAGTGGGCGGGGGCGGACGAGGGGCTCGGGCAGGCTCGTGCTGCTCGGGAACACCCAGCTCCAGACCCCGCGCGTCTACGCCGGCATCGTGATCCTCACGCTGATGGCCGTCGCGCTGTTCTGCCTGATGGCGCTGGCCGAGCGAATCTGCTTGCCCGTGGAACCGAAAGGAACAAATCGCATGAGGAAGCTGGCGCTGCTCGCGGCGCTCGGGGTGCTGCTCGCCGGCTGCGGCGAGAAGGAGGACGCGCTCGAGCCGAGCGGCTCGAAGCGGGTCGAGCTGATGCTCGACTACTTCCCGAACGCCGACCACGCGGGCATCTACGCGGCGCAGGCGGCCGGGCACTTCGAGCAGGCCGGGCTCGACGTCGAGATCCGCACCCCGCCCGACCCGGCGGCGCCGATCAAGCAGGTGGCTGCCGGCAACGTCGACCTCGCGATCTCGTATGAGCCCGAGGTCTTCCGCGCCCGCGACATCGGCCTGAACGTGGTGAGCATCGCGGCGATCGTCCAGGAGCCGCTGACCTCGATCATCTCGCTGCCGAAGGCGAAGATCCGCTCCCCGGCGGACCTGAAGGGGAAGACGGTCGGCACCGCGGGTATCGACTACCAGACCGCGTATCTCGAGACGATCCTCGCCGAGGCGGGCGTCAACACCGACTCGGTCAAGGAGCGCAACGTCGGCTTCAACCTCACCCCCGCGCTGCTCACCGGCAAGGTCGACGCCACGCTCGGCGCGTTCTGGAACTACGAGGGCACCGACCTGCGCCTGCGCGGCAAGCGGCCTCAGATCATCCGCATGGAGGACGCCGGCGTCCCGACCTACAACGAGCTCGTGCTGGTGGCGAACGAGGACGCGATCGAGCGCGACGGCGGCAAGCTGCGCGCTTTCATCGGCGCGCTCTCGCGCGGGACGCGTGACCTGCGCGAGAACCCCGACGAGGCGATCCAGGGGCTGCTCGAGGCGAACCCCGATCTCGATCCCGAGCTGCAGCGCGCCGTCGTGAAGGTGACGCTGCCGCTCTTCTTCCCGCCCGAGGGCAGGCCGTACGGCTGGCAGGACCCCGAGCAGTGGGACGCGTTCTCGGCCTGGATGCTCGACAGCGACCTGCTCGAGCAGCCCGCCGACCCGGCCGCCGCGCACGACAACAACCTGCTGCCGGGGGCCGGCTTGTGAGGCGGACCGTCGCGGCGGCGGCCGCCGCGCTCCTGCTCCTCGCCGGCGGCTGCGGCAACGACGAGAGCAGCGGCGATGCGGTCGAAGCTGCTCCGCAAGGGGTTCTCGACCGACGTCGAGAGCGGGCTGTTCGATCTCCACGTCGAGGCCACGCTGGAGGGCGGCGGGAACGAGACCCAGATCGAGGCGCGCGCCTCCGGGCCGTTCTCGAACTACCACGACTACACGGTCCCCAACCTCGACTGGGAGGTCAGCCTCGACGCGCAGGGCCTCGATTTCGACGGCCGGGTGATCGCCACCGAGGAGAACGCCTTCATCGAGTACGGCGGCGATACGTACGAGGTCGGCACCGAGGGCTGGCAGGGCATCTGGGACGACGCGCTGGCGACGGACGGGCCCCGAACCTTCCGCGAGGCGGGCGTCGATCCCGCCGACTGGGTTCAGGACGCCGAGCTCGACGAGGTGAAGGTCGACGGCCAGTCGTTCGACGAGGTCACGGGAACGCTCGACGTCGCGGCGATGCTGGACGGGTTTCGCGAGCTGACTCCGGCCGCCGACCGTGCCGGGCTGCCCTCGGGCGATCGGGTCGAGTCGATCGTCGCGGATCCCGAGTTCAGCGCGCTGATCGGCGAGGACGGCATCTGGCGACGCCTCGAGGTCGAGCTCGACTTCGATGCCCCGGAGGGCAACACGCTTGGCGGGATCGAGGACGGAGAGGTCAGGCTCGAGGCCACGCTCAGCGAGCCGAACCAGCCGCAGTCGATCGAGCTGCCGGACAGCGGACGGCCGCTGCCGGAGCTCCTCGACGAGCTAGGCATCCCGCCCGAGGCGCTGCTCGGACCGGGCGCCCAGGCGCCGCAGACGGGCTGAGCGCCGCCCTGGGGCTCAGCCGTCCTGCTCGTCGAGGTCGAGCGCGATCGAGTTGATGCAGTAGCGCTGCCCGCCCGGCCCGGGGCCGTCCGGGAAGACGTGACCGAGGTGGCTGCCGCAGCGGGCGCAGGTCACCTCCGTGCGGACCATCCCGTGCGAGCTGTCCTCGTGAAGCTCGACCGCGTCGGCCAGCGCAGGCTCGGTGAAGCTCGGCCAGCCGGTGCCGGAGTCGAACTTCGCATCCGAGCTGAACAGCTCGTTGCCGCAGGCGCCGCAGCGGTAGACGCCGTCGGCCTTCGAATAGGTGTACGCACCGGTGAAGGGCGGCTCGGTGCCCTTCTCGCGCAGGATGTGAAAGCGCTCGGGCGACAGCTCCTCGCGCCATTCGCCGTCGGTCTTCTCGAGCTTCTCCATTCGTTCTCTCCGTTCGGGGGCGGGCTACTGCGTGTAGCGCCGCTGCAGAGCGTAGATGCCCGCCAGCCCCGCCCACTCCTCGTAGGGGGCGAAGAAGGCGCGCACCTCGTCCTCGGTCGCGCGACGGCCGAGCCCGGCGAGGCGGCCCACGAGCTTCACGTAGGCGAGGTCGAGCGCCGGGATCACGTCGTCGCGGCCCTGGCCCTCGAAGGCGAGCATCTCGACCGTCCAGTTGCCGATGTTGGGGATCGCGAGCAGGCGTCTCCAGGAGGGCTCGTGGCGGCTCAGGTCGGCGCGCCCGGACGCCACCTCGCGAGCCGCCCTGATCAGCGCGATCGAGCGCTTCGGAGCGAGGCCGCAGGCATCGAGCTCGGCGGGCGAGCGCCCGCCTGAGCCGGTCCGCCGAGGGCGGCGCGACGAAGCGCCCGCACGCGCTCCGGCGCCCGTGGCGGCGGACTATCGAGCGCTGGATCGCCGCGGCGCGGCGCGATTCGATCAGCTGCTCGCTGACCGCCCAGGCGAGCGCCTCGAAGGGCTCGGGCCGCCGCCGCGGCCGCACCCAGGGCCGGGAGCGCACGACGGCGCCGATCAGCGGGTCGCGCCGGAAGCGCGAGTGGAACTCCGACACGTCGTGGTCGGTGCCGAGCGCGAAGCGCATGCGCTCGATTCCCGGCCGCCGCGGCCTCACGCGACGCCGCCTCGGCCCGGAAGCGGACCGCGCCGCCGGCGGCCCAGGCGTGCACGACGACCTCCTCGTCCTCCACCCAGCACGACCCGCGCGAGCGCCTCGCCGCGGCGCACGAGCACTCCGTCCCGTCCCGCCGTCGGGAGCCGGTAGGGGCCCCGCGGCACGACGTCGAGCTCGAGCGTGGCGGCTATTTGTCCTTGAGGAGGTGGACGTCGACGAGGAACGAGCGCGAGGCGGTGATCTCGGTCCGCTTGCGGCCGGAGCCGAGCCTGAGCGTGCGCCGTCTTGCGCGGGCGGCGCAGCAGCTTCACGAGCACGAACGTGGCCACGCCGACGAGGAAGCCGCCGGTGGCGGCGGCCACGGCGGCGGGCAGCGATACCTCGCGCCGGCGGCTCGATGACCCGCGGCTCGGCCACCACCGGGAGCGGGCGGACGTCGCTCTCGGTGCTGCACTGGCTCGGGCAGCGGCGTCGGATCGGGCACCGGGCGAGTCTACATCGCCCGGTCAGAGCGCGCGCTCGTACACCCGGTACTTCTTGACGATCGTCCCGCCCATCGCCTTCATCGCGCGGTTCATGGCCTTGTTCGACTCGAGGATCCAGCCCATCTCGCCGCCCTTGACGGGCGTGACCTCGGCCATGTCGAAGTGCTCGGCGTACAGCCCGGCCGCCACGCCGGTGTGCTGGTAGGCGGGCCGCACGCCGAGGAAGCCCACCCGGCACCTGGGTCACGATCTTCCTGCGGTTCAGGTAGTGCCACCAGCCGAAGGGCAGCACGCGGCCGTTCATCCGCTTCAGCACCTGGTTGATGTCCGGGACGCTGATGGCGATGCCGACGGTCTTGCCCTCGCTGTCCTCGGCCACCATGAACCAGTTGCGGTCGTAGACGAGCTGCAGCTCCTGGGCGTAGGCGTCGAGGTCGGCCTTCGAGTAGGGCACGAAGCCCCAGTTGCGCGACCAGGCCTCGTTGTAGATCTCTGCGAACGCGTCGAGCTCGCGCCGCAGCCGGCGCCGGCTCATCTTGCGGATGCCGGATGCCGTGCTTGGGCTCGAGCTGCTCGGCGAGGTCCCAGATGATCGGCATGACCCGCTCGCGGCCCGTCACGTGGAGCTCCCACATGAACAGGTCCACGGCCTTCTCGAGCCCGGCGCCCTCGCACAGCTCGCCGGTAGTGAGGCGGGTGCCAGGGCTGACGCACCATCGCGGGCCGCTCGTAGCCCTCGATCAGCACGCCGCTCTCGTCGTTCATCGTGAAGTCCATCGGCCCGATCATGAGCTCGCGGCCACGCTCGGCGAGCCAGCCCGCCGCGGCGTCCACGAGCGCCCGCATCACCTCCGGGTCGTTCTCGAGCTCGAGGAAGCCGAACATCCCCCAGGCGTTGCCGTGGAACTCGTTGAACGCGCGTGTCGATCTGCGCGCTCACGCGGCCCGTCACGCGGTCGCCCGCTGCGGGCCAGGAACAGCTGCGCCTCGCCGTGCTTGAAATAGGCGTTGAGGCGGGGGTTGAGGAAGGCCCGGCGCTCGATCCGAAGCGGGGGAACCCACTGTTCCGCGTTAGAGTGCAGCCGGTACGGAAGCTCGATGAATTCGCGCAGGTCGCTGCGCGACGAGACACGGCTTCACCTCGACGGACACGGCGCGGGACCCTACATGCCGACCGCTATCGATCTCTTCGAAAAGGCACGCAGCCACGAGCGGGTGGAGCAGCTTCGGGCTGCCCGCGAACACGACCTGATGCCCTACTTCCGGGTGCTCGAGGGCCCGGCCGGCCCGGTGGTCGAGATGGAGGGCAGCCGGCGCATCATGCTCGGCTCGAACAACTACCTCGGCCTGACCGGCGACGAGCGCGTCAAGGACGCCGCCCGGCGCGCGCTCGAGCGCTACGGGACCGGGCTCACGGGCTCGCGCTTCCTCAACGGCACGCTCGACCTGCACCTCGAGCTGGAGCAGATGCTCGCCGACTGGATGGGCACCGAGGACGCGCTCGTGTTCACCACCGGCTACCTCGCCAACACGGGCGCGATCGGCACGCTGCTCGGCCCCGAGGACACCGTGATCTGCGACAGCGGCGACCACGCGTCGATCCTCGACGCCGTCTCGATGAGCCGTGCGCGGATCCGCCCCTTCAGGCACAACCGGCTCGACAAGCTCGAGACGATGCTCTCGCGCGCCGAGGGCGACGGCGGCGGGGTGCTCGTCGTGATCGACGGCGTCTTCTCGATGGAGGGCGACCTGTCGCCCATTCCCGATGTGACGGCGCTCTGCCGCGAGCACGGCGCCCGGCTGATGGTCGACGAGGCCCACGGCGTGGGTGTGCTCGGCGCGCGCGGCGCGGGGGCCTGCGAGGCCTTCGGCGTCGAGGACGAGGTCGACCTGCGCATGGGCACCTTCTCCAAGTCGCTCGCCTCCTGCGGCGGCTTCATCGCGGGGCCCGCCGACGTGATCGACTTCCTGCGCGTCCAGTCGCGCTCGTTCATGTTCACCGCCGCGGCGGTCCCGGCCGCGATCGGCGCAGCGAAGGGCGCGCTCGAGATCATCCGCTCCGACGAGGGGCCGGAGCTGATGGCGAAGGTGCTCGACAACGCCCGCTACCTGCACGACGGCCTCGGCGACCTCGGCTACCACGTGATGGAGCCGAACGTCATGCCCGACGGCTCGGAGGTCATCACCCCGATCGTCCCGGTGCTGATCGGGGACGACTGGAAGGCCGTGATGCACTGGAAGGCCCTGTACGACGCGGGCGTCTACGTGAACGTCGCGATCTACCCCGCGGTGCAGCGCGGCGGCGCGCTGCTGCGCACGAGCGTCATGGCGACGCACGAGCGCGAGCACCTCGACCGGGCCCTGGCCGCCTTCGAGCGCGTCAAGGCGGAGGTCGAGACGATGCAGCCGCCGGCCTGAGGGCGCCGCCCGGCCCAGAACGACGACGGGCCGCCCGAAGGCGGCCCGTCGCTTGCGCTCCTCCTGACCGGGCGCTAGCCCGATGGCAGCAGGTGCCCGAGCGTCCGTCTCATCAGCTCCGCCCGTGCCTCCTCTGTGTTGACGCCCTCGAACCCGAACCCGAAGACGAGGCCCTCGTCGGTCTTCGTCACGGCCGCCTCCTCGAAGATGACCTCCGAGCGGAGCCAGTCGTTCAGCGTTCTGCGCCGGGCCCTCGGGATGGGCTCCCGGCACGTCCCAGCCGCCGAGATCCGCCTCGAAGGACGTCTGCGGCGGACACGGCGCCGTTCAGCGTGACGGTCGTGTCGTCCACCAGCACGCCGGGCACGGTCAGCGTGCCCCAGTCCGTGGCGAAGACGATCGAGAGCTCGACCCTCTGGCCGGCGTATGCGGTCGAGGTCGATGCTCCACTCCTGCCAGCCGCCCGAGTTGCCGGAGGCGGCGTGCCACGCACCGGTCGTCCCGGTCGGGGTGCAGGAGTCATCGTCCGTCCCGGGTCCGTTCGGGACCACCGTCTGGTAGTTGAGCGTTCGCTCGTGGAGCGCGTCGCCCCAGCTGCTCGCGCAGCTGGCGCCGGTCTCCTGGCTGGTGTGCCCGTTCGCGTCGGGCAACGTCGTCCAGTCGCCACGGCCGGTGCCGTCGGGGTTGAGCGTCTGCGCCTCGACGAACACGAAGTCCCAGTTCGGCTCCGTGTTGTACGAGGTCCAGAACGACAGCTCACCCGTCGTGGACGCGGTCATGTCCACGGTCCGCCGTCAGCCGCTTGTAGGCCTGGCTGATGTTCTGGGACGTCATGTACCAGTCGCCCGTTCGCGGGACGAACGGCGACTGGCCGCCGCTCGCCCAGTCCGCCGCCTCGCTCGGACGCGAACTGCGGGTAGATCGCCGGGTCGAGGATGCTCGAGGTGACCAGATGCGTGCCAGTGCCGAAGTTGCCCTCCGCACCGGGCGCGCCACCTTCCTGGTTGCCCGCGCTCGACGCCGGGTCGTTCAGCGACAGCGTCGAGCCCGTCGAGCGGACCGGCCAGGCCTTCCACGTCGAAGACGCCGCCCGCCGGGTTCAGCCCGCCACCGTCCGCTCGGATGTACGACCCCAGGTAGTACTGGAGGAAGTCGTTCGAGAGCGGGGCGCAGACGCCACCGTCCGTGTCGGCCAGGTCGCCGTTACAGGTGCTGAGCGGCAGCCCGTCCTGCGGGTACTCGACCAGGTCGTACTGGCGGCCGGCATGGACTCCGGAGAGCGCGACGGTGCCGCCCTCGTTGACGAAGTCGCGCACCGCCATCGTCGTCAGGTGCGCCTCCTCGCCCGCCACGCCCGGCTGCGCCGCAGCCCGCGTGACGTTGTCGTTGCCGGTGTACCAGATGATCGCGTCGTAGTGGCTGAGCACTCCGAGCGCGTCCGGCGCCACGCGGCCCTCCGCGTCGAGGTCGTAGACGTCGTACTCGACGTCGTTGGCCTCGAGCGCGGCGGCGTAGTAGCTGAGGTAGAACGGCCCGCTGGTGGACGGATACGCCGGGAACGCCGAGTTGCCGGTGTAGTCCTCCTGTGCCAGCACGAGCACGCGCGCACCCGAGTCGCTGCGCACCGTGTAGGTGAACGAGCGGCTCTCGATGTCGTCGCCGGCGGCTGGCCGCTCGTTCTCGGCGACGAACCAGACCTCCACCTCGTCGCCCGGGTCGGTGTTGCGCACCGTTCCGCGCACGCGGTGGTACCAGTAGTCGCCCTCGTCGCCGTAGCGCTCGCCGCCGCCCCACTCCTCGGTGCGGGCGGTGCGCACGCGGCCGTCGTTGATCCGGTAGTTCACCGTGATCCGGCCGATGTCACGGCGAGCGTTGACCTGAACGGTCTGCGGGTCGCCGAAGGACACGTTGAAGCGGTCCACCTGGAAGTCAGGCGCCTCGTTGCCGAGGTGGCTGACGGGGTTGTCCGGGTCGTCCGCCGAGCGAGCGAGGTCGAGCGCGAACTGCACGTGGCGCTCGAACTCGGCCTGAACGTCGGCCTCGACGTCCTGGAAGACGAACCCGCTGCCCGAGGCGGCCGGTGTGCCCTCCGGGGTGAACGACTGGACCCGGTCGACCTGGTACAGGTGGTCGTTGGTGTCGCCGTTCGTGGTGTACAGGTCGGCGCCCACGTCCGGGTCGAACGTCGGGATCGCCGGGTTGTCGTCGTTGCCTGCGAGCGCCTCGAAGACGGGCTCGTCGGCGAAGTGCGTGTCGACCTGCCAGCCGGGCGGCCAGAGCAGCAGCCGTCCGTGCGTGTGGTCGTTCTTGTTCGAGGTGAAATGGACCCGGTTCACGAGCGAGTTGAACGCGCGCGTCTCCGGCTCGGAGGCCGGTCCGGTGCCGCGATAGGTCTCACTCGAGAACTCGGTGTTCGAGCCCTCGTCGTCGTAGCGCCAGCGCGTCGGGAAGTTGCGGTTCAGGTCCACGCCGTCGACACCGGTGATCTCGCCGTCCCCGTTGTTGTCACGCAGGTTCTTCCGCCACAGGCGGTTCTCGGGGTCGAACGTGAAGTCGTACCCGTCCGGGTTGGCGATCGGGATGAACCAGAGCTCGCGCGTGTTGACGAGCTGCGTGATCTCGCGGGCCGTGACGCCCTCGACCGGCTGGCCGTCGGTGCCGCGAGCGGCGCCGTTCCTGCCGTAGTTGTCGACGAACAGCCGCAGCGTGCGCCGCCCCGTCTCGCCGGCGAGCCACTCGCGGGCGTGCTGCACGGACGAGTAGAGGACCGCGGGACGCCTGCCGTCCGGCGTGTTGTCGGCGTTCCTCGTGACGCGCATGGCGTAGAGCGGCAGTCCGTTGAGCGTCTGTCCGATGGTGACCAGCTCGGTGATGCGGTCGTAGCGCTGCGCCAGCTTCCGGAGCTGCGTGACGATGTTGTCGGTCGTGTTGCCCGCCGCGTCGGAGACCGGCACGTCGGTGCGGGCGTATGGGCGCCACACCTGCCAGCCGTCGGCCGCCTGGGCCGCCGCGGCGCGCTTGGCCGTGCGGCCGGCGCGGTCGCGCAACAGCTTCGCCTTCAGGCCCTCGCCGCGCAGCTGCGCGATCTGCTTCTGGGTGGCGACGATCTCGATGCCGCCGCGCAGATGGCCCTCGGTGATGTCGAAGCCCTGTCGCTTGAGCTCGAGGAACACCTTCGCGCCCCCGTCGACCTTGTAGGCGTTCAAGCCGGTCGCGGCGGTAGCCGTGCCGGCAAACGCGAGCGCCGCGAGCGCGATCAGCGCTGCGGCTGCCAGTGGAAACCTCATGCCTCCAAATCCCTCCCCTTTAGGTGGGGCGCGTCCGGACGCGCCCTGGGCGACTTGGCATTACCCCGTTTCGGGGGTCACGACACCTCGGTCAGAGGTGCTTCACGCCGTCTGGCGCGTCCGCGCCTGAGCCACCCGGCGACCGCGGCGAGCCCCGGCGGAAGGCGGCCGTCGGTGGACAGCCATGAGCCGGCGAGGATCAGCAGGAGGCCGACCACGGTGCCTGTCGTGACACTCTCGTCGAGGATCGCGACGCCGAGCGCCAGGGCGACCACCGGGTTGACGTAGGTGATGATCGTCGCGCGTCCCGGGCCGACCTCGGTGATGAGGCGGAAGAAGAAGAGGAACGCGATCGCCGTGCACACGATCCCGAGGGCGAACACAGAGGCGATCGCGTCACCGCTCGGCGCCTCGCTGGGGAAGCCGGCGAGGCCTGCCGGGAGCAGGAACAGCGACGCGAGCCCGAGCGCGGCGGCGATCGGCCCGATCGGATCGACCTCGGAGAACTGGCGCTTGACGATCATCGGGCCGCAGGCGTAGCCGAACGCGGCGAGCAGGATGGCGAGCGCCCCGATCAGCTCGGCGCTCGAGCCCGCCACGTCGATTCCGACCAGCGCCGCGACGCCGGCGAGGCCGATCAGCATGCCCAGGAGCCGCGTCGGCGTGGGCTTTTCCGAGTGGTCGAAGCGCAGCGCGAGCGCGGCCACGAACAGCGGCACGGCAGCGATCAGGATCGCTGCGAGCGACGACGCCAGGTGCTCCTCCCCGAACGCGATCATCGGGAACGGGATCGTGATCTCGACGAAGGCGAAGGCGGCGAGCCAGCGCAGCGGAAGGCCGCGCAGGGCCCCGCGCCGATAGGCGATCGGAAGCAGGATGAGCGCCGCCATCGCCACGCGCGACCAGGCCACGAAGCCTGCCGAGAGCTCGTCCACGGCGACCTTGATGAAGAAGTACGGCACGCCCCAGAGCACCGACACACAGGCGAACAGGAACCAGCCGCGGGCGCTCACGCGACCAACCTAAGCAGGGCGGCCGTCGCGGCGGCGGCCACCACGACGACGATCAGCGGCGCCTTCAGAGCGATCGCGACGGCCGCGGCCAGCAGGCCGGCGCCGCGCTCGTCGAGCACGAGCTCCTCTTCCGTGGCGAAGGCCTGGGTCGCCACGAGCGCGGCCAGCAGGGCGGGGCCGACGAGCGCCACCATGCGCCCGGTCCGCTGCGGCAGCTGCCGGTCGCCTGCCAGCACCGGGCCGGCAGCCTTGATCGCGACCGTCGCCAGGCCGACGACGAGCACCGCTGTCCAGACGGCGCTCACGAGGGCGCCTCGCCGGAGATCGCGCGGCCGCGCTCGGCGTGCGGGTGCTCGGGCCGCTCGGCGGACGCCCGCTCCGGGCGCTCGCCGCGCTCGGGCAGGAGCCCGAAGAGGACGCCGCAGGTCGCGGCGATGACGGGCAAGCCCGCGGGGCTCACCGGTATGAGCAGGAGCGCGATGCCCCCGCCCGCCAGCGCCGCGGCGAGGGCGTTGCGGGAGCGCACGAGCGGCACGAGCAGCGCCAGGAAGAGCGCCGGGAAGGCCGCGTCGAGCCCGAGCGTGGCCGGATCGCCGAGGCTGCCGCCGGCGACGACGCCGATCGCGGTGCCGCCGACCCAGCCCGCGTAGAGGACGAGCCCGGCACCGAGCATGCGGCGGAGGTCGAAGCGGCCGCCCTCCTGGGACACGGCCCAGCTCTCGTCGACGAGCAGTTGCGATTCGACCGCCCGCCGCGGCGGAGCCCCGCGGAAGCTGTGCGCCGCGGCCAGGCCCATCGGGCCGTAGCGCGCGTTCAGGAGCACCGCAGCGGCGATCGCCGCGACCACCGTGCCGCCGCCTGCGAAGACGGACACAACGGCGAACTGCGCCGAGCCCGCGAACGTCGTGGCGCTCATCACGACCGACGCCACAGGGTCGAAGCCGGCCGAGCGGGCGAGGACGCCGAACGAGGCGCCGAAGAGGAGCACCGCCGGGGACAGCGGGAGAATCGCCCGCGCGCCCGCCGCGTAGCCGGAAGACCGCTTCTTGTCCGTCCGCTTCGGTGCCACCGGACGCATGAACGTAGCGGCTGTATGGAGAACCAGGTATCTCACCGTATATCGTTTGGCTCTCAGTGGATCTAGGCGAACTTGATTCGGTGGACCGCGCCCTCCTGCGGGAATTGCAGAAGGATGCACGGCAGACCAACAAGGCGCTCGCGAAGAAGGTCGGGGTGGCGCCCTCCACGTGCCTCGAGCGCGTCCGCGAACTGCGCGCGCGCGGCGTGATCCGTGGCTTCCGGGCCGACGTCGACCCGGCGGCGGTGGGCCGGCCGATGGAGGCGATCCTCTCGATCCAGCAGCGCCCGGCGCACGGGCGCGGAGCGATCGAGTCGCTGCTCGCCGATGTGAGCAAGGCGCCCGAGACTCTGCGTGTGATGGCCCTGACGGGCACGACCGACTTCATCATCCACGTCGCCGTGCGCGACATGGACCACCTGCGGGACGTCGTGTGGGCGCTCACCGAGCGGCGCGAGGTCGCGCGCCTCCAGAGCTCGCTGATCTTCGCCAAGGCCGAGGGGCCTGAGCTGATGCCGCTGGACTGAGGATCCGTCTGTAACCATCTAACCCACTATACCGGTTATCGCAACCGGCTAAACTCTTTGACCAGTTATCAATGCCGCCCGGTGACTCCCCACCCGAGAAGACCGCGCCCGAGCCGCTGGCGCTCGTCCAGCGCTTCGTCAACTCGATCGATCTCGAGAACGGAGAGGACGAGCTCGAGAGCCCCGAGGCGCTACGCGCCTGGTTCGCTTCGCGCGAGCTGATGGGCCCGCGGCAACGGGTCGGGCAGGCCGACCTGCGCGGGGCGATCGAGGTGCGCGAGGGGCTCCGCGCCCTGCTCCTCCGGAACAACGGACTGCCGCTCGACGAGCAGAAGGTCGCACGGCTCGACAGCGTCGCCGGGCGCGCGGGTGTGCGGGTCAGCTTCAGGGCCGGTGAGGACCCCGTCCTCGTCCCCGGCGCGCAGGGCGCCGACGGGGCGCTCGCGCGCCTGCTGGCGATCGTGGCGGCCGCGGTCGCCGACGGAAGCTGGCGGCGGCTCAAGGCATGCCCGCGCGAGGAGTGCGAGTGGGCCTTCTACGACCATTCGAAGAACCGCTCGGGGCGCTGGTGCCTGATGGAGGACTGCGGCAACCTCGAGAAGGCCAGGGCCTTCCGCGAGCGGCGCCGCGGTCACTCCACCGTGTGAACCTTGAAGAGGTTGGTGCCGCCCGCCGAGCCCGCCGGCAGCCCGGCGGTGATCCCGATCTTGTCGCCGCGCTCGGCGAAGCCGGCATCCACGGCGGCCTGCCCGCACGCCTCGATCAGGTCGAGCGTGTCGAGCGGCTCCTGGTGCACGCGCGGGTGCACCCCCCAGAGCAGCCGGCAGCGACGCACCACCTCGGGCCGAGGCGAGAGGGCCAGCACGGGCGCCTTCGGCCGGTAGGCAGAGATCAGGCGCGCGGTGGTGCCGGTGTTGGTCGGCGTCACGATGCACTTGAGGCCGAGCTGGTAGACCGCGCCCACGGCGCCGAAGGCAATCGCGTGGTACTGGTTGTTCGCCTGCGGGCCGCGCTCCGCCAGCCAGCGCCCGTAGGGCAGCTCACGCTCGGTCGTCTCCGCGATCGAGGCCATCATCTCCACGGCCTGGACCGGGTGGCGGCCGACCGCCGTCTCCTGGGAGAGCATCACCGCGTCGGTGCCGTCGAAGATCGCGTTGGCCACGTCGGCGACCTCGGCGCGCGTCGGACGGGTCGAGTGGACCATCGACTCGAGCATCTGGGTCGCAGTGATCGTGGGTTTCGCACGCCGGCCGGCCAGCGCCAGCAGCCGCTTCTGGACAAGCGGCACCTCCTCGATCGGCAGCTCGATGCCGAGATCCCCGCGCGCGATCATGATCCCGTCGGCCGAGTCGATGATCTCCTCGCCGTTGGCCGCGGCCTGCGGCTTCTCGACCTTTGCGATCAGCGGGATCTCGACGCCCCGCTCGGCCAGGTGCTCGCGCACCGGGTCGAGGTCCTCGCGGCGGCGGACGAACGAGAGCGCGAAGTAGTCGAGCCCCATCCCGAGCCCGTGGTCGATCAGCGTCAGGTCCTCCTCGCTGACCGCCGGCAGGGAGACCGTCACGTTCGGAAGGTTGAGGCCCTGGCGCGAGGCGACGCTGCCCCCCACCTCGACGCGCGTGATGACGTCGCCGCCGTTGACCTCGTCGACCCGCAGTCGCACGGTGCCGTCGGCGAGATAGCACACGTCGCCCTCGTCCACCAGCTCGGCGAAGCCCTTCCACGCAATCGGGAGCCGGGCGCTCGTGCCCTCGACCTCCTCCTGGGTGAGCACGACCCGCGAGTCGCGCGAGAGCTCGGCCACGCCGCCGGCCACGGGCCCGATGCGCAGCTTCGGCCCGGGAAGGTCGCCGAGGATCGCCACCTCGCGCCCGACGCGCTCGCTCGCGCTGCGGATCGCGGCGGCCGTCTCGGCGTGGGTGTCGGGCGTGCCGTGGGCGAAGTTGAGACGCGCCACGTCCATGCCCGCGGCGATCATCGCCTCGAGCACTTCGGGTGGACTGGAGGCCGGTCCGATCGTCGCGACGATGCTCGTGGAGCGCACTCGGGAGAACATACTCGCCGAGTGGGCGAGGTCCGGACGACGGGTCTCCAGCTCGTTAATTTCCTGAGAAGCCGAGGGCGACCGAAAAGGCCGCACTTAGCGACAGAGCGGGCCGGTTTCGTGTTGACGCTTTGCGTGAGAGCGGCTTAAGTGAGCGACGGCCCAGCCGAACGCCGGGCCGCCGGGGAACTGCATCCGCTGAAGATTCGCACGCTGTGCGGGGGAGGTCTGATGGGCAAGTCGGCGACGATCGACGCTGGTCAAGAACAGCATCTGCGCGCTCTCGAGTACGCCAACCGCGTACGGCTCGCCCGGGCTGGGATGAAACGTCGAATCGCACGAAACGAGATCTCTGCGGCCGAGGTCGTGCTCAGCTGCCCCTGGCAGGCGAACAGCATGTCGATCAGCGATCTGCTGATGAGCCAGAAGCGCTGGGGCCGCACCCGCTGCAGGAGGCTGCTCGTGTCGCTCGGCGTGCCCGAGAACAAACAGGTGGGCACGCTCACCGAGCGCCAGCGGCTGGCGCTCGCCTCGGTGCTGACCGCGAAGAACGCTCCGGCCGGCGAGACGCAGTCCGCGGAAGACGGCGCGGGCGTGCTGAGCGTCGCCTGAGCGGGCGCTACACCGGCCGCCTGCCGAGCTCCTCGAGGGGCTCGTCGACCGTCAGGCCCGGCCCGTCGGTGGCGAGCTCCACGATGTGGCCGTCGGGGTCGCGCACGTAGACCGACTTGAAGTACGTCCGGTCGAGCACCTCGGTCACCGGAACGCCGCTCGACGCCAGGTAGTCGTGCCAGGCCGAGAGCTCCTCCTCGGACCCCACGTTGAGGGCGAAATGGTGCGTGGAGCCACGGCCAACCGTCCCCTCGTCGAGTTCGGGGTACTCGAGGCAGGTGATGAGCGTGCCGGGGCGCCCCTCCTCGTCGCCGAAGAAGAGGTGGCGTGCGGCCCGGTCGTCCTCGTTGACGGTCTGCTTCACGATCCTCATGCCGAGCACGTTCCGGTAGAAGCCGAGCGACCGCTCGACATCCGTGCAGAGCAGCGTGATGTGGTGGATGCCGGCGATGCGAAGGCGGCGCTCGTTCATCGCGGCGAGGACGCTACCGGAAGCCGACACCGCCGGAGCGGCCCTTGAAGACGGTGCGCATCGCGTAGAACGCGCCCGCAAACACGGCCACTCCGATCAGGAGCAACAGCCAGAGCTCGACCGGCCCGAGGACGAGGGCGACCACCGTCACGACCAGGAACGCCGCGACGCCGGCCAACAGCGTGGAGTGCGAGCGAAAGCCGGCGAGATGCTCACGCAGCGCGAGCTCGCCGCCGCCGAGCGAGGCGATCACGAGCCCGGCGAAGAGCCGTTCCTCGCCGCCCTCCCCGCTCAGCCCTCCCCACGCGATCAGCACGATGCCGACCAGGATCACGATCTCCGAGAGCGGGAAGCTGCCCCAGGGGGGCCGCGGGCGCTCGGCGCTCGAGGGCCGGCCCGGGCGCGACCGGGGACGCGGAGCAGGATCCGCCACGGCCCGCTCCCGGCGGACAGCGTCGCGCTCGGCGCGGGTGGTCTCGCCACCGCGCTTGCGGCTTCTTCGCCCCATCGCTTGGCGGAAGCACCCGGCTAGGCCGGGTGCGCACCGGGCCCTCTCACGGCTCGGCTAACGGGCAGCCGGAGGAGATCACGACCCGCCACCAGTTGAGGAACATGCCGAGGATCCCGTAGCGAGGCCGCACGTGCCAGTGGCGGCAGCCGCTCTCGCCGATGTCCTCACTCGACACGTGCGCCCACGGGTGTGCCTCGGGCTCGAGCAGCATCTCCTCGATCCGGCGGCGGTTCTGCTCCTCCACCCAGGTCCGGTCGGACAGCGCGCGGCGCGCGTCGGAGACGCGGGCGGCGAGCTCGTCGCGCAGCTCCTCGAGCTCCGCGAGCGACAGCAGGCGCGGCCCGCCGCGTCCGCCGACGCTCCACTCCAGGGGCATCTGCTTCGGCCCCCGCGGCCACGACGAGCAGAAGAGCTCGGACAGCTCCGACTCGAGCCTCGCCACCTGCCCGCGCAGCGTGCGCCGCGCCTCGCGCTCCCCGACGGGCGCGCCGGGCGCGAGCGGATGGCCGGTGAGGAGCTCAGCCACTGCGGCCAGTGTAAAGCCATTCCGCGGCCGTCCACAGCGCCTCCTCGACGCTGATCCGCGGCACGCCCTTGACCTGGAGCGCGCACAGGATCATGTGCCGGCAGGCCCGCGTGACGCCGGCATCGTCGGCCGCCTCCCCGAGCACCAGCGCAACCGGGCGCGCGGCGTCGGCGATCACGATCTGCGAGCGCGAGAGCGGGCGGAGCTCGCCGAGCGTCTCGCCGGGGCGTGAGAGCCGCAGCCCGAGCTCCCCCTCGAGACGCTCGCCGTCGAGCGCCACGAGCGGCACGCCGGTCTCCGCGATCGCGACGGTGAGCGCGTCGTCGAGCAGGTTCTGGCTGGGTAGCCCGCCGTGGCGCAGGCGCTCGAGCGCGATCGCCTCGACCGGGGTGCGGTCGCTGTCGGGGTCGATGCCGACCTGGCGCGAGAAGACCCGGTAGGCCCACGGCACGGAGTCCTGGCGCATCTGGATCACCTTCGCGCCCGTGTAGCGGTCGGCGAGCAGGCGCAGGCGCTCCTTGAGCTCGCGCGGCGAGCCGCCGGGGCGCGCCGCGAGCGCCGTGTGCACGAGCCGCAGCTCGGGAAACTCCTCGGCGAGCTCCGCCTCGACCCAGCCCTCCACGAGCTCGAGCTCGAGCTCGGTCGTCATCGGGCGATCCGCTCCGCCTTGGCCCGCAGCTCGTCCTCGGTGATGTTGCCGAGCTCGACGTCGGCGACGCGCCCGCCCGCCCGCGCGAAGATCGTGGTCGGGCAGCCGCCCACCCCGTAGAGGTTCGCCACAGCGCCGTCCGCGTCGACCGCCACGGGCTGCGTCCAGCCCCGGGCCTGTACGAGCCTGCTGATCTCGCTGCGCTTCTTGCGGCTGAAGTAGACGGTCGCGAAGCCGACCTGCGGCACGCTGTCCTTCACGCGCTCGGTGCGGTCGACCTGCGGCTCGCAGTCGGCGCCGCGGTCGAACATGAAGGTCAGCACGAGCGGCCGCTCCCGCAGGGCGCAGACGTTCACGATCTCCTCGGAGCGGAGCTCACAGGCCGGCAGCTCGCCGGAGCCGTCGGGGCAGGGCGCCTTCTGGCAGACGTTGGCGTCGCCCTCGAGGTCGCCGAGCGCATCGGGGGCGGCGAACGCCTTGATGATCGTGCCGCGGTCGGGGCCGAACAGAGACTCGCCGCTGTTCGGGAGCGTCTGCACGAACAGGAGCACGCTCAGCGCCATCACGAACAGGATCCCCACCGCCCAGGCGTACTTGTTGCGCTGGCGGGGCGGCTCGGGCGGCGGCGATGCGGGCTCGGGGTGCGTGAGGTCGCGCTCGGCGAGCCGCTCGCCCACCGAGGGCTCGTCGCCAGCGGGGTGCGCCGCCGGGGGTCCGGGGGCGTGAGCCCCCGGCTGCAAATCCTGGAAGCGGTCTTCGGTCATGACGGATCCACCTGGGCGCGGCGCGTCCGCAGCGGCGAGAGATCCCGCACGCGGAACGGGCCGTGCTGCTCAGCCCACATGAGCGCGGCGGGCAGCACGATCATCACGCCGATCAGCGAGACGCTCAGGTCCACCACCGTCACGATGCCGAAGTCGCGCAGCATGCGGATGTCGGAGGCGATCAGGGCGGCGAAGCCGGCGATCGCGGTGGCGCCCGAGGCCAGCACCGCAGCGCCCGTGGAGGCGTAGGCGAGCTCGATCGCGCGCGCCGGGCCGGCGCCGGCGTCGCGCTCCTGGCGGTAGCGCGAGGAGAGCAGCACGCTGAACTCCGTCGTGATCGCGATCACGAGCGCGCCCAGCGTGACCGACATCGGGTTCAGATCGACCTCGAGCGGCCCGGGCAGCAGGCCGAGCACGAACAGGATCAGCCCCGACCAGCCGGTGGCGAGCGCGATCGGGATCAGCGGCACCGCCGCCTCGCGCGCGGAGCGGCGCACCGCGAGCAGCACGAGGAAGACGCCGGCGAGCGCCGCCAGCAGCGTCAGGGCCCTTCGCCACGGCGAGGACAGCGCCCCGTTCGCCTCGGCCGCCAGCACCGGCAGCCCGACGACGGAGGCCTCGACGCCCTCCGGCGGGTCGAGGCGCCGCTTGATGTCGTCGACCACCTCCTTCTGGCGCTCGAGCGGCATCAGGCGGATGCCGAACGCCAGGTTCGCGGTGCGGCGGTCGGCGGTCACGACGCCCTGGGACAGATAGGGCGGCACGGCGTCGAGCAGCTCTCGCACCTGCTCCCGCCCGCGCCCCGCGGTCTCGAACAGGTCGGGCAGCGAGAGCGCCGGGCACAGCTCGGGCGGGTTCTCCACCTGGCCGCAGCGCTTGCCGGGCCGGTAGCCGTGCGCGCGCAGGACGCCGTTCTGGAACTTCGTCATCCACGCGATCACCTCGGGCTCGGTGATGTCGTCGGCGCGCACCGTCACGTCGATCTCGCCCGAGACGCCCGTCTCCTCCTGGAGCGCGTTCACGTCCTCGAGCGCCTGGAGGTCGCGCGGCACCAGCTCGCGCACGTCCGACACGACCTCGCTCTGGGTGTCCAGCGCGAGCCCGAGCACGGCGACCGCGAGCCCGATCGCGAGCACGCGACCCGGATGGGAGATGGAGGCGCCGAGCGTTCGCCAGGAGCGGTCCGCGAGCCATTCGCGCACGGCGTGGACGCGCGGATGACCCCCGAGCGCGGCCAGCCGGCCCCCGTCCGCCGGCCTCGCCGGCCGCGCCCCGCGCAAGCGGGTCGGCGCGCGCCCGGCCGAGCCGGGCGCTCCCGCAAAGCGCACGAGCGCGGCGAAGCCCGCGCAGACCGCGCACAGCGAGGGCGATGGCGATGCCGAGCACGAGCAGCGCGCCGAAGCCGCGCACCATCGGGACGGGCGAGAGCAGGAGCACGAGGAAGCCGACCGCCGTGGCGATCCCGGCCGACAGGATCGTCGGCCCGCCCGCGGTCGCTGCCGCGACCGCCGCCGCTCGTGCGATCGGGCGCCGGGACCGGCCAGCGCCTCGTCGAAGCGCGCCTGGAACTGGATCGCGTAGTCGACCGCCAGCCCGATCAGCACCGGCAGCACCGCGATCGAGGCCATCGTGAGGCTGCCGCCGGCGAGCGACAGCGCGCCGAACGTCATCGCGGCCGCCGCCAGCGCGAGCGCGAGCGGCAGCAGTCGCAGACGCGACCGGAAGACGAGCGCCAGCGTCGCCGCCATGAGCAGCAGCGCCGCGATCAGCAGGACGAGGATCGAGTTCTGGATCGCGTCCGCGAGCCCCTCGGTGACCACCGGTACGCCCGTGACGATGTAGCTCGCGCCCTCCTTGGGACGGAAGGCGCGCGCGGCGGTCGCCTCCTCGATCAGGTCGATCGCGCGGCGGCGCTCCTCCTCGCTCAGGTCCGGGCGCATCCGAACCTGGATCAACGCGGCGTTCTTGGAGGGGAAGAGGTAGGCGAAGCGCGACTTCGGCACGCCCACGTCGCCCGCGCGCGAATCGAACACGAGCGCCGAGACGAAGCTCGGGTCGTTGATGCGCGGAATGTCCGTGAGGCCGTAGCGCAGCCCCAGCTGGAGCGCCGCCTGGACGAACTGCGCGCGCACGGCCTCGGAGGCCGCGCCGGCGAGGCGCTCCTGCTCCGCCGGCGGGTCGCCGCGGCGGCGCGAGAGTGCGCGCGCGGCCCTCGCGGCCCGGGCCGCCTGCCTGCGGTTGGATGCCTCGAGAGCGCCGAACTGCTCGGCGATCTGGGTCGCGGACGTGTTGATGAAGGTGCCCGGCCCGTAGACGGCCTTGGCCGGCTTCAGCTCGGCGAGCTCGCGGCACACGCGCGGCAGCTCGCGCAGGCCGCGCTCGGGCACGTTGCCGGAGAGGCAGCCCTCGAGGCCCAGCACGCGCTGGAGGTCGTTCGTGAGGATCGTGCGCGACAGATCCCCGCGCACGAGCACGAGCACGGCCTCGTCCCCGAAGTCGCGCTTGAAGCGCTCCGTGGCCCGGAAGCTGTCCGAGCCCGAGTCGACGAGCGTGTCCGTGGCGACGCTCGGCTCGAGCCGGAGCGCCAGCGCGGCGCCGCCGAGCGCGAGCACGGCGGTGAGCGCCAGCACGATCAGCGGCCGCCGCGTGACGACGCGGACGATGCGCCCGAGTAGAGCCCCCTTCATCGGAGTCAGCTTAGGTAGAACGGGTCGGGTGTCCGCCGGTTGCTCCAGCTACGGGAGCGGCTGCAGGCGCGGGAACAGCCCGGGCTGGCCGACGATGTTGCCGAGCGGGGCCTGCGGGTCGCAGGGCGGCGCCTTGCCCACGTTCTCCGGGAAGCCGAACACGAAGTGGTCGACCAGGGCCGCCGTCGCGGCCGGGTAGTACGGATCCACGGCCGTCGGCGGCGCCGGCGTCGGGTTCGAGGTGCACAGGTAGCTGCCGAACACCTCGAGGTGCCCCTCGGTGGCCAGCTTGTCGTAGCCGCCGGGCGCCGTGTAGGGGTTCGAGCGGTTCGTGCCCAGGCGGTAAGGCCAGGCGGCCATCATCTCCGGGTTGGTGGGCGGCGTCGTGCGCAGGTAGTGGACCTGCCTTGAGTCGTCGGCGAAGCCGACGTCCGTGGCCTGCGTCGCAGCGGTGTCGTTGGCGAAGAACGCGGCGATCTCGCGCTTGTAGAGGCCGACGTAGTCGAGGATCGGGGTGAGGTTGCGCAGGAACGGGTCGAGCCGCGCGAGGAGCGGGCGCGTGTTGTTGAGGGACTCCTCCGTGGCGGGCAGGCCCTTGCGCGCGACCCGCACGAGCGGGCCGAGGTCCTGGAAGAGCCCGCGCAGGTCGGGGGCGAGCGCGTCCAGGTCGATGAGCGTCGGCGACAGCTCGCGGGCGGCGGGCCGCAGCTGCGTGATCAGCGGGTCGGCTCACGTCGGCGAACTCGGTGAGCCGCTCCGTCGTCGCGCGGCTCTCGCGCAGGAAGGTCGGCAGGACCCGGAAGGTCTCGGCCAGCTCGCTGTCGCGGCTGGCGATCGCCTCCCAGACGCGGTTCGAGTTGAGGATCAGCTCGCGCAGCTGGCCGCTGCGCTCGGTCAGCGCGTCGAACACCACGCCCGTGTCGCGGATGAAGCGGCGCGTGGCCCCGCACTGCACGCGCAGCACCTCGAGCACGTCGTCGGTCTCCTCCGCGAACGGCGTGAGCAGGCCGAGCGCGTCGTTCAGGGCCTCGGCGTTCCCGAGCGCCGCCTTGCCGGATTGGTCGAGCCAGGTGGAGAACTGCGCGCCGCGTGACGGGGTCGAAGGTGCGCAGGATCTCGTCGAGCTGGACCGTCTCCGCCACCTGGCCGGCCGGCAGCCGGCCGCCGTCGTGGACGCGTGCCGCCGCCGCGCGTCCCCGGGGACAGCTCGACGTAGGTCTCGCCGAGCAGCGTCTTCTGGCGCAGGATCGCCCGCGTGTCCTTCGGAATCGGCGCGTAGCGGGCGTCGATCTCGATCTCCGCGTCGGTGAGCCCGCTCTCCGGGTTGGCCTCCTTCTTCTTGACGCGCCCAACTCGCACGCCCGAGATGCGCACGTCCGCCTCCTGCGCGAGCTGTGTCGCCTCGGGGAACGCGACGGTCACCCGGTAGCCCTCCGGCCTGAGCGGCACCGAGCCGCCGAAGCTGAGCCAGAGGAAGATGAGGATCCCGAAGCACGACAGCGCGAACGCCACCATGGCGAGGATGCGTCCGAAGCTGGGCGCCTGCTTGATCATGGGACCCGGTCGTCCTGTGTGTTCTGCGGGCAGGCGACCGACTCGGGCGGGAAGTTCTGAAGGCGCGTGATCATGCCGAGCTGCGGGTTGCCCGCGACCACGGACTCGAGCGTCTCGTAGCCCGAGCAGGAGATGAGCGACGAGGCCGCGGCGCACCGGCCCGTGCGCGTCCTGCAGGTTGAAGAGCGTGGCGCCCGCGTGCGCGCCCCAGCCGCTCCAGAACAGGAACGAGTCGGCGGCGCCGGGCGGGTCGTAGGCGAACGCGTTGAAGAACTTGTTGAGCACCTTGACGCTCGTCGTGAGCCGCGGCGTGACCACGGCCAGGTCCTTGCTGGCGCGGCGCAGGTCGCGCACCATCGGCTGCACGTCGCGGGCGAACGGGCGGATCTGGTCGCGGATGATCGGCGTGGTCTCGCGCAGGAACGGCTGCGTCTTGCGGAGCGCGGGCGCGAGCTCGCGCGCGAACGGACGCAGGCCGTCGAGCGTCGGGCCGAGCTCGGCCGCGAGCACGGTCGTCTTGTCGAGCGTCTGCTCGGTCTGGTCGAGCGCGCCGGGGAAGAGCTGAAGCGCCTCGCGCAGCGACGCCTCCTCGGACGCGAAGGCCTCGAAGTTCGCGTTGGCGGAGTCGACGAGCGCCGCGAGCTGGCTGTCGCGGTCGGCGAGCGTCGTCGAGAACTCCTGGAAGTTGTGGATGACGTTGCTTGATGTTCTCGCGCCGCTTGACGAGCAGGCGCGTGATGCGCGCGCCGTCGCGCGCCGTCGGCTCGAAGCGCTTGAACGTCTCGCGCAGGTCCTGGGACGCCGTCTGCCCGTAGATCTCCTCCGCCCCCGAGGCCTCGTCGTCGAAGGCGGTGCCACCCGCGTTCAGCAGGACCCGCAGGTAGGCGCGGGTGTCGTCGTCGAGCTGGGCGAGGACCTCGTCGGCGTTCACGTCGGGGAGCGTGTTGGAGACCGGCACGCGCTCGCCCTCCTCGATCTCGCCGGCGGACTCGGTGCCCGGGTCGAGCGAGAGGTACATGTCCTTCAGCCCGGTCTTCGGGCGCAGCAGGATCGTGGCGTCCTTGTAGATCGGCCGGTACTCGTCCTTGATCTTCATCTGGACGACCGCGCGGCCGTCCTCGAGCCTCACGTCGCCGACCTCGCCCACCTTGACGCCGGCGATGTTGACCGTCTGGCCCTGGCCGGGCACGACGGCCTGCGCGGTCTGGAGCTCGGCGTCGACCTCGTAGAAGTCGGTGCCGAGAACGGGGAACCAGGCGGGCAGGTAGAAGCGCTGGTTCGACAGGATGTAGCCGCCGACCCCGAGCGCGAGCACCAGCATGAACAGGATCGCCACGAAGACGGGCGCCTGCTTCTTGATCTGGCGCATCATGGGCCGCCCCCGGTCCGGGCGGCGTTCAGGTTCGGCGGCTTCTGGCGGTAGCAGGCCGCGCTCGTCTTGTAGGGCGGCTTCGGGGTCTTGGCCGGGCGCGTGCCGAGCGGCTGGGCGGTGGCGTTGCCGTGCAGCGGGCCGAGCCGGCCGACCGGCTGGGTCTGGACCGGGTAGGCGCCGCCGCCGGACTGGAAGCGGATGTAGGTGCCGTTGCCGTCGAAGTTCTGCGACTCGCCGGACAGCGAGACGAGGCTCTGGAAGAACTCCTCGTAGTTGCGCAGCCCGGTCGTGAGGTTGCCGTCCTGGATGCGCTGCTCGCCGGTCGGCAGCACGACGTTGTACTGGCAGCGGTTGAAGGCGTCGATGACCGGCAGGAAGTCCACCTGCCCGTCCGTGAAGGCCGCGAAGTCGTTGATCGCCGGCTGAAGCTCGTCGACGAGCCCCTGGAGCTCGGCCGGCGAGAGCAGCGCGGTCGTCTGGCGGACCCACGGGAAGCCCGCCTCGATCGTCGCCGGGGTCTCGCGGACGCCGGGGATCATCTCGAGCGCCCACGCGCGCGTGTCACGGGAAGGCGGCGTTCAGGTTGTCGAGCGCGGGCCCGGCCGCCTCGAGCACCTCGGGCAGCTCGCGCGATCGTCTCGCGCAGGTTGACCTGCTCGCCGGCCAGCGCGCCCATCGTGATGTTGAAGTTCGTGATCAGGTCCTTGAGCTGCACCTCGCGCGATGCGAGCGCCGCGAAGATCTTCTGCTGGGCGCCGACGAGCTTCGAGAGGTCGTGCAGCTCGGTGCCGAGCAGGGCGCGGTTGACGATCGCCCCGCCGCGCAGCGAGTCGGCCGAGTACTCGAGCGAGTCGTTGAGCGCCTCGGCTGCCGTCTCGCCCTGGACGTCGGGATCCTGGTCGTCGTCCTCGCCTGGCTCGGGCTGGCCGTTGAGCGCGTCGCCGTAGCCGATCAGGAGCTTCTGGAGGTCCTTGCGGGTGTTGGTGGTGAGCGTGCCGAGCACCTGGTCGATCTGGACCGGCGCCGCGGTCTGCGAGGCGGGGATCGTGTCGCCGTCGTCCACCTCGGGCGCCGCCGGGGTCCCGGGGTGCATGTCCATGAACAGGTTGCCCTCGAAGAAGATCCGCGGGCGCACCTTCACCTCGGCGTCCTCGTGGATCGGCAGCGCCTCGTCCTCGAGCTTCATCGTCACGAGGACCGCGCCCGAATCCGCGCCGGCGGACTCGACCTTCGAGACCTTGCCGACGTCGACGCCCGCGATTCGCACCGCCTGGCCCTGCTGGATCGGCGGCGCGTTCTCGAAGGCTGCCTTGAGCTCGTACGGGCGCGTGAACGGGATGTCCTTCGAGAAGGCGAGATAGACGCCGATCACGATCACGACCAGCGCGATCAGGCCGACCGCGAAGGCGCTGAGGCGCTCGGGCTTGCGGACGCGCCTCACGGCGTCACCTCCGAAGCGCTCCCACGCGGCTGTCCCTGGGTGCGCGTGCCCTGGTTGCCGGGCGGGTTGCTGAGCACGGTCTGGCCGGCGGCGTAGCGCTCGTTGCCGGCCTCGCACTCGCGCGTCTGGCCCGGCGACGCGGTGTTCGGGTACGGGTTGAAGTGGAGGTGGTTCTCGAGGGTCGGCCCGTCGGCCGGCGCGTCGGAGGGCCCGCTCTCGTTGTTCGGGCCGGTGATGAGCGTGCCGCGCTCGGTCGGCGCCGACACGATCACGAAGCGCTGCCAGTTGCCGTTCCGGTCGCCCTCGGAGAGGAGGCTGGCGGCGTTGCGGAACAACAGCGTCACGTAGTTGCAGGTCGTCTGGACCGGCGTGATGAAGTTGAGCGTCGGCTTCAGCGAGGAGGCGAGCCGCGTGAGCTGGTTGACGCCCGCGAGCACCAGCGGGTCCTCCGAGAAGTCGGCGAGCGTGTCGAAGACGTCCGCCAGGTCGTCGTTCACCGGGATCGTCCTCGGCAGCACGTCGGTGCCGGCCTCGAAGGCGTCGGCGAGGATCGGCGCGGAGTGCGGCAGCATCGCCACGCCCGGCCGGAGCTCGCGGAACAGGGCCGTGTTGTTGCGGATGAAGGGCCGCTGGAGCGGGAAGTCGCGGATCGCGACCTCCTCGGTCAGCACGCCCTCGGAGATCGTCTCCTGGATGAACGGGCGAGCGACCGAGGCCAGCGCGGTGAAGCTCGTGTCCAGGTTCACGAACAGCGAGGCCTGCTCCTCGGCCACGGGCGCGATCTCGGCGGCGGCGCGCCCGAGCGACTTGAAGAAGCGGTCGAGGCGCGTGCGCGGGTCGGACAGGTTGCGCGCGACCGGCTCGAGGTTCCGGAGCAGCGGCACGAACTGCTCGATCGCGACGTTGATGTCGCGGCCGCGGCCGGCGAGCCCGCCGCCGTATCCGTCCAGCGAGTTCTGGGCACCGCGCCGGGCCTTGTCGTCGAACATGTTGAACAGGTCGTCGAGCTCGACGACCTCGGGCCGCGCCTGGCGGACGGGGATCGTCGCTCCCGCCTTGAGGCCGGCGCGGCCCTCGCCCGGCGTCAGCTCGATGTACTTGAGGCCGATCGCCGAACGCGGGCGGACGAGCAGCGTGGAGTCCGCCGGTATCGGCTCGATCTCCTTGTCGAGCTTCATCGTCACCTGCGCGTAGGTCGAGCCGTCCTGGCGCTTCTGCGGCTCGATCTTCGAGATGAAGCCGACCCGCGCGCCGCCGATCCGCACGTCGAAGCCCTCCACGAGCTGCGAGGCGTTGGGCAGGTTCGCCTTCAGGTCGTAGGTGGGCACGAACGGGAGGCCCGAGTTCGCGTTGTAGGACAGGAAGACCGCGACGATCGTGACGAGCAGCGTCACGGCGCCGACCAGCACCGGGCTCGCCGTGAGAGCCGCCCCGGAGCGCCGCGGGCTCACCGGCCCTCACCCCCGAGCAGGTAGTCGAGCATCGGCTCGGAATCGCCGAGCGCGGGCGAGCGGCCGCTCTGCGCCCGGTCGCGGAGCGTGTCGAGGTTCCGCTCGCGCTCGCGAGCCCCCTCGGGGGTGCCGCCGGCGCCGAGCAGGTCACGCAGGATCGCGTCGGCGGGGGCGACGCTGCTGCCGACCTGCTCCACCGCGGTGGCGTTGCGCGCCTCGACCTCGCCAGAGGCGCCTGCCGATGCCACCTCGGTCGCGTCGTAGAAGTTCGCGGTGCAGGCGCCGAAGATGCCGGTCGCGTAGGTCGAGCAGAGGTTCGTCACGAGCCCGGCGCGCAGGTAGTGGCCGATCTCGTCGAAGCCGTTGACCGACAGGGCCGAGTAGTAGAGCGTCTCGTTGAGGCGCTTGAGCCCGCCGGTCTGGTCGAGGCTCCTCAGCAGGTCGTCCAGGTCGACCGACACGGGAGCGAGCTGCTTGCCGAGCTTGGTCAGGTCCTGGATCAGCGGTTGCGAGCGCAGCAGCGCGGGCCGGCCGCGCTCGAGGGCGTCGCCCAGGCTCGGGAGCGACTCGCGCGAGGCGTCGGCGAGCGTGCCCTGCGCCTCGATCAGGCGGCCGAGCGCGGGCGCCGCGTCGCCCAGGTCGCGCAGCAGCGGGGTGCCCTGGTCGGTGAAGCCCTCGAGGTCCGCCATCAGGGGCTCGAGCTCGGCGAGGAAGTCGGGCAGCAGCTCGATGCCGCGCCGGATGTCGTCGCGGCGCTCGGCCGTGGCCTCGCCGGTCGCGTTCGCCTGGACGACGAAGTCGGCGAACGACTCGCGCTCGCGGGCGAGCGGGCCCAGCACCTCGTCCGCGTCCCTTGCCAGCCGGGCGAGGTCGCGGTTCTGGTCGGCGAGGATCGCGAGCACCTCGTCCGTCTCGCGCAGGGCCGGGTTCGCGCGGTGGATGATCTCGTTGAGCTCCTCGCCGCGGCCCGCCAGCGCGCTGCCGAACTCGTCAAGCAGGATCGAGAGCCGCTGCCGGTAGGGCAGCCGCATCACGTTGTTGATCAGGTCGATGTCGACCGGCGAGCTCGTGTTCTCCACGGGCAGCAGGCGCTCGCCCTCGCCGTCGCCCTCGCGGATCCGGCGCAGCTTCGGCGCGTCGGTCGAACCGGGCTCGCACTCCACGAACTTCTCGCCGATCAGCCCCTGGGCGCGGATCGTGCAGGATGCGTCCGCTCGCCAGGGCGTGAAGGCCTCGTTGTCGATCCGCAGCGTGACCGCGGCCTTGTTCTCCTCGGTCACGTTCATGTCGCTGATCACGCCGACGGGAACGCCCGCGATCTTCACGTCCTCGCCCCCCACGATCGTCGACGCGTTGTCGAAGATCGCGCGCACGTAGTAGGCGTCGTTCGTGTCGTCGTCGCCGGCCTCGCGCACGATGCCGATGACGATCCAGGGCACGATCGCCACGAGCAGGCCGATGATGACGATCCGCCTCATGGGCCACCACCGAAAGTACGGTCGATGATCGGGCGAGCCGGCAGCGTGGCTAGCGCCGCACGCGGGCGCAGTCGATGCTGGAAGCATCGGCGAGCACCGCGGGTGACGCTAGGCGCGGTGCCGGCCGTCCGATCGCGACCGTAGTTGAGGTGGTGACCCATCATGGGCCCGGTGGGGTCGTGGACGTGTCACAGCCCATGAACGGATAGGGCGAGGAGCCGTCCGGCGCCGGCTGCGTGGCGCCGCCCGGGCAGCGGTTGAAGAGGCCCTGCTCGAAGTCGCTCAGCCGCTCGCTCGGCGGGATCGCCGTGAGCGTGTTCGTCGCCTGGTCGAAGCTCGACGGGCTGAAGACCGGCGAGACGCGGGCGTAGTGGCCGTTCGCGTCGTAGTAGCCCGCCGCCTCGGCGAACTTGGTCACCCAGCCGGCCAGGTCCGGGGTGTAGCCGCGCGCGTACTCGACCACCGGCTGGGCGCGGTCGAGCGTCCGGATCGCGCGCGGGAAGACCGTGGCCGTGAGCTGCGCGAGGCGCGGCTGCTTCGATGTCAGGTCGGTTAGGTCGTTGTTCGGGCCGGGCAGCGAGATCAGGTCGCGCAGGTCGGCCACGGTCGGCCGCGCCTCGGCCACGAGCGGCCGCAGCTCGCGCAGGAAGGGCGTCAGCTCCTTCGTCGCCGGAATCGACTCCTCGACCAGCAGCTCGAGGTCGTCGAGCGTGGCGCGCAGGTTCACGAAGGTCGTGTTCGCCTTGCGCAGCGTGTCCGGCAGCAGCTCCAGAGCGCGCTGGAGCGCCACGCTCTCGTCGGCGATGGCGCCCATCGCGGTGCTCGTGTTGCTCACGAGCTGCTCGAGGTCGTTGCTGCGCTCCGCGATCGCGGACACGGTCGTCGCGCCGTCCTTGATGAAGCGCTCGAGGACCTTCTGGTCGAGCGCCAGCTCGCGGGTCAGGGCGGTCGTGGAGCTGAGGAACGGCGCGAAGTACTTGATGCTCTCGTTCGCGTCGGCGCCACGGCCGTCGTATTGGGTGCCCGACCCCCGCACGACGTTGCGCAGCCCCTCGCGCGTCTCGTCGTCGAGCGCGTTGAAGAGCACGTCGAGGTCGACCGGCGCGCTCGTCTCGTCGGCGTCGATCTGGCCGCCGTCCTCGATCTCCTCGGCGTCGTTGCGACCCGGCTGCAGCGAGACGTAGCGGTTCGCGATCCCGGACAGCGAGGTCGCCCGGATCGTGGCCTGGGTGCCCTCGTGGAGCGGCGCGAACTCGTCGTCGACGTCCATCGTCACGACGGCCTGCGCGGCGTCGTTCAGCTCGATGTCCGAGATCGTGCCGACCGTCTGCCCGCCGACGCGCACCTGGTTGCCGTTGACGAGCTGGCCGGCGTTCTCGAAGACGGCCTTGACCCGGTAGCCCCCGCTTCCGCCGAAGATCGCGAGGGCCAGCAACGCCACGGCCACCACCACCGCGGCTATCGCGATCACACGGGCAGCAACCGACCCTCGCTCGGACCCGAGCGGTTCGCGGGTGCGGCTCTCTCTTGTCCTGTTATCCAAGCGCGGTCGTTCGACCGACGTCTCCCGCGAGGGTCAGTCTGCGCCTTCCCCGCAACCGCGCGCGCTCCCGCGCGCCTGTCAACTACTCCATCCCGAGGGGACCCTGCGCCTCCCCCGACAGAAATTGCCTGACGAACTGATTGTCGCTGTTGAAGAGCTCGCTCGCCGGGCCCGACTCGACGATCCTGCCCTTCCAGAGGATCGCGATGTAGTCCGCCACGCGCCGCGCGGACATGATGTCGTGCGTGATCACGCAGTACGCGCCGCCGTTCTCCTCGTGCACCTCCATGATCAGCTCGCAGAGGAGCGCCGTGCGAACCGGGATCGAGCCCCGAGTCCGGCTCGTCGAAGAGCACGATGTCCGGGTCGAGCACGAGCGCGCGGGCGAATCCGGCGCGCTTGCGCATCCCGCCGGAGAGCTCGTTCGGCATCTTGTCCACGGCGCCGCCGAGGCCGACCTCTCCCAGACGGCGCATGACGATCTCGCGGATCTCGTCCTCGCCCTTGTCGGTGTGCTGGCGCAGCGGGAAGGCCGTGTTGTCGAAGACGTTCATCGAGCCGAAGAGCGCGCCGTCCTGGAACAGGACACCGAACTTCTTGCGCATCTCGAAGAGCTGGTCGTCGGCCATGCTCGGTACCGATTCGCCGTGGACCAGCACATCGCCTTCGTCCGGGTAGAGCAGGCCGACCATGTGCTTGATGCAGACCGACTTGCCCGTGCCGGAGGGGCCGAGGATCATCGAGATCTGGTCGTCGGGCAGGCCGAGGTTGAGGCCGTTCAGGATCGTGTTGCGCCCGAACGACTTCTTGACGTCGATGAACTCCACGGCGTCGGTCGTGCCGTGGTCGCGCGTGCGGCCCGTGTGCCACTGGTAGGGCTCCTCGCCATCGCGCGTCTGATCGAGGATGTTGTCCGGCACCTCCTCGCCGGGCGGCGGCCGCCGGCGCCGGCTGCGGGCTCGTCCTGTTCGGCCCGACCGCGCGTCTCCTCCCAGTCGCGCGGGTCGAGCGGCTCCTCGCCGCCCTCCGTGCCGTCTCCCTCTCGTCGCTCCTCGCTCACTGTCCCTCCAGCTCTCCTCAGCCGCCTATCGGCGCTCTCGGGTTCGAGCCCCAGAAGATCTGCGTGCCCACCATTCCGATCAGATGGACCATCACGGTGTTCAGCACCATCGACTTCGCGGTCGCGGTGCCCACTCCCACCGGCCCGCCGCTCGCGTTGTAGCCGTAGTAGCAGCCCACGAGCACGATGACGGTGGCCATCGCCATGCCCTTGATCGAGCTGTATAAGAGGTCGGGTGGGTTCTGGAACATCCAGAAGATGAGGAAGTAGCCGCCCGAGCTCACCTCGCCGATCTGCTGCACCACGGCCAGGTAGCTGGCGAAGAAGCCCGCTCCGACCGCCGCGATGTACAGGAACGGCAGCACGAGCCAGGCGGCCAGCAGCCGCGTGGCGCACAGGAAGACGAGCGAGTTGATGCCCATCACCTCGAGCGCGTCGATCTCGTCCGAGATGCGCATCGCGCCGATCTCGGCGACCAGGCCGGTGCCCACCTTGGCGCGACATCATGTAGCCGAACGCGTAGGGCATGATCTCGCGCAGGTCGCACCAGGCCGTGAACACGCCCGCGTACGCGGGGGCGCCCATCGAGCGGTTGAAGTAGGCCCCCTCGATCCCGCACTGGAGGCCGAGGATGAAGGCGAGGCCCCAGATCACGAGCGCGGAGCCGAGGATGAGGATGCCGGCCTGGCGCAGGGTCTCGCCGAAGAAGTGGAAGACGCGCCCGTTGAAGACGTTCGCGACGACGCGCGCGCAGAACTTGGCGATGTCGCCGAACGAGGCGATCCAGTCCTTCGGGACGATAGCCAGGTCTTGCCCATCTACTTGATCACCGAGATCTCGGGGTGGGTCGCGAGCAGCGTCTGGGTGAAGACGTAGTTGAAGGCGAAGATGCCCAGGAACTCGATCACCACGCCCTGGTTCACGGCCCTGCCCACCCCTTCGGCGCCTCCGGAGGCGGTCATCCCCTTGTAACAGGAGACGATCGCGATGATCGCGCCGAACAGCGTCGTCTTGACCACCGAGCCCCATAAGTCGGTGGTGGACGCGTTGTTGAGCAGGGTGGCGAAGAAGGGGCCCAAGGGCGCGTCGAAGGTGAGCGTGGCGAGCACGCCGCCGAAGATGCCGAAGATCAGCGCGTAGATGTTGAAGAGGCCGGTCACGACCATCAGCGCCAGGAAGCGCGGCACGACGAGGTTCTTGATCGGGTCGACGCCCAAGCACCTGCAGCGCGTCGAGCTCCTCGCGGATCTTGCGCGCGCCGAGGTCGGCGGTGATCGCGGTGCCGCCGACGCCCGCGAGGATGATCGCCGTCACGAACGGCGCGAACTCGCGGATCGAGGCGAGCACGAAGAAGCCGCCAAGCCGGTCGATGGCGCCGAACAGGACGAGGAAGTTGCCCGCCTGGAGCCCCGGCGCGCCGTAGCCGAAGGCGATCGTGGAGATCGTGAGCGGCAGCCAGCAGAGGCGCAGCATGAACAGGAACTGCTGGACGAACTCGGTCCCGTAGGGATACGGCGGCCGCAACGCTGAAACCAGCGTCTTGCCGGTCAGGATCATCATGTCGCCGACCTGCTCCAGCAGGTTCTTGGTCGGCAGGAAGACCCGATCGGCTGCAGCCCGAACCACTAATGCACTCCTCCTCTCGGGAAGCCGAAAAATGGCCCCCCGCAGTCACGCCTCTCGGCGAAGCCTATGGCATGCCGACCGCGGCCGCCACAGGGAACCGTGGGGGTCAGAGAGGCCCGAGAACCGCGCGCGCGAGCGGGTTCCAGGGTGCTATGTTCGCTCGGCTTTGAGGACGAGGAGGACGCAGCCGGCGAGCGTGCTTCTCCTGGCCGGCCTGCTGGTCCTGGCCGGCTGCGGAGGCGAGCGCCAGGACGAGAACGAGGTCTCGGGAGACTTCCCCGTCGAGGTGGTCGCGGCGGCCTTCCCGGACGACCAGAAGCTGGCCAAGAGCTCGGATCTCACGATCACGCTTCGCAACGCCGGCGACGAGACGATCCCGAACCTCGGCGTGACCGTGAACGGGTTCAACTACCGCAAGACGGGCGATCCGAACCTCGCCGACCCCGTAGCGGCCCGTGTTCGCGGTCAACGGCGTGCCGGTCGAGATCGGCGGCTTCCCGGAGGCGAAGAACGACACCGCGCGCGGCTGCGACACGGCCTATGTCAACACCTGGGCGTGCGGGCCACTCCGGCCGGGCAGGGAGAGGACCATGCGCTGGTCGGTCACCGCCGTCAGGCCGGGGCCCTACAAGATCGACTGGCGCGTCAACGCCGGGCTCGACGGCAACGCCAAGGCGGTGCTGGCGGACGGCGGCGACGAGGTCCCCGGTGGAACCTTCACGGGGCGGATCTCGGCCGGCGCGCCCGACGTCCGGATCGCCGACGACGGCCGCACGGTGATCAGCGGCGATCGCTGAGCGGACGCGGCTCGTGGCCCGGGCAGCTCTCGACCGGCAGGCGCGGGTACTTCGGGTAGCGCTCGTCCGTCCGCGAGCGCAGGCACATGCTGAAGCTGCTGCCGCGCGTGTTGCGGATCAGCTTCTGGTGCATGCAGCTGGCGCAGAGCCCGGCCTTCATCCCTGCTAAGGCTCGCATTCCGCGCAGCTAAGGGGTCGAGCGGCGCAACTCGCTCCATCCGCCCGATGGCAGGACGGCCGGCCCGATTCACACTGGTAGCGTGGATATGCCCGCCGCCATCGTCACAGGGCGCCCGAGGGGCGGCCGCGGCTGGCACCATGGAGCCGGCATGGCAACACGGATGACGAGCGCGCGCTTCGTAGGCCGGTCGGGGCAGCTCGCCGAGCTCGAGGCAGCGCTGCGTGACGCCGCGGAGGGCCGCCCCTCGCTGGCGCTGGTCGCGGGCGAGTCGGGCGTCGGCAAGTCCCGGCTCGCGGACGAGCTCGTGCTGCGCGCGCGCGAGAGCGAGGTGGCCATCCTGTGGGGCGACTGCGTCGAGCTCGGCGAAGGCGAGCTGCCCTACGCGCCGCTGCTCGGCGCGCTGCGCCCGCTCGTCCGCGACCGCGACCCGGTGCTCGAGGCGCTCCCGCCGCAGCTGCGCGCGGGCCTCGACTCGCTGCTGCCGGGGCTCGGCACGACGATGGAGCCGGCGTCGGTCGCCCAGGCGCACGTTTTCGAGGGCCTGCTCGCCCTGCTCGACTCGCTCGGCGAGGACGGCCGGCCGACGCTGCTCGTGATCGAGGACCTGCACTGGTCGGACAGCTCGACGCGCTCGTTCCTGTCCTTCCTGGCGCGCACGCTCTGCCGCGAGCGCGTTCTCGTGGTCGGGACGTACCGCTCGGACGAGCTGCACCGCCGCCACCCGCTGCGGCCGCTGCTCGCCGAGCTCAGCCGCGACACGGGCTCGCGCCTGATCGAGCTGCCGCCGTTCACACGCGAGGAGCTCGGCGAGCAGCTCGAGGGGATCCTGGCTGCGACGCCCGATCCGGGCCTCGTCGAGCGCCTGTACGTGCGCTCCGAGGGCAACGCGCTCTTCACGGAGGAGATCCTCGCCGCGGGGCTCGACGGGCGCGGCACGCTGCCGCCGACGTTGCGCGACGCGCTCATGCTCCGCGTCGAACGGCTCTCGGGCTCCGCCCAGGAGCTGCTGCGCTGGCTCGCGTGCCAGCCGGCCGCGGACCACGAGCTGCTCGCGTCCGTCGTCGGGCTCGAGCCCGACGAGCTGCTCGACGCGCTGCGCGAGGCGGTGGCGAGCCAGATCGCCGTCGCGCTGCCGGATGGCCAGTACGCCTTCCGCCATGCGCTGCTGCGCGAGGTGGTGCACGACGATCTGCTGCCCGGCGAGCGCACCGAGATGCATGCCGCGCTGGCGCGGGCGCTCGAGGAGCGCATCTCGTTCGGGGAGCGTGGCGCGCACGTGACCGCGCAGGCCGCGCACCACTGGAAGGCCGCGGGCGACCAGCCGGCGGCGTTCGCGGCCGCGGTGCGCGCCGCTGCGGCGGCCGAGCGCGTGAACGCGTTCGCCGAGGCGCAGGCGCTGCTCGAGCGCGCGCTCGACCTGTGGGAGCGCGTGCCCGACCCCGAGCGGCTCGCGGGCGCGAGCCGGGTCGAGCTGCTCGAGCGCGCCGCCTCGGCAGCCGACTCGGCCGGCGACCCCGTGCGCCAGGAGGCCTTCCTGCGGCACGCGCTCGCGATCGTCGAGGACTCCGGCGACGTCCGCCGCAATGTGCGGCTGCTGCACGCGCTCTCGGGCGCGCTCTGGCACCTGAACCGCCAGGACGAGACCTTCGAGGTGCTCGATCGCGCGCTCGCTCTGCTCGAGCCCGGGGAGCAGAGCGCCGAGCGGGCCGCGCTGCTCGGCTCGATGGCGAAGAAGCGCATGCTGCAGGCGCGCTTCGGCGAGGCCGAGCGCCACGCCCGCGAGGCGCTCGCGGTGGCGCGCCCGCTCGGCGACCGCGAGGCCGAGGCACGCGCGCTCAACGCGCTCGGCGTGGCGATGAGCGGCCAGGGCGACCTCGAGGGCGGCATCGAGCCGCTGCGCGAGGCGCTCGCGATCGCGCGCGAGGCGGGCCTGCCGGCCGAGGAGGGGTCTGCCTGGCTCAACCTCGCGGACGTCCTCAACATGGCGGGCAGGACCGCGGAGGGCCTCGCGGTCGCGCGCGAAGGGCTCACGAGCGGCCCCGACAACCCGCACCGCACGACCGGCTGGTTCGAGCTGATGATCGCCGAGTTCAGCTTCTTCCTCGGCGACTGGGCCGAGGCGGTGCGGCACGTGCCGGCCGCCAACTCGCGGCACTACGGGCCGACGCTCGCGTACTGGTACGCGGTGCGCAGCATGCTGGCTCTGGGTCGCGGGGACCTCGCCACGGCCGAGCCAGGACGTGGACGGGCTCGCCCGGGCGCTGCGCGGCTCGACCGAGCCGCAGTTCGTGGCCCCGCTCGGCATGTTCGCGCTCCGAGCTGGCACGTCGCCGTGGCGACTTCGAGGTCGCCCGTGCCGCGATCGACGAAGCGCTCGATCAGATCGAGTACTGCTCCGACGACTTCATCCGCATCACCTCGCTGTCGGCGGCGGGCCTGCGCGTCGAGGGCGACGCTGGGCAGGTCGCCCGCGACCGCCGGGACGTGGAAGGCGAGGAGGCGATGAAGACGCGGGCCGAGCTGCTGCTCGAGCGCGTCCAGCTCGCGGCCGCTCTCGGCGGGCCCGTCGAGGCCGCGGAGCAGGCCACCGCGGAGGCGGAGTACGCACGCGCGGTCGGGGAGGAATCCGTGCCGCTGTGGGCCGCGGCGGCCGAGGCATGGGAGGCCGTCGAGCGGCCCTACCCGGCCGCCTACGCGGGCTGGCGCCGCGCCGAGGCGCTGGCCGCGGCACGCGAGCGCGACGGCGCCGCCGAGGCGGCCGCGGCGGCGCTCGAGAGCGCGCGGGCGCTCGGCAGCGAGCTGGCTCGCCGCGGAGCTCGAGTCACTCGTGGCGCGGGCGCGCCTGCGGCTCGACGGCGAGGAGCCGGCGCTCGACGAACGGCGCCGAGCCGGGCGATCCGGACGACCCCTTCGGCCTCACCGACCGCGAGCGCCAGGTGCTCGCGCTGGTGGCGGGCGGCGCCACCAACCGCGAGATCGGCGAGCAGCTCCACATGGCCGAGAAGACCGCCAGCGTCCACGTGTCCCGCATCCTCGCCAAGCTCGACGTGCGCTCCCGCACCGAGGCCGCCGCCGTGGCGCACCGCCACGGGATGGCGCCGACGGCGTAGCCGCGGCGCGCGCTCGCGACGCGCTCCTCCGCCCACCGTCACACTCCCGGATCTCGATGGAGCTCCGGGCCAGAACCGTCAACCTCGCGCTCGCCGAGGAGTTCGGCATCGCGCGCGGCTCGCGCACCGACCCAGGCGGTGGTGCAGCTCGAGCTCGAGCACGAGGGCATCGTCGGCCGCGGCGAGGCGTCGCCGGTCGACTACCGCGGCGAGTCCACGGCGTCGGCGGCCGAGTTCCTCGGCGCAACGGCCCCGGCCCTGATCGGCGAGGACCCCTTCGCGCTCGAGGCGATCGGGTCGCGGCTCGAGGACGTGGACGGCGACGCCGCCGGCAAGGCGGCGCTCGACGCCGCGCTGCACGACTGGATCGGCCGGCGGCTCGGGGTGCCGGTCTGGCGCCTGCTCGGCCTGTCGCCGGACGCGCCGCCGACCTCGTACACGATCGGCATCGACACGATCGACGGCACGCGCGACCGGGCCCGCCGCGCGCGCGGCTTCCGTGCCCTCAAGGTCAAGGTCGGGGCGCCCGAGGACCTGGCCCGGCTCGAGGCGGTCGCGAGCGGAGTCGGCGGCGCCGCATGCGCGTGGACGCCAACGAGGGCTGGACGCTCGAGCCCGCGCGGGAGCTGATGCCCGCGCTCGTCGAGCTCGGCGTCGAGTTCGTCGAGCAGCCCTTCCCGGCGGACGACCTCGACGCGTTCCGCGCCCTGCGCGAGCTCGCGCCGCGGCCGCCGGTCGTGGTCGACGAGGGCTGCCACGACCTGTCGCGACGTCGCGCCGGCGGCCGGCTACGCCGACGGGATCAACGTCAAGCTGGCCAAGGCGGGAGGCATGCGCGAGGCTGTGCGGATGATCCACGCCGCGCGCGCGCTCGGCCTGCGCGTGATGCTCGGCTGCATGATCGAGTCCCAGCTCGGCGTCGCGCCCGCCGCCGCGATCGCCTCGCTGGCCGACTGGGTCGACCTCGACGGCCACCTGCTGCTGGCCGACGAGCCGTTCAGCGGGCTGCGGCTCGTCGACGGGCGCGTGCTGCCGAACGACGAGCCGGGCTCGGGCTCACCGCCGCCGCGGAGATACCCGCTTGAGCGAGCGCCTCGCGATCTTCGCGGAGGGCCTGTTCGAGCAGCACAGCGGCAAGACCGCGCACGGCGTGATCCGCTACGGCACGCGCGAGGTCGTGTGCGTGATCGACTCGACCCAGGCCGGCCGCGCGCCGCGAACGAGGTCGAGCCGTTCTGCCTGCACCCGGTGCCGATCGTGGCGAGCGTGGGCGAGGCGATCGAGATGGGCGCCACGACGCTGCTGATCGGCGTCGCCCCGACCGGCGGCAAGCTCGACCCGGCCTGGCGGCCCGCGCTGCTCGAGGCGATCGCCGCCGGACTCGACCTCGAGGCCGGGCTCCACACCGAGCTCTCCGCCGATCCCGAGCTGCGCGTCGCCGCCGAGGCGGCCGGCGTGACGCTGCGCGACCTGCGCGCGGCGCCGGCCGACCTGACCGTCCCGAAGGGGCCCGTACTCGCGCCCCGGCTCCGTGCGGGTGGTGCACAGCGTCGGCTCGGACACCGTGATCGGCAAGAAGGTCGTGACGCTCGAGCTCGACCGCGCGGCGCGCGAGCGCGGCGAGCGCTCGGTCTACGTGCCCACCGGCCAGACCGGCGTGGCGATCGCCGGTTGGGGCATCGCCGTCGACCACGTGATCTCCGACTACGTGGCGGGCGCGGGCGAGCGGCTCGTCCACGAGGGCGCCGAGCGCGGCGACCTGCTCTTCGTCGAGGGCCAGGGCGCGCTCTTCCACCCGGCCTACTCGGGCGTCACGCTCGGCCTGCTGCACGGCTCGGCGCCCGACCTGCTCGTGCTCGTGCACAAGGCGGGCGCCCGCTCGATCCGCAACTACCCCGATCTGCCGATCCCGCCGCTCCCCGAGCTGATCGCCGCCTACGAGCTCGTGACCGCCCGGTGCGCCCCGCCCGGGTCACGGCGATCGCCCTCAACACGAGCGAGCTCGACGAGGACGGGCGCCCGCGCCGCGATCGAGGCCGCCCAGGACGAGACCGGCCTGCCGGCCGACGACGTCGTGCGCTTCGGCCCCGAACGGGTGCTGGACGCCGTTCTGGCGGCCTTCTAGCGGGCCCGAGCCTGACAAGAGCGATTCGACACGAAGTCGAAGCGCGGGGAGCGATCTTTCGACATTCGTACGTGGACGCGCGCGGCCCGAACGTGGACGATTCCAGGATGAATCCGCGCTCGAACAGGCCGCGCCGTTACGCGCTCGTTCCCGAGGACGGCGAGCGGGCGCCGCGGAGGCCGGGACAGATTCGCCGCTACTCGCTTGCGCGGGTGGCGCCCTCGTCACGCTCCGCGCTGGGGCACGACCGGCTCGAGCGGCTCGAGGAAGTCGCTCAGCGCGGCAGCGACGGCGCGATGATGCGGTAGGCCTTCAGGCCGAGCCCGAGCCGCTCGCGGTCCTCGCTCTTCAGCGGATCCAGCCCCGATCAGCTCCTTGACCCGCTCGAGCCGGTAGCCGACGGTGTGGCGGTGCGCGTGGATCGCCTGCGCCGTGGCGGCCATGTTGCAGTTGTTGTCGAGGTAGGCGGACGAGCGTGCCGAGCAGGTCGGTCGAGTACTGCTCGTCGTAGCGCACGAGCGAGGCGACCGTGTCCTCGAAGAAGCTCCGCACCTCGTGCGGGTGGCTCGCCAGCACCCGGAACAGGAGCCGGTAGGTGCCCTCGCCGATCTCCTCGCCGGGCGGCCCGCCACCCGCGGCGGTCACGCCCAGCACGAGCTCGGCCTCCTCGAGCGCGCGGCGAACCTCCGCCCCGCCGCTGCGATGGGACGAGACGCCGACGAGCGCGTGCCGCCCGAGCCGCGCGGCGGCGCGGCGGGCGAGCTCCGGGTCACCCGGCAGCAGCGCGTAGACCTTGCCCTCGACCGACTGGGCGAGCGCGCCCGGGCACCTCGGCAAGGATCGAGGCGGTGACGCGGCCCGGGCCGCGCCCGTTCGGGTTGGCGCAGAGCGCGACGTAGCCGGCGTCCAGGTCGCAGCCGAGCCGCTGCGCCCGCCGCCCCACCTCCGAGCCCTCGAGCTCCGGCCGCGACAGCACCTCCTCGAGGAACGAGCCGCGCAGCGATTGCTCGGTCTCGTCGCGTGCCTCTGCCACGGCCACCTCGGTGAGCGCGGCGATCGCCGCCATGTGGAGGTAGTCGCCCGCGTCCTCGCCGCCGCGCCCGAGCAGGAGCACTGCGCCGAGCTCGCGACCGCCGGATGCGATCGGCACCTCGGACACGATCTCGCTGGGACGCTGCGGCCGCCCGCCCGCGAGGCGGGCCGCCACGTAGCGCTCATAGCGCCCCCAGCCCTCGAGCGGAACGCCCAGGCGCGGCACGATCACCGCGACCGGCGCCCCCGCGCGTGAGGCCGCGATCTCCGCGACCCGCTCGAGGCCGTCGCCTGCCAGCACGGCGCCCACCATCTCGAGGTGGGCGCCGCGCGGCGACGATCTGCCTCGCGATCAGCCGGCACTGACTCAGCCGCCTGGCCGCGAGGGTCGGGCACGGGTCTCAGGCCTTCGCGGGCCAGGATTCCGTTCCCCGGAGGCGGGCGCCCTCAGGCGCCCGCTACCCCGACTTCCTCGCTCTCGTGGGCCTGCAGGACGGTCTCGCCCTCCTCACCGGTGCGGATGCGGACCGCATCCTCGACCGGCATGATGAACAGCTTGCCGTCCCCGACCGAGCCGGTACGGGCGTGCCGGAGGATCACCTCCTTGATGACCCCCACGTCCTTCGTCTCGACGACGCACTCGAGCTTGAGCTTCGGCCGCAGGTGGACGGCGAGCTCCGAGCCGCGGTAGTGCTCGGTGATCGCCTTCTGCCTGCCGGAGCCCTTGACCTCGGTGATCGTGAGGCTCGGGAACCCGGCCTCGAGCAGATCCATCCGGATCGGCTCGAAGGCCTCGTGGCGGATGTAGGCAACGATCATCTTCATGCCGGCACCTCCTTCGGCACCGCTGCTGTGACCGGCTGGCCCGCTGCCGGAGCCGGCCGAGGTGATCGCGCCACCCGCGCCGATCTCCGACTGCGGGATGAACGCCTCCGGGTAGCCGTACATGCCGTGCTCGGTGATGTCGAGGCCGGCCTCTTCCTCCTCGTCGGTCACACGCAGGCCGATCGTCGCCTTGATGGCGGCGAAGGTCGCGTAGCTGAGCCCGAAGACGAAGGCGAAGGCCACCAGCACGCCGACCGTCTGCGCGATCAGCTGGGTGAACTGGCCCGAGTAGACGAGACCGCCGTCCGGATCGCCGAACGCGTTGTACTGGGCGAGCCGCGGCGCCGTGAAGATGCCGCAGGCGATCGTGCCCCAGATACCGGCCAGGCCGTGCGCCGACAGCGCGCCGACCGGGTCGTCGATCTTCTTGTCGATCCAGATGACGCCGAACACGACGATCAGGCCGGCGACGAAGCCGATGATCGGGCCGGCCCAGGCCTCGACGTAGCCCGACGGCGCGGTGATCGCCACGAGCCCGGCGATCATGCCGTTGGCCACCATGCCGATGTCGATCGTGCGCTGCTTCAGCTGCGTCGCGACGAACGCGCCGATGACACCGCCCGCGGCGCCCAGCAGGGTCACGACAGCGACGTCGCCCATGCGCACGTCGCCGATGCCGAGCGTCGAGCCGGGGTTGAAGCCGAACCAGCCGATGAACAGGATCAGGACGCCGATGCCCACCAGCGGCATCGAGTGCCCCGGGATCGCCCGCGGCTTGCCGTCCGCGCCGTACTTGCCGTTGCGCGGCCCCGAGCAGGAGCAGCGCGGCGAGGGCGCCGGTCGCTCCGATGAGGTGGACCGCCGTCGAGCCGGCGAAGTCCTGCATGCCGGTCGGCAGCAGCGGCGTGTCGCCGTTCTGCAGCCAGCCGCCGCCGAACACCCAGTGCGAGCCGATCGGATAGATGATCGCCGCGAAGACGATCGCGTAGATCACGTAGGCGCTGTACTTGATCCGCTCGAGCGTGGTGCCCCAGACGATCGCCAGCGAGACGGCGCAGAACGCGAACTGGAACAGGAACTTCGAGTCGACCGTCGCGTCCGAGAGACCCATGACGGGGAACGCCTCGGACCCGTTGCCCGTGTACTGCAGGAAGAACCCGTTCGAGCCGATGATCGAGCTCGAGATCCCGAGCACGTCGGCGCTACCGAACGCGAACGCGAAGCCGACCGCCCAGTAACAGATGGCGGCGATCGACATGTTGGTCATGATCTTGGCGATGACGGTTCCGGCGTTCTTCGTGCGCGAGAAGCCCATCTCGAGACCGGCGAAGCCGGCCTGCATGAAGAGAACGAGAACCGCGGCGATGACCACCCATAGTGGTGTTGGTGGCGACCGTCTCCGGGAGTGTTCCGTCGATGGATCTGCGCGAGATCATCGGCGGTTGCAAGCAGGGTTGACATCGGGGACTACAGCCTCCTTCCGTGACTTAGAGCCAAGGTACGAGCGGTGTCCCACGGGTCTTTATCCCGTTGTCGAAGATTCGTTCGAGGTGATTCGCCCCGGTGTCGAGGGCGTTTCGACGCTTTGGCTAGGCGAGCGGCTAGGCCGGGACTTCGTCGGCCGCGCGTCGCTTGCCCTCGTCCTCGACCGAGCCCTCGGCGGGCTCCACCTCGGGCGGCAGCTCGCCGCCGCGCTCGGTGCCCGGCGATCAGCTCGTCGGGCGCCTTCTCCTTCGGGATGAAGCCGGACTTCATGCCGAAGTAGACGGCCTGCGGGTGGTGGGCGATGATCGCCGACCGTGGACTGCTCGGGCATCGACGGCGAAGCCGTCCGACAGGTACATGCCGATGTCCTCGAGGCCGAGCAGGCGCCAGACCTTCTCGTGCTCGGACTGGTCCGGGCAGGCCGGGTAGCCCCACGAGTAGCGCCGGCCCTGGTCGAGGTCGATGCCGAGCCCGCGGCGCACCTCCGAGTGGAGCCACTCGGCGAGGCCCTCGGCCGTCTGCACGCCGAGGCCGTGCGTGAAGAGCTGCTCGGCGAACTCGCCGTCGCGCTCGAGCTGCGCCATCAGCTCGGTGACCTCGGGGCCGACGGTCACGCCCTGGAGCGCGACCACGTCGCGCTCGCCGGAGTCGAGCGGGCGGAAGAAGTCGGTGAGGCAGATGCGGTCGTGCTTCGGCTGGCGCGGGAAGACGAGCCGCTCGAGCTCGCTGCTCGGGGTCGTCCGGGTCGAAGACGACCAGCTCGTTGCCGTCGGCGGCGCACGGGAAGTAGCCGAGCTTCGCGCGCGGGCGCAGGTAGTCCTGCTCGGCCCACATGCGCTCGAGCCGCGGCTGGAAGTCGTCTGCCGACGAGCCGCTCCCACTCCTCGCCCTTCACGCCGCGGCCGCCCCAGTGCAGCTTGAAGAGGACGTGCCGGTCGAGGTAGGGGAAGACGTCGTCGAGGTCGACCGTCGATCTCGCGCACGCCCCAGAAGGGCGGCTCCGGGATCGGCGTGTCGGTGCGGGCGGCCGAGCGCACCGAGTCGTCCGTCACGGGCGGCGAGTCGTCCACGACGACGGGCTTCTCGCGCAGCGTCTTGGCCTCCGCGCGGATGCTGCTCGACGAGCGCGTCGCGCGCCTCGTCGTCGACCAGCTGGTCGATCGTCGCGAGGCCCTGCGAACGCGTCCTTGCAGTAGAAGACGCCCGGCTCGTAGACGTCGTCCGACTCCTTGCCGTGCGGGTAGAGGATGCGCCGGCCGAAGTCGCGGTTGATCGCGGCGCCGCCGATCAGCACCGGGAACTCGAGCCCGCGCTGGTGCAGCTCCTGGACGCAGGTCGGCATCTGCTTCGAGGTCGAGACGAGCAGCGCGGACAGGCCGATCGCGTCGGCCTCGTTCTCGATCGCGGCGTTGATGATCGTGTCGATCGGGACCTGCTTGCCGAGGTCGATCACCGTGTAGCCGTTGTTCGTGAGGATCGTGTTGACGAGCGACTTGCCGATGTCGTGCACGTCGCCGAACACGGTCGCGATCACGACCTTGCCCTTCGTGTGGCCCTCGATGCGGTCGAGGTAGTTCTCGAGCTGCGCCACGGCGCGCTTCATCACCTCGGCCGACTGGAGCACGAACGGCAGGATCAGCTCGCCGGCGCCGAACTTGTCGCCGACCTCCTTCATCGCGGGCAGCAGCACGTCGTTGAGCGTCGGGACCGCGCCGATCTTCTCGACGGAGCGGTCGATCCAGTCCTCGACGCCCTCCTTCTTGCGGCGCAGGATGTGGAAGTGGAGCGCCTCCTCGGGCTCCATGCCCTCGGTCGGGTCGGCGCCGCCGTCGTCTGCCTCCTCCTCGCCCTTCTGCTCGAAGTGGCCGATGAAGCGCTCGAGCGCGTCCTCGCGGCGGTTGAAGACGAGGTCGTCGGTCGAGCTCGCGCTCGTTCTCGGCGATCTCGTTGTAGGGCGTGATGTGGTTCGGGGTTGACCATCGCGAGGTCGAGCCCCGCCTCCACGCAGTGGTGCAGGAAGACCGAGTTGAGCACCGCGCGGGCGCCCGGCGACACGCCGAAGGAGACGTTCGAGACGCCGAGCGAGGTCTTGCACGCCGGGCAGCTCGGCCTTGATGCGCCGGATGCCCTCGATCGTCTCGACCGCCGAGGGCCTCCACTCGTCGTCGCCGGTCGTGAGCGTGAAGGTGAGCGCGTCGAAGATCAGCGCCTCGCGGTCGAGCCCGTGCTCGTCGCAGGCGAGCTCGACGATGCGCTTGGCGACCTCGAGCTTGCGCTCGGCGGTCTTGGCCATCCCGACCTCGTCGATCGTCAGCGCGATCAGCGCGGCGCCGTGCGCCTTGCGCGAGCGGCGACCACGATGTCGAGCTTGTCGCGGCCGGCCTCGAGGTTGACCGAGTTGACGATCGCGCGGCCGGGGATGCTGCTCGAGCGCGGCCTTGATCACGTCCGGCTCGGTCGAGTCGACCTGGATCGGCGCCGGCTGGGTGAGCGAGATGCGCTTGACGACCTCGCCCATCTGCTCGTCCTCGTCCTGGCGCTCGGTCAGCGCGACGCAGACGTCGAGCACGTGCGCGCCGCCCTCGACCTGGTCCTCGGCGATGCGCATGATGCCGTCGTAGTCGTCGGCGAGCAGCAGCTCCTTCGCCTTGCGCGAGCCCTGCGAGTTCACGCGCTCGCCGACGAGCGTCGGGCGCGGCTCCTGCACGAGCGGCGTGGCGGTCATCATCGAGGAGACGAGCGGCGCGCGCGTGTCGGGGCGCGCGTCGGCGTCGCGCCCGCCGACGCGGTCGACGATCGCCGCGATGTGGTCGGGCGTCGTGCCGCAGCAGCCGCCCACGATCGAGATGCCGTAGCGCTCGACGAACTCCTGGAGCGTGTCGGCCAGCGGGTCGGGCTGCTCGGGGAAGATCGTCTCGCCGTCCGGGCCCTGGAGCGGCAGGCCGGCGTTCGGGATGCAGTGCACCGGCACGGGGCTGAACTCGCCGAGGTAGCGGATCGCGTCGCGCATGTCCTCGGGCCCGGTCGAGCAGTTGAGCCCGATCACGTCGACGTCGAGCGCGGTGAGCGTGGTCAGCACCGCCTGGATGTCGGTGCCGAGCAGCATCTTGCCGCCGTTCGGCAGCAGCGACACGCTCGACTGGATCGGCACCGCCCTGCCCGTCAGCTTGAACGCCTCGCGCGCGCCGAAGATCGCCGCCTTGACCTCGAGGATGTCCTGCGCGGTCTCGATGATGATCAGGTCGGCGCCGCCCTCGACGAGGCCCTGCGCCTGCTCGGTGAAGACCTCGACGAGCTCGCGGAAGGTGATCTTCCCGAGCGTCGGGTCGTCGGAGGCGGGCAGGTGGCCGGTCGGCCCGATCGAGCCCGCGACGAAGCGGCTCTCGCCGGCCGCCGCGCGCGCGATCTCGGCGGCCTTGCGGTTGATCTCGAGCGTGTGCTCGGCGAGCCCCCACTCCTCGAGCTTGAGCCGGCTGCCCTGGAAGGTGTCGGTCTCGACCACGTCGGCGCCGGCGGCCAGCATCGACTCGTGCACGCCCTGGATCACGTCCGGGCGGTTGCAGCACGAGCGCCTCGTGGCACTTGCCCGGCAGGCCGCCGTAGTCCTCGGGGTCAGGTCGAACTGCTCGAGCGTGGCGCCCATGCCGCCGTCGAAGACGACGACTCGGCTGCGTGACGGCATCGATGTAGTCGCGCTCGGGCAAGGTCTATCGATGGTACCAACCTTGACACGAATGTGTGAAGGTTTTGCCGGCCCTCGGTTCAGGCTCAGCGCGGCGGCAGCAGCGTCAGGTTGCGCTCCGCGCGCCTGCCTCCGGCGCTCACCTGGACGCGAAGCGACAGGCGCCCGTTCAGGCGGAGCACGGCCAGCTCGGCGCGCGACAGCCTGACCCGCAGCGTGATCCGGCCGTTCGCCGGGCTCCGGAAGCTCTTGGAGGCGACCGTCAGGCGCCCGCGCTTCCCGCCCGCGAGGCGAACCCGGGCACGGGTGCGGATGTCCACCTTGCCGCGCTGGCCGGGAGCCACGCTGAACGGGTAGCTGAAGCTGCCGCTGCGCCCCAGGCGGATCGAGCCGGGCGCAGCGCGCAGGTCGAGCACGCGCCGGGCCGGGCTTTGAGGTGACGTACCGGAACTGCCCGAACCCGGCAGGACCGCGCCTGGCTGGACCGCACCCGGCTGAACAGGAGCAGGCGACGGCGTGACTGGCGTCCCCACCCCTGTCGGCGGTCCCGGCACCGTTGTCGGGACTCCCACGGCGGCGGCCGCGTTCGCGCTGCCGCCGCTCACGACGCGTCCCGCCAGACCGGGCCGCGGGGTGGCGCTGGCCATGATCGTCTGGACCACCTGGGCGGCCGAGGCGCTCGGGTTCACCGCGCGCACGAGCGCGGCGATCCCCGCAACGTGCGGCGCGGCCATCGAGGTGCCGCTGAAGGGCACGTAGCTGCCAGCGCCCGGCTCGGCGTATTGGGCGCCGTCGGTGATCTTGTCGTCGTAGGTCTGGTCACGGCAGAGCACGCGCAGCTGGTCGAGGTAGACGCCGGCCTCCGCCCCGCTACCGTCGCTCTCAAGGCCGAAGAAGGGACGGGCGTCAGCGCGCCCGTCGAGCGCCGAAATCGACGCCTCGGCGGCGTCGAACGCGACTCCGCTCGACCCCGCGAACAGCTTGTACTCGCCGATCCGCCCATCTCCGAAGGCGAACGCGCCGGCGGCGAACAGTGAGGGCGATGGAACCTCGTAGCGGAGGTCGAAGTGCAAACGGCAGCCTCGTTGCCCAACCAAGTTGAGGTCGGAGCTGCGGTAAATCTCACTGTATCCCTCCGCGGCAGGCCAATCAGCCGTGCTGGCGCTGGCAGACTGCGTGCCGGCCGAACGCACATCCAAGCTGGCTCCCCAGGGAAATCCGGATCCAGACTGCCAGAGGGTCCAACCGGCCAAGCCGGGCTGCTCGAAGCCTTCGACCGGCACCACCGGCTCGCCCCAATCCGTCTTCGCGCTGAGGATGTTGGAACCGGGGGCCGCTATGTCAACGGTCGTCGCCCCGTAGTTCGAGTAGGCCGGCAGCGCCCCGCCGCTGTTGAGCGCGGCGACGCAGATCAGGTGAGCGCCCGGCAGCGTGCATGGAGTGCTCGGCGAAGCGTCGTTGTCGTTGCCCTCGTTCCCGGCGGCCGCGACGACGACCACGTCGTGGCCTGCCGCGGTGTCGACCGCGTCACCCAGAAGCTCATCCCCGGGGCCGCCGCCGGGTCCGGCCAGGCTGAGGTTGATCACGTCCGCGCCCTCCTCGGCCGCATACGCGATGCCGTTGCCGACGCTCTCGCTGGTGCCGCCGCCGTTGCCGTCGAGCACACGCACGGCCATCAGCGACGCCTCGGGCGCCACTCCCGCCACGCCGATCCCGTTGTCCGCCTCGGCAGCCGCCGTGCCGGCCACGTGGGTGCCGTGGAACTGGTAGTCGTCGGGGTCGGAGTCGCCGTCGATGAAGTCGTAGCCGTGGACGTCGTCGACCCTGCCGTTGTCGTCGCCGTCGCCGCCGCCCGGGGTCTCTCCGGGGTTCTGCCACAGCTGGCCGCTGAGGTCCGGGTGGGTCAGGTCGATCCCCGAGTCGACGATCGCGATCACCTCGCCGGCCCCGCGCGTGCGGTCCCAGGCGGCGAGCGCGCCGACTCCCGGATCCGAGCCGAGACCCCAGAGCGAGTTGAAGAAGCTGTCGTCGGGCGCGGGCGCCTGCGCCTCGTAGCGGTAGTTCGGCTGAGCGTAGGCCACGTCGTCGTCGCGCTCGAGCCGCGCGAGCGCCGCCTGCACGGGACCGTCGAAGCTCACCACCTGGGCCTGCGGAAGCTCCAGCGTGCGCTCGAACTCGACCTTCGCGCCGTCGCGGGCCGCCGCGCGCTCGGCGGGCGCGGTGCCGGGCTCGAAGCGAACGATCGCCTCCCCCGAGACCGCGAGGCCGTGCGGAGCGACCCGCGGCGCAGCCGCGGCCACGGACGCCGGGACGACTGCCGCAAGCAGCAGCGTCAGCGTTAACACGCGCGCGGAAGAGGCCATCCAGTGTTTATCGGCACCCCGAGGGCATCCCTGTAGTGTGGCTATCGATGCCGATTGCGCTGGTGAGCGGGGGAAATCGGGGCATCGGGCGCGAGACCGCGGGCCAGCTGGCAGCGCGCGGATACGACGTCATGGTGGCCGCGCGGGACGAGCAGAAGGCCCGCGCCGCGGCCGATGAGATCGGCGGGCGCCCGCTGCAGCTCGACGTGTCCGATCCGGCCTCGATCGAGCGCGCGGCCGCCACCTTGGCAGAGGGCCCCGGCAGCCTCGACGTGCTCGTCAACAACGCCGGCATCGGGCCGGATTTCGGCGTCTCCGGCCTCGAGCCCGACTTCGGGGCGATTCAGAGCTCGCTCGACACCAACTTCTTCGGCGCCTACCGGCTCTCCATTGCGCTGCTGCCGCTGCTGCGCCGCTCCGACCACCCGCGCATCGTGAACGTGTCGAGCGGCATGGGCGCCGTCAACGAGATGGGCGGCTGGTCGCCCGGCTACCGCGTCTCCAAGGCGGCGCTCAACGCGATGACGCGAATTCTCGCGACCGAGCTCGAGGCTGACGGCATCAAAGTCAACTCGGCCTGCCCCGGCCTCGTCGCCACCGACATGGGCAACCAATTCGGCGCGACCAAGTCGGTCGAGGACGGCGCAAGCGGGGTCGTCTGGCTCGCGACCCTGCCTGACGACGGCCCGAGCGGCGGCTTCTTCCGCGACGGACGCGAGATCTCGTTCTAGTGCTGCGCGTTAGGCTGGGCTCGTGTCCGGGCCGACCCCGCGCCTGCTGATCGCCTACGACGGCTCCGATCTCGCCGGCGTCGCCGTGCGCAGTGCTGCCGAGCTGTTCCCCGGCAGCCGGGCGCTGGTCGTGACCGTTTGGGAGCCGGGCCTGGCCGCGATGGCGGCGCTATACCCCGGTTTCGACGCGGCCGGAGCGGTCCAGCTCCCGCCCGATCCGGAGATGGTGCGAGAGGTTGACAAGGCGCGGGAGGACCACGCCGAGGTCGTCGCCCGTGAGGGTGCTCGCCTCGCTCGTTCCCTGGGCCTCGACGCGGAGCCCCACGCGATCCCGGACGAGGTGCACGTGGCCGACGCGATCGTCGAGCTTGCCGCCGAGCGGGACGCGGCGGCCGTGGTGATCGGCTCACACGGCATCACCGGGCTGCGATCGCATCTCCTCGGAAGCACCTCGCGACACGTGCTCGCGCGCTGCAGGCGGCCGGTCCTCGTGGTCCGTGCCGAGGACGAGGATCACTGATGTGCCGCTGGAACGCCTACGTCGGAGAGCCCCTGGTGATGGGCGAGCTGCTCTTCCGGACCGAGCACGGGCTGATTGACGAGAGCCTGCACTCCCGCATGGGCGCCGAGACCACCAACGGCGACGGATTCGGGGTCGGCTGGTACGGGGCCGGCGACCGCGCCGATCCCGCCCGCTATCGCAGCGTGTCCCCGGCTTGGAACGACGCCAACCTGCGCGAGCTCGCAGACCACGTCGAGTCGCCGCTCTTCATGGCTCACATTCGCGCGGCGGTGGGAAGCCCCGTCCAGCAGACGAACTGCCATCCCTTCCGCCACGGCCGCTGGCTGTTCGTGCACAACGGGCTGCTCGAGGACTTCCAGGCCGTTCGCCGAGACCTGCTGCTGGCGGTCGACCCCGCGCTCTTCACCGGTATCGCCGGATCGACCGACTCAGAACTCCTATTCCACCTGGCGCTCACGTTTGGACTCGAGGAGGATCCGCTGGGCGCGATGGAGCGGGCGGTTGGCCACGTCGAATCGACGGCGCGCGAGCACGGGGTGGAGAGTCCTGTGCAGATGACCATTGGAATAAGCGATGGCGAACGGCTATGGGCCATCCGCTACTCCTCCCAGCACCAGTCGCGCACGCTCTTCGTATCCGCGGACCTGGATGCCGTGCGCCGCCTCCACCCGGACAACGAGCGCCTCCAACAGCTGAGCGAGGGCACCCGCATCGTCGTCTCCGAGCCGGTCTCCGACCTGGCCGGCGCCTGGCTCGAGGTTCCCGAGTCGACGGCCCTCGTCGTCGCGGGCGGAGAGGTGGAACAACAGCCGTTCAACCCGCGCTGACGCAGCCGCCGCGAGGCTGGATCAGGCCTCGGCTTCGGCCGCCTCGCCGCGCCGCCGCGAGCCACGCAGCTGCACCGGGGCGGCGTGCAGCGCGCGCAGCCGCAGGTCCTTCCAGGTCATGCCCTCGCGCACCAGCGCGGGCATGCCCATCGCGAGCGCGGTCGCGATCTCGACCGCCTGCAGGATGATCCCGTAGGCGAGCGCGTCGGTCTTGCCGACCCCGTAGGCCGACAGCACGGCCACGCAGGCGGCCTGGAAGACGCCGAGGTTCGACGGCGTGACCGGCAGCGCGGCCGTGACGTTGACGGCGAACAGCACGGCGGCCGCGGCGCCGATGCCGGCGCGCTCGTCGAGACCGAGCGCCACGAGCAGCAGGTAGCAGGCGAGCCACTGGATCGCCCAGGCGGCGAGCTGGTTGACGGCCGCCCAGCTGCCGAGCCTCGGCTTGCGGAACACCTGGAGGCCGCTGCGCACCTGGAGCATCGCGCGCCGCGCCGCCGTGGCGGCCTGCTGCACGCGCTGGAAGCGCGTCGGCTTGCCGCGGCGCAGGATCCAGGGCGCCGCGAGCACGAGCGCGAGCAGCACGACGGGCGCGATCGTGGCGACCACGAGCGCGTCCTCGTTCGCCCCTGAAGAGCCCGACGGTGGCGAACATGACGCTGCCGAGCACGCCGAGCGCGAGGATGTTCAGCATCGTCTGGGAGACCATCGTGCCGAGCACGACCGGGAAGCGGTCGCGCATCCGGCCGAGCCGGCGCGACATGATCAGCGCGCGCGACGGCTCGCCGAGCCGGGCCGGCAGGGTCGCCGACATGAGCACGCCGATCATCGTGGCGCGCGCGGTGTCGCGGCGGCGCACGCGGATCGCCCGGCAGCGCCGCGCGCAGGATCGCGTGCCAGGCCTCGGCGCGCAGCAGCATCGAGGCGCACATGAGCGCGAAGGCGACGAGCACCCAGACGGGCGTGGCGGCGAGCAGCGCGCGCCCGATCGACTCGATCCCGATCCGCTGCAGCGCGAGCGCGGTGAGCCCGACGCCGGCGACGACGCCGGCGCCGACCACGGCGCGCGCGCGCCGCGCGGGCGGCCCGCTTGCGGCCGGCCGACGGGCTCGGCCGGCTCGAGCGAGGGCAGCCGCTGCGGGCGGGACGCGCGGGCCGGGCTCGGCCGGCAGCGATGCCCGATGCGCCGGGCGAGCGCGCGCCTTGCGCGTCGTCGGGCGCGGGCAGCCTCGAGCGCCTGCTCGTAGACCTCGGTGACCTCGGCGGCCACGTGCGGCCAGGCGAAGCGCTCGGCGCTCTCGCGCGCGTTCGCGGCCATGCGCGCGCGCCGCTCGGGATCGAGCGCCAGGCTGCGCAGCGCCTCGCCGAGCTCGACCGCGTCGCCGACCGGCACGAGCAGGCCGTCGTGGCCGTCGCGCACGACGTCGCGGTAGCCCGGCGATCGTCGGAGGCCACGCACGGGCGTGCCGGACGCGAACGCCTCGGTGAGCACCATGCCGAAGCTCTCGCCGCCGAGCGACGGCGCGCAGAGCAGGTCCGCCTCGCCGAGCAGGCGCCACTTCTCCTCGTCGTCGACGCGGCCGGCCATCTCGACGCCGTCGCGCTCGAGCAGCAGCGGCTCGACCTCGGCCTCGGTCGCGCCCGGCGACCGTGAGGCGGGCGCCCGATCGCCGGCGCCGCGCAGCGCCTCGAAGGCGCGCAGCAGCACCGGCAGGCCCTTGCGGGCCTCGGCGCGGCCGACGAACAGGATCTGCGAGCTCGTCGTGCGGGCGAACGGTGCTCGGCCGCGCCGCGGACAGGTCCACCCCGTTGGGCACGATCCGGTAGCGGCCGCCGTAGAAGCGCTGCGCGGTCCAGCGGGCGGCCTCGGAGACGGCGATGCGCGCGCTCAGCTTGCGAGTAGAGCCGGCGTGCCCCGACCACGTTGGCGGTGAAGCGGCCGACCAGCGCGCTGCGTCGAGTAGGTGTGGAAGGTGCCGACCGTCGGCACGCGCGCGGCCTCGGTGGCGAACCAGCAGACGAACGGCACGTTCGGCTCGTGCACGTGCACGACGTCGTAGCCGCCGCTGCGCAGCTCGCGGCTGAGCAGCCCGACCGTCTTCGGGAAGACCGCGAGGTTCGAGACCGCGCCGTTCATCGGCAGGCCGACCGTGCGCCCGAGCGGGACCAGGTACTCGGGCAGCGGGCGCGCTGCGGGCGGGCGCCGCGATGCAGCACACGCGCCAGACGGTCGTCGGGGTCGTAGGGGGCCAGCAGCCGGACCTCGTGTCCCGGCCTGCGAGCAGCTCCTCTGCGAGCGCCTCCACATGACGCCCGACACCACCCGGATACGTGTACGAGTAGGGCGAGATCAGCGCTACGCGCACCCGGCCCATCCTATCGGCCACACTTGACGAGTGACCGACGCACGCAACTACGTCAAGTACACGTTTCTCAAGGTGGATCCGGCCTGGCGGCGGCGTTCCGCGGAGGAGCGGGCAGCCGACAAGGCGGAGTTCGCGGCCGCCTGCAACGAATTTGCCGGCGAGCACTACCTGCGCACCTACTCGCTCGTCGGCACGCGCGGCGACTGCGACCTGATGGTGCGCGCGATCGCGCCCACGCTCGAGCCGATCCACGAGCTGCACGTGCTGCTCAACCAGAGCGGCCTGATGCGCTGCGCCGAGGTGCCGCACTCCTATCTGGCGATGACGAAGGAATCGCCCTACTCGGACGAGCCCGACCAGCCGCTCGCGCCGCGCCCGGGGGCCGACTCGAAGTACCTGATCGTCTACCCGATGTGGAAGAAGCGCGAGTGGTACGGCGCTCTCGCCCGAGGAGCGCATGGCGGTCATGCGCGACCACATCGCGGTGGCCCGCCGCTTCACGGGCATCGAGACGAACACCGCCTACTCGTTCGGCCTCGACGACCAGGAGTTCGTGGTGGCCTTCGACGCCGACGACCCGTCCGAGTTCCTCGACCTCGTGCAGGAGCTGCGCGCGACCGAGTCGAGCGCCTACACCGAGTCGGAGACGCCGATCTTCACCTGCATCCGCTCGTCGCGTCGAGCGCGCGCTCGACGCGCTCGACGGCGAGCCGCGCGCGTCAGCGCGCCGGCGTAGCGGTCCTTCGCCGCCTCGAGCAGCTCCTCGAAGCTGCACAGCTTCACGCGCGGGCGGCCGTGCGGCTCGCCGGCGGCCTTCTCGACTCGGTCGATCGCCTCCCAGCCGGCGTAGGACACGGCGTCGGGCCGGCGCTCGGCGACCAGCTCCTCGAGCGAGTCGCGGTCGGGATCCGCGGGCTGGGCAGGCGGCCGGCGTCGAGGTCCTCGAGCAGAGGTCGACGGTCTCCTGCGCGTCGCGCTTGTTGGTGCCGATGATGCCCGTCGGCCCGCGCTTGATCCAGCCGACCACGTACTCGCCGGGCAGCGGGCCGTCGTCCGCCGAGGACGCGGCCGCCGTCGTTCGGGATCACGGCCCGCGCGCTCGTCGAAGGGCAGCGTCCTCGAGCGGCATCCCGCGGTAGCCGATCGAGCGGAAGACGAGCCCGCACTCGATCTCCTCCGTGGTCGGCCCGGGCTTCGGCGCGCAGCGCGCCGGACTCGTCCGCGGTCAGCTCGTTGTGGCAGATGCGGATGCCCTCCACCCGCTCGTCGACCGAGGATCTCGACCGGCGAGACGAGGAAGCGCAGCACGATCCGGCGGCGCTTGCCCTCCGGCACGCGCTGCGAGTACTCGTGCAGGATCTCGACGTTCTTCTGGCGCGTCGCGTGCGCGGTCTCGCACTCGATGAACGCCTGCGAGAGCGGGTCGAGCTCGACGTCGCCGGGGTCGACGATCACGTCGGCGTCCGTCATGCTCGCCCAGCTCGAGCAGCTCGGGGTTCGTGAAGGCCGCCTGCGCGGGGCCGCGCCGGCCGAGCACGACGATCTCGCGCACGTTCGACTCGGCGAGGACGTCGAGCGCGTGGTCGGCGACGTCGGTGGCGGCCAGCTCCTCGCGCGTGAGCGCGAGCATCCGGGCGACGTCGGCGGCGACGTTGCCGTTCCCGACCACGACCGCGCGCTCCGCACGAGAGGTCGAACTCGAGGTCGCGGTAGTCGGGGTGGCCGTTGTACCAGGCGACGAACTCGGTGGCCGCCCAGCTGCCGGGCAGGTCCTCGCCGGGGATGCCCATGCGCCGGTCGGTCTGCGCGCCGACCGCGTAGATGACCGCGTGGTAGCGGTCGCGTCAGCTCGTCGTGGCTGAGGTCGCGGCCGAGCTCGACGTTGCCGTAGAAGCGGAACTCGGGGTGCTCGGCCGTCTTCTCGTACACGCGCGTGACGGCCTTGATGTTGGGGTGGTCGGGCGCCACGCCGCCGCGCACGAGGCCCCAGGGGGTCGGCAGCCGGTCGAACACGTCGACCTGGACGGCCAGGTCGGGATGCGACTTGGCCTTCAGCAGGTGACCGGCGGCGTAGAAGCCCGACGGCCCGGAGCCGACGATCGCGACGCGCAGCGGGTTCTCGGGGTTGCCGATGGCTGTCAACGGGTTCGCGACTCTAGCGACCCCGAACCGGGAGCGAGAGCCCACGCGGATCGCGCAGCCGCGATGATGGCGCCCCATGGAACGCGTTGCGGTCATCGACATGGGCTCGAACTCGTGGCGACTCGTGGTTTACGGCTACGAGCCCGGCACGCCCTGGTGGAGCCTCGTCGACGAGATCCGCGAGGCGGTGCGTATCAGCGCCGGGCTCGGCAAGGGCGACACGGCGCTGCGGCCCGAGCGCGTCGACCTGGCCCTGCACACCGCGGCGGTCTTCTCGGCCTTCTGCCGCGCGCAGCGGCATCGACCGCATCGAAGCGGTCGCGACGAGCGCCATCCGCGACGCCGACAACGGCCCCGACCTGCTCGAGCGGATCGCGGAGCAGACGGGACTGACCGCCAGGGTCATCAGCGGCGCCGAGGAGGCCCGCTACGGCTGGCTCGCGATCGCCAACTCGACGACGATCGAGGACGGCTTCGGCCTCGACATGGGCGGCGGCAGCATCCAGGCGCTGCGGCTCGAGCGACGGCGGCTCGCCGCGGCCGAGTCGCTGCCGCTCGGCTCGGTGCGCGTGAGCGAGCAGTTCCTCCCGGGCGAGAAGGCGACTCCGAAGGGGATGCGCGCGCTCCGCAAGCAGGTGACCGGCGAGCTCGCCGAGCTCGGCTGGTGGGAGGGCGGCGGACGGCTCGTGCGGCATCGGCGGGACGATCCGCAACCTCGCCGCGGCGGCGATGAAGCGCCTCGACCTGCCCGACATCGACGTCCAGGGCTTCGTCCTCACGCGCGACGCGGTGGAGGAGCTGATCGAGTTGCTCGCCGACCGGCCGGCCTCCAAGCGAGGCGGGCTCGGCGGCATCAAGCCCGACCGCGGCGACGTGATCCTCGGCGGCGCGCTCGTGCTGGCCTCGGCGCTCGAGCAGGGCGGCTTCGATGCGATCGAGGTCACCGAGGCCGGTCTGCGCGAGGGCATCTTCTTCGAGCGGCTGCTCGGCCGCCGCGAGCTGTTCCTGGACGTCCGCCAGGAGTCGGTCGAGAACCTCGCCCATCGCTTCGACACCGACTTCGACCACGCGAACCACGTCGCGACGCTGTCGCTCGCCATGTTCGACGGCCTTGCCGCCGCCGGGCTCCACGACATGGGCGACGCCGAGCGCGAGCTGCTGTGGGCGGCCTGCCTGCTCCACGACATCGGCACGGCGATCGACTACGACGACCACCACCGCCACTCCCAGTACCTGATCCTCAACGCCGGCCTGCCCGGGTACAGCCCGCGCGAGCTCGTCCTGATCGGGTTGATCGCCCGCTATCACCGCAAGGGCGAGCCGGACCCGTCCGAGCTCGGCGACCTCGCCGAGCCCGGGCGACGCGACGCGGCTCGGCGTCCTCTGCGGCGTGATCCGGCTGGCCGAGCAGCTCGAGCGCAGCCGTGACCGCTCGATCCGCGCCGTGAGCGTGGCGACGGCGAACGGCTCGGTCGAGTTGCGGGCGTCCACCGCGCCCGACGGTGACTCGAGCGTGCCGATCTGGGCCGCGCGGCGGAACGCCGACCTGCTGTCCGAGGCCATCGGCCGCCCGATCGGGGTCAGCGCGCCCTGATCAGGCGAGCGTCGTCTCGAGCACGCCCAGGCGCTCCGAGCTGATCACGACCTCGTCGCCGGGCGCGAGCCAGACCCGCGGGTCGCGCAGGCTGCCGACCCCCGCGGGGGTGCCGGTCGAGACGATGTCGCCGGGCTCGAGCGTCATCAGCATCGAGAGGTAGGCCACCAGCGCGGTAATCGAGTGGACGAGATCCGCCGTCGTGCCCTGCTGCATGACCTCGCCGTTCAGGCGGAGGTCGAACTCGATGGCGTCGGGAGGGCCGGCCTCGTCGGGGGTGACGAGCGCGGGACCGCACGGCGCCGAGCCGTCGAAGACCTTGCCGGGCATCCATTGAGGCGTCTTGAACTGATAGTCGCGCGCGGACAGGTCGTTCAGCAGCGTGTAGCCCGCAATGTGGGCGAGCGCATCCGCCTCCTCCACGTCCTTGGCGCGCCGCCCGATCACGAAGGCGACCTCGGCCTCGTAGTCGACTCGGCTCCACCCGGGGAGCTTCACAGTCGCCCCGGGCGCCGCCAGCGCGTTCCGGAACTTGGCGAAGAAGGTGGGCAGCTTGGGCGCCTCCTTGCCCTGCTCCTCCGCGTGCGCGTGGTAGTTCTGCCCGATGCAGACGATCTTCCCGGGCCTTGCCAGCGGCGGCAGGAGGGTCGTCTCCTCGATCGGGACGCCGTCTCCGTCGGACGGGTCGAGCGATCCGAGCGCCTCCGACTCGAGCAGCGCGTCGAGGCTGCGGTCGAACGCATGGGCGCGCCCGTCACGCAGCAGGGCGGCTCGCGGGCCGTCGTCGCCGGGAATGCTCACGTAGCGCATCTGGACCCGGGAGCCTATGCGTACCCTGGAACGATGCCCAAGGACCTTCCGACCGGCAGGGTGCGCCGCGCGGCGAAGGTCGGCCGGCTGGCGGGCGAGCAGACTGCGCGCGGGTACGCGACCAAGGCCGCCAACCTGACCCGCGGCGAGGAGCGGCGGCGGGCCGCCGCCGAGCGCCGCCAGATCGAGGCGGCCGAGCAGATCTTCGACGTGCTCGGGCAGATGAAGGGCGCCGCGATGAAGGTCGGCCAGGTCGCCTCGTTCGTCGACACCGGCGCCTTCCCCCCGGAGTTCCAGGAGCGCATCCAGGCGAAGCTGGCCGAGCTGCGCGACTCCGCGCCGCGCGTGCCGTTCGAGAAGATGCGCAAGGTGGTCGAGAACGACCTCGGCGAGCGGCTCGGCGACGTGTTCGAGGAGTTCGGCGAGGAGGCCGTCGCGGCCGCCTCGATCGGGCAGGTCTACCGCGCGCGACTGCACGACGGCCGCGACGTGGCGGTGAAGGTCCAGTACCCGGGCGTCGCGAACGCGGTGCGCGCCGACCTCCAGAACCTGGGGCTGATCATGCGAGTGGCCAAGCGGATCGCGCCGGGCATGGACGCCAAGGCGATGACGGCCGAGATCCGCGAGCGGCTGACGGACGAGCTCGACTACGAGCACGAGGCGCAGCAGCACCGGGCCTTCTCGCGCACCTGGCGGGGGCACCCGTTCATCTTCATCCCGGCCGTCGTGACCGAGCTCTGCACCGAGCACGTGCTCGTGACCGAGTGGGTGGACGGCATCGGCTTCGAGGAGGTGAAGGAGCTCGACGGCGCCACGCGCGACCGCTTCGGCGAGATCGTCTTCCGCTTCTTCTTCGGGTCGCTCTACCGAAACGGCCACTTCTCGGGCGACCCGCACCCGGGCAACTACCGCCTGATGCCCGACGGCCGCGTCGCGTTCATCGACTTCGGAATGACGAAGCGGGTGAGGCGCGAGGACCTCGACGCCGAGATTGCCGCCATCGGCGCCGCGATGGACGGCGATCCCGAGGAGCTCCACCGCCGCCTCGCGGCCATGGGGTTCTTCGACCCGAACGACGACAAGGTCACGCCCGAAGCCGTGTTCGAGCACTTCCACGACGTGACCTCCTGGTACATCGAGGACCGCGAGGTCACGGTCGACCGCGAGCTCGTCGGCCGGGTGCTGATCGACTTCGGCGACCCGCGCTCGCGCCACTGGCAGCTGATGAAGCGCGAGACGATGCCGCCCCAGGCGATGCTGGCGCGCCGCATGGAGGCGCTCACGCTCGGCGTCCTGGGCCAGCTCGGTGCAACCGCCAACTGGCACCGCATCGCGCGCGAGTGGCTCTTCGGCGACCCGCCCTCGACCGAGCTCGGCGCCCTCGAGCACCCGTTCCACGAGCGGGCGGCCGCGTAGCGATGCCACGTCCCGGCGCGGGGTCGCGGACGCGGCCCGTCGCGGCCACGCGCAAGGCGGTCGCGACGCTGCGGGACGGCGATCCGGTGATGGCCCGCCTGATCGACGAGCACGGCGCGCTCGTGCGCCGCGAGCTGAAGGAGGAGCGCACGGGCGACGCCTACGGCGCGCTCCTGCGCTCGATCGTCGGGCAGCAGCTCTCGACGAAGGCGGCCGCCACGATCTACGGGCGGATGCTCGATCTGTTCGGCGGCCACGCGCCGACGCCGCGCCAGCTTCTCGAAGTCGACCCGGACCTGATCCGTGCGGCCGGCCTGTCACGGCCGAAGATCTCCTACCTGCGTGACCTGGCCGCGCACGTCGAGGAGGGCCGCGTCGACCTGGAGCACCTGCCGGAGCTGCCCGACGAGGAGGTGAGCGCCCAGCTCACCGACATCAAGGGCCTCGGCCAGTGGACGGCCGACATGTTCCTCATGTTCCACCTGCGCCGCCCCGACGTGCTGCCCGTCGGCGACCAGGGCATCCGACGCGCTGTCCAGATCGAGTACCGCCTGCGCAAGCTGCCGGACCCGAAGCGGCTCGAGAAGCTCGCCAAGCCGTGGCGGCCCTACAGGACGCTGGCGTGTCTCTACCTGTGGAGCTCGCTGGACAACAAGCCCGCGTAGCCGCGCCGCGCTATAGGGTCAGCAGATCGTGAACATCGCGAAGGTCCTCCCTCTGGCGTTCGTGATGATCGCCGGCCCGCAGATCCTCAGCGCGATCTTCCTCGCGACGAGCGAGAACTGGCTCCGCAACTCGCTCGCGTACGTCGGCGGCGCGGCGCTCTCCATCACCGCGTTCGTCACGATCGCGTACGTCGTCGGCCAGGGTGCTCTCGACGCCGGCGCGTCTCACGACACGCTCGACATCGTCGTCCTCGTGCTGCTCGTCACTCGCGGCGCTTCACGCGTTCCTCAAGCGCAAGGAATCCGAGCCACCGAAATGGATGGGCAAGCTGCAGACGGCGCACCCGAGGTTCTCCTTCACGCTCGGCCTCCTGCTCCTCGGGATCTTCCCGACCGACATCCTCACCTCGTGGGTCGTCGGGTCCTTTCTGTCGAACCACGGTGATCCGTGGTGGCACTGCCTGCCATTCGTGGCGCTCACGCTGCTGATCCTCGCCCTGCCGGCGCTCCTCATCCTTGCCTTCGGCCATCGCGCGCAGGCCTTCCTGCCGAAGGCGCGCGACTGGATGAAGGACAACTCCTGGGTCATCAGCGAGATCGTGATCGTGTTCTTCATCTTCATCACGGCCGACAGCCTCGCGGGCTAGCGAGCTCGGCCTGATGCCGGGCGGGTCGGCATGAACCTGGACGTTCTCGTGCTGGCTCTCGCGAGCGCGCCGCGCCCCGCCGGGATCGCCGCCCTGTACGCGCTGCTGAGCGCCTCGCAACCCCGCCGCGTGTTAGTGGCTTACCTGCTATCCGGGTTCACCTTCAGCGTGGCCATCGGGGTTCTCGCCGTGGCGATCTTCCACGGAGCGGGGGTCGACTACCGCGACACGGACCTGTACTCGGCCATCGAGCTGCTGGGGGGACTCGGGGCGCTTGGTTATGCCGTCGCCGTGGCCGCCGGGCGCAGGCAGCCGCCTACACGCGACGCGGACGCGGGGGAGCAGTCGGCGGTGATCCGAAAGCTTCGCAACCCATCGGTGACCACGGCCCTGGTGGCGGGTGTCGCCACCCACGTTCCCGGGCTCTTCTACCTGCTTGCCCTGAACGCCATCGTCGCCGAGACGCGCAGCCTCGCCGCCGACATCCTGCAGGTGCTGCTCTTCAACGTCATCTGGTTCGGCGCGGCCATCGCCTCGGTGGTGTTCTTCCTGATCCGTCCGGGGGCCGCGCGCCGGACGCTTGGACGCTTCGACGGCTGGGCACGACGTCACACCCGCGTGATCACCGTGCTGGTGTCCGCCGTGGCCGGCGCCTACCTGGTGATCAGGGGCCTGACGGGCCTGATCGGCTGAGCGCCCCGACGATCGTCAAACGGTGCCGCAGGAGGGCTCTTCGTCCGCCACGCGGAAGGAGGAGCCGCAGCCACAGGAGGCCACCACGTTCGGGTTCGACACCTCGAAGCCCGAGCCCTGGAAGCTCTCCGTGAAGTCGACGGTCGAGCCGTCGACATACTGCAGGCTCGCCGGGTCGACGAGCACGCGGATGCCGGAGGCGTCGAAGACGTGGTCGTCTTCGTGCCGCTCATCGAGGGCAAGCGCGTACTGAAAACCGGAGCAGCCGCCGCCGCGAACCCCGACCCTGAGGCCGACGTCGCCCTCGGCGACCTGGCCCTCCATGAACTGGTTGACCTTCTCGGCGGCGATGTCGGTCAGCGTGACCACGCTTCAATTGTATCGGCGAACCCTGCGCGACCGGCCGAGCCGGCTGCTTCGGCGCTCGGCCAAGCCGTCGATACCCTGGATGAAGCATGCCCAGCGCAGCCGAGCTGAAGCAACGCATCGAGCAGGCTCTTCCAGGCTCCCAGGTGATGGTCCACGACCTCACGGGCGGCGGCGATCACTTTCGCGCCGAGGTAGTCTCGGAGCGTTTCCAGGGGCTCTCGCGGATACAGCAGCACAAGCTGATCTACGACGTGTTCGGAGACGAGGTGGGCGGTCCCATCCACGCGCTATCCATCAAGACCCAGACTCCGGGAGACGGACGATGACGAACGACGAGATACGCAGCTTCATCGAGACTGCGATCAAGGAGAACCGGGTGATGCTCTTCATGAAGGGCACCCCCCAGCAGCCCGCCTGCGGGTTCTCGATGCGCGCCTCGGGGGCTCTCAACGAGCTCGGCGTTCAGTACGCGGCGCTCGACATCCTGCCCGACCCGCGCATCCGCGAGGAGCTGTCGGAGGTCTCGGGCTGGCCGACGATCCCGCAGCTGTTCGTGGACGGCGAGCTGGTCGGCGGCTCGGACATAGTCGCCGAGATGTTCGAGTCAGGCGAGCTGGCCGAGCTCCTCGGGGTGGAGCAGCCCGAGCAGCCGGACGTGCCGGCCCCCGAGCCCGAGCCGCGCCAGGCGCCGATCGGGCTCGAGAACCGGCTCAACTAGAGGGCGTTCAGCGCGCGCCCCAGCGGGCGAACGCGCGCGACAGAGCGGCCATCCCCTCGGAGATCCAGGCCGAGACCAGGAGCAGGACGAGGCCGAGCGGCAAGAGGGCGAGCCCGTCGAGCACGCTGTCCGGCTGCCAGATGCCGAGCTCGATCGTGTCGAGCGGCGCCACCACGGGAGCGGCGATCAGGTACAGCGCGGTGACGTAGGCGGTGACCGCGACGATGAAGGTCGCGAGGCCGGCGGGAAAGCGGCCGAGCAAGTAGGCGATTCCGCGCCAGCTCGCGCGGTCCGTCCAGTACGCCTTGAAGCGCCCGAGGACGCCCTCGCCGCCGGAGCTGAGCGCCGACGGCGCGATGCGCGCGTCGAGCAGCGAGTTGGCGAGGCCGCGTTCGAGCGCGAGCAGCGGCCGCACGCTCGCGAGCACGAGCGTCAGGATCGGGATCCCGATCAGCGTCACGACCAGCCCGAGGCCTGCCGAGATAGAGGTCACGAGCCAGCTGAAGTAGGCGACGCCGAGCGGAAGCCCGGCCAGGTTATGGGTCAGCGCGCGGTAGCCCCCGGAGCTGATCAGCGGCCGCAGGACGGCACGCCAGGCCGGGGTGGGCGCCGGGACTTGGGTGAGGGTCGTGTCCATGACCCGAGGATTCCGGGCAGGCGCCCCCTCTGGAATCGAGCCAGCCGGTGTCCGCGCGGGCGGTTAGCCGAACCGAAGCCGGGGGCGACCCGCTCGAGCAGCTCCGCCTGACGAGCCTCGGCGGCCTTCTGAGTGAGGAGGTTCGAGTTCATGCAGGCGAGTCTTTCGCGGAGCCGTGCCCGTTCCCATTGATTTAGCCTCTGCTAAATGGTCCGCTACGAATTCGGATTGTCCGACCTCGCCCGGCTTCGCTTCGCGATCTCGCCGATGTGGGAGCTCGTGATCTCGTTGAGGGCGCTCCGCGATCCCTCTGACGCGGCCATGCACCTTCCTTGGGTCCGCTCCGTCCGTGAGCGCGTTCGCGGGCTCGACCTGTTGCCGCTGCTCGGGCTCGTGCCGCCCGACGGCTACATCCCCGACTTCCTCACGCCGCCGCCCGACACCCCGCTGGCGAACTTCGAGGACGAGCTCGCCGCGATCCGCTCTACCCCGCCCGCGCGCGTTCGCAAGGAGGTCGGGCTGCGGGTCGAGGACGGGCTCTCACCCGAGCTCGCCGGGCCCTTCCTGCGGCGCCCGCGGCGGGCCGTCGAGCGGCTCGCCGATTCGCTCGCCGCCTACTGGGAGTTCGCGCTCGAGCCGCACTGGCCGCGGGTCCGCGCACTGCTCGAGGCCGACCTGCTGTATCGCTCGCGGCGCCTCACGGAGGGCGGCCCGACCGCGCTCTTCGCGGATCTCGACCCGGCCATCCACTGGCGAGACGACGGCCTCGAGGTCGAGATGGCCTACAGCACGACCTTCGCGCTGGCGGGACGGGGGCTCCTGCTCGTGCCGACCGTCTTCCCCGCGCGGCCCTTCGCCATCGCCTCGTCGTACTGGCAGCCGACGGTGATGTATCCGGCCCGTGGGGTTGCTCTGTTGTGGGAGGGCGGTCAGGAGGCCCCGCCCGAGGCGCTCGCGGCTGTCCTCGGGCGCGGTCGAGCGGCGGTGTTGCTCGCCCTCGACGCCCCTCGGACCACCGGCGACGTGGCACGCCGCCTCGAGATCACGCCCGGCGGCGCCTCACAGCACCTCTCGTCGCTGAAGGCGGCGGGGCTCGTGAGCTCGACGCGCCATGGGCGCAGCGTGCTCTACGCGCGCAGTCCGCTCGCCGATCAGCTCGTCGGCGCGGCCGAGGCCCGCGTCACGTTCGAGCACTCACGCACGATGTAGCCCTCGGCGCACACCGTCAGCGCTTGCCAGCGCCGTTTGAAGTTCCAGAGGAAGAGGTCGATCCTCACCTGCCGGCTGCCGGCGACGAGGATCCGGCGCGCCTTGCGACGGCGCTGATCCCGGGTGAGCCCGCGCAGCTCGCGCCGATGAGCGCGGATGTAGCGCACGACGTCCTCGCCCGCGACTGGCTCCGCGGTCGACGCCACCCTCGGCGTGAGGCGTTCGGAGAGAAGATCCGTCTTTACGCGGAACAGGACCTGGCGATGGGTCAGCCCCGACCTGCGGAGGTAGCGCCTGTACTCGCGCCGGGTCTCGAACCCCGCTCGCCGCAGGCGCCGGAACGACCGCCGCACCTCCTGCGGAGTCACATCGACGCCCCACCGGCGCGCCTCGCCGCGCACCCACTTCGAATTGATCAGGAAGCTCATGACCTGGGCTTTGGTGGCGTCCTGTGCTCCGAGCCAATCGTCGAAGGTCGCCTTCGAGATCACGCTGTCGCCGACCGTGGCGACCGCGTCGGGCGGTGGCGGGACCTGGGCATCGGCACGTTGGAAGGAATGCCAGGGAGGCCGCCAGCAAGAGCGGGAGAAGCCTCCTCACCGCCCTCGCTTCCGGCGTTGCTCCATCACCTTGCGGCCGCGGTCGGCGGCGTCGCGCGCCTGGCGCTTGTACTGCTCCTTCTTCTCGGGCGGGAGCGCCTGCCAGCGCTCCCACGCCATCAGCATGTAGGGCCAGAGCCGCCGGGCGTTCGTCACGGCCTTCGAGCCGCGGCTCGGGCCTAGCTGCTTAGGGGTTCGCTGCGATCTAGCCATTCGAGGTACTCCAGGATGCGATGGGAATCGTGGATCACGTCCTCGCGGTGCACGAGGACGGGTACCCACCTCTGCCCCGTCAACTCCTCCACCTCCGGGCGGTCGCGCTTGAGGAAGGGCATGCGAATCTCGTCGAAGTCGATCTCGAGCGCGCGAAGCCGGCGCGCGACCTTGCCGCAGCGGCAGACGATGTCCGTCGGGGCCTTGCAGCGGTACAGCGTGGTCACGGACGGGAGAGTAGTCAGGGACGAGCCGCGGGGAGCCTGCGCAGCAGGCGGGCCGCCTCGCCCGCCGCTCCGATCGCGAGCCCGGCGATCCTGTACTGGATCGGCTGCGAGCGCCGGCCCCGCTCGATCCGGTCCCGCTCGCGCTCGAGATGCCACCCGACGGTCGCGTCGAGCGTCTCCTCGTGCGGGCGCGCGCGCCAGCCGAGCTCGCGCCGGGCCTTCGTCGAGCGGTAGGTCCAGCTGTGCGAGGCCGCTCGCACCTCGGCGGGCGTGAGCGGCCAGCGGCCGCCCCCGCCGAGCAGCCCCGCCGCCCGCGCGGCCACGCCCGCCGGCAGCTTGACCGGCGGGTCGATCCCCGAGAGACGGCCGAGGTCGGCGAACAGCCGGTCGAAGGTGAAGTTGCGCCCGCCGAGGATGTAGCGCTCGCCGGTCGTGCCCTGCTCGTCGGCCAGCAGGAGGCCGGTGGCGGCGTCACGCACGTCGACCACGCCCACGGCGCCCTCGGTGTAGACCGGGATGCGGCCCAGCAGGAAGCTCCTCACCAGGCGGGTGGAGCTGAGCAGATGGTCGCCCGCGCCGAAGCAGACGGCCGGGTTGACGCACACGAGCGGCAGGCCCTGCGCCGCCACCCGCTGCGCCTCGACCTCCGCCTCGTGGACGGAGTTCACGTACGGGATGCCGAGCCGGGCGGCCGTGAAGAGCTGGGACTCGTCGGCCGTCTTGCCGTCCCGCGCCGGGCCGACCGCGGCCGCGCTCGAGGTGTGGACGACCCGCTCGACTCCGGCGCGCAGGCACTCCTGCATGACGATCTTCGTGCCGCCGACGTTCACCTCGAAGAGCCGCTCGGCGTCCTGCGGACGTACGGAGGTCACACCCGCGCAGTGGAACACCCGCTCGACTCCGGCGAGCGCCCGGCGCACGGAGCGCCGGTCGCGGACCTCGAGCCGCACCCGCTCCGCGTCGAGCCCCGCGATCGCCGTGTCGGGCGAACCGCCCTCGACGCCCAGGCGCAGCTCGTCCCCCCGCTCGGCCAGCAGACGCGCGACGTGTGAGCCGATGAAGCCGGTCGCGCCTGTGACGAGGACCTTGGCCAAGCCGCGGGAGTGTAGGGACGCCTGAGGCCGATAGGCTGCCGCCCCCGATGGCCGACGTCGCAGTGGTCACAGACAGCACCTCCTACCTCCCGCCCGACCTCGTCGAGCGCAACGACATCCGCGTGGTGCCGCTCTACATCGTCTTCGGGGCGGAGCGGACGGTGCCCGAGACCGAGATCACCGACTATCCGGCCTTCTTCGAGGAGCTGCGCGGCGCCGAGAAGCTGCCCACCACCTCGCAGCCCTCGGTCGGCGACTTCACCGCGCGTCTACGAGCCGCTGCTCGCGGAGGGCAGGGAGATCGTCTCGGTGCACATCTCGGGCGGGCTGTCCGGCACGCCCGAGGCCGCCCGCCAGGCCAAGGAGGTGCTCGAGCGCGAGGGCAAGGGCGGCGAGCGGATCGAGGTCTTCGACTCGACCACGGCCGCCGGCGGCCTCGGCTTCATGGTGCTGGCGGCGTCCAAGGCGGCGGCCGACGGGAAGAGCGCCGAGGAGGTCGTCGAGCACGTGCGGCGCGCGCGCGGCGAGCTCAAGCTCTGGTTCGTGATCGACACGCTCGAGTTCCTCAAGCGCGGCGGCAGGATCGGCGCGGCCAGCGCCTGGATCGGATCGACCCTGAAGGTCAAGCCGATTCTCACCGTCGAGAACGAGATGACGCCCGTCGAGCGCGTGCGCACGAGCAAGCGGGCCCTCGAGCGGATGGTCGACTACGGGCGCCAGCGCAAGGACTCCGGCGCCGACGCCTGGAGCGCCCAGCACATCAACGCGCCCGACGCGTGCCAGGAGCTGATCGATCGCTGCAGCGAGGTCTACGGCCGGCCGCCGACGATCGTGAGCGAGATCGGGCCCGTGCTGTCGGCCCACACGGGCCCCGGGCTGCTCGGCATGGGCGGCCTTCCGGCCCACTACGTGCAGTAGATCGTGCACCTGTAGGACCGCCCCGCGGTGGCGCGAATAGCGCCCTGGTGATCCCGTCCGCGAGGAGCGTCGTTCGCATCGTGCTGATCGTCGTCTGCGTGGCGATCTGCCTCTACCTGCTCTATCTCCTGCGCCGTCCGATCAGCTGGGTCCTCGTCGCGGCCTTCCTGGCGGTCGCGCTGTCCCCGCCGGTGAACTTCCTCGCGGAGCGCATGAGGCGCGGATTCGCCGTCACGCTGGTCTTTCTGGGGCTGCTGGCCGTCCCGATCCTGCTGATCGCGCTGATCGTCCCCCCGCTGATCACCGAGGCCGACAAGTTCTCGCAGGACGTGCCGCAGTACGCGCGCGACCTGACCGAGTTCGTACAGGACAACGAGCGCCTGCGCTCGATCAACGAGGACTACGACATCACGGGGCAGCTCGAGAAGGAGGCGGGCAAGCTGCCGGACAAGCTCGGCGGCGCCGCCGGGACCCTCCGCGACGTGGGCTTCGGGATCGTGAACTCACTCTTCGCGCTGGTCACGATCCTCGTGCTGACCGCCTTCCTGCTCGCAAATGGACGCACCTGGACCGACGCCATGATCAGATCGCGCCCGCGCGAGGAGCGCGTGCGGCTGCGGCGCGCGCGCGACCACATCGCCCAGGCGGTGGCCGGCTATGTGGCGGGCGCGCTCACGATCGCCCTCATCGCCGGGGTCGCGACGTTCATCGTGCTGACGATCCTCGGCGTTCCGTTCGCCGCCCCGCTCGCCGTGATCGCCGGCCTGTTCTCGCTGCTGCCGCTTGTGGGCGCCACGATCGCCGCGGTGCTCATCGGGATCGTCACGCTGTTCGAGAACTTCCCGACCGCCACGATCATCTGGGCCGTCTGGGCGATCGTCTACCAGCAGTTCGAGAACCACGTGATCCAGCCCCAGATCCAGAAGCGCACGGTGCACGTGCAGCCCTTCATCACGATCGTCGCGGTGCTGTTCGGCGCGACGCTGCTCGGGGTGATGGGCGCGCTGGTGGCGATCCCGGTGGCCGCCTCGATCCAGATCCTGCTGCGCGAGTACGTCGACCTGCGGACGCTGTCGATCAAGGATCCAGACCGTCCCAGCGAGCCCGGCGACGAGCCGCCGCCAGCTCGACCCCGCGGCTCCCGACCCCGCGCCCGCGTAGCCTGTTCACATGTCGCCGAGCTGCGCTCGTCAAGCGTGGACTCCTCCTCGCGGTCACGGGCGTCTCGCTGTACCTGCTCGCCCCGGCGCTGCTCGAGGTGTTCGGCGCGTTCGACGAGCTCGACGACATCAGCCCGCTCTGGTTCGTCGCGATGATCGTCCTGCAGGCCGGGAGCTACGCCTGCATGTGGACGATCCAGAAGCTCGCGGTGCGCAGCGAGCGCTGGGGGCCCGTGATCACCTCACAGCTCGCGTCGAACGCGTTCGGCCGCATCGTGCCCGGCGGCGTGGCGGCAGCGGGCGCGATGCAGTACGCGATGCTGGCGCGCGGCGGAGTGCCCGCGGCGGCGGCGGCGTCCGGGCATGACCGCGTCGTCGCTGCTCGTGTTCGGCACCCTGCTCGCGCTGCCGTTGCTGGCGGTGCCGGCGATCGTCACCGGCGTGGCGGTCGACCCGCGCCTCGCGCGAGCCGCCGAGGCCGGCGCCGTCGTCTTCGTCGCGATGATGGCGCTCGGCGTCGCCTGCGTGGTGCGCGACCGGCCGCTCGAGCTGATCGGCCGCGCCGCCCAGGCGATCCGCAACCGGCTCATGCGCAAGCGCGAGCCGTTGACCGACCTCCCGCACAAGCTGCTGCACGAGCGCGACACCGTCATGCGGGTGCTCGGCGACCGCTGGTGGGAAGCGCTGCTCGCCGCGGCCGGGCGCTGGGTGCTCGACTACCTGACCCTGCTCGCCGCGCTCTACGCGGTCGGCTCGGAGCCGCGCGCGTCGCTCGTGCTGCTCGCGTTCTTCACCGCGCAGCTGCTCGGCACGCTGCCGCTCACGCCGGGCGGGCTCGGCTTCGTCGAGGCGGGCCTCACCGGAACGCTCGCGCTCGCGGGCGTGGGAGCGGGTGCGGCCGTCGTCGCAACGCTCGCCTACCGGCTCGTCTCGTTCTGGCTCCCGATCCCCGCCGGCGGGGTGGCGGCGATCATCCACAAGCGCAAGTACGGGGAGGGTGAGTCGCTCGAGGAGCTCGAGGAGGGAGCGGCGGAGGCGGACCTGAGAGCTCGCGAGCCCTCGGCGGCCCGCGAGAGCCGCTGAACGCGCAGGAACCGGCGGTAGGGTCAGCACATGCGCGCCGGGTATCTGGTCACGCGGATCGTGCTGGTCTGGCTGCTCACGGCCGCCTCGCTGTTCCTGCTGAGCGCGATCCTGCCCGGCTTCCACGTCACGAGCGCGAGCGCCGCGCTCGCCGCGGCTGCCTTCATCGGCCTCGCGAACGCGCTCGTCTGGCCCGTGATCGTCCGCATCGCGCTTCCGTTCACCGTGCTCACGCTCGGCCTCGGTGCGCTCGTCCTGAACGGGCTGGTGGTGGCCGGCGCCGCCGCGCTCGAGCCGGGCGTGACGCTCGACAGCGTGCTCGACGGGGTGTTCGTCGCGATCGGGCTCACGGCCGTGAACACGCTCTTCACCACGCTGTTCGCGATCGACGACGAGGACTTCTGGTACAGCCATGCCGTGCGCCGCCAGGCGCGTCGCGGCGGCGTGCAGGAGACCACCGTCCCGGGCGTCTACTTCCTCGAGATCGACGGCCTCGCGCACGACGTGCTGCGGCGCGCCATCCGCGACGGCAACGCTCCGAACCTCGCCCGCTGGGCGCACGGCGGCTCCCACCGCCTGCTGCGCTGGGAGACCGACTGGTCCTCGCAGACGGGCGCCTGCCAGGCCGGGCTCCTGCACGGCGACAACGACGACATGCCCGCCTTCCGCTGGTGGGAGAAGGAGCACGGCCGCGCGATCGTGACCAACCACCCGCGCGACGCCGCGGAGCTCGAGCGGCGCCACTCGAACGGGCGCGGCCTGCTCCACGAGGACGGCGCGAGCCGGGCCAACATCGTCTCCGGCGACGCCGTCCACACGCTGCTGACGATGAGCACGGTGCTCGACCGCTCGCGACCGGGCCGCATCGGCCAGGACTACTTCGGCTACTTCGCGAACCCCTACAGCGTCACGCGCACCGTGCTGCTCGCGCTCGCCGACATCGGGCAGGAGCTGCGCTTCGCGGCCCAGCAGCGCCGCCGCGACGTCCTGCCGCGCATCCACCGCGACTTCAAGTACGCGCTCGTGCGCGCCTGGGGGACCGTCGTCCAGCGCGACCTGCAGGTGTCCGCCGTGATCGCGGACATCTATGCCGGCCGGCCCGTGGGCTACACGACCTTCCTCGCGTACGACGAGGTCGCCCACCACTCGGGCGTCGAGCGCGCCGACGCGCTCTCGGTGCTGCGCCAGGTCGATCGCCAGATCGGCCGCATCGCGAAGGCCGCCCGCGACGCGCCGCGCCCGTACGAGTTCGTGGTGCTCTCCGATCACGGGCAGTCCCAGGGCGCGACCTTCCGGCAGCGCTACGAGCTCTCCCTCGAGGACGTCGTCACGAAAGCATGCGCCGTCCAGGACGTCGAGGCCCAGGAGGCGGGGAACGACGAGGCCCTGGGGATGCTGGCGGCGTCACTCACCGAGGCGGCCAGCGGCGACGGCGCGTCGGCGCGCATGCTCGACCGGGTTGTCCGCAAGCGCCGCGTGGACGGCGCCGTGCAGCTGGGAGAGGACGGCGACGGCGCGCTGACCTCACCCGCCGGCGAGGCGCTGCCCGCGGAGACCGACGGCATCCCCGAGCTGTCGGTGATGGCCTCGGGGAACCTCGGCCTGATCAGCTTCCCGCGCGAGCCGGGACGGGTGACGCTCGAGACGATCGAGGCGCGCTGGCCCGCGCTCATCCCCGCTCTGCGCGAGCATCCCGGAATCGGCTTCCTGCTCGTCCGCTCGGAGCGCGACGGGGCGCTCGTCCTCGGCGCCACAGGGACGCGGTGGCTCTCCGACGATCATGTGGAGGGCGACGACCCGCTCGCAGCCGTTCGGGCCGAACGCCGCCCGCCACGTGCGCCGCACGGACCGGCTTCCCGCACTGCCCGGACATCGTCGTCAACAGCACCTTCTGGGAGGACCTCGACGAGGTGGCCGCGTTCGAGGAGCTGGTCGGCTCGCACGGCGGCATGGGCGGCGAGCAGAGCTTTCCGTTCGTGCTCGTCCCGCACGGCTGGGAGGCGCCCGCTCGACCCGCTCGTCGGCGCGGAGGCGGTGCACCACCAGTTCCGGAGCTGGCTGACGGCGCTCGGTCACGACGCGTACCGGTGACGCGCCGGATCACCTGGCTCGGGCATTCGACCGTCCTGATCGAGCTCGGGGGCGTGCGGCTGCTCACCGATCCGGTGCTGCGCGACCGGCTGCTGCACATGAGGCGGATCGCCGCCTCGGTCGATCCGGCCGCATCACGCCGCCCTCGACGCGAGTGCTGGTGTCCCACCTGCACCACGATCACCTCGACCCGCGCTCGCTGCGGCTGATCGACAGCGCGTCGACGCGGCTCGTCGTCCCGGCAGGCACCGGTCGCCTGGGCGCCCGGCAGGGTTTCGCCTCGGTGACCGAGCTGGCGACCGGCGACGAGACGGCGATCGGCGCCGCCCGCGTCGTGGCGGTCCCGGCCATCCACGGCGGGCGGCCGCCACCCGCTCGGCTCGAAGGCGGAGGTGCTCGGCTTCGTCGTCGAGGGGGGCGAGCGGCGCGTCTACTTCGCGGGCGACACCGACCTGTTCGACGAGATGGGCGAGCTGGGCGAGCTCGATCTCGCGCTGATACCGGTCTGGGGCTGGGGACCGCGGCTCGGCCCGGGCCACCTGAACCCCGAGCGCGCCGCCGAGGCGCTGACGCTGCTGCGGCCGCGTATCGCCGTGCCGATCCACTGGGGCACGCTCTTCCCGCGCGGGCGTCCGCGACCGCGCGCGACGCCTGACCGATCCGCCGCACGAGTTCGCCCGCGAGGCGGCACGGGTCGCTCCGGAGGTCGACGTCCGGGTGCTGTCGCCGGGCGACTCGCTCGACCTCTGATCCCGACCACGTCCGGCGCCGCGGCGAATATCGCGGCTGATGGGCAGCGCAGTCCTGTGGGGAACGGTGGCCGCGAGCTCGCTCGTGCTCGGCGCGCTGCTGGCGATCGTGCGCGAGTGGCCGGAGCGGCTCGTCGGGCTCGTGCTCGCGTTCGGCGCGGGCGCGCTGATCAGCGCGGTGTCGTTCGAGCTGGCCGAGGACGGCGTCGAAATCGGCGGCGGCCTGGCTGTCGGCATCGGCCTGGCGGTGGGCGCGCTCACCTACTTCCTGCTCGATTCGCGTCTCGAGGGCAGCGGCTCGAACCCGGCGACCGCGCTCGCGCTCGGCGCCTTCCTCGACGGGGTGCCCGAGCAGCTTGTGCTCGGCCTCGGGATCGCCGTCAGCGGCGAGGTCGGGGTGAGCCTGATCGTCGCGATCTTCGTCTCCAACCTGCCCGAGGCGATCGGGTCGGCGAGCGTGATGCGCGCTCAGCGGCCGCGACGCGGGCAAGATCCTGCGGCTCTGGGGAGCCGTCGCCGTGGTGTGCGCGCTCTCGACGGTGATCGGCTACGCGGTCGGCGACAGCCTGAGCGGGGAGCTCGAGGGCGGGGTCAACGGGTTCGCCGCCGGGGCTCTGCTCGTGATGCTCACGGACTCGATGATCCCCGAGGCGCGCAAGGCCGGCCGCGTGGTCGGGCTCGCCACCGTCTTCGGCTTCGCGGTCGCCACGGGGCTTTCGGTGACATGACCGGGCCGATCCTGCGCACCGACCTCGTCACGGTGTTCCGGCTGCGGGCCTTCGTCCCGAAGGACGTCGCCGAGCGCGTCCGCGCCGACCTGCGCGGGCTGCGCGGCGTGCGCCACGTGATGGTCAACGCGGACGCCGGCCACGAGACGACGCTCGTGACGGCTGACGTCGACCCGGCCGCGGCGGACAGGGTGCTCGAGGACATCCGCGAGATCGGGATAGCCGCCGAGGACCTGAGCCTGTCCCGAGACGAGAAGATCACCCTCGGCGGCAGCGCCCCGATCGGAGAGACGAGGCTGGCCTGGGCCGCGGTGCTGGGCGAGGCACGCGCGAACGCCCGCCCGATCTCGCGTTACCTGCTGCTGATGGGCGTGGCGGGCGTGATCGCGGCCTTCGGCGTCATCGACCGCAACGAGATCCTGATCGTCGGCGCGATGGCGGTCAGCCCTGACCTGCTGCCGCTCTGCGCCGCCTGCGTGGCGATCGAGGCACGCCGTTCCCCGCTCGCCGGGCGCGCCATCGGAACGCTGCTCCTCGGCCTCGGGCTCTCCACCCTCGTCGCGGCCGTGCTCGGGCTGGTGCTCGAGGTCACGGGCTGGCTGCCGCAGGACTTCCACATCCGCGGCGGCGGGATCGGCACGCTCGCCCGCGTCGACCTCTCGACCGTCCTCGTCGCGGGCGTCGCCGGAATCGCGGCGATTCTCGCGTTCGAGACGAGAGCGAGCGCGGCGGTCGGAGTGGCCATATCGGTCACCACGATCCCGGCGGCCGCCTACGCCGGAGTGGCTTTGGGAATCGCCGACCTCGACGACGCGCTGCACGGGATGGTCGTGCTCGCGGTGAACGTGGCCACGCTCCTGATCGCCGGAACGTCGACGCTCGCGGTCCAGCGGCTGCGTGGCGCGGCGGCGCTTCCGCGCGACCTCAAGCCTCCGGGCTGACTTCCTCCCCATCCGGCGCTTCCGCCTGCAGGCGCTCGAAATCGCGGCGCCACAGCTCGCGCTGGAGCCGCCAGCGAAGGAAGCCGATCACCGAATGCAGGATGAAGAACCCCAGCGTCGGGACGATCACGGCGACGATCACCACCCGGCGCAGCGGCCGGCCCGAGTTGATCGCCTCCTGGACGAAGTCCCTGACGTCCAGCCCGAACACGATGCTCGCGATGAGGGCGGCCCAAACCACCGTCGCGATCCTGCCGAGCAGCTCGAGCCAGCGGTTCAGCCTGCGTGATCGCATCCCAGCTGAGCCTGCCGACGGTGATGCGCTCGAACCAGGTTGCCCGGCGCGTCCGCTCGGGCGACAGCCGCTCGGCGAAGACGGACTCGATGCCCACCCGGAGGCGCTGGCGACGCGTTGGCGGCACGTCCTGCTCGACGGAGGGGGCCTCGTCAGGGCTCCCTGGCGCGGAGGTCGCCATTGCCGCGATGCTACAAGCGTCCCGAAGGGCGCATCCAATCTGGGGAGGCCCACGGCCCGCGCCGTCGAACAAGGCGTCCATGGAGAGCTCCCCCAGCGCTGCGAAGGGTCAGGGCTGGGCGGCCTTCGCCGCGACCATGGTCCTGATCGCGGGCGTCTTCAACGTGATCTACGGACTCGCCGCGATCGTGGACGACGACTACTTGGCGGGCGAGCTGCTCTTCGGCGACGTCTCGCTGTGGGGCTGGATCCACCTGATCCTGGGCGTTCTGCAGGTCGTGACCGCAACGATGATCTACGCCGGCAACGACTTCGGCGCAGTGCTCGGGATCATGTTCGCCGGCTTCAGCGCGATCGCGGCGCTCCTCTCAATCGGCGCCTATCCGGTCTGGTCGGTGATCATCCTCGTCCTCGACGGCCTCATCATCTACGCTCTCACCGTCTACGGAGACGCGCTCAAACCCTCATGAGCGACGACCACCCGTCCTCGGCACGCAGCCGCGAGGCCACGTCTGGCCGCTCGCGCAAGGAGAGCGGTCGGCTCGTCCTGGTGGCGGCGGTGAGCGCGGTGGTCGCGCTGTTCGCCGTCCTCAACCTCGACGAAGTCGAGGTCAACTGGATCATCGGCACCTTTAACACGCCGCTGATCGTCGTGATCGCGGTCTCGGTCTTGCTCGGGGCGGCGCTCGGTTACCTCGCCGCACGGCGGCGGACGGGAAGCTCGGGGAGGTAGGGATGCGTCGCGGCCACAGGGTCTGGTCCGGGGTGCTGCTGGCGCTGGCGACGCTCGTGCTGATCCTCGGCATGACCGCCGTCTGGGTGCAGCGCCAGGTGCTCGACCGAGAGGAATGGGTCGACACGAGCGTCGAACTGCTCGAGAACGACGACATCCGGCGCTCGATCGGGCTCTACCTGATCGATGAGCTCTACACGAACGTCGACGTGGCGGGTGAGATCCAGAGCGCCCTGCCGGACCGGCTCCAGCCGCTCGCACAGCCGGCCGCTGCCGCTCTGCGGCGCGCGGCCGAGCAGAACGCCGGCACCCTGCTCGGCACCGAGCTCGCCCAGAACATCTGGCGACGGGCGAACGAGCGCGCGCACAGGGTGTTCGAGAGGGTGATCGAGGATGGCTCCGGCGAGGTGACGATCGACCTCCAGCCGCTGATCGAGAAGGCCGCCGAGCGCGGCGGGCTGCTCGGGCGCGCCGCCGAGCAGGTGCCCCCGGACGCCGGTCAGCTCGTGGTGCTGCAATCCGACCAGCTCGATGCCGCCCAGAAGGTCGTCAAGCTGCTGCGCCCGCTCGCGATCGTGCTCGTGCTGCTTGCGGTGGCCCTCTACGTGGCGGCCGTGTTCCTTGCGCGCGACCGGCGGAGGACGGTCATCTACGCCGGCGCCTGCCTCCTGTTCGCCGCCGTGGCCGTGCTCGCGGTACGCAAGTACGGCGGCAACACGCTCGTCGACGCGCTCTCGCAAGCGCCCGACTCGAAGCTCGCCGTAGCCAACACCTGGGCGATCGGCACTCGGCTCCTCGTCGACGTCGTCTCGGGCACAGCGCTCCTGGGCCTGCTCCTGATACTCGGAGCGTGGCTGCTGGGCCCGGGCCGTGTCGCCGTGCCCGCTCGCCGCATGGTCACCCCTGCACTGCGCGATCAGCCCTGGCTCGTGCGGCTCGGCCTCGGCGCGCTGCTGCTCCTGCTCGTCTGGTGGAACCCGGTCCCCTGGACCGGCAAGCCGCTCGCGATCCTGATCCTCGCGATCGCGGCGTTCGCCTGGCTCGAGGTGGTCCGCCGCCGGACGCTCGACGAGGACTCAGGCGCAGAGCCGCCCCCGCCTCCGGCTGCGCCCGCCCCGCTGCCGTCCTGAGAGTGCTCGACGGGATCCGCGAGCTCGCGCGCGCGCCCGGGTCTCTCCTCGCCCGGCTGCTGCGGCGGCTCACCGAGATCGGCGGGGTACAGCGCGCGACCATCCTCGGCGCGCAGGCGTTCACCTCGCTGATCCCGTACCTCGTGATCGCATCAGCGCTCGTCCCGACCGTCCGGAACGAGAGCTTCGCGGACTCGATCATCGACAACTTCGACCTCGAGGGCCAGGCCGCGGACGGGGTACAGGCCCTCTTCGCGAGCGCGGGCGACGTCGAGAGCGGGATCACGTTCTTCGGCCTGGTGATACTGCTCGTGAGCATCGTCTCGTTCGCGCGCACGCTCCAGGCCACCTATGAGCGCGCGTACCAGCTCCCGCCGAGCGGGGTTGCCGGGTTGCCTCGCAACCTGCTCTGGATCGCAGCGCTGGGGGTCTGGCTGTCGCTCAGCTCGATCCGCGCCGAGATGGCGGACTGGTTCGGGCCGGTGTTCTCGGCCATCGTCGCGCTCGGGTTCGCGTTCCTACTGTGGCTCTGGACTCCGATGATCCTGCTCGGGGGCCGCGTCGCCACCCGCCTGCTCATCCCCGGTGCCGTCGTCTCGGGGGTGCTGCTCACCGCGCTGCTGTCGGCGTCGGCGATCTACATGCCGATCCTGATCGGGAACGCCGCGCAGCGCTACGGCCTCATCGGGATCGCGTTCTCGCTGCAGACCTGGCTGCTCGGGATCGCGCTCACGATCGTGGCCGGGGCCGTGGTCGGGAGCGTGCTGAGCGAGGACATGGCGGCGAAGGGGCGAACCCGAGAGGCGTGAGGCACAAGTACGGGATCGTCCTCTGCCTGGTGCTGCTGTCGTTCATCGTCCAAACCGCGGCGCCGGACACCGACCTCACCCGGCTGATCGTCATCTGGCTCCAGGCGGCGACACTGGTGCTGGCGATCCGAATCGCGCGGGCGGACCGCCGGCTGGTCCAGATGGCCGTGGGCGTGGCGACCGTCGTAGGGATCGCCGCGCCGGTCCTGTGGGTCGTCCACGGGTCGATCCCGGACGGCGAGGCGGCGATTGCGACCGGGCTGCTCGTTGCCGTGGCGCCCGGAGTGATCGCAGCCGGCCTCGTTCGCGATGTGCAGGCGGCCGGCGAGGTCACGATCGAGGAGCTGTCGGGCGTGCTCTCGATCTACCTGCTGGCCGGGATGTTCTTCTCCTTCCTGTTCGCCGCCATCGGCACCTTCGGCGACGAGCAGTTCTTCGTGCAGGTCGCGGAGGCGACCCGCTCGGATTACCTCTACTTCAGCTACACCACGCTCACCACAACCGGCTACGGGGACTACACCGCTGCGACCGAGCTCGGCCGCACCGTCGCTGTCATCGAAGCCCTGGTGGGTGGGATCTACCTCGTCACGGTCGTGGCGCTGATCGTGACCAACATCCGGCCGAAGCGGCGCGAGGCGCGGGGCGCCCCCACCGCCCCGGCCGATCGAGAGGTCTAGGCCGACGCCTCGACGGCCGGCCCGGCCGGGCGCTTCGCGGCCGGATCCTCGAGCTGGCCGTTCTCCTCCCACCAGGCGTTGATCGCCTGGATGGCGGGAGCCATGATCAGGTTCTTCTGGAAGTTCTCGGTGTCGTTGACATTCGGCACCGGGCCGTCGGGAACGGGGACATCGAGCAGCTCGCAGAGCGGCTCCCAGCCGTCCTTGGGATGCCAGACGAGCAGGCGATCCGACGGAACGGTGTCGATCACGGTCTGGTTCCAGCGCTCGAACCCGGCGGCCATCTCGGCGCGGTCTCCGCCGCTGGGCACCATAATGTCCGCCGCGGTCCACATGTCCCGCATGACGTCGAGCCATGAGGCGTAGACCGGGTCGACCTGGTACTGGGCCATGGCGAGATGGTGCATGAGGTTGTCGCCGAACCAGATCGAGGCGATCGTGTTGTACATGCTCTCGACCCAGCTCTCGGCCGAGCGGACGCTCAGGAGCACCTTCGCGTCGGGGTAGACGTCCATCAGCTCGCGCCAGTGGTAGGAGCCGGGCCAGTCGACGATCGACTCCTTGCCGGCGAAGAGCTCTTCCCACGGGCCGTCGCCTTCGAGCGCACGGCGCCACTGCGGGACACTCGTGGTCAGGTCGCCCATCATGTCGCGCATGTGGTACGCGGGCAGCCCGAGCATCTCTAGCGCGATCATCTGGGTAGTCGTCGCAGTGCGGGGCAGGCCCGCTCCGATCAGTTTCATCGGTCTCCTTCCGAGTCGGGGGTTCGGTCTACCTGTCAGGCGGGCAGCGGCTGCAGACCGAACTCGGTCCGGAACTCGTTCGTGTCGTGCAGGTGCGGGAAGGGATGGTCGGGCACCGGCACCCCGAGCTTCTCGCAGATCGGCTCCCAGCCGTCCACCCCGAGCTCCCAGACGATCAGCCGGTCGGGGTCGACCGTGCTCTTGATCGTCTCGATCCGGTCCCAGTACATCTGCCGCGTCCACTCCTTGTCCTTGAAGTTGCCCTGGAAGTCGCCCTGCCAGATCAGCTTCTCGATCACGCCCCACAGCTCGGGCGAGGGACCGTCACGGTTCGCGTCCGGCTGGAGCTCGCCGGCCATCGCAGCTTCCTTCACGGCCAGGATCGTGTTCTGGCAGCTCTTGTAGAAGCCGTCGAAATCGCGGTAGTTGAGCAGCACGGGAACGTCGGGGAATGCCTCGATGAGCTCCTCCCACCTCGAGGCGGCGGGCCAGTCGACGGTCGCCTCCCAGGGCTCGAACACCTCGTGCCAGTCGACGGGCTCGTCGTTCGCGATCTTGATCCAGTGGGCCAGATCGCGATCCCGGTTCTCGCCCATGATCAGGTCGATCATGTGGAACGTGGGAAGGCCGAGCTCCTCGAGAGCTCCCTTCAACGACATGGTGCCGGTGCGGCCGAAACCAACTCCGAGCAACTTCATATAGATAGGTCTCCTGTCTTGGGGGTTGGGCGCGCTCGGCGCCCATCAGGGCCGCGTGCAGCCTAACCGCCCGGCCCCGAACGTGACGCGGGGCTAGCTTCGCCCGGTGATGAGGGAGATCGTGGCCGCCACGCCGCCGCCGATCACGAAACCGGCGACCGCGGCGCCGATCAGCGCATTGCGGCGGTGCTTGATGAGCTGGCCGCGCCAGTCCGTGACCTCGTCGACCTTCGAGCGCAGGTCGTTGACTGAGAAGGTGAGCTCGCGGCGCGTCTCCTCGATCGAAGCGCGAATCGTCTCGGGACTGCGCCCTGGCGGCGGTCCACTGCGCGTGGGCGATGCGTCAGCCACCTGGCTTTACCTCCTCTGCCCTCTCGAGCGACCGCTTGACCTGATCGCGCTCGATCGTCTGTCCCTCGAGCTCCGCTCGCGTCAGCTTCGCCTGCTCGATCGCCATGTCCGGCGTGAGGCGCTGGTTCGCCTGGAAGAGCCTGTATGCGACGTACCCCGCGATCGCAGCGAGTATGAACAGGAGCAGCGCGGTGATCCCGAAGCCGGGCCAGACGCTGTTCCAGTCGAACAGGTCGTTCAGGAACCAGGCGAAGAAGTGGAAGAACATCGTCACCGCGAAGATCAGGAAGACGCCTGCGGCCGCGCCTATTCCGGCGCCCTTCCCGAGCTTCGAGACCTTGTAGGTGACCTCGGCCTTCGCGAGCTCGATCTCCTCGCGAACGAGCATCGACGCCTTCTCGGAGACCTCGCCGACGATCTCGCCGAGCGATTTGTCCGCCGTGCTCTTGGGCGGTATGCCGTCGCCGGAGCTCATGGGCCGAGGCGCCTCAGGATCAGCGCCAGCGCGAGGCCGCCCACGAAGGCGGCCCCGACGAAGGCCTCGGGCCGTTCGGCGAAGGCGTCCTTTTCCGATTCGACGCTCAGGGGACTCTCACCAAGCGGGCGGTTACCCGTCGCGCCCTGATTCACACCCGCGGCGGCGGGGTCGGGCGGCGCGGCGGCGCCGGTGGTGGGACCACCGCCCGCGGCGGAGCCGCCCGCTGTGGAACCGCCCTCTGTGGAGCCGCTGTGGCGCCTGCGGTGGAGCCGGCGCCTGCGGCGGAGCCGGCGCCCGCCGGCGGCTGACCCGCGACGCTGCCGGCCCCCGCCCTCTCGTCGGCGGTTTCCGCCACGGCGTCCTTGCTCGGTTCGTCCTTGCTCGGTTCGTCGGCCATCAGTCGATGGGTGGGTCCTCTTTGAAGATTCGGATCCAGATCGCCGCGGCAACCTTGGTTGCGACGATCGACGTGATCGCACCCAGGCCCGCAAGCAGGCCGCTCCACATCAGGCGCTTGGAAATATCGTGGTTCACGGCGCCGGATTCAAGCAGACGTCGCCGCGCTCCCCGGGCCCGCCTTCTCGAGGCCGCCGCAGATGGCCTCGACCACGAGCCCCTTGGCCTGCTCGTATTCCTCGTCGGTGGGCGGGAGCACCTCGAAGATCCAGCCCGTGAGCAGCTGCTCGATGGCTCCGTAGAAGCACATGGCGGCGAACTCGGAGGGGATGCCGGGCTTGAACGAACCGTCGGCGCGAGCCGACTCGACGATCCCCGCTATGCCTGTGTACGCCTCACGGATCTTCTCGAGGTGGAGCGCGCCGAACGAATTCGCCGCGCGCGTGACCTCGACGATGATCACCTTCATCAGGTCGGGGTCGTGCCGATAGGACTCGATGATGAAGCCGGCGACCGCGTGCAGCTTGTCGCGGACGTCGCGGTCGCTCGCGTCGATCTCCGCGATTGCGTCGAGCATGATCTGCCAGCGCTCGAGGAAGAGCGTGTTGAGGATCTCCTCCTTGGAGTCGAAGTAGTGATAGACGAGCCCGTAGGCGACCCCGGCCTCGTCAGCGACGTCCGACACGCGGCAGTGATGGAAGCCGCGACGCGCGAACACGCGCACGCCCGCGTCGAGGATCAGCCGGCGCTTGTCGACTCCGCCGTTCGACTTGGACGCGGTGGCCACTAACCGCCCACCCTCTCCGCGCGGGCGCCTGCGGCGACTCCGGCCGGCTCGGCCGCTTCGGCCGACAGGGCCGACATGGCCGGCCAGCGGTATGCCGCCTCGACGCGGTTCGCGAGACTCGGCAGCTTCTCCCTGATCTCGTCCTGGCGCGCCAGGTCGAGGTCGGCGGCGACGACGGTCGCGCCCTCGGCGGGCGCTCGCGCGAGCACCACCCCCCAGGGGTCGACGATCATCGAGTTGCCGTAGCTGTCGCCCTCCGGGCCCGGGCGATTGCCCTGTCCCGGCGCGATCACGAAGACCTGGTTCTCGATCGCCCGCGCGCGCAGCAGGATCTCCCAGTGCGCCTCGCCCGTGACGCGCGTGAAGTTCGCCGGGACGGTGACGATCCGCGCGCCGTTCAGAGCGAGGATCCGGTAGAGCTCGGGAAAGCGCAGGTCGTAGCAGACCGAGAGCCCGAGGCCGACTCCCGCGGCCGTCTCCGAAACGACGATCTCGTCGGCCGGCTCGGAGTGCTCCGACTCGCGGTACTCGACGTCGCCGACCTCCACGTCGAACATGTGGATCTTGCGGTAGACGGCCTTGATCTCGCCGTCGGGTCCCGCGTGCACCGAGGTGTTGGCGACGCGCTCGCGACCCTCACGGCGCTCCGCGACGGAGCCGGCGACGAGGTCGATGCCGAGCTCGCGCGCGAGCCCGCGCGCCCAGCTGACCGCCCGGCCCTCCAAAGACTCGGCTCCCGCGAGGTAGTCCGCTGCCGCTCCCCGTATGTCGAGCCGCTCGGGCAGGACCACCAGCTCGGCACCGTCCGCTGCGGCGCGACGCACGAGCCGCTCGGCGGTCTCGAGGTTGCGCTCGATGTCCACGATCGATTCGAGTTGAACTGCTGCGGCCCGCATCTCTCCTCCGGCATTGACTGACCAGTCAATCTGCAGTGTAACCATTGCCGGGGGGCGCCGGGGGCGGTGGAGCGTCGCGCCGGAGGCCGTGAGGTCGGCCGGAGCGTGAGGCATCGCCGCGCACCGTGGCTGCACGCAGCGAGCGGCCGGCATCGCCGGCATGCGGCAGGACCGGGGCGAGCGCAGCGCGCGCCCGCGTCACGCAGGGCGGGGCGCGCCGGGCGCCGCCCCCCGGCCGCCGCCTGCCCGTCCGCGGTCCCGCCGTCCGCGATCTCGGCGTGCCGTTGCCGCCCGCCCGGATGCCGCTCGTGCGCGACGGGCGGCCGCTCAAGCGCTGGCGCTACGTCGGCGTCTACACGGCGGAGCTGATGCTGTGCGTCGGCGAGGCGCACGTGGGCGGCCTGCCGCAGCGCTGGTGGGCGGTTGCGCTGCCGGACGGGACGCTCGTCGAGCGGACCACGCTGTCCCGCGGCGGCGTCGAGATCGGGCCGCGGCGGGTCCGGGTCGAGGCCGCGCACCGCTCGCTCGCATGGCCGCGCGCCACGGCCCCAACCCAGGTCTCGATCGAGCTCGAGCTCGGCGAGGCGCCGCCGGTCGAGGTGGTCTCGCCGCACGGCCGCTCCTACATCTGGACGGCCAAGCGAGCGCCGGTGCACGTGCGCGGCCAGGTCCGCCTCGCGGCCAGGGCAGCGACGGCGAGCTATTCAGTTTTGCCGGCGAGCACGGGTTCATCGACGACTCCGCCGGCTACCACGCGCACCTCACCGCCTGGCGCTGGTCGGCCGGGATCGGGCGCACCACGGACGACGCGCGTGGTGGCCTGGAACCTCGTCGACGGCGTGCACGACGGCTCGGAGGCGAGCGAGCGCACCGTCTGGATCGACGGCCGGCCGCGCGAGGTCGAGCCTCAGCTCTTCGCTGCGGACCTCTCACGGGTCGGCGACCTCGCCTTCAGCCGATGGTCGGCTCGGGAGCACGCGATGTCGCTCGGAGTCGTGCGCACCCGCTACCTGCAGCCCTTCGGCACGTTCAGCGGCGCGCTGCCCGGCGGCCTCATCCTCGCCGAGGGCTACGGCGTCATGGAGGACCATGACGTGCGCTGGTAGGACGGCGGCCGTTCTGCGCTCGGCCGCCGCGCAGGGCTCCGGCCGCGAAGACCGTGCCCGAGGTGGCGTGTGAGCGGCCATGGCGCGATGATCCCGGGTCGGGTGCGACACGTGTGCAACGAGGGTTACGGGAGTGACACGGGATGGTGAAAGTTGGCCTGCTGGCCCTCGCGCTCAGCTTCGCGCAGGCCCAGCCCGTCCAGCCGGCGCCCGAGCCCGTGCGCTTCACGGTCGCCGCGTCCGGTGACTTCCTGATCCACACGCCCGTCGCGGCGCGCGCGCTCGCGCTCGGGGGCGGATCGACCTACGACTTCGCGCCGCTCTTCGACCAGGTCAAGCGCCACATCGCGGGAGCGGACCTCGCGCTCTGCCATGTCGAGACCCCGCTCGTGCCCGGCCCGGTGGTGGGCTACCCGAGCTTCCGCACCCCGCCCGGGCTGGCGCGCTCGATCAGGAAGGTGGGCTGGGATGCCTGCAGCACCGCCTCGAACCACACCCTCGACGCCGGCCAGTACGGAATCGAGACCACGCTGCGGGCGCTCGACCGGGCGGGCCTCCCGCACGCCGGCAGCGCGCGCTCGGCGGCCGAGAGCCGGCGCATCCCCGTGCTCGACGTCAAGGGCCTGAAGGTCGCCTTCCTCGCCTACACGAGCATCTCGAACGGGCAGGCGGTCCCGCACCCGTGGAGCGTCTCCTGGGAGAGCCCGGGCCGCATCCTGCGCGACGCTCGCCGCGCAAGGCGCCAGGGGGCCGACATGGTGATCGTGAACCTCCACTGGGGCGCCGAGTACGTGCACGACATCACCCCCGAGCAGGCCGCGCCTCGCCAACCGGCTCACGAGATCGCCCGCGATCGACGCGATCGTGGGCCAGCACGCGCACGTGGTCCAGCCGGTCCGCCGGGTCAACGGCAAGCCGGTCGTGTTCGGCGAGGGCAACCTCGTCTCGAACCAGACGGCCGGCTGCTGCCCGGCCGCGTCGCAGTACGGGCTGATCGCGCTGATCGACTTCGTCGTCCCGCCCGGCGAGCGCCCGCGAGCGCGCCGGATCCGCTACGTGCCGACCTGGGTGAGCCATCCGGACTACAGCGTCCTGCCTGCGCAGCCGGGGACCGCCGCGTGGAGCAGCACGGTGGGCGTCGCCGGAAGACGACCCGGCATCCGGCCGCTGCGTCCCTAGGACGTTCCGCAGATCACCCGACCCGGGCCGCCGCGTCAGGCCCGCGCGGCGCGGTGGCGCTGCAGCTCGGCGACGAGCGCCTTCTGGTGCAGCGCCGCCATCAGCTCGCCGAGCGGCTCGAGCCCGCGTGCGATCAGCTCGACCGCGCGGTCCGGGTCCATCTCGCCCGCGAGCCGGTCGAGCAGCATCTGGACCTCCTCCTCGACGAGCTGCTCGAGCGCGCGCTTGTAGCGCAGCGTGTCGTAGACGGTGAAGCCGATCCGCTCGTCGTAGCCGCCGGCGCGGAAGCGGCTGATCGCCGCGACGATCTCGACGTCGCGCGGGCCGTACCCGCGCGCGCCGGGCGCGAGCACCTCGAGCTCGCCGAGGCGGTCGAGCACCTCCTGAGGTATGTCGTAGCGGCGCCGCAGCTCGGCTGCCGACACGCGCGAGCGGTCGCCCGCCAGCGCGCTCTCGAGGATGCGGTCCTCGAGCTCGACGAGCGCCCGCGTCCGCTCGGGGTCCTCGTCGAGCATCGACTTGATGACCTTGAGCGGCATGAAGCGCTCCTCCTGGAGCTGCTTGATCAGCTTGATGCGCTCGACGTACTCGGGCGGGTACCAGGCCATGTTGCGCGAGGTCTTGACGACCTCCGAGCCCTCGCCCAGGAGCCCCTCGCGCAGGTAGTGCTTGATCGTGCCCGCGCTGACGCCGCTCGCCTCGGCGAGCTCCTTCATCTTCAGCAGGCCGTTCTCGCTCACGCCAGGAAGCTCCCGCGCGTGCCCGCGCTCGGCCCGGCCACCGCGCCCGTCTCCTCGAGCGCGTCGATCTCCTCCGCGCCGTAGCCGAGCGCCGCGAGCACCTCGCGCGTGTGCTCGCCCAGCGCCGGGCCCCGGCCCGGCGGGCGCGCCCGGCGTGCGCGAGAGCTTGACCGGCACGCCGAGCAGCTTCACGCCGTCGGTGCCCGGCTGGTCGAGCGAGACGACCATCTCGCGCGCCCGCACGAGCTCGGAGTCGAGCGCCTCGCCGAGGTCGAGCACGGGCTCGAGGCAGCAGTCGTGCCGCTCGGCGAACTCGCTGCCACTCGGCGCGCGTGCGCTCGAGGAAGACGCGCTCGACCTCGGCGTGCGCCTCCGACCCCGGGCGCTCGAACTGCTTCTCGATCAGGTCCTCGCGGCCGACCCCGCGGCACCACTCCTGCCAGAACTTCGGCTCGAGCGCGCCGAGCGTGACCCAGCCGTCCTTGCACGCGTAGGGCCGGTAGCAGACGAGCCCGCCGCTCAGCTCGGCCCTCGCCGCGCTCCGGGACGACCCCGTCGCAGAGGTACGCCGGCCGCCACGAACGCGAGCCAGGACAGCGCGCCGTCGAACATCGACACGTCGACGAGCTGGCCCTCGCCGCTGCGCTCGCGCTCGCGCAGCGCGGCGAGGATCCCGAAGGCCGCCATGAGCGAGCCGCCGCCGATGTCGGCGATCTGGCCGGCGGCCTGCACGGGCGGGCCGCCGGCCTCGCCGGTCAGCCCGAGCAGCCCGCGCGAGGCCGAGGTAGTTCATGTCGTGGCCCGAGCGCGCCGTGTAGGGCCCGTCCTGGCCGTAGCCCGAGATCGCGCAGTAGACGAGCCCGGGGTTCTCCTCGCGCAGGCGCTCGTAGCCCACGCCGAGCCGCTCCATCACGCCCGGCCGGAACGACTCGAGCAGCACGTCGTGCTCGCGCACGAGCCGCAGCAGCACCTCGCGGCCGCGCCTCCTCCTTCAGGTTCAGGCGGATCGAGCGCTTGCCGCGGTTGAGGGCGAGGAAGAGCGCCGAGCGCGCGGTCTCCTCGGCGCCCGGGTGGTAGGGCGGCGACCAGCGCACGTAGTCGCCCGCGCCGGTGTCCTCGACCTTGAGCACCTCGGCGCCGAAGTCCGCCAGGAGCAGCGAGCAGAACCCGCCCGGCAGCAGCCGCGACAGGTCGAGCACGCGGACGCCGTCGAGCGCGCCGCTCACTCGGCCGCCTCGCTCGACTCGATCGGATGGGCGAGCAGCTCGCGGCGCGTGACCGGCTCGCGCAGCGGCGCGCCGAGCAGCTCGCGCGCCTCGTCGACGCGTCGCCGCGCGCCGGCCCGTGTCCTCGACGATCCGCCGGGCGCGCGCGATCAGGTCGCCGTTCGAGCGCGCCATCTCGCCGTCCGGCAGGTAGAAGTTGTCCTCGAGCCCCACGCGCACGTTGCCGCCGAGCGCGGCGGCCGACGCCACGAGCCGCCACTGGTCGCGGCTGATGCCGATCACGCCCCAGTTGTTCGGGCCCTCGGCGCCGCCGGGGATCTGGTCGGCCATGTGCGCGAGGTTCTGCGGCGTCGGCCGGATGCCGCCGGTCACGCCCATGACGCACGAGATCTGGAGCGGCTCCTCGAGCAGGCCCATGTCGATCAGCGGGTCGAGGTTCGCCACGTGCCCCGAGTCGAAGCACTCGTGCTCGGGCCGGATGCCGAGCTCGCGCATGGCGGTGAGGAACTCGATGATCGTGTCGAACGAGTTCTCGAACACGGTCTTGAACACGAAGTCCTTGCGCGAGCGCGAGTACTTCGCGTAGTTCATCGAGCCCATGTTGAGCGCCGCCACGTCGGGGCGCAGCTCGCGCAGGTACGCGATCCGCTTCTCGATCGGCACCCCGATCGCACCGGTCGAGTAGTTGACGATCACGTCGTCGACGGCACCGAGGATCGCCTCGGTGATCGCGCGGAAGTCCTCGACCTCGTACGACGGCACGCCCTCGGGCGTGCGCGCGTGGATGTGGATCATCGACGCGCCCTCGTCGACCGCCCGGCGCGCCTCCTCGGCGTACTCCTCGGGCGTGTACGGGATCGCCGGGCACTGCTCGCGGTTCGCGACGGCGCCCGAGATCGAGCAGGTGACGATGCAGGGGTCCTCGAAGCGGCTCATATCGCGAGCGCGCGGTGCGCGCGAGCATTCGTTCTCATACCGGCATCACCCCGTGCCGCTTCCAGGGCCGCTGCGACGCGCTTGGTCTCCGCCATCTCGAGCGCGCGGATCACGGTCGGGCGCGTCTCGCGCGGGTCGATCACGTCGTCGATCAGGGCGTTGCCCGCGGCGATGTAGGGGTCGATCGTCTTGCGGATCCCCTCGATCATCTGCGCGCGCGTGGCGTCGGGATCGTCGGACGCCTCGATCTGCTTGCGGAAGATGATGTTGACGGCGCCCTCGGGCCCCATCACGGAGATCTCGGCGGACGGCCAGGCGACGATCAGGTCGGGCTCGTAGGCCTTGCCGCACATCACGTAGTAGCCCGCGCCGTAGGCCTTGCGGACGACGACCGTGACCTTCGGGACCGTCGCGCGCGAGACCGCGTAGAGCATCTTCGCGCCGTGGCGGATGATCCCGGCCTGCTCGACCTTCGTGCCGACCATGAAGCCGGGCACGTCCATCAGGAAGAGCAGCGGGATGCCGTAGGCGTCGCAGAGGTTGATGAAGCGCGCCGCCTTGTCGGCGGAGTCGTTCTCGAGGATGCCGCCGAGGTGGCGCGGCTGGTTCGCGACGATGCCCACGGGGCGGCCGCCCATGCGCGCCAGGCAGGTGATGATCGTGCGCGCCCAGCGCGGCTTCAGGTCGAACCACTCGCCGTCGTCCACGATCCGCCGGATCACGCTCGTACATGTCGTACGGGTGGCGCGGCGAGTCGGGCAGGATGTCGAGCAGGTCCTCGTCCATGCGGTCGACGGGGTCGGTCGTCTCGCGCCGCGGCGGCGGCTGCTCGCAGTTCTGCGGGAAGTGCGAGAGGTAGCGCTTGATCGCGTCGATGCACTCCTCGTCCGAGTCGACCTCGAGGTCGCCGACGCCCGAGACGCGCGTGTGGATGCGCGAGCCGCCGAGCTCCTCCTGGGTCACGTCCTCGCCCGTGACCGCCTTCGTCAGGTGCGGGCCCGGCCAGCGCCATCGAGCCGCGCCCCTTGACCATCGGCACGAAGTCGGCGAGCCCCGGGATGTAGGCGGTGCCCGCGGCGCACGGGCCCATCAGCGCGGCCACCTGCGGCACCACCCCGCTCATCACGACCTCCTCGCGGAACAGGTGGCCCGAGCCGGCGAACAGCGAGCCGGTCGCCTCCTGGATGCGGGCGCCGGCGGAGTCGAGCAGCCAGATCAGCGGGATCCGCTTCTGGAGCGCGAGCTCGCGCAGGCGGCTCACCTTGAGCTCGCCGGTCATGCCCATCGAGCCGGCCATCACGGTGAAGTCGTAGGCCGCCACGGCCACGAGCCGGCCGTCCACCTTGCCGTAGCCCGTGATCACCCCGTCCGCCGGTGCCTCCTTGCCCTCCATCGCGCGCTGCGAGAAGTGCGGCCGCGCGTGGATGCCGAGCTCGGTGAAGGTGCCCTCGTCGATCAGCAGGGCGAGCCGCTCGCGCGCGGTGAGCTTGTCCTGCTCGTGCTGGCGGGCGATCTTCTCCTCGCCGCCGCCGAGCCGGGCCGTGCGGCGCCGCTCCTCGAGGTCCTCGACGAGCGAGCGGAGCGAGGGCCGGGCGACGAGCGTGTCGGCTGCTGCGCGTTCGGTGGTTGCCATAAGTAGGAAGTCCTACTTCCTACTTTGACGCATCAGCCGCCAGCTGGTCAAGCAGCGGCTCGAGCACGTGCATGGCCGTCTCGACAGCCGCGAGGCGCTCCTGCTCGGCGTCCGGCGCGTCGAAGTTCGTGATCTCGATGCCCACCAGCTCGCAGTCCTCGAGCACCGAGTCGAGCAGGTCGTAGAGCCGGTCGGGGTGCAGGCCACCGGGCGCGGGCACCGCCGCGGGGAAGTGCTCGGGGTCGATCACGTCGGTGTCGAGGTGGATGAACACGGGCGCGCCGTCGAGCGCGTTCTTCACGGCCACGAGCGTCTCGACGGTGCTCGCGCCGATCACGGTCGCGGGGCTTCGCTCGAGCAGCTCGCGCTCCTCGGCGTCGAGGTCGCGGATCCCGGCCATCACGAGCCGCTCGGGCGGCGCCGGCCTCACCGAGGCCGGCGTCCCAGATGCCGCAGGCGCCGGCCAGGCACATCCCGCCGAGGTAGCCGCTGCCGGTGGTGTCGGGCGAGTTGAAGTCGCCGTGCGCGTCCAGCCAGAGGAGCCGTGCGTCGGGCCGGTTGCGGATCGCGGCCGGCAGGGTCGTGAGCGCGATCGCGCAGTCTCCCGCGAACATGACCGGGACGTCGCCGGCCGCCAGCGCGTCGTCGATCTGGCCGCCCGCCTCGAGCAGGCAGCCGCGCGAATCGCGCAGGTCGTCCTCGAAGCGCGTCTCGCGCACCTCCGCGGAGCTGCCGATGTAGCGCGGCTCGAGCCCGAGCGCCTCGCCCACGCGCGGGGCGAGCAGCTCGACGCCCTCGGGCGCGCCCGCGAAGCGGTCGGAGGTCCGGCAGCGCATGGCGATCAGCGAGACGCCCACCGCTCAGCGCCCCGTCCAGTTGGGCTCGCGCTTCTCGAAGAAGGCCTTCACGCCCTCCTGGATGTCCTCGGTCGTGAAGGCGATCGAGAGCTGCGAGCGCAGGAAGTCGAGCGCGTCCTCGAAGCGGCATGTCGAGCTGGCGGTACATCGCGTCCTTGCCGAGCTTCATCAGCACCGGCGACTTGCCGGCGAGCTTCACGGCCCAGTCGTCGACGGCCGCGTCGAAGTCGCCCGCCGGGACGACCCGGTTGACGATGCCCGCCGCGAGCGCCTCCTCCGCCGAGATGCGCTCGCCGAGCAGCAGCAGCTCGTTCGTCTTCTTGCGCGGCACGTTGCGGTAGATCAGCGCCATGATCATGAACGGGAACACGCCGACGTTGATCTCGGGGGTGCCGAACGTCGCCCCCTCGCGCGCCACGATCAGGTCGCAGCTGAGCGCGAGCCCGAGCGCGCCGGCGAGCACGTGCCCGTTGGCCGCGCAGATCGTCGGCTTGCCGAGCTGCATGATCGTGCGGAACAGGCGCGGGAAGCGCTCGGTGCCGAAGTGCTTGTGCGACGAGCGCGACGTCGCCGGCGAACTGGTCGAGGCTGCCGCCCGCCGAGAAGACCTTCTCGTGCGTCGAGGTGAGCACGACGCAGCGGACGCGCTCGTCGTCGCGGGCCGACTCGAACGCGTCGATCAGCTCGCCGAGCAGCTCGTTCGAGAGCGCGTTGCGGGTGTCCGGCTGGTCGAGAGCGACTGGTCGCGACGCCGTCCGCGCGGACGTCGTAGAGGATCGTCTCGTAGGGCACGCGGCCGAGTTCTACTACTCGCCCGAGCGCCGCCGCTTGCCCGCGGCGGCGCGCCGGGCTACCGTCTCGACTCGACTGCACTCGAGGAGGTCAGGATGTTCAAGACGATCGTCGTCGGCACCGACGGCTCCAGCACGGCCGACATCGCCGTGACCCGCGGCGCGGAGCTCGCCCGCCTGACCGGCGCGAGCCTGCACGTCGTGAGCGCGTACACCCCGACGCCGGCGCGCGTGGTCGGCGAGAAGGCCTCGGGCGAGTACTCGATCGGCCCCGACTACAAGGTCGACGCGGTGCTCGCCGGGACGGTCGCGCGGCTTCGCGCAGAGGGCATCGACATCAGCACCCACGGTCCCAAGGGCGACCCCGCCGACGCGATCGTCGAGGTCGCGGTTCGCGAGGGCGCGGACCTGATCGTGCTCGGCAGCAAGGGCATGCAGGGTGCGCGGCGCATCCTCGGCAGCATCCCGAACAAGGTCTCGCACAGCTCGCCCTGCGATCTGCTGATCGTCCAGACGACCTGAGCTGCGCTGGATCAGGCTCAGCCCGGCGGCGGCATCCAGGCCGACCGCATGTCGACGCGCTCGCCGCGGAACGGCACCCCCTCGGCCTCGAGCAGCCGGCGCTGGCGCTCTCCCTGAGAGAGCGTGCCGTCGGCCCGCACGACGCGCTGCCAGGGCACGTCCGGGTCGTGGCACGAGGCGAGCACGGTGCCGGCGAAGCGCGGCGCCCCCGGCGACAGGTCGCCGTAGGTGGTGACGAAGCCCTCGGGCACCGAGCGCACCAGGCGCAGGACCTCGGCCGCCCGGCGCTCGTTCAAAGGGCGGCGATCGCGTCTTCGATCGGCTGGTCGCCCTCCAGCAGGTCGAAGGTCACGCCGATCGTGTTCGGCGCGGCGAGCACGGCGGCGAGCGTCGCGGCGACGTCGTCGCGGCGTGACCGAGCCCGTGCCGATGTCGAGCCCGGCGCTGATGCGGCCGCTGCCCGGCTCGTCGGTGAGCCGCCCGGGCCGGACGATCGTGAACGCCAGCCCGCTGCGGGCGAGCCGCTCGTCCGCCTCGGCCTTGGCGTCGTAGTACGGGCGCATCTCGGCCGAGGCGCTCTCCGGGTCCGACGCGCCGATCGCGCTGACCATCACGTAGCGGTCGATGCCGGCCGCTCCCGCGGCCTCGATCAGCTTGACCGCCGCGCCGAGGTCGACCGTCCGCTTGCGCTCCGCGCCGCTGCCGGGGCCCGCCCCCGCCGCGAACACGATGGCGTCGGCTCCCTCGACGAACGGGCCGAGATCCTCCTCGGCCTCCATGTCGCACACGACCGCCTCGGCGCCGCGCGCCTCCAGATCCGCAGCGTGATCGCGGGTTGCGGATCAGCCCGCGGGCACGCTCGCCGCGCGCCGCGAGCTGCTCGAGCAGCCTCAGCGCGATCTGTCCATGGCCTCCTGCCACCACGACGTCCATGGCAGCCAGGGTACGGGCTGGGCATGGGGTTTGGCTGACCGGGTACGGCCAGACGCACCATGTTGCGCGTCGCGACCCTCTCGATCCTGTTCCTTCTCGCGCTCGCCGTCACCGGTCTCCGCCCAGAGCGGGCCGGCCCCCGGCGGCCCGGGTGAGGCGGCCGTCTGGACCGAGGCTGACAAGGACGGCTTCGGGACCGCGACGAGCCTGCGCAGCCACACCTGGCTGACGCTCGACGACGGCCGGCTCACCGAGGTCTACTACCCGGACCTCGGCACGCCGGCGCTGCGCGACCTGCAGCTCGTCGTGTCGGACGGGCGCACCTTCACGGAGCGCGAGCAGGACTCGACCGAGCAGCGCGTGCGCCTGCTCGACTCGCGCAGCCTCTCCTACCGGCAGGTCAACACCGACCGCGACGGGCTCTACCGCATCGTCAAGACCTACACGACCGACCCGGCCCGCAGCAGCGTGCTCGTGCACGTCGAGTTCCGCGCGCTCACACGGCGCCCGCTCAGCCTCTACGTCCTGCACGACCCGGCGCTCTCGAACAACGGCGACGACGACTCGGGCGCCTCGCGCGCCGACGCCCTCGTGGCCTGGGACTCCTCGGCTGCGAGCGCGCTCGTGACGGACGCGCGCTTCAGGCGCACCTCGAGCGGCTTCCTCGGCACGAGCGACGGCTGGACCGACCTGGCCGGCGACCACCGCATGAACCGCCGCTACGAGATCGCCGCGCAGCGGCAACGTGGTCCAGACCGCGCGCACGAACCTCGACGGCGAGCGCGCGCTCGGAGATGACGCTGGCACTCGGCTTCGGCGCCGACCGCCGCGAGGCGATCGACACGGCGCGGGCGTCGCTCGAGCGCGGCTTCGACGGCGCGGCGCGCGCGTACGACCGCGGCTGGCACGACTACGTCGACGGCCTCAAGCCGCGTCCCGCGAGCGCGCGCGCCTACGGCCCGGCCTACTGGGTGTCGGCGATGGTGCTCGCCGCGAGCGAGGACAAGCTGAACCGCGGAGCGCACATCGCCTCGCCGAGCATGCCCTGGGCCTGGGGCCTCCTGACGATCGAGAAGCCGTCGGCCGCGTACCACCTCGTATGGCCGCGCGACCTCTACCAGGTGGCGACGGCTCAGCACGCGCTCGGCGACAGCGCCGCGGCGAACCGGCTGCTCGACTTCACCTTCGAGCGACAGCAGAAGCCCGACGGCTCGTTCCCGCAGAACACGCGCGTCGACGGCGCGCGAGAACTGGACCAACCTGCAGATGGACGAGGTGGCGCTGCCGATCGTGCTGGCCTGGCAGCTGCGCCGCTTCGAGCCGGGCCTCTACGAGAACCACGTGAAGAAGGCGGCCGACTTCATCGCGGAGAACGGCCCGTTCAGCCCGCAGGAGCGCTGGGAGAACCAGAGCGGCTGGTCGCCCGGGACGATCGCCGCAGAGATCGCCGGGCTCGTGTGCGCGGCGGACATCGCGCGCCGCAACGGCGACGACGGCCTCCGCGGAGCGCTGGGAGCTGGTCGCGGACGAGTGGGAGTCGCAGGTCGACGCCTGGACCGCCACCTCGAACGGCCCGTACGACCCGAAGCCCTACTACCTGCGGCTCACGAAGCCCGAGCAGCCGGACCCCGCCCCGCCCGCCAACCCGGATCCGAACGCGGAGCGGCGCTACTCCATCGGCGACGGCGGCCCCTCGGACGCGGATCAGCGCGCGGTCGTGGACCCGAGCTTCCTCGAGCTGGTCCGGCTCGGCGTCAAGCGCTTCGACCACCCGACGGTGCTCAACACGCTTCAGGTGGTCGACGAGCAGCTCGGCGTCGACACCCCGAACGGTCGCTTCTGGCACCGCTTCAACTTCGACGGCTACGGCGAGACGCGCGACGGCGGCCCCTGGGACCTCTCCGACCCGGGCACCTTCGAGACGATCGGCCGCATCTGGCCGATCTTCGCCGGCGAGCGCGGCGAGTACGAGCTGCTCGCGGGCGACCGCGGGGCCGCGGCCGGCCGGCTCGCGTCGATGGCGGGTGCCGCCAACGAGGGCTGGATGATCCCCGAGCAGGTCTGGGACGAGAACCCGCCGTCCGGGCAGCCGGGCTTCGCGCGCGGCGAGGGCACCCTCTCGGCGACCCCGCTCGCGTGGTCGCACGCGCAGTTCATCCGCCTGGCCTGGTCGCTCGACGCGGGCCGGCCGGTGGAGCAGCCGCGCGTCGTGGCCTGCCGCTACGCCGGCTGCTGAACGAGCGGATAGCAGGGTCCCGACACGCCGAGCGCCTCCAGCAGGTAGAGCCACACCTCGCTGCGCGTCGGAAAGGCGGGGATCGCGTGGAAGAGGCGCTCGAGCGGCACCTCGCCCACCACCGCGATCGTGGCGGCGTGCACGAACTCGGCCACCTCGGGGCCGGTGAAGGTCGCGCCAACGATCACGCGGCGGTCCTCGTCGACCACGAGGCGGCTGGTCCCGCGCGCGTCGTCGCGCCCGTAGAAGGACGCTCCCGCGGCCGACTGCGTCGGGCACGTCCACGACGCGCACGTTCAAACCGGCCTGCTGGGCGGCTTCGGCCGTGTAGCCCACGGCCGCGACCTGCGGATCGGTGAAGATCACTCGCGGCGAGCGCTCGCCGTCCGTGACCAGGCACGTGCTCTCGTCGCCGAGGATCACGTCGGCGGCGACGCGCGCCTGGTACTTGCCCATGTGGGTGAGGAGGGCACGCCCGTTGGCGTCGCCGATCGCGTAGAGCCAGTCGTTGGCGCGCATCGAGTCGTCGACCTCGACCGGCTTGCCCGGCTCGAGCCCGACGCTGTCGAGCCCGATGTCGCCCGTGTTGAGCCGGCGGCCCGTCGCGACGAGCAGCTGCTCGCCGCGCAGGGGCCCGTCACCGCTCTCGAGCTCGACGACGACCTCGCCGTCCTCGACGCTCACTGCAGAGGCCCTGACGTCGAGGTGCACCTCGACGCCCTGCTCCTCGAGCGAGTCCCGGACGTCGTCGCTCGCGAACGGCTCCTCGCGCGCGAGCAGCCGGTCGCCGCCCTCGACGAGGCTCACGCGGCTGCCGAAGCTCGTGTATGCCTGCGCCATCTCGACGCCGACGACGCCGCCGCCGAGGATCACGAGGCTCGCCGGCAGCTCCTCCGCGGTGGTCGCCTCGCGGTTCGTCCAGGGCTTCGCCTCCTCGAGCCCGGGGATCGGCGGCATGAGCGGCGCCGAGCCGGTGGCCACGATGACGGCTCGGCGTGCCACGAGCGTGTCGTCCCCCGCGCGCACCCGGCGCTCGCCGTCGAGGCGGCCCGTGTCTCGGACGATCGCAACGCCGCGGTCGTCGAGCCACGGCTCCATGTGCGAGTCGTCGAGCCCGTGGATGATCTCGTCGCGGCGCTCGAGCACGGCGCGCACGTCGAGGTCTCCGGTGACCGTCTCGCGCACGCCCGGGATGCGACGCGCCTCCGTGAGCAGCTCGCCGGGCCGCAGCAGCGCCTTCGAGGGCATGCAGGCGTAGAACGAGCACTCGCCGCCGATCAGGTGCGGCTCCACGATCGCGACCTCGAGGCCCGCCTCCCCGAGGCGCCCGGCCGCCACCTCGCCGGCGGGCCCGGCGCCGAGGATGATCACGTCGAATTCGCGCTCGCTCATGGCGCCCACCGTATCGGCAGGCCGCGCTCCCGTTACACGCGCTGCGGCGCGACGGCGGAAAGTAGGACGTGCCACTGTTTACTTTTCCGTATGTGCGCGTTAGCTTGGCGCACATGGCCACCGCAGACCCGCTCCTCAAGCCCGACCACGGCGCCCGCCGCGGGCACTTCATCTTCACCGACGAGCACGACCTGTTGCGCGAGTCGATCCACTCGTTCGTCGTCAAGGAGCTCGCGCCGCACGCCGAGGAGTGGGAGGAGACGACGTTTCCCGACTCCGTCTTCCGGCGCATGGGCGAGCTCGGCTTCCTCGGGCTCTCGTACCCGGAGGAGTACGGCGGTCAGGGCGGCGACTACTTCTGCAACATCGTGCTGGCGGAGGAGATGTCCTACGCGCGCTCGGGCGGGCTCGCGATGGGCGTGGCCGTCCACACCGACATGGCGACGCCACCGGTCTTCCTGTTCGGCACCGAGGAGCAGAAGCAGGAGTGGCTCGTCCCCGCGATCCGCGGCGAGAAGATCTCCTGCATCGGCATCAGCGAGCCGGATGCCGGCAGCGACGTGTCGGGCATCAAGACCCGCGCGGTGCGCGACGGCGACGAGTGGGTCATCAACGGCTCCAAGACCTACATCACGAACGGCCACCGCGCCGACTTCATCGTGCTCGTGACCAAGACCGATCCGGATGCGGGCTACGACGGGTTCTCGCTCTTCCTCGTCCCGATGGACACGCCCGGGCGTGATCCGCGAGAAGAAGCTCGAGAAGCTCGGCATGCACGCGAGCGACACGGCGCTGCTCGCCTTCCAGGACGTGCGCGTTCCGGCGGACGCGCTGCTCGGCCAGGAGGGCAAGGGCTTCTACCACATCATGTGGGAGCTCCAGGGCGAGCGCCTGATCGGCGCCGCCGGCTGCGTGGCGGGGGCGCAGCGCTGCTTCGACCGCACGCTCGAGTACGCGGGCGAGCGCTCCGCGTTCGGCCGCCCGATCGGAAGGTTCCAGGCGATCCGCCACAAGTTCGCCGAGATGGCGACCAAGATCGAGGCCGGGCGGGCGCTGACCTATACGACCGCCTGGCGCTTCGCGAACGGCGAGTACCCCGTCCGCGAGATCTCGATCGCGAAGCTCTACACGGCGCGCATGGCCTGCGAGGTCGTGGACGACTGCCTCCAGATCCACGGCGGGGCGGGCTACATGAAGGAGTACGGCATCGAGCGCGCCTGGCGTGACATGCGCCTGAACCGGATCGGCGCCGGCACGGACGAAGTGATGCTCGACGTGATCGGGCGCTCGTACGGGCTGTAGGGCCTCGCTTACACCGGCTGGGCGCCGGCGGGCGCGGGGCCATCGCCGCGGCGGAGCTCGTCGAGGACCCTGAGGAGGCCCTCCGTGTTCGCCTGAATGCCCTGGCGGATGTCGGCGAGCACTCCGCGGTCCTGGCGCAGCTGAACGATCATCTCGCGCGTGACCGAGCGCGTCTCCTGGATGGCAGCGCGGTTGAGCTGGATCTCACGCATCGTGATCTCATGGAGCTCGCGGTACTGCTGCCGGTTGAGCTCGTGCTCGCGCTGATTCAGCTCGTGCTGCTTGCGAATCTCGACCAGCAGCTCGTTGCCCCTGGCCATATGCCCGTCGAGGCGATCGAGCTTCCGGTCGAACCGGGCGAGGAGCTCGCGGTCGGTCATCGCTTCGATTGTGCCAGGCGCCACGGCACACGTGGGGTCGCGTCCGTTACGTTCGTGCAACAAAGGGCGATAGCTTGCGCACATGCCGGTCACCGTCCCGATCGATCGCTCGCAACGGCTCGACCGGGGCGCCGCGAACGGCCACAACCGCTGGCATCCGGACCTCGCTCCGGTCGCCGCGGTCGACCCCGGCGACACCGTCACGTTCGAGATCCGCGACTCGCGTGACGGCGAGCTCTCGCGCGACTCGACGCACGCCGACCTGCTCGGCGTGCCCTCGCTCGCCCATCCGCTGACCGGGCCGGTGGAGGTGCGTGGTGCCGAGCCGGGCGACGTGCTCGAGATCGAGGTGCTCGGCTACGAGACGGACGACTTCGCCTGGACGGCGATCTGGCCCGGGTCGGGATTCCTCGGAGACCTGTTCCACGAGCCCTTTCTCGCGCGCTGGGAGATCGACGGCGGGCTGGCCCGTTCCGAGGAGCTGCCGGGCGTCGCGGTGCCCGCGTCCACGCACGCGGGCGTGATCGGGGTGGCGCCGTCCCGCGAGCTGTTCGAGCGCGTGCTCACCCGCGAGCGGGCGCTGGCCGAGCGCGGCGGCCGCGTGCACCCGCCCGACCCCGATCACGCCTGGCCGCCCGAGGCGGCGGACGGGCTGCGCACCTATCCCCCGCGCGAGAACGGCGGCAACATCGACATCCGCGACCTCGGGCCCGGCGCGCACCTCTGGCTGCCGGTGCACGTGCCGGGCGCACTCCTGTCGGCGGGCGACCTGCACTTCGCCCAGGGCGACGGCGAGGTGTGCATCTCGGCGATCGAGACGGGCGGCAGCGCGAGCTTCCGGGTCACGCTCGGAGGCCCGGGTGGCTGGAGCCCGGCCTTTTCTGCCTACGAGGCGCCTGCTCGCCCGGAGCGGCCGGTGTTCGCCACGACCGGTATCCCGCTCGACGACGCCGGCGACCAGGGCGATCTCGACCTCAACCTCGCCACCCGGCGCGCGCTCCTCGAACTGCTCGGCTGGCTCACGCAGACGCGCGGGCTAGGGCGCGAGGCGGCCTATGTGCTGATGAGCGTCGCCGCCGAGCTGCGGGTGTCGGAGCTCGTGGACGCGCCCAACGCCCTGGTCTCGGCCGCGCTGCCGCTCGACGTGTTCGAGGACTGAGGGCGGCGCTACGATGCCGCGGCCGATGAGCGACTTCACGGCGACGATCAACGGGGCCTACGCGACCGAGGGAGCCGCGATCGACCTGGGCCGCGGCGTGCACGACGGCGAGCTGGCCGCCGACACCGTGGTGCGCGTGCCGCTGCGGATGATGAACCGCCACGGCCTGGTCGCGGGCGCGACCGGCACGGGCAAGACGATCACGCTCCAGACGCTCGCGGAACAGCTATCCGACGCGGGGGTCGCCGTCTTCGCCGCTGATGTGAAGGGCGACGTGTCCGGGCTCGCCGAGCCAGGCAAGCCGGGTGGCCCCGCGGAGAAGCGGATGGGTGAGCTCGGGCTGACCTTCGAGCCGCGTGGCTACCCGGTCGAGTACCTGTCGCTCGGCGGCATCGGGCCGGGCGTCCCGGTGCGCGCAACCGTCTCCGACTTCGGCCCTCAGCTGCTCGCCAAGATCCTCGAGGCGAACGAGACCCAGGAGCAGAGCCTCGCGCTCGTCTTCCACTACGCCGACCAGAAGGGCCTCCCCCTCCTCGACCTGTCCGACCTGCGCGCGCTCCTCACGTTCCTCGAGTCGGACGCCGGCAAGGCGGAGCTCGAGGGGATCGGCGGGCTCGCCGCGTCGACCGTCGGGGTGCTCCTGCGCAGCCTCGTCGGGCTCGAGACCGGCGGCGGCACCGAGTTCTTCGGCGAGCCGCAGCTCGATATCGCCGACCTCATCCGCACCGCTGCCCGACGGCCGCGGCGTCATCTCCTGCCTCGAGCTTCCCGCGGTTCAGGACCGCCCGCGGCTCTTCTCGACCGCGCTCATGTGGCTGCTTGCCGAGCTCTTCGAGCAGCTGCCGGAGGCCGGGGACCTCGACAAGCCGAAGCTCGTCTTCTTCTTCGACGAGGCGCACCTGCTCTTCAACGGCGCGACCAAGGCGTTCCTCGAGTCGGTCACCCAGACGGTCCGGCTGATCCGCTCGAAGGGCGTGGGCGTGTTCTTCGTCACCCAGGTCCCCGACGACGTGCCGAGCGAGGTGCTCGGACAGCTCGGCAACCGCGTCCAGCACGCGCTGCGCGCGTTCACCCCCGACGACGCCAAGGCCCTCAAGGCCGCCGCCTCCACCTACCCGACCTCGGACTTCTACGACGTCGAGGAGCTGCTCACGCAGATGGGCATCGGTGAGGCGGCCGTGACGATCCTCTCCGATGACGGGGTGCCGACCCCGGTCGTGCACACCCGGCTGCGTGCGCCGGCCTCCCGCATGGGCCCGGCCGACGACGTCGAGGCCGCCGCGAAGGCGTCGCCGCTCTTCGCCAAGTACGGCACCCGCGCGGAGGCGGAGAGCGCGCGCGAGAAGCTGGCCGCGCGCATGGAGGAGCAGGCCGAGCCCGAGCCGGCGGCAACGGAGCCCACCCCGGGCGCACGAAGGCGAAGGCGAAGGCGCCGCGGCGGCGCAAGCGTGAGCCGAAGCCCGCTCCGGCGAAGACCGGGTCCGCCGACGCGATCGGCGACTTCCTGACCTCGCGCGAGGGCAAGGCCCTTCAGAAGAAGGTCATGCGCGGGGTGTTCGGGATGCTGAAAAAGAGCCTGTGAGGCAGGCCGCGCCGCCCCGGCCCGTGCCGCCGTTCACGGCGGAGCACGACCCTCTGCGCGAGGAGATCCGGGCGTTCGTGGCCGAGGAGCTGCGCCCGCACGCGGCGGAGTGGGAGGCGGCGCGCTGGTTCCCGAACGAGGTCTTCTCGCGCATGGGCGAGCGCGGGCTGCTCGGGCTCAAGTACCCGGTCGAGTACGGCGGGCGCGGGCTCGGCTACGTCGAGGACGCCGTGCTCGCCCAGGAGCTGGCGCGCTGCGGTTCCGGCGGGCTCGCGGCAGGCATCGGCGCGCACATCTCGATCGCCACGCCGCCGGTCTGGAAGTTCGGGACGCACGAGCAGAAGCAGCGCTTCCTCGCTCCTGCGATCCGCGGCGAGCTGATCGCCGCGCTCGGGATCACCGAGCCGGGCGCGGGCTCCGACGTCGCCGGGATCACGACCCGCGCCCGGCCGGTCGACGGCGGCTACCTCGTCAACGGATCGAAGACGTTCATCACGAACGGCGTGCGCGCCGACTTCGTCGTGACCGCCGTCAAGACGACCGAGGAGGGCGGCCACCACGGCATCTCCTTCCTCGTGATCGAGCGCGGGATGGACGGCTTCTCGGTGTCGAAGAAGCTCGACAAGCTCGGCTGGCACGCATCGGACACGGCGGAGCTCGCGTTCGACGACGTCTTCGTCCCGCACGAGAACCTGCTCGGCGAGGAGAACCGCGGGCTTCCAGCTCGTGATGGCCAACTTCCAGTGGGAGCGGCTCGTCATGGCGCTCGGCGCGGTCGGCTCGATGGAGGTTGTGCTCGAGCGCGCCGTCGCCGCCGCGGCGGGCCGGGCCGAACTCCGACAGGCCGTCGCCGAGCTTGCCGTGAAGCTCGAAGCCTCGCGCTGCCTCACCACCCACGCCCTCTACCTGTTCGCAGAAGGCCACGACGCAATCCGCGAGGTGACCGAGGCGAAGCTGTTCTCGCAGCGCTCCGCGCTCGAGCTTGCAGAGACTGCGTTCCGGATCTCGGGCGGCGACCTCGAGATCGGCCGCGCGCTGCGCGACACCCGGCTCGGGCCGATCGGCGGCGGCACCGACGAGGTGATGAAGGAGATCCTCGGGAGGCTGATGGGGCTCTAGGGGCGCCGGCTGATGGGGCTCTAGGGGCGCCGCGTCCGGGACGCCGATTCCGGCTCGTCCGGCCAGCGCCCGTGCTCGTCGAAGAAGCGCCGGGCGTCCTCCTCGCGGCCGCGGTCCTTGTCTCCCTCGACGCCGATCCGGTAGATGACATTGAGGAGCAGCACGGCCGTGGCGGCGCTGATGAACATCGCGCCGGCCGCCAGGCCGATCCGCCCGGACGTCCCGGCGATGACCATCCCCGCGACGAACAGAGCGAGCGGAATCCCGTACCGGACGAAGTTGAGAGTCACCCGGAACCGAACCTAGCGCGGATCGTCATGATGCCTGCCCTCGAAATCACTGCAGTGCCGAAAGGAGTCACAGAATGGGAGTGCTTGATGGAAAGGCGGCGATCGTTACCGGTTCTGCCCGGGGCATCGGCCGGGCAACCGCCGAGCTGCTCGCCGAGCACGGAGCGAGGGTCCTGATCAACGACCTGGACACTGACGTCGCCGAGCAGGCCTCGTCCGAGATCGCGGGCGAGACCGCCGTCTTCGGCGGCGACCTCACTAAGGAGGGCGTCCCCGACCAGCTGGTCCAGAAGGCCGTCGACGAGTTCGGCCAGCTCGACATCATCGTGAACAACGCGGGTTACACGCGGGACGGCGTGGCCCACAAGATGACCGACGACGTAGTTCCAGGCGATGCTCGACATCCACACCGTCGTGCCCTTCCGGGTCATCCGCGCGGCCGCGCCCCACATGCGCGATCCGGCAAAGCAGGAGCGCGAGGAGGGCCGCGAGGTTTTCCGCAAGATCGTCAACATCTCGTCGATCTCGGGCACCATGGGCAACGCGGGCCAGGTCAACTACTCGGCCGGCAAGGCCGCCGTGGTCGGCCTCACGAAGACGCTGGCCAAGGAGTGGGGCCAGTTCAAGATCAACGTGAACGCGGTCGCATTCGGCTTCGTCGAGACACGTCTCACCGCCGCCAAGGAGTCGGGCAACGTGATGACGAAGGACGGCGAGGAGATTCAGCTCGGAATTCCCGAGCAGATGCGCCAGATGGCCGCGATGATCATTCCCCTCGGCCGCGCGGCCACACCCGAGGAGGCAGCCGGACCGGTGTTCTTCCTCTGCTCACCCTGGGCCGACTACGTCCACGGGCAGGTGCTGAACGTGACCGGCGGCCAGTTCGGCGGGATGTACATCTGAGCGCGGAGGCGCGCGCGGCGTAATTCGGCGACCGCGCGCCGGTTGGAGGGGCGTCAACCGATCCGGAGGTCCGCCATGCGCGCCCGCCAACTCGTACCGCTCACGTCCCTCGTCGCCCTCGCCGCGGCTGCCACAGCCGTGGCCGGACCGCCCCCGCCGCCCGGCGACACGCCCGTGCCGCTGACGTGCGGCGGGCTCACGCCGACGATCGTGGGGACCGTCGCGCCCGACTCCCTCGTCGGGACCGCCGGCCCCGACGTGATCGCCGGCCTCGCCGGCGGGGACTCGATCGACGGGCTCGGCGGCGGCGACGTCATCTGCGGCGGCGAGGGCGGCGATACGGTCCGCGGCGAGGCCCTGGGTGTCGCCGACGGTCCCCTGAACGACGGCGACACGATCTACGGCGACGCCGGTGACGACTGGCTCCACGGGGACTGGGACGGGGACCGGCTGAGCGGCGGCAGCGGCCTCGACCACGTGTACGGCGAGTACGGCGTCGATGACCTCGAGGGCGGCCTCGGCGCGGACGCCATGTACGGCGGCGCGCTCGACGACCGGCTCGAGGGCGACGCCGACGGTGACGTCCTAAGCGGCGACACGGGCGAGGACGTGCTCCACGGCGAGGCCGGCGAGGACCGCCTGTACGGTGGTGCCCAGGACGACCGCGTGTTCGCCGGCGACGACGACGACCGCGCGTGGGGCGGCGACGGCGCCGATCAGCTCCGCGGCGAGGGCGGTAACGACGAGCTCTACGGGCAGGCGGACGGCGACCACCTCCTCGGCGGCGACGGCAACGACCTCGTGGTCGGCGGACCGGGCGAGGACTGGATCTACGGGGGATCCGGCTTCAACTCCTGCACGAATGCCGACGGCGCCCCCTACTTCCCGTGCGCCGGGCCGTAGCCGCGGGTCGGGGCCCCTTTGCGACGGCTCTAGCGTTGCTCGCATGAGCGACGCACGGGTCTGGTTCATAACGGGAACGACGAGCGGCTTCGGCCGCGCCATCGCAGACGCAGCGCTTCGGCGCGGCGACTCGGTCGTGGCGACGTCCAGGCGCACCGGCGAGCTGGCCGACCTCGGCGACCCGGAGCGCGTCCACGCCGTGCGGCTCGACGTGACGGACGCGGCGGACCGCGAGACCGCCGTCGCCGCGGCGCTCGACCGCTTCGGCCGCATCGACGTGCTCGTCAACAACGCCGGGCGGACCCAGGTGGGCGCAGTCGAGGAGACCACGGACGAGGAGCTCAGGGCCCTGTTCGACCTCCACTTCTTCGGTCCGGCGGCGCTCACGCGGCTCGTGCTGCCCGTGATGCGCGAGCAGGGCGGCGGGGCGATCGTGCAGATGTCGAGCGTCGGTGGCCAGGTCACGGCGCCCGGCTTCGGCGCCTACTGCGCGACGAAGTTCGCGCTCGAGGGGTTGACCGAGACGATGCGGGACGAGGTCCAGCCGTTCGGCATCCATACGCTGATCGTCGAGCCGGGCGCCTTTCGAACGGGGTTGTTCCGCCCCGGCGCGGCCTACATGTCGGACGAGATGCCGGAGTACGCGGACACGGTCGGCCCGACGCGCGAGTACGTGGGCGCAGGCCACGGCGAGCAGCCGGGCGACCCGGCCAAGGCGGCCGCGGCGATCCTCAGCGCACTCGACGCCGACGAGCCGCCGCTGCGGCTCGTGCTCGGTGAGGACGCCATCGGCAACATCACGCGGCGCCTCGACGCCGTGGGCGCCGAGCTGCGCGAGTGGGCCCAGGTCGGGCGAGACACCGCCCTGGAATAGAAGCGCGCGAATCGCGTCCTCATTAGCGTGCACATCGAGACCGACACACATCGCGAACTTGCCCTGCGCTCGATCAGCCTGATGGCAGACGGCGCCCTGGAGGACTTCGATGAGGTCCTCCACCCGGAGTTCCTGAACCACGAGCAGAAGGACGAGCCCCCTGCCTCACGCGGGATCGGCCCGCAGACGGCCTACGCGACCGCGCTCTGGCTGCGCGACGCCTTCGCCGACCTGCGCTGGGAGATCGGCGAGGTGGTCGCCGACCACGACCTGGTGGTGGTGCACTGCACGATGCGCGGCCGCCACGTGGGCCCGTTCGTCTCCTACGACGACCAGGCCGAGGTGAACGAGGTCTTCCCGCCCACCGGCAAGACCTTTGCCTCGACCCAGACCCACTGGCTGCGGATCGCCGACGGCAAGGTCATCGAGCACTGGGCGAACCGCGACGACCTGGGCATGGCCGTCGAGCTCGGCTGGGTGCCACCGACCCCGCGCTACCTGCTGCGCTCGGCGCTGGCGAAGCGACGCGCTCGCCGCGCGGCCGCCTAGGACCAGGTCAGGCCGACGGTCCCGTGACGACGGTGTCCGACTGGGACGCTCCGTCCTGGCTCGGGACCTCGCCCGACCGGTCCGGGTTCCACGAATACGCGTACTCGGGCTTGTCGACCTCGCTCCAGAGCGTCGACAGCCTGAGCGGCCGGAACGTGTCCCACATGACCGCCAGCTCGTCGGTCGACTTCTTGCCCAGGGCCTTCTCGACGGCGCCCGGCTGCGGCCCGTGCGGCAGGCCGGACGGGTGCAGCGTGATCGAGCCGACGCCGACTCCCTTGCGCGCCGCGTAGTCGCCGGCCGCGTAGAACATGACCTCCTCGGACTGGATGTTCGAGTGGTGGTACGGGAGCGTGACCGCCTCCGGGTCCCAGTCGAGCATCCGCGGTGCGAACGTGCAGATCACGAAGTTCGGCCCCTGGAAGGTCTGATGGGCGGGCGGCGGCAGGTGGAAGCGCCCGGCGCGCGGCTCGAAGTCGTCCGCGTTGAACGTGTACGGCCAGACGTAGCCGTCCCAGCCGACGACGTCGAAGGGATGCCGGTCGAGCAGGTAGCTCTGGAAGCCGTCGCTGACGCGCACGGTCACCGGGTACTCGCCCGCCTCGTCGAACGTCTCGAGCTCCTCCGGCGGGTGGAAGTCGCGCTGTGAGTAGGGGGCGTGCTCGAGCAGCTGGCCGTAGCGGTTGCGGTAGCGGTTGGGCGTCTCGATCTCGCCGGGCGTGTGGAAGCAGATCCAGTACTGCTCCTCGCCCTCCGGAAGCTCGAAGCTGTGCGTCGTGCCGCGCGGGATGACGAGGTAGTCGCGCTCGCGGAACGGCACGCGCCCGAAGACCGTGCGCAGCACGCCGGTGCCGCGGTGCACGTAGAGGACCTCGTCGCCCTCGCCGTTGCGATAGAAGCCCTCGAGCTCCTCCGTCGGCTTCGCGACGGACACCTCGATGTCGCCGTTCCACATGAGCAGGCGCCGGCTCGAGAGCGGGTCGCCGCCCGCATCGACGGGATTCGGCGTCGGCCAGCCGGTGCACATGGGCCTCGGGCACCCACTCCTCGCGCTCGACCGGGCGGAACGCTCCGACCTGGTCGAGCCGGCAGGGCGACTGCAGGTGGAGCAGGATCGACTCGTTGCCCGAGAAGCCCTCGTAGCCCATCACCTCCTCGACGAGCAGGGCGGAGGCGCCGCCGTTGAGCCGAGGCGTCGCGGCGGACCTGGACGTGCCGCTTTGGGGGGATCTTGCCGAGGCTTGCGTAACGCATCAGAGGTTTCCTCTCCGGTCCTGCTCGCGCTCGATCGCCTCGAACAGGGCCTTGAAGTTGCCCTCGCCGAAGCCGCGGGCGCCGTGCCGCTCGATGATCTCGAAGAACACGGTCGGGCGGTCGCCGATGGGCTTCGTGAAGATCTGCAGGAGGTAGCCCTCGTCGTCGCGGTCGACGAGGATCCCGAGCCGCCTGAGGTCCGCGACGTCCTCGTCGATCTCGCCGATCCGCTCGGGGACGTCGTCGTAGTACTCCTCGGGGATCGTGAGGAAGTCGACGCCGCGCTCCCTCAGGGCGGCGACGCATCCGACGATGTCCCGCGTGGCGACGGCGATGTGCTGCGCGCCGGCGCCGTTGTAGAACTCGATGTACTCGTCGATCTGCGACTTGCGCTTGCCCTCGGCCGGCTCGTTGATCGGGAACTTCAGCCGTCCGCTGCCGTCGGTGACCACCTTCGACATCAGCGCCGAGTACTCGGTGGAGATGGCCTCGTCGGAGAAGTGGATCATCTCGGTCATGCCGAACACGCGCTCGTAGTAGTGGACCCACTCCTCCATGTGGCCGAGCTCGACGTTGCCGACGATGTGGTCGATGCCCATCAGCAGCATGCCGTCCGGGTCGCTGGGAGCCTCCGCACGCCGCTCGTAGCCCGGTAGGAACGCCCCGCGATAGTCCTCGCGCTGCACGAAGAGATGGAGCGTGTCGCCGTAGGTCGCGATGGCGGAGAGCTGGACACGACCGTGCTCGTCCTCCTCCCAGCGCGGAGTCATCACGCCGCGTGCGCCGTGGTCGACGGCGTGCTCGTAGGCCGCCGCGGCGTCGGGCACGCTGAGTGCGATCTTGTGGACGCCGTCACCGTGGCGAGCGTGATGGCCGGCGATCTCGTCACCGCCGCTCAGCGTCCCCGTCAGCACGAGGCGGATCCGCCCCTGCTCGAGCACGTGCGACTTGCGTCCGCGATGACCTGTCTCGAGCCCGCGGTAGGCCGTCTCGGTGAACCCGAAGGCGTGCACGAAGTAGTAGGCCGCCTGCGCAGCGTTGCCGACGTAGAACTCCACGTGGTCGATCCCGTGGACGGGCATGCGGTCGTTCTCGTGCACCGGCGGGGTCAGGGTGCGAGGGGCAAGCTGCTCGGTCGCCATCGGGCTCCTCTCTCGGAATCAGGACTCTACGTAATGATTCACCTGATTTGACGACTTCACAATGCAGATTTGTTGCAGGAGTGCGACAATTCAGCGCCAAATGGACGACACCGACCGTCGAATCGTTGCGCTGCTTCGCACGAACGCCCGCCGCTCCTTCCAGGACATCGGAAACCACGTCCATCTCTCGGCGCCTGCGGTCAAGCGGCGCGTCGACCGGCTCGAGGCCGACGGCGTGATCCAGGGCTATGCGGCGATCGTCGATCCGCGCGCCTTCGGGTGGCACGCCGAGGCCTTCGTCGACCTCTACTGCGAGGGCCGCATGCCGGCGGATTCGATCAAGCGCGCCGTCGAGGACGAGCCCGGGCGTCGTCTCCGCGCACACCGTCGCCGGCGAGGCGAGCGCGCTCCTGCACGTGCAGGCGCGCGACACGCAGGACCTCGAGCTATGCCTGGAGCGAATCCGGGCCACCGACGGCATCACCCGGACCGTGACCGAGGTGGTGCTGTCGACGCTCTTCGAGCGCTGACGAGGGCCGTTCAGCCCTCGTCCCCGCCGGGTCCGCGGGGCCCTCGGTGGTGTCGAGCTCGTCCGCTTCCCCGTAGACGGCGCCGGACTCGTCCGACTCCACCTCGGCGTGAAGGCGTCCTCGGCGGGGTTGTGGCGGTTCTCGCCGTGCGAGGCGGCTTCGATCAGCTCCTGCTCGGATTGCTCGAACCCCTCCGCGTCGCCCTCGCCGGACTCCTCGAGGGCCCGGTGGGCCTCGTCCGTGGTAGTCGGGCGCCGCGCCACCGATCGACGCGGCCTCCTCGGCGGCGAGCTCCTCCTCGTGCTCGACGAACTTCTCGTCGCGCGGCTCGTTGCTCTCGTTCACGCTCATTGGCTGCCGGTACCCGCGCCGGGGGCGTCCGAATCGCCGCCGGCAAGCGGGAGATCGCTCCCGTATGCGAGCCGATCGAAGCCGCGCACGTGGGCCTCTCCCTCGTGAGTCATGCCGAGCTTCTGGGCGACGCGCAGCGAGCGCGAATTCGCTGGCGCGATCAGGCTGATCAGATGGCCGGCGCCGAGCTCGGCCTGCCGCGCCCAGCCGGCGGCGGCGCGGGCGGCCTCGCCCGCGAGGCCCTCGCCCCAGCGCGGCCTGGCGACGGTCCAACCGATTTCGAGCGCCGGCCAGTCGGGTGGGAAGAAGAGGCCGGCGTTGCCGATCAGGGCGCCGCTCGAGCGCTCCTCGAGCGCCCAGTGACCGAAGCCCTGAGTAGCCCAGTGGCCCGCGAGCATCGCCATCTCGCGCCACGCCTCGTCCGGGGCGATGCCGGCGCTGCGCCCCAGCGAGCGCACACCTCGTCGTCCGCGCGGATGGCGGCCCACTGCTCCTGATCGTCGTCGCGGAAGCCGCGCGTGACGAGCCGCTCCGTCTCGAGCACGGGCACACCGCTCACTCCCCGCGCTCCTCGGCCGGAGCGGCCGGCCGCCCTCGTCGGCCAGGCCGCCCGGCGGCCAGGCGCCGAACCAGTTGTCGCGTGCGCCGTCGAGCGTGAGCACCGCGCCCGAGAAGTAGTCGCCCGCCGGCGAGGCGAGGTAGGCCACGAGCCAGGCGAACTCCTCCTCCGTGCCGAGGCGCTGGAGCGGGACGGTGCCCGCCACCCCTCGACCACGGGCTGCGGGTACTTCGTCATCAGCGTCTCGGTGGCGAAGTGGCCCGCGGCGAGCGCGGTCAGCTTGATCCCGAAGCGCGCCCACTCGATCGAGAGCACACGCGTGAGGTTCTCGACCGCGGCGCGCGCAGCCGACGAGTGCGCCATCCCCGGCAGGCCGTGGTGCGGCGACAGCGTGACGTTCACGATCTTGCCGCCCCGACGCCTCCGGGATCATCGCCCGCGTGACGCGACCGCGTGGGTCATCAGCCAGGTGCCCTCGACGTTCAGCCGGATCACCGTGCGGAAGCCCTTCGGGGTGATGTCCTCCGCCGGCGTCAGGTACTGGCCGCCCGCGTTGTTCAGGAGGAGGTCGATGCGCCCGTGGCGCGCGAGCACCTCGTCGACGAGCGCGCACACCTGCTCCTCCTCGCGGATGTCGCACGCGATCGCGGCTCGCAGCGCCCGCCCTCCGCCCGCGCGGCCGGTCTCCTCGAGCGGCTCGCTGCGGCGCCCGCAGACCACGACCTGCGAGCCGAGCGCCGCCAGTTCGAGCGCCGCGGCGCGGCCGAGGCCCGACCCTCCGCCACTGACCAAGGCGACCTGCCCGTCGAGCAGGCCGGGCTTGAAGAGCTTCGAGGGCATGGACGCGCCAGCGTAACCCCGCGCCCCCTGTTAGGGAACCCTAAGAGCGTGCTACGCTGCGCCCCGCGTGCCGGTGAAGTGCTGCCAATCGAATCCCCGCTGCCGCAACTGTCCTGCGCGGAGGATCGACGACGACCGCCTTCTGCGTGCGCTTGGGATCGAGCCGGGGCCGCCGCTGCCGGCGCACCTGAGCGGCCTTCCGGCGAGCCTTCACAAGTACGAGCCGCTGATCAGGAAGTCCTGGATCGAGCGCACCGAGGGCGACCGCGTGGAACGCCTCGAGGTCGAGCTCGTCAGCGCTCGCTGACGTCGCGGCTGAGCACCGGCTTCAGGTCCACCACGGGCGTTCCGTCGAGCGCCTCCAGGTTCGACACCCGCAGCCGCTCGCCCTCGACCTCCAGGACCTCGACTCGGTGCAACCTGACCGGGTTGGGCCGGGCCGGCGAGCGCGTGCTGAAGACACCCTGCTCGGGCCGGGAGAGATCACCGCGCGGATCGCACGCGCAGCACGTCGCGGCGCGCGCGGTCGAGCCAGGTGAGCACGATCAACTGGTCGCCCGCGCGGATGCCCTCCAACCCGTCGCGGAACGCCGCCTCGAGCACGATCCAGGCCTCGGGCGCTCCCTCGTCACCCTGGTTCGGCGCAGCCGCTAGGTCCCTCAGCGTCGACTCGACGCGGCCGATCGGGCTGAGCTCGACCTCGGCCGTCGGTCTCAGCCCAGGTCGTCCCCGTCGCGGGCGAGGAACTCCTCGAGCATCATCGGGTACTCGCGCACGCGCTCGGCGACCTGCAGGAGGGAGTCCATCGTGGCCTCCTCCTCGACCTGCTCGTCGACGAACCACTGCATGAAGCTCTCGCTCGCGTAGTCGTCCGTCTCGCGTGCGATCTCGAACAGCTTGCCGATCGAGACGGTGACCTTCTTCTCGTTCTCGAGCGCGAGCGCGATCGGCTCGACGTGGTCCGCGAACTCGGTGCGCGGCGCCTTGATCTCCCCCAGCCGCATCGGCGAGTTGGTGTCGCGCAGGTAGTTGACCATCTTCATGGCGTGCCCGCGCTCCTCGTCGGCCTGGTCGTAGAAGAGCTTGGCCAGGCGCGGAAAGGTCTCACGGTCGTAGAACGCCGCCACGGCGGTGTACTGGTGAGCCGCCGCCAGCTCGCGGCCGATCTGCGCGTTCAGCTCGTCGACGAAGCGCTCGGATGGCATGCGCGTAAGCCTACCCGGGCAAGCCGCGGGCCCTCCCACACGCCCCAGCCGAGTATCGGCCAGATCGGCCAGAAGTAGCCGGCGCCCGTGAGCGCCCAGATGAGCGACGAGCAGCAGCCGAGACGGCGAGGTAGGTCACCGGGCAGCTGCGGGCGGCGCGGCGTCGGCGGCGGCGGCCGGCAGATCGGCGACGACGCGGTCGAGCTCGCCGAGCGTCGAGGCGCCGAGCGCCGTCTCGAGCCTGGTTTCGAGCTCGTCGGGCGCGCAGGCGTCCCTCGGCCGCGGCGTCGCGCAGCCGCTCGGCCGCGCGCTCTCTGTCGAGGTCGGCGGCGCGCATCACGACCTCAGGTACTCGCCGTGGAAGCCGAACGGGATGTGGTGCGGCGCCTCGGCACGCGCCAGCTCCTCGAACGAGCCCGCGTCGAGCACGAGCAGGAACGAGCGGCGCGTCGCGGCGTCGAGCACGACCGACAGGATCACGCCGCCGTCCTCGGCGTCGTTTCCCGGCTCGCGCACGAAGATCGGCTCGCCCGGATAGCAGCCGGGCGCGCTCCACTCGCTGCGCGTGCCGTCGCGCACGTCGAGCTTGACGAGCCGGTCGATCCAGTCTTGATCGCGCCAGCCCGGCGAAGTAGGCGTAACTGGTAGTCGCGCGTGTTGCGGCGCCCGTAGTCGATCCGCGGCAGCTCGACGTCGTGCCCGCCGGGGAGCGCGTCCCAGCTGCACGGTCGCCGCCGTCGAGGTCGATCGTGTAGCGGCGCAGCTCGGTGCGCCCCGAGCGGGCCGCGCGGCCCGTCGTCGTCGAGGTAGAGCGCGTCGATCACCGACGCGTCGTCGTAGGCGACGAGGTCGACGACGAGCTCGCCGCTCTCGCGCTCGAAGGCGTTGACGTGGTGGAAGCAGAAGAACGCGTCCGTCTCGTAGGTGCCGCGGTGCGCGCCCGTCTCGCGGTCGAAGACCTGCAGCTTCGTCCCGAGCTCCGGCCGCCAGGCGTAGTTCTCGATGAAGGCCTTGCCGGAGAAGGCGAGCTTGAGCGGGTTCACGCGCAGCGGGTACTCGGCCAGGATCAGGTGGCGCCCGCTCATGCCGAAGGCGTGCATGTAGGCGGGCTCGCGCACCGGCATGCGGGCGATCACGCCGGCGAGTGGAGGAGCCGGCGGGCAGGCCGTAGAGCACGTACTCGCTCGTCCTCGAGAAGTGGGCGACGTAGTTGACGAGCTCGTCGCGCTCGCGGTCGTGGTGCGGATGCGCGGTCGTGACGTGGCTCTTCACCGAGTCGGCGAACTCGAAGTGGCCGACCGTGTCGAGCGTCTCGGGATCGAACTCGACGGGCAGCGGCGTCTCCGTCATCGCGATGTAGCGCTCGCCCACGCGCGACGAGGTTCACGTTCGGGTTGTCCGTGAACTGCGGCGAGAAGACCGACTGCACGCGCTTGAAGAGCGAGCGGCAGGGGTCGGTGCGAAGCCGCCGCGCCGGATCTGCCCCTCCTTCGCGTCGCGGTAGGAGCGGCTGTCGAGGAAGCGGCTCTTGTAGGACACGCGCCGTCGGCGAAACCGAAGCGGTTCAGCATCGCGAGCCCGTCGAACCAGTGCGACACCCGGCGGTCGCCGATCTCGAGGAGCGCCGGCGTGACCCGCACGAGCGCGCCGGTCAGCCACGACGGCAGCTCCCGCTGCACCGGCAGGCGGTCGACGGCGACCTCCTCGTCGAGGCTCTGGAAGCCGAGCCGGTGGTCCGTCGCCTGGGTCTGCGAGAGTGCGGTTGCCATGATCCGCACTGTACCGTCTATTTTGGACTAATGCAAGAGGTACGGCTCACACCTCCCTCGTACATCGTGCTCGGGCTGCTCAGCTGGACCGGCGAGGCCACGCCCTACCGGCTCAAGCAGCTCGTGGCGAGCTCGGTCGGCTTCTTCTGGTCGCTCCAGCACGCTCAGCTCTACACCGAGCCCGAGCGGCTCGCGCGCGGCGGCTACGTGAGCGAGCGGCGCGAGGAGGGCGGGCGCCGGCGCAAGCTCTACGAGCTGACCGACGAGGGTCGCGAGGCGCTCGCCGAATGGCGCGCCGAGCCCACGGCCGAGCTCTCTGAGGTGCGCGACCTCGGCCTCCTCAAGCTCTTCTTCGGCGCCGACCCGGGGAGCTCGCCGACGGCGCAGCTCGAAGCGCATCGCGCCGAGCTGGCCGAGTACGAGCGGATACGCGACGGGCTGCCCGCCGATGTGCCCGACGGACCGCGGCTCGCACTGGAGCTCGGGATGCGCCAGGCGCGCACCTGGATCGAGTTCTGGGAGGAGCTGGCCGACCGCTCGCCCGGCTAGCTTCTCGCCGATGGAGACCGCCGCCGAGCCCCGGCCGGCCGAGCTGCCACTGGCGGGCGGCCGCGCCGGCGCGAACGTCGCGCTCCACCCGCTGCTGACCGGGCGCGGTGCACGTCCCGTCGAGCTGGTTCCTGCGCTCCGACGCCAGGCTCGCGGGGCGGCGCGCCTTCGGGATCGGCGTGGCCAAGAAGGACCTGATCGACGCCCCCGTGCCGGCCTTCCTCGTCGAGCACCCGGGCGCCGGGCCTGATCCTGATCGACACCGGCTTCCATCCGTCGGTGGCCGTCAACCCACGCCAGAACCTCGGCCGCGTCGCGCTCTTCAGCGTACAGGGACATGCAGATGGATCCCGGTCAGGCGGTCTCGGCGCAGCTGCGCGAGCGCGGCCGTTCGCCGGGCGACGTCCGCGTCGTGGTCATGACCCATCTGCACGCCGACCACGCGAGCGCGATCGCCGAGTTCCGCAGACGCGACGTTCATCGTCTCGAAGCGCGAGTGGGAGGCCGCCACCGGACGCCGGCCAAGGCCAGCGGCTACGTCAGCGCGCCAGTTCGACCACGGCTTCGACTACCGGCTGCTCGACTTCGAGGCGCCGGACGCCTCCTCGTTCTCCGGCTTCGGGCGCTCGTTCGACCTGTTCGGCGACGGCAGCGTGCGCACCGTCTTTACGCCCGGCCACACGCTCGGCCACATGTCCGTGGTGCTGCGCACGAAGGGCCCCGAGGTGCTCGTCGCGGGCGATGCCGATCTACCTACGCGAGACGCTCGAGACGGCGCAGCTGCCCTACCGCGTCGAGGACGAGCACCTGTTCCGGCGCTCGCTGCGCGAGATCGCCCAGTACCGCAAGGAGACGCCGGACGCGCTGATCATCCCGGGCCACGATTGGGAGGCCTGGCAGGCGCTCGACGCCGAGTACTAGCGCTGGATCAGCTCGCGCGCCTCGCTCGACACGGTGATGTGGATCGCGCCCGGCTCGCGCACCCAGGCGATCAGGTTGAGCGACTGCAGGCGGTCGAGCATGTACTGGAAGGCGCCCGCCTGGGCGCGTGAGCGGTAGTCGCGCCGTGACGTCGAAGGCAAAGCCGGTCGTGTGCAGCGAGTAGGCGCTCGTCGCCTCGGGGTTGCGGCGCGCGAGCAGCTCCTGGTACGGCGGTCGTGCGCACCGTGCTCGTGACGGTCAGCGCGCGCATCCGTGTCGGCGATCGCGCGGACCGCGTCCGCCACGTAGAGCGCCAGCGCGAGCGCCTCGGGGCGCAGGCCGCGGAGGAGCTCGCGGTCGGTGTCGACGCGGCCGGCGAGCTCGCCCATGCGCGGGTCGCGCCGCAGCCCGTAGCGTGCGGGCTGGTTCGGGAACGGCCGCAGCCGCTCGCCCGCGTAGGCGGCCTCGAGGTCGTCGGCCGACTCGAAGATCTCGGTCGAGCCGGGCGGGTGCAGCACCTCCTCGGCGCTCGCCTTGGCCGACGTGGAGCTCGTCGAGCCGGGCGAGCTCGGCGCGGTCCTCGCGGTACAGCCGCATCACCTCCGCCGACGGCGAGCACCCGCCACAGATAGGTCTTCGAGTCGTCGCCGAGGTCGGTCAGCAGGCGGTAGGTCTCGGGGTGCCGGTCGGGCGTCGCGTCGAAGTAGACCTGCGTGTAGCTCACGTCACCCTCGCCGTAGGCCGCATAGCACGTTCTGCAGGTTGCCGATGCCCATGTGGTACGACGCCACGGCCAGGTCCTCGCGCCCGAACTCGTCCATCGCCGTGCGCAGGTAGCGGCCCGTGCCCGCGAGCGCCTTGTCGGGTCGAAGCGCTCGTCCACGCGCCGTCGGCGGGCGCGGAGGCCTCCGAACGGCGCCGAGGCTGCGCCCTGACGCGGTGCGGCCCGCGCGATCCGGCGCGTCCGAGCCGCTGGCTCTCCTCGACGTCCACGCGCATGCCGGGCGGCTCACGGCCGTCTCGGCGAGGATCTGGGTCGAGCCCGACCGCCCCCTCGACGTCGGCACCCGCCATCACCTCGGGCCGGCCCGGCGCTCTCGAGGAAGACCATCGCCTCGACGAGGTCCGGGTCGACGCCCGGCCTCGGCCGCCGCCGCCTCGACCTGCGGCCGGTACGCCTCCACGCGACGCGCGGTGGCGAGCACGCCGTCCGGGCTCTTCTCGTAGATCACGTGGCTGTGGCCCGCCGCCGCGCGGTCGCGTGAACTCCGCCTCGCGGTCCGGCTCGTAGGCGAACGGGTCGTCCGCGATCTCGAGCGGCGCCGGCTCCGGCGCGTCGTCGCCGCCGCCAGCAGCGCGATCCCGGCCAGCGCCGCACCCAGTCGGCAAGGCCGATCAGGAGCGAATCCGGTACATCGCTCGGCGCCGCGCCGCTCGCTAGGGGCTGACGGCCCGGCGCGCCTGGCGCGCGGCCCGCACCGCGCTGCCGCGTCCCTCGGTGCGGAGTCGCCCGTACATCTCCTTGACGCGATCGAAGACGATCACCGACGCCGCCTGCGCCTGCTCGCGCGTGGGCTCCTCGACCCGCTCGAAGCGGAGCGGCTCGCCGAACTGGACGGTCACCTTCGGGAACTGCAGCCGCTTCCAGTTGCGCACGCGCTCGGTGCCTGCGATCGCGATCGGGACGACGGGCACGCCCGACTCGAGCGCGAGGCGGCCGATGCCGTGGCGCGGGCTCGCCGAGCTCGCCCGCTCCGTGAGCGGCCGGCCTCGCATACATGACGACGATGCCGCCGCGCTCGAGGATCGCGTGGGCCGTGTTGAACGCCTCCTCGTCGTGGTGCCCGCGGCGGACCGGGAACACGCCGCCGTTGTTGAAGACGATCTCGAGCGGCATCTTGAAGAGCTGCGACTTCGCCATGAAGTTGACCTTGCGCCGCAGGTAGACCGCCACGAAGAAGTGGTCGAGGAACGAGAAGTGGTTCGGCGCGATGATCACCGGGCCGTCCGCGGGGACGTGCTCGAGTCGATGCCGCGGGCGCGGTAGAACAGGACGATGTAGGGCGTCAGTACGAGCCGGACGACCTCGTACATCCAGTTCGGCGGCTTGTCCGGGTGCGCTGGTGGTAGCGGTCGAAGTGCTCGGCCGGCCGCGGGTCCTGTAGACCTGCTCCTTCATGTGTCCCCCGCGGGTCTAGCCCAGCGGCCAGCCTCCCGCTCGGTATCCGCCCGGCAGTCGGGGCCGACCGGGGCCGCCATCGCAAACCCGACGAGGAGGAGGTCGAGCGTGCCCGACGTCGAGGCCCACATCACGGGCACGGTCTGGAGAGTCGAGGTGGCGGTCGGCGACTCGGTCGACGAGGGCGACACGCGTCGTGATCCTCGAGTCGATGAAGATGGAGATGCCCGTCGAGGCCGAGGATCCCGGCGTCGTGAAGGAGATCCGCTGCGAGGAGGGCCAGGCGGTCTCCGAGGGCGACACGCTCGTCGTGCTCGAGTAGGTAACGGGTCCGCCACCCATGCCCGGAACTGTCCAGGTCGAAGAGCCGGCGCCCGGCGTCGCGCTGCTGACGATCTCCAACCCCGAGCAAGCGCGGCGCGCTCGACCGCGACGCTGTGCGAGTCGCTGCGCCGCGCTCGAGCGGCTCGACGCGCGCTGCGTGGTGCTGACGCGGCGAGGGCCGCGCCTTCTGCGCCGGCTACGACATCGAGGAGCTGCTCGAGAGGGCTACGACGACGGTGCCGACGAGGCAGTCGCACCATCCCTTTCCCAGGCCGCGCTCGCGGCGATCGAGGCGTATCCGTACCCGGTGCTCGCGGCGCTCAACGGCGCGACCATCGGCGGCGGGCTGGAGCTGGCGATCGCCTGCGACCTGCGGATCGCCGCCGACACCGTGCAGCTCGGCATGCCGCCCGCGAAGCTCGGCGTCGTCTACTCGACCGCCGGGCTCGAACCGCTTCCTCACGACGATCGGCGGCGCGCGCACGCGCGAGCTGTTCCTGACCGGGCGCGCGCATCGACGCCGCGACGGCCCAGCGCTGGGGGCTCGTGAACGAGGTCGTCGAGGCCGCGGCGCTGCCAGCGGCCGCGCTCGCGCTCGCGCAGGAGATCGCCGGCCAACGCGCCGCTGTCGCTGCGCGGCAACAAGGCCGGGATCCGCGAGCTGGTCGCGGCCGTCGGCGCGCTCGACCCGGTCATCGCCGCCGTGCTCGAGGCGGAGCGCCGCAGCGCGTTCGAGTCGGAGGACCTGCGCGAGGGTCTGCGCGCATTCGGCGAGAAGCGCCCACCCGTGTGGCGGGGACGTTGAGCGCACCGCACGCGCCGCAGATACGTGGTGTGTCACGCTTCTGGCGCCGCACGCCAGCCGTCGGAGTCGTCCGGCACCGGCCGTATCGTGACCCGATCCCGCCTCGGAGGTTGCCGTCCCCAGTGCCGCCGCTGATCACCCGTGAGGAAGCGCTGCGCCTCGGCGAGATCGAGGATCACGCCGAGATCGAGGCGCTGGTCGAGCGCGCCTGGCGCGTCCGGGTCGAGCGCTTCGGCGACTCGACCGACATGTGCTCGCTCGTCAACGCGAAGTCGGGCGGCTGCGCCGAGGACTGCGGCTTCTGCGCCCAGTCGCGCTTCGCCGAGGCGGACACGCCGATGCACGCGATGATGGAGCCCGAGCAGATCCTCGAGCACGCGCGGGCGGCCGAGGCCGCCGGCGCGCACCGCTTCTGCATGGTCACGCAGGGCCAGGGGCTCTCGAAGCGCGACTTCGAGAAGGTGCTCGAGGGCGCGCGGCTCGTCGCCGAGCACACGAACCTCAAGCGCTGCGCCTCGATCGGCCACATGTCGACCCACGCGCGCGAAGGCGCTCAAGGACGCCGGCATCCAGCGCGTCCACCACAACGTCGAGACGGCCGAGACCTACTACCCCGAGGTCTCGACGACGGTCCGCTACGAGGGCCGGCTGCGCACGATCGACGCGGTCCGCGAGGCCGGCCTCGAGACGTGCGTCGGCGGCATCCTCAACCTCGGCGAGTCGCGCGAGCAGCGCGTCGAGATGGCCTTCGAGCTGGCGGAGATCGACCCGACGAGCGTGCCGATCAACCTGCTCAACCCGCGCCCGGGCACGAAGTTCGGCGACCGCGACTCATGGACCCGTGGGAGGCCGTCAAGTGGATCGCGATCTTCCGGCTGATCCTGCCCGACGCGCTCTTCCGGCTCTGCGGCGGCCGCGTCGAGAACCTCGGCGACGCGAGTGCAGCGGCTCGCCGTCAAGGCCGGCCTCAACGGCGTGATGATGGGCAACTTCCTCACGACGCTCGGCTCCGAGCCCGAGCAGGACCGCGCGATGTTCGAGGAGCTCGGCCTGAACGTCGCGCGCCAGGACGGACAACGGCGCCAACCCGCGGCCCGACAACCGCTCCGGCTGGCTCGACGGCGAGACGCCGCGGACGCCGATCGACGAGCTCGTCGACTCGCCAGGCCGATGCGCGAACTTCTGGGATCCCGCCACGCAGCTGCGCACCGCAGAGCAAGGCGTCGGTCCCGCCGCGCCCCGACGGCGCGCCCAACACCATCCGGAGATCGTGCACGTCGACGGGAGGCAGCGCGCAGCGATGATCGACATCGAGGAACGCCTGGACGAGCTCCGCAACCGCGGGCTCTACCGGCGCCTGCGCCCGTGTCTCGGGCCCGCAGGGCCCGCGCGTCCTGCTCGACGGCAAGCCCGTCCTGCTGCTCTGCTCGAACAACTACCTCGGCCTCGCCGACCATCCCGCGCGTGCGCGAGGCGGCCGCCGAGGCGGCGATGCGCTACGGCGTCGGCGCGGGCGCGTCGCGGCTGGTGTCCGGCAACATGACGATCCACCGCCGGCTCGAGGAGCGGCTCGCCGACTTCAAGCGCACCGAGGCCTGCCTGCTGTTCGGCTCGGGCTACCTCGCGAACGCCGGCGTCGTCTCGGCGCTCGCGCGCGAGGGCGACGTCGTCTTCTCCGACGCGCTCAACCACGCCTCGATCGTCGACGGCTGCCGGCTCTCGGGCGCGAGACGCTTCGTCTACGACCACGGCGACATCGAGCACCTCGAGTGGGGCCTGCGCGAGGCCGAGCGGGCGCGGCGCGCTGATCGTGACCGACGGCGTCTTCTCGATGGACGGCGACGTCGCGCCGCTCGAGCGGATCGTCGAGCTGGCGCAGCGCTACGACGCGCGCGTGATGGTCGACGACGCGCACGGCACCGGCGCGATCGGCCCGGGCGGGCGCGGCGCGGTCGCCGCCGCCGGGCTCGAGGACGAGGTCGACGTGATCGTCGGCACGCTCGGCAAGGCGCTCGGCTCCTACGGCGCCTACGTCTGCTGCGACCAGCCGATGGCGAAGTACCTGGTCAACACCGCGCGCACGCTCATCTTCTCGACCGCGCTGCCGCCGCCGGCGGTCGCGGCCGCGCTGGCCGCGCTCGAGCTGCTGCGCGAGCAGCCGCGCCGCGTCGAGAAGCTGCAGCGCAACGCGCGCGTGCTGCGCGACGCGCTGGCCGACGAGGGCTGCCGGCTGCCGCGAGGAGTCGACGACGCAGATCGTCCCGCTGGTCGTCGGCGACGCGCAGCGCGACGGTGCGCGCCGTGCGAGCGCGCGCTCGAGCGCGGCGTGTTCGCCCAGGCGATCCGCCCGCCGACGGTGCCGGCCGGCACCTCGCGGCTGCGGCTCGCGGTGATGGCGTCGCACACGAAGTCCGAGCTGCGCGAGGCGGCCGGGGTGCTGGCCGCGGCGTTCCCGCTCGGCCGCGAGGCGGGCCTGCGCGCGGCGGACGCCGCGACGGACGCCCGAGCGCGGCGGGTGTTCGACGGCTCCGCGACGCGGCGTAGGGCTAGTGCGGAGCGGCCGCTTCGCATCCGCCGCCCGCCGTCCGGCGCGCGCTGTGCGGGCAGCCGGATCCGCACGCGCCGCCGCGACTGCTCGGCGGCGCGGCGCGGCGCACGTCGACGCGCGCGCCTGAGCGCGGTGCGCGGCCTGTTCGTCACCGGGACCGACACCGGCGTCGGCAAGTCGGTCGTCGCCGCGTCGATCTGCGCGGCGCTCGCCGCGCGCGGCGAGCGCGTCGCGGCGTTCAAGCCGGTCGTGACGGGACTGACGAGCCCGACGGGCGACTGGCCGCCCGACCACGAGCTGCTCGCCGCGCCGCGGGCGGCGGCCAGGCGCCCGGCGGAGGTGGCGCCGTACCGCTTCGGCCCGCCGGTCTCGCCGCACCTCGCGGCCGAGCTCGCCGGGGAGACGATCGAGCCCGCCCGGCTGGTCGCGGCGGCGCGCGCGCGGCCGCGGAGGCCGACGCGCTCGTCGCCGAGGGCGTCGGCGGCCTGCTCGTGCCGCTCACGCCCGGGCTACCTCGTGCGCGACCTCGCGCGTGACCTGGGCCTGCCGCTGGTGGTCGCCGCCCGCACCGGGCTCGGCACGATCAACCACACGCTGCTGACGGTGGAGGCCGCGCGCGCCGCCGGGCTCGACCGTCGCCGGCGTCGTGATGACGCCCTGGCCGGCCGAGCCCGCGCCGATCGAGCTCTCGAACCGCGAGACGGTCGAGCGGCTCGCCGGCGTCCCGGTCAGCGGGCTGCGCCCGGTCCAGCTCGGAGCCGCTGGCCGACGCGGGCGGCGCCTGCCGCTCGCCGACTGGCTCTGATGAGGGCGCCGTCTAAGCTCGGTTCGGATGGCGACCGAGGAGAGCGCCGCCGCGCCCCGACCCGGACGAGCCGCCCGAGCTCCTCGTCAAGCTGCGGAGCGCAAGGAGCGCCACAAGCAGCGCAACATCGTCCACCGCGCCGGCGTCGTCGTGCTCGGGGTGCTGCTCGTCCTCGCCGGGATCGTGATGTCGGGGCCCGGGGTCCCCGGCCCGGGCATCGCGACGATCATCGTCGGGCTCGGCTTCCTCGCGCTCGAGTTCGACGCGCCGAGCGCTGCTGGAGCGGCTGATCATCTGGGGCGACGCAGGCCAAGCGAGCCGCGCGCCGAGGCAGCACGCCTCGACGCGCGGCGCATCGTCGGCATCTCGCCGGCGTCGCCTGCGTCGCTTCGTCGTCGCGGCGACCGGTGCGTCTCCGTGCGTCGATCGCCGGCAGGTGACCGGTCGCTGCCGCGTCGAGCGCGCGCGATGGCGCTGGGAACCTCAGCCGGAGAGCAGCTCCCGGGCTCGGCCGGCCTGCCCCCACCGGCGGCCTCGCCGAGCTGCGCGGCTCGACCGGTCGCCGCCGTCGGCCATTAGCGGACGCCGGCCGGCGGCGCGCTCGCGCTCCTCGCGCTCCTGCTCGCGCAGCTCGACGCGCCGGATCTTGCCCGGTCAGCGTCTTCGGCAGGTCGTCCACGAACTCGATCTCGCGCGGGTACGCGTAGGCCGAGTGGCGCTCGCGCACGTGCTCTTGATCTCGTCGGCGAGCTCGTCCGATGGCTCGTGGCCGGCCGCGAGCACGATGAAGGCCTTGACGATGTCGCCGCGCCGCTCGTCGGGCGAGGCGACCGCCGCCGCCTCCTTGCACGGCCGGGTGCTCGACGCAGGCGGACTCGACCTCGAACGGGCCGATCCGGTAGCCGGCCGAGATGATCACGTCGTCCGCGCGGCCGGCGTACCAGACGTAGCCGTCCTCGTCGGCGGTCGCCGCGTCCTTCGTGTGGAACCAGTCGCCGCCGAACACCTCCTCGGTGTCCTCGGGCCGGTTCCAGTAGCCGATCGGGTAGTGCGGGTTCGAGCGCGCGCGCAGGCAGATCTCGCCGCGCTCGCCCGGCGGCAGCGGCTGCTCGTCCTCGTCGAGGATCGCCACGTCCCAGCCGGGCACGGCCGGCCCATCGAGCCCTCGCGCACCTCGACGCGTCGGGAAGTTGCCGCACAGCGGGTAGCTCTCGGTGAGCCCGTAGTAGTCGAGCACGGTGATCCCGTACTGCTCGCGGAACCAGCGGATCACCTCGGGGTTGAGCGGCTCGCCGGCCGAGCAGGTCACGCGCAGGCGCTCGAGCGGGTAGCGCTTGCCGGCGTCCGCTCACGCCCGGTCATCGCCCGCAGCGCGGTCGGCGTCGTGAACATGTTCTCCACCCCGTGCTTCGAGAGGAAGCGCAGGTGCTCCTCGGGGTCGTAGCCGCCCTTGCGCGCCTGCACGAGCGCCACCGCGCCGTAGCGCCACGGGCCCGAGCAGCGGGCAGATCCCGGCGGCCCAGGCCCACTCGCCCGAGCCGTGGAAGAGCTCGCCGTCGCGCACGTCGTGGCAGAACTCGAACTCCTCGTGCGCGAGCAGGTAGCGGTGGGCGTGGAGGATGCCCTTGGCCTTGCCCGGTGGTGCCCGACGAGTAGTAGAGCTGCGCCGGGTCGTCGGCCGCGTGTCGACGATCTCGTAGTCGTCGCGCGCGCGCTCCATCGTCGCGTCGAAGTCGACGTCGCCGTCTGCCGCCCGCGCCGCCCATCACGAGCACCTTCTCGACCAGGCCGTCGGGGATGCGGTGGCGGTTCGCCGCGTCGGTGACCACCGCCGTCGCGCCCGAGTCGCGTCAGCCGGTGCTGGATGCCGTCGTCGCCGTAGAGCACCGACAGCGAGAGCAGGATCGCCCCGCGCTTGTAGGTGCCGATGAAGACCGCGGCCGTCTCGGGCAGCGAGGGCAGCAGCGTGGCCACGCGGTCGCCGCGCTCGACCCCGATCGCCTCGAGCACGTTCGCGAAGCGGTTCGAGAGCGTCCTGGAGCTCGCCGAAGCTGACCCGCCGCTCGTTGCCCTCGCCAGTCCTCCCAGACCATCGCGAGCCGGTCGCGGCTCGTGCTTGTCGCAGACGTCGCGGGCGATGTTGTAGCGCTCGGGCACCTCCCAGCGGTGCGCCGCGCACATCTCCTCGTAGCTGCCCAGCTCGTACTTCCTGAAGCTCATCGGTGTCCTCCTCTCCCTCAGGGAGGAAGCTACCCGCTCCGGCACGCGTGCGATGCCGCTCGACTCCGCGCGGCTGCCGGCGGCCGACCGGTCCGCGCGCGCGCCCGGCATCGGCGTCGACGCGCGCCACGGCGCGGCCGTCGCGCGGGCCCGGTCGAGATGCCCCAGGGCCCGTGCGCCGGCGGCCGATCCACGAGCCCCTCGACGCCGTCGGCCGTCGCCCGACCGAGCGGGCGCCCGTCGAGCGACTGCGGCCGGGCGCAGGCGCGCACCCCGCGCGCGTGCGCGCGCGCGACGAGCGCCGGCGCGGACATCGGCGGCCGCGCCCGCGGACGCGTCTCGACCCAGGCGTTGCGGGTCGCGGCTCGCTCGCTCAGGAAGGTCGAGCTCGACGCGAGGTCACGCCCGTCCGCCGTGACGGCGCTGAACACGGCCGCCCGGCGGGTCCGCCGCCTGCGCCGGCCACGGCCTCGACGCGCGACCTCCTCGACCACGTGGACGCGGCGGCGAGCCGAGCTGCGAGCTCGACGACCACGCCCCAGCAGCCGTGGGCGTGATCCGGCACGTGCCAGGACGCGCGTCGGGTCGACGACCTCGGGTGTCCACGGGCCCGGCCGCCGACCGAGCACGGCGCCCGCCGCCGCGGCGCCGATCCCGCCGTGCCGATGCACGCCGCGAGCCGCGGCCGCGCGCCGGCCCACGGCCAGGCCACCTCGTCGCTCGTGGAAGAGTCGGCGCCCTGCGTCGCGGGCGCCGCAGCGCGAACGGCGCGCGCCGCGCTCCGGCGGGCTCGGCCGACCGGGTAACCGGTGTGCGAGCCGGCACGCCGGGCGAGACCCTCGGCCAGCGGCACGGCTCGAGCGCCTGCAGCTCGCCGCCGTGCAGCATCGTCGGCCGCAGCTCGGGCGACGTCGCGCCCGATGCTCGGCTGCGCGCCCGCGGTCGAGCTCGCGCCGGGTCGGCACGCCGAGCAGCAGGCACGCCGGCCGGCTCGGCCGAGGCATGCTCGAAGCCCTCGAGCTCCCGGTAGCAGCGTCGCGCGACTCGGCGGTAGAGCTGCGCGCGCATCGACCGGGTCGAACGGATGCTGGCCGACACGCCGAGTTGCGCCCGCTCGCGGCGCGCGGCGACGCGGTCGCGCTCGAAGACCTCGACGCCGCGCGCCCGCCTCGGCCGAGCAGCGCTCGCGGCGGCGCAGCCGACGTATCCCGGCCGGCGCGATGAGTCGCGACGTCGGGGTGCGGGTCGCAGGCTCAGTCGTCGCTCCGCGCGCGTAGTCCACGATCGACTTGTCGATCAGCCACTCGACCGGCGCCTTGTCGTCGGTGTAGACGTCGCCGCCGGCGAGCGGCGGCCTCGAGCCGCGCCGCGGCCGCGCAGCGCCGTGCCGCGCAGGCCCGGCGGGCAGCCGGGCGCGGCGCCGCGCAGGCGCGCGCGCCGACAGCGGGCGCTCGCTCGCCACGAGCAGCGTGTTGGTGTCCTCGATCGGGTCGCGCAGCGACGTGCGGGAAGACCTCGCCCATCGTCGCGCGTGAGCACCTTCTCGAGGTCGTCCTGGCCCTCCGGGTGGCCCGACGTTCACGATCACCACGCCGCCCGGCGCGAGCCGGTCGCGCACGAGCTCGAAGAACTCGACGGTGCGTCAGGTAGAACGGGATGTAGGGCTGGCGGTAGGCGTCGACCGACGATCACGTCGTAGCGCGCGTCGGTCCGGCGCAGGAACGGCCGCGCGTCCTCGTGGTGGAGGCGCAGCCGCGGGTTGTTCATGTCGAAGTAGCGCGCGCCCGATCGTCGGACAGCTCGGCGTCGATCTCGACGCCGTCGACGCGCGTGCGCGGGAAGAAGCTGCCCGTAGGCGCGCGCGGTGGTGCCGGCCGCGTTGCCGAGGATCGCCACCGGCCGCGGCGGGCGTCGCGCGGCCGGCGAACGGCAGCACGAGGAAGCCGTCCCAGTAGTCGCCGGTGCAGCAGGTGCCGGGCTCGGTAGACGCGAGTGCAGCGCCTGGCCCTCGTTCAGCTCGAGCGCGCGCTCGCCGTCCGGGCGCTCGACCACGCGCGCGTACTGGTACTCGCGTCTCCGCCTCGTGGATCACGCGCCCGTCGCTCGGCCTCGGCCTTGAGCGTGCCGACCGGCAGCGCCATCAGCGCCGCGATCGCCGCCGGGCGCGAGCGCCCAGCGGCGCACGGGCCGCAGCCCGGCGACCGCCACCACCGCGATCGCGAGCGCGAAGATCAGGAAGGTGCGGCGCGTGCCCACCAGCGGGATCAGCAGCAGCGCCGAGACGAGCGTGCCGACGAGGCAGCCGGCCGTCGAGATCGCGTACAGGCGCCCGGCGACCGTGCCCGCCTCCTCGACCGTTCGACACCGCCGAGCCGGATCGCGTACGGGCGACACCGCGCCGAGCAGCAGCACCGGCACCGCCACCAGCACCGAGCACGCCGAGCAGCGAGCCGACGAAGGCGCCGGCCGAGATCGAGTCGAGCGCGTCGACCGCCACGTCGAGCAGCGGGTCGGCGACGAACGGCACGAGCGCCAGCAGGCCCGGCGGCGATCAGCGCGAGCAGGCAGAGGCCGCGCATGTGCGGGTGGCGGTCGGCCAGCCGCCCGCCGAGCCAGTAGCCGACGCGACAGCGCGACCAGCACGACGCCGATCGTGTTCGCCCACACGATCGTCGACGCGCCGAAGTACGGCGCGAGCAGCCGGACGGCGGCGATCTCGGCGCCGAGCGAGCCCGTCCCGACCACGAACACGAGCAGCGGCAGCGGCGGCATTGCCGACCGGAACGCTAGGCGTCGACCGCGTCGCGAGCCACTCGGCGCGACCTCGCCGCCGGCTCGCCCGCCGACCGCGCGCACCTCTGGCATCCGTTCACCCAGCAGCGGGGCTGGTGCGACGAGGACGCCGCTGATCGTCGAGCGCGCCGAGGGCACCGACGCTGATCGACACCGACGGCCGCCGCTACATCGACGGCGTCTCGTCGCTCTGGTGCAACGTCCACGGCCACCGCCACCCGCGCATCGACGCCGCGGTCCGCGAGCAGCTCGACCGCGTCGCGCACTCGACGATGCTCGGCCTCTCGCACCCGGCCGGCGATCGAGCTGGCGCGAGCGGCTGGTCGAGATCGCGCCCGCCGGGGCTCACCCGCGTCTTCTACTCCGACAGCGGCTCGACCGCCGTCGAGGTCGCGCTCAAGATGGCGTTCCAGTACTGGCAGCCAGGCGCGGCGAGCGAGCGCGCGCACGCGCTTCGTCTGCCTGCGCGACGCCTACCACGGCGACACGATCGGCTCGGTGTCGGTCGGCGGCATCGACCTCTTCCACTCGATGTACCGCCCGCTGCTGTTCGACACGCTGCAAGGCCGAGCCCGGGCGACGCTCGACGAGCATGCGAGCGGCTGCTCGACGAGCACGCCGAGCGAGGTCGCCGCCGTGATCGTCGAGCCGCTCGTGCAGGGCGCGGCCGGCATGCTCGTGCACCCCGACGGCTACCTGCGCGGCGTGCGCGAGCTGTGCGACCGCGCACGACGTGCTGCTGATCTGCGACGAGGTCGCCACCGGCTTCGGCCGCACCGGCCGGATGTTCGCCTGCGAGCACGAGGACGTCGCGCCCGACCTCCTGTGCGTCGCCAAGGGCATCACCGGCGGCTACCTGCCGCTCGCCGCGACGCTCGCGACCGAGCGCGTCTACGAGGGCTTCCTCGGCGAGCTACGAGGAGTTCCGGACCTTCTTCCACGGCCACACGTACACCGGCAACCCGCTCGCCTGCGCGGCCGCGCTCGCCACGCTCGACCTCTTCGAGCAGGAGCGCACGCTCGAGCGGCTGCAGCCGAAGATCGAGCTGCTCGAGCGAGCTGCTCGAGCCGAGCTGTCGCGCCGCTGCCCGACGTGCGCGAGGTCCGCCGGCGCGGCTTCATGGTCGGGATCGAGCTGCGCGAGCTTCCCGCTCGAGCGCGCGCATGGGCCACCGGGTCACGCTCGAGGCGCGCGCGCCGCGGCGCGATCGTCCGCCCGCTCGGCGACGTCGTCGTGCTGATGCCGCCGCTGTCGATCTCCGAGGCCGACCTGACGCGGCTCGTGGAGATCACCGCCGAGTCGATCGAGGCGGCGACGGCGGCCGAGCTGCGCGCGGCGGCCTAGCGGACCGTGTCGCGCGGGTCGCGCCGCCGGGTCGGCTCGCGCCGGGCTGGGGAAGGCGCTAGTGCTCGTCGGTCGCCGCGAGCGCGGCGTGCGATCGAAGATCGTTCGGTCGGCCGTCAGGGGAAGCCGCAGATCTTCCTGGATTAGCCGCCGTAGGGTGGTGAAGTCAGGACGGTGGCTCGAAGCATCGTCGAGGCTCCCAAGGCGAGATAAGGTTCGGCGATGATCCAGAGTAGGCCGAGAGATCGTTCGCGATGGCAGCCAAGCCCGCGGCGCGGACGTCGAACACCCCCTTCCCCAGCCGCAGTTACGGCAGCCCGGAAATGCACCCGGTACCGACGGCGAACGGCGCACGGGACCACATGGCCCTCACTCCTCGTAGGGCTCGAAGTCCTTCTTGCGCGCGCCGCAGACCGGGCAGAACCAGTCGTCCGGGATCGTCTCGAAGGCCGTGCCGGGCGGGATGCCGCCGTCGGGGTCGCCCTCGTCGGGGTCGTAGATGAACCCGCAGGAGGTGCAGATCCACTGCTGCAGTCGTCGCGCTCATCGCGCGGAGAGCTCTAGCGGCCGCGCGGCGGTAGGCTGGCGCGGTGCGCCTGACCGCCCGCCTCCGGGGGAGGAGCTCAACCCCGGCGCGGCCGACAGAGCCGCGCCCGGCGGCGTCGCTGATCCTGCTGCGCGACGCCGCCGACGGCGCCCGAGGTGCTGCTGGTCAAGCGCAACCCCGAGCAGCACTTCATGGGCGGCGCCTGGGTCTTCCCCGGCGGGGCCACGCACGACCGAGGACGACGACCACCGCGCGACCGCGGTGCGCGAGCTCGAGGAGGAGGCCGGCATCGCCCTGCCGACCCGGCACGAGCTGGTGCCGTTCGCGCGCTGGATCACCCCGGAGCCAGGTGAAGGTCCGCTACGACACCTGGTTCTTCGTCGCCGAGGCGCCGCAGGACGCCGAGCCGACCGTCGACGGCAGCGAGTGCGTCGAGCCCGCTGGCTCGCCCCGCGGACGCCCTCGCGGCCGGCGAGGCGCGACGAGCTGATGCTCGTCTTCCCGACGATCAAGCATCTCGAGCAGCTCGCCCGAGTCCGCCTCGGTCGCCGACGTGCTGGAGCCGCCCGCGCCAGCCCGTCCTGCCGGTCGAGCCGCGCGTGGTGGTCCACGGCGGCATCGCCCAGGTCCTGCTGCCCGGCGAGCCCGGCTACGACGACTCGTGACGCCCGTACGGTCGAGGGCCACCGCAACCCGGCCGCGACGAGCTTGTTGATGAAGGCGATGAGACGCAGCAGCACCATCCTCGTCACCGTGCTCGTGTTCCTCGGGACGCTGGCGGCGGTGGCCGCCGCGAACACCCTGATCGGCACGAACGACGCCGATCAGCTCGCCGGCGGGGAGAGCCCCGACCAGATCTACGGCGAGGGCGGAAACGACACGCTCACGGGCGCCGGCTCCGGCGACTACCTGGAGGCCGGCTCGGGCGACGACGCGGTCGACGGCGGCGACGGCGTGGACCTGCTGCTCGGGGGAACCGGCAACGACCGCATGGACGCCGGCAGTGGGAGCGACGTCGTCTACGCGGGCGCCGGCCAGGACCTCGTGCTCGGCGGGCAGGGTGACGACACGCTCTTCGGGCAGTCCGACCCCGACCGGCTCTTCGGCGGCGCCGGGAACGACCGCATCTACGCGAGCTTCGGAGGCGACTTCGTCGACGGCGGCTCGGGAACCGACCGGATCAGCGCCGACGGCGGCGCCGCCACGATGGGGGCGGCGGCGACGACGTGATCAGCGGCAGCGGCGGCGTGATCGACGTGCCGGCGGCGGCGGGCGCGATCGCATCCGCACGGGCGAGGCGAACGACCGCATCTCCGGGGGCGGCGGCAGCGACGCGATCGACGCCGGTGCCGGAGACGACGCCGTCAGCGCCTTCGACGGCCGCCGCGACCGCGTTGAATGCGGCGATGGGGAGGACACTCGCTGCGGTCGATCCGTTCGACGTGGTCGGCGGATCAAGGTCACGGGCACCAGGCTCCCCGCCGCCCTCCGGCCCCGCACGATCCGGTAGAACCCAGGCCATGCCGGCGAGCGGCCTGACGGTTGCCGTGACGGGCCCGACCGGCGATCTCGGCATCGGGGTCGTCGACGCGCTGCAGCGCTCGCGGGCGGTCAAGCGCATCATCGGGATGGCGCGCCGCCCCTTCGATCCGGCGGAGCGCGGCTGGAAGAAGGCCGAGTACCGCCAGGGTGACGTCACGAACGCGGAGAGCGTGCGCGATCTCGTCAGGGGAGCGGACGTGGTCGTGCACCTCGCGTTCGTGATCCTGAGCGCGGGCGAGGCCAGCCGCAGGCTGAACGTCGACGGGTCGCGGCTCGTGTTCGAGGAGGCGGCCAAGGCGGGCGCCGAGCGCATCGTGTACGCGTCGAGCGTCGCCGCATACGGCTTCCACGAGGACAACCCCGACTGGCTGACGGAGGACGTCCCTCCGCGCGGGTCGCCCGAGCACCCGTATTCGCAGCAGAAGGCCGAGGTCGAGCAGGCGCTCGCGGAGGTGCTGCTACGACGCCGCCGGACCGTCGCGTACGCGCTGCGGCCCTGCATCGTGGCCGGCCCGCACGCGCGCACGTTCGTGCAGGAGATCCCCTACTTCCGGCTCGCCGAGGCCATGCCCGACGCCGTGCGGCGGCTCGTCCAGTCGATGCCGGTGCTGAAGCCGGTGATCCCCGACCCCGGCGCGCACTTCCAGCTCGTCCACGAGGACGACGTTGCGAGCGCCTTCGCCGCCGCGGTGCGCGGGCGCGGCGAGCCCGGGCCGTACAACCTCGCGGCCTCGGGCACCCTCACTCTCGCGGACGTGGCACAGGAGCTCGACTGGTACACGGTTCCGGTCCCCAAGCCGCTCGCGGACGCCGCGGCGGACATGGTCACGAGGGTGCCGCTGCTGCCCGACTCGGTCGCGTGGATCCACTCGGTCAAGAAGCCGGTGCTGATGAAGACCGACCGTGCCCGGCAGGGAGCTCGGGTGGCGGCCCAGCACACGGCACGGGCAACGCTCAGGGAGCCCATCGCCGCCGAGCGCGCCGAGGCGGCCGAGCGCTGACTACAGCGCGCGCTGGTAGAGCTCGGCGTAGTCCTCCTCGCCGAGCTCGCGCGGGTTGAGCAGCGTCGTGCCGTCGCCCATCGCGCCCTCCACGAGCGCCGGGATGCCCGACTCGGGCACGCCCGCCTGCGAGAGCCGGGTGGGCAGTCCGAGGCGCTCGACGAGCCCGGCGACGTGGCGCGGCGAGCGCGTCGCCGACCTCCGGCCCGGACCCGCCGCTCTCGACGCCCGAGCAGCCGGCCGACGTCGCGGTAGCGGTCCGCGATGCGTGCCGCCCCGCGGCGTTGAAGCGGATCACGTGCGGCAGGTGGATCGCGTTCGCCACCCCGTGCGGCACGCCGAACTGCGCGCCGGCCGGGTGCGACATCGCGTGCACCGACCCGAGCGCGATGCGTGATCGCGAGGTTGGCGGCGATCAGCATGTTCCCGCGCGCCACCTCGTCGCTCCGGCGTCCTCGACGGCGCGCTCGAGGTTGTCGCGGATCATGCGCAGCGCCTGGAGCGAGCTGCGCGTCCTGGTGCGGGCTCCAGTCCGCGACACGTAGCCCTCGACGGCGTGGGTCATGGCGTCCATCCCGGTCGCGGCGGCGATCGGCCGGCGGCAGCGTGCGCGTGGTCTCGGGATCGAGGATCGCGAGCCGCGGGAAGAGCGGGAAGTCCGCTATCTCGAGCTTGACCTTGCGCTCCTCTGGTCCTTGATCACCGCGGCCATCGACACCTCGCTGCCCGGTGCCCGCCGTCGTGGGGATGCAGGCCAGCGGCGCGATCTCGAGCGGCTTGCCCATGCCGTCGTCCTCGCGCGGCATCAGGAAGACCCCTCCTGCTCGCGCGCCCTGCCGCCATGCGTGAAGACAGCGTCCGCCACCTTCGCCGTGTCCATCACCGAGCCGCCGCCCACGGCAAGGAACGAGTCCGCGCCCGGCCTCGCGCGGCGGCCTCGGCGCAGCTGCTCGCAGACCGTCCGTCGACGAGTCCTGCGGGCACGTCGTCGAAGACGCCCGGCGAGCTCGAGGCCGCCGTCGCGCACCCCCGCCTCCACCTTCTCGACGAGCCCGGTCCCGCGGATCACCTCGTCGGTCACGAGCAAGACCCGTGCGCGCCCTCCTTCAGGAACTCGAAGCCCGGTCGAGCCGAGCAGGTCGCGTCCGGCGATCACCCGCGTGGTGGACGCGTACTGGTAGAAGTCCTTGAAGCCCGCCATCTGGCGGATGCGAGCGCGGAGCCCGGCTCGGCCATCAGGAGGCCTCGAGCAGGTCCTCGCGGCCGGCCTCCTCGCAGCATCGCCGCGGTAGCGCGGAAAGACCGGCTTGAGTGAGCGGCACGAGCTTCAGGATCTTCGCGACGGGCCCCTTCGCCTTCATCTGGCCGCGTGCGAGCGCCACCGTCACGTTCACCTTGCCGAGCCAGAAGCGGTGCGCGGTGTCCGCGTCCATCGTCATCACGACCTCGGGCTCGAGGTGGTCGTCGCCGCAGTCGACCTGGCCGTCCTCCCCCTCGACGAGGCTTGACGGTGATCTGGGACTCGGGATTGCGGTACCGGTACTGGACGATCGTGTCGGCCTTGCGGAACTTCGGGGCCAGCTCGTCGTCCACCGCGAGGTCCTCGAACAGCTTGCCGATGTAGGCGTAGACCTCGTCGGCGTCCTTGAAGTAGCGGCCAGCCCGTCTCCGTGATCTGAAAGGGATGCGCTCAGGAGCCTAGGGCCGCGGGAAGACGTGCACCGACGACCGCGTCCCACGCGCGGTCGGGGAGCAGGGCGCTGCCCCATGAGCAGGCGGGCCGACGCGGTCACCGGGTAGCGGGTCCGCGGGCGCCGCGCGTGATCGCCTTCTCGATCGCCTTCGCCACCGCGTCCGGCTCGCCACCGAGCTTGCCGAGCGGGCCGTCGTAGACACTCGCGGTGGACGCGGCCGACGGCCGCGTTGAACTCGGCGTACGGCCCGTCGTCGCGCTCGTCACCGAGCCGACGGCGGTCTCGGCGAAGCTGCTGCGGATCAGCCCTGGCTCGATCATCGACGACGTCGACGCCGAAGCCCTTCACCTCGAAGCGGAGCACGTCGGAGAGCGCCTCGACGGCGTACTTCGTGGCGTGGTAGACCCCGCCGCCGGGAAACGTCAGCTTGCCGCCCATCGAGCTGATGTTCACGATCCGGCCCGCGACCCGCCGCGCGCATGACGGGCAGCACGAGCTGGCACATGCGGACCAGCCCGAAGACGTTCGTCTCGAACTGGGCGCGGACGTCGTCCATCGACACGCGTCTCGACCGCACCGCTCTGGCTGTAGCCGGCGTTGTTGACGAGCACGCCGACGGCCCCCTCGGCGTCCTCGACCGTGTCGACCGCGGCGCTCATCGAGGTCTCGTCCGTCACGTCGAGCGCCAGCGTCTGGCAGCCGGCTGTCGCGCAGGTCGGCGATCGATTCGGGGCGACGCGCCGTGGCGTAGACGGTGTAGCCCGTCCCTGGCGAGCCGCTCCGCGGTGGCGCGACCGATGCCGGTCGAGCATCCGGTGATGAGCACAACCTGCGAATCGGCCATGGGGGCACCGTATCCGCTCGCGGGCGGGGCACGCCACTCAGTGGGCGACCGCGAGACCGGCGGCGAGAGCCATGAGTACAGCGCCGCCTACCAGCGCGTTGACGAGCCGCGAGGCGGTTGGCCTCCCGAGCGCCGGGCGCAGGCGGCCCGCAACGCATGCGAAGGCGCTCATCCCGGCGAGCGCCAGCAGGGCCATGGTCAGCACCATCGCCGCGGCCGGCGCCGGGCCGGCGCCTGGCACCAGGAACTGCGGTACGAGGGCCGTCCAGAAGAGACCCACCTTGACGTTGGCGAGGTCGCTCGCGAGGCCGCGCCTGAAGGCCCGGGCGGGGGACGGACCGGCTCCCCGGGCGTCCCGGCGGCCAGCAGATCGCCGCGGCGCGCGGCACGCAGCGCCTGGACGCCCAGCCACGCGAGGTAGGCGGCGCCGGCCAGCTTGAGGGCGCCGAACGTCGCCGGGGAAGCGGCCACCACCGCCGTCACGCCGAGCACCGTGGCCGTGCCCCAGAGGAGATTGCCGGTCGCGGAGCCCACGGCGGCCCACGCTCCCGTACGGGTCCCGCCTCCGAGGGCCGTGCGCAGTACGACGAGCATGTCCGGTCCCGGGAGGAGGACGGTTCCTGCGGCGACTCCGACGAATGCGAGGTAGCTGGTCATGCGAGTCAGGATCACGTGGCGCCCTTTGAAGAACAACTCGTATTTCTACGACTTACCCTTTAGTTTTCATACAGAATGCTCAACGCCGGCCGTCTCAGCCTGCTCGTCGAGCTCGAGGACCGCGGGAGCCTCACCGCCGTCGCGGAGGGGCTCGGGTACACGCCCTCGGCCATCTCCCAGCAGCTGGCCAAGCTCGAAGCCGAGACCGGGCGCCGGCTGCTCGAGCCCGTCGGCCGCGGCGTGCTGCTGACGGACGTGGGGCGCACACTCGCCCGTCACGGCCGTGAGGTGCTGGAGCGCCTGGAGGCCGCCGAGGCGGCGCTCGAGGACCCGGGCAGCCTGTCCGGCACGGTGCGCGTCGCGGCCTTCCAGACGGCGGCACGGGCCCCTCTCGTCCCGGCAGGTCGAGGAGCTTGCGCCGGGGAGCATCCGAGTGCTCGTCTGCGAGCTCGTCGACCAGGAGGCCGAGATTGCGCTCCCGAGTCTGCGCTCCGGCGAGCTCGACATCGTCGTCGCCGAGGAGTACCCCCAGGCGCTGCGGCCGCGCGACCCTCGGCTCACGCGGCACGAGCTGGGCGCCGACGAGCTCCTGGTCGCGCTGCACGCGGGCCACCCGGCAGCGCAGACGGGGGAGCCGGTGGCACTCGCCGACCTCGCCCGTGACGCATGGGCACTCCGTCGGCGGGCACGCACTACTCGGCATGGTCGTCGGGGCCTGTCGCGAGGCCGGCTTCGAGCCCCGGGTCCGCCACCGGGTCACCGACCTCGGCACCCTGCTCGACCTCGTCCGCAGCGGGCTGGCCGTGGCCCTCGTACCCTCGCTGGGCGGCCCTCGCGAGGACGGGTCGCTCGCGCTGCGGCCGGCCGCCGGCGCTGGAATGGAGCGCGCCCTGTTCGCCGCCGTTCGGCGTGGAACCGCCGGGCGCCCGGCGCTCGGCGCGCGCTGATCGGCGCGCTGCGCAAGCGCGTCAGCGCCGCCTGATGAGCAGCGTCTGGACGGCGCGCCCGATGCGCCCGCGCTCGTCGTAGAGCGCGCTGTCGGCCATCCCGAGCCCGTCGACGTGCGTGACCGCATCGAGACACACCCACTCCCCCGCCGGCTCGCGCAGCAGGTGGACCGTGAGGTCGGTGTTGATGAAGAGGGTGGTACGCCAGTCGATCGCCGCGCTCACGCCGTTGCCCGAGTCCGCCGCGATGAACACGCGCTCGAGCGGCGTCGTCTCCTCTCCGGCCACGAGCGGCACGCGCGGGCGCATCCAGACCGTCGCGGGGCCCGGCTCGAGGAAACCGCCGACCACGAAGCGGTATTCCATCGCCGTGTGGTATCCGAGCCCCTGCCCGGTGGCGAAGAACTCGCCTTCGGCGCCCGCCTCGGGCCCGGCCGGCGGCGCCTCGGCGTCGTCCAGGCGCAGCTCGCCGGCCTGCACCCGCCACGCCCGCGCCCGCATCAGCTCGCCGCCGGGGCCCGACAGCACCGCCTCGAGCAGCTCGACGCTGCGCCCCGGGCGCACCAGCTCGGCGTGCACGGACAGCGGCGCGAGCGGCACCGGCCGCAGGATCTCGAGCGTGATCCGCCCGACGCGCATGCCCGGGCGCGGCTCGCAGCGCTCCACTGCTCGCGCCACGAGCGCCGAGGGCGGGCCGGCGTGCTGGGCTCCCGGGTCTCAGGGGCCGTGGGTGGCTTGTCCTGGGCCCGAACAGCTCGCCGTCCGGGGCTCTTGAAGAAGGCGTCCGGCACGGCTCGCTCCGCTCTACGCGCCGATCGAGAACATCGCCTCGATGTCGTGGCGGGAGAACATCTCGAAGGCGACCATCGTGTACGTGTCGGCGATCCCGGAGACGGCGGGCGATCCGGCCCGTGACGAGCTCGGCGAGGTCTTCCGGGGCGCGCACGCGGAGCATCGCAACGAAGTCCCACTCGCCCGTCACGGAATAGACCTCGGACACTCCCTCGACGTCGGCCAGCTCGCTCCCGAGCGTCGCCATCGCGGCGCGCTCCGCCTTGATCAGCACCACGGCATTCGTCATGGCGCCGACCCTATAGCGTGCCGTCCGTGACCAGCGATGGCAACGCCGAACGGGGCATGATGGCCCAGCTCGTGCGGCGCCGAGAGATCCTCGCTCAGGGCGCCCAGCCGATCGGCTGGAAGATCGGCTTCAACCTGCCGAAGTTCCAGGAGCAGCTCGGCATCGATCGCCCGGTGGCCGGCTTCCTGACGACCGACACCCTGCTCGAGGACGGCGCGGAGTGGTCGCTCGGCGGCGACGGCGAGGTGATCGTCGAGTCCGAGGTGGCGGTCGAGCTCGGCGCCGACGCGCGCTCGATCGCCGCACTGCGCCCCGCCCTCGAACTGGCAGATCCGCCCGATCTCCGCATCGAGCTCGAGCAGATCCTCGCCGGCGACATCTTCCACCGCGGGGTGGCCTTCGGGCCGCGCGTCGAGACGCACACGCCCGGCGCGGCGCGCATCCTCGTGAATGGCGAGGTCGAGCACGAGATCGACGCCGACACGGCCGGGGCGCGGCTCGAGGAGATGGTCGGCGTGGTGGCCGACCGGCTTGCCGCCGCCGGGGAGGAGCTGCGCGCCGGGGAGAGGATCATCACCGGCGTGCTCGCACCCCCGCACAAGCCGGGGCCCGGCGAACGCGTTCGCCTCGAGATCGACGGCATCGGCGCCGTCGAGCTCGGGTTCTCCGAGTGACGGCGCCACCCGACCCACGATGGCCGACTTCGGGCCCTCCTTCGAGCGGTACGCGCGCGCTCAAGGCCCTCGCGCAGGGTCGAAGCGGTCCGGGCTGAACGGCGCGAGGTCGAGCGCCGCCGGCTCGCCGCAGAGCGCCTGCGCGACGAGCCGTCCGGTGATCGGGCCGTGCGCGACGCCGGCGCCCTCGTGCCCGGTGGCGATCCAGAGGCCCTCGGCGGCCTCCGAGGCGCCGATCGCGGGCAGCCCGCCCGGCAGCCACGGCCGCAGGCCCGCCCAGGCGCCGTCCGGCTTCAGTGCGCGGATCCCGGGGCGATCCGTGACGCCTCCGCGAGCAGCGCCTCGCTCACCGCCGCGTCCACCGACAGGTCGAAGCCTCGCCGCTCACGGCTCGAGCCCACCAGGACGTGGCCGTCGAGCGTCGTCTCGATGACGGTGCTGACGGCGAGGCCGGCGTCCCCGCTCTCGACCGCCGCCATGTAGGAGCCGTCGATCACCTTGTGGCGCAGGAAGCCGGGGCGTCGCTCCAGCCGCACGAGCTGGCCCTTGCGCGGCTCGACCGGCAGCTCGAGGCCCGCGCTGCGCGCGAGCGGGGCGCTCCAGGCGCCGGCGGCGATCACGACCGCGTCGGCGGCCACCCCCGCGACGCCCGTCACGCGCCCGCCCGCGACGCTCACCGACTCGGCGGCCCGGCCCGTCTCGATCGTCGCGCCGTGCGCCTGTGCCGCCCGTCGCCAGGCCGCGGGCGATCGCCCGCGGGGCGCACTGGAGGTCGCGCGGGAAGAACGACGCGCCGAGCAGCTCGCCGCTCAGCTCGGGCTCGGCCGCCCGCACCGCCTCCGGATCGAGCAGGCTGCAGTCGATGCCGGCGGCCCCCAGGGCGGCGATCCGCTCTGCCTCCTTCGCCCAGGAGCTCGGCTCCCCGTGCACCACGAGCGCGCCCTTGCGCCTGATCCCGGCCTCGTCTCCGAGCAGCTCCTCGATCTCGTCGTAGAGCGCCAGCCCGAGCTGCGCCAGCCCGAGCTCCGGCCCGGGACGCTTGTCGCAACAGAGCACGTTGCCCTCGCCCAGGCCGGTGGTCCCGCCGGACACCTCGCCGCGGTCGATCAGGTGGACGCTCACACCCCGCCGGGCGAGCTCGTACGCGGTCGCGCAGCCGACGATCCCGGCTCCGACGATCGCGACGTCGCAGCTGCTCAGAGGTCGAATCCCGCCGGGAACGGGTCCTCTGGGTCGAGCATGTACTGGGCCATGCCCGTGATCCATGCGCGGCCGCTGATCTCCGGGACCACGGCCGGCAGCCCCGCCACCTCGGTCTCCGCCACGATCCTCCCCCCGAAGCGCGTGCCGATCACCGAGCGGTTGACGAACTCCTCACCCACGGCAAGCTCCCCGCGGGCATGGAGCTGCGCCAGCTTGGCCGAGGTGCCCGTGCCGCACGGCGAGCGGTCGAGCCAGCCAGGGTGGATCGAGGTGGCGCTCCGCTGCGAGCGCGGCCCGTCCTGCCCGGGAGCCGTGAAGACGACGTGCTTGCAGCCCGAAATGCGCTCGTCGGCCGGGTGGACCGGGCGCTCGGACGCGTCGATCGCGGCCATGATCTCGAGGCCGCGCTCGATCAGCTCGGGGGCGCGCGCCGGGTCGACCTCGAGCCCGGCGTCCGCGGCCGGCAGCAGCGCGTAGAAGTTGCCGCCGAAGGCCATGTCGTACGTCACGCTGCCGCCGTTCACCGCGACGCTCCGCTCGCGCGCGAGCAGGAACGAGGGCACGTTGCGGAGGCTGACCGAGCGCGCGCGGCCGCCCTCCACCGCCACGCGCGCCTCGACGAGCCCGGCGGGAGTGTCGAGCCGCACGACCGTCTCCGGCTCGCTCACCTCGACCATGCCGGTCTCGACGAGCACGGTGGCGACGCCGATCGTGCCGTGGCCGCACATCGGCAGGCAGCCGGTGACCTCGATGAAGACGACCCCCCAGTCAGCGTCGTCTCGCAACGGCGGCTGGAGGATCGCGCCCGACATCGCGCCGTGGCCGCGCGGCTCGCGCATCAGCAGCAGGCGCAGGTCGTCCAGGTGCTCCTCGAAGTGGAGCTTGCGCTCCAGCATCGACCTGCCCGGGATCGGGCCGATGCCGCCGGTGATCACGCGCGTCGGCATCCCCTCCGTGTGAGAGTCGACGGCCGCGAAGACCCGGCCTGCCCTCACCCGGCCACCCCGGCGCCGAGCGCCCTCACCGCCTCCTCGACCTCGCGCCGCTCGGCGTCGGTCAGCTCGAGCCGCGGCGGCCGGCAGGGGCCGCCCTCGCGACCGACGAGGTCCATCGCCGCCTTGAAGTACTGGACGAGCTTCGGCTTCATGTCGAGCCGGCCGAGCGGAAGCAGGCGCCCGTGCACCTCGCGCGCCTCCTCGAGGCTGCCCTCCGCGCACAGCCGGCACAGGTCGGCGCACTCGCGCGGCGCGACGTTCGCGACACCCGAGATCCAGCCGGTCGCGCCCGCGCAGAAGCCCTCGAGCGCCCAGTCGTCGCCGCCGACGAGCACCTCGAAGTCGTCCGTCGCGTTGAGGATCTCCGCGATCCGGCGGGCGTCGCCCGAGCACTCCTTGACCGCCACGACCCCATCGATCTCCGCGAGCCGGGCGACGAGCCCGGGAAGCATGTCCGTGCCGCTCGCCTTGGGGTTGTTGTAGGCCATGACCGGCAGGCCGCCGGCCCCGGCCACATCGCGGTAGAACGCCTCGATCTCGCGCTCGTCGCCGTGGTAGCCGAGCGGCGGCAGCAGCATCAGGGCGCCCGCCCCCGCGGCGGCCGCGTCGGCGGCGAAGCGCAGTGAGGCGGCGGGCGTCTCGCTCGACACCCCGGCGGTCACCGTCACGCGGCCGTCGGCGGCCTCGACGAGCGACTCGATCACGAGCCGACGCTCGGCGGCGCTCAGGCTCTGGGCTTCGCCCATGGTGCCGGTGCCGACGAGTCCCGTGGCCCCGTTGTCGAGCAGCCACTCGGCGTGTCGCGCGAGCGCGCCCGCATCGACGGCGCCGTCCTCGCCGAACGGCGTCACGAGCGCGGGGATTACCCCCTCGAAGTACATGCAGCCTCTCCTTGCTCCGGGTTCTCCGGAGTGTCGCATGCGTGCGTCAGCGGCGGCCGATGCGATACACGGGCCCCTCGAGCGAGACCGCGTACACGCGGCCGCGGCCGTCCTCGCCGAACGAGACGAGGCCGGGGACGCTCAGCGAGGTGGCGCGAGAGGGAGCGCTGCCCCGGCGCAGGCGCGCGAGCCGAAGCGTCGAGTTGCAGTAGTCCCCGTAGACGTAGCGCCCGGTCCAGCCTCGGCCGAGGGCGCTGTCACGGACCACGTAGCCGCCGATGATCGAGCAGTAGCCGCCATCCTGCGAGTGCGCGATGACCGGCGGCACGTGGCCGGGCGCGTTGCCGCCCTCGTAGCTGTCGCGCCCCTCGAACACGTCCCAGCCGAAGTTGTAGCCGCCCCGCGGCGGCTCGCCTCCGTCGCGGCCGGGCACGTAGTCGATCTCCTCCACCGCGTCCTGGCCGACATCGCCGATCGCAAGCCCGCCGCTGCCGCGGTCGAACGAGAAGCGGTACGGGTTGCGCAGGCCGTAGGCGTAGACCTCGCCGCGCGCACCGGAGCGGCCCGCGAACGGGTTGTCGGCGGGCACCGAGTAACCGCCGCCCGCCTTGGGCATGATGCGGACCATCTTCCCGAGGATGGCGCCGAGGTCCTGCCCGTTGTCGTCGGGGTCGCCGCCGCCCCCGCCGTCGCCGAAGGCCGCGTACAGGCGCCCGTCCGAGCCGAACTGGATCTGGCCGCCCTTGTGGTTGAAGCGCTGGTGGGGCACTCGCATGGTCGTCCGGCGCGAGCCCGGGTCGGCCCGGTCGGGGTTGCCCTGCGAGCGCCGGAACTGGGCGATCGTCGGATAGCCCTGCTGGTCCGTGTAGTAGACGTAGAAGCGGCCCGAGCGGGCGTAATCCGGCGGGAAGGCGATCGAGAGCAGGCCGCTCTCGCCGCCTGTGCTGACGAGGTCGGAGATGTCGAGGAAGGGCTGCTCGAGGGTCCGCCCGCCCTTGACCACCCGGATCCGACCGCCACGCTCGACGACGAACCGGCGCGAGTCGCCGCGTGGCGCGGTCAGGTAGGTCGGCTCGTCGAAGCGGCCGAGCGGCAGCAGCCGGACCGGCCGCGCGCTCGCCTCGCCCTCGTCCCCGCGGCCAGTGGCGGGGGTCTCCGTCGCGGCCGGCTTCGTGGTGGCCGCGGGCTCTCGCGCGGCGTCATCGTCGTCCGACGAGCAGGCGCCCAAAACGCCGAGCGAGCACAGCAGAGCCACGACTGGGTACCGGCCAAGCCTCACGCAGTCTCAGTATGGCAATGGCGGTTTGCCCCCCAGCCGCGCGCTAGGCTAGGCCCCTCGGGCTGTGGCGCAGCTTGGTAGCGCGCTCCGTTCGGGTCGGAGAGGTCGCTGGTTCAAATCCAGTCAGCCCGACCTCCCAGCCGCATTGCAGGGGGTGCAACCGCTCGCAAACGGCGGGGTTGCTGCGCATAGGGATGCACGGCCGCGCACCCGAACACGGACACGACACGGACACGGGAGCGCCGGCGACACGGACACGGCCGTACCCACGCCCCCGCCGAACACGCTGAGCGATCGCTCGGGCCCGACGCTCGCGGTCGGGGAGGCGCGGGCTCTGCGGCGCCGGGCCGATGCGGGGTCGCCTGGCTGGGCTGGACGAGCGCTAGTGCCTTTCGTCCAACTCGATTGCCGGGGCCATCGGCCCGGCGCTCTCGCTTCTGGCTCGATGCGATAGCCCAGGCCGCACTCGGTGAGACCGCTCCTCGTCGCGCAATGCAGGAGCGGTGGCACCACTCCCACGGTTCGACACAAGCAGCCTCTGGCTCATCGGCGCTGCGGTGGCACGGTCAGTCGCCGACGCCAGGCGGCCCCTCCAGCACCGTGGGAACGTACTCGAGCAACTGGAGTCGACCGTCGAAGATGCGGCTGTCGACCAGCTCAAGGGCGACGTCGGGATACCCGTCGAAGATGCGGTCGTTCCCGGTGGCGCCGGTGATGACTGGGAAGACGACCACACGGAGGCGGTCCACCAAACGGGCTTCGATTAGCGACCGGCACAGGCTGATGCTGCCGATCGTGCGCAGGGGTCGCGAGTCGCGCCGCTTCATGTCCTGCACAGTCTCGACCGCGTCCGCTTCAATGAGCTCAGTGTTGGCCCATGAAAGCGGTCCCTCCAAGGTCGAGGAGAACACCACCTTGGGCCTCGCGGTCAATCCAGCGAGGCCGGGATCGTCGGGCATATCGGTGGCGTATCCCGACATCTCCCGGTACGTCGTCGCACCCATTAGAGCGGTGTACGCACTCTTTTCGTCTTCCTCGAGCCAGGCGAGATACTCAGGACCCTCCATGCCCCAGTAGGCGGGCCAGGCCTCCGTGGTCCCCCCGTTGCTGTCGAGTGAGGTGATGTAGTCCACCATCAGGCTTGACATCGGGCTCTCCTTCCTTCTTGCAGGTGTGCTTGTGTCAGTAGTGACAGGTCGCAAGACGCAAACTCATCGTCGCGGGCGGTCCACACGAGAGCGTCATCGCCCGATCCGCAGTCTCGACGCGACCATCTCCGCCGGGAAGCTGGCACCGCCGATCATCCGCTGCGTCCAACGTCCCGAAAAGGGCTGCCCCTCGACGAAAGCAGGGCCTCTCCCTCTCCTCACAAGGACCCGGCGGTCTCCCCCTCCTGCGTGGTAGGAGCGAAGAGTCAAAGCCGCCGGCTCGCTAGTGCCTTCGCCTGCTTGCACAAGTCGCAGCCGAGCAGACTGCTCCTATCCATGCAAGCACCAGTCCGACCAGCGCCTCCGTGATAGGTCCCTGGAAGCAAGGAGGGGCCGAAGAGCCGCGCTTAGAGGAGTACGATCCGTTGGCTGGCCCTGTGGCCAGCGATTTCCGGCCGAAGAAGCGGTATTACGCCGACTCGCGTGATCCAGCGCGCCGAGGCAACCCACTATTGAGGCGAACGGGATCGTAAATCGACTGCAGGGCCAGTTCTTCTGTTTGACGACCATCCCGTGAGGCCTGCAGGACCCGCGCCTCGAGGTCTGCGCACTAGAGTGCTAGAGAGATGGAAGGCGGTGAGCACTCCTCAGTCGAACTAACGGTTTCCGTCAAGGTGCCGTGCCAGGAGTGCGGCGGTCGGGGCTACGTCGAGACGGTAACCGAGGGAGGCCACATCACTCGCGACACGTCGGAGGAATGCCTTCCGTGTAGCGGTACGGGTGTCATCCCCGCGGACATGCCCCTCTCGCAGTTCCAAGCGCTACTGGCAAGTCACCCTCAGTAGCCATCTCGGGCCCCGGGTCGTTATTGCACAGCGACGTGGCGGGCTACGGGGAGCGGCCCAGACGGTCGCTACCCTCGCGCCCCGCCGAACTAGCCTGGGACCGCTCCTGCGACCTCGCCCGCCCAGTAATCCCGCTATCGCTTGTCGTCCAACTCGATAGCCGGGCCACGTCGACCCAGCACTCTCGCGTCTGCCTCATTGCGAAAGCGACGGGCTCGAGCTCGCGGGGGAGCGGGAGCTCACACGCGCCGACGTCGTGCCTATGCAGCGGGTGCAGCGGGTCCGGCACAGTGGCGCTTCCGTGGGTCATCGCAACGAGCACCTCGCCGACATCACTTGGGACGCCCACGTTCGTGCGACGGCAGGCGCGGAGTGCCGTAAGCGGATCCCCTAACGGCCACGAGATCCTTGGGTGGCACGAGGCCGCGCCGATCCGAGGTCGGGTATTCAGCGCCCGGTTTCGTACCTGGTCAGGAGCACGCCGTCGGGAAACGTCCGGGTCTCCACCAGGCTCAGGTTCACCCAGTTGTCCAGGGCCGTGAAGAACGGCGTGCCGCCGCCCACCAGGACCGGGTGGGTGACGATCGCGTACTCGTCGATCAGCCCGGCCCGCATGGCCGCCGCGGCGAGGGTGGCGCCGCCGATGTCCATGGGACCGCCGTCCTCAGTCTTGAGCCTGGTGATCTCGGTGACCGCGTCGCCGGTGACCAGACGGGTGTTCCAGTCGACCGTGCTGGTCGTCGAGGAGAACACCACCTTCGGCATGTCCCGCCAGCGGCTGGCGAACTCGATCTCCGCCGGTGTGGCGCCCGGCTGCTTGTCGGCGGTCGGCCAGTGGGAGCTCATCGTCTCCCACAGCTTGCGCCCGTACAGCGCCAGGCCTGTCGCCCCCACCCGGTCGGACCACCACTGGAACAGTTCGTCGCTCGGCACGCTCCAGCCGAGGTCGTCACCGGGCGCGGCGATGTAGCCGTCCAAGCTCAGGTTCATGGCGAAGGTCAATTTCCGCATGGCGTCAGCCTCCCGTGAGTCGGTATTCGGCGTACAGACCAGCACGGCGCGCAAAAATCATCGGTCAGGGCCACCGAGGGCCAGTTGACCACGACGCCAAGCAGATGCTCCGTACGGAAAGGAACCGGTGCCGGCACACCGTCGCGTGGAGCCCGTCCCGAGAGCACTGGCCGAGGGCGGTGTGCCGTAACACTGGTTCGGTGATGTGTGCCGGTGAGGGGACGACAACCGGGACCGCGCCACGCCCATATGCAGGCGTAGGCGAGGGCCTCCCGGCCGGACTCAGGCGCTCCTGCCCGGGACCGATTGCCCAGCGCCACGCAATCCACCGGACCACCACGTGGTGCATAGGCATGACCTAATGCAGAGCAGGGGCGCCGACGGGACGGAGGCCTAAGTCCCCGCTTGCGCAATCGCCTGCTTGCGCAAGTCACTGTCGCGCTGAGCCGAGTGCTGGTTTCCAAGCGAAGTACGGGTCACCGTCTCACGAGTGGTGGTGAGGAGCAGGTGGGCAACGTAGGCCAAAATCGCGTCCACCCGATCGTTACAAGGGAGCAGTGCGTGGTCACGAGAAGGATGCGCCATGTTTCATCCGGCGCCGACACCTGCGCTGTGCGAGGGTAGCCGCACTGGGTCGCGCCTCGTCGGGTTGCCCGCCACGACTGGAGGGCAATGCAATGCCATACCTGACCCGAGCGACGGTGGCGCTAGCTGCCGTAGCCGTATTGGCGGCGATCCCGTTGGCGTCGACGGCACTCGCCGTACCACCCAAGAAGGGCGGCGTGGAACTCGTCGGCAAGACGTCCATGCCACGCGAGGGCGGCATGCACATGAAGGTCGCGCCGTCAGGGACGAAGGCGAGCGTGCAGCTCCCGCCACTCGACTTCGTAAGTTCCCCGCGACTGAAGAACGTGAAGGTCTCGGACGCCGGCAAGTTCTCCGTCACCCGCGAGTTGACGCAATCGGGCGGATATTACGCCGCGACGGAGTGGACTCTTACGGTCAACGGTACGTTCACCGCACCCACGGAGGCGAAGGGCACCTTCTCGATGAAGATGATCGACCCCGAACGAGGGGGCGGCGCTATCCACAAGTCGGGCAAACAGACGTTCAAGTTGAAGTTCTACAGGTAGTCCCACAAGTAGGAATCTCATGATCAGGGACTGAGCCGAGGACTACGACCGGACGACGCCGGAGCTTGCCTCCCATGCCGGGGAGGCGTAGCGTTGACCCGGACGAGCCTCGGAGGTTCACGTGCCTGGATTCAAGGAACGGCTCAGCAAGCGCCAGGAGGAGAAGAAGGCCCGGCGAAAGGCCCGCGCAACCGATCCGCGAAAACCCGCGCGCCGCTCTCGGATCGACGACGTGGAAGCCCACGAGACCGAGATGTGGCTTGGCCCACGCAAGAGCGACTAGAGCCGGCCGACGCTGTCTACGTTGACGGCAATAGTCGCCGTCAACGTAGCGAGCGTCTGTAGGCCAACGCCGCCCCTACGACGCAACTGATGCCCAGCACGATGAAGGGGAGACCGAACAAGAGGTACGCCCAGTCGGGACTGTCGCCCGGCCCCCAGATGTTGTCGACGATCGTCCACCCGTACCAGGTCAAGAACCCTCCGAAAGGGATCAGAACCAGCACGGCGACTACGATTTCTCATCACCTCTTGGGCGCTTCGGCTTCGCCTGCCGGCGGGCCTCGCTGCTGACGGTTCCCCAGATCGTCCTCGCCATCAGGGCCGCGCCCTCGGGATTCAGGTGGATCGAGTCGTAGGTCACGCCGCGCCGGTCCGACGCCTTTGCCCAGTCGGCCAGGACGAGATCGTCCCGGCGCCGGTCGAGCCGGCGTAGGCGCTCGTTGACGTAGGGGAAATACCACGAGTACTGGCCGAGCTCGTCCGCCGCATGCGGCGGGACGGTCCGCGCCGTGGGCTCTCGCAGGGTCACCCAGACCACCTCGCGGGCGCCCAGCCGGCGAAGGGTGCGAAGAAGCTTGCGGGCCTCGCCGTCGAAGCGCTTCGCCCAGACGCCGTAGCGACGCCGGCCCCGCTCCCAGAGCGAGTTGTATCCGAGGCCGACGATCACCAGGCGCCCGACGCGAGCCCCACGTTGACGCAGCTCCTGCTCGGCGATCCTGATCATCAGCGCAGGCCGGCCGTACATCCGGACCCCCCAACAGCGCCTCCGCTCGCGCAGCGCCGGAACGCCACCGAGCAGGACCGAGTCGACCAGCACGGTCGCGCGTCGCGGTCGCACCCAGGAGGGCAGCGCGCGGAGCTTGCCGGGACGGAGTTGACAACCCTTCCTGGGCTGGGACTGCGATTCCCCCCCACCGGCGAACGCAAGGACGAGGAACGCCACGCAGAGAAGAGCAGCCGTGCAGCGGGCGGCGCTCGCCATGGGCAGAGCCTACGCCCCGTGCTCTGGTGCGGTCGTCAGTCCGCGTCCCTCATGGCCGCCGCCTCGCGGGCGTCGTGCTCGGCGCGGAAGAACGCCCACCAGCGCAGCTTGCCGTCCCGGACGGCGGCTGCCTGCCAGACCACCTGCTCGACCTCGACGCTCCCGATGGAGCCCACCGCGCGCAGCCTGGCGACGGCCCGTGTGCTCGACCCGTCGAGCTCGAGCAGCTCCCATCGCATCTCGTCAAAGGTGCCGGCCACGGTGCTCCACCACGTGCGCACGCCGTCGTGGCCCCGAAAGGTCTGCCCCTCCACCTCGCCCAGCATCGACGTGAACTCGACGTCCTCGGCGACCACCTCGAGGAAGGCGTCCAGATCGCCATCGTTCAGGGTGCGAAAGGCGGTCTCAGCAACAGCACGCAGCTCGGCGCTCACGGGCGGCATCGGCGCCAAGGGTACGCGGGGGCCTCTACCGCTCGTCCCGTGCGCGCCGCTCCATCAGCTCCTGCGTGGCGCTCGAGGAGGCGACCGGCACCACCTCGAACTCGGCCAGATCCCCCCACTCGGCGATCCAGCCTTGGAGCAACAGTGGGTCGTCGCACTCCATCAGCTGGAAGCAGCCGCGCAGGTCGGCGCGCACCCAGCTGTCGACGTAGCGCAGGCCCTCGGGGAGCGAGCGGCCGCCCTCGCGCACGCGCTCGTAGATCTCGACCGCAGCGGCGGCCGTAAAGTGCTCCACGACCATGAACAGCACGTCCGCTCGTTCGCCCAGACGGTGAGAATCCCTGCCGGCCGGCACCTCGACTGGGACGGTTGCTTCAACGTGCGCGACCTTGGGCGCATCCCCGTCGCGGGCGGCGGCGAGACGCGCCGGGGCGCCGTGATCCGCGCCGATTGCCTGGACGGGCTCACGCCCGCCGGCTGGGCGGCGCTCTGGGAGCACGGCGTGCGCACCGTCATCGACCTGCGCAACGAGGACGAGCGCGGGCCGGCTTCGCCCGCGCGCCCGCCGGGACTCGCGACCTTCGGGCTGCCGCTCGACGGGGTTGACGACACCGAGTTCTGGGAGGGCTGGGAGAGTGCGCCGGAGTTCGCCACGCCGTTCTACTACGGCCCCCATCTCGAGCGCTTTCCGGAGCGCAGCGCGCGAGTCCTCGCGACGATCGCGCGGGCGGAGCCCGGTGGGGTGCTCGTCCACTGCGTCAGCGGCCGCGACCGGACGGGTCAGATCTCGATGCTCCTGCTGGCCCTTGCCGGCGTCGCCCCGGACGACATCGCCGCGGACTACGCGCTGAGCGCCGAGCGGCTGCCGTCGCGCTACGAATCGCTCGGCGAGCCCGACCAGGGCGCTGAGCTCGAGAGCTTCCTCAGCGCGCGGAGCACCTCCGCGCGCGAGCTGATCGTCTCGACGCTCGCATCGCTGGACCTCGAGGCGACGCTGCGCCGCGGCGGCCTCACCGAAGCCGACCTGGCCGCCCTTCGCGAGCGGCTCGCCGGCTAGGACAGCGACGGGTCCTTCGACAGCGCCGCCAGCCGGCGGGCGAGCGTGCGCATGACCTTGCGCTCGACGCCCGGGCTCGCGTTGATGAGGTGCTGGAACGCCGGGCGTGTGAGCACGAATACGCGCAGCGACGTCTTGGCGGTGACCGTGGCGGTGCGCTCCGTGTCCTCGAGGAGCGCGATCTCGCCGATGAAGTCGCCCGCGCCGCGCGTGCCGAGGCGACGGCCCTTGCGCTTGACGTCGACCTCGCCGTCGACGATCACGAAGAACTCCTTGCCGACGTCGCCCTCCTTGCACAGGACGGTGCCGGCCTCGAGCTCCATGTCCTCACTCCTGCGAGCGAGCTCGGTGAGCTCCTTCTTCGACAAGCCCTCGAACAGAGGCGTCTGGCGGAGCGACTTGACCTTCGTGTCTTGCGAGAACAGAGCCATGCCGTCTTACCCTAATCGGGCGCGCTCTGAGAGTCGAGCGGCAAACAGGGGCCATTCGCCGGGGACGCCCTTCAGCTCGTGCACGCCGCGCTCGTCGAAGTCGATCCCGGAGCCGCCCGCGAGGTCGCGGACCACGCTCGAGACGAGCACCTCGCACGGGCGCGCCTCGGCGGCGATGCGCGCGCCGATGTGCACGGCGATCCCCTCGACGCGCCCGCGCACCAGCTCGACCTCACCCGTGTGGATGCCCGCGCGGATGTCGAGGCCAAGGTCCCCCACCGCCCTGCGGGCGCTGTGGGCACACGCGATCGCGCGGGCGGGGCCGTCGAAGGTCGCGCAGAAGCCGTCGCCCGTGGTGCGGACGAGCGCTCCGCCGTAGCGGGCGAGCTGCGCGCGCACCGTCGCGTGGTGGGCTTCGAGCAGCTCGCGCCAGCGCCCGTCGCCCATCTCGGCCGCGCGCGAGGTCGATTCGACGATGTCCGTGAAGAGCACGGTGGTGAGCACACGCTCGGGCGCCAAGTCGACGTGCCCCTCCGCGAGGAAGCGCTCCACCTCGGTTGGGATCCGGGAGTCGCCGTACACGCTGACGCTTGAGGCGGTCAACTCGACCAGCTTCGCGTTCGGGATGCGCTCGGCCATGTAGCTGCAGCCGTCGAGCCACCTCGTGTGGCAGAGGATCACGGTCGGCACCGAGATGGTGGGCAGGACCTCGCGGATGTCCGTCTCCATCAGCACCCGCATGAACCAGGCGGCGGAGCCGGGGCTCGCGGCGAGCCGCTCGTGCATCACGTGCCATTGCTCGAACTCGGGGTCGTCGGCGTAGGTCGGGAAGTACTTGATCATCTCGTTGCGCTGGTACTCGCGCGTGCCCCAGTGCAGGCGCGCCTCGCGCACCCTGCGGTGCCAGTCCTCGACCGTGGCGCCCATCGGGAAGTCGGGCGCCTGCACCACCCGCGGCCAGGTGTTCTGCAGGATCAGCGCGACCACCCGCTCGGGATAGGTCGCCGCGAACAGCGCCGACAGCTGGCCACCGGGCGAGCCCGCCCCCAGCAACGCTGCGCGCTCTGAGCCGACGTCGTCCATCACGGCTCGTATGTCGTCCATGCGCGTCTCGAGCGTCGGCAGGTCGCGCGGCCGGTCCGAAAGGCCGGTGCCGCGCTTGTCGAACAGGATCAGGCGGCAGAAGGCCGCCATGCGGTTGCAGAAATCGACGAAGATCGGCTGCTCCCACGCCCAGATCAGGTTGATCAGGAAGGGCACGAACACCAGGTCGACGGGCCCGTTGCCGACCACCTGGTAGGCGATGCTCACGTCGCCGCTGCGCGCATAGCGGACGTCGGGGGTATCCATGTTCACCTTGCGACCACCAGCCCGACCGGCTCCCGATCCCCGCAGGCGGCTGCGGCCAGCATGCGCCCCAGCCAGGGGCCGAACTTGAAGAGGTTGTCGCCGGCGAGCGCGAGCACGGAGCCGCGTGCTCCACACCTCGAAGCGGTCGGGTGCGTCCGGCAGCTCCGTGGGGACGCACAGCCTCACTCCTGCCGGCTCCGGGTCGAGGCCGGGCAGCGCCTCGCGCACGTAGGCCGTGATCCGCTCGACAAGCGGCTCGGTCGCGGCGCCGAGCGGCACGTCGGCGTCCTCGCCGGCCAGCCCGACCGCGTAGACCGGCTCGCCTGGAAAGGCGGCGGCGTAGACGATCTCGCCAAAGGCGCCGCTCTGCTCCTGGAGTGCCGGCAGCCGGCCGCCGAGCGCCGCATCGCGGACGCGGAAGGTCGCGCGCGCGTGGCAGCTGAGCGCCAGCGGGATCTCGAGCCCGGGCGCGAGCGCGCCGATGCCGGCCCCGGCGCAGAGGACGGCGCGGCCCGCCTCCCAGATCCCCTCGGAGGTCTCGATCAGGGCGGGCTCGCCGGAGTCGACGGCGAACACCTCGGCGAGCACGAGCCGGTCGCCGAGTGCGGCGGCGAGCAGCCGAATCGCCGCCGCCACGTCCGTGGATCCGCCGAGCTCGTCGAGGAGCGCCGGCCCGACCGGAGGCGAGAGGATCGGCAGCACGCGGGCCTGCTCGCGCTCGTCGAGCAGCCTCCCGGGCGTGCCCGCCCGCTCGAGCAGGCCCGCAACCGGCTCCGCGCTCGGGCCCGTGAGCAGCATGCCCTCGCGGCCGAGCAGCCGCGCCCCGAGCTCGTCCTCCCAGCGTTCCCAGAGCGCACGGGCATCCACGGCGCGCTCGACCAGCTCGAGCCGGCGGTGAGCATGGCGGAAGATGCGCGTTCGCCCGGCCGACTGCCCGGCCCCGGGCCGGGCGGCCTCGAAGACACGCACGTCCACGCCGCGGCGAAGCAGCTCGTACGCGGTGGCCAGGCCGGTGATCCCGGCCCCCACGACGGCCACCTCGGCCGCGCGCCGCATCTCAGGCCGCGACCGCTTTGTAGTACCGCACCGCAAGGCCTGTGAGCAGCGTCTCGAAGCAGGCCTCGATCGTCATTCCGTGCGCGTCGGCGTACGCGCGCAGGCCGGTGCCCTCGATCGCCTCGCTCTGCGCGATCACCTCGTCGACGAGATCCGGATGCTGATCGCTGAAGTAGGCGCCCATCGAGTACAGGCTCGTGTCCATGAGGGTCTCGAGGAACTCGTCGCCCTCCCTCGCCGCCCGGGTGCGTTTCGCGGCCATCGGCGGGCAGGTTACCCGCGCGCGGCGCCGGTCACGGGAGCGCGCTCTGAACGGTGCCGGTCACACCGTCGAGCGCGCGGTTCACGCCGTTCACCACATTCGCCCCGGGCGCGCCCGCGGGTGGGGCCGGGAGCTGAACCGGCGGCACCTCCACCGGCGGCAGCGGAAGGCTCTCCACCACCTCGGGGACGACCGGCAGCGGCGGCGGCGAGATCTTCGGCGGCGCCGGAAGCCGGGGTTGAGTCGGCGGCGCGGGCGCAGCGGCAGGCCGTTGCGGGGCGGCGCCACCCGAGGGCTGCGCGGGGACTACGGCCTGCCGCGCCGCGGGAGCAGGGGCGGCCGCCGGCGCAGGCGCGACGTCCCGGCCGTTCCGCTCTACCGGCGGTCGCCGCCCCGGAGTGGCGGCTGCGCTGCCGGCGCGCCGCGGGCGCCTGCTTCCGTACGGCGCGCGCGGGCGCGCTGCGCACGGCGGGCCGGCACCGGGAAGGCCGCGCGCTCCACGCTGCGCTCCACCCGATCGTGGCCCGCGGGACGCTCGGACGCGCCGATCTTCTCGACGCCGATCGCCGCCCCGCCCGCGCCGATGGCCGCGATCGCAGCCATCGCCGCAGCCCGCTCGCCGAGCATCCCCGCGAACGGCCCGCCGCCTCCCTGAAGGCCCCATGGCAGCGGCAGCATCGCCGCGATCTTCGAGCGCACGCGCGCGAGCGTGGAGAGCGGCTCGACGCCGAGCTCGCGGGCGCGGCGCCGGCAGAGGCTGCAGTGGCGCGCGTGACGCGCGAGCCGCCCCTCGTCCGCCTTGCCGCCGGCGCCCTCGGCGAGCCTCGCGATCGTCGTGCGCATGCCGTCGCAGCGGCGCCCCTCCGAGATCTCGGAGTACTCGCTCTCGAGGCGGCGGCGGCCGCGGAACAACGCGCCCTCCACGGCCGGGCGGGTGGTGTCGAGCTGCTCGGCGATCTCGCGGTACGAGCGCCCTTCGAGCTCGCGCATCACGATCACGCGCGACTGCAGATCCGAGAGCTCCTCGAACGCCCCGCACAGATGCTCGAGGCTCTCCTTGGCCACGAGCGCCCTGTCCGGTGCGCCCGCATCGACGAGCCGAGCGTGGTCGGACGCGCGCAGGCCGTGCTCCGCGTCCATCGAGATCTCCTCCGCGCGCGACGAGCGGCGATGGTGGTCGATCGCCTTGTTGCGAGCGATCTGGTAGATCCACGGCTTGAAGGCGATCTCGGAGTCGGTCTCGCGCAGGCGGCGCAGCGCGGACATGAACGCCTCCTGTGCGATGTCCTCCGCGCGGCCCTCGTCGCGCACCATGCCGCGCACGTAGGAGGTGATGCGCGGGCGGTAGCGCGAGTACAGCTCCTCGAAGGCGGCGTCGTCTCCCTTGCGAACAGCTGCGACGAGGTCGCGATCCGTGCTCTCGATGCGTGTGGCGATCATCCTTGCTTCCTCTGCACTCGATCCTTGAGTGAGCCGGATGTACCCCCGCCGGTGGCGCCCGAAAGCTCTCCCACCCCCTCCCCCCAGGGGGGTCACCCGCGCCTCCCCCCGCCTGTCTGAGAGGCTTCCGGGCGTGGCTTCGCGGGACGAGATCGTGGCCTTCCTCGACGATCTGCTCGACATCGGCGCCTTCGCCGACTACGGGCCCAACGGGCTTCAGGTGCCGGGCTCGGAGCGGGTCGAGCTGGTCGTGACCGGGGTTTCGGCACATCGCGAGCTCTTCGAGCAGGCGGCAACGGCCGGCGCGAACCTCGTGATCGCGCACCACGGCCTCTTCTGGGACTTCCATCCGCGCACGGTCTCGGCGGCGATGAAGGAGCGCCTGCGGATCCTCTTCGACGCCGACATCTCGCTCGCCGGCTACCACCTTCCGCTCGACGCTCACCCGGAGGTGGGCAACAACGCCCTCATCTGCGCGGCGCTCGGGTTCGAGCGGGCGGAGCCGTTCGGCGAGCATCGTGGCCGCAGCGTCGGCTTCGTCGCGCGCTCGGCCGAGGGGGTTCCGTTCGGCGAGCTGCGGGAGCGCTGTGCGAGCTTGTTCGGGCAGGAGCCCTTCGTCTGGGACAGCGGGCCGGGCCTCGTCCGCAGCGCCGGAATCATCTCCGGGAGCGCCGCCTCGAGCTTTGGCGAGGCGGTTGCGCTCGGCCTGGATGCGTTTCTGACCGGAGAGCCCGCCGAGCACGTCATGGCTGACGCGAGAGAGAGCGGCGTCCACTTCATCGCGGCCGGGCACTACGCGACCGAGACCTTCGGAGTGCGTCGCCTGGGCGAGCTTGTGGCCGACCGATTCGGGGTGGAACACCGCTTCGTGGACACGCCGAACCCGATTTGACGCATCGTGCGGAATTCCGCTTGCGCCGACCGGCGCAACCGTTACTCTCTTAACACGCCCGCAATACGACGAGGAGGCCGCAGTACATGGCGATCCACCTGACGCCCACCGAACTCGGACGAGAGGCGGGCATGCACCGTCGTGAAGTCATCGCGAAGTGCATGGAAATGGGCGTCCCGATCTTCCAGGGTCGGATCGACAAAACTCTCTTCACGACCAGTCTGAGGACGGCGCAGGAGAAGCGGCAGCTGGCCAAGGCCTAGGCCCGAGGGCCGAAGCAGCCGGCCGAGCCGGCTGCGCAGACAGTCTGGCGCGGGGCCACAACCGTCACCCAGTCGCGTTTCTCGACATACAATCCGCTCGGCCGGGATTCGAGAAGCGAGAGGAAGAGGACGATGGAAGCAGTCACCGTCGGCGCGAGCGTCGCTGCAGGCACGGGCTCCAAGACAATCGCCGACCTGTTGCCGCTGGCGGCGAGGAAGTACGCCAACAGCCCCGCCCAGCGCTACAAGGTGGGCGACGAGTGGGTCGACGCCTCCTACGCGGAGCTCGGCGAGACGGTCAAGGAGGTCGCGCTCGGCCTGGTCGAGCTCGGCATCGAGCCGGGCGAGAAGGTCTCGATACTTGCGCACACCCGGCCCGAGTGGACCCACGCCTGCTTCGGCATCCTCACCGCCGGGGCCGCGCTCGTCACGATCTACCAGACGAATTCGCCCGAGGAATGCCAGTACGTCCTCGCCCACTCCGACTCGCGGGCCGTGTTCGTCGAGGACGCCGAGCAGCTCGCGAAGGTCCGAGCCGTGCGCGCCGACTGCCCCGAGCTCGAGCACGTCGTCGTGATGGACCCGGCCGGCGCGGAGCTCGGCGACGACGCCATCTCGCTCGACGACCTGCGCGCTCGCGGCCGCGGCGGCGAGGACTCCGAGTGGGCGGCCCGCTACGAGGCCGTCACTCCCGAGGACATGTGCCTCTACATCTACACGTCCGGCACCACCGGCCCGCCCAAGGGCTGCCTGCTGACGCACGCGAACTACCGGGCGATCACCGACTCGGTCGCCAAGCAGGCGGTGCTCGAGAGCGGCGACGTGAGCTACCTCTTCCTGCCGCTCGCGCACGCCTTCGCGATCCTCATCCAGTTCGGCTCGTTCGACCTCGGCGTGACGCTCGCCTACTGGTCGCGCGACCCGAAGATGATCATCGCCGACATCGCGCAGCTCTCACCGACCTACTTCCCGTCGGTCCCGCGCATGTTCGAGAAGATCTACACGCTCGCCACGAGCTCGGTCGAGGACAAGGAGCAGCTGCGCCAGGCCGTCGCCGTGGGCGTGAAGGTGCGGACCATGCAGCTCGAGGGCAAGGAGGTACCGCCGGAGCTGCAGGCCGGCTTCGACCAGGCCGAGGAGAAGCTCTTCAAGAACGTCCGCGGGCTGTTCGGCCAGAACATCCGCGAGTGCGTGACCGGCGCAGCCCCGATCGCAGCCGAGATCCTCGAGTTCTTCTTCGCGTGCGGCGTGCCCGTGATGGAGGGCTACGGGATGACCGAGACCTCCACGAGCGCCACGGTCAACCGCCCGCAGGCGAACGGCTTCCGCTTCGGCTCCGTCGGCAAGCCGATGGTCGGGGTCGAGGTGAAGATCGCCGAGGACGGCGAGGTCCTGATCAAGGGCCCGAACATCTTCCAGGGCTACTACAAGAACGACGACGCGACGGCGGAGGCGCTCGACGGCGAGTGGCTCCACACCGGTGACCTCGGCCGCCTCGACGAGGACGGCTTCCTGTTCATCACCGGCCGCAAGAAGGACATCATCATCACGGCGGGTGGCAAGAACATCACCCCCGCCAACCTCGAGAACGGCCTCAAGCAGAACCGCTGGATCTCGCAGGCGGTGGTGATCGGCGACCGCCGCCCGTACCTCATCGCGCTTGTGACGATCGATCCCGAGGAGGCGCCCGCGCTGGCGCAGTCGCTCGGGCTCGAGGACGACTCGATCGAGGCGCTGCGTACGAACGAGAAGGTGCTGGCCGAGATCCAGAAGGTCGTCGACGAGGTCAACTCGCACGTCGGCCCGGTTGAGCAGATCAAGCGCTTCGAGATCCTCGACCACGACCTGTCGCAGGAGACCGGCGAGCTCACGCCGACGCTCAAGGTCAAGCGCAACGTCGTGCACGAGAAGTTCGCCGGAGTTGTCGACGAGATCTACGAGCGGAGTCGCTGAGCGCAGGCGCCCATTACCCTCGCTAGGGCGCCATGGCAGGCAACGATCCAACCGACACCGGCGGCCTCTTCGTCGGCCGGCGCCCGGGCACCGGCCCGGTGCGCTACCAGAAGGTGGAGCCCACGTCCGACCGCCGGCGGCGAATGGACGAGTGGCTCGCCCACGGGCTGCTGGCGGTGGAGGTCGTGCTCTGCCTCTCGCTGTTCGGGCCCCAGCCGCTGGCCTGGCTCTGGATCGGCTCTCAGGTCGACTATCAGACGGGCTACGTCACCGCCGGGATCGCCACGATCATGCTCGGCTGCCTCGCGTCGCTGATGCTCACGATGGCGGGCGCCAAGCGCGTCGACCACGCCTGGAAGCTCGTCCGCCGCGCCGCCGGGCACAGGCAGGAGCGCGGCGCGCTCGAGCGCATCTTCGCGTCCTGCGTGGGCGTCGCCGTCGTGGCATTCGCGATCTGGTTCCTGCTGATCCAGGGGCCGGGGCCGAGCATGGCGCCCGGCAGCTGAGCCGAGTGGGCTTTCGCGACTACTACCGGCAGTTCGACGACCTCGACGAGGAGCTCTTGAACCGGGAGCGCCGTGAGCGGCGCGCCCGCGAGCGCCGGCTCGCCCTCGAGCGCGTCCCGGACCTCGACATCTCGGGCACCGAGTGGCCCGAGATGCCGCACTCGGAGATCGTGAACGCCGCGATCGCCCGTGCGCGCGGGCGCGTCAACGGCTACCCGGACCGGCACGCCTCCGGCGTGCGCCGCCTGCTTGCCGACCGCCACGGGATCGCGCCGGAGAAGATCGTGCTCGGCAACGGCGCCGCGGAGCTCCTGCAGTCGGCCGCAATGGCGCTCCTGTCGCAGGGCGACGAGCTCCTGATGCCGTGGCCCTCTTATCCGCTCTACCCGCTGATGGCGGCGCACGCCTACGCGCGCCCCCACCCGTGCGAGCGGGCGCACCTGCTCGACGAGGTGAGCGAGCGCACCCGTGCGGTCGTGATCTGCAACCCGAACGACCCGACCGGCGACCATATGACCGCGGACGAGCTCGGGACGCTCCTGTCAGCGCTTCCGGAGCACGTGCACGTGCTGCTCGACGAGGCGCTCGTCCACTTCCAGGACGTCGAGGACATCGATGCATGCCTGCGGCTCGTCGAGGCGTTTCCGCGGCTGCTCGTCGTGCGCACGTTCTCGAAGGCATACGGCCTGTCCGGCCTACGGGCCGGCTACGCCGTGTCGAGCGACGCGTCGCTGCTCGCCGCCGTGGCGCCGGTCCTCGGCGTGAACGCCCTCACCCAGGCGGCCGTCGAGCACGCGCTGCGAACGGGCGACGCCGAGATCGAGCGGCGCCGGCAGGCGGTCTCGCGCGAGCGGGCGCGCCTGCTGGAGGCGCTCGCCGCACTGCCCGTCGACGTCGCGCCCTCGCAGGCGAACTTCGTCTGGCTCGCCGCGCGCGGCATGAGCGGCGACGAGCTCACCCACGGCCTGCGCCGTCACGGCGTGATCGTGGCTCCCGGCGGCCCGCTCGGCGCGGACGACCACATACGCGCGACCGTCCGCGACGCGGCGGCCACCGACCGCCTGCTGCGCGCGCTGGAGATTGCGACGGCGGGTTAGCGGCGGCTCGAGCTCGAGCTCGAGATAGGGCTGGGGATGGGGTAAGACTCGGCGAGTGGCGACTTGCGCCAGACATATGGACGGAATTCGCCACTCGCGGTATGAGCTCGTGGGGGACCCCGCGACCACCCCGGCGCAACTATCTAGTCGAGCCCCTCGTCCCAGTCGCGGACGTACCAGTTCGCGACCACGCCGTTCAGCACGAACGGGTCGCCCTTCGCGCACTCCTCCGCGGCCGCCCGGCTCGTGAAGACGGACATCGCGCCCTCCTCCTGCGGGTTGCCGAAGGGACCGGTCATCAGAAGCTCGCCGCCGCGCCATCACCTCGCGCATGTAGCGACCGTGCTCGGCCTGGTGCACGGGAGCCTTCTCGAGGACGTCCTCGGCCGACTCGTAGAAGAGGACGTACTTCACGCCTGGTCCGTCTGGCGCAGCAGCGCCCCCGTCGTCTGCTCGAGGATCCGCCGCCAGCCGGCCGACTTCTCGCGCTGCTCGGCGAACTTGCGCACCACCTTGCGCACGCGGGTGGCCGAGATCTCGATCCCGTGGCGGGCGCAGACCGTCTTGCATCTCGTCGTAGTCGGACGCGAGCTTGAGCGTCACGGACTCGAACCCGTGGCGGGCGATCTCGGTCCGGCGCGTGAAGTTGAGGATGTTCGTCTCGAACATCAGCTCGTCGTTCGGGTCGGGCTCGATCAGGATGATGTCGACGCCCGGGTAGCGCTCCTTCCAGTGCGCCACCGCCTCGTGCAGGCGCTGGTGGGCGATCAGCTTGAAGGCCTGGTAGCCGATGTGCGGGAAGCCCATGTCGCGGACCCGCCGGACGCGGCTGCCGAGCATCGTCGGGATGACCTTCTGGAAGTCGTTCACGTACGGGACGAGCGGGTTGACGACGATCACGAACTTGGCGCCCGCCTCGACCGCGATGTCGACGTTGGTCGTGGAGCGCAGGCCGCCGTCGACGAGGTGGCGGCCCTTGACCTCGACGGGCTTGTAGACCATCGGCAGCGCCGTGGACGCCGCCACGGCCTGCGAGATCGGGACGTCGTCCCAGTCCTCGCCGCCCAGCACGATGCGCTCGCAGGTGTCGAGGTCGGTGGCGGTGAGGAAGAGCTCGTTCTCGAGCAGGCGGAAGTCGTTGACCCGGTCGGGGTCGGAGAGGACCGCGTCCAGGTACTCCTGGATGCCGCTGCCGTCGTAGAGGCCGGACGGGAGCGCCTCGGCGATGCCCGACCGCGAGGTCGATCAGCGAGGCGCTGCGTGCCTGGCTCACGAACGTGCGCGCCAGGCCGAGCATGCGCAGCGGCAGCAGGGCCGCGCTCTGGGCGAACTCGAGCGCGTTCGGGCGCATCAGGGTGTCGCGGTCGATGTCCCTGAAGGGGGTCGGCACCTGCTGATTGACCACCCGCATCATCTCCTCGGGGGTCACGCCGTTGGCGGCGAGCGAGGCGACGAAGGAGCCTGCGCTCGTGCCCACGTACACGTCGAACTGGTTGACGGTGCGGTTGACCGCCATCAGGTCGAGGGCGCGCAGCGCGCCGATCTCGTAGACGCCGCCGGTGAAGCCGCCGCCGCCCAGCACGAGCGCGGTGCGGGAGCGCCGTGGCCGGCGCGAGCGCGGCTTCGCCGCGGGCGCCTTGGCCTTCTTGGCCGGCTTCTGGAGCTTTACGACCTCGCCCATCGGGTCCGCAGTATGGCCGATGCCCCGGGCGCGGCGGCTCACCCGACAGCGCTCCGGAGGTCCCGTTAGCGTGTTCAACCTCTCGATGCGCCGAATCGCGATCATCGCCCTGGCCGCCCTCGCCGCCGCTCCCTCGAGCGCGCGTCGCGCAGGACGCGCTCACGAAGAACCTGACGCGCCAGATGCGCGCCGCCGGGGCCCATTCGAGCGCCTACGTCGTCAACCTCACCCAGGGCCAGACGGTCTTCCGCTGGCGCGAGACGCGCCAGCGCATCCTCGCCTCGAACACCAAGCTCTTCACCACGGCGGCCGCGCTCGCGCGCTTCGGCACCGAGGGCCGGCTCGGCACCGAGGTGCTCGGCGCCGGGCAGCTCGAGGAGGACGGCGTGTGGCGCGGCGACCTGTACCTGCGCGGCGGCGGCGACCCGACCTTCGGCAGCCGCACGTTCACGAGCCGCAGCTACGGGCAGGGAGCGACCGTCGAGGGGCTCGCCGCCCTGCTCGAGGAGGCCGGCATCGAGCGGGTCAGCGGTCGTGTCTTCGGCGACGAGTCGCGCTTCGACTCGCTGCGCGGCGGCCCGGAGTCGGGCTACGCCACCTCGTTCTGGGTGGGACCGCTGAGCGCGCTGTCCTTCAACCGCGGGCTCGGCAGCGAGTGGGGCGGCTCGTTCCAGACGAACCCGCCGCTGTTCGCGGCCGCCCGCCTCGACGCGGCGCTCGAAGCGGGGGGCGTGCGGGTGCGGCTGAAGCCGCAGGCCGGCGTGGCGCCCGCCGACGCCGAGGTGCTCGCCAGCGTCGACTCGCCGCCGATGGCGAGCCTGATCCGGCTCACCAACAAGCCGTCGGACAACTACTTCGCCGAGATGCTCCTCAAGGGGCTCGCGCTGCAGGCGCGCGGCAAGGGCAGCACCCGCGCGGGGGCGCGCCTCGCCGCCGGGTTCGCCAGGCGGCTGGGCTCGGGCGCGCGGCTCGCGGACGGCTCCGGCCTCTCGCGCGGCGACCGTGCCTCACCGCGCCAGGTGGTCACGCTGCTCTCCGAGATGTACGAGCTCGACCAGACGGAGTACGGCCAGGAGTTCTTCGACTCGCTCCCGATCGCGGGCCGGGACGGCACGCTCGCCACCCGCATGCGCAGCGGGCCGGCGCGCTCGCGCTGCCACGCCAAGACGGGCACGCTCTCGAACGTGAGCGCCCTGTCGGGCTACTGCGCGGCCCGCTCCGGGGACATCTACGCCTTCTCGATCCTCATGAACTACGTGTATCCGCCGGGCGCGCGTGGCCTTCAGGACGCGATGGCGCAGGCGATCGCCGCCCAGTAGCCTCCAGTCAAGGCCCCGCCGTGCCCTCGCAGCAGCTCCCTCCCGGACCGCGCCTCCCCTCGCTCGTGCAGGGCATGGGCCTGTGGACGCGCCCGCTCGCTTTCCTGGAGCGGCTGCGCGCCCGTTACGGGCACCGCTTCACGGTGCACTTCCCGCTGGCCCCGCGGTTCGTGATCCTCACCCGGCCGGACGAGATCCGGCAGGTGTTCACGGCGCCGCCCGACGTCCTCCACCCGGGCGAGGGCGCGCGCGTGCTCGAGCCGCTCGTCGGCAAGAACTCGGTGATCCTGCTCGACGAGGCGGCCCACATGGAGCAGCGCAAGCTGATGCTCCCGGCCTTCCACGGCGAGCGGATGGCGCGCCTCAGCGACCTGATGACGGAGGTGGCCGAGCGCGAGGTGGAGAGCTGGCCGCGCGACCGCGAGATCTCGCTGCAGCCGCGGATGCAGCGGCTCACGCTCGAGATCATCCTGCGGACGGTGTTCGGGCTCGACCCGGGCCCCCGGCTCGACGCTCTGCGCGACCGGCTCGCGCGAGATGCTCGCCTTCGGCGACCGGCCGATCAGCCTCATGCCGCCCGACCCGGAGGGGCGCCCCGCGAAGGTGCTCAGGCGCGTCGGCCCGTTCGCCGAGTTCGAGCGCCGCCAGGCCGAGACCGACCGGCTCCTGTTCGAGCTGATCGACGAGCGCCGCGCCGACCCCGGCGACCGCGACGACGTCCTCACGATGCTGCTCGAGGCGCGCCACGAGGACGGCTCGCCGATGTCCTCGCAGGAGCTCCGCGACGAGCTGCTGACGATGCTCGTCGCCGGCCACGAGACGACCGCCACGTCGCTCGCCTGGGCGCTTCGAGCGGCTCGCCCGCAGCCCGCGCGTGCTCGGCGCGCTCGTGGACGAGCTCGACTCCGGCGGCGACGACTACCTGACGGCGACGATCCAGGAGACCCTGCGCCGCCGGCCCGGTGCTGCCGAACTGCGAGCCGCGCCTCGTGAAGGTGCCGTTCGAGGTCGGCGGCTGGACCTACCCGCCGGGCGTCTGCCTGGTGCCGAACTCCTACCTCGTCCATCACGACCCGGCGATCTACCCGGACCCGTACGAGTTCCGCCCCGAGCGCTTCCTCGAGGAGCCGCCCGGCACCTACACCTGGATCCCGTTCGGCGGCGGCCGGCGCCGCTGCGTCGGCGCGAGCTTCGCGATGCTCGAGATGCAGATCGTGATGCGGGCCGTGCTGGCCCGCTGCGAGCTGCGAGCCGGCCGGCGAAGGCGCCGAGCACGCGCGGCGGCGCAACATCACGATCCGGCCCGCCGCGGGAGCGCGCACGGTGCTGCGGGCACGCAGGCCGCAGGCGGTCGCGGCCTAGTCCGTCCCCCCTCTCACAGCTCAGTGGGCGAATCGGCGCAGCTGAGACAGCCGCGCGACCTACTCCTGCAGCCCGACGGCTTCGAGGGCTTCGGCGCGACCCTTGAAAACCCGAAGCCGCACGGCTCGCCCATCTCGAACTGTCCACACGGTGGGCAGATCGCGATCGAGCATCATGTCGCTGTCCGGCATGCGGGCCCGCTCGTGGAGGATCACAACGACGTCGTCTCCTCGATCGATCAGCTCCTTCACCGAGGCCTCGTAGGCGATCCAGCCGGAAAGGTAATCGCCCATGTGGCCGACGAAGGCGTCGCGGCCACGGCCGCGGTCGGGGAAGTCGGGCAAGGGATGGGCAGAGATATCCCATTCGATGTCGGTGTCGAGCGTCGCGATCCACTCGCCCATCCGTCCATCGCGCCAGAGCTCGAAGCTCGCTCTCACCACCTCAACGTTCTCCTCCGACATCGCCCGCCCAGTATCCGCCCCCACAACGGGGGGGTCCGACCTAGTCCGGCAGCAGCTTCAGCAGGCCCGCCTCGTCGAGGATCTCCGTGCCGAGCTCCTCAGCCTTCGTCAGCTTGGTGCCCGCCTCCTCGCCGGCCACCAGGTAGTCGGTGTTCTTGGACACCGAGCCGGTGACCTTGCCGCCCGCCGCCTCGATCCGCGCCGTCGCCTCGGGCCGGGTCAGACCGGGCAGCGTGCCGGTCAGGACGACGGTCTTGCCGACGAACGGGCCGTCGGTGGGGGGCGGCTCGCCCTCCTCCTCCATCTGCAGCCCGTGGCGTCTCAGCTCGTCGATCAGCTCGCGGACGCGTGGCTCCGCGAGCGACTCGTGCACGGACCCCGCGAGGATCGGCCCCATCCCGTCGACCTCGGCCAGCTGCTCGTCGCTCGCGTCGAGCAGGACGTCCATCGAGCGGAAGTGGCGCGCGAGGTTGCGGGCGTTGACGTAGCCGATGCCCGGCAGCCCGAGCCCGTAGATGACGCGCTCGAAGGGCTGCTCCTTGGAGGCCTCGATGGCGTTCACGAGGTTGCCCGCGGAGGTCTCGCCGAAGCGCTCCAGCTGCGTGAGCCGCTCGACGGTGAGGTCGTAGAGGTCGGCGAAGCTCTCGATCAGGCCCTCGTCGAGAAAGCGCTTGACGTTCTCCTCGCCGAGGCCGTCGATGTCCATCGCGCCGACGAAGTGCTTGACCGCCTGGAGGACCTGGCCCGGGCAGGAGGCGCGGTTCGGGCAGATCGTCCAGACGCCCTCGGCCTTGATCGTGGGCGTCCCGCAGGCCGGGCACTTCTCGGGCGGCTGCGGCGGGGCGGCGCGCTTCTTCGAGCGCTGCGCCTTCGAGGTCGGCGAGACGACCTGGGGGATCACGTCGCCCGCGCGCATGATGATCACCTCGTCGCCCTCGCGCACGTCCTTGCGGTGCAGGTCCTCCTCGTTGTGGAGCGTCGCCTGCCTGACCGTCACGCCCGACACCTGCACCGGCTGCAGCACTGCGAACGGGATCATGTGGCCGGTGCGGCCGACGTTCCACGCCACCTTCTCGAGGATGGTCGTGGCGGTCATCGGCGGGAACTTCCAGGCGATCGCCCCGCGCGGCTCGCGCCCGACGACGCCGAGCTGGCGCTGCAGGTCCAGGTCGTCGACCTTCACGACGACGCCGTCGATCTCGAAGTCGAGCCGGTGGCGGCGCTCCTCCCATGCCCTGCAGGAGGCCACGACCTCGTCCACCTTGTCCAGGACCTCGACATCGGTGTTGACGCGGAAGCCGTGGTCGCGCAGCCACTCGAGCGACTCGTGGTGGGACTCGAACTCGAGCCCGTCCGTGGCGCCGATGCTGTAGCACCACATCGACAGCGGCCGCTCGGCGGCAAGCTGCGGATCGAGCTGCCGGATCGAGCCCGCGGCGGTGTTGCGCGGGTTCGCGTAGGTGGGCTCGCCGGCCTCGGCGCGCTTCTCGTTCAGCTCCGCGAAGGCGGCGAGCGGCAGGTAGATCTCGCCGCGCACCTCGAGCAGCGGCGGCGCGTCTTCGACGCGCAGCGGTATGGCGCCGATCGTGCGCAGGTTCTGCGTCACGTCCTCACCGACCTCGCCGTTGCCGCGCGTGGCGCCCCGGACGAGCAGGCCGTCCTCGTAGACGAGCGATATCGCGAGGCCGTCGATCTTAGGCTCCGTCACGAAGCGCACGTCGCCCATCTCGACGCCCTGGCGCGCGAGGTAGCGCTCACTGCGCACCACCCAGGCGGCGAGCTCCTCCTCGTTGCGGGCGTTCGCCAGCGACAGCATCGGCTGCAGATGGCGGATCTCGTCGAACTTGTCGAGCGGCTGCGCCGCCGACGCGCTGGGTGGGCGAGTCCGGGGTGAGCAGCTCGGGATGCGCCGCCTCGAGGTCGCGCAGCTCGTTCAGCAGCGCGTCGTAGTCGACGTCCGAGATCTCCGGGTCGTCGAGGACGTAGTAGCGGTGGCCGTGGTACTCGAGCTGCTTGCGAAGCTCGGCCGCCCGCTTCCGCGCCTCCTTCGGTACGGGGCTCAAACCTCGCGGGCGGCGGGCCGCAGCAGGCGGTCGAGCTCGAAGCCCGACAGCCGGTCGATGCCCGCCTGGTCGTTCAGGTCGAAGTGGAGCGGCGTGACCGCGATGCAGCCGTCGGCGACGGCGGCGAAGTCGGTGCCGTCCTCGTGCGTGTAGCCGGGATCGATGCTGTACATCGTGTAGCGGCGCCGCCCGCTTCCGTCCTCCTCGGCGAGCTCCATGCGGTCGTTGTACTCGCGCTTGCCGAGGCGCCCGACCCGCACGCCTTGGGGGTCGCCCGCGGGGGCGTTCACGTTGAGCAGCGTTCCCTCCGGGATCTGCACGTCCTCGAGCCCCTCGACCAGCCGCGCGACGAAGGCCGCGACGCTCTCGAAGTTCTCGCGCTCCCAGGAGCGGCCCGCGCGGAAGTCCATCGCGCCGTGGTCGGCCTGCTGTGAGACGGCGATCGCGGGGATGCCGAGCATGATGCCCTCGAGCGCGGCCGCGACGGTGCCGGAGTAGGTGATGTCGTCACCCAGGTTGGCCCCGTGGTTGATGCCGGACACGATCAGCTCGGGAACGAACTCGATCAGCCCGAGCGCGGCGAAGCGGACGCAGTCGACCGGCGTGCCGTCGGTGGCGAAGCCGGTGCTGCCGTCGCCGAACTCGACCTCCTCGACCCAGAGCGGGCGCCGGATCGTGATGCTGCGCGCGGTGGCGCTCCGGTTGGAGTCCGGAGCGATCACCGCCAGCTCGATGCCGGGAATCTCGAGGAGCGCCCGGCGCATGGCGTTGAGGCCGGTGGCGGTGATGCCGTCGTCGTTGGTGAGAAGGACCTTCATGGCGGGCGTTTCCAGGGTACTCAGTAGGTCACTGACTCCAGGTAGAGGCCGTGGGGCGGGGCGGTCGCCCCGGCCTCGCTGCGCGGCCGTCCTTCAAGGAGTCGCCTGAGCTCATCCGACCTGACACCGTCGAGCATGGTTCCCACCAGCACCCGCACCATGTGGCGCATGAAGGAGTCGGCCTCGATCCAGAAGGCCAGCACGTCATCGGCCTCCTCGACCCACTCGGCGCGCATCACGTCGCGCTCGAAGCGGACGTGCTCGGTCTCGGTCGGCGTGAAGGCCGTGAAGTCGTGCGTGCCGACGAGCGCCGCGGCGCACTCGTCGAGCAGTGCCCGGTCGACCGGCCGCGACCACCAGAGCGCCCGGCGCCGCTCGAATGGGCTTGGGGCCGGCCGCGCGAGCACGCGGTAGCGGTAGGTGCGGCTGCGCGCGTCGCGCCGCGCGTCGAAGCCCTCGGGCGCCTCCTCGCTGCGGAGCGCGGCGACGTCGTCGGGAAGCAGTGCGTTGAGGTTCCGGAGCGGCGCCGGTGAGCCGCTGTGGCTCGCCACCTGGCCGCGCGCGTGGACGCCGCGATCGGTGCGCCCCGCCACCGTCACCTCCATCGGCCCCCGCAGCACGGTGGCGAGCGCCTCCTCGACAACGCCCTGCACCGTGCGCAGGCCGGGCTGGCGCGCCCAGCCGGCGAACTCGGAGCCGTCGTATTCGAGTAGGAGGCGGGCGCTCACCCGCGCTTGCGAGCGACGATCAGCGCGTAGTCGTTGTCGAGCGCGACCGGCCCGTCTCCGCTGTGGCTGCGCACGTACTCGAGCATCTCGCCCGTCATCGCCTCGAAGGACTCGGGCGGCATCGCCTGCTTCGCGGCCACCAGCGGCGGTGACGTGCCCGAGAACTGCTCCAGGAACTCCTCCGGCGAGTCGCCCTCCGCCCTGAGTGTCCGGAGCTCGAAGTCGACCCGTGCCGCGAGCCCCTCGAAGCGCGCACGCGCGGTGTCCTCGTCCGCCCACTCCTCGGCCAGCGGCTGCTCAGGGGCCGGCCCGTACTTGCGCGCGAGCTCGCCGAGCTTGGGGATGAGCCCGTCAGCGCGCCACGCCGTCATTCCCACAGTGCCGCCGGGCCGCACGACCCTGAACATCTCGGTGGCCACCCGCTCCGGACGTGGGGCGATCATCGCGCCGAAGACCGAGCCGACGCAGTCGAAGCGCTCGTCCTCGAAGGGAAGCTCCTCGGCGTCCGCCTCGAGCCACTCGACGTCGTAGCCCTCCGCCGCCGCACGGCCCCGTCCGCGCTCGACCATGCCGGGCGAGATGTCGGAGGCCACCACGCTCGCGCCCTCGTAGGCGCAGGCGAGCGCGAAGTTGCCGTCCCCCGCCGCCACGTCGAGCACCTCCTGGCCGGCCGAGACCGCGCACGCGTCACGGAGCTCGATTGCCGCAGGCCGGAGCTCCTCGGACAGGACCGAATAGTCGCCCTGCCCCCACACCATCGCCTGGCGCTGCTTGATCTGGTCGACGTCCATCGCAGCCATCCTATGGCTTACGCAGCCGTCGCTTGGCGGCCGGCCGGCGGTGGCAGCGCCCGCCTCCCCGGTCGAGCGTTCGGCCGTCCTCACGCACGAAGCGATAGCGATAGCTGCCCTGACGCAGCGTCAGCTCGAGCACGCCGAAGGCCAGGCTGCGGTCGAAGAACTGGCTGCCCGGGTCGCGCCGCCGCGGCGGCGCGGCGCGATCGGCACCGCCGGTCCCCACCACGAACTGGCGCACCCCGCCCCGCCGCCGCCTCCCGCGCCCGTCCATCAGCGCGAAGCGCTCGTAACTGTGCGAGTGGCCGACAAGCGCGAGCTCTGCACCGCCGCGATAGAGCGCCTCGTACACATGTCGCAGCTCGGGCGAGGGCCCGGGATTCGCCGAGCTGTAGCGGGCCTGGTGCCAGTAGGCGATGACGCAACGGTTCGGCGTGAGGCGCTGCATCAGCCGGCGCAGCCATCGAACCTGGCGGCTCCAGCGAGCGCAGGAGACCGGGTAGCAGTCGTTGCGCAGCCGCCTGGACTGTCTCGTGAGGTCGACGGTCCCGGAATTCAGGACCACCATGCGCCAGCCGGCGAGCCGGTAGGTGTAGTAGCCGCGGTGCGGGCCCGCCCGCTTGCCGAAGTAGCGGAAATGACCCGGCGCATGGCGTCGGTCCCGACTCGCCAGATACTCGTGGTTGCCGAGCGCCGGGCGGGTGATCGAGCGAAATGCGCCCCAGGTCGGATCGTAGGAGCCGAGATAGTTGGCAAGCGTCGGGATGCCGTTGTGCGCGTCCCCGAGGGTCGCGACCACGTCCGGATCGAGTGCCTTGACGAGCTGGGCCGTGTAGGCATAGCGGCAGCGGTCCGGGAGCACGGGGTAGCGCTCATGGCAGGCGATGTCGCCGGCGGCCACGAGCGTGGCGCGCCGCTCCGGAGCGCCCGAGACGGCGGCGGGCGAGGCTCCGGCGAAGGCGCAGAGCACCGCCACAAGGCGCGCGCAGCGTAGGGTCACCTCCACGCGCCGAGACTATCGGCACAATTGCGGCGTGAGGGTTTCGGCGAAGACCGACTACGCGGTGCGCGCGCTGCTCGAGCTGGCGGTGTCCGGCGACGGCCCGGTGAAGGGCGAGCGGCTCGCCCAGGCACAGGCGATCCCGCTGAAGTTCCTCGAGAACATCCTCACCGACCTGCGCCATGCGGGGATCGTGCGGGCACAGCGCGGGGCTGAGGGCGGCTACTGGCTCGCTCGCGACCCCGCCGAGGTCACGCTCGGAGAGGTGATCCGCGCGGTCGACGGCCCGCTCGCGAGCGTCCGCGGCGAGGCGCCGGAGGACGTGGCCTACGACGGCGCCGCGGAGAACCTGCGAACGGTCTGGGTCGCGCTGCGGGCGAGCATGCGCTCGGTCGTCGACGAGATCACGCTCGCAGACGTGGTGGCGGACACGCTGCCCGCAGGCGTCCGGCGCCTCACCGAGGCGCCGGAGGCCTGGTCACGGCGCTGACGGCGGGGCCCAGACCGGCATCCGGGATGCGCGGGCTGAGCCCCTCGTCCAATCAGCGGGTGAGAGCGAACAGGATGTAGTCGAGCTCGAACTTGACCTGCTCGGCCACATGCCTGACGGACGGCTTCGGGCACTCGACCCGGCGACGGCCGTCGGCCGGGCCCGGCGTCTCGAGCGCGTTGACGACCCAGTCAATGACAAGCGGGTCGGCAGACATCCCGACGTGCATTATGAAGTGAGCGGGGCAGGCCTTCTGCAGCAGCACGTTGGTGGCGTTGGCGCCGAACAGCATCGGGCCGGGCCACGGGACGAACTGCTCGTCGATCGTTGCGATGTTCGTATACGCGGCAGACCCCGGAGTGTCGTCGTCCTTGTTGAGCTCGCGCAGGAACGCCGAGCCCCTGGCGAAGTCGGGGCAGGCCGGGCATTGCGGCACGAGGGCGCGGAGAATGCGCGGCGGGAGTCAAGACCCCGCGCTGCGGCGCGCCGATCGCCACCACGTCCGCCACGCCGTCCGGCCCGAACCACTTGACGTAGGCGCGGGCGAGGACGCCGCCCTGGGACTGGCCGACGAGCGACACCTTGCTCGCCCCCGTCTGCTGCTTGACACGATCGACGGCGGCGGCGAGCGCCGGCGGTCGACTCCTTCAAGGGGGCGGAGTTGTTCTGGGGCAGGTCGGCAGAGTAGGTGCAGAATCCCCGTGCCGTGAGCACCGGGTCGATCACGCCGTATTCGACTTCCAAACGCGCTCCGAGCCCGGGCACGTAGACGACCGGCTCCGGGTGAGCGGCCGTCGGTCTGCACGAGGGGTCGTTCATGGCCGCTTGGGCCGGCGCCGCCGCGGCGCCATGGGCCGCCACGGCCACGACCGCTGCGGCAAGGGCCGCGAGGGTCTTGAGTCTCATTGCTGCATCTCCTTCATGAGTGGGGTCGGCCACAGGGCGGGGGGCCGATCGAGTCCAGATCTCGCCGGTGGCGAGTCCTGGACTATTGTACTCATGAGGAACTGGAACTGGAACCTGAGCGTCCGGAGCGAGTCCGAAACCGCTCCCGGAGTCGAGGCTAGGCCGCCTCCGGCGCCATCACAGGCTCCTCTGCCGTCCGCAGCCAGACGATCTCGCCCTCCACGAGGTCGAGCTCTCTCGATCCGGCCGCGCGTGGTCTGGACCCAGGTCTTGTCGCCGTCCCCGAGCGTCAGCTCGACCCGCACCTCGAACCCGAGGTGCACGATGCGGTCGATCATGGCCTCGGCGGCGCCCTCGGTCGGCTCGAGCAGGATCTCCACGTCGTGCGGGCGGATCCAGCGCCCCGAGAGCTCGCTGACCGGGCCGACGAAGCCCATCACGAACTCGTTGGCGGGCCGCTCGTAGAGCTCGCGCGGCGAGCCGATCTGCTCGATCTTCCCGTGGTTCATCACCACGATCTGCTCGGCGACCTCCATCGCCTCCTCCTGGTCGTGGGTCACGAACACGGTCGTGACGTGGACCTCGTCGTGGAGGCGGCGCAGCCATGCGCGCAGCTCCTTGCGCACGGTGGCGTCGAGCGCGCCGAAGGGCTCGTCGAGCAGCAGCACGCGCGGCTGGACGGCGAGCGCTCGCGCGAGCGCCATGCGCTGGCGCTGGCCGCCTGAGAGCTGCGAGGGATAGCGGTGGGCGAAGCCGTCGAGGTGCACGAGCTTGAGCAGCTCGTTCACACGCTCGCTCGATCTCGTCCTTGGGCCGCTTGCGGATCGTCAGGCCGAACGCGACGTTCTTGGCGACCGTCATGTGCTTGAAGGCGGCGTAGTGCTGGAAGACGAAGCCGACGTTGCGCCGCTGCGGCGGCGTGCGCGTGGCGTCCTCGCCGGCGATCAGGACGCGTGCCCGCTGTCGGGCGTCTCGAGGCCGGCGATCACGCGCAGCAGCGTCGACTTGCCGCCGCCGCTCGGGCCGAGCAGCGCCGTCAGCGAGCCGTCGCGGCACGTTGAGCGACACGTCGTCGAGCGCGACGAAGTCGCCGAAACTTCTTCGAGACGCGAGTCGACGACGATGCTCATCCTTCAGCCTCCTTGGGCTTGATGACGTTCATGGCGAGCAGCGTCACGAGCGCGAGCAGCGCCAGCACGACCGATGCCGCATAGGCCCCGGTCTCGTCGAAGCGCTGAAAGCGGTTCTCGACGAAGAGCGTGGCCGTCTCGGTCTGGCCCGACAGCTTGCCCGACACGACGCTCACGGCGCCGAACTCGCCGAGCGCGCGGGCGGTGGTGAGGACGACGCCGTACGCGACGCCCCAGCGGATCGCCGGCAGCGTCACGCGGAAGAAGGTCTGGAGCCCGTTGGCGCCGAGCGTGGCCGCCGCCTGCTCCTGCTCGGTGCCGATCTCGCGCAGCACCGGGATCACCTCGCGCACGACGAACGGCAGCGAGACGAACATCGTCGCGAGGATCATCCCGGGCACCGAGAAGATCACCTGGATGCCGTGCTCGGCCAGCCACTCGCCGATCCAGCCGTCACGGCGTCCGTAGACGAGTATCAGCGCCAGGCCGACGACCACCGGCGACACCGCGAACGGCAGATCGACCAGCGCGTTGAGCAGCGCCCGGCCGCGGAAGCGCTGGCGCACGATCGCGAGCGCGCAGAGGATGCCGAAGATCGTGTTGAGCGGCACCGCCACGGCCACCATCACGAACGTCAGGTAGAAGGCGTGCTGGGCCTCCGGCGTCGTCACCGCGTCCCAGGCCGCGCCGACGCCGTCCTGGAAGGCGTTGATGAAGACGAGCGCCACCGGGATCCCGAGCAGCAGCGCCAGGTAGCCGAGCGCGAGGAATCTGAAGACGTACTTACTCTTCATGGCGCAGAGCCCGCTTCGACAGCCAGCCGAAGAACAGCAGGATCAGCGAGCGCCGCCACCAGCAGCACGACCGAGACGGCGGCGGCCCCCACCGGGTTGTCGCTCTCGATCTGGGCGAAGATGAAGTACCGACGCCACCTCCGTGTCGAACGGGATGTTGCCGGTGATCAGCACGAGCGAGCCGAACTCGCCGACCGCGCGGGCGAAGGCGAGCCCTCCGCCGGCGATGATCGCCGGCAGCAGGTTCGGCAGGATGATGCGCCGGAAGACCGTGACGCGGCTCGCGCCGAGCGACTCCGCCGCCTGCTCCATCTCGCGGTCGAGCTCGAGCAGCACCGGCTGCACCGCTCGCACCACGAACGGCAGCGTCACGAACAGCAGCGCCAGCACCACGGCGACGCTCGTGTAGGCGACGTTGATGCCCACGGGGCTCTCGGGGCCGTAGAAGGCGAGCAGCGTCAGGCCGGCGACGATCGTCGGCAGCGCGAAGGGGAGGTCGATCAGCGAGTTGACGATGCTCTTGCCGGGGAACTCGTCGCGCACGAGCACCCAGGCGATCAGCGTGCCGGCCAGCGCGTTGATCACGACGACGACCACCGACGCGATCAGCGTGAGCCGCAGCGCCGCCACCGCCTGCGGGCTTGATGATCGCGCTCCAGAAGCTGTCGACGCCGCCGTCGAGCGACTTGAAGAGCGACCGCCGCCAGCGGGATCAGGACGACGATGCTCAGGTACGCCATGGCGATGCCGCGGCCGAGGACGTCACCCGGAATCGGGAGCGTCCTCGGGCCGCTGCTCACCGGCGCCGCGGGCGGCGGCGCCGTCACTCTCGCTAGTCGGAGGCAGTGCTCTTCCCCTGTGACTGGAAGATCTCGGCCACGACGCCGTCCTCCGGGTCGAAGAACTCGTCGTTCACCTTGTCCCAGCCGCCGAACTTGGTGATTGTCGAAGAGCTTCGACGGAGTCGGGAACTCATCCGCGCCGGGGACGCCCTCGACGACCGGGCGGTAGCCCTTGCTCACGAAGATCTCCTGCGCCTCGGGCGTGTACAGGAAGTCGACGAACGACTTCGCCAGCTCGAGGTCGTCCGACTCGTTCACGACCGCGACCGGGTTCTCGATCAGGATCGTCTCGTCGGGAACGATGTAGTCGATGTCCTCGCCCTGCTGCTGCGCGAGGATCGCCTCGTTCTCGTAGCCGAGCAGCACGTCGCCCTTGCCGCTCGAGAAGGTCTGGAGCGACTCGCGCGCGCTCTTGTCGAGCACCGGCACGTTCTCGAAGAGATCGGCGAGGTACTGCTTGGCCTGCTCGGGCGACTTGCCCTGCTCGAGCTGCGCCCCGTAGGCGGCCATGATGTTCCACTTCGCGCCGCCCGAGGTGAACGGGTTCGGCTCGAGCACCTCGACCTTGCCGGTCACGAGGTCGTCCCAGCTCTTGATGTTCTCGGGGTTGCCCTTGCGCACCATGAACACCACGACGGAGTCGGTGACCATGCCCTTGTGCTCGTTCTGGTTCCAGTCCTTGTCGACGAGGCCCGCGTCGACGAGCCGCGTGATGTCGGGCTCGAGCGAGAACTCGACGACGTCCGCCGGCGAGGCCGCCCTCGACGGCGCGCGACTGCTCGCCGGACGCCGCATACGACTGGTCGAAGCCGACGCCCTCGCCCTCCGGTGTCTTGTTGAAGGCCGGGATGATCTCCTTGTAGGCCTCCTCGGGCGTCGAGTAGGCGACCAGGGTCAGGCTGCCGCCGCCTCCACCACCGTCGGCCGAGGCATCACCGCCCGAGTCGCTGGAGGACCCACCGCAGGCCGCGAGCGCGACCATCGAGAGGAGCGCCGCCAGCGCAAAGAGGAGCCCGAGGCCCCGAGTCCAATTCCGATTCATTCTCCACCTTGTCAATCGACTTTGCCGAGCGGCCACGCTAGCACAAAGCCCATCGAGTTAATGGGGTTTGACGTGGCGCATTTTCACTGCCCGAGCACGTAACGAACCCCCTGCCAGGCGCGACTGCACCCGCATGAAGCGCGTCGTCGTCCTCCTCGCCTTGTCCGCCCTTCTGCTGACCGCCTGCGGCGACGACGACTCGGACGCCGGAGCCGCGCCGGAGGGTGGCGCCGCCCAGGAGCGCAAGGTCGACATGGATACGCCCGCCGAGCCGGCGGCCGCGCCGCAACGCGGGCCGCGCGTCAAGCTGCTTGATTCCCAGCTCGGCCCCGTGCTCTTCGACGGCCGCGACCGGGCGCTCTACCTCTTCACGCGCGACCCGGGCAGGCAGAGCCGCTGCTACGGCGCCTGCGCGGCGGCCTGGCCGCCCTTCTTCGCAAAGGGCATGCCGCGCGCGGCGGCTGGCGTGGACCAGGACCTGCTCGGCACCGTCAAGCGCCGTGACGGCCGCCGCCAGGTGACCTACCGGGGACAGCCGCTCTACTTCTACGTGGACGACCCGAGGGGCGAGGTGCTCTGCAACGACGTCGTCGAGTTCGGCGGCACCTGGTTCGCGCTGACCGCGGCCGGCGAGCCGCCCGCCTGACGCCGTCCGCGGTCTCCCCCGCGACGGGGGGCGCAGCGCATACGATGGCGCCGCGATGGTGACCGTCGACGCCGGCTCATTCCTCGTGATCGTCACGGTCGCCGCGCTCGCCGCGATCGCTGGCCGGCGTCGTGCAGCCCCGGCTGGCGATCCCAGTGGTCGTGATCGAGATCATCGCGGGGATCATCGTCGGCCCGGACGTGCTGGACCTGGCCGAGCCCGACGAGTTCATCGAGTTCTTCTCGAACCTCGGCCTGGGGATGCTGTTCTTCTTCGCCGGCTACGAGATCGACTTCGACCGCATCCGTGGCGCGCCGCTGCGGCTCGCGGTGATCGGCTGGGGGATCTCGCTCGTCCTCGCCTACTCGATCGGCGGCATCCTCGCCGCGGCCGGGATCGTTCTGTCGCTGCTCTACACGGGCTCCGCGATGGCCACGACCGCGATCGGCACGCTCATCCCGGTGCTGAGCGACGCCGGCGAGCTGCGCACGCGCTTCGGGACGAAGCTGCTCGCGGCGGGCGCCATGGGCGAGTTCGGGCCGATCCTCCTGGTCACACTCGTCTTCTCCACCCGCGGAACGGTCTCGAACGCGCTCGTACTGCTCCTCTTCGTGGCGATCGCCATCGCGACCGCATTGGTGGCCATGCGCGAGGTGGGACGACGCTGGACGCTTGTCGAGCGCACGCTCGAGACGAGCGGCCAACTCGCGATCCGCGTGGCGGTGGTGCTGATCTTCGCGCTCGTATTCCTCGCCTCCGAGCTCGGCCTCGACCTCCTGCTCGGCGGCTTCGTCGCCGGCGTGATCGTCCGGATGGCGCTCAAGGGACGCGAGGTGAAGGTGTTCGAGTCGAAGCTCACGGCCGTGGGCTACGGCTTCTTCATCCCGTTCTTCTTCATCACGAGCGGGCTGAAGTTCGACCTCGACGCCCTCCTGAGCGATCCGGCGGACGCGTTCAAGGTCCCGATGTTCCTGGCGCTCTTCCTCGTGGTGCGGGGCGTCCCGGCGCTGCTCCTCTACCGGGACATGGACCTCCGCGACCGGACCGCGCTCGCGTTCTTCTCCGCGACGCAGCTGCCGCTCGTCGTGGCGATCACGACCATCGCCGTCGAGCAGGGCCACATGCGTGCCTCGACCTCGGCCTCGCTCGTCGGCGCCGCGATCCTGTCGACGATGCTCTTCCCGCTCACCGGCCTGAAGCTGCGCGAGGGCCGAGCGGGGCTGGAGCCGAGCGGCGAGCCCGGCTTCGGAACCACGCCGTAGTGCGCCCTAGTAGCCGGGCGGGTGCCGGACCACGTAGCCGGACGGAGAGCGATGGGTGCTCGTCCAGCGCGAGCCCGTCTCGAAGCGCGCGCTCGTGTCGAAGCGGCGGCCGTTCACGACCATGTACACGTGGCCGGGGTTCGCGTAGATCGTGATGTAACGGCCACGGCCCGGCGCGCCGTAGCTCATGAAGGCGCCCGAGTCGAGCGGCGAGCGCAGGAGGCCGCCGCCGTGCAGCGCGTAGGAGACGGAGCCGGAGCAGTCGTAGCCCGAGTCGCGGAAGCTGCCGTGACCGCCGCCGTACTTGTACGGATGGCTGGCGATCCGGTTGGCCGCGCGGATGACGGCGTCCACCGTCGAGGACCCGCCTCCGCCCCCGCCGCCCCGCGAGCCGCCGCGCTTGAGCACCGCCCCGGGGCCGCAGGCCGAGCTCGGCGCGCGTGTTCGGCCCCGCGACGCCGTCGGCGACGAGCCCGTGGGCGGCCTGCCAGCGCTTGAGCGCGGCCTCGGTGCCGGGCCCGAAGACGCCGTCGGCCGTGACGCCGATGCGGCGCTGAAGCGAGCGGACCCCGCCGCCGCCGTGCCCGCGCCCTCCGCGAGCCGGAGCGGTGCGCCGCGCGCCGGGCGCCCGACTTGCGCTTGAGCACCGGACCCGCGCCGAGGCCGAGCGCCGCGCGGGTGTTCGGCCCGGCGATCCCGTCGGCGACGAGCCCGTGCGCACGCTGCCAGCGCCGCAGGGCGCGCTCCGTGACGGGTCCGAAGACCCCGTCGGCGCCGATCCCGAGCGCCTGCTGCAGCTGTCTGACATCACCGCCGCGAGACTTGACGACCGCGGCCATGGCCGGATCGGCGCTGCTGACCTGGAGCGCGGCGACGCCCGCGACGGTCCCGCCACTCACGGCGACGAGCGCAGCCACGGAGAGCCCGCGGGCGGGCAGCTTGATGCCGCTCGCAGCGGCGGCGGCCTCGCGGCGGGCACGCGAGCGGGAGAGCGACTCCGCCCAGAGCGTCTCGCAGGAAAGATCCCTCTGCTGCACTTCGATATGACCTCGGTTGTCGGGTGGACGCCTGCGAGGTGAGCTGACGGGCTCGCGCTTGTGCGCTACGCCGGGCCACCGCCGGTAAAGCGGATAGGCCTGACGATTCGCCCCCGCGACCGAACCGGCCGCAATCGGGTCCCCCGCTCGCCCAGCCCGGAGGCATGGGCGACTCGGCGTCGGGAGGCCGTCGTTCTATCAGGCGAAAGTCCTGCAAGTTGCAATATTTCTTGCAGAACGGCAACTCGCAGGAAGTCGCCCGGCCCGGGTAAGGTCGGCCTCATGGAAGAGATCGCGCCCGGAATCCGGCACTGGACAGCCCCTCATCCCAACATCGGCACGGACGTCAGCTCGTACTGGCTGCCCGATCTCGGCGTGCTGATCGACCCACTCGACGTACCCGAGGACGTGACGGAGGTCACCACGATCCTGCTCTCGAACCGCCACCACCGCCGCAGCAGCCTCGACGCGCGCGAGCGCTTCGAGGCGACGGTCCACGTCCCCCGCGCGGGCATGCACGACTGGGAGACCGATCCGGTCGAGCCGTACGAGCCGGGCGACACCCTGGCCGGCGGCGCCGTGACCGTTCACGACGTCGGCGCGATCTGCCCCGACGAGTCGGCGTTCCACATCCCGTCCGTGTCGGCCCTCGCAGTCGCGGACGGCGTGATCCGCTACGGAGGCCGCCTCAGGTTCGTGACGGACGACCTGATGGACGACCCCGAGAACACGAAGCGCGGCCTCAAGGAGGCCTACGCCAAGCTGGCGGACGAGCTCGAGTTCGAGAATCTACTGGTGGCTCACGGCGCGCCGATCGCTGGAAATGCACGCGAGGAGCTGCGCGAGTTCGCGACGAGCTAGCCCCGCAGCGCGGCCGTGGTCCGTCAGACCAGCTCGAGAAAGACCATCTCGGTCGAGTCCGACTTCCTCGGACCCAACTTGAGGATGCGCGTATAGCCGCCCTCGCGCTCGGCGTAGCGCGGCGCGATCTCCTCGAACAGCTTGTAGACGACGAACTTGTCCTGCCCGAGCCGCGCCATCGCGAGCCGGCGGGAGTGGCGGTCGCCCTTCTTGGCGAGCGTGATCAGCCGCTCGAGCTCCGGCTTGACCGCCTTGGCCTTGGCCTCGGTGGTCTGGATGCGCTCGTGGTCGATCACCTCGCGGCAGAGGTTCATGAACAGCGCCTTGCGGTGCGCTGCGTCACGCGACAGCTTCCCTTTCTGCTTGCGATGGCGCATGGCGACGAGAAACCTTAGCCAGCGCGCAGCCCGAGACCGCGCGCGTCGAGGGTCTCCTTGACCTCCTCGATCGACTTGCGGCCGAAGTTCGGGATCGCGGCCAGCTCGGACTCGCGACTTCTGCACGAGGTCGCCGACCGTCTGGATGCCGGCGCGCTTGAGGCAGTTGTAGGAGCGGACGCCCAGCTCGAGCTCCTCGATCAGGATGTCGTCCATCCCGCCGGCGCCCGGCGCTCCCGCGCCGTCGCCGCCGATGCCGTCGGCGCCCGGCCACGAGGGCCGCGCCCTGGTCACGGAGCGCCTCGACGCGGTCGGCGTCGGTGAAGATCGCCAGGTACTTGATGAGGATCTCGGCGGCCTCGCGCAGCGCGGCCTGCGGGTCGAGCGAGCCGTCGGTCTCGATGTCGAGCGTGAGCTTGTCGTAGTCGGTCTTCTGGCCGACGCGGGCGGCGTCGACCGAGTAGGCCACGCGCTTGACGGGCGAGAAGATCGAGTCGATCGGGATCACGCCGATCGGCTGGTCGGGCGTCTTGTTGTCCTCCGCGGGCGAGTAGCCGCGGCCGTGGCCGATCGTCAGGTACATCTCGAGCTTGGTCTTCTTCTCGAGCGTGGCGATGTGGGCCTCGGGGTTGAGGATCTCGACGCCGGAGGGCAGGTCGATGTCGCCGGCGGTGACGTCACCGGGGCCGGTCACGACCAGCGGGCGCCTCGATCTCGGCCGCCTCGGAGTGCATGCGGCAGACGACCTCCTTGAGGTTGAGGACGATGTCCGTCACGTCCTCCTTGACGCCGTTGATCGTCGAGAACTCGTGGGCGACGCCCTCGATCCGCACGCTCGTGACCGCCGCGCCGGCGAGCGACGACAGCAGCACGCGCCGGAGCGAGTTGCCGAACGTGTAGCCGAAGCCGCGGTCAAGCGGCTCGATCGTGAACGTCCCGCGGTTGTCCTCGACGCTCTCGGCGGAAATCTGTGGAGTCTGGAACTCGATCATGGGAGAGGTGATTCCTTCGCGTTGGTCGAACACGCCGCGCCGCGGCCGCGGCTCGCGTTCGGGTGCTACTTCGAGTAGAGCTCGACGATGAGCTGCTCCTGCACCGGCGTGGTGATCTCCTCCCGCTCGGGCAGGCGGAGGACCTTCGCGGTGAGGCCGTCGTGGTCGGCCTGGAGCCAGGCGGGCACGGCGGAGGTGAGCTCGGTGGCGTCGCGGATCATCGGCTCGACCGGCGCGCCGGGGCTCATCGTGATCACGTCGTCCGGCCGCACCTGGTACGAGGGGATGTCGACGCGGCGGCCGTTGATCGACCAGTGGCCGTGGCGGATCATCTGGCGGGCCTGGCGCCGCGAGGCGGCGAAGCCGAGCCGCACGAGCACGTTGTCGAAGCGGCGACTCGAGCAGGCGCAGCAGGTTCTCGCCGGTCACGCCGCTCCTGGCCGGCTCGCCTTGTCGTAGTAGCTGCGGAACTGCTTCTCGAGCACGCCGTAGTAGCGGCGCGCCTTCTGCTTCTCGCGCAGCTGGACGCGGTACTCGGACTGGCGCGAGCGGCCGCGCCCGTGGTCGCCGGGCGGATAGTTGCGCCGCTCGACGCCGCACTTGTCGGTCAGGCAGCGCTCGCCCTTGAGGAAGAGCTTCGGTGCCCTCGCGGCGGCACTGCTTGCACTGGGGGCCGGTGTCGCGGGCCATCAGACACGCCTCCGCTTGCGCGGGCGACAGCCGTTGTGGGCCTGCGGCGTGACGTCCCGGATCCCGGTGATCTCGAGGCCGGCGGCCTGCAGCGAGCGGATCGCGGTCTCGCGGCCGGAGCCCGGGCCCTTCACGAAGACCTCGACCTTCTGGAGGCCGTGCTCCATGCCCTTGCGCGCGGCGGCGTCGGCGGTGACCTGCGCGGCGAACGGGGTCGACTTGCGCGAGCCCTTGAAGCCGGCGCCGCCGGCGGACTCCCACGCGATCACGTTGCCCTCCTGGTCGGTCAGCGACACGATCGTGTTGTTGAAGCTCGTCTTGATGTGGGCCTGGCCGAAGGGCACGTTCTTGCGGACGCGCCTGCGGCCGCGAGGCCTGCGCGGCTGTGGGCATCTAGTGCTTCCTCACCTTCTTCTTGCCGCCGCCGGCGGACGAGCCGCGCTTCGGGCCCTTGCGGGTGCGCGCGTTCGTCTTCGTCCGCTGCCCGTTGGCGGGCAGGCCGCGCCGGTGGCGCAGGCCCTTGTACGAGCCGATCTCCATCAGCCGCTTGACGTTCTGCGAGCGCTCGCGCCGCAGATCGCCCTCCACGAGCAGGTCGTCGACGCTGTCGCGCAGCTTGCGGACCTCGTCCTCGGTCAGGTCCTTGACGTAGGTGTCCGGCTCGACGCCCGCCTCCTTCAGGACCTGGTTCGACGGTCGAGCGGCCGATCCCGTAGATGTACGTGAGGCCGATCTCGACCCTCTTGTTGAGGGGGATGTTGATGCCTGCGATGCGTGCCACTAGCGACGCGTCACCCCTGCCGCTGCTTGTGACGGGGGTTCTGACAGATCACGAGGACCGCACCGCCGCGGCGGATGACCTTGCACTTCTCGCACATGGGCTTGACTGATGCTCGGACCTTCATAGCTCCGTGATGCGTGGGTGGGACGTATCGAACGAGGACCGGCGCCGAGCCCAGGAGACGGCTCAGCGCCGACCGGAAAGAGTAGCAGCACTGGCTCTGTTTGGGCGCCCTGACAGGTGCCAGGGCGTGAGGATCCGCGGCCCGTCCGCGGTGATCGCGACGGTGTGCTCGAAGTGAGCGGCCAGCGAGCCGTCCTGGGAGTAGACCGCCCAGTTGTCCGATCCCATGCGCACCTGGTGGGTTCCCGACGTTCACCATCGGCTCGATGGCCAGCACCATGCCCTCCTCGAGCTCGGGCCCGCTGCCGGGGTCGCCGAAGTTGGGGATCTGCGGGTCCTCGTGCATGTCGCGGCCGATGCCGTGGCCCACGAGCGAGCGGATCACCGAGAAGCCCTCGGCCTCGACCCGCGGCCTGGACCGCGTGCGAGACGTCGCCCGAGCCGGTTGCCGGGACGGCACTGCTCGACCGCGTCGAAGAGCGAGGCCTGCGTGGCACGGACAGCAGCTTCGACGGCGATCGGCGTGACGTTCCCGATCGGGTGCGTGATCGCGCCGTCGGCGACCCAGCCGTCGAGGATCACGCCGATGTCGATCGAGAGGATGTCGCCGCGCCTCAGCTCGTAGCGGCCCGGGATGCCGTGCACGACCATCGAGTTGGGCGACACGCAGATCGAGCCGGGGAAGCCGCGGTAGCCCTTGAAGGCCGGCTCGGCGCCCTGGGAGCGGATGAAGCGCTCGGCGGCCTCGTCGAGCTCGAGCGTGGTGACCCCCGGCCGCGCCTTCTTGCGCAGGAGCTCGTGGCAGCGCGCGAGGATCTGCGCCGGCCGCGGCCATCTTGTCGATCTCCTCGGGTGTCTTGCGCAGGATCATCGCTAGAGCTCCGCCTCGAGCCGCAGCGTCGCGAGCGTCGCGCGGATGTGGCCGTGCACCTCGTCGGGCGAGCGGGTGCCGTCGAAGCGGCGCAGCAGCCCGCGCTCCTCGTACCAGTCGATCAGCGGCTCCGTCTGGTCGTGGTAGACGGACGAGCCGCGTGCTTGATCGTCTCGGGCTTGTCGTCGTCGCGCTGGACAGCCGCGAGCCGTCCTGGTCGCAGACGCCCTCGTTCTTCGGCGGGTCGAACTCGACGTGGTACACGTGGCCGTTCTTCACGCAGATGCGCCGGCCCGAGAGGCGGCGGATCACCTCGTCGTCGTCCGCGTCGATCAGGAGCACGGCGGTGACGAGCCGGCCGCGGCCGTCGAGCGCCCGCTCGAGCATCTCGGCCTGGCCGATCGTGCGCGGGAAGCCGTCGAGCAGGAAGCCGTCGTCGGCCTCGCCGGAGTCGAGGCGCTCCACGATCACGCGGCAGATCAGCTCGTCCGGGACGAGCTCGCCCGCGGTCCATGTACTCCTTCGCCTCGCGGCCGAGCTCGGTGTCCGTCCTTCACCGCGTGGCGCAGGATGTCCCCGGTCGAGTAGTAGGGCAGGTCGAAGTCGTCGACGAGCCGCTCGGCCTGCGTGCCCTTGCCGGCGCCGGGCGGGCCGAGCAGGATGAGGTTCAGCTCGCTCACTTCAGGAAGCCCTCGTAGTTGCGCATCATCAGCTGCGCCTCGAGCTGCTTCATCGTGTCGAGCGCCACGCCCACGACGATCAGGATCGACGTGCCGCCGAAGTAGAAGTTCGCGCTCGTCTGGTTGATCAGGATCGTCGGCAGGGCGGCGACGGCGGCCAGGTAGAGCGCGCCCGGGAACGTCAGCCGCGCCAGGATGCGGTCGAGGTATTCGGCCGTGGGTCTTCCAGGCCTCACCCCGGGGATGAAGCCGCCGTACTTCTTCAGGTTGTCCGCCTGCTCCACCGGGTTGAAGGTGACCGCGGTGTAGAAGTACGTGAACACGATGATGAGGATCGACTCGCCGATCAGGTAGGCGGCTCCGTTCGGGCTGAAGAAGGCCGAGAAGTCCTGCGCCCAGCCCGCCTGCGTGAGCTCGCCCGACCGTCGGCGGGAAGGCCATCAGCGAGGCCGCGAAGATCACCGGGATGACGCCGGCCATGTTCACGCGCAGCGGCAGGTAGGTCGAGCCGCCGCCGGCCATTCGCCGGCCGACCACGCGTTTCGCGTACTGGACCGGGATGCGCCGCTGGCCCTCCTGCATGAAGACGATGCCCGCGATGATCGCGAGCGCCAGGAAGGGCATCATCACGACGAAGATCTGGTCCGGGTTGGTCCACCACGCCTGGATGCCGTTCGGCAGCCCGGAGGCGATCGAGGCGAAGATCATCAGCGAGATCCCGTTGCCGATCCCGCGCTGGGTGATCAGCTCGCCGAGCCACATGAGCAGCACGCAGCCCGGCGGTGAGGGTCATGACGATCACGAAGACGCGCCCGAAGGTGAAGTTGTCGACCACCTCGGTGCCCTCGCTGCCGGCGAAGGTGCGGAAGAGGAAGACGTAGCCGATCGACTGGCCGAAGGCGAGCCCGACGGTGAGGTAGCGCGTGTACTGCGTGATCTTCTGCTGCCCGACCTCGCCCTCCTTGCGCAGCTTGTCGAGCGACGGCAGCACGACCGTCAGCAGCTGCAGCATGATCGAGGCGGTGATGTAGGGCATGATCCCGAGCGCGAAGATCGCGAAGCGCTGGAGCGAGCCGCCCGAGAAGAGGTTGAGGAAGCCGAGCACGTTCGACGCCGTCGAAGTTCGAGGCCAGGTCCTCGACGACGTCGATGTTGATGCCGGGCGCCGGGATGTAGGCGCCGAGGCGGTAGAGCGCGAGCATCGCCGCTGTGAACGCCAGCTTCTTCCGGATGTCAGGGACCCGGAAGGCGTTCAGGAACGTCCGGAGCAAGGCGCTACGTCCTCGATGGGCTGGCAGGTGCCGCCCGCGGCCTCGATCTTCTCGCGCGCGGTCTTCGAGAAGCCGTGCGCGTGCACGGTGAGCGCTCTTCGAGAGCTCGCCCTGGCCGAGGATCTTGACCGGCACGTCGCGACGGGTCGCAAGGCCCGTCTCGCGCGAGCGAGTCCGGGGTCACCTCGGCGCCGTCGTCGAAGCGCGCCTCGAGGTCCGCGAGGTTCACCGGCTGGGTGCGGGTGCGGAACTTCTCGAACGGCATCGACTTCTTCATGTGCGGGCCGCGCAGCTTGCGCATCCGCATGTGGATCGGCGTCTGACCGCCCTCGAAGCGCACCCGGCTCTTCGCGCCCGAGCGCGAGCCCGCGCCCTTGTGGCCGCGGCCGGAGGTCTTGCCGGTGCCGGAGCCCTCGCCGCGGCCGACGCGCTTGCGCTCCTTGCGCGAGCCGGGGGCCGGCTTCAGGTTGTGCAGGCCGATGCGCTCGTTCTGTTGCTCAGCCATCGCGCACCTCGACGAGATGGTCGACCGACTTGATGAGACCGCGCACGATCGGCTGGTCGTCGCGCTCTGACGAGCGTGCCGATCTTGCCGAGCCCGAGCGACTTGAGCGACTCGCGCTGCTTGCGGCTCGAGCCGTTGGCACGAGCGCACCTGCGTGATCACGAGGCGGCCATCAGGGAGAGGGCTCCTCCGTCGGTGGCGAGCCGGCGACCTCGGCACGGCGACCGGCTCGGCGGCGAGCGGGCGTGGCCGCAGCGTCGGCATCGGCGTCGCCGTGGCCGCGCTCGTCCGAGGCCGAGCACCTCGCGCACGGTGAGCCCGCGCAGCTCGGCGACCTCGTCGGGCCGGCGCAGCGCCTCGAGCGCCGCGACCGTCGCCTTGACGAGGTTGATCGGGTTCTGGCTGCCGAGCGACTTCGAGAGCACGTCGTGGATGCCGGCGAGCTCGAGCACCGCGCGCACGCCGCCGCCGGCGATCACGCCGGTACCGGGCGAGGCCGGCTTCAGCAGCACGCGCGAGGCGGAGTGCACGCCGATCACCTCGTGGGTGATCGTCGAGCCGTGCATCGGCACCTTGAAGAGGCTCTTGCGGGCGCGCTCGACGCCCTTCTGGATCGCGACCGGGACCTCGTTGGCCTTGCCGTAGCCGACGCCGACCTGCGACTTCTCGTCGCCCACCACGACGAGCGCGGTGAACGAGAAGCGCCGGCCGCCCTTCACGACCTTCGCGACGCGGTTGATCTCGACGACGCGCTCCTGCAGGTCCGACCCGCCGTCGCGGCCGCCTCGTGTTCTGTCTCTACTTGCCATGAGAACCACTCACCGTAGCGATCATCAGGAACCCATCAGAAGTTCAGCCCCTTCTCCCGTGCGCCGTCGGCGAGCGCCTTGACGCGCCCGTGGTAGCGGTAGCCGCCGCGGTCGAAGACGCACGGTCTCGACGCCGGCCGACTTGCCGCGCTCGGCGAGCAGCTCGCCCGCGCGCTTGGCCTGCTCCATCGAGCCGAGCGACTTGAGGTCGCGCCTCGGTCCAGCTGACCGCCGCCAGCGTGTGGCCGGCGACGTCGTCGATGAGCTGGGCCTGGACGCCCCGGTTCGAGCGGAACACGGACAGGCGCGGGCGCTCGGCGGTGCCGCGCACCTTGGCGCGCACCCGGCGCCGCCGGCGCAGGCGCGCCTGGGGCTTCGTCTTGACGCGTCATGCTCGCTTGCCGACCTTCCTCGTCACGTACTCGCCCTCGTAGCGGATGCCCTTGCCCTTGTAGGGCTCCGGCGGGCGCTTCTTGCGGATGTTCGCAGCCATCTCTCCGACCGCCTGCTTGGAGATGCCGCGCACGATCACGCGCGTGGGCAGCGGCACCTCGAACTCGATGCCCTCGGGCGCGTCGATCTCGACCGGGTGCGAGTAGCCGAGCGCGAGCACGAGCTTGTTGCCCTGGAGCTGCGCGCGGTAGCCGACGCCCTGGATCTCGAGGCGCTTCTCGAAGCCGTCCGTGACGCCCTCGACCATGTTCGCGATCAGGCTGCGGGTCAGGCCGTGCAGGGCGCGGTGCTCGCCGCGGTCGGTGGGCCGCGCGACGAGGATCTCGCCGTTCTCCTGCTTGACCTCCATGCTGCGGTCGACGCGCTCGCTGAGCTCGCCCTTGGGGCCCTTGACCCGCACGAGCTCCGGCTCGATCGTGACCTCGACGCCGCTCGGGACGGGGATCGGCTGCTTTCCGATTCGGCTCATGGGCGCGCTCACCAGACCCTCGCCACGAGCTCGCCGCCGACACCGGCGCGCTTGGCGTCGTGGCCGGTCATCACGCCGCGCGAGGTCGAGATGATCGTCGTGCCCATGCCGCCCTGGACCTTCGGGATCGTGCCCGACTGGACGTAGGTGCGGCGGCCCGGCTTGGAGACGCGCTCGAGGCCCTGGATCACGGGCTTGCGGTCCTCGGTGTACTTCAGGCGCACGCGCAGCGTGCGGCCGACGCGCGCCGGCTCGACCACGAAGTCCTCGATGTAGCCCTGCTCCTGCAGGATGCGGGCGAGCTCCGCCTTGAACGTGGAGGCGGGCATCTCGACCTCGTCGCGATCGGCGTGCAGGCCGTTGCGGATGCGGGTCAGGAAGTCTGCGATGGGGTCGGTCATCGACATGGGGCTACCAGCTCGACTTCGTGAGGCCGGGGATCATTCCCTCGTGGGCGATCTCGCGCAGGCAGATGCGGCAGAGCCCGAACTTGCGCAGGTACGCGCGCGGGCGGCCGCACCGCTTGCAGCGGTTGTAGTTGCGGGTCTTGTACTTGGATCCGCGCTGCTGGCGAACCCGCTGTGACGTCTTGGCCATCTACTCCTCTCCGACTCTTCCACTGGCTCGCCTTCCTCGCCCTCCTCGCCCTCTTCGGGCTCGGCGCCGGCGGCTCGTAGGCCTCCGGGTTCTCTTCCTTGAGCTCCTCGTACGCCGCGGCCTCGGCCTCCGCCTTCTGGCGCAGCTCCTCCTTGTGCTCCTCCTCGGCGGCCTCCTCCAGCTCCTCGGTGTGCGAGCCGGGGGCCCCCTCGGGCGCGAACGGCATTCCGAGCTCGCGCAGCAGGACGTAGGCCTCCTCGTCGGTCTTGGCGCTCGTCGTGATCGTCACGTCGAGGCCGCGCACCTGGTCGATCGCGTCGTAGTCGATCTCCGGGAAGATGATCTGCTCGCGGACGCCCATCGAGTAGTTGCCGCGGCCGTCGAACGAGCGCGCGTTCAGGCCGCGGAAGTCGCGGATCCGCGGGATCGCGATCGACGTCAGCCGGTCGAGGAACTCGTACATGCGGGCGTGGCGCAGCGTCACGCTCAGGCCGACGGGCATGCCGTCGCGCAGCTTGAAGGCGGCGATCGACTTGCGCGCGCGGCGGACGCTCGGCTTCTGGCCGGCGATCGTGGCGAGCTGCTCCTGGGCGGCCTCGAGCATGTTCGAGTCCTGCTTGGCCTCGCCCACGCCCATGTTGAGCGTGATCTTCTCGACCCTCGGGACCTCCATCGAGGAGTGGTAGCCGAAGCGCTCCTGGAGCGCGCGGACGCATCTCGCTCTCGTAGCGCTCCTTGAGGCGCGGCGGGACGTTCGCCTGTGCCGTGGCTTCCATCAGTCGATCTCCTTGCCCGACTTCTTCGCCACGCGCACGCGCCGGTCGCCCTCGCGCTTGATGGCGACGCGCGTGGGCTCGCCCGAGTCGGGATCGATCAGCATCACGTTGGAGACGTGGATCGGGCCCTCCTTCTCGATGATGCCGCCGAGCTCCTGGGCGCGCTGGGTGTCGCGCAGCGTGCGCGGGCGCATGTGGCGCTTGACGATGTTCGCGCCCTCGACGTAGACCTTCTCGGCGCGCGGATCGACGCGCAGCACGCGGCCGGTCTTGCCGCGGTCCTTGCCGGCGATGATGCGAACGTTGTCGTCGCGGCGGATCTTGAGGCCCATGGCTAGAGCACCTCCGGCGCGAGCGAGACGATCTTCATGAAGTTGCGGTCGCGCAGCTCGCGGGCCACCGGCCCGAAGATGCGCGTGCCGCGCGGGTTGTTCTGTGCGTCGATCAGCACGGCGGCGTTCTCGTCGAACGAGATGTAGGTGCCGTCGTCGCGGCCGAACTGCTTCTTCGTGCGCACCACGACGGCCGTCACGACCTCGCCCTTCTTGACCGAGCCGTGCGGAATCGCCTGCTTGACGGTGCAGACGATCACGTCGCCCACGCTGGCGTAGCGACGGTGCGAGCCACCGCGCACGCGGATGCAGAGCACCTCGCGGGCGCCAGTGTTGTCGGCCACCTTGAGCCGGGACTCCTGCTGGATCACCGGGCTCTCTCCAGCACCTCGACGAGCCGCCAGCGCTTGGTCTTCGACAGCGGCCGGCTCTCGATCACGCGCACGGTGTCGCCGGTGTTCGCCTCGTTGCCCTCGTCGTGCGCGTGCAGCGTCGACGAGGTGCGCACGATCTTCTTGTACATGCGGTGACGGCGCGCGACGTCGATGCGCACGGTGATCGTCTTGTCGGCCTTGTCGGAGACGACGACGCCCTGGCGGACCTTGAGCGCGCCGCCCTCCTTGGCCTCCACGGGAGGCGTCTCCCCGCGCGGCTGCGAGGCGCGGCGCTCGCGCACGCGCTGGCGGTAGACGCGCCGTTGCTGCGCCTTGCGGGCACGCCGCTCGGCGCGCTCCTGCTTGCGCTCCTCGATCGAGCGCTCCGGGGCGGCCTCGCCGGCATGGGTCGAGCGGGCGCGCTTGCGCGCCTCCTTGGGGGGAGCTGCTCCTCCGGCTCTGCCGGAGCCGCTGTCGTCGTCTTCGGTCACGTTCTCTTCTGTCTCGCTCATTGGTTCTTCTGCCTGCGGATCTCGACCTCCACGTCGAGCCCGCGCTGCTGCGCGACGGTCAGCGCGCGCGCGAGGTCCTTCTTCGCCTGCTTCAGCCGCGCGGTGTTCTCGAGCTGCCCGGTCGCGTGCTGGAAGCGCAGGTTGAACACGTCCTTGCGCGCGGTGTCCGCGAACTCGACGAGCTGCGAGTCCTCGAGGTTATGCACTTCGATCGGCCTTCATCTACTGCCCGGCACCTTCACGCGTGACGAACTTGGTCTTGACCGGGAGCTTGTGGCCGGCGAGCCGCATCGCCTCGCGGGCGAGGTCCTCCGGCACGCCGGACAGCTCGAACATCACGCGGCCGGGCTTGACCACGGCGACCCAGCCCTCCGGCGTGCCCTTGCCCGAGCCCATGCGGGTCTCGGCCGGCTTCTTCGTGTAGGGCTTGTCCGGGAAGATGTTGATCCACACCTTCCCGCCACGCTTGATCTTGCGGGTCATCGCGATTCGGGCGGCCTCGATCTGGCGGTTGGTGACCCAGCCGCGCTCGAGCGACTTCAGCCCGTACTCGCCGAACTCGACGTTCGTGCCGCCCTTGGCGTAGCCGCGCCTGCGGCCGCGGTGCTCCTTGCGCCACTTGACTCGCTTGGGCTGCAGCATCAGAGACGGCCTCCCTGGGGCGGAGCGCCGTCCCCGCCGCGACCGCCACGCCCGCCGGGCCCGCGACCGCCGCCGCGGCCACCGGGACCGCGGCCGCCGCCCGGACCGCGACCGCCGCCGCGGCCACCCGGGCCGCCCGGCCCGCGGCCGCCACCCGGGCCGACGGCCTGGGGCGCCTCGAGCTCGGTCAGGTCCTGCTGCGAAGCCCTTGGGCATGATCTCGCCCTTGTTGATCCACACCTTCACGCCGATGCGGCCGAAGGTGGTGCGGGCCTCGTAGAAGCCGTAGTCGATGTCCGCGCGCAGCGTGTGCAGCGGCACGCGGCCGTCCGAGTAGCCCTCGGTGCGGGCCATCTCGGCGCCGCCCAGCCGGCCGGAGACCTGGATCTTCACGCCCTTGGCGCCCGAGCGCATGGCACTCGTGAGCGCGCGCTTCATCGCGCGCCGGAAGGCCACGCGGTTCTGCAGCTGCTCGGCGATCGACTGCGCCACGAGCTCGCGCGTCGAGCTCGGGCCGCTTGATCTCGAGGATGTTCACCTTCACGGCCTTGCCGGTCATCTTGTGGAGCTCCTTGCGCAGAGCGTCCACCTCGGAACCGGACTTGCCGATCACGATGCCCGGGCGGGCGGTGTGGATGTTGACCTCGACCTCGTTCTTGTTCTTCTTGATGGTGATCGTCGAGAGGCCCGCGTGCGCGAGCTTGTTCTCGATGTGATCGCGGATCGCGATGTCCTCCATCAGGTAATCCGAGAATTCCTTCTCGTTGAACCAGGTCGACTTCCAGTCGTGGATGTAGCCGACCCGGAGGGACTCGGGATGGACCTTCTGTCCCATGGCTACCTCCCGTTGCCTTCGGTCGTGAGTTCGATGGTCATGTGGCTGGTGCGCTTCTTGATCGCGGTGGCGCGGCCGAGCGCGCGCGGGCGGAAGCGCTTGATCGTCGGGCCCTCGTCGACGAACGCCCGGTGGACGCGCAGCTCGTCGGGGCCGAGCTCGTACGCCGACTCCGCGTTCGCGATGGCCGAGTTGAGCAGCTTGAGGATGTCGCTCGAGACGGCGCGCGGCGCGTGCTGAAGGATCGCCTGAGCCTGCTCGACGCGCTTGCCGCGGATGTGGTCCATCACGAGGCGCGCCTTGCGCGGCGCGCGAGCGAACGTACTTCGCGCGCGCCAGGACCAGGACGGCGCCGTCCTCGTCGCGGCGCGCGGGCGGCCTTGCGCTGCTGCGGAGCGCCGGTCTCTGCTGAGCCACGGCGCGCCGGAGCCGCGGGCTCCTCGTCCTCAGCGGGCTCCTCGTCGGCAGCCTCTTCGGCGGCCGCCTCGGCCTCGACGACCTCGTCGGCCTCCTGCTCCTCCTCCGGAGCGGTGTCAGCCTGTGCGACCTCGTCGTCCTCGAGCCGCGCGACGAGCTCGGCCTTGGTGCCGCTCTTGGGAAGCCCGCGGGCCTCGAGCTCGTCCTTGAGCTCGTCGACCTTGAGCGACTCCCAGCCGCCCTCGGGCGGTCCGCTGACCTGGTCGGGCGGAGTCACTACCGGATCCTCACCTTGTCGCTGCCCGCGTGCCCGCGGAAGACGCGCGTGGGAGCGAACTCGCCGAGCTTGTGGCCGACCATCGACTCGGACACGAACACGGGCACGTGCTTGCGCCCGTCGTGAACGGCGATCGTGTGGCCGACCATGTCGGGGAAGATCGTCGACGTGCGCGACCAGGTCTTGAGCATCGGTCTTGTCACCGGACTCGTTCATGGCCTCGATGCGCCGCATCAGGCGCTCCTCGACCCACGGTCCCTTCTTGGATGAGCGCGACATCTAGCGCCTCCCCTTCTTGCCGCGCCGGCGGCCACGGACGATGAACTGGTCCGACCCCTTGCGCTTCTTGCGGGTGCGGTAGCCGAGCGTCGGCACGCCCCATGGCGTGACCGGGTGGCCACCGGGTGTCTTGTGCGCCTCGCCGCCGCCGTGCGGATGGTCCACCGGGTTCATCGCGACGCCGCGCGTCTGCGGGCGCTTGCCGCGGTGGCGCGAGCGGCCGGCCTTGCCGAGGTCGACGAGCTCGTGCTCGGGGTTGCCGAGCACGCCGATCGTGGCGCGGCAGACGACCGGCACCATGCGCATCTCGCTCGAGGGCAGCCGCAGCGTGGCGTACTTGCCCTCCTTCGCGACGAGCTGGATCGCCGTTCCGGCCGAGCGGCCGAGCTGGCCGCCGCGCCCGGGCGTGAGCTCCACGTTGTGGATCGTGGTGCCGGTCGGGATGTTGGCGAGCGGCAGGCAGTTGCCGGGCGCGATGTCCGCGTCCGGGCCCGACGACACTACGTCGCCGACCCTGATCCGCGCCGGGGCGAGGATGTAGCGCTTCTCGCCGTCCGCGTAGTGCAGCAGCGCGATGTGGGCCGAGCGGTTCGGGTCGTACTCGATCGCGGCGACCTTCGCCGGCACGCCGTCCTTCATGCGCTTGAAGTCGATCCGCCGGTACCTGCGCTTGGCGCCGCCGCCGCGGTGGCGCGAGGTCACGCGGCCGTGCGCGTTGCGGCCGCCCGACTTCTTGAGGCCCTCGGTGAGCGCCTTCTCGGGCTCGCTCTTGGTGACGGCCTCGTGCTGAAGCCAGGTGGCGAACCGCCGGCCCGGCGAGGTTGGCTTGTGCTTCTTGATCGCCATGGTTACTCGATGCTCTGACCCTCGAACAGTTCGATGCTGTCTTCCGCGTGCAGCGTCACGACCGCCTTCTTCCAGCGCCGGCGCGTGCCCGAATGGAGGCCCGCGGCGCTTCGGCTTCGGCTTGACCCACGACGTGCGGACGCCCTCGACGCGCACGCCGAAGATCTCCTCGACCGCCTGGCGCACCTGCGTCTTGTTGGCGCGCTCGTGGACGCGGAACGTGTACTTGTTGGCGGCGAGCAGGGCGTAGCTCTTCTCCGAGATCACCGGCCGGACGATCACCTCGCGCGCGTTCACCTGTTCACCGCCTTCTCGGTGAGGCGCGCGAGCGCGGCCTCGGAGACGACGACCCGCGACGCACCGACCAGGTCGGCAACGCCGACCTGGTCCGCGTGGAGGACGGAGACGTACGAGATGTTGCGGAACGACTTGGCCGCCGTCTCCTCGCCGTCGCTCAGCGCGACGAGGACGCTGCCCTCCCCGTCGAGCGTGGCCAGCGCGGCCGTCGCGGCCTTGGTCGAGGGAGTGTCGAAGCCGGACGGGTCGATCGCGGCGATCGAGCCGCGCTCGGCGTGCAGGCTGAGCGCCGCACGCAGTGCGCGGCGGCGCGCCTTGCGGTTGACCTTGACGGTGTAGTCGCGCGGCTTGGGCGCGAAGGCGACGCCGCCGCCGGTGCGCTGCGGCGCGGACAGCGCGCCCACGCGCGCACGGCCGGTGCCCTTCTGGCGCCAGGCCTTGGCGCCGGTCATGTTGACCTCGGCGCGGGTCTTCGCGGAATGGGTGCCGCGCCTGCGCGCGGCCAGCTCGGCCCGCACGGCCTCGTGCACGAGCGAGCCGTGGAAGCTCTCGCCGAAGACGTCACCGTCGAGGTCGAGCGCGCCGGAGCCGCCGCCGATGTACTTCGCCTGGGCGGCCATCAGGCCTCGCTCCTGATCTCGACGACGGTGCCCTTGGCGCCGGGCACGGAGCCGCGCACGAGGAGCAGGTTGTCGTCGGCGCGCACGTCGACGACCTCGAGCCCGCGCTGGGTCACGCGCTTGTTGCCCATCTGGCCCGGGCCGCGAATGCCCTTGAACACGCGCGCGGGGTCGGCGGAGGCGCCGATCGAGCCGGGCGCGCGCACGTTGTGCGAGCCGTGCGAGACCGGGCCGCGGTGGAAGTTGTGGCGCTTGATCGTGCCCGCGAAGCCCTTGCCCTTCGAGACGCCGGAGACCTTGACGGTCTGGCCCTTCTCGAAGACGGAGTCGACCTTGAGCTCGTTGCCGATCTCGGCCTCGCCGGGGTCGCCGCGGAACTCGGACAGGTACTTGAGGTTGCCGACGCCCGCCTTCTTCAGGTGGCCGAGCTTCGGCTTGTTCAGCTTCTTCTCGGTGACCTCGCCGAAGGCGAGCTGCAGCGCGTCGTAGCCGTCGCGCTCGGCGCGCCGGATCGCGGTGACGAAGCAGGGACCGGCCTCGATCACGGTGACGCGCTCGACGCGGCCGTCCTCGGGGTCGAAGACCTGCGTCATCCCGAGCTTTCTGCCGAGCAGCCCGGCCATCAGATCAGCTGGATCTGGATGTCGACGCCGGCGGGCAGGTGATCGAGGCGCTGCAGCGAGTCCACCGTCTTCGGGGTGGGCTGCAGGATGTCGATCAGCCGCTTGTGCGTCCGGATCTCGAAGTGCTCGCGGGAGTCCTTGTCCTTGAAGGGGGACCGGATCACGCAGTACACGTTCTTCTCGGTGGGCAGGGGCACGGGGCCGGACACGGACGCGCCGGTGCGCACGGCCGTCTCGACGATCTCCTTCGCGGCCGTCTCGATCGCGGAGTGGTCGTAGGCCTTCAGCCGGATGCGGATCTTGTTCTGCGTGAGTGTTGCCATGGGCTTTCGGACAGATTCGGGGCGGGCTCAGAAGTGCAGCCCGCCCCTGGGAATCTCTGTCAGAGGGCGTCTTACTCGACGACCTCGGTGACCACCCCCGAGCCGACGGTCCGGCCGCCCTCGCGGATAGCGAAGCGAAGCCCCTCGTCCATTGCGATCGGCTGGATCAGCTCGACCGTCATCTCGACGTTGTCGCCCGGCATGACCATCTCCGTGCCCTCGGGCAGGTTGGCGACGCCGGTCACGTCGGTGGTGCGGAAGTAGAACTGCGGCCGGTAGCCGTTGAAGAACGGGGTGTGACGGCCACCCTCCTCCTTCTTCAGGCAGTAGACCTGGGCCTTGAACTTGGTGTGCGGGGTGATCGAGCCCGGCTTGCAGAGCACCTGCCCGCGCTCGATGTCCTCGCGGCCGACGCCGCGGAGCAGGCAGCCGACGTTGTCGCCGGCCTGGCCCTCGTCGAGGATCTTGCGGAACATCTCGACGCCGGTGACGACCGTGCTCGAGGTCTGCGGGTGGATGCCCACGATCTCGACGGTCTCGCCCGTCTTCACGATGCCCTGCTCGATGCGGCCGGTGGCCACCGTCCCGCGGCCGGTGATCGAGAACACGTCCTCGACCGGCATCAGGAACGGACGGTCCAGCGGGCGCTCGGGCTCCGGGATGTAGGAGTCGAGAGCCGCGGCCAGCTCGATGATCTTCTCGACCGAGGCCTCGTCGCCCTCGAGCGCCTTCAGCGCCGAGCCCTGGATCACGGGGACGTCGTCGCCCGGGAAGTCGTACTCGGAGAGCAGCTCGCGTACCTCGACCTCGACGAGCTCGAGGAGCTCCTCGTCGTCGACCATGTCGACCTTGTTCATGAAGACGATCACGTAGGGCACGTTGACCTGGCGCGCGAGCAGGATGTGCTCGCGCGTCTGGGGCATCGGGCCGTCGGCGGCCGAGACCACGAGGATCGCGCCGTCCATCTGGGCGGCGCCCGTGATCATGTTCTTGACGTAGTCGGCGTGACCCGGACAGTCCACGTGCGCGTAGTGACGGTTCTCCGTCTCGTACTCGACGTGCGAGGTCGCGATCGTGATGCCGCGCTCCTTCTCCTCAGGAGCGTTGTCGATCTCCTCGAAGCTCATCGACTGGCCGCCGTACTTCTCCGACAGCACCTTGGTGATGGCGGCGGTAAGCGTCGTCTTGCCGTGGTCGATGTGGCCGATCGTGCCGACGTTGACGTGCGGCTTGTTGCGCTCGAACTTCTCCTTCGCCACCTCGAACTACCCCTTTCTCAAAAAGTCTCTTCGTTCCCGAAACGTTCGGAAGCGAACTTGCGAAACATACCGGCTATGCGCCCGCACCGACGGGCTCGCCCATGCGGTGCTCGATGATCTCCTCGGCGATGTTCGAGGGGACCTCTTCGTAGCGGTCGAACTGCATCGTGTAAGTCGCCCGCCCCTGTGTGGACGAGCGCAGGTCGGTCGCGTAACCGAACATAGAGGACAGCGGGACGCTGCCCTTGACGGCCACGGCGTTGCCGCGCGGCTCCTGGCCCTCGACGTGCCCACGGCGACGCGAGAGGTCGCCGATCACGTCGCCGATGAAGTCCTGCGGCGTCACGACCTCGATGGCCATGACCGGCTCGAGCAGCACGGGGCGCGCGCGGCGCGCGGCCTCCTTGAGCGCCAGCGACCCGGCGACCTTGAACGCGATCTCCGACGAATCGGTGTCGTGGTACTTGCCGTCCACCAGCGTCGCGCGCACGTCGACCATCGGATATCCGGCCTTGACGCCTGACTCGAGCGCCTCCTCGACCCCCTTCTCGACGGCTGGGATGAACTCGGAGGGAACGGCGCCGCCCTTGATCTTGTTGATGAAGTCGAAGCCCTCGCCCGGCGCCGGCTCGAGGTTGATGTAGACCACGCCGTACTGGCCCGAGCCGCCCGTCTGGCGGATGAACTTGCCCTCGACCTTCTCGACCGAGCCACGCACCGTCTCGCGGTAGGCGACCTGCGGGCGGCCGACGGCGGCCTCGACCTTGAACTCACGCTTGAGGCGGTCGACGATCACCTCGAGGTGCAGCTCGCCCATGCCGGAGATAACGGTCTGGCCGGTCTCCTCGTCGGAGCGCACCTGGAAGGTCGGGTCCTCCTCGCCGAGGCGCTGGAGGGCGACCGACAGCTTCTCCTGGTCGACCTTCGTCTTGGGCTCGATCGAGAGGTGCACGACCGGGTCGTCGAAGGTGATCGCCTCGAGCACGACCGGAGCGTCCGGCGCGGCGAGGGTGTCTCCCGTCGAGGTCTGCTTGAGGCCGACGCCCGCGGCGATGTCGCCCGCGTACACCTCGTCGACCTCCTCGCGCGAGTTGGCGTGCATCATCAGGATGCGGCCGACGCGCTCGGTGCGCCCGGTGACCGAGTTGAGCACCCGTCCGCCCGCCGCGAGCTTGCCGGAGTAGACGCGGAAGTAGGTGAGCTTGCCGACATACGGGTCGGCCATGACCTTGAACGCGAGCGCCGCGAAGGGCTCGTCGTCGGAGGGATCGCGCGGGACCCTGGGCAGCCCGTCGGTGTCGTCCACCTGGGACCCCTCGACGCCCTCCACCGGCGGCACGTCGAGCGGGCTCGGCAGGTAGTCGATCACGGCGTCGAGCAGCGGCTGCACACCCTTGTTCTTGAAGGCGGAGCCGCACAGCACAGGGGTCATCGAAATGTCGAGAGTGGCCTTGCGGACGTCCTGGATGAGGCGCGCCGGCTCGATCGGCTTCTCCTCCAGGTAGTCCTCCATCAGCTTGTCGTCGTACTCGGCGACGGCCTCGACCAGCTCGGTGCGCGCGGCGTGCGCGGCTTCCACGAGCTCATCCGGGATGTCGGTGACCTCCCAGTCCTGGCCGAGGTCGTCCTTGTAGACGATGGCCTTCATGTTCACGAGGTCGACGACGCCCCGGAACTCGGCCTCCGCGCCGATCGGGAGCTGAACCGGGACCGGATGCGCGCCGAGGCGGTCGGTCATGGTTTCCACCGAGCCCTCGAAGTTGGCGCCGATGCGGTCCATCTTGTTGATGAAGGCGATGCGCGGAACGCGGTACTTGTCGGCCTGGCGCCAGACCGTCTCGGACTGCGGCTCGACACCGGCGACGGAGTCGAAGACCGCGACGGCGCCGTCTAGCACGCGCAGCGAGCGCTCGACCTCGACCGTGAAGTCCACGTGGCCGGGCGTGTCGATGATGTTGATGCGATGGTCGCGCCAGAAGGCCGTGGTGGCGGCGGAGGTGATCGTGATGCCGCGCTCCTGCTCCTGCTCCATCCAGTCCATGACGGCAGCGCCCTCGTGGACCTCACCCATCTTGTGGGTGCGTCCGGTGTAGAAGAGGATGCGCTCGGTCGTCGTCGTCTTGCCGGCGTCGATGTGCGCCATGATCCCGATGTTGCGCGTCTTCTCGAGTGTGACCTTGCGTGCCATGACCTCTGATTACTTACTTCCGGTTCCGAGCAGAAAAAAGGCCCTCTCCGGGCCCGGTGCTGCGTGCGGCGCTTACCCGGATGAGTTCTATGTAGTAGAGGACTCCATCGAATTGAGCTACCGCCTGCCCCCGCGTGCCTGAGCGGGGTCGTGGACGGAGGGGGGAAACCGCCCGCGAAGCGACTGAGGATGGTAGCAGGCGGCAGGCTGCTGAAAAGGCCCTGCAAGCCGCGCCCCTGGCGGTATTGCTGCTCGGTCTCGGGGGTGCTCTTCTGCTCGTTGCGACGGAATTCACCGCGGTGGCGACCGTCGACGTCGCGAGCGGCAGCTGCGAGGTCATCCAGGACACCGATCCGGAGCTCGCGGACCGCTGCGAGCTGAGCGGCCTCGAGCGCAACGGGGGCGCCTTCATCCTGCTCGCGCTGCTGGCTGCGGTGATGGCCTTCGGCGCCGCCCGCGGCGACTCGCGGCCCGCAGCGATCGCCCTCGTCGTGATTGGCGCGCTGGTGCTGGCGTGGGCGCTGTTTGTGGACCTCCCGGTCACCGACGAAACTGGCGCGATAGGCCGCAACTTCGAGGGTGCCGAGGCGGCGGCGGGGCCGGGGCTGACGCTGGAGATCCTCGGGGGGGTGTTGATCGCGGCCGCGGGGCTGGTCGCGCTGCTCACGCGGCCCTCGCACTCCGGCGGGCCTAAATCGAGTCCCGCCCCTCCGCCTCGGCCCGCGCCGCGGCGTGACTGAAGTGGCCCTTCCAGCTGACAATCCGCCCGTCGCCGATCCTGCACAGCAGGCCGAGCTCCGAGTCGAACTCGACGCGGCTCTCTCCCCCTTCGACCTCGATTGAGGTCAGCGCCAGCACGAGCCCTCCGAAGTCCTCGAATTCGAGCGGCTCGATGTGTGCGCGGGAGAAGCTCTCGTCCACGTCCGCCAGCCACTGCCGGACGCCTTCATGCCCTCTGTAGGCGATGCCCCGGAGCGCTGACACGGGAGGCTGCAGGTCCACGTCGGGCGCCATGAGCGCTGCCAGCGCATCGACGTCGCGCCTGTTGTAGGCGTCGATCGCCTCGCGAACCAGCCGGACACCGGTTGATTCCATCGGAGCAATTGTGGCGCGGTCAGGACGCGCCGGCGCGCTCGTTCGCCTCGGCCCGGGCCGCCGCGTGGTCGAAGTGGCCGCCCCAGCTCGCGATCAGGCCGGCGCGCATCCCGCACACGAGCCCAAGCTCCGACTCGAGCGGAAGCCGGCTCTCACCGGCCTCCACCGAGAAGGTGGTCAGAGCCAGCACCAGCCCGCCCAGATCCTCGACCTCGACCGGCTCGATGCGCGTGCGCTCGAAGGTGTCGTCCAGATCGGCAAGCCACTCCGCGACGCCGTCGTGCCCGCGATACACGTTGCCCGCGAGAGCGGTGAGCGGCGGGGTCAGCTCGATCTCCGGATGCATCTGCGCGAGCAGCGCGTCGAGATCGCGCCGGTTGTAGGCATCTATGGCGCGCAGGACGGTCCGGCAGGCTGCCGAGTCCATGGGCGAGATTGTGCCGCTAAGGGGCGCCGCCGACCGCTGCTAGGAGCGGCGCGAGAGGCAAGCATGGCGGGGGAAGCAGGTCGCGATGCGTGCTCCGCACGCGAGCGGCCGATGACCCCGCCAGGCGCCGCCTATCGCGCCGCTCCTACCAGCGGTAGTGGGCGAAGGCCTTGTTCGCCTGCGCCATGCGGAAGATGTCGTCCTTCCGCTTGAACGCCCCGCCCTGCTGGGACTGGGCGTCGACGAGCTCACCGGCGAGCCGATCCGACATCGACTTCTCGCGCCGTGCGCGGGCGAACTCGACGAGCCAGCGCACTGCGAGCGTGCGGGCGCGGCGCTGGGGCACCTCGACGGGCACCTGGTAGGTGGCGCCGCCGACGCGGCGGGAGCGGACCTCGAGAGTCGGCGTGAGGATCTTGATCGACTCCTCGAGCGCCGGCACGGGGTCCTGACTGGTCCGCTTCGCGAGAACCTCGAGCGCGTCGTACACGATCTGCTCGGCGAGGGACTTCTTGCCGTCGACCATCACCTTGTTGATGAGCTGCTGGACGAGCTTGGACCCGTACATCGGGTCCGCGTCGACCGGGCGGATGGCTGCTGCTGCGCGGCGGGGCATGCTCTACCTCGCCTTGGCCCCGTACTGCGAGCGGGCCTTCTTGCGCTCCGAGACGCCCGCGGCGTCGAGCGTTCCGCGAACGACCTTGTAGCGCACGCCCGGGAGGTCCTTGACGCGGCCGCCGCGCACGAGCACCACCGAGTGCTCCTGCAGGTTGTGCCCCTCACCAGGGATGTAGGCCGTGACCTCCATCTGGTTGGTGAGACGCACGCGCGCGACCTTGCGAAGGGCCGAGTTCGGCTTCTTCGGGGTGGTCGTGTACACACGTGTGCAGACCCCGCGCCGCTGCGGCGCGGCGATGCGCTTCTTGCGGCCCTGACCGGACTTGAGACCCGGGGTCGAGACCTTCTTCTTGGGCTTGCGGCGGCCCTTGCGGACTAGCTGATTGATGCTGGGCATGCGGCGCGTGATGGTAGCAGCGGTCAGGCCACCTCTCCGGGCGGCAGGAGCGTCCTCACTCCTTGCCGGTGACGAAGTAGGTGTGCGTGCCTTCCTTCGCGAAGGGCCGGATCTCCACGTCCGCGTCCGCCTCGAGCGCGTCCTCGAGCGTCTCGGCTATCACCTCCAGGAGGTTGTCGCCGTTCGCGGTGAGAAAGCAGTCCGCAAGCGACTCTGCCCCGGGGGGCACCGGCCAAGGGGTCTCCCGCTCGGGGTCCTCGTAGGCAAAGACCCGCTGCTCGGGAGGACGCTCCGCGAGCTCGGCCCGCACCGTCTCGAGCTCGCGCTGCGCGTCCGGGACGCGGTCGAGGGCAAGACGCCCGTTGTACAGCTCCTTCATCAGAGCCGGAAAGCGCGACCCCCAGCCGTCCGGCTCGAGCCGGTAGGCGATGGTGCTGAAGAACGAATGGAGGAACCAGTCCTCGCCGACGGTCCACATCGTGTTCTGGACGTACAGATCAACCCTCGCCATCGCCTAGCGCCTCACGAAGGTGACGTCCTCGGGCCCGATGGCGCCGCCCGAGTTGTCGGCGATGCGCTGGGCGAGCGCGGTGCGGTCGGCCGGTGACAAGGTCTGCCCGCGGATGTCGACGAACACCCGCTGCGTCGTGCCCTCGGGGAGGTTGGTGGAGCGCGCCTGAATCTGCTCGCCCAAGATCCGCACGAGCCGCGAACGGCCGCTGGCGCTCTGAACGTCGTAGTTCTTGACCTCGACCGCCTCGCCGCGGCCGAACCAGTCCGGTCGCACGCTGTTCGCCGTCCCGGAGGGAACCTGCTGGCCGCCCAGGAAGGACAGCTGCTCCTCATATCCCGGGCCGAGATCGGCACCCACGTCGAGCTCGGACTGCCGCCAGCTCGGCCTGGGGGGCATATCGGGCACGGCGGGCGCGCTCTCGGCAGCATCCGCGGCCCGGTCCGCATCGCGCGCGGCATCGGCGGCATCGGCCACGCGATCCGCATCGCGCGCGGCCTCGGCCACGTCGGCCACAGTGTCCACGGAGCGGACGGCGCGCGTGGTCGCGGTCGCGGCCGCGCCCGTCCCGGCGGTGGCCACGGCGACGATCGCGTCCGGGCCGAGGTTCCCCAGCCACTCGCCGTAGCGCCCCTCCTCGATGTCCTCCCAGTTGATCACCGCCTGGCCGAACTCGCCCGGGTTCTCCCACGCGAACTGGGCCGCGTCGCCCATGTTCGCCCACTCCTCGCGCCAGGACTCGTTGTCGAGCAGCATGTTCGTGGTCCCGAGGCGATAGAGCATCAGGCCGCCCTCTCCGATCCCCACGACACCCTCGACGAAGCCCGTGCCGACCCCCACCGTCTGCTCGCCGGTCCAGCTGAGCGCGCCGCCGACGGCGGACAGCCCGTCCTGCCACGCGGGCCTGTCCTCCCCTTCCTCCTCGCCGCCCCAACTGCCGCCGCCCCCACCGCCTCCGCCCGACCCGACGCCGGCCGACCCGCCGCCGTCCGAGGCGCCGCTCTCCGGCGGGCGCGGGCGGACGACCAGGTTGGCGGGTATCTCACGGCCGTCGGGGAACGCGCAAGGGCGGTCGGTTTCGTTGAGATACGGGCCCTGAAGGGGGATGCACGGGCGCGCCTCCTCCGGCTGGGTGCCGATCTGGCCGGTCGGGATCTGGCTCCCGTCGGGGAAGGCGCAGGGGCGGTCCTCCTCGTTGAGATACGGACCCTGGACCGGGGTGCAGCCGGGCGCCGGTTCGGAGGGCTCTTCGCGCTCCCGGCCCTCGCGGACCTCGGCATCGAGCTGCCCGGACGGGACCTGGCTCCCGTCGGGGAAGGCGCAGGGGCGGTCGTCCTCGTTGAGATATGGGCCCTGGACCGGGGTGCAGCCGGGCGCCGGCTCGGAAGGGTCCTCCTCCTCAGCGGACTCGAGCCAGTGCTCGGCGGCGTCAGGGGTCATGCCCCGAACGTCCGGCGCGGGGTCGTTCGGCGGCGCGGCCGGCGTGACCGGCTCGGGTTCGCGCTGGAGCCAATGCTCGGCGGCATCGGGCGTCATCCCCCGGACGTCCGGCGCGGGCGGCTCCGGTGTCGTCGCCGCAGGATCTGGCTCCACGGCAGGCGGCTCGACCGGTTCGGGCGGCGACTCGGACTGGAGCCAGCGCTCTGCCGCGTCGGGCGACATCCCTCTGACATCCGGGGTGGGCCTCGCGGGCAGGGATGCCTCCTCCGCGGCGGCCGGCTCCCTCGGCTCGACCGGCTCGCTTTCCGCCTCGGACTCGATCCAGCGCTCCGCGGCATCCGCCGACATCCTGCTGACATCCGGGGCGGGCCGCTCGGGCGGGGCTGTGGTGGTCGTGGCCGGCGGCGTCGCGGGCGTGGGCGCCGGCTCCACCGGGGCGGGCGCGGCCGGTTCGCTCTGCGCCTCGGACTGGATCCAGCGCTCCGCGGCGTCCGCCGACATCCCGCTGACATCCGGTGTGGGCCGGTCGGGCGGGGTGGTCGTCGTCGTGGCCGGCGGCTCGGGCGCGGCCGGCTCGGGGGCGGGCGGCGGCGGGGGCTCGGACGGCGGCTCGATGTCCTCCGGTAGCGGGGCCTCGCGTACCGGCCTCGGAGGCGGTGCGGGGGCAGGCGAAGGTGCCGGCGCGGCCGGCTCAGGCTCCGCCTCGGACTCGATCCAGCGCTCCGCGGCGTCCGCGGTCATGCCGCGGACCTCCGGGGGCGGCGCCTGCGGCTCGGGCGGGGGCGATGGCGCGGGCCGCGGCGGAGGGTCGGGCGGCGGCGCGGCTGCCTCCGGCTCCGGAGCCCGTGGCACCGGCCTCGGCGACGGCGCCGGGGCAGGCGGATGTGCCGGCGGGGCGGGCTGGGGCTGCGCCGCGGACTCGATCCAGCGCTCGGCGGCATCCGCCGACATCCCACGGACGTCCGGGGTCGGCGGCTCTGGCGCCGGGGCGCTCGGCGCTCCGCCGCACGCGCAGGTCGGAGCGGCCCAGGCGGCGGACGCCGCAAACGGAATCGTGAGCGCGGTTCCGAAGGCCGCCGCTCCCAGCACGCGCGACCGTGAGCGCGTCCGCGCGACGACCAGCTCCGTCAACTCAACCTCGCTCACCAAACTGAGACCGACCTCCCCGGCTGCACGACAGCCGAAACATCGGCATGTCCAATGACGTGACCCGGCCTCCCGTGGGCCAGATCGATCCCGATATCCAAGCAGGGATCGTAGGGTTGTCCAATGGATCTCGACCTTCACCGTGGCGGGTCCGGCGACCCACTAGTCCTGATTCACGGCATCGGCCACACCTGGCGCGGCTGGAAGCCGATGCTGCCACTGCTCGAGGAGCGCTTCGACGTGCTCGCGCCGGACCTGCCCGGCTTCGGCCGCTCGCCGGTGCCGCCGCCCGGCACGCCCGCGACGCCCGAGGCGCTCGCCGACGCCGTCGAGGGCGCTATGGACGAATGCGGCTTCGAGACCGCCCACGTCGCGGGCAACTCGCTCGGCGGCTGGGTGGGGCTCGAGCTGGCCCGGCGCGGCAGGGCGCGTACGTGCGTCGGCATCTCGCCCGCGGGTCTCATACACGCGCGCGAGAACGATCTGGCGAAGTCGATTCTGCTCTCGTTGCGCTGGCTCGCCCGCAATGCGCCTGCACCCGAGGCGCTGCTGCGCAGCCGCGTGGGCCGGACGCTGTTCGCCGGGCCGACGCTCGGCAGGCCCTGGCGGGCGGACCCCGATGACATGATCGAGCAGTCTGAGCTGTTCGCCGCGGCGCCCGGCTTCGATCCGACGCTCGACGAAGTGAAGGACCGCCAGGCCACGGGACTCAACGCGATCAGCTGCCCGGTGCTTGTCCTCTGGGGCACGAAGGACGTGGTCCTGCCGCCGCGCCAGGGCCGCCGCTTCGAGCGGATCATCCCGGACTGCGAGCTGCGCTACCTGAAGGGACTCGGGCACGTCCCGATGTCCGACGACCCGGAGCTGCTGGCAGCAGCGATCGTGGACTTCGCGCTGGCTAGGCCGTCGCGCGAGCCGCGCGCAGCGGCGCCGGCGTGAGCGCCGCGGCCACGATCACGAGCACGAAGGCGACGCTCTGCAGGACGATCCCGACCGTGTCACCGGGCATGGGGTCGCCGAAGACGAGGATGCCGCCGCTGATCGCGGAGACGTTCGCGGCCGCGCTCGTGAGCGTGATGACCGGTACGGCCTCGCCCTTCTGAAGGCCGCGCGCAGACGCGTAGAAGGCGATCACCGAGGCGAGCACGCAGGTGAGCAGCCAGGGCGAGAGCAAGCCCATCATCCCGTCGTCCCCGACCGATGTGGTGAGCGCCTTGATGGCGACGTCGGAGACACCGAAGAGGATTCCGGCCGCCGTGCCGAGCATGACGCCGTGATGCGCGTGCGAGCCGAGCTTTCTCGAGAGCACGAGGAACGTTCCGAGCGCCAGCAGCGCCGACTCGAACGCGATCATGCCCGCCATGGAGTAGCCGCCGTGGCCGGCTCCGCTCGTGGGAAGCGTGGCAGCAAGGAGGACGAGCCCCAGCGCTGTGAAGCCGACGCCCGCCCACTGACGGAGGCCGACCGAGCAGCCGAAGAAGCGCTCAGCCAGCACCGTGAGGAACACGAGACCACCCGCTATCACCGCTTGGACCACCGACAGCGGCGCCATGGCCAGGGCGCCCACGTGCAGGAGCCAGGCGCCGAGCGCCACGGCCATGCCGATGGCGAACCATCTGGAGCGGAACAGGCCGACGGCGCTCCGCACTGGGTGCCTGAGCGAGACGTCAGGGGCTGCGCACGCACCGCGGTGCTTGAGCAGGAAGGCCACGTTGGTGGCGAACGCGCATAGGAACGCGAGCAGGATTCCGAGTTGGATCACTGGTTATCTAAAGGGGTTCTGGATCAGGTAAGGCGGGACTGGCGGATCCCAACCTGTATTTCGTGGTCTCGGCCCGCACGCCTCCCGCTTGAATGAGAAGGCGAGCCGATCGTCAACTCTCTGGCTACCTCAGTAACAAGACAACGAAACCTTGGAACCAGTATTGCCACAACGTCCGATCCTGTTCGTGGACGTGGACGGGGTCATCAGCGTCTTCGGGTTCGCACCCGGAGACGGCGCCCTGCCCGGTCCCCTGCACTGGATCGACGGGGTTGCGCACTGCATACCCGACGACGTCGGGGCCAGGCTGGGCAGGCTAGCTGAAACCTTCGAGCTCGTTTGGGCAACCGGGTGGGAAGAACGGGCCAACGAGCATCTGCCCTACCTGCTCAAGCTCCCGTTCCGTGAGCTGCCCTGCCTGACCTTCGACGGACGCGCCGTCTTCGGCTCCGCCCACTGGAAGGTCGATGCCGTCGACGAGTACGCGCGCGACCGGCCGGCGGCCTGGATAGACGACAACCTCGACGAGACCTGCTTCGCGTGGGCGGAGGGCCGCGCCGCACCGACGCTGCTCGTTCAGACGAGCCCCGCCGAAGGGATCACGGATGGACATGTCACACGGCTGCTCGCCTGGGCGAAGGATCTAGCCGCGACCGAGGACGAGGCATAGCCGCTCAGACCGAGCATGGCAAGGACGCAGGGAGCGGCCCAGGCTTCGCCTGGCCGCGACCGAGGACGCAGCCAGGCAAAGCTATGAGCGTCTAGGACTCGTCCTCGGCCGGCAAGTCGGCGAGGTCGCCGAAGGCGTTCGCCCCGTCGTCGCCGTTGCCGAAGCCGAAGCCCTCGATCTCACCCGACTCGGTGAGGCCGAGCAGCTCGGATTCCTCGAGCATCGTCAGCTCCTCCGGCGTGTGGCGCCGGATCGGCTCCGTGGGCTCGATCTCGAGCCGGCGGTAGCGGCGGAGGCCCGTGGCCGCCGGGATGAGCTTCCCGATGATCACGTTCTCCTTGAGGCCGAGCAGCCGGTCGGTCTTGCCCTCGAGGGCGGCGTCCGTGAGCACCTTGGTCGTCTCCTGGAAGGAGGCCGCCGACAGGAACGAGTCGGTGGCGAGCGAGGCCTTCGTGATCCCGAGGATGATCTCCTGGGTCTCGGCCTCCTCCTTCTTGCCCTTCTTCAGTTCGTCGTTGACCCCGAGCATCTCGTTGCGGTCGACGAACTGGCCCGGCAGGTAGGTCGTGTCGCCCTTCTGGTCGACCCTGACCTTCTTCATCATCTGCCGGACGATCACCTCGATGTGCTTGTCGTTGATGTCGACGCCCTGGGACTTGTAGACCTTCTGGACCTCCTTGACGAGGTAGACCTCGGTGGCGGTCCGTCGCTCGGGCTGGGCCTTTCCGCCGAACTCGAGCAGGTCGTGCGGGTAGATCGAGCCCTCGTTGAGCTGGTCGCCCTGCACGACCTTCTGCCCGTCCGAGACGAGCAGGTGCGTGCGACGCCCGAACGAGTAGGCGTGCTCCTCGCCCGCCGCGTCGGTCACGATCACCTTGCGGCCCTTCTCGGTGTCCTCGACGGAGACCGTGCCGGGCTCCTTGACGAGCTCGGCCTGGCCCTTCGGCTTGCGCGCCTCGAAGAGCTCCACCACGCGCGGGAGACCGTGCGTGATGTCCGCGCCGGCGACACCGCCGGTGTGGAAGGTCCGCAGCGTGAGCTGCGTTCCCGGCTCGCCGATCGACTGGGCGGCGATGATGCCGACCGCGTCGCCGATGGCCACGACCTTGCCGGTGGCCGGCGCGACGCCGTAGCACTGCTGGCAGATGCCCTCCGCCAGGCACTTGAGGACCGAGCGCACCGGGACGGCAGCGCCCTTCTCCTCGCCGAAGGCCTCGACGATCGTCTCGATGTGCGCCCGAGTGATCAGCTCACCCTTCTCGACCAGGGCGCGTCCGCGCTTGGTCTTGAAGTCGAGCGCCGCGTAACGGCCCTCGAGCTGCCCGTTCGGGCGGCCGTCGTCGCCGAGCACCGGCATCTCGATGTACTCCTTGGTGCCGCAGTCCTCGTCGCGCACGATCACGTCCTGCGCCACGTCGACGAGCCGCCTGGTGAGGTAGCCCGAGTCCGCGGTGCGGAGCGCCGTGTCCGCGAGGCCCTTGCGGGCGCCGTGGGTCGAGATGAAGTACTCGAGCACGGTCAGGCCCTCCATGAAGTTGGCCTTGATCGGTCGCTCGATGATCTCGCCCTTCGGGTTGGCCATGAGGCCTCGCATCCCGGCGAGCTGGCGGATCTGCTTGAAGGAGCCGCGGGCGCCCGAATTGGCCATCATGAAGATGGGGTTCAGGCGATGGAGGTTCTTCTGCATCGCCTCGCCCACCTCGTCGGTGGCGGCGGTCCACCTCTCGATGACCTTCTCCTTGCGCTCCTCGTCCTTGAGCAGGCCCATGTCGTACTGGTCCTGGATCTCGGCGACCTCGCCCTCGTAGCGCTCGAGGATCTCGTCCTTCTCGGGCGGGATCACGACGTCGTTCTTCGAGATCGTGATTCCGGCCTGAGTCGCGAAGTGGAAGCCGAGCTCCTTGAACGCGTCCAGCACGAGCGCCGTGGCGTACGGGCCGTGGATGTCCACGAGCCGCTCGATCACGTCGCCCATGTCGCGCTTGCGCAGGGGCTTGTTGACGAACTCGTAGGTCGTCGGGTCGTACTCCTCGCCGAGCGCGTCCTCGAGCGCCCGCTCGATGCGCTCGTTGAAGATGATGCGCCCGACCGTGGTCAGGGTGTGGTCCTCGTGGTGACGGCGCCTGTATTCGGCGAGGTCGTGGAGCGAGACGACCTTCGACTCGTATGACAGCTCGGCCTCCTGGGCCGAGCGGAACACGTGCGGCCGCTTGCCGTACTTCTTCTCGTTCCAGTCCCCCCTCTGCTCCAGCTGCTGAAGCTCGGTGAGCTCGTGCTCGTCCGGGCCGTAGGTGAGGTAGTACGAGCCGAGCACCATGTCCTGGGTCGGCGTCGCGAGCGGGGCGCCGTGCGCCGGCGACAGGATGTTGTTCGCCGACAGCATGAGCAGCCGCGCCTCGGCCTGAGCCTCGGCTGACAGCGGCACGTGCACGGCCATCTGGTCGCCGTCGAAGTCGGCGTTGAAGGCGTGACACACCATCGGGTGCACCTGGATCGCCTTGCCCTCCACGAGCACCGGCTCGAACGCCTGGAGGCCCAGGCGGTGGAGCGTCGGCGCGCGGTTGAGCAGCACGGGGTGCTCCTGGATGACCTCCTCGAGGACGTCCCAGACCTCCGGGATCATCGAGTCGACCATCTTCTTGGCGGCCTTGATGTTCTGGACCGACTTGCGCTCGACGAGCCGGGCCATGATGAACGGCTTGAACAGCTCGAGCGCCATCAGCTTGGGAAGCCCGCACTGGTGGATGCGCAGCTCGGGGCCGGCCACGATGACCGAGCGGCCCGAGTAGTCCACGCGCTTGCCGAGCAGGTTCTGGCGGAAGCGGCCCTGCTTGCCCTTGAGCATGTCGCTGAGCGACTTGAGCGGGCGGTTGCCCGGCCCGGTGACGGGCCGGCCGCGGCGGCCGTTGTCGAACAGAGCGTCGACGGCCTCCTGCAGCATCCGCTTCTCGTTGTTGACGATGATCTCGGGCGCGCCGAGGTCGAGCAGGCGCTTCAGCCGGTTGTTCCGGTTGATGACGCGCCGGTAGAGGTCGTTCAGGTCGGACGTGGCGAAGCGGCCGCCGTCGAGCTGCACCATCGGGCGCAGCTCCGGCGGGATCACCGGGATCGCCTCGAGGACCATGTCCTCGGGCTTGTTGTCCGAGTGGATGAAGGCCGACACGACCTTCAGGCGCTTGACCGCGCGCGACTGCTTCTGGCCCTTGGCCGTCTTGACCTGGTCCTCGAGCTCCTCGCGCTCGGCGTCGAGGTCGACCTGCTGGAGCAGATCGCGCACCGACTCCGCGCCCATGCCGCCGCGGAAGTACTCGCCCCAGCCGAACGGAGACCCGAAGCGATCCTTGAGCTCGCGGAAGAGCGTCTCGTCCGCGACCACCTGCTTCGGCTCCATCGTCTGGAAGAGCTCCCACGTCTGGCGCAGGCGCTCGATGCCGTCCTCGTAGTAGGCCTGGGTGTCGGAGATGTCCGCGTCGAACTGCTTGCGGAGCTCCTTCTCCATCTTCTCGCGCTCGTCGTCGGCGAGCTTCTTGAGGTTGACCTCGAGCGTGTCCGCCCACAGCAGGTCGTCGTCGGAGAAGCCCTTCTGGTCGCCCGTGGACAGGTAGCCCACACGGCGCTCGACGGCCTCCTTCAGCTCGAGGACGCGCTCCTCGCGCTCGGCCTCGTAGGACTGGATCGTCTTGTCGATCTCCTTCTCGAGCTTGTCGAGGTCCTTCTGGCGGGCCTCGTCGTCGACCCAGGTGACGATCGACGCCGCGAAGTAGAGAACCTTCTCGAGCTCCTTGGGAGCCATGTCGAGCAGGTAGCCGATCCGGCTCGGCACACCCTTGAAGAACCAGATGTGCGAGACGGGAGCGGCCAGGTCGACGTGGCCCATGCGCTCACGGCGGACCTTCGAGCGCGTGACCTCGACGCCGCAGCGCTCGCAGACGATGCCCTTGTAGCGGACGCGCTTGTACTTGCCGCAGTAGCACTCCCAGTCCTTGGTGGGACCGAAGATGCGCTCGCAGAAGAGCCCGTCCTTCTCCGGCTTCAGCGTCCGGTAGTTGATGGTTTCCGGCTTGGTGACCTCACCCGAGGACCAGGACCGGATCTGCTTGGACGACGCCAGGCCGATGCTGATGGCGTCGAAATTGTTGATGTCAATCACGAATTTGGTCCCTTACCCTCGATGTACTCCGCGTCCTGTTCGGCGGCCGATTCCTCGGTTTGTCCGCCCTCCCCTTCGGCCTCGACCTTCTCCTCGGCCTCGTCGGCCGCCTCGCCGTCCGTCGCACGGACGCCCGAGAGGTCGATGCCGAGCTCCTCGGCCGCACGCAGCAGGTCGTCGTCCTCGTCCCGGATCTCGACGCCGGCGCCCTCCTCGGAGCGCACGTCCACGTCGAGCGCGAGCGACTGCATCTCCTTCAGCAGCACCTTGAACGACTCCGGGATGGAGGGCTCGGCGATGTTCTCGCCCTTGACGATCGCCTCGTAGGCCTTGACGCGCCCAACGGTGTCGTCGGACTTGATCGTGAGCATCTCCTGGAGCGTGTACGCCGCGCCGTAGGCCTCGAGCGCCCACACCTCCATCTCGCCGAAGCGCTGGCCGCCGAACTGCGCCTTGCCGCCCAGCGGCTGCTGGGTGACGAGCGAGTAGGGGCCGGTGCTGCGCGCGTGGATCTTGTCGTCCACGAGGTGCAGCAGCTTCAGGATGTACATGTAGCCGACGGTGACGGTCGCCTCGTACGGCTCGCCGCTGCGGCCGTTGTAGAGCTGCACCTTGCCCGTGCAGCGACGGCCGGCACGCTCCGACTTGTCGACCTCGAAGTTGATCCCGCGCGGCTTGCCCTTCTCCTCGGCCCAGCGCACGAGCGCCTCGTCGACGTCCTGGATCGTGGCGCCGTCGAACACCGGGGTGGCGACGTTCACGCGACCGCCGTTCTGCGAGGCAGCCGTAACGGCCTCCGAGCCGTCGTCATACCAGCCGTTGCCGGCGACCCACCCGAGGTGGGTCTCCAGGATCTGACCGAGGTTCATGCGGCTCGGGACGCCCAGCGGGTTCAGGATCACGTCGACCGGGGTGCCGTCCTCGAGGTGCGGCATGTCGGCCTCGGGCACGATCTTCGAGATCACGCCCTTGTTGCCGTGGCGGCCGGCGAGCTTGTCGCCCTCGGCGATCTTGCGCTTCTTCGCCACATACACGCGCACGAGGTCGTTGACCCCCGGCGGCAGGTCGTCGTCGTTGTCGCGGCTGAAGGTCTTGACGTCGATCACGACGCCGCCCTCACCGTGCGGAACCTTGAGCGAGGTGTCGCGGACCTCGCGCGCCTTCTCCTTGAAGATCGCGCGGATCAGCTTCTCCTCGGCCGTCAGCTCGGTCTCGCCCTTTGGCGTGACCTTGCCGACGAGCAGGTCGCCCGAGCCGACCTCGGCGCCGATGCGGACGATGCCGCGGTCGTCGAGGTTGCGCAGCGACTCCTCCGAGCGGTTCGGGATGTCGCGGGTGATCTCCTCGTCGCCGAGCTTCGTCGTGCGGGCGTCGATCTCGTACTCCTCGATGTGGATCGAGGTGAGCTCGTCGTCCTTGACGAGGCGCTCGGAGATGATGATCGCGTCCTCGAAGTTGTAGCCCTCCCAGGACATGAAGGCGACCAGGCAGTTCTTGCCGAGCGCCAGCTCGCCCGCGTCGGTCGAGCTGCCGTCCGCGAGCACCTGGCCCTTCTTGACCTTCTCGCCCGGGTCGACCAGCGGCTTCTGGTGGATCAGCGTGCCCTGGTTCGAGCGCATGTACTTCTCGAGCGGGTACTCGTCCTTGGCGTCGTTCGTCTCGATGACGATCCGCTGGGCGTCGACGTAGGACACCGTCCCTGCGTTCGTCGAGAGGACCACGTCGCCGGTGTCGATCGCGGCGCGCGTCTCCATGCCGGTGCCGACGAGCGGCGCCTCGGTCTTGAGCAGCGGCACCGCTTGGCGCTGCATGTTCGAGCCCATCAGCGCGCGGTTGGCGTCGTCGTGCTCGAGGAACGGGATCAGCGCGGTGGCCACCGACCAGATCTGGTTCGGCGACACGTCCATCAGGTCGACGTCCTTCGGCGCGGCGAGGACGAGCTCGCCCTCACGCGCGCGGCACTCGACCTGCGGGCCGCGGAGCTTGCTCGACTTCGAGTCGATCTCCGCGTTCGCCTGCGCGATGACCTTGTCCTCCTCCTGCGTGGCGTCGAGGTGGACCACCTTGTCGGTGACCACGCCGTCCTCCACCACCCGGTAGGGGGTCGTGACGAAGCCGAACTCGGAGACCTCGGCGAAGCTCGAGAGCGACCCGATCAGGCCGATGTTCGGGCCCTCCGGGGTCTCGATCGGGCACATGCGCCCGTAGTGGGTCGGGTGGACGTCGCGCACCTCGATGGGGGCGCGCTCGCGGGTGAGGCCGCCGGCCCCGAGGGCGCTCAGGCGCCGCCGGTGCGTGAGGCCCGCCAGCGAGTTCGTCTGATCCATGAACTGGCTCAGCTGCGACGACCCGAAGAACTCCTTCTGGGCCGCCACGACCGGGCGGATGTTGATGATCGTCTGCGGCGTGATCGTGTCCGCGTCCTCGGTCGTGAGGCGCTCGCGGACGACCCGCTCCATGCGGTAGAGGCCGATCCGGAAGGCCTCCTGGATCAGCTCGCCGACGGTGCGCAGGCGGCGGTTGCCGAAGTGCTCGTACTCGTCGAGCCGGTCGGCGATCGGCGTGCGCTCCATCGACAGCGACTCGGCGGCGAAGTCCTTGATCGGCTCCTCGCCGTCGCCGTCCTCGTACATCCCGGACTCCGGGATGCCGAGCTCGCGCGGGAGCGCGATGAGCTCCTTGATCAGCTCGATGATGTCCCGCGGCGTGAGCGTGCGGGTGTCGAGCGACTGGTCGATGTGGAGCCGGCTGTTCAGCTTGTAGCGGCCGACCCTCGTCAGGTCGTAGCGCTTGGGATCGAAGAAGAGCTGGTTGAGCAGGTTCTTCGCGGCGTCGATCGACGGCGGCTCGCCCGGGCGCTGCTTCTTGAACAGCTCGATCAGCGAGCCGTCCTCGGACTTCGTGACCTCGGTGTCGGCGTCGAGCGTGAGCCGGATGTAGAGGCTGTTGTCGAACAGGCCGAGGAGCTCCTCGTCGGTGCCCGTCCAGGTCTCCGGCACGTAGCCGCCCTCGCGCAGCGTGTCGCCCATGGCACGCAGGAGGACGCTGACCGGCAGCTTGCGCTTGCGGTCGATGCGGACGTAGACGCGACCCTTCTTGTCGATCTCGAGCTCGAGCCAGGAGCCGCGGGCCGGCATCAGGTTCGCGATGAAGACCTGCTTCTCGCGGTCCTTCGGCTCCATCACGTAGGCGCCCGGCGAGCGGACCAGCTGCGTGACCACGACGCGCTCGGTGCCGTTGATGATGAACGTGCCCCAGTCGGTCATCCACGGGAAGTCGCCCATGAAGACGGACTGCTCGCGGATCTCACCGGTCTCGCGGTTCTGGAACGCGACCTTGACCGTCAGCGGACGGGCGTAGGTGAGGTCCTTCTCGCGACACTCCGAGATCGGTGCCACGGGCTCATCGAAATGGATGTCCTCGAAGACGACGGCGAGATTGCCGGTGTAGTCCTCGATCGGCGAGACGTCATCGATCGTCTCGCGAAGCCCGCCCTTCTCGGTGTCGACCAGCCACTCGAACGAGCGTCGCTGGATATCGATCAGGTTCGGGACTTCAAGGGCGTTCTCGAGGCGTGAGAACGAGCGACGGGTGCGAGCAGCGTCAACGCGTGCCAAGACGGCAACTCCTTCGAGCTAGAAAAATCAACGGCGGGCGAGGGGCGGAACGGGCGCAAAGCGCGACCGACCAGAATAGCAGACGGAATCGCGCCCCATCAAGGGGCGTTTGCCGGCCCGCTTCCTGCGGGCTAGCACGGCCATCACGGACCCCGTCCCGAGGCGCCGGGAATATGTGCCGGCGCGGCTCCAGAGGGACGGCTGCGGCTATAGGCCGACGGACAGCGTAGCGCTTTTCTCAGCGCTCGGAGAGGGCAGAACGGGCGGCGAGCGCGGTCAGCCCTGCGACGTAGAGCGGATACGGCACTTTGAAGTTGCGGCCGGTCAGGGGCTGGAGGAGCGCGACGCCGGTGCCGACGGCGAGGTCGCGCGCGAAGTGCGCGAGCGTGCCCGCGGCGGCTCCCGCGAGCGCGTCGCGCTGTGGGCCTGGCGCCGTGAGGCGCGCGGCGACGAACAGCGGCGAGATCGCCAGCAGGCAGTGCGTGACGGGGCGCGGGTCGTCGACCTCGGGGTGGACGCGCGACAGGGCAAGCGGAATGTGGTCCACGTCGGGGAGCACGGCCCCCGCCATGAAGCCGGCGGCCCACTCGGCCGAGACTCGGGCGCAGGTTGGCCAGCACGACGCCGGCGGTCGCGAGGTGCGCGGGCTCGTCGAAGAGGCCGACCAGGATCCAGGGCGGGCGCTTCCGGCTCAGGACGAGATCGGCCGCGGCGACCACGGCCAGGCAGGCGAGGGCGGCGAGGCCACGGTTCCGCACGCGGCGGAATCCTAGGGACGGGCTATGGGGCGGCGCGCACCACCGCTGCGCTGCCACCGCCGCGGCGGACCGGCTCGGCGGCGGCCAGGACGCTGCCGCCCGGCAGGAACTCGAGCCCCGTGACCGCCCCGATCTCCGTCATCGGCGTGTAGCTGTGGCCGTAGCGGCTCGGATCCGCGAGCGCCTGGCCCTCGGGCGAGCTGATGAAGGCGGGCTCGGCGGTCGTCGTCGCCGTGTTGCGCTGTGCGGCGCGCGGCCGGCGATCGCCTCCGCCAGCGAGCGCCGAGGTCGAGCCGGTTGACGAGGATCTGCAGCACGGTGGTGATGATCGTCGAGCCGCCGGGCGAGCCGAGCGCGAGCAGCGGCTCACCGTCGAACGAGACGATCGTGGGGGACATCGAGCTGCGCGGCCGCTTCCCGGGACCCGGCAGGTTGGGGTCGTTGCCGCTGGGTGTCGGTGAAGTTGAAGTCGGTCAGCTCGTTGTTCAGCAGGAAGCCGCGGTCCGGCACGACGATCCCGTTCCCGCCCGTCGACTCGATCGTGAGGGTGTACGCGACCACGTTGCCCCACCGGTCCGCGGTGGTCAGGTGCGTCGTGGACAGGCCCTCGGGGCCTGCCGGCAGCGGACCCCCGACGACGCCGCACCCGGCGTAGTCACCATCCGGAGCGCCTGGCGCGACCGGCTTGATCAGTGCCTTCGTCGGGTCGATCAGGCAGGCCCGCTCGGCCGCGAATCCGTCCGACAGGAGCGCGTCCAGCGGCACGTCGACGACGTCGCGGTCGCCGACGTACCGGTTGCGGTCGGCGAAGGCCAGCGCACTGGCCTCGAGGAAGTGATGCATCGACTGGGTCTCGGACAGCTGCCGAGTTCCGCGTGTCTCCAGGATGTTCAGCGCCTCTCCGACGGTCGAGCCTCCCGACGACGGCGGGGCCATCCCGAACACGTCGAGCCCGCGGTACGACACGTGCGTCGGCTCGCGCCGCGGCGCCTCGTAGGATGCGAGGTCGCTGAGCTCGATCAGGCCGGACGGCCGGGCGGGAGTCGGCGCCGGCGCGACCGGGGCTGCGGACGGTGTCGACGATGTCCCGGGCCAGGCGGCCGGTGTGAAGGCGTCGACCCCCCTCCGGGCGAGCAGGTCGTAGGTGGCGGCGAGGTCCCGGTTCCGGAAGACCGAGCCGACGGCGGGCGACGCGTCCCTCCACAAGGAACAGCTCGGCCGACGAGGGGAACTGTGGCGAAATCCGGCTCGCGTTCGCCGCCGTCTGGTCCGCGAACGTCTTGTCCACGACGAAGCCACGCCGCGCCACCTGGGTCGCGCCCCGCAGCGCCTGCCTCAAGCTGACGGGTGCCCCACTCGTCGAGTGCCTTCTCCCACGTCGCCGGGGTGCCCGGCACGCCGACGGACAGCCCTGACGTGACAGCCCGCGAACGGGATCGCCACACCGTTCTCGGTGAACGAGTCGCTGCGCATCGCCGCCGGCGCCGTCTCGCGCCCGTCGATCGTGTGGACCTCACCGGACCGCGCGTCGTAGTAGACGAAGAAGCCGCCCCCACCGATGCCGGCCGAGAACGGCTCGGTGACACCGAGCGTGGCTGCCGCCGCCACCGCCGCGTCGACGGCGTTCCCGCCGTCGCGCAGCATGTCGATCGACCGCCTGGGTCGCATCCGGTCGACGGTGGCCGCACCGCCACCGCGGCCGGTCGCGGTCGGCTGCTTGTCGAGCTGTCGGGCGAGCGCGACCTGAGGGTCGAAGATGACCAGCGCGACGAGGGCGACAGGAGCAAGCGGAGCAGCACCATGGCCTCGCCTTACCCGAGGCGCGGGTGTTTACAACTGCGGCTTCGCGCGGCGCGACTGTCAAACGACGTATGAGCGCCCATCGAGCGCGTCACGGCCGAGTTGAGCACTAACCACGGCGCCTTTCCGCTCGGCAGCGGTGATCGCCTGCCGCACGGCGACCTTCGCATCGCCGGTTCGACCGGCCAGTCTGGACCTCTCCGTGGCACATCAACGCGTGCCCATGCAGGTGCAGTGAGTCTGTCGACTCGACAAGGCCGACGGCTTCACCCGAAAGCCGCAGCGCCTCGCCCAGGTCGCCCCGTTGCGCCACACACTTCGCCCGCACGCTGCGCCAGAGGGCGTGCGTCTGCGCCCTTCCTCGGCGCCTGCCGACTCCTCACCTATGTGTGTGAGCCGCTCGGCCTCGTCGTACCTCGCCAGGACATAGAGCGCCTCGGCGAGAATGCCCGCGACCGTCAGAGGAACGTGACCTCGCCGATCTCGCGCATCGGCGGCATCTGGCTGTCCCTGGCGCAGCTCCCGCTCTGCGGCTTCGGGCTTGTTCTCCAGCAACAGGGCCCAGCCGACCACCTGCGTCAGACCGCCCGCCTTCCAGACCGGCAGCGACACCTCCTCCAGCATCGCCCGGGCCTGCCCGAACAGCTCTCTCGCCTGGTCGAAGTTCCCGCGGCTCACCTCAGCCCGCCCTGCGAGAACAGCGCGGTAGACATCGCCTTCTTGTCACCGTGGGCGCGCATTAACACCTCCGGCAGCGACGAACTCCCTCCTCGGGCCGGGGTTGGGCCGGCCCACACCGTCACCGGCACCCATGACAGGCCCTCGAATACGTCGCGGCGGTTTCCCGCGCGCTCCGCGTGATCGACGGCTCGCGACCACGCCTCTTCGGCCCGCGCGAGACGCGCGGTCAGCGTCCACGAGACCGAGCAGCGACCACGCCCTCGCCGAGAGTCCCGCTCGTCCGCGAGCACGCGGAAGGTGGCGATGGCGCGCCCCGCCTCGCGCTCGGCCTCCGCGGCCCAGCCCTCAGGGATTCGTGAAGAGGCGGATCCAGAGGCTCACGACGATCGCGTGCGCGCGCATGCCGACGTCGCCGGTGCCGGTTGCAGCTGCGTCCATCTCCCGGGCGGTCGCCAGCAGGCGATC